>CALQKH020000004.1 GCA_943331105.2 Akkermansia muciniphila
GCCATACACCTTGAGTTTCTTGATCATGGCGTAACCGAGTGGGCCCTTGGGCAGCATGCCCTTGACAGCCTTCTCGAGTGCGCGGCCAGGGTGCTTGGCTTGCATGTCGCGGAAGTTGGTGGCAGTGATGCCGCCTGGATAGCCGGAATGGCGGTAGTAAATCTTATCGATCGTCTTGGTGCCAGTCACTTTGAGCTGGGCAGCATTGATGATGACGATGTAGTCACCTGTGTCGACGTGAGGCGTGTAAATGGCCTTGTGTTTGCCGCGCAAACGGAGAGCAACTTCGCTGGCTACTCGTCCGAGGACCTTGTCGGTCGCGTCAATCACAAACCACTCGTGCACGACCTCAGCGGGTTTGGCGCTGAAAGTAGTTGTCATGAGTTTTCTCTTTGAAGAAAGGTTTGTCGGGCCCTTTTCCACGGTCGGTGTTCCTCTGTTGGGAACCTCTTAGGTGGGAGATTGCTTGAACCTTTTCAGGTTTGGGCGTCTTCGCCGCGGGGCCACAAAATCGCTGCGAAGCCCTCCATTATACGAAAAATCAAGGACTTGCGGAAGTTATTGGTTACCATCAAGCCATGTTCAGTTACCGACACGCTTTCCACGCGGGCAACCATGCCGATGTGCTCAAACACATCACTTTGCTCGCCACCATGCGCCACCTCATGCAAAAAGAGGCCGGCATCACCCTCATTGACACCCACGCCGGAGCCGGGTTGTACCGTTTGGACGGTGATTACGCCCAAAAAGGAGGCGAAGCCGAAGACGGCTTGTTCAAATTATTGGCTGCTGCCGAAAAAATCGATGTCTTGCCCGAACCCGTGCAAGATTATTTGGCGCAAATTGCCAGCTTCAACCCCAACGGACAAGCCAAGATCTACCCTGGCTCGCCGTTTTTGATGCACAAACTGATGCGCCATGCCTCGCGTGATCGCCTGCGTTTGTTTGAATTGCACCCCACCGACAGCAAGTCCCTGACCTCCAACATTGCGCAACTCGAGGCAGGTCGCACCATCACTGTCAGCCGTGAAGACGGTTTTGAGGCGCTCAAAAAGCTGCTTCCACCGCCACCATCGGCCAGCGGATCCAAGCGGGCCATGGTGTTGATCGACCCGAGCTACGAAATCAAGTCCGATTACAGCAAGGTCGCCAGCGTCATTCAGGAATACCTCAAGCGCTTTTCGACTGGTACTTATCTGGTCTGGTACCCGATCATCCCGCGCCCCGAGGCGCATGACTTGCCCAAACGCCTGCGCACCTTGTCCAACCAGGCTCAAAAGCCTTGGCTCAACGCCACGCTGGCCATTGGCCGGGGACCCGGCGATGAAGGCGGTTTGGTGGCCAGTGGCATGTTTGTCATCAACCCGCCCTTCACGCTCAAAGACCAAATTCGCAAAGCACTGGACATAGTGGGCCCCGCTTTGGCGCGTGGTTCTGGCAAAAACTGGGCTGTAGAGTCGTCTTGAACGGCGTGAGGCCTGCTGATCTGCCAGCTTGCATGGGGTTTGAGCTTGAAAACGCGGCGTCAGGGAAAGACCTGACCACGCCGCGCTCAAATTAACCGACCGATCGGTCGGTTAATGGGTATACTGGCAACTGCGCCGCGATCATCCCATCCTGTTTGGCGCAGGAGTCACGCCATGTACACCCAATCTTTCAGCGTCCCGGATTCATCCGAGGACGTCAAGTCGGCCGGTCTGAAGGCCGTGCCCAAAGCCCTGAGCACCCAAGACGCCGCACTTCAAGCCGCTTTTGACGCCCGCATCGACAATGACGGCCGCATCGAACCCCGCGAGTGGATGCCAGAGGCCTACCGCAAGACCCTGGTGCGCCAGATCAGCCAGCATGCACACAGCGAAATCGTGGGCATGCTGCCCGAAGGCAACTGGATCAGCCGCGCCCCGAGTTTGAAGCGCAAAACGATTTTGATCGCCAAAGTTCAAGACGAAGCCGGCCACGGTCTTTACCTCTACAGCGCCGCCGAAACCTTGGGCACCAGCCGAGACCAAATGCTGGACGCACTGCACAGCGGCAAGGCCAAGTACAGCTCCATCTTCAACTACCCCACACTCAACTGGGCTGATGTGGGCGTGGTCGGCTGGCTGGTCGATGGCGCGGCCATCATGAACCAAGTGCCCCTGTGCCGCTGCTCGTATGGCCCCTATGCCCGTGCCATGGTGCGTGTGTGCAAAGAAGAATCCTTTCATCAGCGCCAGGGCTACGAAGCCTTGTTGGTGATGATGCAAGGCACCGCAGAACAAAAAGCCATGGTGCAGGACGCCGTGAACCGCTGGTGGTGGAAGTGCCTGGCCATGTTCGGGCCGCCGGACGCCGACAGCCCCAACAGCGCGCAAGGCATGCGCTGGGGCATCAAGCGCATCAGCAACGACGACCTGCGCCAGAAGTTTGTGGACGCCACCGTGCCGCAAGCCAAAGTCTTGGGCGTGACCTTGCCCGACCCCGATCTGAAGTGGAACGAAGCCCGTCAAGCCCATGACTATGGTCAGATCGACTGGGACGAGTTCTGGGCCACCGTGAACGGCAATGGCCCTTGCAACAAGGAGCGCCTGGGCGCCCGCGTCAAGGCCTGGAACGACGGCGCCTGGGTGCGCGAAGCTGCGCTTGCCCACGCCCGTAAACAACAAGCACGCCAATTGAAGGAGGCTGCATGAGCTCCGCCGCATTGAAAGAATGGCCCCTGTGGGAAGTTTTTGTCCGCAGCAAACAAGGCCTGGAGCACAAGCACTGTGGCAGCCTGCACGCATCTGATTCAGCGCACGCCCTGCAAATGGCGCGCGATGTGTACACCCGGCGCCAAGAAGGCGTGAGCATCTGGGTCGTCCCCTCGGCCAGCATTTCGGCCAGCGAGCCGAATGACAAATCCGAGTTTTTTGATCCAGCCAGCGACAAGGTGTACCGCCACCCGACCTTCTACGCGATCCCCGACGAAGTCGGCCACATGTGAGCGTGCAGATGAATGCCCCCGCTGAATATCTTTTGCACCTCGCAGACAACGCGTTGATCCTTGGCCAGCGCAATGCCGAATGGTGCGGTCATGGACCCATCCTTGAAGAAGACATCGCGCTGTCCAACAACAGCCTCGATCTGATCGGCCAGGCCCGCATGCTCTACCAGCACGCAGCGGCTTTGCAAGGCGGTGGTGCCACTGAAGACACGCTGGCGTACTTCCGTGATGTGCCCGACTTCAGGAACTACACGCTGTGCGAATTGCCCCATATGCCTTTGATGGCGGCCACGTCTGTGGGCGACCGCGACTTTGCCACCACCATCATGCGCAACTTTTTGTACAGCAGCCTGATGGTGCTGGTGTGGGACCAACTGCAAAACTCGCAGGACACACAGCTGGCAGCGATCGCTGCGAAGTCGCTCAAAGAAGTGCGTTACCACCTGCGCCACTCGCGCGACTGGTTGGTGCGGTTGGGAGATGGCACCGACGCGTCCAATGCCAAAGCGCAAGCGGCGCTCGACCAATTGCTGCCCTACACCCAAGAGTTTTGGAGCCACAGCGCGCACGAATCAGCGGCACTGGCCAATGGCACAGGCACCGACCTGGCCACTTTGCGCAACGACTGGAACCAGATCGTGGACGAGGCACTGCAAGAAGCCACTCTGCAACGCCCCGCCGATGGCGGCTTTGTGCCCACGGGCAAACAAGGCATCCATTCCGAGCACCTGGGTTTCGTGTTGGCTGAAATGCAAAGCCTCGCACGCGCCCACCCGCAAGCCACCTGGTAATCAGCCCCCATGGCCTCGTCTGCTTCGCCCACCTCTGCGTCCGAACACACCGCCGATGTGCGTCACGCCTGGGCACTGCTGGAGCAACTGACCGACCCGGAAATTCCGGTCGTCTCCTTGCGCGAACTGGGCATATTGCGCGAGGTCCGACAAGGCGCAGAGGGTTTGGAAGTGATCATCACGCCCACTTACAGCGGTTGCCCGGCCATGGGCGCGATCGAGGACGACGTGAAAGCCCTGCTACAAGCCCACGGCTTGCAAGGCGGAGTGGTCACGCAACTGGCCCCGGCTTGGACGACCGACTGGATGACCGACACGGCCAAAGAAAAACTGCGTGCTTACGGCATTGCCCCACCACATGCCTGCGCCAACACGCCCTCGGGCGCGGCCAATGTGGTGCAGTTTGCCTCGCGCAGCGCCAAACCTGAGGTGGTCAACTGCCCACAATGCGGCTCAGCCAACACCACCGAAACTTCCCATTTCGGCTCGACCGCCTGCAAGGCCCTTTACAGGTGCCTGGCTTGCATGGAGCCCTTCGATTACTTCAAACCTTACTGAGTCGCCACAAGCTGCCTCAACGTCACGCCATGTCCGCATCCCGATTTCATGACCTCCCCATCGCACGCGTCAACCCCGAAGCGGCCGGTGCGGTGGCGATCACGCTGAACGTACCCGCCGATCTGCGCAGCAGCTTCGACTTCCAGCCCGGCCAGTTCTTGACCTTGCGCGCCGACATCGATGGTGCCGATGTGCGCCGCAGTTACTCCATCAGTTCGGCCCGCAGCCAATTGCAAAAACATGGCCTGCTCGAAGTAGGCATTCGCCCGGTCGAAGGTGGTGTTTTCTCCAACTGGGCGGCGACTCAACTGAAGGCTGGCAACACCCTGCGTGTGATGCCACCGGACGGTCGCTTTGTGGTGCAACGCCCCCGCGCCATTCACCGTGTGGGCTTTGCAGCAGGCTCGGGCATCACGCCCATCTTGTCCATCTTGTCGAGCACGCTCGAAGACCAGCCCGACAGCAAGTTCACCCTGGTCTATGGCAACCGCCGCATGGACAGCGTGATGTTCAACGAAGCGCTGCAAGACCTGAAAGACCGCTACCCCTCGCGCCTGACGTTGATCCACATCCTCTCGCGCCAAGCACAAGAAGTCCCCCTGCTCGAAGGGCGGATCGACGGCGTCAAGGTGCAGGCGATCATCGATGCCTTCTTGCCCGTAGGGAGCATGGACGAGGTGTTCGTATGCGGCCCAGAAGCCATGATCGAAGCCACCGAACAAGCCCTGCTGACCGCTGGCGTCAAAGCCGAGCGGATTCGCACCGAGCGCTTCAGCTCACCCACGCTGGATGCTCTGGCCCCCGAAGTCCGCGCAAAGGCCGTGCTGGGCCACCCTGCCACGCGCGAACAAGGCGAAGTGCAGCTCACCGTGGTGCTGGACGGCAAGCCTTACAACATGCCCATGAACCGCAACGAGAAGATTCTCGACATCGCTTTGACGCTGGGTCTGGACCTGCCGTATTCGTGCAAAGCAGGCGTCTGCTGCACCTGCCGATGCAAGGTCATGGAAGGCACAACCGTGATGGAGAAGAACTTCACACTCGAAAAACCCGAAGTCGAACAAGGCTTCATCCTATCGTGCCAAGCACGCCCCACCAGCCAGCGCGTGGTCATCAGTTTTGACGAGCGCTGAAAAAACGCCCGTTCACTCGCCCGACTGCTGCATCGCCCACATGTTGGCGTAGCGGCCTTGGATAGCCAGCAACTCGGCATGGTTACCGCGCTCAATGATCTGCCCGGCTTCCATCACCAAAATTTCATGCGCATCCACCACCGTGGACAAGCGGTGCGCGATCACCAGCGTGGTCTTGTTTTGCGCCACATTGGCCAACTCAGATTGAATCGCGCGCTCGTTGGCCGAGTCCAGAGCCGACGTAGCTTCGTCAAATACCAAAATTGGCGGGTCTTTGAGCAAGGTACGGGCAATCGCCACGCGTTGCTTTTCACCGCCTGAAAGCTTCAAGCCCCTCTCACCCACCGAAGTCTGGTAACCCTTGGGTGTAGAGGCGATGAAGTCATGGATGCGAGCTGACCGCGCAGCGCCCTCGATCTCAACCTGGCTGGCACCCGTGCGGCCATAAGCGATGTTGTAGGCCACACTGTCGTTGAACAACACCGTGTCCTGCGGCACGATGCCCAAAGCGCCGCGCACACTCGACTGCGTGACCTGACGAATGTCTTGCCCTGCAATCCGAATAAAGCCCTGCTGCACATCGTAAAAGCGAAACATCAAACGCGCCAAGGTGGACTTGCCCGAACCCGAAGGCCCGACCACCGCCACCGTTTTGCCAGCGGGAATCGTGAAACTGATGTCTTTGAGGATCGGGCGATCGCGCTCGTAAGCAAAAGAAACGCGGTCAAACACCACATCGGGCGCACCCTGCAAAACCAGCGCTGCTGCACCGGGCGCATCAGCCACTTCACGCTCGCGGTCCATCAGCACAAACATTTTGTCCAGATCGGTCAGGCTTTGCTTGATCTCGCGGTACAGCACACCCAAAAAGTTGAGCGGAATGTAGAGTTGGATCATGAAAGCGTTCACCATGACCAAATCACCCAAGGTCATGCGCCCAGCCACCACACCCTCGGTGGCCCGCCACAGCATGGTCACCAAGGCGGCGGCAATGATGAGCTGCTGGCCGGTGTTGAGAACTGACAAGGTGGTTTGAGACTTGAGCCGTGCCACTCGCAAACGCTCCAAACTTTCGTCGTAACGGCCGGCCTCAAAACGCTCGTTGCCAAAGTACTTGACGGTCTCATAGTTCAACAGCGAATCGATAGCGCGGGTGTGGGCAGCCGAATCGAATTCATTGGCTTGCTTGCGAAACTGAGTGCGCCATTCGGTGACATAAACCGTGAAGAAGATGTACAAAACCAATGCCGCAAAAGTGATGCTTGCAAACCAAGCGTCGAACTTCACCGCCAAAATCGTCAACACCAAGGCCACCTCCAACAAGGTGGGAATGACGCTGTACAGCGAGTAAGAAATCAGCGACTCAATGCCGCGCACACCGCGCTCGATGTCCCGCGTCATGCCGCCCGTCTGCCGCGCCAAATGAAAGCGCAAACTCAAGGCATGCAGGTGCTCGAAGGTTTGCAACGCAATGCTGCGCGAAGCCCCTTGCGTGGCTTTGGCAAACACCAACTCGCGCAACTCAGTGAAAGCCGAGGTCATCAAACGCAAAGCACCATAACCCAACAAGAGCGCAACCGGCACCGCTAACACCGCGCTCGGATCACTGGGCTTGATGCTCATGGCGTCCACCAATTCCTTGAGCAGCAGGGGCACGCTCACATTGGCCAACTTGGCGCACACCATGAGGCCAAGCGCGATCACCACGCGCCATTTGTATTGCCACAAATAGGGCCAAAGACGCGACAGGGTTTTCCAATCGCTCTTGGCTACCTGTGGAGACTGGGTGCCAGATGGCGTGTGGGCGTGTGGGCCAGGGGATGCTGCAGGGGAAGAGGTTTCGCCGTGTGGGCGCATAAGACACAATCCAGTTCAACGTCAACCATTAACGAACACCGATTGTGCCCATGTCTGAACCCCAACGCCCCGACACTGTGTCTTTGCCCACTGACCAAGAGTTGGTGCTCAAAGTCATCCCCATGCCTGCTGACTGCAACGCCAGTGGCGACATTTTTGGCGGCTGGGTCATGGCCCAGGTCGACTTGGCCGGGGCTGTCTTGCCTGCGCGCCGTGTGCGCGGCCGCATGGTGACCGTGGCGGTGAACGAATTCATCTTCAAACAGGCCGTCAAGGTGGGCGACATCCTGTCGTTTTTCTCGCGCATCGTGCGCGTGGGCCGCACCTCGGTCACCGTCAAGGTGGAGGTCTTTGCCGAACGGTTTCAGTTGCAGGGCCAATACATCAAGGTCACCGAAGCAAACTTGACCTATGTGGCTGTGGACGACCAAGGCAAGCCCAGGCCTGTGCCAATCGAGTGATGGGGCAGTTGTTTTGGCGGTTAGGCGCTCAAGAGACGATGTAAGCCGCAGCGCCTGTCGACATCAAAGTCCCATCGGGTCCGTAAAACTCCATGCGGGATGACCCTACACGCGAGCCCACGCGCAAGGCGTTGGCGGTGATGGTGAAGTGCTCGCCAATGCCAGGGCGCAGGTAGTCCACCCGCAAGTCGATGGTGCCCAGCTTGGCAAAGCGCGCAAGGCGCTTTTCCGGAGCTTCGTCCATGTGCTTGGCGGCCATCGCAGCCATAACGGCAGCACTGCCAATGGCGTCCAAGACAGCGCTGATGACGCCACCGTGAATACGGTTGTAAGCATAGTGTCCCACCAGCTCAGGACGCATATCAATGCGTGCCTCAACCCCTTCGGGTGTGACTTGCACCAGCTTCAGACCAAGCGTTTTGTTGAATACAATTTTTTCTTCATGGATCAGGCGAAAACCTTCGATGTACTCGGGTTCCAGGACGATGGGGGAGGCAGTGCAATGGGGCATGGCTTGATTCTATTGAAAGCGCAACCCAGTCCCGGTCACACCCGCGCCAGCACCGGCCCCAGCGCCACGCCCGTGTGCGTACCCAAGATCACCAGCGCCTCGGGCGTCATGGCCGCCACGATGCGGCCACCGGCGTTGCCGCCTTCGGGCCCCAGGTCAATCACCCAGTCGGCTTCGGCGATCACATCCAAGTCGTGCTCGATCACGATCACGCTGTGGCCTGCATTCACCAATCGGTGCAACACGCTGATCAGCTTGTCCACATCGGCCATGTGCAGGCCCACAGTGGGTTCGTCCAGCACATACAGCGTGTGCGGCGCCTTGTTGCCGCGCTTGCCCACTTCGTCTCGCACCTTGGTGAGCTCGGTCACCAACTTGATGCGCTGCGCCTCGCCACCGCTCAGGGTGGGTGAAGGCTGACCCAAAGTGAGGTAACCCAGGCCCACGTCTTTGAGCAACTGCAGCGGGTGGGCGATGCTGGGCATGCTGGCAAAAAAGTCAACCGCCTCATCCACTTCCATCTGCAACACATCGCCAATGCTCTTACCGCGCCAAGTGACAGCCAGCGTTTCTGGGTTGAAACGGGCACCTCGGCAGGTTTCGCAAGGCACTTTCACATCGGGCAAAAAACTCATCTCGATGGTGCGCATACCCTGGCCTTCGCAGCTGGGGCAGCGGCCTTCGCCGGTATTGAAGCTGAAGCGACCGGCTGCGTAGCCACGCGCCTTGGCTTCCAGCGTTTCGGCAAACAGTTTGCGGATCGTGTCCCAAAAGCCAATGTACGTGGCCGGGCATGAACGTGGGGTTTTGCCAATCGGCGTTTGGTCGACTTCAAGCACGCGGTCAATCGTCTCAAAGCCTTGCACATCGCTGCACGCGGTCAAAGCCACGCGTTGGCCTGCGTCTTGCGCGGTGCGTCCAGCAAAAGTAGAGCGTTGGCTGACCAGTGCCTGCACATTGGCCAGCAACACGTCGCGGGCCAAGGTGGATTTGCCGGAGCCACTGACGCCCGTGACGGCCACCAAGCGCTTGAGTGGGACCTGCACATCGACCTGGCGCAGGTTGTGCAAATTGGCGCCTGTCAGGGTGAGCCATTGCAGGGGAGCCGCCGCAGCTTCCACAGCTTCTGCGTGGGGCGGTGGCGTGGGTGCCGATTTTGGCGTACCCCCGCCATATGAGGCGACCGCGCCGCCGCCCCGCGCAGAAGCACCCACCACCCGACGCATCTGCATCGGATGCTTCATCGCATGCAACAAATACCGCCCAGTCTGTGAATCGGCAGAAGCCGTGATATCGGCCACCGACCCCTCAGCCACCAAGCGGCCACCACGCTTGCCCGCGCTCGGCCCAATGTCGATGATGTGGTCGGCGCGGCGGATCGTGTCTTCGTCGTGCTCCACCACCACCAGCGTGTTGCCTTTGTCGCCCAACTTGTGCAAGGCATTGAGCAAGATCTGGTTGTCGCGGGCGTGCAAACCGATGGTGGGCTCGTCTAAAACGTAGCAGACGCCCTGCAAGTTGCTGCCGAGTTGGGCGGCCAAGCGGATGCGCTGCGCCTCGCCACCCGACAAGGTGGGCGCGCCCCGGTCCAGCGTGAGGTAACCCAAACCCACTTCTTCCAAAAATTCCAAACGGCTTTTGATTTCTGGCACCAGATCCCGGGCGATGTCGGCATCGCGGCCCGTGAGCTGCAGTTTGTCCACCCAATGCCGCACATCGGTGACGGACAAACTGGCGATGTCGGTGATGCGCCAGCCTTGTCCCGGAGCCGAGCCCAAGCGCACAGAGCGGGCCGTGGCGTTCAGGCGGGTACCTTCGCAGCTGGGGCAAGCCACGTTGGCCAAGTCTTCGATTTCGGGTTCGGCAAAGGTTTGTTCGCGGCCCTTGTTTTTGTCGTCCTGCACCGAGTCGTCAAATACTTGGCGTTCGTCTTTGCTGAGCTTGACACCCGTGCCCACGCAATCGGGGCACCAGCCGTGTTTGCTGTTGTAGGAGAACAAGCGCGGGTCGAGCTCGGCATACGAGGTGGCACAGGCCGGGCAAGCCCGCAGGGTCGAGAAAACGCGGTGCTGACCGATGCGGGCGGTGGACTCGCCGCTGAACATGGCTTCGCGCAGACCGTCCAGGTCGCTCAACACATGCACCACGCCTTTGCCATGTTCCAGTGTTTTGGTCAGGGCCTGACGGAGCGCAGTTTCGTTGGTGGGCAGCACATCCAAACTGGCCACAGGCAGTTCGATGTTGTGCTCTTTGAATCGATCGATGCGCGGAAAACCTTGCGTGGGTAAAAAATCGCCATCGACGCGCAAATGGGTGTAACCACGCGGTCGCGCCCAGTCGGCCAGCTCTGTGTAAACGCCTTTGCGGTTGGTGACCAAAGGCGCCAACAAGCCAATGTGCTCGCCGCGGAATTGCGTCATCAGCTGCGCGACGATGCTGTCGGGCGTTTGCGGCTGCACGGGAGTGTTGTCGTGCACGCAATGCTGAATGCCCAGCTTGACGTAGAGCAGGCGCAAGAAATGCCAAACCTCGGTGGTCGTGCCCACCGTGGATTTGCGACCACCGCGCGACAAGCGCTGCTCAATCGCCACAGTGGGCGGGATGCCGTACACCGCATCCACCTCGGGGCGGCCTGCAGGCTGCACGATGCTGCGGGCATAGGCGTTCAAACTTTCCAAATAGCGGCGCTGGCCTTCGTTGAACAGGATGTCAAAAGCCAACGTGGATTTGCCGGAACCGCTCACGCCGGTCACGACGTTGAACTTGCCACGTGGAATGTCCACGCTCAGGTTTTTGAGGTTGTGCTCTTTGGCGTTGACGATCTGGATGTTGTTGTTGAGCACAGGGGTACGCCGAGTAACCGGAGCAACGGAGGTGGCACCCTCCCGACTGCGAACGCTGGCCAGCGAGGCTGCGGTGTCAGAGGGTGACGATTTGGGCGTACCCCCGCCGTATGAGGAACCCGCTGACACCGCAGCCTCGCCCCCACCCACGTACACATCCGCACTAGACCGCTCAGCCACCCCAAACACCTCACCCATAGAAGCTGCGTACTCGCGCAACGCCAGCCCCGTGTGCGATGTGGCGTGTTGGCGAACGTCCTCTGGCGTGCCCTCGGCCACGACCAAGCCCCCGGCATACCCGCCTTCTGGGCCCAAGTCGATCAGCCAATCGCTGGCCCGGATCACATCCAGGTTGTGCTCGATGACGATGAGCGAATGCCCGGCTTCGAGCAGCTTACGCAAGGCCCGCATGAGCTTGGCGATGTCGTCAAAATGCAGGCCGGTGGTCGGCTCGTCAAACAAAAACAGCGTGCCCTTGCGCGCCAGGCTCTGGCGGCTCTTGGACGCGCTCTTGGCGGCCTCGGCCAAAAATCCTGCAAGCTTCAGGCGCTGCGCCTCACCGCCCGACAGCGTGGGCACAGGTTGGCCCAAGCGCACATATTCCAGCCCCACATCGACGATGGGTTGCAGGGCACGTATGACTTCGCGGTCTTGGGCGAACAAAGCCGCAGCCTCGCTCACGGTGAGCTGCAAAATATCGGCCACATTGAGGTGGCGTAACGCGCCGCCGATGGCCTGGCGCTCGACGGTGATCTCCAGAATTTCAGGACGGTAACGCTTGCCGTCACAATCGGGGCAGCGCAAGTACACGTCGCTCAAAAATTGCATCTCCACATGCTCAAAGCCCGAGCCGCCACAAGTGGGGCATCGCCCGTCGCCGCCGTTGAAGCTGAACTTGCTGGCGGTGTAGCCGCGCTGGCGTGACAGCGGCACGGTCGCAAAAATCTCGCGGATCGCATCCCACGCGCCCACATAGCTCACGGGGTTGGAACGCGCGGTTTTGCCAATCGGCGACTGGTCCACAAACACCATATCACTCAAGTGGTCTGCACCCAACAATCGGTCGTGTGCACCAGGGGTTTCGGTGGCTTTTCCAAAGTGACGCATCAGCGCTGGGGCCAACACGTCCTGGATCAAACTCGACTTGCCCGAGCCGCTCACACCCGTGATGGTGACCAGGCGCTGCAGCGGAAAGTCCACGCTGATGTTTTGCAGGTTGTGTTCGCGTGCGCCTTCCAGAATCAAACGCGGCGTGCTGTCAGACACCATGCGCTTGAAGCCCAGGCCCACTTGTTTGCGTCCACCCAGATATGCGCCTGTGAGTGTGTCGGCCTTGCGCAGGTCGGCGGTGGTGCCGTCAAACACAATTTGCCCGCCGCGCTCGCCAGGGCCAGGGCCCATGTCGATCATGCGGTCGGCCGCCATCATCACGGCCGGGTCGTGCTCGACCACGACCAGGGTGTTGCCCGCATCGCGCAGGCGGTGCATGGCCAAGGTGATGCGGTGCATGTCACGCGGGTGCAGGCCGATGCTGGGCTCGTCCAGCACGAACAAGGTGTTGACCAAGCTGGTGCCCAGGGCGGTGGTGAGGTTGATGCGCTGCACTTCACCGCCGCTCAAGGTGCGGCTTTGGCGGTCAAGGGTGAGGTAGCCAATGCCCACGTCGCACAGGTATTTGAGGCGGGTGGTGATTTCTTCGAGCAGCAGTTGCAGGGCTTTTTGTTCGGCGCTTTTGCCTTGTCCTGGTTCTTCTTTTGCGGCCCCTACGGCTTCGGCCGGGGATGGGCTGGGTGACGATTTTGGCGTACCCCCGCCGTATGAGGAGCCCAGCCCATCCCCGGCCGGAGCCTCCCCTGCTGCAAGGGAGGCATGCCCAGAAGCCGACAAGCGGTCAAAAAACAAACGCAAACGATCGAGCGGCATGATCATCATGTCGTGCAGGCTCAAACCCGGCAGCGCCTCCAATTGCGCCCGCGACCACTTCACGCCTGCGGGCATGAACCGCTTTTCCACCGGCAAAACCCCATCGGCATCCGAATGACTGCCAATGCGCCACAACAAACTCTCGGTCTTTAAACGGGCACCTTGGCAGGTCGGGCACTCTGTGTAACTGCGGTACTTGGACAAGAGCACGCGGATGTGCATCTTGTAGGCCTTGCTCTCTAAGTACTCAAAAAAGCGCTTCACGCCATACCACTGGTGGTTCCAGCGGCCCTTCCACTCGGGTGAACCATTGATCACCCAGTCTTGCTGGGCTTTCGTCAACTTGTCCCATGGCGTGTCCCGTGGAATGCCGGCCGCCTCGGCATGGCGCATCAGGTCGTCCTGGTTTTCTTGCCAAGCCGGCGTTTGCAGCGTCTTGATGGCCCCGGCCCGCAGCGTGAGCTTGGGGTTGGGAATGACCAAGCCGTAGTCGACGCCGATCACCCGCCCAAAACCCCGGCAGGTCTCGCACGCACCCACCGCCGAGTTGAAAGAAAACATCGACGGGATCGGGTCGGTGTAACGCTGGTCGCTGTCGGGGCAATGCAGGCCGGTGGAAAAGCGCCAGATGTCGAAGGCGGTCTCGGAAGGAGAAAAATTGGGATCTGACCCCAATTTCTCCACATACACATTCAGGCGGCCGCCTCGTTTCAAGGCCACTTCGATGGCTTCGACCACGCGGGCTTTTTCGGCATTGCCAATGCGAAAGCGATCGGCAATCACGTCCAGCACTTTGCGCGGGCCGGTGGGTGTGGCCACTTCGCGCTCGGCCTGCACTTTGGTGAAGCCACTGGCCGACAGCCATTGCTCGATCTGCTCGGCACTGGTGTTCGCTGGCAACTCCACCGGGAAGGTCAGGTACAAACGCGGGTCACCCGCCTGCGCGGCACGCTGGGCCAATTCGGCGTAAATCGTGTCGGGGTTGTCGTGGCGCACCGGCTGCGCCGTGTCTTTGTCAAACAACTGACCCAATCGGGCGAACAACAACTTGAGGTGGTCGTTCAGCTCGGTCATGGTGCCCACGGTAGAGCGCGAACTGCGCACCGGGTTGGTCTGGTCGATCGCAATCGCCGGGGGCACGCCTTCGACCTTGTCCACCGCCGGTTTGTCCATGCGGTCCAAAAACTGGCGCGCATAGGCGCTGAAGGTCTCTACATAGCGGCGCTGGCCCTCTGCGTACAGCGTGTCGAACACCAGGCTCGACTTGCCGGAGCCACTCGGACCGGTGACCACTGTGAGTTCACCCGTTCGGATGTCGAGGTCGAGGTTTTTGAGGTTGTGCTGACGGGCACCACGGATGCGGATGAGACCTTGGGACATGCTGGGCTTTGTGGGGTGGAGGCCAAACATTCTAGGGCCGCGCCCCAGGCACCTTGGACAAGTCAAGTTTGTCCCTTTTTCTTGACCGGGATCATGAAAACCAACGACTTTTCAGCCGCTCAAACCTGGCGGATGCCAGAATGAAAAAACCTTTCTCACCACGAAAGGACGGGGCCAGAACATGTCCATTGTGAGCACCGATCACGCTGCAGCACCCAACGCCATCGCCTTGCCCGATTCAGCCCATCGACTCGCTGAAAACGCAAGCTTGTTGGGCATGCCATTGCAAGCCTTGGTTCAGCGCAACCCCATCACATTGCCATTGAATGCCAGCGTGCTCGAAGTGGCCCGCACCCTGCGCTGGATGGGCATGGTGACCGCCTCCGACCTGATGCGCCAGCCAAGCACATCTCCGCTTGACTTAGCGCGTAACATCCACCGACAAACCACGCTCGAGGGTCTGGTGGGCATCGGTCAACAGGTCAAGGCCTTGCAAAACGATTTGAGTGCCGCCAACACCAGCGCCTTTCATACCGGTCACATCATCACAGCCATCACCGATGCTTTGACCTGTCGCTTGATTGCACTGACCGAGGCAGAACTGGGCCCGCCACCCGTGCCCTATGTCTGGGTGGCGGCTGGGTCTCAAGGGCGCTGCGAGCAAACCGCCAAGTCAGACCAAGACAACTGCATGGTTCTGGACGACGCGTATGAGCCCCTCTTGCATGGCAACTACTTCAAGACCTTGGCTCGCCGGGTTTGCGACGGCTTGGCGGCCTGTGGCTACATCCACTGCCCGGGTGAGATGATGGCCATGACCGACACATGGCGACAACCCCTGCATGTTTGGCGTCGGTATTTTCAACGCTGGACAGAAAACCCTGAGCCCAAGGCTTTGATGCTGATCACGGTCTTTTTTGATCTGCGGGCGGTTCACGGCCAGCTCGAATTGCTTCAGGCATTGCGCCAAGACGTGCTGGCGCATACGCCCCAGAAAAGCCTGTTTTTGGCGCATGTGGTGAACAACGCACAAAAGCAACGCCCGCCACTCAACTTGTTTGGCCAAATCGCCAGCAGCCACAGCGGCGCGCACGCGGGGACGGTCGATCTGAAAAACCATGCGATCACTCCCATCGTGGACCTGGCCCGCATTTGCGCATTAGAGGGCGGATTGCTCGAAGTCAACACCCAAGATCGCATCGAAAAAGCATCAAAAATGGGCGAGTTGTCTGAGCCCAGTGCGCGCGACTTGCGGGACGCATTTGAATTCGTGTCCCGCTTGCGCATCGCCCATCAAACCCATTGCATGCAGCGCGGCCTAGAGCCTGACAACCACCTGCATTTGCAGGAACTGTCGAATTTCGAACGCGATCACTTGCGCGACGCGTTTTCGGTCATTCAGTCCCTGCAAGATGTCTGGGCCCAGCGCTACCCCTCGGGCTTGCTTTGAAACTTTGGGCGCTCTGCGGCGCTTGCCATGCACCCGCTTTGCATGCAAGGGTAAACACTGAATATCGGTGTGGCGCTGCGCCAACAAACGCCATGGGTTTTTGCGTATCCTTGCGCATGCCTGAAATTCACACGCCATCGGCTGCGCTGAAAAAACGTCAAAACCGTTTGAAGTGGACCTTGTTGTCCATTTGGCTTTTGACCAGTTTTGGGCCTGGTTTTTTTGCACGCGACTTGGCCATCGACATCCACGGTTGGCCTCTTTATTTTTGGATGGCTGCACAAGGCTCTTTGCTGATTTTCATGGCCATCGTGGTGCTTTATGCGTGGCTCATGAACCGCTGGGAAGCCGAAGAAGTGGCCCAACTCAGCACGAGCAACCATCGTCCTTCTCTCGAAAACGCTCACGAACCCGACTGATTGCGCGTTCAGCGCATCCCCCACACCAGGCCCGTGTGAAGCGCGTGCCATCTTCTGCAGCATTCGAGCGGCCTCCAACACACTCTCGCCCATTGATCTGGGTCAAAACAAGATGTGAACGGCATCGCTATGGTTCAGCCTGAATACGCGCATGCTCTGGATTCACCCACAAGCCAATCAAGCGTCAACCGCCCAAATTTAAGTGTTTACCCTAGTATGTGCGGCATCTTATAGCCGATGCAATTCCCAAGTAAGTTAACAAGCCTAAATTTATAAGGTAATTGTTTGGGGACCCCAAAAGTGCGCCCATCAGTACACGCTTTACCTAAACCGTCGGGCTTTGAAACCCGACAACCATCAAGGAAACGACATGTCAACAACAGATCAGTCAACCAACGTGCGGGAACGCTCCCGTCCGATGACGCCGGAGGAGAAGAAGGTCATCATGGCTTCTTCAGCCGGCACCATTTTTGAGTGGTACGACTTTTACCTTTACGGCGCACTGGCCGCCATCATTGGTGCGCAATTCTTCACCGCCTTTCCAGAAAACACCCGCAACGTTTTTGCCTTGCTGGCTTTTGCCGCAGGCTTCATCGTGCGCCCCTTCGGCGCGCTGGTGTTCGGCATGTTGGGCGACATGATTGGTCGTAAATACACGTTTTTGATGACCATCGTCATCATGGGCGTCTCCACATTCTTGGTCGGTGTGCTGCCCAACTACGAAAGCTGGGGCGTTGCTGCGCCCATCATCCTGATTCTTTTGCGCATGGCACAAGGTCTGGCCCTGGGCGGTGAATACGGTGGTGCGGCCATCTATGTGGCCGAACACGCGCCTGCCAATCAGCGCGGCTACTTCACGGCGTTCATTCAGACCACGGCCACTTTGGGCCTGCTGCTCTCGCTGATCGTCATTTTGTCGGTGCAAGGCTATGTCAACGGCAACTACCCCGATGTGCCCTTGTTGAAAGACGGCGTGGCCGTGCTCATGGCCGATGGCAACCCCACCATGGTCAAGGCATTCAATGCATGGGGCTGGCGCGTTCCTTTCATTGGCTCCATCTTCTTGCTGGCGATTTCGCTGTACATCCGCTTGCAGATGAACGAAAGCCCGGCTTTCAAGAAAATGAAAGAAGAAGGCCGCACCTCCAAGGCGCCTTTGAGCGAAGCTTTTGGCAACTGGAAAAACGGCAAGATCGCCCTGATCGCTCTGCTGGGTTTGGTGGCCGGTCAGGCTGTGGTTTGGTACACCGGCCAGTTCTACGCCTTGTTCTTCATGCAAAACGTCATCAAGATCGACAGCTTCACGGCCAACGTCATGGTGGCTTGGTCGCTGATCTTGGGTACAGGCGGCTTCTTGTTCTTCGGCTCTTTGTCGGACCGCATCGGTCGCAAGCCGATCATCTTGGCCGGCTGCGCGCTGGCTGCTGCGACCTTCTTGCCCGTGTTCAACTTTTTGACTGAAACGGCCAACCCCGCCATTTACAAAGCGCATCAGACGCCGGTTTCTGTGAAAGTGTTTGCTGAAGATTGCTCTTTCCAGTTTAACCCCACGGGCACTGTGAAATTCACGTCGTCTTGCGACATTGCCAAAGCTCAACTGGCACGTTCTTCGGTGAACTACACTACCGAAGAAGGCGCAGCGCCTGGCACACTGGCCATCGTGAAGGTAGGCGAAACAGCCATCGAGTCTTATGACGCAGGCAAGCTGACTGGCGACGATCTGAAAAAGGCCAAGGCCGCTTTCGACAGCAGCCTGAACGCAGCCCTCAAGCAAGCGGGTTACCCCCTGGTGCCTGCTGACAACAAAACCATTGCCAAGGCCAGCAGTTTTGTGGACATCTTCACAGCTCAGAAGATGACCATCATTGTGATCTTGACCTACTTGGTCTTGCTCGTGACGATGGTGTATGGTCCCATCGCCGCCATGTTGGTTGAAATGTTCCCCACCCGCATCCGTTACTCCGGTCTGTCTTTGCCTTACCACATCGGCAACGGCTGGTTCGGTGGTTTGATGCCGGCCACAGCGTTTGCGATCTCTGCGCAAACCGGCAACATCTACTCCGGCCTCTGGTATGCCATCGTGATTGCGGTCATGACCGTGGTCATCGGTACGCTGTTTGTGCCAGGCGGCACGCACAAGAAGGACATCTTCGCCGGCGACCACGACGCGCGATAAATCCAAGCCCAACCCGACTCGGTCTTACAAAAGGCTGAGCTCGGGTAGCACGGCTGCGTTGCCCCTGACAAGGCAACGGGCCGGTTGGCTTCTTCCAAATCGGGTTGGTCCAGCCCAGCCCGATTTGCAAGGCGCAGACCATGGCAAACTTCATGCTCGCTTCACGCCAAAGGAAATGTCACCGTGATTGAACTGGTCCTCTCGCAATTGAGCGACGTGTTTCGCATCGGTCTGATCATGGCCTTGGTGGTCACCATGTACAGAACCTCTTCAGTGACAGGTCGGGTCTTGCCCTTGATCGCGGGCGTGGTGTTCGTGGCTGTGATCGTGCCGAGCACCCTGTCTGGCAGCACGGAAACACTCAGCCAAGAAATCGCCGCAGGCCTGATCTCCAACCTGATCATTCTGGTCCCCGTGCTGGTGCTGGCGCGATGGATCACACACCTGCGCCGCTGACGCTGCACGTCTGCCCGCCATCCCATGTGGGCTTCATGGCTGCCAACAGAGCGGGCCTCCACCTGTGTTTGCGTTCTGAAATGACGCAATTCGCCTAAGTGTTTTCCCTCAAACCTCCATCGCCAAGGCTGTAAGCCTTCGGACAGTAATTTGTCAGGCCTTTGTCAGCTTGGCCTTTTCCCCGAGTGACGCCATCTAAAAAGCGTAAAAAAATAAGGTTTTGAAGTGGCGGCCGTTAGGTTTTGACTCTGCGTCGCTGGGTTTGGACGATTGCAAGCTTGCCCATAGAATCCAAAAAAACTTATCGGGTCACCCCATCAATGGAACCTTATGCTGCTTGCCGTCGTCATTGCCAAGAGTCTGATTGAACTTTCTTTGATGTTCATCATTGGGCGTTTCTTGCTGGGACTGCTGGCGGGCGCCAAACGCGATACCAATGTTTTTTACCAACTGCTCGACGTGGCCTCCAAACCTGCGCTTTGGATCACCCGCAAGATCAGCCCCAAATTGATCCTCGACCAACACATCCCCTTGGCCACCAGCAGCTGGTTGCTCATCGCTTGGGTTGTGGTGGTGCAGTGGAAGATCGAACTCTGCCTCGAAATGGGTATCGCAGCATGTCAGTGAAAACCCAACTCTCTCCCGCCAACCCCGGCACCTCCAATCGAGGCAGGTGCTTTTGGCTGCGTCTTCAAGCCAAGGCGCTGTTGGTCGTGGGCATGCGCAGCAGAGCCCACGAGGTGTTTCAAGACATCCTAGACCTCAACCCACACGATGTTTTGGCCCTCAACAGCCTTGGTTTCAATGAATTGAACGATCGGCGCTTGGTGCAGGCTTTGGGCTTTTTTGAGCGTGCCTTGGCGCTCACCCCGACCAATGCCAATGCGCACTTCAACGTGGGTTTTGTCTGCGAAGAGTTGGGGCGCAGCCAGGAAGCAGAACAAGCCTTCAGGGCCGCCCTCCAAATTGACGAAAAAATGGACCGTGCTTGGTATGGCCTGGGATTGGTGCTGGTGCGTCAACAACGGTTTGCCGAGTCTTTGGTGGCCTTTGAGCGCAACACCAAATTGCAATCGATGAGCCCCTATGCGTGGTACCAAATGGCCCGGGTGCACATGGAGATGCATGAACCCGAAAAGGCGCTGGAAGTCATGCGCCACTTGAACAGTTTCGAGCCCAAGGTCGCCGCACAACTCGAGCGTGAGACTGGGCTCAAGTTGAACACACTCATGTGAGTCCCTGCCCTCTGATTTGGGGCAAGAAATTCAAATGTGACAGTCGGTAGTTTGATTTTTTAACGAGAAGGAGATGACGATGCAGCTCACTGCAAGGCACCAGGAATACTGGGGCAAAAACTTAAGGATCACGGGGCTCTTGCTGGCCCTGTGGTTCTTTGTCACGTTCGTACTTTTGTACTTTTCGCGTGATTTGACGTTCAGCTTTTTTGGCTGGCCATTTTCGTTTTGGGTCGCTGCCCAGGGCGCGCTGATCGTCTATTGCCTGATCATTTGGTATTACGCACGCTACATGAACAACCTTGACAAGGAATATGGCGTGGCAGAAGGAGAAGAGTCATGAGCGTATTTGACGGAGTGGGGCAAACCCAAAGCCAGTTTCAGAAGTCTCTGAACAAAGTTTTCTTGTTTTACGGCGGTGGCTTCGCAGCCTTCGTCATCGTGCTCGCCATCCTTGAGCAAATGGGCATGCCCAAAGAGTACATCGGTTACGCCTTCCTGGCCGCCACCGTGCTCTTGTACGGCGGCATTGGTGTGATCAGCCGCACCAACGATGCGGCCGAATACTACGTCGCCGGTCGCCGTGTGCCCGCCATCTACAACGGCATGGCCACAGGCTCTGACTGGATGTCGGCGGCTTCCTTCATCGGTATGGCCGGTACGCTGTACCTGACAGGTTACGGCGGTTTGGCCTTCATCTTGGGCTGGACTGGCGGTTACTGTTTGGTGGCCTTGTTCTTGGCACCTTACCTGCGTAAGTTTGGCCAGTTCACCATCCCAGACTTCTTGGGCGCACGCTACGGCGGCAACATGGCTCGCCTGATTGGCGTGTTTGCGGCCATCTTGGTGTCCTTCGTGTACGTGGTGGCGCAGATCTTTGGCGTGGGCCTGATCACAGCCCGTCTGACAGGCCTGTCCTTCGACGTGGGCGTCTATGTTGGCTTGGCCGGTATCTTGGTGTGCTCGTTCTTGGGCGGTATGCGCGCTGTGACCTGGACCCAAGTGGCCCAATACCTGATCCTGATCGTGGCTTACATGATCCCCGTGGTTTGGTTGTCGGTGAAACACACCAGCAATCCTCTGCCTCAGATCTCTTATGGCTACTTGCTTGAAAAAGTGACCGCCAAAGAAGAGCAACTGCTGAAAGACCCCAAAGAACTCGAAGTTCGCGGTATCTTCAAAGCACGTGCCGATGCAGCCGCTGAAAAGCTGAAAGACGTGCCAGCAGCCATGGCCGCTGACAAAGAAGCAGCCACCAAAAAGCTGGAAGACCTGAAGGCCGCCAACGCACCGGCAGCTGACATCACTGCCGCTGAAAAGGCTTTGGCTGGTCTGCCCAAAGACGAAGCAGCAGCCAAAGCGGCCTACACCGCTGCCCGCGCTGCGAATGCCCCACGTGCCAACCCACCCCTGCGTCATGCTGAGCCCTTCCCTGGCAAAGACGACGCTGCCCGAGATGTGGCACGCAAGAACTTCTTGGCCCTGGTCTTCTGCTTGATGATCGGTACGGCGGCTTTGCCCCACATTCTGATGCGCTTTTACACCGTGCCTTCGGTGCGTGAAGCGCGTGAGTCGGTGGCTTGGTCGCTGTTCTTCATCTCGCTGCTGTACTTCACAGCGCCGGCTTTGGCGGTGTTGGTCAAGTTCGACATCTACACGATTCTGGTCGGCACACCGTTTGACCAATTGCCGGGATGGATTGCACGCTGGAACGTGGTCGACCCCACACTGATGGCTGTGGCTGACATCAACAAAGATGGCATCTTGCAGTTGGCTGAGATCCGCTTGGGCGGTGACATTGTGGTCTTGGCCACACCTGAAATCGGCGGCTTGCCGTTCGTGATTTCCGGTCTGGTGGCAGCCGGTGGTTTGGCTGCGGCCTTGTCCACAGCCGATGGCTTGTTGCTGACCATTGCCAACGCCTTGTCGCACGACGTGTACTACAAAATTGTTGACCCCAACGCCTCGGCCAACCGCCGTGTCGCGATCTCCAAAGCCATTTTGGTGTTCGTGGCTTTGGCTGCGGCTTATGTCGCATCGCTGCGCATGGCCGACATTTTGTTCCTCGTGTCAGCGGCCTTCTCGTTCGCTGCGGCAGCCTTCTTCCCTGCGTTGACCCTGGGCATCTTCTGGAAGCGTGCCAACAAATGGGGCGCCTCGCTGGGCATGTTGGCTGGTTTGGGCATCTCGTTCTACTACATGACCAAGACACATCCTTGGATGTACGGCTTGTTCCATGAGGGTTCGCTGACACCTGAAATCTTGAAGGCCAACACCTGGTGGGACATTGCCCCCATCTCGGCCGGTATCTTCGGCGTGCCACTGGGCTTCGCAGTGATCATCATTGTGTCGCTGCTGACCAAGGCACCGGACCAAGAAGTTCAGGACATGGTCGAAAACGTCCGTTTCCCCAGCTTTGACGGCACCACCTCACAAGGCAGTGCTGCTCACTAAAAGGCGCAAGTTGGCAAGACCTGTCTTGCCAACCTGAACCCTTCCAACAAAAAACCCCGATCGCATTCAGCGATCGGGGTTTTTTGTTGGCGCTTGTGCTCGGCCCGTCAGGTCATGAACGCCGCACCCCCACCCCACACAAGGCCGGCGCTTGCCAGTCCGGGCCATGGAACCAAGGGTCGCCTTGCAGATAGGCCCGCAGCATGGGCAAGGCGTCTTGGCCCCAAAAGTGACGCCCATCCACGACCCAGGTCGGTACGCCAAAGATGCCTTGCGCGATGGCGCTTTCGGTCTGTGTTTGCAAGGCTTGTTTGACCGCTGGGCTGCTCGTATCCACAACAGGCTTGAGCTCTGCTGTGAGCTGTTGCAATCTCTCTGCATCGGCGGCATCGCCACCGGTGCACCACACATGGCGGAAAATTTTCTCGCACACCCAGCGGTTGGGCTCGCCGCCCACATCGCAGGCGGTGGCCAAACGCAACAAGCCCAAGGGGTTGAAAGGGTGCATGGCAGGCAACTGCAAGGGCGTACCTTGCTGGTGAGCTTGCCAGAGCACTTGACGGTAAGTCCAATCGCGCTTGGCAGGTATTTCTGCCGGCCCCAGTTGTCCATGGTGCTTGAGCAGCGCAGCAAACAAAATGGGCTTGTGCACCACCCTGTGGCTGATGCCTTGCAAGGCTTGGGGCAAGGCATCAAAGCCCAACCAGGCATAGGGCGAGATGAAATCGAAATAAAAGTGGATGGTTTTCATGTCATCTTTCAGTCAATGAAATCGGTCAATTCGGCATGGCCATGGGCGGGGTCCATAGGGTCAACACCAGCTTGCGCATCTGGGCATTGCAGCACATGATTTTGTCATCCATCCTCAGAAGTGCGGTGCCCCCAAAGCATCCCACTCTTTTTTTCGATTCAGGAGGCGCGTATGTACCAACACATCATCTTGGCTTACGACGGTTCTGTCACCGGCCAGAAAGCCTTGATTGAGCTGAAAGAGCTGGCGCACTGGGGGCAACCTCGGTTGACGCTCGTGGCCGTGGCCCCCAACCCCTTGGATGTGGGCTCGATGGAGATGGGTTACTACACCTCGGTGGATGCGGAACCTCTGCAAGAAACACTCAAAGATCAACTTGAGCGTGGCGTGCAATCTTTGCAGGCCATGGGTTTCTCAGTGAAAGGGGAAATCTTGAAAGGAGACATCATCCATGAGCTGACGCAATTTGCGGAGCGCGCCAAGGCTGACTTGATTGTGGTGGGCCACAAACACGAAAAGAACATCTTGCGCCGCTGGTGGAGCGGCTCGACGGCCAAGTCGCTCGTTGAAGAGTCGCCATGCAACGTGTTGATTGTGGTGGCACGCGAGCACTGACCTCAGCAGGCCCAAGCGATTTCAGCCCTGTGAGGACACCAGCCGCTGCTGAATGTTGCGCCACACCAAGCGTTTGGCCTCATCCGACATGCGGCCCCAGTTGCCAATCTCAGGAAGTGTGCGCAAACACCCCTCACAGTGCCCCCCATCGGGGTGCATCAGACACACCGACACGCAGGGCGATGGCACATGCGGCTCTTGTGTAGCCAACACTTGGGCGGCACGCTGCGCCAACAATTTGAAGTGCGACTTCATGGCTCAGCCCGCCCGCTTGTTCAAGATGGCCTTGGCCACGTTCGAGTTGGGTTTGCGGCCCAAAAAGTCGCTGATGAAGGCGCCGGCATCCACCAGTTTGTCCAGGTCGATGCCAGTAGCAATGCCCATGCCGTGCAGC
The DNA here is from genome assembly GCA_943331105.2 of Akkermansia muciniphila. Taxonomy (GTDB): domain Bacteria; phylum Pseudomonadota; class Gammaproteobacteria; order Burkholderiales; family Burkholderiaceae_C; genus Limnohabitans_A. The sequence goes on from CALQKH020000004.1 coordinate 24,373, forward strand.
ATGTACACCACGTCTTCGGTGGCCACATTGCCCGTTGCACCCTTGGCATAAGGGCAGCCACCCAGACCTGCGACAGAAGACTGGAAGTTCCACACCCCCATCTGCAGCGCGGCCAAGGTGTTGGCCAGGGCCTGGCCATAGGTGTCGTGAAAGTGGCCGCAGATGTGGTCGATGTCGAAGTGCTGGCCTGCGGCCTCGATGGCTTTTTGCACCTTGAGCGGCGTGCCTGTGCCAATGGTGTCGGCCACGTCCACGCGCTGCACGCCAATTTGCTTCATCAAACCTGCCAAATGGGCCACGCTCGCCGGTGAGACCTCGCCTTCGTAGGGGCATCCCACGGTGCAGCTCATGGCCCCGCGCACGGCAATGCCCGCTGCCAGCGCGGCTTGCACCACGGGCGCAAAGCGTTCCATGCTTTCTTCGATGGAGCAGTTGATGTTCTTTTGGCTGAAGGCCTGGCTGGCGGCTCCAAAGACCACGATCTCGTCAGGCTTAGAAGCCAACGCCGCCTGAAAGCCGACCATGTTGGGCGTGAGCACCGAATAGCGCACACCCGCTTGGCGCTCAATACCCGCCATCACGATCGCGTTGTCGGACATCTGCGGCACCCACTTCGGGGACACAAAACTGGTGACCTCGATCTCGGTGAGGCCCGCAGCCTGCAATCGGTGCACCAAACCAATTTTGACCTCGGCCGGGACCGGCTGCTTTTCGTTTTGCAAACCGTCACGGGGGCCGACATCGATGAGCTGAACGCGAGAAGGAAGGGTCATGGGGTTCTCTGAATGGTCAATAACCGCGCTGGTGGTCCACCACGCCGTTGATGGGCTCACCGTGCTGCAAAGCCCGCATTTTGCCAACGATCTGAGCAATGCTTTCTTCACGCAGAGTGCGGGCCGAGGTGTGTGGCGTGACGGTGATTTTCGGATGTTGCCAGAACACGTGGTCGGCGGGCAAGGGCTCGGTGCGGAACACATCGAGCGTGGCCCCGGCCAGGTGGCCACTGTCGATGAGGGCCAGCAGATCTTCGTCCACCAGGTGTTTGCCACGGGCCACGTTGATCACATAGCCGCCTTTTTGCAGCTGCGAGAGCGTGTCTTTGTTCAGGATGTTTTCGGTCTCGGCAGTCAGCGGCATGAGGTTGACCAGCACGCGCGTGGCCTGCAGGAATTCGTGAAGGCTCTGCGCCCCGCTGAAGCAGCGGATGCCCGCCAGGTCTTTGGGGCTGCGGCTGTAGCCGTTGACGGAGAAGTCAAACACCTGCAGCGCTTTGGCCACGCGTTCACCCAGCACACCCAGGCCCATCACACCCACCGCAAAGTCGGCGCGACTGCGAGGCTTGCGGTAAGACCATTTGCCCAAATGGGTGTCGGCGTCGTAGCCATCGAACTCGCGAAAATGCCGGATCACCGCATGGCACACGTATTCGGCCATCTGCACCGACATGCCCGCATCGTCCAAGCGCACCACCTTCAGGGCAGGCGGCAATTTGAGCTGCAGCAAAGCGTCCACACCTGCGCCGATGTTGAACAGGGTTCGCAGGCCCGGCTGTTCGTCGATGAACTGCTGGGGCGGCGCCCAGACAATGGCATGCTCGGCGGAGGGCGCGCCAGGCGCCCATGCAGACACTGCAGCCTCAGGGAAAGCCTTTTGCAGGCCCTGCACCCAAGGCGCGGGGTCGAGCTTGTCAAAGCAGATGGTGATGTTCATGGGTCGATTTTGTCAGCCCAGCTTGAGCAGCTCTGCCCCGTCGGCGACTTGGTCACCCGGTGCGTACAGCAGCTCGGCCACCACACCGTCTTTGGGTGCGCTGATGGTGTGCTCCATTTTCATGGCCTCCATCACCGCCAGAGGCTGACCGGCTTTGACCTTGTCGCCCGCCTTGACGGCAAAGGACACGACCTTGCCAGGCATGGGGGCCGTCAGACGCCCGCCTTCTTGCGCCGCTTCGCCCGCGTGGGCCAACGGGTCGAGCACGGTGATGCGGGTCGCACCTTGCGGCGTGAAGAGGTGCGCGGTTTCGCCTTGCCAGTTGAGCTGGGTGAAGCAGCGTGGGGTGCTGCCCCACTGCACCCACAGGCCTTCACCATGGGCGGCAAATGTCAGCACGCCAGAGATGGCGTCATCACCTTCCAGAGACAAGCTCACAGCGCCGTCGTGCAAGTAGCTCAGACGGGCCGAGCAGGGCTGGTCTTGCCACACGAATTCAAAACGGCGCTGCGCCAGGCCGTGCGACTGCCAGCCATCACGGCGGCTGAAGGGGTCTGCGCCCTGCAGGGCTTTTTCCGCATGCAGGGTGTGGGCCACCACAGCGGCCACCGCTGCAGCTAAGCCCACGGTTTCTTGCTTGAACAAAACCGCGGCTTCGCGCTGGATGAGCGCGGTGTCGAGCTTGGCGGTGGCAAAGGCATCGCTGCGCACCACATGGCGCAAGAACTGCACGTTGGTGTTCAGGCCCACGATGTGGGTTTGCGCCAAGGCGGTATCGAGCCGGGCCAGCGCTTGCTCGCGGGTATCGCCGTGCACGATCAACTTGGCCACCATCGAGTCGTAAAACGGGCTGATGGTGTCGCCCTCGCGCACGCCGTCATCGATGCGCACCGTGCTTGTCTCAAAGCTGCTGGCTTGCGGTTTGCGGTAGACCTGCAAAGTGCCAGTAGCGGGCAAGAAGTTGTTGTCGGGGTTCTCAGCGCAAATGCGCGCCTCGATGGCATGGCCCTGAATGCACAACTGGTCCTGGCGCAAAGGCAGCGGCTCGCCACTGGCCACACGCAACTGCCACGCCACCAAGTCCAGACCCGTGATCGCCTCGGTCACCGGGTGCTCGACCTGCAAGCGGGTGTTCATCTCCATGAAAAAGAACTTCATGGATTCGGGCTGGTCATAAGCGGTTTGCTCGACGATGAACTCCACCGTGCCCGCGCCCACATAGTTGACCGCTTTGGCCGCAGCCACAGCGGCTGCGCCCATTTGCGCACGCAGGGCCTCGGTCATCCCGGGGGCCGGGGCTTCTTCCAGCACCTTCTGGTGGCGGCGCTGCACCGAGCAATCGCGCTCAAACAAATACACGCAGTTGCCCTGCGTATCGCCAAACACCTGGATCTCGATGTGGCGTGGGCGCTGCACGTACTTTTCAATCAGCACCGCATCGCTGCCAAAGCTGTTGATCGCTTCGCGCTGGCAACTGGCGAGCGCCGCCGCAAAGTCTTCGGACTTTTCGACCACGCGCATGCCTTTGCCACCACCGCCCGCGCTGGCCTTGATGAGGGCAGGGTAACCAATGCGGTCGGCCTCGCGCTGCAGCAGCGCTGGGTCTTGGTCGGCTCCGTGGTAACCCGGCACCAGCGGTACGCCGGCTGCTTCCATCAAACGCTTGGATTCGGCTTTGAGGCCCATCGCCAAAATCGCAGAGGCTGGCGGGCCAATGAACACCAGACCGGCTGCGGCGCAGGCCTTGGCAAAGTCTTCGTTCTCGCTCAAAAAGCCGTAGCCGGGGTGCACGGCCTCAGCGCCCGTGTCTTTGGCCGCTTGCAAAATGCGTTCCCAACGCAGGTAGCTGTCTTTGGGCGCGCTGCCGCCCACATGCACGGCTTCGTCACACGCTTGCACATGCTTGGCTCCGGCATCGGCGTCCGAATACACGGCCACGGTCTGAATGCCCATTCGACGGGCTGTGGCCGCAACACGGCAGGCGATTTCGCCACGGTTGGCGATCAGTATTTTGTTGAACATGTCTTATTCCTCACACCAACCAGCTGGGTTTTCGTTTTTGCAAAAAGGACTGCACGCCCTCCTTGCCTTCGCTGCTGGCGCGGATGTCGGCGATACCCGCCACCGTTTGCGCCACCAACGCGTCGTTGATCTCTCGCTCGGCCACGTGCTGCACCAGCTTTTTGCAGGCGCGCACGGCGTGGGGACTGGCGTTCACCAGCGCTTGGGTGAGCTCGGCCACTTTGGCGTCCAGCGCATCGGCCGGTACCCGCTCATGCACCAACCCGATGCGGTGCGCCTCGGCCGCATTAAAACGCTCAGCCGTCAAAAAATAGCGGTGCGCCGCACGCGCACCCATGGCGCGGATCACATAAGGGCTGATGGTGGCGGGGATCAGGCCCAGCTTGACCTCGCTCAGGCAATAGTGGGCTGTGTCCACGCTCACCGCCATGTCACACGCCGCCACCAAGCCCATGCCGCCGGCGTACACATCGCCTTGCACGCGGGCGATGGTGGGCTGGGGGCATGCATAAATGGCGCGCAGCATGGCGGCCAGCTCGCCCGCATCGGCCAGGTTTTCATCGCGGGTGTAGTCGGCCATGCGGCGCATCCAGTTCAGGTCTGCGCCTGCACAAAAAGCAGGCCCCTCGGCGGCCAGCACCACGCAGCGCACGGCGCTGTCCTGAGCCACTGCCAGAAAAGCGTTTTTCAGCTCAGCAATGACTTCGTCGTTGAAGGCGTTGCGCACATCAGGGCGGGACAGCGTGATGGTGTGCACGCCGCCTTGGGTTGAGATTTTCAGGGCTGTACTCATGCTTTGGGGGCCTGTTCTGCCAAAAGGAAATGCACCATGTCGAGCTCCGGGCAAGGCTGGCCCATGGCCGTCAGTGCTGCCGTGATCTGACCACGGTGGTGGGTGGTGTGGTTGAACACATGCGCCAAGGTGGCCGCAAACGGCAGGGACAGGGGATCGCCCTTGCTCGTGCGGTAGTCCAGTTGGCCATCAAAACGCTCGGTGCTCCAGCTGGCGATCAATGGCGCCCAGTTGGCCGATCCACCCTTGAGCGCCTGCGCCAGGCGTTCGCGGTGGGGTTCAACCTCGGCGTCCAGCGCCAGCACGGGCGATGCGCCTTTGGCAAAACGCGCATACCAAAGCAGGTGCTCGGCCACCAGCATGTGGTTCAGCGTGCCGTGGATGCTTTTGAAGAACAGGCCCACGTCGCGCCGATAGTCTGCATCGGACACGCGCGAGACCGCTTCAAGCAGGCGGTGCGTGACCCAGACTTGGTAACGCGCTTGCATTTTGAAGTGACTGTGCCAGGTGGATGTGTTCATTGTGGCCATGTCTCCAGTCCTCCCAATTTTTTGAGTGATTCAAAGTCGGCGTCACGGTGCAGCAGCGTGTGGCGGTGGGTCATGCAATAACTGGCCAGCAGCACGTCAATGGGACTGCGCACGGTACGGCCTTGTGCCCGCAGGAGGCGGTACAGAGCTGCCGCGCTGAGCGCATTGGCCGCCCCACCAATGTCTATCACGGGCAAATCCAACAGCAGGCTTTCTGCCGTGCGACGGGCTGTGTCGTTGCGAAAGCCGCGCAGCACTTCGAATACCACCAGATCGGCTGTGCCAATCGACACGTCTCCACCTTCCAGCCAGCGCACCAGTTGCAGGCGTTGCGGTGTCGGCGCTTGATTGAAGAAGTCAATCCAGACGCTGGAGTCCACCAGAATCATGGCTTCTTCCGGGTTTTTGCGATCAGTGTGGGCGGCTCGGGTTCTTGAAGCACCAAAGCCTGAACGCCTGTGTGGACCTTCTCCGCCGCGTCAATGGCGCGGTCGTACGGTTCGCCTGCGACCTTCAATGCCTGCTGCTGCGCCCGCCAGAGGGCCCATCCTTCGTCCGAGTCGTCCCACTGAAGCTGTCCTTGCAAGGCCAGCAAGCCGTCATAAACTTTGCGCCGCTTGAGCATGCGCAAGCCCTCTTCCACAGCCTCTCGCTTGGTCTTGAAGTCGCCATAAGCCATGACGTCGGCCATGAGCTTGTCGTCGATCACGATGTTGGTTCGCATGTGTTAAGCCCCTTAATGTGTATGAATTTACAAAATCATACACATCACATGCGGAAAAGTCCAAATTTCGTCTCTGGTATCGGGGCATTGAGCGATGCGCTCAAACCCAACGCCAGCACGCGGCGGGTGTCGGCCGGGTCGATGATGCCGTCGTCCCAAATGCGGGCAGTGGCGTAGTAGGGGTGGCCTTGGTCTTCGTATTGCTGCTTGATCGGGGCTTTGAAGGCCTCTTCTTCTTCCAAGCTCCACTGGCCGCCCTTGCCTTCAATGCCGTCACGTTTGACAGTGGCCAAGACGCTGGCCGCCTGCTCACCACCCATGACACTGATGCGGGCGTTGGGCCACATCCACAAGAAGCGGGGGCTGTAGGCACGGCCGCACATGCCATAGTTGCCCGCGCCAAAGCTGCCGCCAATGATGATGGTGAATTTGGGTACAGCCGCCGTGGCCACGGCCGTGACCATCTTGGCGCCATTGCGGGCGATGCCTTCGTTCTCGTATTTGCGGCCCACCATGAAGCCGGTGATGTTTTGCAAGAAGACCAAGGGGATCTTGCGCTGGCAGCACAGTTCGATGAAGTGCGCACCCTTCAAGGCGGACTCGCTGAACAAAATGCCGTTGTTGGCGATGATGCCCACCGGCATGCCTTCGATGCGGGCAAAGCCGCAGATCAAGGTGGTGCCAAAGCGTGATTTGAATTCATCGAACTCCGAGCCGTCCACGATGCGAGCGATGATTTCGCGCACATCAAAGGGCTTGCGCGTGTCCGTGGGAATCACGCCGTACAACTCTTGCGCGTCAAACAGCGGCGGCACTGGCGCATGCGTGGCGATGTTGGGGACCTTTTGCGCGTTCAGGTTTTTCACGGCCTGACGCGCCAACGCCAGCGCGTGCACATCGTTTTGCGCCAAGTGGTCGGCCACGCCCGACAGGCGCGTGTGCACATCACCACCGCCCAAATCTTCGGCGCTCACGACTTCGCCCGTGGCCGCTTTGACCAAGGGCGGGCCACCCAAAAAGATGGTGCCCTGGTTCTTGACGATGATGGTCTCGTCGCTCATGGCGGGCACGTAAGCCCCCCCTGCCGTGCAAGAGCCCATGACCACCGCGATCTGTGCGATGCCTTGCGCACTCATGTTGGCTTGGTTGAAGAAGATGCGGCCAAAGTGGTCGCGGTCGGGGAAAACTTCGTCCTGGTTGGGCAGGTTGGCACCGCCCGAGTCCACCAGGTAAATGCAAGGCAGGCGATTTTGCTGCGCGATCTCTTGCGCACGCAAATGCTTTTTCACCGTCATGGGGTAATAGGTGCCGCCCTTCACCGTGGCGTCATTGCACACGATCATGCAATCCACGCCGCTGACGCGACCTATACCCACGATCACGCCAGAGCTGGGCGCGTCGTTGTTGTACATGTTGAGCGCGGCCAGCGGGGCCACCTCCAGGAAGGGTGTGCCGGGGTCGAGCAGCATTTGCACACGGTCACGCGGCAGCAGCTTGCCCCGGGCGGTGTGTTTGGCGCGGGGCGCATCGCCCCCGCCTTGGGCCACTCGCTCCAGGTGGGCACGCAGGTCATCGACCAAACCACGCATGGCAGCGGCGTTGTGCTGGAAATCGGCGGAGCGCGGGTTCAGTTGGGAGTGCAAAACGGTCATGGCAGGTCCTCGGCTGTCTCTGTTGGCCACCAGCATAAAGCGAAGTGTCCTGAAACATCACGCCAAGCAGGTTGCAAATCCTGCCAAAATATGCCATTCATGAACTTGACTTCCCCGACCTCCCGATCTGAAACACCGATCGCCTTCATTTTAGCGATGGTCAAGGCCTACACCGACCGCGGGATGGACCCGGCCGGAGCCCTTCGAAGAGCACAAATCACGCCAGAATTATTGTCGCAACCCGATGCGCGCGTGACGGCGCTGCAAATGGAATGGATGAGCGAAGCGGCCATGCGCGAGCTGGACGATGAGGCCCTGGGCTGGTTCAGCCGCCGCCTGCCCTGGGGCAGCTACGGTATGCTGGTGCGCGCCTCCTTGACCGCCCCCAACCTGGGCGTGGCGCTGGCCCGCTGGTGCCGCCACCACGGCTTACTGACCGACGACATCCACCTGCAAGTCAACCAGTCGCAGGGGGTGGCCAGCCTGCAATTGACCGAACAACGCAACTTGGGCGCATTGCAAGAATTTGCCGTGGTCTCGGTGCTGCGCAATGCTTTGGGCGTGGCCTGCTGGCTGACGGACTCGCGCATCCCCTTGTTGCAAACCACGCTGCGCTTGGCCCCGCCACCCCATGCCGACAGTTACCGCGTGCTGTTTGACGGCCCCACCCAATTCAACGCGCCCACGCACAGCCTACAGTTTGACGCGGGCTACCTGAGCCTGCCGGTGCGCCGCGACGAGGCTGCCTTGCAACGCATGCTGCAACGCGCCCTGTTGCTCACGGTACGACCTTACCGGCGCGACCGCTTGCTGGTGGAAAAAGTGCGCCAGACCCTGGCCGAACACCCCGAGCACAGCCGCAACGCCGACGACCTGGCGGCTTGGCTCAACCTGTCGGCCCGCACCCTGCACCGGCAACTCAAAGAAGAAGGTGCGAGCTTGCAGCAGCTCAAAGACGCCGTGCGCCGCGACCTGGCCACCGACCTGCTGCTGCGCACGCAGCGGCCCATCAAAAAAATCGCTGCCGAGGTCGGGTTTCAGAACGAGAAGAGTTTCATGCGGGCGTTCAAAGGGTGGACGGGGCAAACGCCTGAAGAGTTCAGGCAGGCCAAAGCGCCTTGAAAAAGCCCATGCCATCAGGACTCAAGCCAGACGCAACTCGTGCATACCCGTGAACACGCGAGCGGCCCCGGCTTGCACCAAAGGCGCATGCTCAGCTGGAGGCGCGGCATAAGCCCACACTGTGGCCCCAGCAGCCACACCCGCCGTGATGCCCACGGTGGTGTCTTCCACCACCAAACAACGTGCCGGGTCGATCTGCAAGTGCGCAGCTGCAGCCAGGTACACATCGGGGTGAGGTTTGCTGCGCGGCATCTCGTGGCCGCTGAAAATGCGGCCTGCAAAAAAGTCGATCAGCCCCACTTGCTTGAGCATCATCTCGACCTTGAAACGGTCTGCACCCGAAGCCACAGCAATTCGTCCCTGGCAGTGGTCGTGCAGATGCGCCACCGCTTCATGAACGCCCTCGATCGCGGTGATGCTTTGCGTCAAGCGCACATTGCGGCGGGCAAAAAACTGTTCCAACCACGCATCGGTGAGCGGCTGGCCGGTATGCGCTTCGATGGTGCTGCGCTGGCTTTTGACGGTGTGGCCTACAAAGCGCTGCATGCACTCGGCCAAGGTCATGCGCCAGCCCTGCTCTTCAAACATGTCGCGCAGCACGCCACAGGTGATGGCTTCGCTGTCCACCAGCACGCCGTCGCAATCAAACAAAATGGCTTCAAAGTTCATGGATGTGATGATATAGGGGCATTGTGCAGAAGCTCTGGGTCAAGCCTCAAAGCTCATCGCCGTCCACATAAAACCAGCGATCGCCGTCTGCACTGGGTTCGCGCACAAAGCGGCTGCGTTCATGCTGGCGCACCGCTTTGCCACCCACCCGAAAGCGCGCCACAAATTCCACCTCGGCGGTACCCACGCCTGTGACGCGGTGCTGTTTGATCTCCAAGCCCAACCATTTGCCACCCTGCTCGAGCGTCAGTTCGGCGGGCCGTTGACTGCTGTGCCAAGTGGCCAGCAGATAGGGCACATCACCCAGCACAAAGGCGCTATAGCGTGAGCGCATGAGGCGCTCGGCATCGGGCGCAGCTTGGCCTGTGTGCAGCGGGCCGCAGCAGTCAGCCAAGCTCAGTGCCTGACCTTTGGGGGTGGTGCGGCCGCACGGGCACAGCGTCACGCTATGAGGCATTCAAGCGCTCTTGCGCGCGGCAATTTCGGCTTTGTGCTGCTCCATCGTGACAATAGGCGCCGCTGCTTTTTTCCAGGCGGCAAAACCGCCATCGATATGGGCCACATTGGTCATGCCCATGTCTTGCAGGGTTTTGGTGGCCAGAGCGCTGCGCCAGCCTGCACCGCAAAACAAGATGAACTGTTTGCTCTCGTCGGCGAACACAGGCTTGAAATAAGGCGAAGCCGGGTCCACCCAGAATTCCAGCATGCCGCGAGGGGCCAGCAAAGCGCCGGGCACCGTGCCATCGCGTTCCAGCTCACGCGGGTCGCGGATGTCCACGATTTGCACGGCTGCATCGGCCAGGCGTGCTTGCACCGCGGCCACACTGTGCGTCGTGACCTGGGCCATGGCCTCGTCGACGAGGACTTGAAATCCTTTGGTAATGGACATGTGATTCTCCTTGTGATGATGGCAAAAAACCGACTTTATTTGCGCCAAAAATGTGAGCTGAACAACACCAGAACCGACAACAATTCCAGTCGACCCAGCAGCATGGCAAAACTCAAGACACTCAACTGAAAAGGGTTGAGGCCCCCAAAATTACCCGATGGACCGACTTCACCCAAACCGGGACCGATGTTGTTGACGGTGGCGATCACGGCCGAAAATGCGGTCACGATGTCCAAGCCGCTGAGCAAAAGCAGCATGCTCAGGCCCATGGTGGCCCCACCATAAATGAGCATGAAGCCCAGCACCGCTGTCATGACCGACATGGGAATCACGGCGCCGCCCAGTGTGACCGGGTTGATGACACGCGGGTGGATGATGCGCACCAACTCGCGACGCGCCTGCTTGACCAACAAAATCATGCGCACCAGCTTGATGCCGCCGCCCGTAGACCCCGCACACGATACAAAGCAGCCCAGAAACATCAAAAAGATTGGGGCAAACACCGGCCACTGCGCGTAATCGGTGGCGGCATAACCGGTGGTGGTGGCCAAAGACACCACATGGAAAGCGCTGATGCGCAAGGCCTCCAGGCCGTCGTCATACACGCCATGGGCCAACAGCAGCGCCATCACCAACAAAGTGGCGGCCAACAAAACACCCAAGTAGGTGCGAATCTCCCGATCATTGCTGATGGGCAGGATGGAGCGGCTGCGCAGCACCACAAAGTAGCGCACAAAGCTGATGCCAGCCAAGCTCATGAAGACGATGGCAACCCACTCGATCATGGGTGAATTGAAGTGCCCAAAACTGGCGTCATACGAAGAAAATCCACCCAAACCCATGGTGGTGCACATGTGCATGAAGGCATCGGCCCAGCTCATGCCAGCCCAGCGGTACGCCAGCAAGCAAGCGGCCGAAAACAAAAAGTAAACGCCCCACAATCCACGCGCCGTCTCTGCAATACGAGGCGTGAATTTGGTGTCTTTCATGGGGCCGGGTGTTTCGGTTTTGTAAAGTTGCATACCGCCCAAACCCAACATGGGCAAGACCGCCACCACCAACAGCATGATGCCCAGACCACCGATCAGCTGCAAAAAGCAGCGCCAAATATTCACCGAAACCGGCAAGTGCTCAAGCCCGGAAAGCGCCGTTGCGCCCGTGGCCGTGAGCGCGCTCATGGCCTCAAAATAAGCTTTGAACCAAGTGATCTCTGGCACCAAAAACATGAGGGGCAAAGCCGAATAGGCCGGCAAGACCAGCCACACCATGTTGACCAACAGGAAACCGTCTTTGGTCTTCAATTCCCGCCGATGCCGCTGGGTGAGCGCCGCCAACACCAAGCCACTGACAGCCGTCAAACCAAAGCCGGCCAGCCAGATCCACTGCAAGTCACGGTGGTCTTCAAACCAGGCCCAGATGCCCGGCACCAAAAACGTGACCGAAAACGCGACCAGAATGCGCGCCATCAAGGCCAAGACCGGCGCGAAGAACGTGAGCATCAGCCAAAGAAGGTCGCACTGACCTGAAAGAGTTTTTCCACCGCACGCACATCGCGCTTGTTGGGAATGAACAAGACGATGTGGTCATTGGCTTCGATCAGGGTATCGTGGTGCGGCATGAGCACTTCGGAATATTTGCCCTCGCCACGCACAATGGCGCCCATGCTCACGCCCTGGGGCAGCTTGATTTCCTCGACACGCCGGCCCACCAACTTGGAGGTTTTGATGTCACCGCGCGCAATGCCCTCCAAGGCCTCGGCCGCCCCCCGGCGCAGGCTGTGGACTGCCGCCACATCGCCCCTGCGCAGATGCGCCAACAGCTCGCCGATCACGGTTTGGGCAGGGGAGATCGCAATGTCGATCGTGCTGCCTTGCATCATGTCAGCGTATGCGCGGCGGTTGATCAGGGCCATGACACGCCGCGCACCCATGCGCTTGGCCAACATGGCCGACATGATGTTGTCCTCGTCGTCGCTGGTCAGCGCCAAAAACAGGTCCATCTCGCCCACGTTTTCTTCTTGCAGCAGGTCTTCGTCGGCACCGTCGCCATTCAGAATCAAGGTGCTTGAAGGCAACTGACTGGCCAGGTATTCGCAGCGTTTTTTGTCGCGCTCGATCAGCTTCACGGCGTACTGGTCCGCCAAAATGCGCGCCAAACGCAAGCCCACTTTGCCCCCCCCGGCCAGCATGAGGCGTCGAACGGGTTGGTCGGTTTTATGGATGCCAGACAACACAACAGGGATCTTGCGTGTGTCGGCCAAGACAAACACCTCATCGCCAGGCAAGATGCTCGTCTCGGGCAGCGCATCCACTTGCGTGTCTTGCCGGTACAGGGCCACCACGCGCATCTCGGCATCGGGTAAGCGGTCGCGAAACTCGGCGATGGTGTGGTTCACCAACAGGCTGTCGGCCGCGGCACGCACCACGATGAGGCTCACGCGGCCCTCGGCAAATTCAAGCACCTGCAAAGCCTCGGGGTACTGGATCAGCTGCTGGATGTAGCGCATCACCGACTCTTCGGGGCAGATCACATGGTCCACCGCAAAACCGGACTTGCCCAGCAATTCATCACCCTCATTGAATTCGGGCGAACGCAGCCGAGCGATGGTGGTGGGCACGTTGAACACATCGTGGGCGATCTTGCAAACCACCAAATTCGCTTCGTCGGCCGCCGCACAGGCAATCAGCATGTCGGCGTCTTGGGCCCCAGCTTCGCGCAGCACCGAGGGCTGAATGCCGTTGCCCACCACCCCGCGCAGGTCCAGACGCTCTTCGAGCAACCTGAGGCGTGCCGGGTCTTGGTCGATGACAGTGATGTCGTTTTGCTCTGAAACCAGGCTTTCGGCGACGCTTTCGCCCACACGGCCGGCACCCAGGATGATGATGTTCATGAGGCCTGATGATACGGGAGCCGCCCCCCATAGCAGCCCGCTTTTTACTTTAAAGCGCCCGCTGGATGATGATTTTTTGCACGTCGCTGGTGCCTTCGTAAATCTGGCACACGCGCACATCGCGGTAGATCCGCTCGACCGGGAAGTCGCTCACATAGCCGTAGCCGCCCAGGGTCTGGATGGCGGCAGAGCAGATTTTTTCGGCCACTTCGCTGGCAAACAGCTTGGCCATGGCAGCTTCTTTCAGGCAGGGGCGGCCAGCATCGCGCAAGCTGGCCGCGTGCCAAATCAACTGGCGCGCCGCTTCGAGTTGGGTGGCGCAGTCGGCCAAACGGAAACCCACGGCCTGGTGGTTGAAGATGGCGGTGCCAAAGCTCTCACGCTGCTTGGCGTAGTCAATGGCCACATCCAAAGCGCTGCGGGCCATGCCCAGACTCTGCGCAGCAATGCCGATGCGCCCGCCCTCCAATGACGACAAGGCAATTTTGTAGCCCTCGCCCTCTTGACCGACCAGGTTCTCAGCTGGGATGCGGCAATTGTCAAAATTGATCTGCGCGGTGTCGCTGCTGTGTTGCCCCAGCTTGTCTTCCAGGCGCGCCACCACATAGCCCGGGGCGCTGGTGGGCACCAAAAAGGCGCTCAGCCCCTTCTTGCCCGCGCCCTTGTCGGTCACGGCAATCACCACCGCCACATCGCCATTCTTGCCGCTGGTGATGAACTGCTTGACGCCGTTGATGACGTATTCGTCGCCGTCTTTCAAGGCCGTGGTGCGCAGGGCCGATGCGTCAGAGCCCACATGCGGCTCGGTCAGGCAAAACGCACCCAGCATCTGGCCTTGGGCCAGCGGCGTGAGCCACTGCGCTTTTTGCGCGGCGTTGCCGTACATCATCAAGATGGCATTCACGGGGCAGTTGGTCACGCTGATCACGGTGCTGGTGCCGCCGTCACCGGCAGCGATTTCTTCGAGCACCAGCGCCAGCGTCACATAGTTCAGGCCCGCGCCGCCCAGTTCTTCGGGCACACAAATGCCATACGCCCCCAGCTCGGCCAGGCCCTTGTGCGCTTCTTTGGGAAAGTGGTGCTTCTTGTCCCACTCGGCGGCATGGGGCCACAGCTCGCGCTGGGCAAAGTCACGCACGGCGTCACGGATCATTTCTTGGTCGGGGGTCAGCAGCATGTCGGTCTTTCTGTGTCGGTTCACCAAGGCAGGGCTTGCCCATCGTGGTTCAAAAATGCGCCTCGGTGTTTCGGGTCGCGTTCAGTACGTACGGTCTCCAGCGTCTGGCGCAGGCTGGCTGCACTGTCTTGCACTTTCACAGGCGCTTGCGGCCCCCCCATGTCGGTCTGCACCCAGCCCGGGTGCAAGGCCAGACAGACAATTTCAGGAAAGTCATGCTGAGCACATCGGATGTACATGTTCAGCGCCGCCTTGCTCATCCGGTAGAGCACCGCCATGCTGCTCTCGGTCAAGGTCAAGCTGCCGAAGTGGCTGCTGATGACCGCAAAAGTACCTGAGGACTGCGCCAACATGGGCGCCACTTGTGGCAACACCATCATGGGACCCATGGCATTGGTATGCATCAACAGATCGAATTTCTCTCGGGTGGGCGGCGAGACGGCAGTGTCCCGATCGCCGACCCCGGCAACATACACGGCCAAGTCCAATTTCTCTCCATCCAACTGCCAGGCCAATCCCGAGTTGCTGGCCGGGTTGGCCGCATCCAGTCGCAAGGTTTCGGCACCCAAGGTTTTGAGAAGAGCGATCCCGTCGTCCGAACGCGCAGTCGCGATGACGCGCCAGCCCTCTTCGATGTACTGGCGTGCCAGTTCAAAACCGATGCCACGCGATGCGCCGATGAGCAAGACTGTCGGCATCTGTCAGACCAGTTCCAGCGCCACGGCCGTGCCTTCGCCGCCGCCAATGCACAGCGTGGCCAGGCCCTTCTTGAGGCCACGGGCCTTGAGCGCGTGGATCAGCGTGACCATGATGCGCGCGCCGGACGCGCCAATCGGGTGGCCGAGGGCGCAAGCGCCGCCGTTCACGTTGACCTTGTCGTGCGGCACGTTCAACTCTTTCATGAGCGCCATGGGCACCACGGCAAAGGCTTCGTTGACTTCCCACAGGTCCACGTCTTCGACTTTCCATCCTGCTTTGGCCAAAGCTTTTTGGGTCGCGCCCACGGGGGCGGTGGCGAACCACTCGGGTTCTTGCGCATGGGTGGCGTGGCTGACGATGCGGGCCAGCGGTTTGCAGCCGAGCTTGGCCGCTGTGCTTTCGCGCATCAGCACCATGGCAGCCGCGCCGTCGTTGATGGACGAGCTGCTGGCGGCGGTGATGGTGCCGTCTTTTTTGAAGGCGGGCTTGAGCGATGTGATTTTGTCGAGCTTGACTTTGCCCGGGCCTTCGTCGATGGACACCACACGTTCGCCGCTGCGGTCTTTTACCGTCACGGGCGTGATCTCGGCGGCAAAGGCACCCGACTCGGTAGCGGCCTTGGCGCGCTGCACGCTGGTGGTGGCAAAGTGGTCTTGCTCGGCGCGGGTGAAGCTGTACTTGGCGGCGCAGTCTTCGCCAAAGGTGCCCATGCTGCGGCCGGGCTCGTAAGCGTCTTCCAGGCCGTCGAGCATCATGTGGTCAAAGATGCGGTCGTGGCCCATGCGGTAACCACCTCGGCCCTTGAGCATCAGGTAAGGCGCGTTGGTCATGCTTTCCATGCCACCTGCCACCAGCACGTCGTGCGTACCGGCCACCAGCATGTCGTGCGCGAACATGGCCGCGCGCATGCCCGAGCCGCACATTTTGGACAAGGTGACCGCGCCCGCGCTCTGGGGCAAACCGCCCTTGAAGCCGGCTTGACGCGCTGGGGCCTGGCCTTGCCCTGCCATCAGGCAGTTGCCAAACAGCACTTCGGTGACGAGTTCAGGGCTGATGCCAGCGCGCTCAACAGCGGCTTTGATCGCTGCGCCTCCAAGGTCGTGGGCGGCCAGCGCAGAAAAGTCGCCTTGGAAGCTGCCCATGGGGGTGCGGGCAGCGCTGACGATGACGATGGGGTCGAGTGACATGGTGAAGCCTTTCAAATGAGTGTGTCTTTGTGGATGTCGGCAATGATGAGGTGCTCGCCAGTTGCTTCATCGGCAATGCGGCGGATGTAGGCCACGAAGTCGGGGTCTTCACCGCGCACCAAGAGCGGTAAGGCCGAACGGAAATCGTCGCGCCTGCACCACTCGCGCATACAGTCGTTCCAGGAGTTCCATCGCTTGTGTTCGGTGGCGCTCATGGCTTCGAGGATGTCGGCCAAACTCATGGGCATCACCCGCCTCTTGGATAGCGCTTGAGCGCATTTCGAAACACGCTCAGCACCTCGCCCGGATGGGTCATGCTCACCCCCAAGTCTTTGGCCAAGCCGTCCTTGATGCCATAACACCAACCGTGCACGCTGAGTTTCTGGCCGCGTGCCCATGCGTCCTGAACCACATTGGTCAATGCCACGTTGCCCACCTGCTCGATCACATTCATTTCACACAAGGTATCTTCCTGCTCCGAGATGCTCAGGTGATCGAGGCGGCGACGGTGACGCACTTTGACGTCGTGCACATGGCGCAACCAGTTATCGACCAGTCCGACGCGCAAGCCTCGCAAGGTGGCCAGCACGCCACCACAACCGTAGTGACCGACCACCATGATCTGCTCGACCTTCAGGACATCGACCGCGTACTGAATCACCGACAAAGCATTCAAGTCGGAATGCACCACCAAGTTGGCCACATTGCGGTGGACAAACACTTCGCCCGGGTCCAGACCGGTGATCTGGTTGGCCGGCACACGGCTGTCGGAACAGCCGATCCACAAAAATTTAGGGTTTTGCTGGTTGGCCAAGCGGATGAAAAAATCTGGATCTTCGCGCTTCATGCGCGCAGCCCATTCGCGGTTTTTGGCAAGCAGTGTTTGCATCTGACCAACCTCAGCAGGTTTCGGCAAACAATTCACGGCCAATCAGCATGCGCCGAATTTCGCTCGTGCCCGCGCCGATCTCATACAGCTTGGCATCACGCCACAAACGGCCCAGCGGGTATTCGTTGATGTAGCCATTGCCACCAAAAATTTGTACGCCTTCGCCCGCCATCCAGGTGGCTTTTTCGGCCGTCCACAAAATAACGCTGGCGCAATCCTTGCGCACTTGGCGCACATGCTCGGCACCCAACAAATCGAGGTTTTTGGCCACGGTGTAAGCAAAGCTGCGACCCGCTTGCAGCACGGTGTACATGTCGGCCACTTTGCCTTGGATGAGTTGAAATTCTCCAATGCTCTGGCCAAACTGCTTGCGGTCGTGGATGTAGGGGATCACGTTGTCCATGACGGCCTGCATGATGCCCAAAGGGCCACCTGTGAGCACAGCGCGTTCGTAATCCAAGCCGCTCATGAGCACTTTGGCGCCGTTGTTCAGGCCACCCAAAATATTTTCAGCGGGCACTTCGACGTTGTTGAACACCAGCTCACCCGTGTGGCTGCCGCGCATGCCCAGCTTGTCGAGCTTTTGCGCAATGGAAAAACCTTTCATGCCCTTTTCAATCAAAAAGGCCGTCACGCCGCGCGCACCCAGTTCGGGCTCGCTCTTGGCATAGACCACCAGGGTGTCGGCATCCGGGCCGTTGGTGATCCACATCTTGGAGCCATTGAGCAAGAAATAACCGCCCTTGTCTTCGGCCTTGAGCTTCATGCTCAGCACATCCGAGCCCGCGCCAGGTTCAGACATGGCCAAAGCGCCCACATGCTCACCGCTGATCAACTTGGGCAAGTATTTGGCACGCTGGGCCTCGTTGCCGTTGCGCTTGATCTGGTTGACACACAGGTTGGAGTGCGCGCCGTAGCTCAGGCCCACAGAGGCACTGGCACGCGAGATTTCCTCCATCGCGATCATGTGCGCCAAATAGCCCATGTTGGCGCCACCGTATTCCTCACCCACGGTGATGCCCAGCACGCCCAGATCACCCATCTTGCGCCACAGGTCCATGGGGAACTGGTCGTTGCGGTCGATCTCGGCAGCACGGGGTGCGATTTCGGCTTGGGCAAAGTCGCGCACGGCGTCGCGCAGGGCGTCGATGTCTTCACCGAGTTGGAAATTCAGGCCGGGCAGGGTGTTCATGGGGTCTCCGTTGGGGGGTGTTGGGTTTGTGGTGTTGTCGCTCAACGCTGCACAAGCAAGGCCGAACGCCAAACATCAATATGTTTTTGTCACTGGCACCAGGGTTTGCTGCATCAAGGCGCAGTCCGAGCGTTTGCCGCTGTCATCGACGTGCACCAACTCGGCCGTGGTCACGATGACGCGTTTGCCCGCCTTGGTGACGCGGCCAATGGCGCGAATTTCGCCACCCTGAAAGCTGGCGAGAAAGTTGATTTTGTACTCTACCGTGGTGACTTCCATGCCCTCGGGCGCGACCGTCAATGCGGCGTAGCCACCCGCGATGTCGGCTAAGGCGCCCATGGCCCCGCCATGGAAACCACCCAACTGCTGGGTCACTTTGTCGCTGTAGGGCAAAGCCAGCTCCACCTGGCCCTCGGTGGCCGACAACAAGCGAACGCCCAAGTGGTTCATCATGCCTTGACGGGCCAAGCTTTGGGCAACGCGCTCGTGGGCAGAAATGGCAGAGGTCACATCACATCCAAGGTTGAATCACAGACCATCACTGTAATTGACGTTTACGTCAACGTCAATCCGAAATCCAAGCCGATCGACCTGCAAGCTCAGACCAATTTGACAGTTTTCGAGGCTTTGACCAGCAGGTTACGGGTTTCTTTTTCGTGGGTTTTGACCTCGTCCAAGGTCGCCTCCAAATCAGACAGCTGAGACTCCAGCTGTTGCCGGTGTTCCGCCAAGACCACCAAAAACTTTTTGAGCTGGGGCACCGTGTCGCGCGGACTGTCGTACATGTCGATCAAGTCTTTGGCCTCGTTCAAAGACAGCCCCAGGCGTTTAGCCCGCAAAGTCAATTTGAGCCGAGTGCGGTCGCGGGCCGAATACACGCGGTTGCGCCCTCCTGGCCCAGAGCGCTCAGGCTCCAGCAACCCCATGTCTTCGTAAAAGCGAATGGCACGGGTGGTCAGATCAAATTCCTGAGCCAAATCACTGATCGTGTACGTGTTTGCCATGGCATGGGTCCCCTGAGCTTGCGCAAGAGGGACAGGCTCATCAAAAGCCGCCCCCTAGAATGAAATGCATGTTTGACGTTAACGTCAACGTCAAAGCCCGAATGCTAACCCAAACCCGTGCCGCCATGACCTCTTTGCCCACCGACGCTTTGGCCCAACCGGTCCAAACCCCAAAGAGGGACCAGACACCCCTGTCCGGCTTGAATTACCCGCTGCAAGAACAGCTGCCTGAGCTGGGCTCGGCCCTTGAATTGGCACCCGGTGTGTTTTGGCTGCGCATGGGACTGCCCTTTGCCTTGAACCACATCAACCTCTGGTTGCTGCGCGATCGGCTGCCCCACCCGAGCCAGCCTGACGTATGGCAAGAAGGCTGGACGGCCGTAGATTGCGGCGTTGACAACCCCGCCACCCGCAGGGCCTGGGAGCAGATCGAACAAAACGTGCTGCAAGGCCTGCCCATCTTGCGCGTGCTGGCCACCCACATGCACCCCGACCACATGGGTTTGGCCCACTGGCTGTGCGAACGCTGGCAGGCGCCATTGTGGATGAGCACCAGTGAATACCAGTCAGCCCTGCTGGCGTGCCATGGCTTGTCCAACTTTGGGGGTGACCCGACGGTGCGTTTTTTCAACGCCCATGGTTGGAAAAAAGCCGAAGATCTGGCGGTGGTGAAATCGCGCATGGGGTATTACCCCAGCATGGTGCCCAAGGTGCCGGCTGCTCACGTGCGCTTGATGTCTGGGATGCAGATACGCATCGGCGAGCGCCTCTGGCAATGCATCAGTGGGTACGGCCACTCTCCCGAACACATGGCATTGCTCGATGACACGCAGCAACTGATGATCAGCGGCGACATGCTGTTGCCTTCAATTTCGACCAATGTCAGTGTTTATGCGATGGAGCCCGATGGCAACCCTTTGCAACACTTTCTGGATTCGCTGGACAAGATGCAGCAACTGCCTGACAGCACTTTGGTCATGCCCTCGCACGGGCGCCCCTTTCAAGGTGCAGCCGCCCGCATTGCCCAGCTGCGCAGCCACCATGTCGAGCGGCTCGAGGAGTTGGTCATTGCTTGCAGCACGCAGGCCTTGTGCGCCCACGATGTTTTGCCTTTGATCTTCAAACGCGCGCTGGACGTGCACCAAACCACCTTTGCCATGGGCGAAGCTGTGGCCCATCTGAACTTGCTGTGGCTGAGTGGCCGCCTTTCACGCGAACAAGATGCCGCAGGCACTTACCGGTTCAAGACCCTCGCACCTCAATCGTCGGCCAAACCCACCGGGGATTGACGCAAAGCTTTGCGCCGCTGCGCGTAATCGGGCATGACCTCGCCCACGGTTTCCCAAAAGCGGGGGCTGTGGTTCATCTCGCGCAAGTGGGCCAGTTCGTGCACCACCACATAGTCAATTTGGCTGATGGGCAAATGGATGAGCCGCCAATTCAGGCGAATATGGCCATCGTTGCGGGCGCTGCCCCAGCGCGTGCTAGCGCTCGACAAGCTGAGCTTTTGCCAACGCACACCCAAGAGCGGTGCAAAGTGGCGCAATCGCTCTTCAAACAAAAGCTTGGCTTGCTTTTTCAGCCAGACCTGTGCGGCGTCACGAACCTGTGTGACCGAGGCGTTTGGCGGCACCGTGACCGGCAAAACATGCTCGGGGGACAGGTCTTGCCCCAAGACTCGACCCACGCCGCGCTCGAGCACACACAACTGCACCGTACGCCCCAAAAAAGGCACCTCAGCGCCGTGCCGCCACTCGATGGCTTTTTGGAACTGCTCGGTCTGCCGCTCTTTGAACTGCTGGAGCTTGGCCACAATCCAAGCGCTTTTTTCCTGCACCGCGGCATCCACCTCGCGCAGCGTCACCCAATTGGGTGCGCGCACCACCAAGCCATCGGCCCCCACCAAAAAGCCAATGCTTCTGCGGCGCGAACGCTCGAACCGAAACGACACCGACACGCCTTGCAACTGGGCATGGCGGTTGGCGGCAGGATGGACAAAGCCAGCGGCGGCGGGCAGCGCGGCCTCTGTGGACAAGGTAGGCACACGGGCAGTGGCATCTGCACCCGATGTCGGTGCATGGCTTGAGGCTTGCGCCGGTGGAGGCGCCGAGGTGACCACCGGGTCTCCCCCGGTGAAAAAATCGAGCACAAACTGCAAAGGCGCTCGCATGGTGGGCCTCGGGTGGGTTCAGTTCCCAGCCACCGCTGGGTAAGCCTCAGGGTCGAGCCGGTGCATCTCGGACTCGATCCAAGTCTCCACTTCGAGCATCAACTCTTCGGCGCTGCGGCCCTCGCTGGAGATGGCACGACCGATTGAAATGTCCACCACGCCGGGTGTTTTGACAAACGCTTTGGTGGGCCAGCATCGCGCCGAAGTCACCGCAATCGGGATGACGGGCACGCCAGCGGCAATGGCCAAACGTGCACCACCGCTTTTGTATTCGCCTTTTTGACCACGCGGGATGCGCGTGCCTTCAGGAAACATGATGACCCAAACGCCATCTTGCATGAGACGACGTCCCTGCTGCACCACCTTGGCAAATGCACGCGAACGCTGCTTGCGGTCGATGTGGATCATGTCCAAACGGCCCATGGCCCAGCCAAAGAAAGGCACGCTGAGCAGCTCCTTTTTGAACACATAAGCCAACGGGTGCGGCATGATGGCGGGCATGACAAAGGTCTCCCAGGTGGACTGGTGCTTGACCAACAAAACCGCAGGGTCCTTGGTGCCCAAGGGCAAGTTCTCCATGCCCTGGATGCGGTTTTCAATGCCTAAAATCCAAGTGCCACTGTTCACTGCCAAGCGCAGCCAAGCTGCGCAGATCCAATACAGGCGGGTGCTGCTGACAAAGTAAGAGACCACCACCACAAACAGCGCCCAAGGCACCACGGTGATGGCCATCCAAAGAACATGGGCAAGCGAGCGAATGAAGTTCATGCAGAAAGCGATCTGGTGAGGTTCAAGGTCTGACCGACTGGGACTTGCTGAACCCCGGCGTCGCAGCGTTGCCCAAAAAATGATCGACAAAAGCCGCCAAGTCAGTGTGCACCTGGGTGTCGGAAGGGAACCCCGCAGGCAAGCTGTTGAGGTCTCCACGGTCTTGGCGACCGGTCAAAACCCAATGCGGCGCGCAACCAGCCGCCTGCGCCGCCTGCATGTCTCGCAGCCTGTCGCCCACATAAGGTACGCCCGCCAAGGCGATGCCATAGCGCTCTTCAATTTGCTGCAACAATCCGGGCGCAGGCTTGCGGCAAGTACAGCCCTCATCTGGTGCATGCGGGCAGTAAAAAATGGCATCGATGCGGCCACCCAAAGCGGCCAGCGACTTGAGCATGAAGGCATGCACCGCATTGAGCGCAGCCATGTCAAAAAGTCCGCGTCCCAAGCCCGACTGGTTGGTGGCCAAAACCACATGGTACCCAGCATGGTTCAAGCGACTGATGGCTTCCAAGGCCCCCGGCAGAGGGTGCCATTCTTCAGGCGACTTGACGAACTCCTCACTGGCCCGGTTGATGGTGCCATCGCGGTCCAAAATAACGAGTTTGGTGTGCATGGGCGATTTCAGTTCAGGTGGCCAGGCGCGACAAATCGGCCACGCGGTTCATCGCCACATGCAGTGATTTGAGCAGGCCCTGACGGTTCAGGCGCAGGTCCATCTCTTCGGCGTTGACCATCACATCGTCAAAGAAAGCATCCACCGGGGCGCGCAGCGCTGCCAAGGTTTGCAAGCTGGCGGTGTAGTCGCCCGCCTTGAACATCGCCTCAGATTCGGGCAACAACTTTTGCATGGCAGCGTACAGGCCTTTTTCGGCGTCTTCATGCAGCAGCGCAGGGTTGACGTGGGCGTCCACCTCACCGGCTTTCTTGAGGATGTTGCCGATGCGCTTGTTGGCTGCGGCCAGCGCCGGGCTCTCGGGCAGTGCAGCAAATGCGCGCACGGCAGTCAAGAACAGGTTGACTTGACACAGACGGGCGGGACGCAGGGCCATGACGGCATCGACCTCTTGTGCGCTGAAGCCCTGCTCGCGCAGGCTGCCGGACAAGCGGTCGTAGAAAAACTCAATCAGAGCGTCCGCTGTGCCCACGATCTTGTCGCCGAACACCGGCGCAGACAAAGCCAGCAATTCGGGCAAGCCCAGCGCCACATCTTTCTCCACCAACATGCGGATCACGCCCAAAGCGTGACGACGCAATGCGAACGGGTCTTTGTCGCCCGTGGGCACATTGCCGATGCCGAACATGCCCACCAAGGTTTCGAGCTTGTCGGCCAGCGCCACCACCAAGCCCACGTTATTGCGCGGCAAGTCGTCGCCTGCAAAGCGCGGCTTGTAATGGTCCTCGATGGCTTCGGCCACCTCGCTGGTCAGACCATCGTGGCGAGCGTAATAACCACCCATGATGCCCTGCAGCTCTGGGAATTCGCCGACCATGTCGGTCAACAAATCGGTCTTGGCCAAGCGTGCGGCCTGCTCGGCCTGCTGGGCCAACAGATCGCCGCCCAGTTGCTGGCCGATGGCTTTGGCAATCGCACAGACGCGCGCCATGCGCTCGCCTTGGGTGCCCAGCTTGTTGTGATAGACCACCTTGGACAGGCCTTCGACACGCGATTCGAGTGTTTTTTTGCGGTCTTGGTCGAAGAAGAATTTGGCGTCGGCCAGACGCGGGCGCACCACGCGCTCGTTGCCACCGATCACGAACGAAGCATCGTCGGGGGTGATGTTGCTCACCACCAAGAAACGGTTCGTCAGCTTGCCCGATGCGTCGAGCAAGGGGAAGTATTTTTGGTTGGCCTTCATGGTGAGGATCAGGCACTCTTGCGGCACGCCCAAGAACTCTTGCTCAAACTGGCAAGTCAACACATTGGGTCGCTCCACCAGCGCGGTCACTTCGTCGAGCAGGGCGTCGTCCTCAATCGGCTGGCAACCGCCACCGACTTTGGCCGCAGCAGCTTGCAACTGGCGCACGATTTCGGCACGGCGCTCGGCAAAGCTGGCGATGACCGAGCCATCGCGCTTGAGGACTTCGTCGTATTGGTCCGCATGCGGCAACAGCACGGGCAAAACTTTGGCTTCAAAACGATGGCCTTGTGTGCTGTTGCCAGCTGTCAGGCCCAGCGCCTTGACCGGCACTACGGTGCTGCCATGCAGCGCGATCAGGCTGTGCGCAGGGCGCACAAAGTTCACGCTGCTCCAACCGGGCAGTTCGCAATCGGTTTCGAGCTGGTACTGCATGACCTTGGGTATAGGCAGTTTGGCCAACGCTTCTTCCAGCGCCTTTTGCAAACCGATTTGGAGCGATGCGCCTTGGGCCACGCTGTCGTAAAAAAGAGCCTCAGCCTTGCCGTCTGGTGCGCGTTTCAAGGCCGCTACGGCTGCAACTGGGTCACTCAGGTCCGCGCCCAGTGCTTGAAGTTTTTTCAGCAAGGCAGGTGTGGGGTTGCCGCTGGCGTCCAGGCCCACGGCTACGGGCATGAGCTTTTGCTGCACGGCTTTGTCGGCAGCCTGCGCCAGCACGCCCGTCACATGCGCGGCCAAGCGGCGGGGCGAGGCAAACGCCGTGACCACCGCATCGGCAGGCGCCAGGCCTTGGGCCTTGAGTTGTTCGGCCAACACGCCCGAGAAGGCCGCGCCGAGTTTGTTGAGCGCCTTCGGTGGCAGCTCTTCTACAAACAGTTCCACCAGCAAATTTTGTGTCGTCATGTCGTACTCCCTCACGCGGCTTTCTTGGGCATTTGCGCAACCCATTCACGCGGGGCCATCGGGAAGTCCAGACGTTCGCGACTTTCGTAATAACTCTGGGCCACGCTGCGGGCCAGATTGCGGATGCGGCCAATGTAAGCGGCGCGTTCGGTCACGCTGATCGCGCCACGCGCGTCCAGCAAGTTGAAGGTGTGCGCGGCCTTGAGCACTTGCTCATAGGCGGGCAGCGCCAGCTGCTGCACGATCAGGTTTTGCGCCTGTTTTTCGTGCGCGGTGAACGCGGTGAACAAAAACTCTGCGTCTGAATGCTCAAAGTTGTAGGTGGACTGTTCCACCTCGTTTTGGTGGTACACGTCGCCATAGCTCAAAGTGTCGGTCCATTTGAGGTTGTAGACGTTGTCCACGCCCTGCAGATACATGGCCAATCGCTCCAGACCGTAGGTGATCTCGCCTGTGATCGGCTTGCAGTCGATGCCGCCCACTTGCTGGAAATAGGTGAACTGCGTGACCTCCATGCCGTTCAACCAAACCTCCCAGCCCAAGCCCCAAGCGCCGAGCGTCGGGTTTTCCCAATCGTCTTCGACAAAGCGGATGTCGTTTTTCTTCAGGTCAAAGCCCAGCGCCTCCAAGCTACCCAAATACAGCTCAAGAATGTTGCTGGGCGCGGGCTTCAAGACCACTTGGTACTGGTAGTAATGCTGCAAGCGGTTGGGGTTGTTGCCATAGCGACCATCCTTGGGGCGGCGGCTGGGCTGCACATAGGCAGCTTTCCAAGGCTCGGGGCCAATGGCGCGCAAAAACGTGGCGGTGTGGCTGGTGCCCGCGCCGACTTCCATGTCATAGGGCTGGAGCAAGGCGCAGCCTTGGGCATCCCAGTACTGCTGCAATTTGAGAATGATCTGTTGGAAGGTCAACATGGCCTGAACGAGGCCAGCAGCGAGCTGGCCAGAGTGGAATGGGCGCAACCTTTGCGCGAACCTTTGATTTTACGGGCTTTGTACCTTGGCCACGCCTGACAAAAGCCATGGGCGCATGCACAGCCTTTGACAAACCATCATGGCTAAGCCTTGAAAAAATCCACCGCGCCAGAGAAGGTCACAAACGCCGCCACCGTGGTCACCATGATGATGCGGGCAATGCGTCCGTTGTCGGCGCCCAATCGCTCAGCCAGCAAAGACACATTGCTGGCACTTGGCAAGGCGGCCACCAAAACCATGACCTGCAGGGCAAAGGGCTCTAGCGGCACACCCCATTGCACAGCGGTCAGGCCCACCAGCAAGACCAGCAGAGGGTGCACGATGAGTTTGATCACAGCAATTGGCAGGTAGTCGAGCACACGCAAAGGGCCGTCTTCTCGTTCATGTGCCAACATGGCCGAGCGGGCCAAAACCGCCCCGATCGTGAACAAGGCCACAGGTGAAGCGGCATCGGCCAACAATCCTACGGTTTTACTCACCGGGCCGATCAACTCCAAATTCCAATAGGAAAACGCTGCCCCCGCACTGATGGCCCAAGGCATCGGGTTGCGCAACACCCCCACCAAGGCCTTGCGCGCCGCAACGGCCGCGCCGTGCTGGCCAGCCGCATCCATGCGAGACAAGGCGACACACAAAGAAGACGTGATGACCAGGTCGACCACAATGGTTACGATCGCCGGCCCCACGGCTTGGGTGCCCAACAAGGCAACCAACAAAGGCACGCCCATGAAACCGGTGTTGGGAAAAGCCGCCACCAAAGCGCCCAGGGAGGCATCGTTCCAACGCACACGGCGGTTCAAGCTGATGCCGATGCTCAGAGCCACGATCACCAAAGCGCAAAACAAGTAGGTGAAAAACACCCCCGCATCCAGTAACTGCGCAATGGGCGTATCAGATCCAAACCGAAACAACATGCATGGCAGCGCAAAAAACAGCACAAAGCCATTCAAGCCGGGGATGGCCTCCAAGGGCAACATGCGCAGGCGGGCGGCAGCATAGCCACACAAAACCAGCGCGAAAAACGGAAAAGTGACGCGGAAAATTTCTAACATGCCCCGATTGTCGGGGTAAACCAGTACGCTTTCGCCATGCCAGGGCACGCCATGCCGAGTCGCAGTTCAGCCCCCCATAGTGCTGTGTAGCGTGATTTCGGCAGAACAAATGTGAAAGGCCGCATATAGCGGCCTTTCCATTTGGTGCATCTTTCTGCTTGTGAGCGTTCAGAGCGCATTTCCCAATCGTCAGAATGCTACATATTTATATAACAATGATTCTCTTGGTTTCCAAATGACAAAAGATCCATATCCCCCAAATGCGCTCCGACCGTAATCCGAAGCAAGCCTCTTAACTGGTCTACTGAACTGGTCTACAATCGCTTTTCCATTCTCCGGAAAGCCGGTCACCATGACGATTCAAACCATCGGCGCTTATGAGGCCAAGACCCACTTGCCGCAGTTCTTGCGTCAGGTGCAGGCCGGCCAAACATTTGACATTTCGGTACGGGGTGTCACCGTGGCACGCTTGGTGCCGGTCGATGCGTCTGACCAACAACGCGCCGAAGCGGTGGCCAAAATGCGTGCGTTCACCCGTCAGCAACAAGACAACGGCGCAGGCACCGGGGTGGACCTGGCCGCCCTGATCGGTGAAGGCAGGGCATGAGCTTGGTGCTCGACAACTCGGTGGCCATGCTGTGGCTGCTGCCCCAAAGCAACCCCGCCGGGCTGGTTTTGGCTGAAAAAGTGCTGGACCGCCTGCAAGAAAGCGGCGCACTGGTGCCATCGCTGTGGCACTTGGAGGCGGCCAATGTGATGGCCAAAAGCCTGCGTTTGGACAAAATCACCCAAGCCCAAGCCTCGACCTTTGTGGCTTTGCTCGAGGCACTTGACATCGGCACCGATGGTGAAACCAGTCTGCGGGCTTTGCACGACACCCTGGATCTGGCCCGGCGCTACAACCTGAGCGCTTACGACGCGGCTTATCTGGAGCTGGCCTTGAGGAAAGGCCTGCCCTTGGCCACGCTGGATGCCCAGTTGATCGCGGCGGCGCAGCAAGCCGGCGTGCCCTTGGTGCGCTGAGTCCATTGGTTTTTCCATGTCAACTGGCCTGAACAACGCCCAACTCGAAGCCGTGAACTTTGTCTCCGGCCCCTGCTTGGTGTTGGCCGGGGCGGGTTCGGGCAAAACGCGGGTGATCACCCACAAGATTGGCCGCCTGATCGAAGCCGGGCTGGAGCCCCAACGCATCGCGGCCATCACTTTCACCAACAAGGCTGCTGCCGAGATGCGCGAGCGGGCCAAGGACCTGATCGGCCAAGCGGCCAAACATGTGCTGATTTGCACCTTCCACGCGCTGGGCGTGCGCATCATGCGCGAAGACGGTGGCGTGTTGGGCCTCAAACCTCAATTCAGCATCATGGATGCGGACGATGTGACCAGCATCCTGAAAGATTGTGGCGGCACCACCGACGCGGCCACAGCCCGCCAGTGGCAGTGGACCATCAGCCTATGGAAAAACATGGGCCTGAACGCCGAGCAGGCTGCAGCGCAAGCGCCTGACGACAACGCCCGGGTGATCGCCCGCATCATGGCGCTGTACCAAGAGCGGCTGACGGCTTACCAAAGCGTGGACTTTGACGACCTGATTGGCATGCCCCTCAAACTGTTGGCCGAGTACCCCGAGGTGCGCGAGCGTTGGCAAGCCAAGATGGGCCATGTGCTGGTGGACGAGTACCAAGACACCAACGCCACGCAATACGAGGTGCTGAAACATCTGGTGGGGGAGCGAGCCCGCTTCACGGCGGTGGGCGACGACGACCAGTCGATCTATGGCTGGCGCGGCGCGACTTTGGACAACCTGAAGCGCTTGCCGGTGGACTTCCCGAATTTGAAGGTCATCAAGCTGGAGCAGAACTACCGATCCACCAGCGCTATTCTGCGGGCCGCCAACCATGTGATCGAGCCCAACCCCAAGCTGTTTCCCAAAACACTGTTTTCCGAATTGGGCGAGGGCGAGCCGGTGCGCGTGATCGATGCGGTGAACGAAGAGCACGAAGCCGACCGGGCCATTGCCCGCATCCAGTCGATCCGCAGCGGGCATTCGCTCGAATCCAAACACCGCGAGTTCAAGGACTTTGCCATTTTGTACCGCGCCAACCACATGGCGCGGCCGTTTGAGCAGGCCCTGCGCCGCGCCAACATCCCCTACAAAGTGTCGGGCGGACAAAGCTTTTTTGACAAGGCCGAGATCAAGGACCTGTGCGCTTGGTTTCGCTTGTGGATCAACAACGACGACGACCCGGCATTTTTGCGGGCCATCACCAGCCCCAAGCGCGGCATCGGCCACCAGACGCTGGGCCAACTGGGCAGCTTTGCCACGCAGTACAAGCTCAGTCTGTTCGAGTCGCTGTTTGCAGGCAGCTTGCCCAGCGCCGTGAATGCCCGCGCCATCACCGGCCTGCACGAGTTTGGTCGCTACATCAACGACTTGGAATACCGCGCCCGCCAAACTTTGGGCAAAACCGATGCGCTGGCGTTTTTGCTGGCGTGGCTTCAAGAGATCGGCTACGAGTCGCACTTGTACGACGGTGAAGACAACGACAAAGTGGCTTCGGCCCGCTGGACGAATGTGTTGGAATTTTGTGACTGGATGGCTGGGCGTTGCGGTGGCGAGATCGAAGACGCGACCGGGGCTCAAACGGGCGCCGAGGCGACGGAGACCAAAAACCTGTTGGAGGTGGCACAGACCATCTCGCTGATTTCCACCCTGAGTGAGCGAGAGAAAGACCAAAACGTGGTGACCCTGTCTACGTTGCACGCCTCCAAGGGCTTGGAGTGGCCGCATGTGACCTTGGTGGGCGTGAACGAGGGTCTGCTGCCTTTCAAACTGGGCGAAGACGCTACCGAAGCGGCCAGCCAAGAGGGCATTTTGTTGCGTCTGCAAGAAGAACGCCGCCTGATGTACGTGGGCATCACCCGCGCCCAGCGCAGCCTGGCCGTGAGCTGGACGAAACGCCGCAAGAAAGGCCGTGAAACCGTGGCCGCCCTGCCCAGCCGCTTCATTGCCGAGATGCGCCTGGACGAAAACACCACCAAAGAAGACCCGCGCGAAAAACTCAAGGCGCTGCGGGCCGAATTTGCACAACGCGCTGCCACGGCGGCGGCCGAGGCCAAACCATGACGAGACCTTGGATAAACCCCTTGGGCCGCAGCGCATCCATGCTTTTCCTATCCTTGGCATTGACCGGATGCAACCTGGCCCTGAGCCCACCCGACTGTCCACCGGGCCAATCGCTTGGGGCCGACAAGCTGCTGGGCAACTGGACTGTGCAAATGGCGGGCTCAACCACCCCATGGGCTCTGAACTTGTCTCCACACCCGGAACACTTGGGCAGTCTGCGCGGTGAACTTCAACAAGGCGACCAGCGCTACCCGGTGGTGGCCGATCTGGAAGGCCGCGAGTTCACGATGGAGGAATCGCACGACGGACAACGCATTGCAGCCACATGGTTGGGCACAGCGGTGCACGGCCATTGCGGTCGTTGGGTGCAAGGTGAGCGGATGGCTACAAACCAAGCTGCTGAGGGCTTTTCCATGAGGCGCGCCCCGTAACAAAGTCTGGTTGAGTGTCTTTGCAACCCATGGGGCCAAAGTCCGTGCTTTTCACGCAAAATACAGCCGAACACAGCCCTTGCAATCCTTCATGCAGTCCGCCTCTTTCCAACTGACCCGCCCCAAGCGCCCGCTGGCAGGTTGGGTTTGGGTGGTTCTTTTGCATGCCCTGCTGCTTTGGGCTGTGCATGTGGGCTTGACGCGCGATGTGGTGCAAAAAATGCCGACCGTGGTTCAAGCGCTTTTGCTCAGCGACACCCGACCGGCAACACCGCCGCCAGCGGCACCACCTCCCCCAACGCCCTCACCGCCGCCGCCCACACCCCAACCTGCTAAGCCGGCACCGACACCAGCGCCCGTTGCACCTCCTGTGACACAAGCGCCGGCCGCCGAGTTACCCGCCATCACTACACCCACCCCGACCCCAACGGGCTTGACAGCGTCAGTGCCTGCAACTGCCCCTGCACCGCCGACCGCCACGCCTGTCCCCACGCCCGTTACGGCAGCACCCACTCGAGCCACGGCACCCGCCCCTGCACCCACGCGCACGGCTGCAGGCGTGAATGTCAACCAATGTGAAAAGCCGGAATATCCCAGTGCGTCCCGCCGTCTTGAAGAAGAGGGCACAGTTGCTTTGCGCTTTTTGGTGGGCGTGGATGGCAAAGTGCTTCAATCTGAGATTGAAAAAAGTTCGGGCTTCAAGCGGCTCGACGAAGCCGCGAGAGCAGGTTTGTCCAAATGCCAATTTCGTCCCGCTTTGGTCGATGGCAAACCCGAGCAGGCCTGGGCCAGCATGAAATACACCTGGCGCCTCGAATGAACCCGTCCGCCCCAACAACCCCTCACACAGCCAGCCCAAACTTGGCCACCCCACACCCCATGTCAAAGCCACAAGGACCCGCTCGCATGATCAACCATTTCAGAACCACTCTGGCCCACCTGCTGCTGGGTTTGGGCGTGCTGATGAGCCACACCAGTTGGGCATCCACACCCAACGCCGCCATCCCAACAGCCGCACCGGAGAACCCCTATGGCTTGGGCGCTTTGTGGGCACAAGGTGATGCAGTGGCCAAAATCACCTTGCTGATTTTGGTCATCATGAGCATGGGCAGCTGGTTTGTGATCGCGACCAAATACCTCGAGCAATCCAAGCTGCTCAAAATGGCGGCCGCCACACAGGCCAGCTTCAAGCAAGCGGCATCGGTGCGGCAAGCGGCTGATGCCCTCGACACCACCAGCCCGTTTCGCTTCATTGCAGAAAAAGGCCTGGAAGGCGCAGCTCAACACCAAGGCTTGCCCGACACCGTGGACTTCAACGCCTGGGTGGTGATGTGCCTGCAACGCGCCATGAGCACGGTCCAAAGCCGACTGCAAGACGGGCTCGCCGTGCTGGCCACAGTCGGCTCTACCGCGCCTTTTGTCGGTTTGTTTGGCACCGTGTGGGGCATCTACCATGCGCTGGTCAAGATCGGCATGTCCGGACAAGCCAGCATCGACAAAGTCGCGGGCCCCGTCGGTGAGGCACTCATCATGACGGCCATTGGTTTGGCCGTCGCCGTGCCTGCGGTCTTGGGCTACAACTGGTTGGTGCGCCGCAACAAGGCGGTGATGGAAGAAATCAACGCCTTCGGTGCCGATGTGCACGCGGCCTTGCTCGCTTCGGCCAAACGCTGATGGCCATGCAACTCGGCCCCAGCGTGGGCACTGGCCCCGACGACGAGGTGATGGGCACCATCAACACCACGCCCCTGGTCGACGTGATGCTGGTTTTGCTCATCATTTTCCTGATCACCATCCCGGTGGTCACCACCTCCATCCAGGTGGACTTGCCCAAAGAGCGCCATGAGGTGCGTCAGGCACGGCCAGAGACCGTGATTCTCTCGGTCAACAAGGCCGGTCAGGTTTTTGTGTACGACACCCCCATCCAAAACCAGACGGATTTGCAAGAGCGGCTGAAAAAAATCGCCGCCATGAAACCCCAACCCGATGTTCAGATTCGGGGCGATGCGCAAAGCGCCTATGCATCGGTTGGGCGGGTCATGCACGCCCTGCAGCAGGCCGGCATTGCCCAAGTGGGCTTTGTCATTGACCCCGGCCCCTGAACATCAAGGACAACTTATGGCCATGCACTTGGGCACCGACAACAGCGACGAAGACGGCTTGATGATGGACATCAACACCACGCCCTTGATTGACGTGATGCTGGTCCTGATCATCATGCTCATCATCACCATCCCGGCGCAATTGCACGCGGTCAACCTGGACATGCCCACGGCAAGCCCCGCTTCGCCCAAAGAGCCGGTGGTGGTTCGCATCGACATCAATGCGCAATCACAGTGGAGCTGGAACGGCAAGGCACTGGGCAACCGGGAAGAACTCGAAGCGCAACTCATTTTGGCTGCTGCCCAGCGACCTCAACCCGAACTGCACATCCGTGCGGATGGGCAAGCCCGTTATGAAGCGGCCGTCACCGTATTGACCACCGCACAACGTGTGGGCCTGACCCAACTGGGCATGGTGGGAACTGAACAATTTGCCAACTGAGCTGTGTAAGACGAAAAAAAGCCGCTCCAAGAGCGGCTTTTTTTGGGAGCAAAAATCGAATCAGTCAGCGTACTTGCCAGCGGCATCCACAGCGGCCTTGATCTTGATCATTTCGGCAGCCACAAACTTCTTGTGCTCTTCGGGCTCAACGCGCTTGTCGTTGACCACCAAAGCGCCCAAGGCTTCGTTCTTCTTGATGAAATCAGGGTCCTTCAAGGATTTCTTGAGGGCATCGTTCAACATTTTGGTGATGGCGGGTGGCGTGCCTTTGGGGGCATACAAACCGTGCCAGATGGTCAGGTTGAAGCCCTTCATGCCCATTTCCTGCAAGCTGGGATAGTGCTTCAACACAGGGTGACCGCTCAGAGGTTGGGCCGTTGTGACCGCAAACGCCTTGATGCGGCCGCCTTCGATCTGGGCCGTGGTGTTGGTGGTTTGGTCGCACATCATGTCCACCTGACCGCCAATCAAAGCCGTCATGGCTGGTGCAGTGCCGCCAAACGGGATCGTGGTCATGGCCTCTTTGGTCTTCATGTTGGTCTGCCAGAGCAAGCCGCAAATGTGCGAGGCAGAACCCAAACCAGCGTGCGCAATGTTCAACTTACCAGCGTTGGCGCGGATGTAGTTTTCAAAATCGCGGTAGGTGTTGGCTGGCAATTGTGGCTTGCCCACCAAGGTCATGGGCACATCATTGACCATGCCCAGAAACTCGAAGTCCTCGAGTGGCTTGTAACCCAGCTTGCGGTACAGGGCTGGTGTAGCGGCCATGCCGATGTGGAACAACAACAACGAATGGCCGTCCGGTGCAGCCTTGGCCACTTTGGTAGCGCCGATGGTGCCACCAGCGCCAGCAGCGTTTTCCACAACGAAATTGCTGCCTGGAATGTGCTTGCGCATCACTTCGGCCAAGTCACGGGCGACGCGGTCGGTAGGGCCGCCTGCGGCGAAAGGCACGACGATCGATATGGGCTTGTTACCCGGAAAAGCTTGGGCGTAAGAGCCCATCGAGAGAGTGGCCAATGCGGCCAAAGCGATCCATTGCTTCATGACAAACTCCTAGTTGGTGGCGGATTGTAAAACCCCGCATTGTGATGAAAACACGGAAACTACTTAGACTTTCGGCTTAAATTGGCCTTGATTCAATTGAGGATTCTGACAAGCGAGGACCCGCCAGCCAGCAAGGCGTCACTGGTAACTGCGGGCATCCTCAATGACTTTGCCGTCATTGGCCAGCGTGCCCTGGGCCACCAAGTGCACTTCGCCACGCAGCTTGGTCACATCGCGAACAGCTTCAGATACGCGGCCTTTGAGTCCTTCATCAGCCAAGGATGCGGTTTCGACATGCAAAGCCATTTGGTCATTGGCCATCTCACCGGTGACCACCAAACGCGCTTTGGTCAACTCCGGAAAGCGTTTCACGATCTCGGCCACCTGGCCGGGATGCACAAACATGCCCCGGATCTTGGTGGTCTGGTCGGCTCGGCCCATCCAGCCTTTGATGCGCTGCCCCGTGCGGCCTGTGGGGCATGTGCCGGGCAAGATGGCCGACAAATCGCCCGTACCGAAACGGATCAGAGGGTAGTCAGGATTGAGCACCGTGACCACCACTTCACCGACCTCGCCGACTGCGACAGGGTCTCCGGTGCCCGGACGCACGATCTCCACGATCACGCCCTCGTCGATCACCAAACCTTCTCGCGCGGCAGTTTCATAAGCAATCAAGCCCACATCGGCGGTGGCATAGCACTGGTAAGCCGCCACACCCTGCTGGGTAAACCAATCGCGCAATGATGGTGGGCAGGCCTCGCCCGACACCAGGGCTTTGGTGATCGACAGCTTTTGACCTGCCTCGGTGGCTTTCTCGATCAGGATCTTCAGGAAACTGGGCGTGCCCGAATAAGCCACCGGACGCAGATCGGCCACCGCCGCCAATTGCTGTTCGGTGTTGCCCACGCCACCGGGAATCACCGCACAGCCCAGTGCATGGGCGCCGCTTTCCATGATCCAGGCGCCAGGGGTCAGGTGGTAGCTGAAGCAGTTGTGAACCAGATCGCCGGCCTCAAAACCGGCGGCCGCCATGGCGCGGGCTGCACGCCAATAGTCGGGGGCATGGCCCTCGGGTTCATAGATCGGACCGGGTGACTGGTACACACGGCGCACACCGGCAGGGCGGAGCATGCCCTTCCAGCCAATGGTTGAGAAACCGCCAAAGGGGTCTTGAGCCCGCTGGGCTTGTTGACGCGCCAGCAACTCGTACTTGCGCGTGACAGGCAATCGGGCCAGGGCAGCTCGGCTGGTCACTTGGGCAGCATCGATGCCCTTGAGGATCTCAGCCAAAGCGGCGCTGTTTTTCTGGGCATGCGCAATTTGCGAAGGCAAGGCCGCCATCAGCGCTGCTTCACGGACTTCAGGGGCGCGGGTTTCCAGCGCATCGAGGTGATGGACCATGGGATTCTTTCAGGACACTGGCGATGAAGGATTGCTCGAAGGATGCTCAAGGCATCAGGCCAGCCAACGCTTGCGGCGCTTGTAGCTCTTGACGTCCTTGAAGCTCTTGCGCTCACCGCCGCCCATGCCCAAATAAAATTCTTTCACGTCTTCGTTGGTGCGCAGGTCTTCGGCCTCGCCATCCATCACGATGCGGCCCGACTCCATGATGTAGCCGTAATCCGAGTATTTGAGCGCCATGTTGGTGTTTTGCTCAGCGATCAAGAAAGTGACTTTTTCTTTCTCGTTCAAGTCTTTCACGATGTTGAAGACCTCTTCCACGATCTGAGGCGCCAGACCCATCGAAGGCTCATCCAGCAGCATCACGCTAGGGTTGGTCATCAAGGCGCGGCCAATCGCGCACATTTGCTGCTCACCACCTGATGTGTACGCCGCTTGCGATGTGCGGCGGGTTTTCAGGCGCGGGAAATAGGTGTAAACCTTGTCCAGGTTGGCCGCGATTTCGCCCTTGTCCTTGCGGGTGTAGCTGCCGGTCAACAGGTTGTCTTCGATCGACAAGTGGGCGAAGCAATGTCGTCCCTCCATGACCTGCACCACACCCCGGTTGACCAAGTCGGCAGGGGTGAGGTTTTCGATCCGCTCGCCACGCAGCTCGATGCTGCCTTTGGTCACATCGCCACGCTCGCCCTTGAGCAAGTTGGAGATCGCACGCAAGGTGGTGGTTTTGCCAGCTCCGTTGCCACCCAACAAAGACACGATGCCTTGCTCGGGCACCTGCAGGGACACGCCCTTGAGCACCAAGATGACGTGGTTGTAAATGACTTCGATGCCGTTGACGTTCAGAACAATGTTTTTGTCGCTCATGGACTGTGCCTTTTCAAATTCTGGTGGTTCAAGCCAAATGAAACCGCTGCATGCAATGGTTTCATTTGGCAGCTGCAAGCAAGCCAAGGCCTGCAGCAGCTGACCAGCTGCCGCTTGCGCGGCAGCTGGAATCAGATCAAGACTGGCAATCCGCAGGGGTGCGGCGCGTGATCTTTTTCTCGGCGGCGTACTTGTCAGCAGCGGCCTTGACCATGGGCTTGATGATCTGCTCATCCGCTTGCATCCAGTCGCTGCTGAATTGCCACTTGGTGCCGTCCCATGTGTGGATACGGGCCCAGTTGGCACCCATGTGGTCGGCGCACGAGGTGGAAATCGGACGCAGCACGCCCTTGAAACCCAGAGCATCCAGCTTGGGCTGGGTCAGGTTCAGGTTTTCATAACCCCAGCGCGCTTGCTCGCCAGTCATGACCTTGCCTTTGCCGTACTTCTCTTGGGCTTGGCGCACGCCTTCCACCGCGAACATGGCGCTGAACAATCCGCGCATGTACAACACTTCGCCCACTTCATCACGTGGACCTGTGCCTTGGTTCTTGGCGTGCAACTTCTCCAGCACCTCTTTCACCACAGCAGAGCCCTTTTCAGCGCCGTGCTGCATGGTGATGGCGTTGTAGCCCTTGGCACCCATGCCGATGTCTTTCACATCCGGCTCGGCACCTGCCCACCACACGCCCCAGATGTTTTCACGGGGGTAGCCGGTGGCTTGCGCTTCTTTGAGCAAGGTGGAGTTCATCACGCCCCAGCCCCAGTTGACGACATAGTCAGGGCGCTCACGACGAATCTGCAGCCAAGTGGACTTTTGCTCCACGCCGGGGTGGGTCACGGGCAACAAGCTCAACTTGAAACCGTGCATGGCCGCACGCTCTTGCAAGATTGGAATGGCTTCTTTGCCAAATGGGCTGTCGTGGTAGACCAAAGCGATGTGCTTGCCCTTGAGCTTGTCAGCGCCACCAGCCTTCTTGGCGATGTCTTGGATGATGACGTCGCCAGCCACCCAGTAAGTGCCAGCCAAGGGGAAGTTCCACTTGAACACACCGCCGTCAGCCGATTCGCTGCGGCCGTAACCGGCCGTGATCAAAGGGATCTTGTCGATGGGGGCTTTTTCGGTCAATGCAAACGTGATGCCTGTAGACAGTGGCTGGAACACTGTGGCGCCGCCGTTTTTGCCTTTCAGACGCTCATAGCACTCCACACCGCGGTCTGTGGCGTAGCCGGTTTCGCACTCTTCAAAGCTGAGCTTCACGCCGTTGATGCCACCGCGCGCATTGACCAGCTTGAGGTAATCCACATAGCCGTTGGCAAACGGCACACCGTTGGGCGCGTAAGCACCCGTGCGGTAAACCAGCACAGGGAAGAATTGCTCTTTGGTTTGAGCCGTTGCGACCGTGCTGACCAGCGCACTGGCAAGTCCGGCAGCGGCCACGGTGGTGGCCAGGACGAGTTGACGAAGCTTCATGGTTTGTCTCCTGTTAAAAAAAGGTGGAAGCACTTGGGGAAAAAATCGAGATGAAAAATCAGTGAGGGAAAGGCCAAAGGCGGAGCTTTTGCTTGGCA
The DNA here is from genome assembly GCA_943331105.2 of Akkermansia muciniphila. Taxonomy (GTDB): domain Bacteria; phylum Pseudomonadota; class Gammaproteobacteria; order Burkholderiales; family Burkholderiaceae_C; genus Limnohabitans_A. The sequence continues at coordinate 62,234 of CALQKH020000004.1, forward strand.
ATGGACCACAACTTGGCCAGGCCGTGCGGCTCAACAATCAAGAACCAAACAATCAGGGCGCCAAAAATCATGAACTCGGCGTGCGACACCAAGGCCGTGGAAATGGTGACCCCCACCAGACCGCCCATCCAAGGCAAAAACTGGTTGAGGAAAATTGGCAAGATCACAATGAAAGCCGCACCGAAAAAGCTGCCCATGATGGAGCCCATGCCACCGATGATGACCATGAACAACAACTGGAACGAACGGTCAATCGAGAAGGCCGCTGGCTCCCAAGACCCCAGGTGCACAAAGCCCCACAGACCACCGGCCACACCGATGATGAAAGAGCTGACAGCAAAGGCACTGAGCTTGGCGTAGATTGGGCGAATGCCAATCACGGCGGCGGCCACGTCCATGTCGCGGATCGCCATCCATTCACGGCCAATGGCCGAGCGCACCAAATTTTTGGCGAGCAAGCCAAACACCACCAAAAAGGCCAAGCAAAAGAGGTATTTCTCAACAGGGGCGTTGATCGTCCAACCCATCACGCTCAGGTTGGACACGTTGACGGAACCTGATGCCGAGTTGTTGGTGAACCAGCCCACGCGCAAGAAGGCCCAATCACAAAAAAACTGCGCTGCCAAAGTCGCCACGGCCAAATACAAGCCTTTGACTCGCAGGCTGGGGATGCCAAAAAACATGCCCACCACCGTGGCGAAGAAGCCACCGGCCAGCAAAGCCACGATCAAGGGCATGCCCTCAATGCGCACATAGGTGTTGTAAGCCATGTAGGCGCCCACCGCCATGAAGGCACCCGAACCCAATGAAATCTGACCGCAATACCCCACCAAGATGTTGACCCCCAATGCGGCCAAGGCCAGGATCAAAAAGGGAATCAGGATGGCGCGGAACATGTATTCGTCGGCGACCATGGGCACGCCGACAAACGCGAAGGCAATCAATGCCCAAACAGCCCAGCGGTCTTGCGCAATGGCAAAAATCTGTTGGTCGCTGCGGTAAGAGGTCTTGAACTGACCGTTCTCTCTGTAAAACATGTTTTTCTCTCCTTACACGCGGTCGATGATTTTTTCGCCGAACAAGCCTTGCGGACGGAACAGCAAGAACACCAGCGCCAGCACATAAGCGAACCAGATTTCAATACCGCCGCCCACAAAGGGGCCGAGGTAAACCTCGGACAATTTCTCACCCACACCAATGATCAGACCGCCAATGATGGCGCCCGGCACCGAAGTCAGGCCGCCCAAAATGATCACCGGCAAAGCACGCAAAGCCACCGTAGTCAACGAGAACTGCACACCCATTTTGGAGCCCCAAATGATGCCGGCGACCAAGGCGGTGATGCCGGCCACAAACCACACAATGACCCAAATGCGGTTGAGCGGAATACCAATCGATTGAGCGGCTTGGTGGTCATCGGCCACCGCACGCAGGGCCCGGCCTGTACCGGTCTTTTGGAAGAACAAAGACAAGACCACCACCATCAATGCGGCAATGCAGGCGGCGTAAACATCTTCCAAGTTGACAAGTACGCCACCAGGGAAGACCGAGTCAAACAAGAACACCGGATCTTTGGGCATGCCCACATCGATCTTGTAAATGTCGCTGCCAAAAATGGTCTGACCCAATCCATCCAGAAAGTAAGTGATGCCCAAAGTGGCCATCAGCAAGGTCACGCCCTCTTGGTTGACCAAGTGACGCAGCACCAAGCGTTCAATCAGCCAAGCCAACACAAACATGATGGCTGCGGCCAGCACAAAAGCGATCAGATTGCCCGTGAACTTGTCTTCAATGCCCAGCCAACCTGGGACCCACTCCGAAAAGCGGGCCATGGCCAAGGCGGCAAACAACACCATCGCGCCTTGCGCGAAGTTAAAAACACCTGAGGCCTTGAAAATCAGCACAAAACCCAGCGCGACCAAGGAATAAAGCATGCCGGCCATGAGGCCGCCAAAAAGGGCTTCCAGAAAAAATGCCATGTCTTGTTCTCCTTAGTGGCTGGTGCCCAAATAGGCACTGATCACGTCTTCGTTGTTGCGCACTTCTTCGGGGGTGCCGTCGCCAATTTTTTTGCCGTAATCGAGCACCACCACGCGGTCCGAAATGTCCATCACCACGCCCATGTCGTGTTCGATCAACACGATGGTGGTGCCGAACTCGTCGTTCACATCCAAGATGAAGCGGCACATGTCCTGCTTTTCTTCCATGTTCATACCGGCCATGGGCTCATCGAGCAAAAGCACTTTGGGCTCCATGGCCAAAGCGCGACCCAAATCAACCCGCTTTTGCAAGCCATAAGGCAGCTGGCCCACGGGTGTTTTGCGGAACGCCTGGATTTCAAGAAAGTCGATGATGTGCTCGACAAATTCGCGGTGCGTTTCTTCCTCGCGCTGAGCGGGGCCAATGCGCAGTGCTTGCATGAACAGGTTGCTCTTTATGTGCAAATTGCGGCCGGTCATGATGTTGTCGATCACGCTCATGCCCTTGAACAAGGCCAAGTTTTGGAAGGTCCGAGCAATGCCCATCTCGGCCACTTGGCGGCTGTTCATGTGGTCAAACGTTTGGCCCCGAAACGTGATGCTGCCCTCTTGCGGGGTGTACACGCCATTGATGCAGTTGAGCATCGAGCTTTTGCCTGCGCCATTGGGGCCGATGATGGCGCGCACTTCGTGTTCGCGCACGTTGAACGAAATGTCGGTCAGCGCCTTCACGCCGCCAAAACGCAAACTGATGTTGTTGACGTCCAGAATGACGTCGCCGATTTTCTTGGTCATGCTGCTGCCTTCACGGGTGTGAATGTTTTGGCGTCGGAAATCTTGAGCGTGGCGCTGACGCTGCCGGTGCGGCCGTCTTCAAACTTGACCACCGTCTCAATGAACTGCTCGGCTTTGCCTTCGTACAGGCCATCGACCAGTGGTTTGTATTTGTCGGCAATGAAGCCGCGGCGGACTTTGTTGGTGCGGGTCAACTCGCCATCGTCTGCGTCCAGCTCTTTGTGCAAGACCAAAAAGCGAGAGACCTGGCTGCCCGCCAGCAAGGCGTCTTCGGCCAAATCGGCGTTGACCTTTTCCACGCACTCCTGGATGAGCTGATAGACCTCTGGCTTTTGGGCCAAATCGGTGTAGCCCGCGTAAGAAAGGTTGCGGCGTTCAGCCCAGTTGCCCACGGCATCAAAGTCGATGTTGAGCATGACGCAGACTTTTTCACGCTGGTCGCCATATGCCACAACCTCTTTGATGAAGGGGAAAAACTTGAGCTTGTTCTCAACGTATTTGGGCGCAAACATGGCGCCGTCGTTGGCGCCGCCCTGGATGCGGCCCACGTCTTTGACGCGGTCAATGATCTTCAGGTGGCCGTGGCTGTCGATGAAGCCCGCGTCGCTGGTGTGGTACCAGCCATCGGCGGTCAACACTTCATCGGTGGCCTTTTGGTTCTTGTAGTAACCCTTGAGCAAACCCGGCGACTTCACCAAGATTTCGCCGTTGTCCGCCACTTTGATTTCCACGCCCTTGCACGGCACACCCACGGTATCGGCACGCGCTTCGTTGTCAGGCTGCAGGCACACAAACACAGCGGTCTCGGTGGAACCATACAACTGCTTGATGTTCACACCGATCGAACGGAAAAAGGTGAACAGGTCGGGGCCAATCGCCTCGCCTGCGGTGTAGGCCACGCGCACGCGGCTGAAACCCATGTTGTTGCGCAAAGGGCCGTACACCAAGAGGTTGCCCAAGCCGTACACCATGCGGTCCATGAAGCCCACCGACTGGCCATCCATCAAAGCGGGGCCCACTTTTTTGGCCACATCCATGAAGTAAGAAAACAACTTGCGCTTGAAGTTGCCCGCATCTTCCATGCGGATCATCACGCTGGTCAGCATGCCCTCAAACACGCGGGGCGGTGCGAAGTAATACGTGGGCCCAATCTCTTTCAGGTCGATGGTCACGGTGGCCGATGATTCAGGGCAATTGACCACGTAGCCACACACCAACCACTGGGCGTAGCTGAAGATGTTTTGCCCAATCCAAGCGGGTGGCATGTAGGCCAACACGTCTTCAGAGTGGGTCAGCTTGTCGAATTCTGCGCCTGCATCTGCGCGGTCGATCAAGGAGCCGTGCGTATGCACCACACCTTTGGGGTTGCCGGTGGTGCCCGATGTGAAGAACATGGCCGCCACATCAGCGGTGTTGGCTTTGTCCGCCTCTTCGGCAAAGAACTGGGGGTGCTGCTGTGCGAACACCGCACCGGCAGCGATCAGTTCTTCCAATGAACCGAGACCATCTTCGGTGTACTTGCGCAAACCACGGGGGTTGTCATAAAAAATGTGAGCCAGCTGAGGGCATTGCTCACGCACCTCCAGCATCTTGTCGACCTGTTCTTGGTCTTCCACCACCGCAAAACGCACCTCAGCGTTGGTGATGGGGAACACGCATTCGGCAGCCGCAGCATCTTGGTACAAAGGCACAGGAATCGCGCCCAGCGACTGCGCGGCCAACATGGTGGCGTACAGGCGCGGGCGGTTGGAGCCCACCACAATCAGGTGCTCGCCCCGCTGCAGACCCGCTTGGTGCAAACCACAGGCCATTGACTGAACCAATTTGGCCAAATCAGACCAGGTAATGGTCTGCCAAATGCCATATTCTTTTTCTCGCAACGCCGGTGCCAAGGGGCGCTCGGCAGCGTGTTTGAGCATCAAACGGGTGAACGTTGTTTGCATGACCTGACCTGTCTCCATAACGGTACGTTGGGTGCTGTGCGACCCAAACTTGCACGGATCGTAGGCAGTCATTTGACGTCAAGTTGTCGTTTGGACGACAATTTAGGGAAGACCCTTATCACAACTGTCTGCAAACTGACAATTCGGAAATCTCACATGCTCAAAGAAAGTTCCGTCCACCAACGCCGCCGTCCTTTGACTTTGGCCGAATTGAATGACATTCCTTGGCTTAACTTGCTGCGACAGGAAGAAAAGGAGCAAATCACGCCTCAGTTGGTGGTCAGCGACCTGCAGACTGGCGAGCATGTCTGCCGAATAGGCAAACCGGTGACGTATTGGTTTGGTGTGCTCTCGGGTTTGTTGAAAATGAGCACCGACAACGAAAGCGGTCAGACCATGACTTTCACCGGCATACCCCCCGGAGGATGGTTTGGCGAAGGCACGGCGATCAAGCGCGAGGTCTACCGCTACAACATCCAAGCTCTGCGGCCCAGTTTGGTGGCTGGCATGCCCGTTGACACCTTTCACTGGCTGATCGATCACTCGCTGGGTTTCAACCGTTTCATCATGCAACAGCTCAATGAGCGCTTAGGCCAGTTCATTGCAGCGCGAGAGATGGACCGCATGACCAACCCCGAACTGCGCCTGGCCAGGCACCTGGCTGCCCTGTTTAACCCCGTGCTGTTTTCAGGCGTGGGCGAGGTGCTGCGCATCACCCAGCAAGAGTTGGCCTATTTGGTGGGCCTCTCAAGGCAGCGCGTGAATGAGGCACTGCGGGTGCTTGAAGACAACCAGCTGATTCGCATCGAATACGGCGGCTTGCGCATCCTCGATTTGAACGGGTTAAGAACCCGGCAGTTTTAACCCCTCCTCTGAATTCAAACGTCTGCACACAAGGCCTTCGACAAGCGGTTGCCAGTCATGTGGGTGACCGCAAACAGGCATCGACTCGGGGTAACCCTATGTCTCCTTAATTTTTGTGGGGATAAGCTCAAAAATCTTTTTCGCTTCACTCACAGGAGACCATTGATGTTCAAAAAAATTGCGACCTGCGCAGCTGTCCTGACCCTCAGCATGGGTTATGCCGTTGCCCAAGCCCCCGCCGCTGCACCTGCACCCCCACCGGCCTGGAAACAAGGCATGCCCGCCGAGATGGCCAACTCCACTTTGGCCCCGCTCGCCGGCAAACTGACCGTCACCCCAGCGGCAGACATCCCATTGAACAAACTCAAGCTGCCACCAGGTTTCAAGATTGAAATTTGGTCCACCGGCACCCCTGGCGTCAGAGCCATGAGCCGCGGCGAGAGCGGCAAAATTTATGCAGGCACACGCGGTCTGGGCCGTGTTTATGAAATCAGCGACAACGGCAAAGAGCGCAGCAGCCGCGTGTTGGTCGACAAGCTGAACCAACCTGCTGTCACCATGCACAAAGGTTCTTTGTATGTCATGGCCATCGACAAAGTGTTGCGTTACGACGGCATCGAAGCCAACCCCAATGCCCAGCCGGTGGACATGACCGCCGCCTTCAAGCTGCCCCCGCTGCAACACCACAACTGGAAATACCTGAGCTTCGGCCCAGACGGCAAGCTGTATGTACCTTTCGGTGCGCCGTGCAACATCTGCGAGCCAGGTGCTGAATACGCCCAAATCCGCCGCTACAACGCAGATGGTTCTGGCATGGAAGTGATCGCCACCGGCGTTCGCAACACCGTAGGTTTTGACTGGCACCCCGTCACCAAAGAGCTGTGGTTCAGCGACCATGGCCGTGACTGGATGGGCGATGACACCCCCGATGACGAACTCAACCGCATGTCCAAAACGGGCTTGAATTTCGGCTTCCCCTACTGCCACGCCAGCGGTGTGGTCGACCGGGACATCAAGAAAGACAAGCCTTGCGACGGCGTGACATTGCCTGTGGCCAACATGGGCCCTCATGCTGCTGTGATGGGTGTGACCTTCTACACCGGCAACATGTTCCCTGCGGAATACAAAAACATGATGTTTGTGGCCCGCAAAGGTTCCTGGAACCGCACCAAGAAATTGGGCTTTGATGTGGTGGTGGTCAACACCGATGCCGAAGGCAAGAGCGCCAAAGTCTCGCCATTCCTGACCGGCTTCAAAGACGACGCGGACGACAGCTTCTGGGGTCGCCCGGCTTACATGTTGCAAATGCCCGATGGTTCAATGCTGGTCTCTGACGAGCAACTGGGTGCCATCTACCGCATCTCGTATGCCAAGCCCTGATGGCTTGACATGGAGAGCAGGTGTTTGTGCGGCCCTGATTGGGGCCTGTGTCTGGGCTGCGCCACACGCGCTGGCCCAGACGGCCTTTAAAGGCACGGCCCAAGTCAATGCCAGCATCCAAGCCCCTGAACGAGCCGCGCAGTGCGTGGCCTGTCACGGCGCCAAAGGTGTGTCTCAAATCCCCAGCATTCCTTCGCTGGCGGCGCAACCCAAAACCTTCATCGAAAACCAATTGGTTCTGATTCGCGAAGGCTTGCGGGATGTGCCTGCCATGAAAGGCTCTCTTGACGGGGTCTCCGATGCCGAACTCGTGGCCCTGGCCACCTATTTTTCGGCGCAAGTGGCTCCCCCTGCGGCCAAGGGCCGTGCGGACAAAGCCAGCCTAGAGCGTGGCAGGGAACTGGCCAAGGCCGCTTTGTGTGGCACCTGCCATTTGCCGCAATACCAAGGACGTGACCAGGTCCCCAGATTGGCCAGCCAACAAGAGCAATTCTTGTTGGACGTGATGAAGGAATACCGTGACAAACCCGGCCCCGGTCGCGACACGGTGATGGCCGCGGCCTTGTACGGCATCAACGATGCGCAGCTCAAGGACTTGGCACACTTTTTCGCACACACACGCTGAGTCGGCGGCAGCAAAAAAAGGGACAATGGGCAGCCTTGCCTATTCGTCCCATTTTTTGATTCTGCACCCCCATGAACCAGCCCCCGGCATTTCAACGCGCTCCCCGACCTGAAGGCAAAGGTGAAGCCGCTGCGCCCAGAGGCACTTCGCGCCTGAACAAGCGCATGGCCGAGTTGCGCATGTGTTCGCGCCGCGAAGCCGACGCTTGGATTGAACAAGGCTGGGTGAAGGTCAACGGCCTGCCCGCCAGCATGGGCCAGCAGGTCACGCTGTCTGACCGCATCACCATCGACAAAGCCGCCGAGCAGCAACAAGACCGCCAGGTCACCATCTTGCTGCACAAGCCCATGGGCTATGTGAGCGGCCAGGCCGAAGACGGGCACGAACCGGCCATCACCCTCATCAACCCACGCAGCCACTGGGGCGGCGACCCGTCCAAACTGCGCTTCACACCACCCCACCTGCGCGGCTTGGCCCCAGCTGGCCGCCTGGACATCGACTCCACCGGCCTGCTGGTGCTGACGCAAGACGGCCGCGTGGCGCGTCAGCTGATCGGTGAAGACTCAGAGATGGAAAAAGAATATTTGGTGCGCGTGGCCTACACCGGCCACGAAAACACCGCTGCCGCCAACGCCGCATCGGCCACTTATGGCGGCAAAGCCAACCAGCTCACCACCATTGGCGACTTCGACCGGGTCAGCGCCAACGTGCAAGCCGTGTTCCCCAAGGCGCTGCTCGAGCGCCTGCGCCACGGCCTGAGCCTGGACGGCAAGCCCCTCAAGCCGGCCAAGGTGGACTGGCAAAACCCCGAGCAATTGCGCTTTGTGCTGACCGAAGGCAAAAAGCGCCAGATCCGGCGCATGTGCGAACAGGTGGGCCTGAAAGTGGTGGGCCTCAAGCGCATCCGCATGGGCGGCGTGCAGCTGGGACAAATGCCGCCGGGGACTTGGCGGTATTTGGGTCCCAACGAATCGTTTTGACCTCTTGAAATCCACCCATGACGCCCCAAGCTGTGGGGCGTTCTTGTTTTCTGACTTTTTACTGTTGAACCGCTATGAGCAAACAAACCCATGCCTTTCAGGCCGAAGTCGCACAACTGCTGCACCTGGTCACCCACTCGCTGTACTCCAACCAAGAGATTTTTCTGCGCGAGCTGATCTCCAACGCCTCGGACGCTTGCGACAAGCTGCGCTTTGAAGCGCTCAACCACAACGCCCTTTATGAAGACGCGCCCGACTTGCAGGTCCGCTTGTCTTTCGACAAATCGGCCAAAACGCTCACCATCACCGACAACGGCATCGGCATGACAGCGCAAGAAGCCATTGACCACTTGGGCACGATCGCCAAAAGCGGCACCAAGGATTTCATGAGCAAGCTGAGCGGCGACCAAAAATCAGACGCGCAGCTGATCGGCCAGTTCGGTGTGGGCTTTTATTCGGGCTTCATCGTGGCCGACAAGATCACCGTGGAAACCCGCCGTGCAGGCGCGGCAGTGGCCGAAGGCGTGCGCTGGATCAGCGGCGGCACGGGCGACTTTGAGGTCGAGACCATCACCCGCCCCGAGCGCGGCACCAGCGTGATCTTGCACCTGCGCGAAGAGGCACTCGAATATGCCAACACCTGGAAGCTCAAGGAAATCGTCGGCAAATACTCCGACCACATCAGCCTGCCCATCTTGATGGAAAAGGAAGAGTGGAAAGACGGTGAATTGATCGACCCGAGCAACGAAGAAGCTGGCCGCAAACCTGGCGGCATGGTCAAGACCGGCGAGTGGGAAACCATCAACAAAGCCAGCGCCCTGTGGACCCGCCCCAAGAAAGACATCACCGACGAGCAATACGCTGACTTCTACAAACAGATCAGCCGCGACTTTGAAGCCCCGCTGACCTGGACCCACAACCGCGTGGAAGGCAGCACCGAATACACCCAGCTGCTCTACATCCCATCCAAGGCCCCGCAAGACCTGTGGAACCGCGACAAGAAAGCCGGCATCAAACTGTATGTGAAGCGCGTGTTCATCATGGACGAGGCCGAAGCGCTGATGCCCAGCTACCTGCGCTTTGTGAAGGGCGTCGTGGACTCCGCCGACCTGCCCCTGAATGTGAGCCGCGAGCTGCTGCAAGAAAGCCGCGATGTGAAAGCCATCCGCGAAGGCTGCACCAAGCGTGTGCTGTCGATGTTGGAAGATCTGGCCAAGCACGACAAGGCGCCCGCGGCTTCTGCCGATGCCACGGATGCGACGACCGAAGGGGTCTCTGACGTTTTAAGCGAAGAAGACAAAGCCAAGCTCGGCCAGTACACCAAGTTCTACGCCGAGTTCGGCGCGGTGCTGAAAGAAGGCTTGGGCGAAGACTTTGGCAACAAAGACCGCCTGTCCAAACTGCTGCGTTTTGCATCCACCACCAGCGACACCTTGAGCGTGAGCTTTGCAGACTACAAAGCCCGCATGAAGGAAGGCCAGGACGCGATCTACTACATCACCGCCGACACCCTGGCCGCCGCTAAGAACAGCCCACAGCTCGAAGTCTTCAAGAAAAAGGGCATCGAAGTCTTGCTGATGACCGACCGGGTGGACGAGTGGGCGCTGAACTTTGTGCACGAGTTCGACGGCACGCCGCTGCAAAGCGTGGCCAAGGGCGCGTTTGACCTGGGCAAGCTGCAAGACGAAGAAGAAAAGAAAGCGGCTGAAGATGCCGCAGAAACTTTCAAGCCCGTGCTGGCCAAGCTCAAAGAAGCGCTCAAAGACAAAGCCGAAGACGTGCGCGTGACCAGCCGCTTGGTGGACAGCCCTGCCTGCCTGGTGGTCACCGACGACGGCATGAGCATGCAACTGGCCCGCATGCTCAAACAAGCCGGCCAACAAGCCCCTGAAGTCAAGCCCGTGCTCGAGGTCAACCCCGAACACGCGCTGGTCAAAAAACTCGACGGTTCGGTCCACTTCCACGACCTGGCCCACATCCTGTTTGACCAGGCCCTGCTGGCCGAAGGCGGCCTGCCCGCAGACCCTGCGGCTTATGTGAAGCGGGTGAATGCGCTGTTGAGCTGATCGCTGCTCAGCCCGCGCGCTTGGTCTGACGCCACGCACTCAGCCCCACCAACACCCAGGCCACACCTGCGGCCCAGGGCATGAGACCCATGGTGCCCGCCCAAATGGCCTGAGGGAGTGCTGCTCCTTGCCCCAAGGCTTGGGTTTGCAGCCATTGCATCAACCACAGCCAAACCATGGCGGCGGCCACAATGCCTACGGTACGGGTCACCAAGGTCAGACTGCCCGACAAGCCCCGCGCCGAGTCCGGCAAGCTGGCCACCACCTGGTCGGCGTAGACCACCTGAAACACCCCCAAGCCCACGCCCTGAAAAACCAAGGCCAGGGCCATGAAGGGCCAGGCCTGCGCCATCGACACAGCGCCGATCCAGGCCAACCCCAAGGCCATGACCCCTTGCGCCCAATGGTCCGCAGCCCTCAGGCTCATGCGGCGCAGCAGCGCAGGCGCTACGCCCGAACCCACCAGCACACCCAAAAGCCAAAGGGCCAGCATGGCACCCGTGGCGGTACCGCCCCAGCCGGCAGCTGGCAGGGCATAGGGCAGGCTCAGGGCAACGGTGAAGCTGCAAAACTGGACGCCCACATTGACCAGGTTGGTCCAGGCGAAATCGGCATCGCGCCGCATCAGGCCCCACACACCCCGCACGCTGCTCGCTTGGCTGGCATCGCCGGGGACGCTCAAGGTCTGCACGCGCAGCCGTCGGGCCAGCCAAGGCGTGCAAAGCCAGGCCAACAACACAATCGGAATCCGAAAACCGTATACCCCAGCCCAGCCCCAGTGCAGCATGCTCAGGCCCCCCAGCAATGGGGCCAGCAAACCGGCCCCCGCGAACATGGCGCCATACACCGACAGCGCCTGCGTGCGCTGCCCTGTGGCCAGCAAGCCCATGGCCAAGGCTGGCGCGCAGGACAAGGTCAGCGCCACACCAACGCCTTGCAAGACCCGCCCGGCCAGCAGCCCGCCATACGTCGGCGCCGCCGCGCAGGCCGCCAAACCCAGAGCCGACAGCCCCAAGCCCCAGCGAAACACGCGCAAGTGCCCCAAACGGTCCCCCAACACGCCGCAAAACAGCATCAAGCTGCCATACGTGACGACGTAGCAAACTGCCACCCAGCGGATGTCCGCGGTAGCCAAGGCAAAGGCTTCGGTCATGGCGGGAAAAGCCATGTTGACCGCAAAGTCAAGCGGTGCGATCGCGGCACCGCAGCCGACGACAGCAAAGCCCAGAAAAGGCGTGCGGGGGTGGGGTTCTGTCAATTTGCTCACACCACCAGCGGCGCTTCCTGCATCTGCTCGACTTGCTCTTGCAGCATCAGCACCTGACCGCGCCAGTAATCGGGCGTGCCGAACCAAGGAAAGTTGACCGGGAAAATCGGGTCTTGCCAGCGGCGCGCCAGCCAGGCGCTGTAATGGATCAGACGCAGCGTGCGCAGCGGCTCGATGAGCTTCAGTTCAGCGCGGTCAAAGTTGCGCACCTGTTCGTAGCCATCGAGCAAAGCCGACAGTTGCTGCGTGCGCTGCGCACGGTCGCCCGACAGCAGCATCCAAAGGTCTTGCATGGCCGGGCCCATGCGGGCGTCATCCAGGTCCACAAAATGCGGGCCACCGCCGGGCAGCTCGGTGGGTGTCCACAAAATATTGCCGGGGTGGCAGTCGCCGTGAAGGCGAATCAGGCGACGCTCTGCTGCGCCCTGCGCCATTTTTTCTTGCACCAAGGCCAAGGCCGCAGCAAAGGCCTCGCGCCATTCGCGCTCAACCTCCAGCGGAATCATCTGGTTTTTTTGAAGCCACTCGGCGGGCTCCAGCGCAAAGGTCTGCACATCGAGTGTGGGGCGTTGCACAAAAGGACGGGCCGCGCCCACGGTGTGGATGCGGGCCAGAAAACGGCCGATCCATTCGAGCACTTCAAAGTCATCCAGTTCGGGCGCACGGCCGCCTCGCAAGGGACTGACCGAAAAGTCAAAACCTGCGCTGGTGTGCAAGGTCTGATCATTCAAGCGCATGGGGGGCACCACCGGCACCTCGGCCGCCAACAACTCAGCCGCGAAGTCGTGTTCTTCCTGGATTTGTGCCCGGCTCCAGCGGCCAGGTCGGTAAAACTTGAGGACCACCGCCGAGCTGCCTTGCACGGGTTCATCCAAGTGCGCACGGTAAACGCGGTTTTCGTAAGAGCTGAGCGCCAGCAAACGGCCGTCGGGCCACAGGCCCAGATCGGTCAGGGCGTCCATCACCCGGTCGGGGGTGAGTTCGGCGTAGGGGTGCAAGGCGTGGACATCGGTCATGCACCGATTGTGGCGCACGCCCTGCGTTCACTGGCCGGTAAAACGTGCGGCGCGTTTTTCAACAAAGGAGCGCACGCCCTCGGCCGCGTCATCGCTGCGCGACAAGCGCTGTTGCACTGGCAAAAAGTCATGCATGGCCACCAAGGGGCCTTGCTCTACGGCCTTGAGTACGTTTTGCCGGGTAGCCACCACCGCCAGTGGCGCTTGAGCAGCAATTTGTTCAGCGATGTGCATGGCCTCTGGCAGCAGACGGTCTGCAGGTACCACCTTTTGCACAAAGTTCAGGCGCAGGGCTTCGGCGCTGTCAAACACATCGGCGGTGAGCAAATGCAAAAGTGCATTGCCAGAGCCCGCCCGCTCGGCCATGCGCAGCGTGGCGCCGCCCGTGGCCATGATGCCGCGCTGCACTTCCAGTTGCGAGAACCGGCAGTCATCGGCCGCGACCACGATGTCCGCTGCCAGCATCAGCTCGATACCCAGCGTGTAGGTGATGCCCTGCACCGCCACCACCATCGGCTTGACGCGGCGGCGGTAGCCCTCCATCCCCAAATTCAGGGGATCGACCAAGCCCAGCGGCACGGCTTTTTCGCCGCGCTGCATCAATGGCGCGATGGTGGGCAAGTCCAGTCCGGCGGTGAAGTGGGCACCCGCTGCGCACAGCACACCCACGCGCAGCGTCGGGTCGTCGTCCAGGCGGGTGTAGGCCTCGCCCAACTCTCGGTACATCTTGGGCGTGAAACCGTTGCGCTTGGCGGGGCGGTTGATGCAAATTTGAAGGACTGCACCCTGCACGGTGCAATCGATCTGGCCTTCGGGGTGGGAGGTGGTCTGCATCTCAGTACTTGTAAACGCCCTGACCGGTCTTGCGGCCCAAACGGCCCGCGGCCACCATCTCTTTGAGCAAGGGGCTGGGGCGGTATTTGCTGTCGCCAAATTCCTTGAGGTAGACCTCCATCACGGCCAGGCACACATCGAGGCCAATCATGTCGGCCAGCGCCAGCGGGCCAATCGGCTGGTTACAGCCCAGCTTCATGCCCGCGTCAATCGCTTCGGCCTCGGCCAGGCCCTCGCCCAGCACAAAGAAGGCTTCGTTGATCATGGGCACCAAGATGCGGTTGACCACAAAGCCGGGAGCGTTCTTCACGGTGATGGGGGTCTTGCCCAAGGCCAGCGCCATGTCGTGCACCGCGTCGTGTGTGGCGTCGCTGGTCTGCAGGCCGCGAATGATTTCAACCAGCGCCATCATGGGCACGGGGTTGAAAAAGTGCATACCAATGAAGCGGTCGGCGCGTTGCGTGGCGGCGGCCAGCTGGGTGATGGAGATCGACGAGGTGTTGGACGCGATGATCACGTTGGGGGCAAGCAAACCGTCGAGCTGCTTCAAGATCTTGACCTTGAGCTCGTGGTTTTCGGTGGCAGCCTCGATGACCAGCTGCGCACCCTTGAGGTCGTCGTAGCTGGTCGAGCCTTGGATGCGGCCCAGCGCTGCGGCCTTGTCGGCCTCACTGATCTTTTCTTTGTTGACCAAGCGGTCCAGGCTCTTGGTCACACTGGCCACGCCCTTGGCCACGGCCGCGTCCGAGATGTCGACCATCACCACCTGGATGCCCGACACCGCACACGCCTGTGCGATGCCATTGCCCATGGTGCCTGCGCCAATGATGCCTACGGTCTGGATGCTCATGTTGTTCATTCCTTCGAAATGGGGGGGGAAACGCAAAACAAGGATCTTACCGGGCTCAACCACCGACTCAGAACCGGCGCTGCGCCTCCAGACCGACCAAGAGCTTGCGGCCCAGACCGGGTTCGAAGAAGCGGCTGGTGCCATCGTTGACGATGACCGAGCCCACATGGCGGCGGTCGGTCAGGTTGTCCACCCGAATGAATTCACGCAGCGTCCAATCACCCCGGTCTTGCTTGAAGTGCAAACCCAAGTTGAACAGCGTGTGGCCTGCCGCCGAATCGGTGTTTTGGTCGTTCACCATCACACCACCCACGTGGCGTGTTTCAAAAACCACCCGGCTGCCTGCCCAGCCTGTGTCCCAAGCGGCTTGCACAAAGGCTTGTTGCATGGGCAAGCCGGGGATGCGGTTGCCTGAAGATACAGGTACTTGACTTCCAACAAGGCAGGGACTTGATGCACAAGTTTTGAAAGCGTCCAAGTATTCAGCCTGCATCCAGGTCAAGGCGGAAACCAAACTGACTGGCCCGTAACGCCAGTCGCCCGACAACTCTAGGCCTTGGCGTTGGGTACGACCGGCATTTTTAAAAATGGCACGCCCCCCTGTATTGCTCTCCACCACGATCTCGTTGTTGGTACGGATGTCGAAAGCTGTGGCATTCCATCGAAAGCGATCGGCGCGGCCGCGCAAGCCAACTTCAGCGCTGGTGCTGCGAGCGGCATTGAGTTGGGTGTTGAAGCCTGAAGCCCCAACAACATTTTGGTAAGCCACTTCGTTGAGCGTTGGAATTTCATAGCCTTTGCCCACGCTGGCAAAGGCTTGCACCACAGGGGTCCACTGCCAGCGCATGCCCACCACCGGCAAGGTGGCACGGAAGGTCTTGCGGCCACTGTCGTCCCCGTTGCTGAGGAACTGGTCTGTCGATTCGTATTCGGTTCGGGTTTGGCGCAAACCACCCATGAGCGTCAGGTCTTTCGAACGCCATTCGGCCTGCAGATAAGGATCGAGCGTGCTGGCGCGGTTGACCTCGTCACGCCGCAGCCTGCCTTGAACACCCAAGGTGCTGCCGATGAAATTTTCATAGCCCTTGCGCTGGTCGCTTTGATGGTCTGAGGCCAAACCCGCGCTCACTGACAAACGCCCACCTTGCCAATCACCTTCATGACGCCAGCGGGCATTCCAACCCCAGTAATCGCGGTCTAAATCAATCACCCCACCTGAACTGCCAGGAGGCACTTGCGCACCTGTGGTGATGGACTGAAATTGCACCACTTGACGCTGCCCGCCATAACCCATCAACTCCAGCTTATGCCCACCACCAAGGGCTTGCTCAAAAGCCAAGCCCAACTGGGTTTGCGCTACAGATTTACGCGTATTGAATGTTGTTGCGGCCGAATTGGTGGATAACGGATTGGCGCTCAACTCCGCACGTGTTAACCCCTGCGGATCCAATGCAAAACTGTTGTGCTGGTTGAGTACCAACACCGTGCGCCCACCCTCGTGGGGGCGTGACAACTTCAGGTTGGCATTGGTTCGATCGGCCGCAGACTGTGGCCGGGCACCGTCGGTGGCAAAGCGGCTCACATCCAAGGCATAGGACCAACCTGGCTCTTTGGGGGCACCGGTTTTGCCGGTCGCCTGCGTTGACAGCCGCCACAAACCGTCAGACCCCGCGACCATGCCCGTGCGCCATTGGGCCGGATGCTGACCCTCTTCGGTGTAAAGCAACAAGGCGCCACCTGATGAGGCGCCATACAGCGCAGCCATAGGCCCGCGCACGACTTCAATCCGATCAGCTCCCCCCAATGGGAAATTGGCCACTTGCCCCGACCCATCCGGCGCACTGGCCGGGATACCATCCACAAACAAGCGCACGCCGCGCACGCCAAAAGTGGCCCGCGCCCCATAACCTCGCACCGAAATTTGCAGGTCTTGGGCATAGTTTTGGCGGTTGCGGATCACCAAGCCCGGCACACCCGCCAGGCCCTCCGACACATTGATCTGGGCCTGCCCATCGCGCAGCGATTCACCATCGACCACATCGATGGACGCAGCGCCGCGCCACACACCGCCGCCAGACCGTTCGCCCGTCACCACCACCGGCGACAGCGCGCCAGGATCAGCAGTGGCCGAAGCCGATTCAACCTGGGCGTGAGCACCCCATGCGCAACAAACAAGAGCAGCCACGGCCACGGGTTGACGGACAAAACGGATGGAATCGTTCACAAATACGGCTTTCAGAGAAGGTCGACAGACAAGCACTCAAGCAAAACCAAATCAATGAAATCACTTGAAGTTGTTGTTGTCATTTTTAACCAGCAAAAGTCCATTTGTGGACGCCTAGACGACAGGTTCGGCATCAACTCCTGAACCGTTTGCGGGTCAAGGCCAGCGCCACCCAAAACGACACCCCCGCAAACCCGCTCAACACCAACACCAGCCGCACAGGCTCGTCAGGCCAGCGGTCCAAGAACATCGGGCGCACCAAGTCGACTGCCACCGACAGCGGCAACCAGTCCGCAACCACACGCACGAAGCTGGGCAGCTGCTCACGCGGAAAGAAGATGCCCGAGAGGAACATCATGGGTGTGAGGAACAGGGTGAAGTAGTAGGTGAAAAAATCGTAGCCCTTGGCCAGCGCGTTGAAAATCAGCGCCATGCAGCTGAAGGTGATGCCCACGCCCAGCAGCACGGGCCAAGCCACCAGCAGCTTCCAGCTGTGGCTGATGCCCAGAGCCAGCATCACCAACAAAATGGCCGAGACGCTGAACAACGACTTGAACGCGGCCCAGAGCATTTCGGCCAACACCACATCGTCCAAGCGCACCGGGGCGTTCATGATGCCGTCCCAGGTTTTTTGCACATGCATGCGCGAAAACGCCGAGTACAGCGCCTCAAAGGTGGCCGCGTTCATGGCGCTCATGCAAATGCTGCCGCTGGCCAAAAACAAAATGTAGGGCACCTTCTCGCCGCCCATCTCGATCTGGCCCACCAAAGCCCCCAGGCCGTAACCAAAAGCCACCAGCCACATGAGCGGCTCGGCGATGTTGCCCACCAAGCTGGGGATGGCCAGTTTTTTCCAGACCAGCCAGTTGCGCAAAAACACGGGCCACCAGCGCATGGACAAGCGGGGTGCGGTCCAGATGTTGTTTTGAATTTGACTCATGGTCAGCCTTCCTCTCGGATCTGGCGTCCGGTCAATTTCAAAAACAGGTCTTCCAGGTTGGAAGGTCGATGCAAGGTGCGCAGAGCGGGCCAAGCCTGCAACGCGTTCATCAAGGCGCGACTGTCTTGGGTGTAGAAAAAAACCGTTTCGCCGCTGACCTCAATCCGGCCAGACAAGACTTTCAGATTCGGCTCTTGCGCCAGCGCTACCGCGCCTTGGCCAAACACCTCGATCACCTCGGGCTCCAGGTGCTCAGCGATCAAATCGCGCGGCTTGCCTTCAGCAATCTTGCGGCCTTGGTCCAACACCAACAAGCGACCACACAGGCGCTCGGCCTCGTCCATGAAGTGGGTGGTGAGCAAGATGGATTTGCCCTCTTGCAGCAGCACCTGTAGACGCTCCCACATGAGGTGCCGCGCCTGCGGGTCTAGGCCCGTGGTGGGCTCGTCCAGCATCAAAAGCTGCGGGTGGTTGATCAGGGCTCGCGACAAACTCAAACGCCGCTTCATACCACCCGACAACTCACCCGGTTTGGCTTTGGCTTTGTGGCTGAGGGCGCCAAATTCGAGCAGCTGTGGAATGCGCTCACGGATCACCGAATCGGGCAGGCCAAAGTAGCGGCCAAAGACCAGGAGGTTTTCTTCAGCGGTGAAGTCTGGATCCAACGTGTCCATCTGCGCGACCACGCCCAAGCGGGCCTTGATGGCCAATGCGTCGCGCGGCATTTGCAATCCGTCGAAATAACGAATGGCGCCGCCATCGGGCTGAGACAAACCCAGGCACATGCGCAGGGTGGTGGTTTTGCCTGCGCCGTTGGGGCCAATGACCCCCAAACATTCACCAGGCTCAATGTGAAAAGACAGGTCATTGACCACCATGGCATCGCCGTAGCGTTTGACCAGATGTTCGACCGACAGCAATGGGGTATTCATGCCGGAATTGTGCCTGTGGCCGCTTGCCCGAGCACGGCAACGGGTGACCGATAAAATCACGGTCTTCTTCAGATCCGCGCTTGCGGCCCCTTCATGTCCAGTTCCAGCCCCTTTTCTGACCGCCTGGCGGTCTTGCCACAGTACCTGATCCCCAAACAAGCCCTGACCGCCTTTGCGGGCTGGGTCGCGGGCAGCCAGTGGGGCAGCACGACCACAGGGATCATCGACTGGTTCGTCAAACGCTACAACGTGAACATGGCAGAAGCGGCCAACCCGGACACCGCCAGCTACAAAAGCTTCAACGAATTCTTCACCCGCCCTCTGAGAGGCGATGCCCGGCCTTTGGCCGCAGCGCATTTCGTCAGCCCAGTGGATGGCGCCATCAGCCAATGCGGCCCGATTGAAGGCGACCAGGTGTTTCAAGCCAAGGGCTACAGCTACAGCACCCGCGCCCTGGTGGGCGGCGACGCGGCGCTGGCGGCGCAGTTTCAGGATGGTCAATTTGCCACGCTGTACCTGAGCCCGCGCGACTACCACCGCATCCACATGCCTTGCGCAGGGCGCTTGACGCGCATGATTTATGTGCCGGGCGATTTGTTCTCGGTCAATCCGACCACGGCCCGTGGCGTGCCGGGCCTGTTTGCCCGCAACGAGCGTGTGGTGTGTGTGTTTGAAGGTGTGCAAGGCCCCTTTGTGATGGTGCTGGTGGGCGCCACCATTGTGGGCAGCATGGCCACCGTGTGGCATGGCATCGTCAACCCGCCACGCCCTGGCACAGTCCGCGAATGGACTTACGAAGTGGGCAGCATCACCCTGACTCAGGGCGAAGAAATGGGACGCTTTTTGCTCGGCTCCACCGTGGTCATGCTGTTCCCCAAGGGGGTGATCCAGTTCAACCCCGACTGGACACCGACCCGCCCGATCGTCATGGGGGAGGGGATGGGAAAGGCATTAGGCGAAGCCCAGGGCCGCTAGCCCCACTTAGGCTTGCGCCACCTTCAGCGCCAGCACCAGATCGGCCCAAGCTTTGGCCTTGTCAGCCGAGGTGCGCAACAAACTGGTGGGGTGGTAGGTCACCACCACAGGTACCCCTTGGAATTCATGCACAGTGCCCCGCAGTTTGCCCATGGGCTCCGTGCTGCCCAAGAGGCTCTGGATGGCGAAACGGCCCATGGCCAAAATCACCTTGGGCTTGGCCAGTGCCACTTGGCGTGACAAATAGTCGGCACACACGGCCAATTCGGTGGCTTCGGGGTTGCGCCCGGCAGGCGGGCGACATTTGACAGCGCAAGTCAGGTAAGCCTCGGCCGAAGGCGCTTGGCCTTCCACGGACGGCAGACCTTGGCGTCGCACGCCCACGGCTTTGAGCATGTTGTCGAGCAACACCCCTTCTGGGCCGGTGAAAGGCACACCCTGTTGGTCGTCTTCTGGCGAGGGCAAATCGCCCACCACCATCCAGTCGGCCGGAGCTGCAGCAGGGCCCCACACCGGTTTCTGGCGAGCACCGCTCAAAGCACAAGACTGACAAGATTGGACCGCAGCCCGCAAGCTGTCCCAGTCCATCTGTGGCACACCGTCTGGCAAAGGCTTGGATGCCACGCCAGGCGGTGTCGGAGCTGCGGCCATCTGCCCGCGTGGTGTGGCGCTGGCCACAGGCGGCTGGGGCCGGGGTGCTGAGGGCGTCTGAGTCATTGACGGGGTCTGGGCAAGCTCGGCTTGAACCGACTCACTGGCGGTTGGCGGCCACCACACGCGCACGCCCATTTCGGCCAGCATGGCGCGTTGGCGGTCGTCCAGGTCGAATCGGGTGGGGTCGCTCATGTGGGGCTCACAGTTTCAAACTCATCACCACAGCGTGTTCACGCTGCAGTCGGCCTGCGGGATAGTAATCCTTGCGGATGCTGATCTGCTTGAAGCCATAACGCTCATACACCTGCAAAGCACGCAGGTTGCTTTGACGTACCTCCAGCCAAAGCCACTGAGCTCCTTCGTGGCGGGACATGAGGGACAGGGCGTCCAGCATCATGTGTCCCCAGCCCTGCCCTTGGTGCGCAGGCGCCACGGTGATGTTGAGCAAATGCATTTCTTCCACACCGCGCATGGCCAAAAAATACCCCAACAACTCGCCGTCCAGCCACAGGCATTGGGCTTCAAACAGCGGGTTGAGCGAGTCGCGGAAATTGCCCAGTGTCCAAGGGTGGCTGTAAGCGCTTTGCTCGATGGCGATGACCGTGTCCAGATCGCTCTGCGTCATGGGGGCCAAAGTGACGCGGTTGCGCGTTTCTTCGGTCGGCTGATGGCGACTCAAAGCTTTGCCGAGATTCATGCCTGGACTCATGGCTGCGCTGTGGCTGGGCCCTGATGGGATTGCAAGGCCAACGCTTTCATGGCTTCACGCTCGGCGGTGGTGTTGGCAACCTTGTCGCGGATGTACAGCGGCATGGCCTGCTCTGCTGGAACGGCCAGTCCCTGCGCCCACAATGCAGGCGCCAGGCGCAGCAAAGCCGAAGCGGTGGGCAGTGCCTCGCACCGCGGGGCATGGGCCAATGCCAAGGGCAAGCGCTCGCCATAAGCCGCAAAGGCGTTGCCCGCCAAGCACAGCACTGGGTCCATTGGCGGCACTTGAATTTTTTCGGGGGCCGACACTTGCAATGGCGAGGCTTCGCGCCATTGGCCTAGGTGCTGCTCAGGCAGCCGCTGCCAGGTGTAAGCGGCGCTGTACACCTCGTCCATGCGCGCATCCAATAAGGACAACACCGTCAATTCGTTAAATTCGGCCATGTCGGTTGGCGATTGAGGTTCAGTGTCACTGAGGCCTGCCTGGAGCCGCGCCCATCGCGCCTCTTCGGCCACCGCCATCAAGGTATCGACGGGCAAAACCGGCACATTGACGCCAAAAGCCAAACCCTGGGCCACGGCACAGGCGGTGCGAAGACCGGTGAACGAGCCTGGCCCACGGCCAAAAACGATGGCATCCAGCGAGGCCAGCGGCATCTCGGCCTCGGTCAGCATGGCCAAAACCGCGGGGATCAAGTTGCTCGAGGCCTGTGCGCCGCCAGGCAAGGTTTGCGTCCAAACGAGGTCTCCACGGGCCACGCCCAAAGACAACACATCGGTGCTGGTGTCAAAAGCCAGCCATCGGCGCTCGGATGCTGCACTCATGGCTGACCTCCGGCCTTCGGCGCAGGGACAACAGGGGAAAGACGGGTGTCGGATTTTTTGGACTGCTTCACACCAAACAAGATTCCGCCGGTCACCAGCGCCAGCCCGGCCAGCAAATTCCAGTGCATGGGCTCACCCAAAAACCACACCGCCCCCAGCGCCGACAAGCCCGGCACCAGCGCCGTGATCATGGTCGAGCGCACTGGGCCATAGTGGCGGACCATTTGCGTGAAAGTGATGCCCGAAATGACGACCGAGCCTACGCCTTGAAACACCGCCTGAAACAAAATTTCTGACCCAGGCGCTTGGTGCAACTGAGTAGGCAAGATGGACAAACCCACCAGCACGGCAAACAAGGGCACAAAACACACAAATGCAAAAGCGGTGATGGCCATGGTGGCGCGCACCGCGTCAAAACCATGGCGGCGCACCAGCACGCTGTAGCTGGCCCAGCACATGGCAGCCGTCATGAACAACAAGTCGCCCTTCCAGACCTCGCCGCCATCAAAGGCCATGAGCAAACTCGCACCGCCCACCAGCACATCGCCCAGCACGATGAAGCCCAAGCCCAGGGCACGTGTAGCGGCCACTTTTTCACGCAAAAACAGCCAGGCCAACAAGGTGGTCCACAAAGGCAAACTGCCGGGCATGAGCACCGACGCGTGCGAGGCTGGTGCGTAAAAGAAACCGGTGTAGGCCAGGATGGCGTACAAAAAACCGCCCAGAAAACCGGTTTGTACCGTCTGGCGCAAAGGCAGTGGCGACAGGCCCCACAAAGAACCCACCTGTTCACCCGCCCGTCGAGCCGGACGCATCAGCCACCAGGCCCAGGGCAGCAGCACCGCACTGGCCCCCAAGATACGGGCCAGCGCAATGTCCAAAGGCAGCAAACCCCGTGATGCAGACGCGCGCGCAATGACAATGAAACCGGTCCAGATGAGCACCGTGATGACCGCAGAAGCCAGCCCCACGGTTTTTGAAGAAAATCGCATGGTTCGAATCATAGTGCCCCGAGGGCAACACCCCGGTCCACGGATGGGGGCGGGTTAGACTCACCCGATGACCTTGACCCGTCCCCTTCACACTTGGACAACGCTCAAGCCATGGGGCCTTGGGGCTTTGCTGATGGCCGCTTTGGGCTTATCCCAGGCCGCGCCTGCCACACTGGCCGCCACAACCACAGCGTCAGAAGAAAGCGCAGCCCCAACGGGGCGTACACCCCAAGCCGATCTGCCGCCCGGTATTTTGAAAATCTTGCGCCAAGCGCAGGTGCCCCCATCGGCTTTGAGTGTCTTGATCGCCCCTTTGCCTGTCGACGCCAAAGTCTCGCAAGCCGCCGCACCACGTTTGTCGCACCATGCCCAAAGCAGTGTCAATCCGGCATCGGTCATGAAGCTGTTCACCACCTACGCAGGCCTGAGCCTGCTCGGGCCTGCGCACACTTGGCGCAACCGCATCTATGCCGATGGCCCCGTCCGGGACGGTGTGCTGCAAGGCAACCTGATCATCCGAGGCAGCGGCGACCCCAAATTGGTGGTCGAGCGTCTGCAAGATTTGCTCAAGCAAGTGCAAGCGGCAGGTGTGCGGGAGGTGCGAGGCGACATCGTGCTCGACCGCAGCGTGTTTGATGTGCGCGAGCGAAACGAACCCTTTGACGACGAACCCCTGCGCCCCTACAACGTGGGGCCCGATGGCTTGCTGCTCAACTTCAAAGCCGTGATTTACACCTTCACGCCTGACCCAGCGAACGGCCAGGCGCAGGTGCGCTTTGAGCCCCCAATGGCGGGGCTATCGGTCACCAGCAAACTGCCTTTGACCTCGGCCCCTTGCACCGACTGGCGACGCCAGTTGCAGGCCGACTTCAGCCAGCCGCTGCAGGTTCGGTTTGCCGGAGGCTATTCCGCCAACTGTGGCGAGCGAGAATGGCCAGTGGCTTTTCCGGACCCCGCCCAATACGCCCCGCGCGTATTGCAGGCCCTGTGGGCTGGCGCGGGCGGGCAACTGAGCGGACAGGTGCGCTACGGCGCGCGCCCAGCCCAAGCCCGTTTGCTGGTGGATGCACCATCCTTGCCGCTGTCGGAAGTGATCAAGGACATCAACAAGTTTTCAAACAATGTGATGGCCCAGCAGCTGTACCTGTCGCTGTCCAGCGAGTTGGGGGCACCCGGGCGCTTTGAAGCTTCGCGCCTGCGCATGTCGCAGTGGTGGCGGCATGGCTTTCCCACTCAAAGCGAACCGGTTCTGGACAACGGCTCTGGCCTGTCGCGCACCGAACGCAGCACGGCGCAAGCCTTGACCGCCTTGTTGCAGGCAGCCCACGCGGGGCCACATGCCCAAGCGTTCACCGACTCCTTGGCCGTGGCAGGCGTGGACGGCACAGCCGCTCGCCTGAAAGACCGCAGCCCCCAATCGCCTGTGATCGGGAATGCCTGGCTAAAAACCGGCTCGCTGCGCGATGTGGCCTCGGTGGCAGGGTATGTGCAAGGGCAAAGCGGCCAACGCTACACCCTGGTCGCAGTGCTACACCACCCCAACGCCCACCAAGCGCGGGTCGCACTCGACCAGTTGCTGGAATGGACGGTGCGCGACATGGACTCAACCACGGCCAGCCGCCGCACCCGCGCAAGCCTTGACCGAAACACCGCACAACACGGCGCAACGCGCTAAGACCCCAAAGGCAGATCTCTCCGAAGGACTTGGACCATGAATTTGATCGACTGGGTGGGCTCTGTGGCCGCCTTTCTCACCACGGCCAGCTTCATACCGCAAGCCTGGCAAACTTTTCGCACCCGCGACGTGAGCGGGATCTCGCTGGGCATGTACAGCCTGTTCACCTCGGGGGTGGCGCTGTGGCTGGTCTACGGCATCTTGATGGTGGCCTGGCCCATCATCATCGCCAACGTCATCACCACCAGCCTGGCGCTGATGATCTTGGTGATGAAGCTGCGGTACCGCTGAACGACTGCTTAAGCCGCCGCCCGCTGCAGCCGATCGCGCACGCCTTCCCACTCGGGCGTGTCGGGCGGCAGTTGGACCCATATTTGCGTCACACCTCTGGCGTCCAGATCGCGCAGTACGCCAAACAAATCGTGCGCTGCCTGATCGGCGCTGTGCGGCTGGGCACGCCACAGCACACCGGCACCTGCGCTGCCATCCGGTCGTTCGTTTGACCACAAGCCCAAGTTGTTGGCGTGAGGGCCCAAGGCCTGCAGTTTGGCAGCGATGTCTTGCGCCGACATCAGGCGCACCTTGGCTCGGGGCGCGTAATGGGATTCGAGCGTGCCCGATGCGCGCGGCGCGGCTTGGCCGCTGACCTCCTCTGGGTCATCCTTGCCCCGAACAGCGCGACCACAAGCGGCCTCGATCTGCGCCCGCGTGATCTGCCCCGGGCGCAACAAAACGGGCTCGCCCCGCGTGCAATCGATGATGGTGGACTCGATGCCCACATCGCAGTCACCGCCATCCAGGATCAACAAGTCAGGGCCCAGCTCGGACTGAACATGCGCTGCGGTGGTCGGGCTGACGCGGCCAAAGCGGTTGGCGCTAGGTGCCGAAACACCCAGCACACCCAGCGGCAAACAGGCTTGCAGCAAAGCCTGCGCCACTGGATGCGAAGGGCACCGCAGGCCAATGGAGTCTTGCCCCCCAGCCGATGCACTGGCCACACCGGGCTGACGCGGCAAGATCAAAGTGAGCGGACCAGGCCAAAACGCAGCCATGAGCTTTTGTGCAAAGTCGGGCACTTGCGCGGCAAACAGCGGCACCTGCGTCACACTGGCCACATGCACGATCAGCGGGTGGTCGGCGGGGCGGCCCTTGGCCACAAAGATTTTCACCACCGCCGCATCGTCACAAGCATTGGCGGCCAATCCATAAACCGTCTCGGTGGGCAACCCGACAAAATGGCCGTCACGCAAAGCTTGGGCAGCCTGCGCGATGGCAGCATCCGAGACACTCAGGATCATGGCGGTCTTTAAAACGCTTCCATGCCAAGCAAGGCCGCCGCCTGCAAGGCGGTGGCGCGCACGGCCTCGGGTGTGGCCCCGGTGATGTTCAGGTGCCCCATCTTGCGGCCGGGCCGAGCCGACAACTTGCCGTACAGGTGCAAGTGCGTGCCGGGCAGCGCCAGCACTTGGCCCCAGGCGGGGCTGGTCGGGCCTTTACCAGTGGGCGTGACTTCGGGCCACAGATCGCCCAGGAGGTTGAGCATGATGGCGCTCGAATGCTGGCGTGGCTGCGTGAGCGACAAGCCCGCCAGCGTGCGCACCTGCAGTTCAAACTGCGATTGGTCACAGGCGTTCATCGTGTAGTGGCCACTGTTGTGCGGGCGGGGGGCCATTTCGTTGACCACCAGCTGGCCGCCTTGGAGGATGAAAAACTCCACGCAGAGCACGCCCACGTAGTGAAGGCCTTCGGCAATGGCGCGGGTCGCAGCCACGGCTTGCGCAGCCACATCGGCCGGCACAGCACCTTCGTACACGCTGGTCACGGCCAAAATGCCGTCGCGGTGCAAATTCAGTTGCACTGGAAAATTCACCATCTGCCCGTCGGCGCCACGGGCCACGATGACCGAGCACTCGGCCTGCAGCGGGAGCATTTTTTCGAGCACGCAGGGCACGCCCTTCAACTCGGCCCAAGCCGCCGCCAATTCTTCGCGTGTCTTGACGCGGACCTGACCCTTGCCGTCGTAACCCATGCGAGAGGTCTTCAAAATACCAGGCAGCAAATCGTCGCCCACAGCTGCCAACTGCGCGGCCGTCTCGATGATGGCATGCGGCGCGACCGGCACGCCGCAGCGCACAAAATGAGCCTTCTCGGCAGCGCGGTCTTGCGCAATCGCCACCGACTCGGACGCCGGAGCCACCGGGCGGTGTGCGCCCAAGGTCAGCAGGGCCGGTGCAGGCACGTTTTCAAATTCGGTGGTGATGGCCGCGCAACGCTGCATCAGCTGGGCCAGACCCTGCTCGTCCAGATAGTCGGTCTGGATGTGGTGGTGGCTGACCAGTCCGGCAGGACTGGCCGCATCAGGGTCGAGCACCGCGGTGAAGTAGCCCATGGCCTGGGCTGCGTGCACAAACATGCGACCCAACTGGCCGCCTCCCATCACGCCCAAAGTGGCCATCTGGCCATTGACCATGGAGCCCGGCAGAATCGCGCGGCTCATGCGGCACCTTTTGGTGAAACGGGCGGCAGTGTCATGGCGCGGGCCATGGCGGTTTGTTCGGCGCGGAAAGCTTCCAGCTTTTGACGCAAAGCCGCATCGTTGTTGGCCAACATGGCCACCGCAAACAGGGCTGCATTGGCCGCACCGGCAGCGCCAATGGCAAAGGTGGCCACCGGCACGCCCTTGGGCATTTGCACAATGCTGTGCAGCGAATCCACGCCCGACAAAGCTTGGGTCTGCACCGGCACACCCAACACAGGCACCGTGGTTTTGGCAGCGATCATGCCCGGCAGGTGGGCCGCACCGCCTGCGCCCGCGATGATGGCCTGCAGGCCGCGCTCTGCCGCGCTCTGTGCATAAGCAAACATATCGTCCGGCATTCTGTGGGCCGAAACCACGCGGGCGTCGTGAGGGATGCCAAACTGTTGGAGAATCTGGACTGCGTGCTGCATGGTGTCCCAGTCGGAGCTGGAACCCATGACGACGCCGATGAGCGCTTGAGTCATTGGGTGCTTTTCGTGATCAATCTCGAATTTTAAGGTTTCGCTTCATCTGGAGCCGAAACACAACCCGGAACACTGCCTGCCATGATGGACGTCACGATACAAAACTTTGAAGCCGAGGTCATCGAAGCCTCCATGACCACGCCCGTGCTGGTGGACTTTTGGGCGCCTTGGTGCGGCCCTTGCAAATCGCTGGGTCCTGTCCTCGAAAAGGTCGAGGCCGCTTATGAAGGCCGCTTCAAATTGGTCAAAATCGACTCAGACCAAGAGCAGCAACTGGCCCAAGCCTTTGGCATCAAAAGCATCCCGACCTGCGTGTTGCTGAAAAACGGTCAGCCGGTTGATGGTTTCATGGGCGCTTTGCCCGAAGGCCAGGTCAAACAGTTCTTGGACAAACACTTGCCCGCCGCCGAAGAACTGCAGGCACAGGCCGCCGCCCAAGAAGCCCAAGAGCACCTGCAAGCTGGTGACGCAGACAGCGCCCGCGCCGCTTTGGAACAAGCCCTGGCCACCGACCCCGGCAACGACGATGCCCGCTTTGATTTGGTCAAGCTGCTGATTGGTTTGGGCGAATTGGCAGAAGCCTCCGCCTTGCTGGCGCCCGCCATGAGCCGCATCCCGGTACCACTGCGCTTTGAGGCCCAAACCCAGTGGCTCAACGCCCTGGAGTTTGTGACCACCGACCCGCGTGGTCAGTGGGAGCTGGATCAGTTTGACGCCTTGATCGCCCAGAACAAACGCGACTTTGAGGCCCGCTTTGCCAAAAGCCGATTGCTGATCGCCATTGGCCAATGGGAAGCGGCCATGGACGAGTTGCTGGAAATCATCATGCGCGACAAGAAGTGGGACGACGAAGCCCCACGCAAAACTTTTGTCGCCCTGCTGGAGCTGATGACGCCGCCCAAGCCGAAAACACAAGACGCCAGCGGCAAATCAGCGGGCGGCATCGAACTCATGGGTAAGGCTGCCATGCAAGAAGACCCGCACATGGCGATGATCTCGGGCTACCGGCGCAAGCTGAGCATGATGCTCAACTGAGCCCAGCTCAGCCCAAAACCTCAAGCCCGGGCCAGCTGCTGCGATGCATGCTGACCGGGCTTTTTCACGGGTAAGCCGCCAAGCATCTCAGCGCGTGGGTCCTGCTTGGCGCTCGATGTCCATGTGCATGCGCTGCAGCAACCCGGCCCACATGAGCACCTCACCCACCACAAACATCGGCCCCACCAACAAGCCGACGACGTCGTCGACAAAAGCCGGTTTGCGGCCCTCGAAATAGTGGCCGATGAACTGGATGAGCCAGCCAATCAAGAACAAGCCCAAACCCGCCTGCCAAACCGCCAGCCCCAGGGCTTGCGCCAGAGGTGGCACCTCATGGGCAACCGCGATCAGTATGCCATTCACCACCGATGTGGCCAAGCCCAGCAACAGATCACCGCGGCTCAGATACCACAGGCTGGTGAGTGCCCACATGGCCCAGGCCAGCGTCACAGTCTGACCCGCCACAACCCAGGCCGGGCCCAGCAGCAAGACGCCGATGGACAGAAAAATCAGCGGGATGCCCAGCAGATGGGTCACGATGTTGCGGCGATCGCGGTGGTAATGGGCGTACTGCACCATCAAGGTGGTTGCAGGGCGAAAAAGCGTCATTCCATTTCCTCGTTCTGGCGATCAAAACGCCGAATGTAATACTTGCCCTGACACACATTGACCGATTTCAAGATAAGAATCGGGTCAGGGCATTGCTTTTGCGGGTGGTTTCAACTTAAAATTTAAACAACACTTTGGAATTCATTTTGAATCATGTCACGCGCCGAGCCCCTGATCACCCCTGAAGAGTTGCAATGCCTGCTCGGTGGTGCGCCGGCGCGCTCGAACAGAACCTGGCGCAGCCAACTGGCACAACTGACTTCTGTGCATTTTGGCGCTGCCCTCTGGCTGGTCAAGGGTGTTTTCCTGTATGCCGTGTTCATGAGTTCCGGTGCCGCCCAGCTGATGGACAGCGGCGCCTACCTGTGGATGCGCGGCAGTCTGGAACTGGTTTGCCTGGCTGTATTCTGGGGCGCATACCTGCACCCGCGCGGCCGCACGCTCGCCTGCGCCAGCTTGCTGGTGGCCAGCACCACCTTGCTGCTCGACGCCATGACACTGCTGGCGTTCACCCACTGATTTCCAAATCACCCCCAAAAAGGCGCTGCCATGCAGCGCCTTTTTTGCGTCTGAAATGCGGTGAAGTCAGGCCATGAGCCTCTTCATGGCTTCTTCGTACTTGGCCGCTGTGTTCTCGATCACCTCACGCGGGAGGCGCGGTGCGGGTGGGGTCTTGTCCCAAGGCTTGCCATTGACCTGGGCGGTCTCTAACCAGTCACGCAAAAACTGTTTGTCGTAGCTTGGTGGGTTGGCCCCCTCCACATAGCTCTCAGCAGGCCAATAGCGCGATGAATCGGGCGTCAGCACCTCGTCCATCAACACCAGGGTGCCATCGGCATCCAGCCCAAACTCAAACTTGGTGTCGGCAATGATGATGCCTTTGGTGGCAGCGATGTCACGGGCCGCCACATAAAGCTGGATGCTGATGTCGCGAATGCGGGTGGCCAGGTCGGCACCGATCATGGCCACGGTTTGCTCGAAGGTGATGTTTTCGTCGTGCTCACCCACCGCCGCTTTGGCCGCCGGGGTATAGATGGGCTCAGGCAGGCGACTGGCGTTTTTCAGACCCGCGGGCAATTTCACACCGCAAACGGCCTGGCTGTCTTGGTATTCCTTCCAGCCGCTGCCGGCCAGATAGCCGCGCACCACCGCCTCGACCGGGATGGGTTTCAAACGCTTGACCAGCATAGAGCGACCCGTGACCTGCGGTGCCTCGCCAGCGCTCACCACGCTCTCGGGGGCTTCGCCTGTCAGGTGGATCGGGCAGATGTTGAGGCCTTTGGGGCCGAGTTGGTCAAACCAAAACAACGCCATTTGCGTGAGCAACACACCTTTGCCCGGAATCGGCTCGCCCATGATCACGTC
The DNA here is from genome assembly GCA_943331105.2 of Akkermansia muciniphila. Lineage (GTDB taxonomy): Bacteria > Pseudomonadota > Gammaproteobacteria > Burkholderiales > Burkholderiaceae_C > Limnohabitans_A. Next base: position 92,770 of record CALQKH020000004.1, read on the forward strand.
GAATGCGCTGATGCGGTCTGACGCCACCATCAAGATGCGGTCATCGCCTACGGCGTAGTTGTCACGCACCTTGCCACGCGCCAGCAGAGGCAAGGAGGTCAGGGCCGAGGTGTGAAGCGCAGAGGTCATGGCAAATCAGTCAGGCAATCGATAAGGAAAAGCCTATCGGCTCAATGGACGACTTGCGCCAATTCACCACGGGCGTACTTGGCAGCAACCACTTGCAAAGTGTCGCCCTTGATCTTGCCAGCCTGGCCTTCGCAGCCGAACTCCAGATAACGCTGCTTGCAAATTTGCTTGGCGGCCTCGCGGGCAGGCTTGAGCCATTCGCGGGCGTCGAACTTGTCGGGGTTTTCAAACAAGAATTTGCGGCAAGCGGCGGTCATCGCCAAACGGATGTCGGTGTCAATGTTGATCTTGCGCACGCCGTGTTGGATGGCCTCTTGAATTTCCTCGACGGGCACGCCGTAGGTTTCCTTCATCTTGCCACCGTACTGGTTGATCATTGCCAGCAAGTCTTGCGGCACGCTGGACGAGCCGTGCATCACCAAATGGGTGTTGGGGATGCGGGCATGGATTTCTTTCACGCGGCCAATGGCCAAGATGTCGCCCGTGGGTTTGCGGCTGAATTTGTAGGCGCCATGGCTGGTGCCAATCGCAATGGCCAGCGCGTCCAAACCGGTAGCTTTGACGAATTGGGCGGCTTCTTCAGGGTCGGTCAGCATCTGGCTGTGGTCGAGCTTGCCGACTGCGCCAATGCCGTCTTCTTCACCCGCTTCACCGGTTTCGAGGTTGCCCAAACAACCCAACTCGCCTTCCACCGAAACACCCAACAGGTGGGCCATCTCGACCACGCGGCGGGTCACATCCACGTTGTAGGCAAAGTCGGCCGGGGTTTTGCCGTCTTCCAGCAAGGAGCCGTCCATCATCACCGACGAAAAACCCAAGTTGATCGCGCCCTGGCAAATCGCCGGGCTTTGCCCGTGATCCTGGTGCATGACCAAGGGAATGTGGGGCCACTGCTCTGTAGCCGCCTGGATCAGGTATTTGATGAAGGGCTCGCCAGCGTATTTGCGGGCACCTGCACTGGCCTGCAAAATGACCGGTGCGCCGACCTCGTCGGCCGCCATCATGACGGCTTGGACTTGCTCGAGGTTGTTGACGTTGAAAGCTGGAATGCCGTAGCCGTTAACGGCTGCATGGTCCAGCAGCTCGCGCATTGAAACGAGTGCCATGGTGATGATATCCCGGGAAGTTTGAAAAATTGAACGCGCCGGCAAAACATCCGGCTCAAGACTGACCCAGATTTTATAGGCTTCGGTCGGATATGGGCCTGAGCCACGCCCTGCAAGGGGACCAATCAGGCCCCTCCAAGCTCAAGCCACTTTGCAAATTTGCAGCATGTTGGTGCCACCGGGAGAACCCATGGGTTCTCCACAGGTGATGGCATACACGTCGCCAGTGCCCACAATGTTGCGGCTTTTCAGGTGGGCTTCGGCTTCGGCCAATGCCGTGTCGCGGTCAGCGCTGGTGTCCATCAACAAGGGGCGCACGTTGCGGTAAAGCGCCATCTTGCGCTGTGAATTGAGTTTGGTGGTCAGCGCGTAAATGGGAATGTGCACCCGATGGCGGCTCATCCAAAGGGCTGTTGAGCCCGACTCGGTCATGGCCACAATGGCTTTGGCCCCCAAGTGGTGGGCGGTGAACAAAGCGCCCATGGCGATCGACTGGTCGATGCGGCTGAAAGTCTGTCCTTTGAAATCGGCATCCAAGGTCGGGTCTTCGGCGTTTTCGGCAGCCTCGCAAATCTTGGCCATCTCTTCCACCGTCTCCAGCGGGTACTTGCCCGCGGCAGTCTCGGCGCTGAGCATCACGGCGTCAGTGCCGTCCAAGACCGCGTTGGCCACATCCGACACTTCAGCGCGGGTGGGCACAGGGTTGGTGATCATGCTTTCCATCATCTGGGTGGCCGTGATCACCACCTTGTCGTGCACCTTGGCCAGCTTGATCATGCGCTTTTGAAGGGCGGGAACGGCGGCATTGCCCACCTCAACGGCCAAATCGCCCCTGGCCACCATGATCCCATCGCTTGCTTTGAGAATGGCCTCAAGGTGAGGAATGGCTTCAGCACGTTCGATCTTGGCAATCAGGCCCGGCTTATGGCCATATTCGGCCCCCGCCACGTTGCACAGTTGGCGGGCCATTTCCATATCGGTGGCGTTTTTAGGAAAGCTCACCGCCACATAGTCGGCCTGGAAACTCATGGCGGTTTTGATGTCCTCCATGTCCTTGGCGGTCAAGGCCGGCGCCGTCAGGCCGCCCCCCTGCTTGTTGATGCCCTTGTTGTTGGACAACTCACCGCCCAGTTTGACGGTGGTGTGTACTTGCTCACCTTTGACGCCCACCACATTCAGCACGATCAAACCATCGTTGAGCAGCAGCACGTCACCCGCCTTCACATCGCGGGGCAGCTCCTTGTAGTCCAAGCCCACCCCGTGGATGTCGCCCAACTCGGTGCGCGAGGCGTCCAATACAAAGGGGGCACCGGGCTCCAACATGACTTTGCCTTCGGCAAACTTGCCCACACGAATCTTGGGACCTTGCAGGTCGGCCATGATGGCCACTTCACGGCCGGCACGCTGCGAGGCTTCGCGCACGAGGCTGGCGCGGTCTACGTGGTCTTGCGCTTTGCCGTGGCTGAAATTAAGGCGAACCACGTTCACCCCGGCGCGGATCATGGCTTCGAGCAGCGCTGGGTCGCTGGAAGCAGGGCCTAAAGTGGCAACAATCTTGGTGGCGCGACGGGGCATTCGGAGATCTCCTTTTAATAGTTTTGAATTCTCACACGAAAAAGTGACGTCTTTGTTTCTTTCGGGGATATGCGCGACAGCGGCCCCTTAACCCCAAGCAAAGCCCTTGAATTGATCTCTGTCAGGCCAATGAAAAGGCTTGCCGACTAAACTCATGCTTGCCCGATTTACATTTGAGCGTCATGACTGCCTTACACACCCCGTCCGTCGATCAACCCATTGCGCTGGACCAACCCCTACCGCACCGCAAAACGCTGCGCGAATGGCTGACCCCGTTATCGCAACGCAGCACCATGCGTGCATTGGTGCTGTTGGCTTTTGACTACGCCTTGTTTTTTGCACTGATTGCAGCCACTGTGGCATTTGACGCCATTTGGGTGAAACTGCTTTGCGGCGCCATGGCTGGCTTTGTGATTGGCCGCTTGTTTGTGATTGGCCACGATGCCTGCCACCAGAGCCTCACGCCCCACCGCGAACTGAACAAAGTGCTGGGCCGCATCGCGTTCTTGCCGTCTCTCACGCCCTACAGCCTTTGGGATACGGGCCACAACGTGGTGCACCACGGCTACACCAACCTCAAAGGCGTGGACTTTGTCTGGACGCCTTTGACGGCCGAGGAATTTGCCGCACTCAACCCTGTGCAGCGTTTGCTGCAACGCGCCTACCGCAGCGGTTGGGCGCCGGGCCTTTATTACATGATCGAGATTTGGTGGAAGCGCGAGTTCTTTCCCAACAAGACCCACATGCCCACTCGCCGTCCGATCTTCTTCAAGGACAGCTTGCTGGTGAGTTTGTTTGGTGCTTTTTGGTTGGGCACTGTTGCCGCTGCCGCGGTCTATACGGGGCAATCGGTCTGGTTGTCTTTGCTGATGGGCGTGTTGATCCCGTTCTTTGGCTGGAACACCATGATCGGTTTCGTGGTCTATGTGCACCACACCCACGTCAAAGTGTCTTGGCATGACAACAAAGCCGCCTGGACGAAGGCCGCGCCATTTGTGTCAACCACCGTGCACCTGACGTTCCCCTTCAACATCGGCGGCATGATGCACCACATCATGGAGCACACAGCCCACCATGTGGACATGAGCATCCCCCTTTATCGATTGAAGCAAGCCCAGTCCAAATTGGAAGAAATGCTGCCTGGCCGGATCATCGTCCAAGCCTTCAGTTGGAAGTGGTACTTCGAAACCGCCAAAAACTGCAAGATGTACGACTTCAGCCGGGAATGCTGGACCGACTTCAAAGGCAATATGACCAGCCCGGTGAGGGGCAATTTACCGCCCGCCGCCCAAGCTTAAAAGCCCGCTTTGATTCACAAAAAACCCCGCGATGCGGGGTTTTTTGTTGCGGTCAATGGTTTGACAGATCGAAGATCAATGGGCTGCGCGTTTGGCCAAAATTTCAAACGCTGGAAGCTGCTTGCCCTCGAGAATTTCGAGAAAAGCACCGCCACCGGTCGAAATGTAACCCACCTGCTTTTCAATGCCGTATTTGGCGATCGCGGCCAACGTGTCACCGCCACCCGCAATGCTGAATGCATTGGACTCTGCAATCGCTTGCGCAATCACCTTGGTGCCATTTTCAAACGCCGCAAACTCGAACACACCCACGGGCCCGTTCCATACGATGGTGCCAGCCTGTTTAAGCTGCGCGGCCAGCTTGGCAGCGGTCTCTGGGCCGATGTCCAAAATCAGGTCATCGTCAGCCACTTCGCTGGCCCGCTTGACCGTGGCCAGAGCGTCTGCCGCAAAGGTTTTGGCCGTGACCACATCGGTGGGGATCGGCACCTCGGCACCGCGCGCTTTCATGGCCTCTATGACCGCTTTGGCTTCGCTCACCAAATCGGCTTCGGCCAGGCTCTTGCCAATCTTCAAACCCGCAGCCAGCATGAACGTGTTGGCGATACCGCCGCCCACAATCAACTGGTCGACGTTCTGCGCGAGGCTCTTCAAAATGGTCAACTTGGTGCTGACCTTGGCGCCGGCCACGATGGCGACCAGCGGGCGTTTGGGCGCCTCTAGCGCCTTGCCAATCGCATCAATTTCAGCAGCCAGCAAAGGCCCCGCACAGGCAATCGGAGCGAACTGGGCAATGCCATAGGTCGTGCCTTCGGCACGGTGCGCAGTGCCAAAGGCATCGTTCACATAGATGTCGCACAGCGCGGCCATTTTGCGAGCCAGCGCTTCGTCATTTTTTTTCTCCCCCTTGTTGACGCGGCAGTTTTCAAGCAACACCACTTGACCGGGTGCCACAGTCACGCCATCCACCCAATGCGCGAGCAAGGAAACACTGCGGCCCAAAAGCTCACTCAAGCGCTGCGCCACTGGGGCCAAGGAATCTTCGGGTTTGAAAGCGCCCTCGGTCGGGCGACCCAAATGCGAGGTCACCATCACAGCCGCCCCAGCGTCCAAAGCCATCTGAATACAAGGCACGCTGGCACGGATGCGGGTGTCTTCGGTAATGCTGCCATCGCCCGCTTGGGGCACGTTCAGGTCGGCGCGAATAAAAACACGTTGCCCAGCCACTTGGCCACTTGCGCACAGATCTGAAAAACGAATGACATTCATGGGGGAACTTGTCCTGTATCTGGGAATTCGGGAGGTATTTTAAAAGCAGCGCCTGACAAGGACTGACAGCATCAAAAGTAAACAGCAACTCACATTGAGGGGAGGGTTGAGCAAGCCTTACCAACCCAGACCCAGGCGCAAAGGCAGGTACACCGCCATGCCCGCAAGGATGGTGATCAGCACATCACGCCGCCAAAAGTAAGCAACCACACCCACTACGGCAGCGTAAAGACGAGCGTCTTCCCAAGTGCTGACCAGCTCACCTTGCACCGTGATGATTTCGGGAATGACCACGGCCGACAGTGCCGCGATGGGGGCGTACTGCAAGCCGCGTTGAGCCCAATTGGGCAACTGCCAAGACTGGCTGGAAATAAAGAAGAAACTGCGCGCCACCACCGTCACCACGGCCAGACCCACGATGACGGTCAAGGTCCACAGGTCGGTCTCGTTCATGCAGCCACCTTGGGTGTTGGCCGAATTTTTTCAACTGTCAGGCACAAGATCACCGCCACCGCAATCGCCACCACGATATTGAGCTTGAGCGGCAAGTGGTATGCCACCACCGCCGCGACGCCAGCCACGGCTGCTGACAAAATGCGCATGCGCGAGCTGGCCAAAGAACACTGGATGCCCAGCAAACACAAAATACCCGCAAAACCCAAACCCCACTCTGGGGGAATCAGGTTGGCCAAGCCGATGCCCAACAGACTGGCCACGATCCAACTGCTCCAATTCAGAAAGTAATTGCCTGCCAAATAGGCCTCTTGCCCGGTGCGCTCGGCATCGGTCTCACCGGGCTTTGTAAAGCGCTGGGTGAACAACACATAGCTGATGTCGGCGGTGAAGTAGCCGTGGCACATGCGCTGCCAGCGCGGCAGATGCATGAGGTAGGGCCGCAGATGCAGGCTGAAGACCACAAAGCGCAGGTTCACACAAAAACCGGTGGCCAAAATCACCCAAGCCGGGGCGCCTGCCACCAACAACGGGATCGCCGCCAGCTGCGAACTGCCTGCAAATACCAGAATGGTCATGGCCACGGCTTCGAAGACGCTCATTCCCGACTTGACCATGGCAACGCCCGTCATCAAGCCCCAAGCCGCCACACCAGGCGCTTGTGGGGCCAAGTCGCGCAAGCCTTGCAAAAACTGGGCATCGCGGTAAATCCTTGGCCGAAAAAACATCAGGCCACCAAGCGCTGACCGGGCTGCAAGGGGCAGCCGCGCAAGAAGTCGGCCGCACTCAGGCGTTTACCGCCGGGGCGCTGCAACTGGGTCAGGCACAGCAGGCCATCGCCACAGGCCACACGCACACCTGAAGCATCGGCGCTGAGCACGGTGCCGGGTGGAGAACCGTGCCCAGAAGTCGAGTCAGCCAATTCGGCAACAGCCCGCCACAGCTTGAGGGTTTCAACACCTGTGGCCGTCGCCAGGGGAACGGTCATGCCCGGGAAAGGGTCAAACGCCCGGATGCGCCGCGCCAGCACCTCGGCGCTCAATGTCCAGTCGAGCACCGCTTCAGATTTATCGATCTTGTGCGCGTAACTCACGCCATCAAAAGGTTGCGGTTGTCGGGGCAAACCGTCTAGATCCGCCAGGGCCTGCACGATGGCCTGCCCGCCCAAAGCGGCCAACCGATCGTGCAGCACAGCAGTGGTGTCATCAGCCGCCAAGGCGCACGGCAACACCAGCAACATGTCACCCGTGTCCAAACCCGCATCCATCTGCATGATGGTGATCCCGGTTTGCGTGTCACCCGCCTCAATGGCGCGGTGAATCGGCGCAGCGCCGCGCCAACGCGGCAGCAAAGAAGCGTGGATGTTCAGACAACCCTTGGGCGGCAGGTCAAGCAGCCACTGCGGCAAGATCAAACCGTACGCAGCAACGATCATGGCATCTGCCTTTGCAGCGTGCAAAGTGTCACGGGCAGCGGCGGCGTCTTCGGGGTATTTGCCGTCCAATCGCAGGCTTCGGGGCTGGGCCACGGACACGCCATGGTCCAGCGCCCATTGCTTAACGGGCGAGGGTTGCAGTTTCATACCGCGCCCAGCAGGCCGGTCGGGCTGGGTCAGCACCAACACGATCTCGTGGCCTGCGGCGTGCAGGGCAACCATGGCCACTTGGGCAAATTCGGGCGTGCCCGCAAAAATCAAACGCATGGGGGAGAATTCAAAAGCGCTTCAGCGCTCGGCTTTTTGGGCTTTGACCAGTTTGGTCTTGATACGGCCTTGCTTGAGGGGGGACAGGTATTCCACGAACACTTTGCCCATCAGGTGGTCCATCTCATGCTGGATGCAGATGGCCAGCATGCCCTCAGCTTCAATGCTGCGGCTTTTACCGTCACGGTCAAGGGCCGTGATCTTGACTTTCGTGGCGCGTTCCACACCATCGTAAATTCCGGGCACAGACAGGCAACCTTCTTCGCCCTTGACGCGCTCATCGCCCATCCAGGTGATTTCGGGGTTGATCAGCACCATGGGCTGATTGCGCTCTTCAGAAGTATCGATCACCACCAAGCGCTCATGTACATCGATCTGCGTGGCAGCCAAGCCAATGCCACCGGCCTCATACATGGTCTCAACCATGTCATCGATCAGCGCATGAATTCGGGCGTCCACCGCTTGCACAGGTTTGGCCACCTTGTGCAGGCGTGTGTCGGGATAACAAAGGATGGGGAGCAGGGCCATGGTTCAAAAGATCAGAAGGAATGCAGGTATTTTCGGTCATTTTGGTCAAAAACAAGAGCCTCTTGAGCAGATGCGCCATGTTGAATGACAAAGTGACTGGTGCTGCAGCTCTGGCAAGTCGCTCTTGGCGGGAACTTGACTTTGCAACACAATGGGCATGTTACAAAAAAGCAAAGACAGCCCCAAGGGCTGCGCAGGGAGACCACATGAATGAAGACACCCACAATTGGGGCGCTTGGTTGCGCCTGAGCCTCACCCCTGGCGTCGGCCACGAAAGCGCCAGGCGCTTGCTGGCGGCATTCGGCGAACCCCAAGCCATCTTTGCGCAAAGCGAAGCCGTTTTGGGCCAAGTGGTCAATGCCAAACAAGCGCAGGCGCTTGTGCAAATGCCAGAGGGGTGCGCCGCCCTCACGCTAGAGACCTTGAAGTGGCTGCAAGACCATGCCTCATTGGGTGGCCGCGTCATCACTTTGGGCGACGCGCACTACCCAGCGCCCTGGCTGGACATTCCTGATCCTCCTTTGATGCTCTACGCGATGGGACAAACCGCGCATTTGGCAACCCTCAAAGCCGAGCAATGCTTGGCCATCGTGGGCAGCCGCAACCCCACACCCCAAGGCGCCGACAATGCCCGTGAATTTGCGCGCAGTTTGGCGGCCAGTGGGCTCACGATCGTCTCCGGTCTGGCGCTGGGTGTGGACGGCGCGGCACACGACGGCGCCTTGCTGGGGCACCACGGGACAGGTCTGGCCACCATCGCCATCGTGGGCACCGGTCTGGACCGGGTGTATCCACGCCAGCATCGCGACTTGGCGCACCGAATTGCCCAAAATGGCGTGATTCTGAGTGAGTACCCGCTGGGCACACCGCCCCTGGCCCCCAACTTCCCCCGGCGCAACCGCCTGATCTCCGGCCTGTCGCAGGCCACGCTGGTGGTTGAAGCGGCCTTGCAATCGGGCTCATTGATCACCGCCAAGCAAGCCCTCGACCAAGGCCGTGATGTGATGGCCATCCCTGGCTCCATCCACGCGACCCAATCCAAAGGCTGCCACGCGCTCATCAAACAAGGGGCCAAATTGGTGGAATCGGCGCAAGACGTGCTTGAAGAGCTGCACATGCCAGCACCCTTGTCGCAACAGCCGCTGGACCTGTCAACCGGTCTGGATGCTTCGGTCCCAAGCCCTGAAAGCCAAGAGGAAAACTCCGATCAGTCTTTGCTGCGCGCACTGGGCCATGACCCTGTGAGCCTCGACGCGCTGCAAGCCCGATGCGGCTGGAGTACGGCACAACTGCAAGGGCAACTTTTGGAATTGGAGCTGAGGGGGCAAGTGGGTCGTTTGCCGGGGGGGCTGTTTCAGCGCGTAGGCTCTGCATAAGCCAAGGTCAAAGCTGCAGCTGACACCCAACTGCTCCCCCCAAACAAAGGGCACCCGAAGGTGCCCTTGTGCAAGGGATAAGTCTGATGATCTGTCAGACCACCGCGCCCGAGTTCTCGTCGTTCGGGTCGTGGTCTTTCTTGACCGGCTTGACCATGTCCTCGCGGCTGATGCCCAGCCACATCGCCACGGCAGCGCCCACAAACACCGACGAGTAAATGCCAAAGCAAATGCCAATCGTCAGCGCCAGCGCAAAGTAGTACAGCGTCTCACCCCCAAACAGCAACATGGACAACACCATGATCTGCGTGGAGCCGTGGGTGATGATGGTTCGGCTGATGGTGGAGGTGATCGCGTTGTCGATGATCTGAACCGTGTTCATCTTGCGGTAACGGCGGAAATTCTCACGGATACGGTCAAAAATCACCACCGACTCGTTGACCGAATAACCCAACACCGCCAACACCGCTGCCAACACAGCCAGCGAGAACTCCCACTGAAAAAAGGCAAAGAAGCCCAGAATGATGATCACATCATGCAAGTTGGCGATGATGGCGGAGACAGCGAACTTCCACTCGAAGCGAATGGCCAAATACAGCATGATGCCGCCCACCACAAAGGCCAGCGCCATCAGTCCGTCTTCCACCAATTCGTTGCCCACCTGTGGGCCGACAAACTCGGTGCGGCGCAACGTCACATCGGGGTTGGCTGCTTTCAGGGCATTGAGCACGGTCTCGCTTTGCTGGGCCGTGGTCACGCCTTTTTGCACTGGCAGGCGGATCAGCACTTCTCGCGCCGAGCCAAAGTTTTGCACCTGCACCTCGGCATAACCCAAGCCCGAGATCACGCCGCGCACCTTGGGCAAGTCGGCCGGTTGGCTGTAACTCACCTCCATCACGGTACCGCCGGTGAATTCCACCGACAAATGCAGTCCCCTGCTGAACAAAAAGAACACTGCCAAGAAGAAGGTGATGAAGGACACCGCGTTCAGCACCAAGGCATGGCGCATGAAAGGGATGTCTTTTCTGATTTTGAACAATTCCATGGTCTTTTCCCCTTAATCGGCTTTCACCGCAGTGCCAGCCTCGGGCCGCCAGACAGTACCGATGGACACTGTCTTGAGTTTTTTCTTGCCGCCGTACCAAAGGTTGACCAAGCCGCGCGAAAAGAGAACAGCGGAAAACATGCTCGTCAAAATGCCGATGCAATGCACCACCGCAAAACCACGCACCGGGCCGGAGCCAAAGGCAAGCAAGGCCACGCCCGCGATCAAGGTGGTGATGTTGGAGTCCAAAATCGTGGACCACGCACGGTCATAACCCGCGTGGATGGCCGCTTGCGGGCTGGCGCCGTTGCGCAGCTCTTCGCGCACACGCTCATTGATCAGCACGTTCGAGTCAATGGCCATGCCCAGCGCCAGCGCCATGGCAGCCATACCGGGCAAGGTGAGCGTGGCTTGCAGCAAGGACAACACCGCCACCAACAACAACAAATTGACGCCCAGTGCGATGCCCGAGAACACGCCAAACATGGCGTAATAAATCGCCATGAAAGCCACGATCACCACAAAGCCCCAGGTCACGCTGTTGAAGCCCTTGGCGATGTTCTCTGCACCCAAGCTCGGGCCAATGGTGCGCTCTTCGATGATCTCCATCGGCGCGGCCAGTGAACCGGCTCGCAACAGCAGCGCGGTGTCATTGGCTTCGGCCGTGGTCATGCGGCCCGAAATCTGCACCCGGCCACCACCAATCTCGGCACGGATCACGGGAGCCGTCACCACTTCGCCCTTGCCTTTTTCAAACAAGATGATGGCCATGCGCTTGCCCACGTTGTCACGCGTCACATCCTTGAAGATGCGGGCACCCTTGCCGTCCAAGGTCAGGTTGACCACAGGCTCTTGGGTCTGGCTGTCAAAACCGGGTTGGGCATCGGTCAGGTTGTCACCCGTCAGCACCACTTGTTTTTTGACAATCAAAGGGCGGCCATCGCGCTCAAGGTAGCGCTCAGCACCAAAAGGCACCATGCCGCCTTGTTCGGCAGCACGGGCTTCGGTGCTTTCGTCCACCATGCGCACCTCCAAGGTGGCGGTGCGGCCCAATATGTCTTTGGCCTTGGCCGTGTCTTGGACGCCAGGCAACTGCACCACGATGCGGTCCAGGCCTTGCTGCTGAATCACAGGTTCGGCCACACCCAACTCGTTGATGCGGTTATGCAAGGTGGTGATGTTTTGCTTCAGGGCCTGCGCCTGCACCAAACGGGCGGCTTCGGGTTTGATGGTGGCCGTCAAACGGAATTCATTGCCATCGGCCACTGAATTGATTTGCAGGTCTGCAAACTGAGCGGCGATCAGGTCTTGCGCTGCCTGCAACTGCTTGGCGTCGCGCAGGCGGATTTCAATGGTTTGGCCGCTTCGGCTCATTCCACCGTGGCGCAAATCTTTTTCGCGGAAGGTGGTGCGCAAATCGCCCACCAAGGCTTCGACACGCTGGGTCAAAGCCGCCTGCATGTCCACTTGCAACATGAAGTGAACGCCGCCACGCAGGTCAAGTCCCAAGTACATGGGTGCAGCACCCATCGAGGTCAACCATGCAGGCGACCGCGTCACCAGATTCAACGCCACCACAAAAGAAGGGTTGCTGGCGTCTGGAATCAAGGCCTTTTCAATCGCGTCTTTGGCCTTGATCTGGTTATCGGTGGTGTCAAAACGGGCTCGGATCGAGGCACCATCCAGGGCCAAAGTCTGAGGATTCAAGCCCGCAGTCTTAAGGGCTTCTTCGACGCGCTGCAAGGTGGTGTTGTCGACCTTGACCGTGGCCTTGCCAGAAGACACCTGCACCGCAGGGGCCTCACCAAAAAAGTTGGGCAGCGTGAACACCGTTCCCAACAACAAGGCAATCACAAGGATCGCGTACTTCCAGATCGGGTAACGGTTCATGGTGGCTCGCGTGCAGGCTTTTATCGGGAAAAATTACTTGATCGTGCCTTTGGGCAAAACCTGAACCACAGCGCTGCGCTGCATTTGGACCTCAACGCCAGTGGCCATCTCGATGCCGATGTAGGCGTCACCGATCTTGCTGACTTTGCCCAGCAAACCACCCGCCGTCACCACCTCATCGCCCTTGGCCAAGGCATCGATCATGGCGCGGTGTTCTTTTTGCTTCTTCATCTGAGGGCGAATCATGACGAAGTAAAGGACCACGAACATCAGCAACAGAGGCAGCATGCTCATCAAAGTGGACTGGAAGTCACCACCCGAGGCAGCGGCAGGAGCAGTTTGGGCAAAAGCTGAAGAGATGAACATGGGGTCTCCAAAAAATCACATTCGGTTTGAAACAGGGAACGCCCGCGTCCTTCGCAGGCGAAGCCGCCATTGTATGCGGCGCTATGATCGACCCCAAAAGCCCCGGCTACACGGGGTCAGACCCCTTGAAGTCACATTCAGGCAGCACTCAAGCGCAACCCAGACAACCAGACAGGAGACCGCCATGCACGCTGAACACGATCACCCCCACGGCCATGATCACTCACATGACCACGAACACAGCACCCTGGGCGAGAACGACCTGCGTGTCCGCGCCTTGGAAACCCTGCTGACGCAAAAGGGCTATCTGGACCCCGCCGCCGTGGACCGCATCATCGAGACCTACGAGGTGCATGTCGGGCCGCACAACGGCGCCAAAGTGGTGGCCCGCGCATGGACAGACCCCACTTTCAGAGACTGGCTGCTGCAAGACGCCACCGCCGCCATCGCCTCGATGGACTACACCGGACGCCAAGGCGAGCACATGGTGGCCGTGCCCAACACCCCCGAGACGCACAACATGGTGGTCTGCACTTTGTGCAGCTGCTACCCCTGGCCGGTGCTGGGCCTGCCCCCGGTTTGGTACAAAAGCGCGGCTTACCGGTCTCGCGCCGTGATCGAACCGCGTGCCGTACTGGCCGATTTTGGCGTCACCCTGCCACCGGGCCAAAACATCCGCGTCTGGGACTCCACCGCCGAAGTGCGCTACTTGGTGCTGCCCGAGCGGCCCGCAGGCACCGAGGGCTGGAGCGTAGAACAACTGGCCCAGCTGGTCACCCGTGACGCCATGATCGGCACCGGCTTGGCCTTGAATCCAAAGTTACACCCCAAGGAACTGGCATGAACGGCTTACACGACATGGGCGGCCTGCAAGGCTATGGCCCGGTTCACATCGAAGCCAACGAGCCGCTTTTTCACGGCGAGTGGGAGCGCCGTGCTTTGGGCGTGACGGTGGCCATGGGCGCCAGCGGCCTGTGGAACATCGACCTGGCACGCTCGGCCCGCGAGTCTTTGCCCCCACTGGACTATGTGCAAGGCCCGTACTACGCCATCTGGACCAAGGCGCTGCAAAAGCTGCTGATCGAGCGCGGCCTGATCACTGAACAAGAACTGGCCCAAGGCCAAGCCATCACGCCACCCATGGCGGGCGTGCGGGTGCTCAAAGCCTTTGAAGTGGACGCTGCGCTGGCCAAAGGCAGCCCAGCCGACCGGCCCAGCACCCAAGCCCCCCGCTTTGCCGTGGGGCAGCGCGTGCGCGCCCTGAACTTGAACCCCCAAGGCCACACCCGGCTGCCGCGCTATGTGCGCGGACATGTGGGCACCGTGGTGCTGCAACACGGCAGCCATGTGTTGCCCGACCAGCATGTGAACAAGATGCTGCCGCCTTTTGACGGCACGGCAGAGCACCTCTACACCGTGGTGTTTGACGGCACCGAGCTGTGGGGCCCGCAGGCCGAAGCCGGACACCAGGTGAGCGTGGACGCCTGGGAGTCTTATTTGGAAGCGATCCCCAGCTGATCAAGGCCCCATGAACTCCGCCATCCAAGACCTGAACGACCTGGCCCGCGCTTGCGGCGACGGCTTTCCCATGCCCGCCACCGCCAACAACGGCGCGGTGTTTGAAGAACCCTGGCAGGCCCACGCCTTCGCCATGACCTTGCAGCTGCACGAAAAAGGCGTCTTCACTTGGCCCGAATGGGCCGCAGCCCTGACCCGCGAGATCCGCACGGGTCAGGCGCGCGGCGAAGCCAACGACGGCAGCCTCTACTACACCCACTGGCTGAACGCGCTGGAGCAGATGGTGATCGAGCACCAGTTGGGCACCCCTGAGCAAATCCACGAGCTGGAACACGCTTGGGCCGATGCCGCCGAGCGCACCCCGCACGGCCAAGCCATTGTGCTGGACGCCGCAGAAAGAGGACACGTTTGAACTTGCGTTTGTGGGCCATGCTGGCCTTGCTGGGCAGTCTGGTGTCTCTGGCTGTGGGCACTTCATTTGCCAAAAGCCTGTTTCCGGCTTTGGGCGCAGAAGGCACCACCGCCTACCGCATCATCTTTGCCACCCTGATGCTGATGGCGGTTTTCCGGCCCTGGCGCAGAAAGTGGGTCTGGGCCGATGCGTTGCCGCTGGGCCTGTATGGCGTGACGCTGGGCGTGATGAACCTGCTGTTTTACAGCGCCATCAAGACCATACCCTTTGGTGTAGCGATCGCCATCGAGTTCACCGGGCCGCTGGCCGTGGCGGTCTGGACTTCCAAAAAAGCCAGCGACTGGCTCTGGGTTGCGCTGGCCATAGCTGGCCTGGCGCTGTTGCTGCCCCTGCCCGGGGGCGATGCCAGCTCGGCGCTCGACCCCATGGGCATGTTTTACGCCTTCTCGGCGGGCATTTGCTGGGCGCTTTACATCGTGTTTGGCCAGCGCGTGGCGCTGCGCTATGGCAGCATGGCGACCCCTATGGGCATGCTGGCCGCCGCCATCGTAGTGGCCCCCATCGGGATTTACCATGCGGGCACAGCCATGCTGGACCCTCAATGGCTGGTCGCTGGTTTGGCTGTGGCCTTGTTGTCCAGTGCCATACCGTATGCGCTTGAAATGTTCTCGCTCAACCACTTGCCCAAAAACACCTTCAGCATTTTGCTCAGCTTGGAGCCTGCTGTGGGCGCACTCGCTGGCTGGTTGGTGTTGGCCGAACACCTGACCTTGTCACAAGGCTTGGCCATTGCACTCGTCATGACCGCCTCGATGGGCACGGCTTGGTCAGCCGGCCGCGCTCAGCCCCCATCCCCCTGAAAGTTCAGATCGAGCAACCCCTCACTTCGCAGGAGCAGGCGTAGCTGTTGGCGAAGGAGCGGCCGGAGATGCTGGGGGCGGTGCTGCGGCCGGAACCGCAGGCGGAGGTGCTGCTGCTGGAGGTGCTCCTGGAGGTGCTGCTGGCGGTGCGGCCAAAGGAGCGGCTGGCGCAGCGCCTGCCGGAGGCGCTGGCTTGGGATCCTCCGCCGGCGCGGGTTGGTTACTGCCCGTCAATTTGTCGACTTGTTTGAGAAACCAATTCCGGTTTTCAATCCGCTCTTTTTCTTTGCGAATTTTGTCCTCCGCAATTTGCGCCTTGAGTGCGTCAATTTTGGCTTGGGTTGCGCGTTGTTCGGCCAATTTGGCCTCTTCTGCCTGCTGTAAAACCAACAAGCGGGCATCCTCAATGGCTTGAATCTTGGCCGCCTCTTCCGCTTGCAAGCGAGCTACACGTTCTTTTTCTTGCTGCACGCGCTTGTTTTTGGCTCCCTCAATTTCACGCACACCCGTTGTCCAAGCTTGCTGGCTCATTTGCCGTTGGATGGCCATTTCTTGGCTGATGACTTGGGTCTTGCCATTGATCTGAGCGCTGAAAAAACCTTCGCAGCGGGTTTTGATGCCACCGGCCAATGTGCAAGCGTGACCGGCCGGACTCTGCGCCCCCCAAGCTTTGGGACGGGCCAAAAACGCATCACATTGGTTGAAGACCTGCTGAATGCGAAGGTCCTCGGCGCTGGGCTGGGGGTCATTGAAGTCAAACCACTCCGGGCGCACCATTTCATGGGCCATGCCCACGCGTAAACAATCGGCTTTGGCAGGCGTCAATTGGGCCAACATGGCTGACCAAACGGCCTTCGTTAAGGCGTTGTCACGGACCACCTTAAAAGCCATGTCACCCTGCGTAGGGCAAGCGTTGATCACCCCATCCGCCGTGCGCCTAGACAGGCCGCGCCATTGCACCAGCACAGACGCCTCGTTGCCGGGTGTTATCGCCACGCGTGCGTCAAAAAAGGGCGCGCGCACCACGCGCTCAAACGGGGCTTGTCCGGGGACGGTGATTTCCAGATTGCACACCTGCTCGCCATTGAGCACGCGCGCTGAAACGGGCACCGTTTGGGTCTGGCCGGCCGCCAGCACGTACTGACCAGCCCATGCCGAAGGCGCGAGCCACAGGCCCAGCAGCACCCCACACCAACGACTTGCACCCATTGCGCACCCATTCCAAGAAAAAAGCATCCACCTACAGTATCGGCAGCAAAGGCTTTGACTTGATAGCCGGTCAGCGCCCCACAAAAACCGGCTTGCGCCGCTGGGCAAATGCCGCGCGCCCCTCGGCAAAGTCTTCGCTTTGGCTGCTGGCTTGTTCGCGCGCGCGCAGCTGAGCCTCATCGGCCTGCCCGGCTTCAATTTCGCGCAAAGACTTTTTGGTCTCCTCCACGGCCAAAGGGGCCAAGGCCAACACATCGTCCAACAGGCTTTGGAGCGTGAGCGACCACGTTTCGGGCGTGACCAGATCCTCAAACAAGCCCATCGCGTCAAGATGCTCTGCCGTAAAGGGCCGCGCCGTCAAAAAGGCCCTTTTGGCACCGGACAAGCCAAACCGACTGACATAACGCCGCAAACCGCTCGGGTAGTAATGCAAACCCAAAGCGGTGGCGGGCATGCGCCACTCGGTGCCTTGCAAGCCTATTCGCAAGTCACACGCCAGCACCACATCGGTGGCTCCGCCATACACACTGCCATTCAAGGCGCAAATGGTCACCGGGCGCATGGCGGCCACCGCATCCGGGATTTCTTCAAAAAAAGTGGCCCCGTGGCCTGGCTCGTCAAAGCCCCCAATGTCATAACCCGCGCAAAAAACCGGCCTGGGCTGGCCCGCCGTGTTGGCGGTCAGCACCAGCACGCGCACCTCGAGGTCACGGTTCACGGTGTGTAAGTGGGCCAACAAAGCCTTGAGGTCGGCGTTTTCCAAGCGGTTGCGCTGGGCCGGGCGGTTCAAGGTGATGGTGGCCACGCCGCCTTCGATGAACAAAATGGGGACTGAAGGCTCTGAAAATGCTGCGTGCATGGTGGAATCCAAAACAAAAAGGGTGTCAAAGACACCCTGATTGTAGAAAGCAGGCGACCAGCGCCAGCTGATTGAGCGAACGCTTAGGCCTTGGCTTTCACCTTGGACATGGCGGCTTTGACCGAAGCTTCGGCTTGAGCTTGCGCGGCTTTGATGCTGGACTCGGCACTTTCAGCCGCTTGCTTGGCCACTTTTTTCAGGGTTTCAGCAGCGGTCTGGCTGGCTTCGAAAGCGGTCTTGATGGCGGCCACAGCGGCATCAGAGCCAGCAGGAGCGTTCTTCAGGCTGCTCTCGACCAGGCTTTTGACAGCCTTCTCGGACTCGGCCATCTTGCCTTCAACGGCCTTGGTGAACACGGCGCTGGTGCTGTTGGCGATGTCAGCGATGTGACGGCCATAAGAGACCGACTTTTCGATGGCAGGCTGGACCAAAGCGGCTTGCACAGCCAACAGGTCTTGAGGGCTCTTGGCGGCCATCAAGGCTTGCATGTTGGCGAAAGACTCGCCCACAGCGGCTTTGCCAGCGGCCATGTTGAGTTCCACCAAGCGCTCGAAACCGGCAAATGCGGTTTGCGACAGATCTGCAGCAGCAGCGATGTTGGCTTTTTGGGTGGCGGCGAATTGGTCGGCGTTGAAGTTCATGGTGTGTTCCTTGAAAGGTTTTGTTGCAATGCAGCAATTTGAACAGCATGAAGCGGACAAAGCAATGGAAAACCCGCACTTTAGAGTCCACTCTCAAATTGGTCGTCTGTGCGCGCCAAGGCGCTGAAAGCCAAGCCTCAGCCCTGAGCCATCACGCGCGCAGGGCCTTTGCCTGTGTGGGTGCATCCACTCACTACACTTGGTACTCAAGCAAATTTGGCCGGAAACTTTTTAAATTTATGGAATTCATCAGTCTGTTGTTCATTTCGGCCATTGGCATTCACTGGCTCAATCTGCAGGGCCAGCGCAAACGCACCGCCTTGTTGGCCGAGCAGCTGCGCCCCTTCCAAATTGAAAAACTCATGTCGCAGCTCACCACCTCCTATATGAGGGCCTTGGGAGAGAGCGACCCCGAGCGCCAACAGCACATCTTTCAACTTCAAGAACAAGCCGAACAACAACTGGCCGCTGACTTTCAGCTCTTGGCCCGCGAATTTGCCCAACTTCCCGCCCCCGTTTCGCGTGGCCTCAAGCTGGCCCTGCCTTTCATTGACCAACTCTCGCCCAAGGTCTGTTTTGACATGCGCCGCCTGCTGGAGGTGCACGCAAAAGGCATAGAGCGCGCCGTAGACAACCGTGAAGGTCTGCCCAACAAAGCGCGGTCATTTCGCATGATGGGCGAGATGTTTTTGATGCAGCACAGCTGCCACTGGTTCTGCCGCTCCAAAACCATCGCCTCGGCCCGCATGCTGGCCCAGCACCAGACCCGCTACGAGCAAGCGCTCGATGCGGTCAGCCCCGAAACACGCCAGGCTTACCTGGCGGTTGTGCAGGCAACAAGCTGACAGGGTTAGCTTTTGCAGGCTTCTCGATGGTCTCTTTTGCCAGCATGGCCATGGTGTTGACGGCCGTTGTGCCCTAACGCATCAGACCACTCAGCATTGAAAACGATTTGTTGTGCCGTGTTGAGCTGAGGCAACAGGGTTTGTGTGACCTGTTTCATTTTGGCCAATTGCGCTTGATGGACCTGCATCATTTGGTCCATCGCCTCCATGCGCTCGGTCGCGCCCATGGTCTTATCGTCCTTGGCTTTTTTCATGGCATCGTGCATGGCGCTGCGTTGCTTCGCACGGGCCTCGGACAATTCCTTCATGTCATTGGCAAAGGCGTTCCAGGCGGGGCGCTGTGCGTCCTCTAGTTTCAAAGCCCCTTCCAGCTTGGCCAGTCGGGCTTCTACACCTTGGCCAACTGAGCGTTTGCCAAGGCTGCGGTGCTCATGGTGTTTGTCCATGCCGTGGTTAGAGGCCATGGCCGTCATGCTGGCGCCGCCGAGCAGAGCAGCCGACAAAATCCAGATCAATTGCTTTTTCATTTCAAACTCCTTGAAGGTGTGAATCCGCTCTTGGCGGTCTCTGACGAACGTCAGATCGGTGTATTGAAAGGCGTGCGGACACAAAAGAAGTGTCTCTGGCACGGCATTTTGCAAGCACATGTGTCTGCGCGGTCTCCAGACATCTTTTGATACAAAAAACCTTCAGGGCGCCCGTATCATGACAACATGACGCCCACCCCAGACCATGTTTTGCTGGTTGATGACGACCCCGAAATCCGGCAATTGACAGCGAAATACCTGGAGCAAAACAGCATCCAGTGCAGCACCGCGGCCAACAGCCATGAGATGCGCCGCATGCTGCAGATGCAGCGTGTGGATCTGTTGGTGCTCGATGTGATGATGCCTGGCGAAGACGGCCTGACAATTTGCCGCAACTTGCGCGCCGACGGCAGCGCATATGCACAGCTGCCCATTCTCATGCTCACAGCCCGCACCGACGACGCAGACCGCATTTTGGGTCTAGAGATGGGCGCAGACGATTACTTGGGCAAGCCATTTGTCCCGCGCGAATTGTTGGCGCGCATTCGTGCCATCTTGCGTCGCTCGCGCGCCTTACCCGCAAATTTACAAACCACAAACAGCCCCAACCGGTGGCGTTTTTCGGGCTACACACTCGATGCCTTGACTCGCCAGGTGCGCAACCCCGATGGGATTTTGTTGGTGCTGACCTCGGGCGAATACCGTGTGTTGCACGTCTTGCTCAACCATGCCAACAAGGTGCTGTCTCGAGAGCAGCTGCTTGAACTGACCCAAGGGCGATCGGGCGATGCGTTTGACCGCTCCATCGACCTGCTCATCAGCCGCCTACGCTTGCGCTTAGGCGAACCCGCACGCAGATTGGGATTGATCAAAACGGTACGCAGCGAAGGGTATGTGCTGGCCACCGAGGTACAAGCCGAATGATGGCGGTGCTGAAAAAAATCTGGCCGCAAAGTCTGTTTGCGCGCTTGTTGTGGGTGTGGCTGATGGGTTTGACTCTGGTGCTGGCTGCGGCAGCTTGGCTCGCGCTGGACGAGCGCACGGTGCGTGGACAAGTCGTGTTGCATGCGAAGCTCACGCAAGAGCTGGCAGCATCGGCCGATTGGCTCGACACCCTGAGCCCTGCCCAACGCGAGCAGTGGCTAGAAGACAAGGGGCAGGGCAAGCGCCGCGAGCGTTGGCGTCTTGTACCACCCAAGGCGTGGTCACCAAACGCCACCCCACTGCCGCCCCATGTTCGACCTTTGGCGATTTATTTGGCCAGCGAATTGGCGCCGCGCCAGCCACTTGTGCAGCACTTCACGCCACTGCACGATAGACAAAGACATGGCGATGCTGATGGCCACCACCCAGAACGTTCGCGCGGACAAACCTGGGTATCGCTGCTGTTGATCGATGGCGCACAGGTTTATGTCCGATTGCCCGCAACTTACCCCCCACATGGGGCCATGGGCAGGCCAGGCTTTGGCAGCGACACGCACTGGGGCTTGGTGGCGCTGACCGTGCTTGTGGGCCTGGCGCTGCTGACTTGGCTGGCGGTGGTGTACGCCACGCGCCCGCTCAAGCGCATGACACAAGCCGCCAAGGACTTGGCCGATCACCCCAACCAAGCCCCATTGCCCGAAGAAGGACCCTTGGAGGTGCGCCAAGCCGCGCAGGCCTTCAACCACATGCAAGCCCAGTTGCAGCGGCACATGGCTCAGCAAACCCAGGTGCTCGCGGCTATCGCCCACGACTTGCAAACACCGCTGACGCGCTTGCGCCTGAAAACCGAATGGGTCAGCGATGAGGCGCTGCGCCAGCGCATGCAAGCCGATCTGAGCGAAATGCAAGATTTGGTGCAAGACGGCTTGGCGCTGGCCCGCAGCTGGCATGCCCAGCCGCAGCGCCAACCGGTGCATTTGAACCAGCTGTTGCAAACCCAGCTCAACGAATGGGAAGACCTGGGCTGGGCGGTGCAAGCGCAGGGCGCGGACAGCGATTGTTTGGTCAACACCGATGTGGCCGCGCTGCGCCGGGTGTTGGGCAATGTGGTGCACAACGCCATCACCTACGGCCACCGAGCCACGGTCACCTTGTTGTGCCAAGACCCCAGCCAGCCCGATCACTGGTGCATCGTGGCGGAGGACGAGGGGCCAGGCCTGCCCGAGTCCGACTTGCAAACGGTGTTGCAACCGTTTGTGCGCCAAGAAAGCTCGCGCAACCGACAAACCGGCGGCACGGGCTTGGGTTTGTCGATCGCGCTGAACCTGATGACCGCCTTGGGCGGGCGCTTGGTCTTGGCCAACCGAGCGCAAGGTGGCTTGCGCGTCACCCTCAGCGCGCCGCGTTAAGCCTTCACTTCAGCGCCCGCTGCGCCGCCTGCGCGATACTGTCCGCGTCCACTGCAAAGAAGCGGCGCAACGCAGCGCGGGTGTCGCTGCGGCCAAAGCCGTCGGTGCCCAGCGTGCGGTAGCGGCGGCCTTCGGGCACGAAGGCGCGAACGCTCTCGGGCACGGCGCGCACATAGTCGGTGGCGGCAATCACCGGGCCTTGCGTGCTGGCCAGCAGTTGCGCCAAATGACCGGTGTTTTCGGCTTGCGCCATGCCGTCGCGCGCCAGTTCGCTCCAGCTGGTGATGCTCAACACTTCCACACCCACGCCTCGCGCGGCCAGTTGTTGCGCGGCCTTGACCACTTCGGTCAAGATCGCGCCGGAGCCGAGCAAGGTCACGCGCTGGGCGGCATCGCTCGGCCCGTACACGCCAAATCGGTAGCCGCCGCGCAGCACATCGGCCTCCACGCCCGCAGGCAAATCGGGCTGTGCGTAGTTCTCGTTCATCAGGGTCACGTAATAAAACACGTCGACTTGCTGCTCGACCATCTCGCGCATGCCCGCGTCCAGAATCACCGCCAGCTCGCCCGCGAAGGCCGGGTCGTAGGCCTTGCAGTTGGGGATGGTGGCCGCCACCAAATGGCTGCTGCCGTCCTGGTGTTGCAGACCCTCGCCGCCCAAGGTGGTGCGCCCCGATGTGGCGCCCAGCAAAAAGCCCCGCGCCCGCTGGTCGGCTGCGGCCCAGATGGCGTCGCCCACGCGCTGAAAACCAAACATCGAGTAATAAATATAGAAGGGCAGCATGGCCAAGCCGTGCACGCTGTAGCTGGTGGCCGCCGCCGTCCAGCTGGCGATCGCGCCCGCTTCGCTGATGCCTTCTTCCAGAATTTGGCCGTCGGTGGCTTCGCGGTAGCTCAGCACCGAGCCGATGTCTTCGGGCGCATAGCGCTGGCCCACGCTGCTGTAAATGCCCACCTGCTTGAACAAGTTGGCCATGCCAAAAGTGCGCGCCTCGTCGGCCACGATGGGCACGATGCGCGGACCGAGCTGTGGGTCTTTGAGCAGGTTACCCAGCATGCGCACAAAGGCCATGGTGGTGCTCATTTCCTTGCCGTCGGCCTGCAGCGCAAACTGCCCGTAGTTGGCCAGGGCCGGCACGGGCAAGCGGTCGCAAGTCGTCTCGCGTTTGGGCAAGCTGCCGCCCAGGCGGGCGCGGTGTTCGCGCAGGTAGCGCATCTCGGCGCTGTCGTCGGCCGGTTTGTAAAAGGCCAAGCCCGTGGCCTGCTCGTCGCTCAACGGCAGGTCAAAGCGGTTGCGGTACGCGATCAGGTCTTGCTCGTCGAACTTCTTTTGGCTGTGCGTGGTCATCTTGCCCTGGCCCGCGCTGCCCATGCCAAAGCCTTTTTTGGTGTGCGCCAAGATCACCGTCGGTTGGCCACGGTGTTGGGCCGCAGCCGCATAAGCCGCATGGATCTTCACGATGTCGTGGCCACCGCGCTTGAGCCGGTCAATCTGCTCGTCGGTCATGCCTTGCGCCAGCCTTGCCAGTTCTTCGTTTTGGCCAAAGAAGTTGTCGCGGTTGTAGCGACCGTCCTTGGCGGCAAAAGTCTGCATCTGGCCATCGACCGTGTTGGCAAAAGCCCGCAGCAGTGCACCTGAGGTGTCGCGCGCCAACAGGCCGTCCCAATCGCTGCCCCACACCAACTTGATCACGTTCCAGCCGGCACCGGCAAACAGTTTTTCCAGCTCGTCGATGATGCGGCCGTTGCCGCGCACCGGGCCATCGAGGCGCTGCAAATTGCAGTTGACCACCCACACCAGGTTGTCGAGTTTTTCTCGCGCCGCCAAGGTCAGGGCACTCATGCTCTCGGGCTCGTCCATCTCACCGTCGCCAAACACGCCCCACACCTTGCGGCCGCTGCAATCTTGCAACTGGCGGTGCGTCAGGTAGCGCATGAAGCGGGCGTGGTAGATCGAGCTGATCGGCCCCAAGCCCATGGAGCCGGTGGGGAACTGCCAAAAATCAGGCATCAGCCAAGGGTGTGGGTAGCTCGACAAACCGCGTGCGCCGCTGTCGGGCGCGGTGATCTCTTGGCGGTAGTGCATCAGGTCCGCCTCGCTCAGGCGCCCTTCCAGAAAAGCGCGGGCGTACACGCCGGGGGCGCTGTGCGGCTGAAAGAACACCAAGTCGCCCTTGTGCTGCTCGGTGCGGGCGTGGAAGAAATGGTGAAAGCCGGTCTCGAACAAATCGGCCACGCTGGCGTAACTGGCGATGTGGCCGCCCAACTCGCCATAGGCCTGGTTGGCGCGCACCACCATGGCCAGTGCGTTCCAACGCATGATGGCCACCAGCCGCTCCTCGGTGGCCAAGTCGCCAGGGAAATCCGGCTGATCCTCCACCGCGATGGTGTTCATGTAGGGCGTATTCAAATCCGGCTGCCAGCCCGTGCGTTGCTGCCGGGCCACGATGGCCAGTTCGTCCAAGATCTGGCGCGCACGCGCTGGGCCTTGGGTGCCAATGAGCGCCAACAAGGCCTCGCGCCACTCGGCGGTTTCTTGGGGGTCAATGTCGAGGGCTTGCAACATCGCATTCACATGGGGTTCGTAAGGTGCGTTCATGAACACAACTTTACACAGACCAGCGGCGCATGTGCTGCGTATTTGGATTAACAGAAGCCTCATTTGAAGCACAATATTCTGAAATAACTGGAGATTCAGCACATGATTCTGGATAACATGGACTTGAAGATACTGGACGAACTGCAGCGCGACGGCTCACTGTCGAATGTGACGCTGGCCAAACGCATTGGCCTGTCGCCCTCGCCGTGCCTGGCCCGGGTCAAAGCGTTGGAGTCGGGCGGCGTGATCCAGCGCTACGTGGCGCTGGCCAGTGCGGCAGCGCTGGGCTTGGGCCTGACGGTGTTCATCTCGATCAGCCTCAAGACCCAAAGCAAAGAAACCTTGGCCGACTTTGAAGCGCACATCGCGCAGCACGACGAGGTGATGGAGTGCTATTTGATGACCGGCGACAGCGACTACCTGCTGCGCGTGGCCGTGCGCGACATGGCGGCGCTGGAGCGCTTCATCTTGGAGCAGCTTTCACCGATTCCGGGCGTCGAAAAAATCCGCTCCAGCTTTGCGCTCAAGCAGGTGCGCTACAAGACGGCACTGCCGCTGGGTTTGGGGTGATGGTCCGCAGGGCTCACGCCCGTATCGAAAATCCACCGTCCACCGCCAAGCATTGACCGGTGATGTATTGGGCTTCATCCGACGCCAAAAAGGCGGCCGCCTTGGCAATGTCCCAACCTGTGCCCATGCGACCGGTGGGGCACATCGCATGGCGCTTTTCCACCATCTCTTCGTGCGAGGCGTACTGACCCGCAATGGCTTTGTAAATGTGAGGTGTGTCCATCATGCCGGGCATGATGGCGTTGACCCGGATGCCCTTGCGCGCATATTCAAGTGCCATCGACGCGGTCAAATGGTTGACCGCCGCCTTGCTGGCGTAATAAGCCGGGTACGGGTAGCCGGTGTAACGGATCGCGGCCAACGATGAGATGTTGACAATCGCACCCTTGCCCTGCCGCACCATGACAGGCAACACCGCCTGGCAGGTGAGGAAGACGCTCTTGAGGTTCACATCCATCGCGTGGTCCCACTCCCCTTCATTGAGCGTTTCCATGGTGCCCATGGCAGGCAAGCCCACGTTGTTGTGCAGCACATCTATGCGCCCGAAATGCGCCACGATCTCATTCATGACCACATTCACTTCGTCGCGCTGGGTCACATCGCAACGCCAGGCCACTGCTGTGCCGCCTTCTGCGCGGATCAGGTCCACGGTGGCCTGCGCAGCGTCCAACTCGATGTCGATGGCCGCAATCATGGCGCCGTCACGCGCGTATTGCACCGCCGCCGCTTTGCCATTGCCCCAACCGGGACCCACAGAACCCGCACCGCAGACCACGGCCACACGGCCATCAAATCGCAAAGCCATGTCTTGAACTCCTAGGAAAAACGGCCAGAAAAGCTTTTTTTAACGCCCACCGATCACGGACGGCAACCACAAAGAAACCGCAGGCACAAAGGTGATCAACAACACGACGCAGATGGCTGCGGCCAGGAATGGCAACACTTCCCGATTGACCTCGTCCGAACGCGCCCCTGCAATCAGCGCACCAATGGACAAGCTGATGGCCACCGGCGGGGTGATCAGCCCAATGAGCAAATTGATGCCGACGATCATCGAAAAATGGTAAGGGTCAATGCCGAATTTGGCCGCCACCGGGTAAAGCACCGGGCACAGCAAGACCAAAGACGGGCCGTTTTCCATGAAGGTGCCCACCACCAACAACAGCACATTGACCAGCAACAAAAACAGGATGGGGCTGCCGATCGAGCCGAGCATCCATTCGGCAATGCGCTGCGGTGCTTGTTCGTACGCCAAGAACCAAGACACCACCTGGGCCCCACCCAAAATGACCATGATCACCGCGGTACCGCGTGCAGACCCCACCAGCGCCAGCCACAGCTTGCGCAAATTCAATTGGCGGTGAATGAAAAAACCCACCAACAACGCATACACCACCGCCACAGCGGAAGATTCAGTCACATTGAAAATGCCTGAACGGATGCCCACGATCAAAAAGACCGGCATCGCCAATGCCCAAAAGGCCAGCTTGAACTCACGCCAGATACCGGGCAAATTGACCACCTGCGCCGCCGGATAGCCGCGACGCCTGCTGATCACCACCGCCACGAGCATGATGGCACTGGCGTAAAGAATGCCTGGAATGACCGCTGCGACAAACAGTTTGAGCGGTGACAAATTGGTCAACACACTGATCATCAAAAACGTGATCGATGGCGGAATGATTGGCCCCACCACGTTGGCAGCAGCCGTCAGTGCGGCAGAAAATCCTCGTCCATAACCGGCCTTGATCATGGATGGAATCAGCACCTTGCCCAGCGCAGAGGTGTCGGCAATGGCCGAGCCCGAAATGCCCGACATCAAGGTGGCCGAAGCCACGTTGGTCATGGCCAAGCCACCCCGAAAGCGACCAAACACGGCATTGCAAAAACCCAGCAACCTGTCGGTCATGCCCCCCTGCGCCATGAGTTCGCCGGCCAGCAAAAACAAGGGGATGGCCAGCAGCAAAAAGCTGTCCAGCCCCTGATAAATCTGCTGAGGAACGATCATCAGATCAATGCCACCGACAAAAATCACCGCGATCGTTGCCGACAGCACCAACGCAAACGCGACGGGCACCGCCAAGAGCAACAGCACTGTCAAGGACAGCAACAGCACACCAAGGATCGTCATCTGAATCTCACTCCACGGGCATGATCGAATCGACGGCCGGCGTCTGACCGCCCAGTCGCGCCAGCGTCAGCACCAGCGCCAGCAGCACGGCACCAACGGCCATCGCTGAATAAGGGATCGTCATCGGGATTTCCAACGCTGTAGAGTCTTGGCCCGCGTTGAGCATCGCAAACCTCACGCCTGCCCAAGCCATCACACCGGCAGTTGCCATCACAGCCACATCACGCAAAGCGAGCAGCACCCAGCGCACGCGCAGCGGCACCGCATTGACCAGCGCACCTACCGCCACATGGCCACCTTCACGCAAACATGCGCCAGTGCCGAGCATGGCCATCCAAGCGACCAACATCCGGGCCACCTCCTCCGTCCAAGCGGGTGCCCGGCCAATCACGTAGCGCCCAAATACTTGGTAGAAAAGCGCCAGCGTGACCGCCATCAGCATCACGCCCAGGATCACATCGAGCGAGCGCTCTATGCGCATCGCCCAAGCGATCGCAGCATTGGGTGGCCGCAATTGAGCGGCCTCACCAACTGCTTGGATCACTTGACAGCCGCGAACTTGGCTGCCCAAGGCGCCAGGTCAGGGAACTCTTTGGCGATGCCACCGAGTCGGCTGCGAATGGACTCTCGGTCAATGTCGCTGAACTGCATGCCCGACTTGGACAGCTTGTCGCGCAAACTGCTCTCCAGCTTGGCCATCTTGTCGCTGGCCTCCAGCATCACCTTGTCGCCCTCTTCTTTGAGCAAGGTCTGCACATCGGCGGGCAAACGCTTGAAGCGCGCATCCGAGTAGATCCAGGTCATCGCGCCAATGATGTGGCGGGTGTCGATCGCGAATTTCTGAACTTCGTTGAACTTGAAGTTGTCGATGAACTCCAAGGGGTTCTCTTGGCCGTCAACCACGCCCTGTTGCAGTGAAGTGAACAGTTCGGCTGCACCCATCGGCACAGGGCTCGCACCGAGCAGATCCCAAGTCATCCGGTACATCTTGAGTGGCGGCACGCGCAGCTTCAGGCCCTTGATGTCGTTGACCGTCCTGACTGGCTTGTTGGAAGTCAGCCAACGCGCACCGCGGTAGCCCGCACCGATGATCCGGAATGAGCTCTTCTTGGCCACCTCTTCAATGAACTCGGCGCCCACTGGGCCGAAATACACCTTTTTGAAGTGATCCAGGTCGCGGATCAAGTAGGGATAAGCTTCCAAACCGGGCAAGGGGTTGTACCGGTCCAGCGTACCAATCGACTGCAACACGATGTCGTTGGTGCCGATTTTCAGGCCCTCAATCGAGGCAGGCCAATCGCCAGTCGAGCCACTGGCCGCGATCTGGATTTTCACCCTGCCGCCCGAGCGCGTTTCGACCGCTTTGGCGTAAGCCTCAGCGGTTTCAAACCAAATGTTGCCAGGGTTGTAAACGTGTGCCATTTTGAGGACGATGGGCGCCTGCGCCCATGCTGGCGCTGCTGGAAGGCTGGCCACCACGGCTGTCGCGCCAATGGCCTTGAGCAATGCACGTTTGTTCGACTTCAACATTTTGTAGGTCTCCTGAATGGGTTAATTATTTAGTAACAAATTTTGTGTTTTTGCCACTTTAATCAGTATGTCACCCGATACCCACATGCCAAAAAGGGAAAACCCTGTAGATAGTCCCCAACAAGACGCCCAGAGTTACTTGCGTGACACGCCCGCACCTCAAAACACAGCGGATTGAAGCGCAATGGCGATGGGCCAAGTTGACTCAAGTCAATGACATGAGCGCCTCAGTTTTGCACTTCGGCCTCCGGCCACAAACTCGGAAAGTAAAAGCGCAACGCGTGCTGCGGCACACCCAAACGCAGCTTGCCGTGGGGCGAATCGCTTTCCAACAAGCCCCTTTTGAGCAAAGCCGACACCTGCGCCGTGGCCAAGCGTTCGCCCAAACCCAGCATGGCTTTGAAGTCGGCCCGGTCCAGCTCGGCCTGCGACGCAAACAGGTAATGCAGTGCTCGCAAAGCCTCGGCGCGCACGCCTTGCTTGACCACGTTTTCTTCGTAGGCCAAACACGCCGCCATGCGGTCCTTCATGCCATCAAGCGACAGCAAGCCCGACATGAAGTCGACTTGGTCGATGCACACGCCCAGCACGTAATCGATCCAGCGAATCAAACCCGACTCGGTCAGATTGCCCCGGCCATCCAGATCGCCCGCCCGGGGTTCATCGGCTGCTGCCAAGTTGGCGTAATACGCCTCGTGCGTGCGGGCAAAGCCCCTCAAAGGAGACCACAAACCGTTGGTCAAGCCCATATGGCCCAACACCAAATGGCTGTGCAGCCGCACCACACGCCCGTTGCCGTCTGCAAAGGGGTGAATCCAGGCCAGCCGCTGGTGCGCCGCCGCCATGGCCACCAGCTGAAGTTCGCCGCGGCGCAGCCCCGAATACACAGCCGACCACCGCGCTAAAAATGTTGGCAAAGCCGCCGCAGCGGGCGCGGCATGCCGCCCTACACTCACCTCACGTTCACGCAAGGCACCGGGCTGCAAGGTTTGCGGGCCAGAGGGTGATTCAAGCTGGCGATCGGCTTCGGGTAAGCGGGCGAACAAATCCTGGTGGATGTCGCAGACGGTCTGCAGCGACCAGACTTGGGCACTGTCCCACGCAGGCCACAGCGCCTCTAATTGCGACTCGGTGGCCATGTGGGCCAGCGCCATGCGTTGGCGGCGGGCCTTGTCGGCGTCCTGGGCGTAATCGTTGCGCAGGGCTTGCTCGATCTCCAGCGGCAAGGTGTGCTGACCCTCGATCTTGTTGGAGTAATACGAGTTCATGGCCCGCAACGATGAACGCAGCCCCGGCAGCGCCCCGCTCGGGCACCAGCCCGACAAACGGTCTGCCTTGCGGATCAGGTCATGCGAACGCTCCAGCAGGGGGCCCATGCGGTGCTCAGCGGGCAGCAAGGGCTCCATCTGGGCAGGTTGGTCATAAAGCTGAAATTTTTGCGACTTTGACATAAGACGCAAGTCTATGTCATGTAAAGATATTTACCAAATCATGCGGAAAATTTTGCGACTTTGAATGCGACTTCGAATTCGACTTGAAATGCGCTTTTATTCAACCCTGCGCCCGCGCCTTCAAATACGGCCCCACCATGTGGCGGCTGGTGCGTTGCAGGCCCATCAGCAAAGCATGGTCGGGCTGCTGGCAGCCGTAGCGGGTTTTCAGGTCGTGCTGCATCTGCGCCAGCAAATGCGCGGCCATCTCGGCATCGGCCAGGGCCCGGTGCGCACGGCCTGACGCAGGCAAATGGTGCAGCGCGGCCAGCGTGCCCAGCTTGTGGTTGGGCGCTTGCGGGTACAGGCGGCGCGACAGCAGCACGGTGCACGCAAAAGGGTGCGATGCGTCCTGTCCGCAACGGGCCAGCTCGGCCTGCCAGAATTTTTTGTCAAAGGCCGCGTTGTGCGCCACCATCGGCCGCCCGCCCACAAAGCGCGCCGCCTCGCGCATCACCTGCTCGGCCGGGGCAGCGGCCTGCACCATCTCGTTGGTGATGCCCGTGAGCTGGGTGATGAAAGGGTTCACCCGCACCCCTGCGTTCATCAGGCTTTGGTAGCGGTCCACCACCTGCCCGCCCTCGAGCACGACGATGGCCACCTCGGTGGCGCGGTCTCCCATATTGGGCGAGATCCCCGTGGTTTCGAAGTCGATGATGGCGATGGGGGTCATGTTCGCGGCACAGTCAATTGAGTGATGCTTTGCATTTCTGGTCTATTGGAGAAGCACCCACGAACTTTATCCTTGAGATAAGCGGCCATGGCCCGTCCGTCAACGACCATGCCACTTTGAGCAAGATTTTTTTGCGCAAGCAACGCATGTTGAATGGGAGTTTTTCGGTCTGTTGTATTCATCTTGATGAAACTATAGCGAGCCTGCTTCACTCAACTCTGTCACAGCAGATCAGATGGGCACATGAAAGAACAATCTCCCGAAATGCGCATGCATAGTGCATTAACCCCAAAAATCCAACGTCTGATGTTTGAATTTCGGGGTTATTCTTTCCAAACAATGCAACACCGACACCCCGGCCCCCTCCTCTTTTGCGGCGACCCGCATGGCCAATGGCAGCACATCATCGATGCTGCATTGGAAAGCCATGCCCGTGCCGTGATCTTGCTGGGTGACTTGGAGCCGGCACGGCCGCTGCACATTGAGCTGGAAGCGATTTGGGAGCGCGTCTGGTTCATCCACGGCAACCACGACACCGACCACGCGGGCAACTTTGACAACGTGTGGCACCCCGAGGTAAGCGAGCGGCAGCTGCACGGCCGCGTCGTCACTCTGCCCTGCGGCACGCGCATCGCCGGGCTGGGCGGTGTGTTTCGCGGTGCGGTGTGGTACCCCAAAGACCAGCAAGCGCCCAAGTTTCGCAACCGCGAAGACCACGCCCGCGTCACCCCGCACCAAGACCGCTGGCAAGGCAGCGTGCACCTCAAGCACTGGTCCAGCATCTACCCCGACGAAGTGGAACAACTGGCCACGCTGCAGGCCGACATCCTCATCACCCACGAAGCGCCCGGCTACCACGAACACGGCTTCAAAGCGCTGGACACCCTGGCCCGCCGCATGGGCGTGCGCATGACGGTGCACGGCCACCAACACGACAACATCGACAGCAGCGCAAAATGGGACGCGCAAGGTTTTCAGAGCTTTGGGGTGGGGCTGAGGGGTGTGATGGCGGTGGATGGATTCGATGATTTTTTGGGCAGCGTCGAACGCAGCTCACACGGCCATACGCCAACGCATGAGCGAGACCCTTTCGAAGGCATGCCCGGTTCATTTGAGCTTTCTGTCCTTAAATCAGAAAATTGATATCAATGACCGAATTTTGATATCATTCTCGCCTTGCTTCAGGAGACCCAGCCATGTCGTCCATCACCATCCGCAATTTGCCCGAAGAAACCCACAGAGCTCTGCGACAGCGTGCCGCATTGGCGGGCCGCAGCACCGAGGCCGAAGTGCGCGCCATTCTGGAGCAAGCCGCACGCCCTCAAGGGCGCATCCAACTGGGATCGCTGCTGGCCGAAATTGGCCAACAAGCTGGCGGCTTTGACTTGAATATGGAGCGCGACAAAACACCCGCAAAACCCATGGTGTTTGAATGATCTTGCTCGACACCAACGTCATCTCGGAGCCACTGAAGCTGTCGGCGGACGCGGGCGTTTTGTCGTGGATCGATGCGCAATCCATCGACACCCTTTACCTGTCCGCCATCAGCCTGGCCGAATTGCGCTTTGGCATCGCTGCCCTGCCAGTGGGCAAACGCAAAGAGACCCTGCACCTGGGCCTAGAGCAACGCATCCTTCCTTTGTTTGCTGACCGAATCCTGCCGTTTGACGCCAGCGCATCGCAGGCCTATGCAGACATCCTTTCGACAGCCCGCGCCGAGGGCCGCGCCATATCGACCGCGGACGGCTACATCGCCGCCACCGCGAAGCGACATGGCTTCATGGTGGCCACGCGAGACGCCAGTCCCTTTGAGGCTGCGGGGCTGGTCGTGATCAATCCTTGGACAGTTAAACACTGAGCGCCCCCAAGCTGCGCTAACACGGCTTTAAAGCGCTGACTGCAATGCCCTGCAGGTGATCGCGCAAACCTTGCTTGTATTCAAAAGTCTTGAAACGCCCAGCGTCGATATCGGCGATACCCTCCTGGGCTGCTTTTCGCAAAGCCGCAAGTCGATAAGCGTCCTCGGCGCCTCGCTGCTCCACCATGCGCAGCCCCTCACGCAGAACTTCGCTGGCATTTTGATAGCGACCACTTTGGACCAGCTGCTCGACCAGCGCAGCTTGGTGATCAGTCAGCACGACATTTCGGGTGGGCATGGGAGGGCTCCTTCTTGAAACAGGAATGGCATGGTATGCCAATCAGGTCACACAGGTCGTGGTTGTAGCCATCCACCACCGAGCGCACTTTATAACCCACCGCACCCAGGCAAAGCCCTGGTACACAAAGTTGCACCCATTTCTTAAGCTGATTGCCTCACTCACATGGAGGCAACATGCACCCCGCAACCAACCCAAGCACCACGCCTGTTTATGGCGTTCGCCCCAGCAAGTCCGGCTTGTATCTGGGCTTGTTTCATGGCCGTGACACGTCCAACCAAGCCATGCACGGTTGGGGCTTCGATGGCCCGGCCATTGGGCCGCTCAGGTACTTTCACACCACATACGCCTGCTCGGTGAATGTGGAATTCGTCAGCCCCACAGATGCCCAACTGTTCACAGGCACCCACGACACGCTCATGGACTTGGCCATCAACGGCGACCTGCTGTGCTTTGACGGCAAGCTCTATGGTGACTGGACGGTGTATTGGGTCTCGCCAGAAGAATGCTTCAGGCCACCCGACACCTTCAGGCAAAACCTCAGAACGAACGATTTGCGCAAGCAAGCCAAACTCAAGGAACCCTTTAGCGGCGATTGCAGTCCATGAGCTCGCTCAGATAGCGTGAATACCAAGAGAGGTCAAATAACCAAAAATAGGGTCGTAAAAAGTCGGGGCTCTGGTGGGGTCCTCGGGATCGCCGGGCGGGATCACGATCACCATGCCTTGGCGAGCTCTGGTGAGCAAGACACGATAGGCGTTTTTTAAATACATCTGGCGATGTGCCAGGTGTATTTTTTGCCATTTGTTGCCCACAAACGAACGGTATTCCCAGTCGGCTTCGCCAAAGCGCAGGTCGGCATCCCAGACCACACAAGCCCAGTCGAGTTCTAGTCCTTGAACGTGAAACTCAGTGGCCACATCTTCCAAATAAAAAGACGACCGAACGTCATCGCGGTCGTCCAAAAACCAATGGATGGGGTCCATGGGGGACCGAACATCAATGGCGTGGGGGCGCAGGCGCACGGCTTGCGAAGAAACCACCATACCGAAACGCTCGCTGCCCCGGGCTTTGTCGCGCAGCCAGCGCTTGGCCTTGTCCAAATCGCGGGTCACCACGATCGGGTAGCGCGCCTGAACGTCTTGGAACATGGCTTGGGCCAAATCGGTACGACGGTCCAACAAGTGCTTCACGAAGGTAGACACATGCTCTGCGCGGAAGGAGCGCATGGACACCGACAAATGCAGATCGTCGTTGTGGTGAACGTTGTCCCGCGACTTCATCTGCATCAGCGCTTCGTTTGCACCGTACTCTGAGTCTTGAAGGTGCGGCGAGATGTGCACCGCCCAATCGGGGTAGTGCTCATGGATGGCCTTGAGCCACTCGCGAATGCCAGCCTCTCCCGTGTTGATCTCTTGGCCACCTCCCACCAAACAAACGACCACCGCCCAGTCGGGGTGACGGTCAAGGCAGGAAATCAAGAAGTCGGGCTCGGATCTATTGAAGTCTGGGTAGCCCTTTTTGCGCGCCATGAACTGGGTGGTTTGTTCCAGCGTCCAAGCGCGCTGCGCTTCGTCAAAAATCACCACGTGATCCACAGGTGGCCGCTCGTCCGACAAATACGCATCGCGGAAATGGTGGACGTTTTGAATGAAGGCTTCAACGGCTTTTCTGGCCTCACCCTTGCGCAACTTTTGGCCCACGGCTTTCTTTCGCGCCACTTCATCGCGCACCAAGGCTTCACGCAGGATAGCCACCAAAGGGCCATTGCCCGACAGGTACACGCTGTGCAAATCACTCTTGGCGTCCATGTGTTTGGTGGCGATGTCCAAGCCCACCAAGGTTTTTCCCGCGCCGGGAACACCCGTCACAAAACAGATGGCCTTTTGCTTCCGTTGCTTTGAATCTTGGATCAACTGCGCAATGGCAACCGAGGTTTGCGCCAAATTCTTTTCACCCGCATCGTTGCGTGAGAGTTCGGCCACCGAGTGGTTGCCGTAAAGCGCGGATGCGGCTTCGATGATGGTGGGAGTGGGGCGGTAACGCCCGTTGGCCCAAGCGGCAGCGTCCAGTTGGGCACCCGACGAAAAAGCCAACACATCTTCGATGGTGGTGGCCAAGAAGGCGGGGGATGTGTTGATGGGAAAAAGCACACCGTCGTTGTGGTGGCTGGTGACGATCTGACCGCTGATGCCTTCTGTTTGGGTGGCGATCAAGATGGGTGCGATTACACAGTGGTGGCTGGTCTCGTGGAAGTTTTTGAGATCGAGCGCGTAGTCCCAAACCTGATCTACCGCCGAACGGTTAAACAGCGATTCCCCCACCTTGAACTCGATGACAAAAATGGCGTGGTCGATCAAGGCCAGCACGTCGATGCGTTTGCCCAAACGCGGCACGATGAACTCAAAGAAAACGGTGCCGCGGCCAGTGAACGGTTTCAGTTCTTTCTGAAGAATTTGTATCTGTGAACGCCATGCATCGCGCTGGGTTGTCTCGATGGAAAAACCACTGTTCTCAGTCAAGACACCCAGCACCAAGTTGTGATCTGATGTCACAAATTGCTTGATGTGTGCCGAATAGAAGGAACGATTGGAATATTGCACGCGTTACCTAAAGTACGTATTTTTTAAATTGAGATGATCTTAAACGGATTGATGATGATTCAGGGATACCAGCTTGATGCTCAACCACCTGATGAAGCAACGCAATGCTCTCTGTCGGCCATGTGGTGCTGGCCCAGAAAAAGGCGCACATCCTGCTGGTTACGCTCAACAAACAAGGCCGGGCTGACGAGCACAAGTACATGGACCACTGGATCGATGACACGCACTTTCACTGGCAAAGCCAGAACGCCACCGACCCGACCAGCAAACGCGGCGACGACATCATCCGCCACGCCGCTTTAGGCATCGACATCCACCTCTTTGTGCGCGACAACCCGCTGGCTGTCGGCAAGGCCGCACCGTTCACGTACCACGGCCGGGTGCGCTACCAGTCGCACCAGGGCAGCAGGCCTATGAGCATTGTGTTTGGGCTTGATGCGGTGGTGGGGTAATTTGCAGGGCTAGATTTGTAACCGCTGCTCAATGCCCAGGGCGAACGCCTGTGGCTGGTAAAAACCCATATATTTCGTGTTTATGGTAAATTCTTTCTACAGAAACCAAGGAGAGTACCATGTTGACCCATGCCGTCACTGCCCCAGACAAATTCATGGTGCTGGGCAAAGCCACCATGCGCGCGGCCCAAGAGTTGCATCTGTCGAGTGCGGCTTTGGCCCGCGTGATCGGGTTCAGTGAGCCGACCATCAGCCGCATTGCCAATGGCAGCCGGGGCATCGACCCTGCGTCTAAAGAGGGACAACTGGCGCTGCTGTTGGTGCGTTTGTTCCGCTCTTTGGACCCTCTTGTGGGCGGCGATGCGCAAAAGCGCCAGGATTGGCTGCGCAGCCACAACAAAGCGCTGAACGGCATCCCGGCCACGCTGATTGAAACCCCCCAGGGTCTTGTGACTGCCCTGTCTTATTTGGATGGCATGCGGGGTGCGGCTTGATGTCATCGGCTTCATGGAACCCGGATTGGGTTCATGAGTTCAGTGCCGACTTGCACATGCCTGCGTTCCGAATGGTCGAGACGCAGTACGTTGCGGCCACCATGCGCTTGGTGGACTCCGCAGACGAGCAGCTGATGCTGGAAGAGATGCTGGAGGCGAGCAAGCCGCCGCTCCCACCGCAGGCAAGCGGTTTGCACTATCTATTGGCGGCGCCTTTTCGCTATGTGCCCCAAACAGGGTCGCGCTTTCGTGCTGTCAACTCACCGGGCATTTGGTACGGCGCAGATGACGCTTATTGCGCCTGCGCAGAAATCGCTTACTGGCGTCAGCGTTTTTTGCTAGACAGCGCAGGACTCATGAGACAAACGCTGGTCACAGACCTCTCGATGTACGAGGCCTCTGTGCAAGGGCGTGCTTTGGATTTGTTGTCACACCCATGGGTTTTGGCACAAGCGCTCTGGATGCATCCGAGTGACTACGCCGAAACACAAAAACTGGCCACTCTGGTCAGGGATTCGCTGTCTGGGGTGACATGGATTCGCTATGCGTCGGTGCGTGCCAGCGACCATGTGTGCGCGGCAGTTTTTGACCCGCGCAGTTTGACCATGGTGACGCCAGAGGGCCGTTATGAAACGTGGCATTGCCACACAACGGCCGACAAGGTGACGCTGTCGAATGGCCGCGTGAGGTTTGATTTCTAGGGCGTAGTTTCGGTTGATTCAGTCCAAGCGGTATTGCGCCGCCAACTTCAAAAAGCCCTGCACATCGGGGTCGAGTCCGGTTTCGGACTGCAAGATATCGCCCACGGCAGGCGCTGTTTGCGCGG
Source organism: Akkermansia muciniphila (assembly GCA_943331105.2). Classification (GTDB taxonomy): domain Bacteria; phylum Pseudomonadota; class Gammaproteobacteria; order Burkholderiales; family Burkholderiaceae_C; genus Limnohabitans_A. The sequence goes on from CALQKH020000004.1 coordinate 130,235, forward strand.
CCAGTCGGGCATCTAAAAACAGCAATCGGGATCGGCGGGCCAACACGTCTTCCACGCTCAGTGCGTATTCGTAACGTGCCGCAAAGCGCACCATGGCTTCGCTCAGGCTCGGAGTCAGCCAGTGGTTGGCGCCGGGCAGTTGGGCCAGCCATGTTTGTTCGTTGCCATAGCTGTGCGCACCTTCGGCCTCGCCCAAAGACACCGCGGGGCCAGCCCCCGCCCCCGCATCCACCGCCCCTACCAGTGGCAGGTGCGCGGTTTGTGCCGGGCCGCGTGGCAGCAGGCGTGCGTGGTCCACACACTTTTGCAGCACGTCTTCGGCCATGGCGCGGTAGGTTGTCCATTTGCCGCCAGTCACCGTGACCAGGCCCGAACGGCTGACAACCACGGTGTGTTCGCGGCTCAGGGCTTTGGTGTTGTCGCCATCGCTTTGCGGCGGTTTGACCAAGGGACGCAAACCGACCCAAATGCTTTTGACATCTGGGCGCCCCGGTGCGCGCTTCAAATAGCGCGCAGACTCTTGCAAGATGAAGTCGATTTCGGCTTCAAAAGCGAGCGGCTCGCGCGCCAAATCGTCACGCGGTGTGTCGGTGGTGCCCAAGATCACTTGGCCCAACCAAGGCACGGCAAACAGCACGCGGCCATCGGCGGTTTTGGGCACCATCAGGGCCTCTGGGTTGGGCCAAAAACTTTTGTCCACCACCAGGTGCACGCCCTGACTGGGGGCCACCATGGCTTGCGTGCTGCCGTCTTGCTCGCGCAGCGCATCCACCCACACCCCCGTGGCATTGACCACGCAACGCGCCTGAATCTCGTGCGTTTGGCTGGTGAGGGTGTCGGTGCATTGCAAGCCAGTCACTTGGCCTTCGATGTAGAGCAGGCGTTCGGCCCGCATGCGGTTGAGCAGCAAGGCCCCTTGGCTCACTGCGCTGCGCGCCAGCGCCAGCGCCAGCTTGGCATCGTTGAACTGCCCGTCCCAATACTTCACGCCGCCACGCAATCCCGCAGCTTGCACCGTTGGCAAGCAAGCCAGCGTGTCTTGGCGCGACAAAAACTCGGTGTGCCCCAAACCGGATGCGCCTGCCAAGGCGTCGTACACCTTCAGGCCGATGCCGTAAAACGGCTTTTCCCACCACGTATAGGTGGGCATGACAAAGGGCAGCGCTTGGGCCAGGTGCGGGGCGTTGCGCAGCAAGGTGCTGCGCTCATGCAGGGCTTCGCGCACCAGATCAAGCTTGCCTTGGGCCAGATACCGCACGCCGCCGTGCACCAACTTGGTCGACCGCGACGAGGTGCCTTTGGCAAAGTCATCGGATTCCACCAAGACCACGCGGTAACCGCGCGAGGCCGCGTCCAAGGCCAAACCCAAGCCCGTGGCGCCACCGCCCACAACGGCCAGGTCATAGGTGGTGTGGGCCTGCAACTGCGCCACGAGGTCAGCTCGGCGGGTGGGCAGGGGTGGTGCAAGTGGGGGTGGAGTCTGCATGGATTAAAGTGTATTGATCCCACAGATTATGGTTCGATATGCCCATGACTTACCTTCTCGCCCTCGACCAAGGCACTTCCAGTTCGCGCAGCATCGTGTTCAACGCACAAGGCCAGATCATGGCCATGGCGCAGCAAGAGATCACGCAGATCTACCCCCAGCCCGGCTGGGTGGAGCACGACCCGATGCAGATTTGGCAAACCCAGCTGGCCACGGCCATTGAGGCACTGGCCAAGAGCGGCATCAGCGCAGCCCAAGTGTCGGCGCTGGGCATCACCAACCAACGCGAAACCACGGTGGTGTGGCACAAAGGCACGGGCCAGCCGATTCACAACGCGATCGTGTGGCAAGACCGTCGCACCGAGCCGGCTTGCGCAGCCCTGCGCGAACAAGGGCTGGCCGACACCATTCAGGCCAAAACCGGCTTGCTGGTGGACGCGTATTTTTCAGGCACCAAACTGCAATGGATTTTGGACAACGTGCCCAACGCACGCGCCCAAGCAGAGCGCGGCGAATTGCTCTTTGGCACGGTCGACAGCTGGCTGATGTGGCAGCTGAGCGGTGGCGCGGTGCACGCCACCGATGTGAGCAACGCCTCGCGCACGATGCTCTTCAACATCCACACCCACACCTGGGATACCGAGTTGCTGGCGGCCTTGCGCATCCCGCCCGCCATGATGCCCACGGTGCAAGCCTCTAGCGCGGTGTATGGCCAAGTGCGCCCGCAGCTGCTGGGCCACGCCATCACGATCGGCGGGGTGGCGGGCGACCAACAAAGCGCCTTGTTTGGCCAAGCGTGCTTTGGCGCGGGCATGGCCAAAAACACCTATGGCACCGGCTGCTTCATGCTCATGCACACGGGCCACACGGCCATGCATTCGCAAAATGGTTTGATCACCACCAGCGCGGCGCAAGTGGCGGTACAACCCAAGAGCGCGCCGCAGTTTGCTTTGGAGGGCAGCGTGTTTGTGGGCGGTGCCGTGGTGCAGTGGCTGCGCGATGGCCTGGGCGCCATTCGCCACAGCAGCGAGGTGCAAGCCTTGGCCGAAAGCGTGCCCGACTCGGGCGGCGTGATGGTGGTGCCCGCCTTCACGGGGCTGGGTGCACCGTATTGGAGACCGGATGCACGCGGCTCCATCACCGGCCTGACGCGTGGCAGCACTGTGGCGCACATTGCGCGTGCGGCACTGGAGAGCATCGCCTTTCAAAGCGCGGCTTTGCTGCAAGCCATGGGCCGCGATCTGGCGCAGGCGGGGGTGGCCCCGGTGCAAGAGCTGCGCGTAGACGGTGGCGCTTGCGTCAACAACCTGCTCATGCAGTTTCAGGCCGACTTGCTGGGCCTGGATGTGGTGCGCCCTGAAGTGACCGAGACCACCGCATTGGGCGCGGCGTATTTGGCGGGCTTATCGACCGGCGTGTATGCCAGCACAGACGAGTTGAGCGCGCAGTGGCGCGTGGAGCGGCGCTTCAGCCCGCAGCGCCTGCCCGACTTTGCGGCCGAACAAATGGCGCTGTGGGAACACGCGGTGCGCAAGACGGTGTTTTGAAACTCAAATATCGATGTTCCCTGCCCGCAGCGCGTTGCTCTCGATGAAGTGGCGGCGTGGCTCGACTTCGTCGCCCATGAGCATGCTTGCACTTCAAACCGGTTTGTTTGAAATCAGCGCTTGAGCTCCTTGGTTTTGCAGCATCCACGTGGCGGTGATGGGGCAACGGACAGCGATCAGATCATGAATTTTCTGAAAATCAGCCGCCAGGTTGCGTTGGAAAATTGGTTCATGGTGCGCAATCCTGTTGCGTAACTTCCTGATTTGTTCAAGCTCTGCATAGACCATGGCACGAATTTGTGCGGTGGTCTTATTGTCGTCTGCATGAGGCAGCACTTTGCGAAGGTGATATGCCCATAACCTGGCATCGAAGCGACTGGTGACCATGGTTTGCCAGAACACAAACTTCAAGTCAGCAATGACCTGACCTGTTGTGGTTTTGTTCATCCTGGTGGACAACAGGTCAGAGCGAGCGTTGTACCCGACCACTGGGTTCGGCAGGCTACGAACGAAGCCGGCGCTCCATGGCCATTGCGGTCCATGGGCAGCAGCAATCGCCTCAGAAATTGCATTGCGGATGCTAACTTCGCAAATGTGCAAAGGTGCCAGCAAAGCTGCAGATACTTGAGCATTCCATGCATATAAAGCCAGCGCACTTGACAGCGTTGGATCACCCGGAGTGGCTGCCTCATAGGTTTCGATCCTTGGCGTGGATAGAGTAGCCTTGATGGCTTGTGCAGCATCGTTATCAGGTTCGGCGATTGACTTCATGGCGTCTGGCAGCTTAGAATTGCTAAACTAGCCTTGGGACACGTTGGCGAAAGCTCCCCCCGAGGACAGATGAAGTCTGAAAAGCCCGCCTCGTGCGGGCTTTTTCTTTTGGATATGCCCACACTGGGGCCATTCAATAAACACATGGTCTCTAGCCTCCCTGACCTAACACTGAACCCGCCCGGCTCTGTGGCCGTTGCTGGCGTGACTTCAGCCGCTCACCGACTCAAATATCGATGTTCCCCGCACGCAGCGCGTTGCTCTCGATGAAGTGGCGGCGTGGCTCGACTTCGTCGCCCATGAGCATGGTGAACACGCGGTCGGCTTCGATGGCGTCGTCGATCTGCACGCGCAGCAGGCGGCGCACAGTGGGGTCCATGGTGGTTTCCCACAGTTGGGCGGGGTTCATCTCGCCCAAGCCTTTGTAGCGCTGGCGGCTGGTGGTGCGTTCGGCTTCGCTGATGAGCCAATGCATGGCCTGGCGGAAGTCGCCCACTTTTTCTTCTTTCTGGCGCTCGCCTTCACCGCGCTGGGCTTTAGCACCTTCGCTGAGCAAACCGCGGAAGGTCTCGGCCGCTTCGGCCAATGCGCCGTAGTCGGCACCGTGCACAAAGTCTTGCGTGATGATGCTGCTCTTGATGTTGCCGTGGTGGCGACGGCTGATGCGCAGAATCGGTTTGTCGGTGCGCACATCAAACTCGGCGCTCACTTCGGCGGGAATGCCGGTGGTGTTGAGTTCGCGCAGCTTGGCTTGCAGCGCTGGGGCGCAGGCGGCGGCTTGCTCCATGTTGTCGAGATTGAGCGACACGCCATCGGCCATGGCACGCAGGGCTTCGGCATCCATGAAGTTGGACAAGCGGGCAATGACGTGTTCAGCCACTTGGTGCTTGCGGGCCAGGGCTTCGAGCGTTTCGCCGGTGAGCACTTGGGGCGCAGCGCCGCCGGTGCTGATGCTGGCGTCTTTGAGCGCGATGCGCAGCAAGAAGCCGTCGAGCGCCGGGCCGTCTTTGAGGTACAGCTCTTCTTTGCCGGCCTTGACTTTGTAGAGCGGTGGCTGGGCAATGTAGATGTGGCCGCGCTCCACCAGATCGGGCATTTGGCGGTAGAAGAAGGTCAGCAGCAAGGTGCGGATGTGGGCGCCGTCCACGTCGGCGTCGGTCATGATGATGATGCGGTGGTAGCGCAGTTTGTCGACGTTGAAGTCGTCGGTGCCGCTCTTGCCGGATTCGGCACTGGCCTTGCCAATGCCGGTGCCCAAGGCGGTAATCAGCGTGACGATTTCGTTGCTGGTGAGCAGCTTTTCGTAGCGGGCTTTTTCGACGTTCAGGATCTTGCCGCGCAGGGGCAAGATGGCCTGGAATTTACGGTCGCGGCCTTGCTTGGCCGAGCCGCCGGCGGAGTCACCCTCGACGATGTAGATTTCGCACAGGGCCGGGTCTTTTTCTTGACAGTCGGCCAGTTTGCCGGGCAAGCCCATGCCGTCGAGCACGCCTTTGCGGCGTGTCATTTCGCGGGCTTTGCGGGCGGCTTCGCGGGCGCGGGCGGCTTCGACAATCTTGCCGCAGATGATCTTGGCGTCGTTGGGGCGCTCTTCCAAAAAGTCGGTCAAGGCCTTGGCCACGATGTCTTCCACCGGAGCGCGCACTTCACTCGACACCAGCTTGTCTTTGGTCTGGCTGGAGAATTTAGGCTCGGGCACTTTGACGCTCAACACGCAGCACAGGCCTTCGCGCATGTCGTCGCCGCTGACTTCGACTTTTTGCTTTTTGGCGATCTCGTTTTTCTCGATGTACTTCGCAATCACGCGGGTCATCGCGGCACGCAGGCCCGTGAGGTGGGTGCCACCGTCACGCTGCGGGATGTTGTTGGTGAAGCACAGCACGTTCTCGTTGTAGCCGTCGTTCCACTGCATGGCCACTTCAACACCGATGCTTGTGCCGGGGATGCCGCCATAGCTGTCGGCTGGGCGCTCGCCCATGGCGTGGAAGGCGTTGGGGTGCAGCACCTTTTTGTTGGCGTTGATGAAGTCGACAAAGCCTTTGACGCCACCGGCACCTGAGAAGTCGTCTTCTTTGCCGCTGCGTTCGTCTTTCAGGCGAATGCGAACGCCGTTGTTGAGGAAAGACAACTCGCGCAAACGCTTGGCCAAAATTTCGTAATGGAAATCGGTGTTCTGCGTGAAGATTTCGACATCGGGCAAGAAGTGCACTTCGGTGCCGCGCTTGTCGGTGGCACCGGTGACGCGCATGGGCGAGACTTCGATGCCATCCACAGTTTCGAGCAAACGGTTTTGCACAAAGCCTTTGGCAAAGTCAATCTGGTGCACTTTGCCTTCGCGACGCACGGTCAGGCGAAGCCATTTGCTCAATGCGTTCACGCACGAGACGCCCACGCCGTGCAAGCCACCCGAAACCTTGTAGCTGTTCTGGTTGAACTTGCCGCCCGCGTGGAGTTCGGTCAAAGCGATTTCGGAAGCACTGCGTTTGGGCTCGTGCTTGTCGTCCATCTTGACGCCGGTGGGGATGCCGCGGCCGTTGTCGGTCACGGAAATCGAGTTGTCACTGTGGATCGTGACGACGATGTCGTCGCAGTGGCCCGCCAGCGCTTCGTCGATCGAGTTGTCAACGACCTCAAACACGAGGTGGTGCAGGCCCGTGCCATCAGAGGTATCGCCGATGTACATGCCGGGGCGTTTACGCACCGCCTCCAGGCCTTCCAGGATCTGGATGGAGCCTTCGCCGTAGCCTTCGGATGCGCCCGCCTGGTTGGCGTCGATCTTGGGTTGCGCGGTGGTGAAAGCGTCTTCGCTGGGGTTGATTTCGTCGGTCATGTTCAATTTTCTCTGTCGCTTGAATGGCCGAAACCCGCGAGGGGTCGCGGGTTTCGATAAGGTCTATAGCCGTATGGCGCGGGCCTTAAATGCGCATGGGCATCACCACGTATTTGAAGTTGTCGTTTTCTGGAATCGTGATCAAGGCCGAGCTGTTGCCGTCGGCCAAATCGATGCGAACCATATCTTGGCCCATGTTGGCCAGAACGTCGATGATGTAGGTCACGTTGAAACCGATCTCGATGGCGTCGCCGCCGTAATCGATGTCGAGTTCGTCCACGGCTTCTTCTTGTTCGGCGTTGGTCGAGGCCACACGCAAAGTGCCGGGCTCAAGGTTCAGGCGTACGCCTTTGAACTTGTCGCTGGTCAAGATGGCGGTGCGCTGCAAGCAAGACAGCAGCGCTTGGCGGCCCAGCGTGAGGTTGTTGCGATGACCCTTGGGGATGACGCGGTTGTAGTCGGGGAACTTGCCCTCGACCAGCTTGGTCACGAACTCCATGCCATCAAAGCTGAACTTGGCTTGGTTGTTGGCGAATTGCATCTCGATCGCGCCATCGGCATCCGACAGCAAGCGTTGCAGCTCGAGCACGGTCTTGCGCGGCAAGATGACTTCTTGTTTGGTGGGCACCTCCACATCCAGCGTGGCGGCTGTGAATGCCAAGCGGTGACCGTCGGTGGCCACCAGGCTCAGTCGGTTGCCCTCGGCCACAAACAAGATGCCGTTGAGGTAGTAGCGGATGTCGTGCACGGCCATGGCAAACGAGACCTGTCCCAGCAGTTGCTTGAGGGTTTTTTGCGGCACGCTGAACACGGGGCCAAAGCTGGCGGCTTCTTGCACCAGCGGAAAGTCTTCGGCCGGCAAAGTCTGCAAGGTGAACTTGGACTTGCCACCCTTCAAGATCAGCTTGGCTTGTGACGATTCGAGACTGACGGTTTGGTCAGCGGGCATGGTGCGCAAGATGTCGATGAGTTTGCGCGCACCCACGGTGGTGGTGAAATCGCCTGGATCGCCTTCCATCTCGGCCGTGGTGCGGATCTGGATTTCGAGGTCACTGGTGGTCAGTTGCAGTGCGTGACCAGTTTTGCGGATCAGCACATTGGCCAATACAGGCAATGTGTGACGGCGCTCAACAATGCCGGACACGGATTGCAGAACCGACAGCAATTTGTCTTGGGTGGCCTTCAGGACGATCATTTGTCTACCTTTGGTGGTTTTTATCGTCTCAGATCAAATCAGGACGAAATTTTCGCTACAGGGTGCATTTTCGCCGCTTTTTGCCCAGAAAATGGGCTTCATAGGGGTCAAATCACCGAAAACAAACCTGTGGAACGGGGACATGGCGGTTTAACCCTTGAGTGTCTGCTCCAAAACGTGAAGTTGCTGGTTCAACTCGGTCATTTGCTGACGTTCTGCACCAATTTTGCGCACGGCGTGCAGCACCGTGGTGTGGTCACGCCCCCCAAACAGTTCGCCGATCTCGGGCAGGCTCTTTTGGGTCATTTCTTTGGCCAGGTACATGGCGATCTGGCGCGGGCGGGCGATACTGGCCGGGCGCTTTTTGCTGTACATGTCGGCGACCTTGATCTTGTAGTAATCGGCCACGGTTTTCTGGATGTTTTCCACGCTGATCTGGCGGTTTTGAATCGACAGCAAATCGCGCAAGGCGTCACGGGCCAACTGGATCGAGATGTCTTTTTGGTTGAAACGCGAATAGGCCAGGATTTTGCGCAGCGCGCCCTCCAACTCACGCACGTTGGAGCGCACATTTTTGGCCACAAAAAACGCCACTTCCTCGGGCATCTCGCTGCCTTCACTGATGGCTTTGTTGATCAAAATCGCCACGCGCATCTCCAACTCGGGCGGCTCCATGGCCACCGTCAAGCCCGAATCAAAGCGCGAAACCAGGCGCTCGTGGATATCGGCCAGCCCCTTGGGATAGGTGTCGCTGGTCATCACGATGTGCGACTTTTTGGCCAATAAGGCCTCGAATGCATTGAAAAACTCTTCTTGCGTGCGGTCTTTGTTGGCAAAGAACTGGACATCGTCGATCAGCAGCAAATCGAGCGAGTGATAGTGGTGTTTGAACTCGTCAAAAGTCTTGCGCTGGTAGGCTTTAACCACATCCGACACAAACTGTTCAGCGTGGATGTACAAAACTTTGGCTTCGGGGCGGTCAGCCAGCAGTTTGTTGCCAATGGCGTGCATGAGGTGGGTCTTACCCAAACCCACGCCACCATAGATGAACAAGGGGTTGTACAGATGCCCTGGCGAACCCGACACATGCATGGCCGCGGCACGTGCCATGCGGTTAGCCGTGCCTTCGACCAAGTTGTCGAAATTCAAGGCACTGTTGAGTCGATTGCGAAAGGGGTTGGTCGCCGCCTCGTCGGCCACCACCGCCAAAGCCACCGGCATGTCCATAGAGGAGGGCGTTGAGGCTTTTGAAGTCCTGATGCCGCTTTCGCGCTGAGTGATCGCTAACTCAAGCTTGACAGGGTGACCTTGGAGGCTCTCAAGCAAAGCACTCAGACGGCCCGCATATTGGGCACGAATCCAGTCCAACTTGAAACGGTTGGCCACATAGATGGTGACTGTTTGATGGTCTTTGGACACCTGTGCCGAGAGCGGTTTGATCCAGGTGTTGAATTGCTGCTCTGGCAACTCTCGCGCCAGGTCGTCGACGCAGGCTTGCCACAAGGATGGGCTTGGATCGGCCTGAAATTCCGGAGTCATTCCCTCGGTCATTGCGTACTTTTTTATTGTGGACAGAAGTGGTCACGATGCACGGAACGATGGGCTTTATCAAGAGCTTATCCACATGCTGTATCGAAAAGAAAGTTGATCATAAACCACATCCAAGCTCGAACACTCCGGACACACCCTGATGGACAAAAATACAGTTTGTTTGCCGCTGGCCTGAAAGTTTGCGATAATCTTGGGTTTCGCCCAAAGCTGATTCATGGCATTGGGCACAAAGGAAGAGTTATGAAACGCACCTACCAACCATCCAAGACACGTCGCGCCCGCACCCACGGCTTTCTGGTTCGCATGAAAACTCGTGGCGGCCGCGCTGTGATCAATGCTCGCCGCGCCAAAGGCCGCAAGCGCCTGGCTGTCTAATGACTGTTCAGCCGTCTGTTCGTGGCCAATCGCCACTTCGGGCGGTTGCAATCGGGGCATGGCCATCGTGCAGCGTTTAAAAACACGCCCACAGTTTCAGGCTGCCCTGGCGGGTGGTACGGTCTCTCGGACAGCGCATTTTGCGTTGCACCGCTTGAACCTGTCCAAGCCCACAGACAACCCATCGGCCCCCGCCGAACACATCGGGCCTGCACCCTCACCGGAGCAGGCCCTTTTTGACTTGTCTGGTGTTTGGCTGGGTGCCATGGTGCCCAAGCGCTGGGCGCGGCGCGCCGTGACCCGCAACGCCATCAAAAGGCAGATTTACAACGTGAGCGAACGCTATGGCGAACGTTTGCCTGTGGCTGCGCATGTGGTGCGTCTTCGCACCACGTTTGACCGCAAGTTGTTCATCAGCGCCACATCTGACCAACTCAAGTTGGCTGTACGGCTTGAGCTCGAACAGCTTTTTGAACGCGCAGCGCTCCAACCCACTCAGCCAAAGGACACCGCATGACCATTCAGCGCCTTTTGATGGGTGTGGTGCGCGGCTACCGCTTGCTGCTCAGCCCTTGGCTGGGCTCATCTTGCAGGTTCGAGCCCACTTGCTCCGCCTATGCTTTGGACGCATTGTCCTTGCATGGCGCCGCTGCTGGCAGCTACCTGACTCTGCACCGTTTGGTGCGGTGCAGCCCTTGGTGCAAGGGCGGCCATGATCCTGTTCCCACGCAAGCACCCCGCTTGTTCTCTGCTTTGTTTCCCTCTACGTCGTCAAAGAAGACCCCATGAACGATATCCGTCGCACCATCCTTTGGGTGATTTTTGGTTTTTCCCTGGTTCTGCTTTGGGACCAATGGCAACTGCACAACGGGAAAAAAGCCACTTTTTTCCCCAAGCCTGAATTAACCGCGCCCGCTGCTGCCCCTGCACCTGCTGCGGTCACTTCCGGCGCCAACGCATTGCCAACGGCCACCACGGCGCCCGTCGCAGCATCGCCAGGACAGGTGCCCACCTCGGGATCCAGCACCACGGCAGCTGCCCGTGAAAAAATCGAGATCGAAACCGACGTGCTCAAACTCAGCTTTGACACCGAGGGCGGTTCATTGGTGCGCAGCGAGTTCACCAAGCACAGCGATTTGGTCGATCCCAAAAAGAACATGGTGCTGTTGGACCAGAGCAGCAGCCGCGTTTACATGGCGCAAACCGGCTTGATCGGCGGGGATTTCCCAACCCACAAGACCCCCATGCGCTTCAGCGGAGAGCGCAAACTCAAAGATGGTCAGGATGAGTTGACGGTTCGTTTTGAATCGGCCGAGATCAACGGTGTTCAGCTCGTCAAAACCTACACATTCAAACGCGGCAGTCACGTCATCAACGTCAAGCATGATGTGGTGAACAATGGCACCGTCCCTGTATCGCCACAGCTTTATATGCAACTGGTGCGTGATGGCAACAAACCCGAGGGCGAATCGGCGTTTTACTTCACTTTCACCGGACCGGCTGTTTACACCGAAGCCAAAAAATACCAAAAGCTGGAGTTTTCCGACATCGAAAAGAACAAAGTCGAGTTCGAAAAATCTTCGCCCAATGGTTACGTGGCCATGGTGCAGCACTACTTTGCCAGCGCTTGGTTGTTGCCTGAAGGCATACAGCGCGAGAACTTTGCCCGCAAGGTCGACACCAACCTCTATGCCGTGGGCATGATCACACCTTTTGCGGAGTTGGCACCGGGTCAAACCCGCAGCCTCAGCAACCAGTTGTTCAGCGGTCCACAAGAGGAAAAAGTACTCGAAGCCCTGACGCCAGGCCTGGACTTGGTGAAAGACTATGGCTGGTTGGCGATGCTGTCCAAGCCCTTGTACTGGTTGCTGGACCAACTGCACAGCGTGCTGCAAAACTGGGGCTGGTCCATCGTCGCCCTGGTGCTGTTGATCAAGATCGCTTTCTATTGGCTCAATGCCAAGGCCTATTCCAGCATGGCCAAGATGAAAGCCATCAACCCCAAGATCATGGAAATGCGTGAGCGCCTGAAAAACAACCCGCAGCAAATGCAGCAGGAGATGATGAGGATTTACCGTGAAGAGAAGGTCAACCCCATGGGTGGCTGCTTCCCGATCATGGTTCAGATCCCTGTTTTCATTGCGCTGTATTGGGTGCTGTTGTCCAGCGTGGAGATGCGCAATGCCCCATGGCTGGGCTGGATTCAGGACTTGGCTGCACCCGATCCTTACTACATTTTGCCGCTGATCATGACGCTGACAACTCTGCTGCAAACGGCATTGAACCCCGCGCCACCTGATCCGATGCAAGCCAAATTGATGTGGATGATGCCGCTGATTTTCTCGGTCATGTTCTTCTTCTTCCCGTCCGGCTTGGTGCTGTACTGGATCACGAACAACATCTTGTCGATCGCCCAGCAATGGATGATCAACACCCGGATGGGCGTGCCGCCGCAGTTCAACTTGCCCAAGTTCAAGTAAATCCACCCCACCCCAAGGGCCGCGCAAGCGGCCTTTTTTTGCTTCACCTCGTCCAAGACCGCCATGCTCGCCAGACACCAAGATCCGATCGTCGCCATCGCCACCGCACCCGGTCGCGGTGCCGTGGGCATCGTGCGGGTGTCGGGCCGGTATCTGACGCCGCTGATTCATGCGCTGTGCGGCCGCACACTCAAGCCGCGCGAGGCCACGTATTTACCCTTTGCCGATGCCGATGGCAGCCCGATTGATCATGGTCTGGCTTTGCATTTTGTGGCGCCGCACTCGTTCACTGGCGAAGACGTGCTGGAGTTGCAGGCACACGGTGGCCCTGTGGTCTTGCAACTGCTGGTGGCACGTTGCCTGCAAGCGGCGGCCGAAGTGGACCCCGCCACAGGCCAGCTGCGTTTGGCCGGGTTGCGTGTGGCGCAACCGGGCGAGTTTTCTGAGCGCGCTTTTTTGAACGACAAGATCGACTTGGCGCAGGCCGAGGCGATTGCCGACCTGATCGATGCCAGCACCGAGGCCGCAGCCCGAAGCGCCAGCCGGTCATTAGCGGGTGATTTCTCCAAAGAGATCCATGTGCTGCGCGATGCGCTGATTCACCTGCGCATGTTGGTGGAGGCGACGCTGGACTTCCCGGAAGAAGAGATCGACTTTTTGCAAAAGGCCGATGCACAGGGCCAGCTGAACCGCCTGCAAGCGGCCTTGGACACGGTGCTGAGCAAAGCCCGCCAAGGTGCCTTGCTGCGAGAAGGCATCAAGGTGGTGATTGCAGGACAGCCCAATGCGGGCAAAAGTTCGCTGCTCAACGCGTTGGCCGGGGCTGAGCTGGCCATCGTCACCCCGATTGCGGGCACCACGCGCGATGTGGTGCAGCAAACCATTCAGATTGAAGGGGTGCCGCTGCATGTGATCGACACCGCCGGACTGCGCGAAGGCGAAGGCGTGGACGAGGTCGAACAAATCGGCATTGCCCGCGCCTGGGGTCAGATCGAGAACGCCGACGCGGTGCTGTTTTTGCACGACCTGACGCGCGTGGGCATGCCCGATTACGACGCGGCCGACGCCGACATTGCCACGGCTCTGAAAAACCGCTTGCCCGTCAGCGTGGCAGTGGTCGATGTGTGGAACAAGGCCGATGCAACGAGCAGCACACAAGAACGCACGGGCTTGACGCTGTCTGCGCGCACGGGAGAAGGCCTGCAAGCCCTGCGCCAGCAATTGCTGCAGCAAGCCGGTTGGCAGCAAGCCAGCGAAGGCCTGTTCATTGCCCGCGAACGCCATGTGCAAGCGCTGCGCCGGGTGCGCGAGCACCTGGAAGTGGCCGATGCGCATTTGGCAGCGCAAGCGCAAAACCTTGACCTGCTGGCCGAAGAACTGCGCCTGGGTCAAAACGCACTCAATGAAATCACGGGCGAGTTCAGCGCAGACGATTTGTTGGGCGTGATTTTTTCGAGCTTTTGCATCGGCAAGTAAGCCTCTGCAGGTGTCGCCACCCGGGCTTGCAGCGCTCGGCAACAACGTCCCATTCGGTCATTCAATGGTCACTCAGCCACACCTTTGATTAGGGTTTGCGTGGGTGCGTCTGAGGCTAATTTTGTGCACAATTTGAAAATCATGCAAGAAACAGCCCCCAGCACCACCGTCTCTGAGCAAGCCTTCCAGGCTTTGCGCCTGGACGTTTTGTCCGGCCGCCATGTGCCAGAAACCAAACTCAAAGTGGATGCCCTGCAACAGCAATATGGCTTTTCCAGCAGCCCGCTGCGCGAGGCCCTGAATCGTTTGGTGCAAGAAGGGCTGGTCACAGCAGACGAGCGTCGTGGCTTTCGGGTGGCCGCCATGTCGCCAGAGGATTTGGCCGACATCACCAAAATGCGCCTGCTGCTTGACGTGACAGCGTTGCACGAATCGATCCAACACGGCGATGACGCTTGGGAAGCAAGCATCGTGGCGAGCTTTCACCGCCTCGAAAAAATCGAGTCCCGCCTGCCGCAGGGGCCGGTGGTGCTCGATGCCGAATGGAGCCAACGGCACCGGGACTTTCACATGTCACTGATCGCCGCCTGCCCTTCTGAGCGCCAACTGACCTGGAGCATGAGTCTGTTTGACCAAGCTGAGCGGTATCGGCACTTTGCAGCACGCAACCGAACCGTGCTCAAAAAGAAAGACGCCGAGCACCGCGCCCTGATGAAGGCCGTGGTGCGGCGCGATGCAGCCACCGCCGCCCAAATGCTCAGCGAACACATTGCCAGCACGCAAACCAATGTGCTGGCTGCTTTTGCCTTGATGCAAAAAAATCGCACCTGATTTTTAACCTTCAAACCAAAGACCACATGCTGCAAGTCACAAAACCCACCCCTTCTCACTTCGGCATCTATGTTTGGGATGTCGACAAAATGGTGCACTTTTACACCTCGGTTTTTGGCATGGTTGTCAATGACCGAGGGGTAGGCAAAACCTTCAAAGCCCCCTTGGTTTTTTTGAGTTCGACACCCGACCAGCACCACCAATTGGTCATCGCGGGAGGACGTCCGCCAGAGGCTACTTTCAGCACCGTGATGCAACTGTCTTTTGCAGTGCCCTCCATCCAGACACTGCGCGATTTACGTGACAAAGCCATGGCCTTGGGCGCCACCAAGGTGATGCCCATGAACCACGGCAATGCACTGTCTGTTTACTTTGCAGACCCTGAGGGCAACACGGTCGAGACCTACATCGACATGCCGTTCTACATCTCTCAGCCACACGGCGATCCGCTCGACCTGAGCCAAGACGACGCCACCATCCTGCGCGAGACCGAAGCGATCTGCCGCAGTGACCCCAGCTTCATGCCCATTGACCAATGGCAAGCGCAATTCGCTCAAAAAATCCAAATCACTTCACCCTAGGAACTTTCATGAAATTACTCTCCTTCGTTCACCAAGGCCGCGAAACATGGGGCGCTGTGACAGGTCCAGATACCGTCGTGGATCTGGGCCAAGCGATGCCGCAATTTGCCACATTGACAGACTACATTGCCTCGGGCGCGTACTTGCAGGCGCAGCACGACGCAGCCCAGCAAAAGACGTCCATTGCCATGGGCGACATCACCTTCTTGCCGGTCATCCCCAAACCGGAAAAAATCGTTTGCGCCGTGCGCAACTACATGGACCACCACAAAGAAGTGCTGGCGGCAGGCATGCACCGTGAACTGTCCGAGGAGCCGCCGATTTTTCTGCGTGTTTGGCGCTCACAAGTCGCGCACGGTCAGCCCATCATTTGCCCCAAGGTCTCGGGCTCACTCGACTGGGAAGGCGAGTTGGCGGTAATCATTGGCAAAGAAGGTCGCAACATTTCTGAAGCCGATGCCTTTGACCATGTGGCGGGCTACTCTTGCTACAACGACGGCAGCATCCGCGAATGGCAATTTCACGCCAAGCAAATTGCTTCGGGCAAAAACTTCGAGTCCACCGGCGGCTTTGGCCCCTGGATGGTGACGGCTGACGAGATTGCACCCAACCAAGAACTGAAGCTGATCACACGCCTGAATGGCGAAGTGGTGCAGTCGAGCCACACGGGCCACATGATCTTCCCGATCGCCAAACTCATCAGCTATGCCTCGACCATCTTCACACTGGTACCTGGCGACGTGATCGCCACTGGCACGCCCGCAGGTGTGGGCTGGAGCCGCAAGCCGCAATGGTTCATGAAGCCCGGCGATGTGTGCGAAGTCGAGATCGAAGGCATCGGCACTTTGGTCAACCCCATCGCCGCTCAAGCCTGAGCGCTCGCCTGAACATGAAAGCGATCCAAGTCCATGTGACTGGCGGACCTGAAAACCTGCTGGAAGTGAACCTTCCTGAGCCGGTGGCTGGTCGGGGACAGGTTCGCGTCAAGGCCTGCACCATCGGGGTAGGACGCCCAGATGTGCTGCTGCGCAAAGGTATTTACAAGTGGATGCCGCCACTGCCAGCCATTCCAGGTGGTGAGCTGGCCGGTGTGGTGGATGCGGTGGGCGAAGGGGTGACACAGTGGCGAGAAGGTGATCGCGTGTTGATCAGCGCCCGCGAGTTGCCCCAACGAGGCGGCTGCTATGCAGAAGCCATCGTGGTACCCGAAGAAGCCCCCTACCGCTTGCCCGACACCGTCTCGTTCGACGATGCGGTGAGTCTGCCCAATTTGCAGCTGGCACTGGCACTCCTGCAGATCGCAGGGCCTATCGCATCACACACGCCGCATGTGCTGATCACTGGTGCTTCAGGCGGCGTGGCGGGCATGCTGTGCCAAGTGGCCAAATTGCAAGGTTGTGTCACGATTGGTACCAGCAGAAGCCGCGCCAAAGCTGAGTTTGCTTTGGCGTATGGCTTTGACCACGTCATTTGCACCGACAACGAAACACCCAAAGAGCGACTTGAACACATCACCAATGGCAAGGGCTTGAGTCTGGTGTTTGACCACTTGGGCGGTCAAAGTCTGGTCGATGGGCTCAAGAGCTTGGCGCCGTTTGGCACGCTGGTGTCCTACAACATCGTGCAGGGTCCTCCAACCGAAGACACCTTCCAGGTGATGCGCCAATTGCTGGAAAAAAGCCTGGCCATTCGGTGTTTTTCCATGCACACCTTTGATGCTGACAAGGACACACGGCGCGGACTGATGAACGACGCCATTGCGCTGCTGGCGCAGCAGCGCGTGCGCTTTACGCCCCCTCAAATTTTCAAGCTCAGCGAGGTCCAAAAAACCCATGCCTTGCTCGACCAAGGTCTTGTCAGTGGAAAGCTGGTCATGCACCCATGATCCGCAGCTGAAACCGTGAAATTGACATTGAAACTTTAATAACCAGGAGACAAAAATGCTTCGTCGACAACTTCTCGCCACTGTGACCCTCACCGCCTTGGCACTGCCAGGGATCGCGCTGGCGCAAACCTATCCAGACCGCCCCATCAAGGTCATGCAAGGCTTTGCCCCCGGTGGCAACGCTGACAACATTGCCCGCACGGTGGGGATGGAAATGAGCAAGGGCTTGGGCCAAAGCATCGTGGTCGAAGCCCAAGCCGGCGCTGGCGGCACCATTGCGGCCACCACCGTCGCCAAAGCACGGCCCGATGGCTACACCTTGTTGTTGGCCACAGGCGGACACGCAGTGGCTGGCGCTTTGTACAACAACTTGGCCTACCGCACAGTGCAGGACTTTGAGATGGTCAGCACCATCACTTACTTCCCGTTCTTGGTGGTCGTTCCGGCCAACAGCAAATACCCCAGCTTGTCAGCCTTGTTGGCCGCAGCCAGAGCCAACCCCACCGAAGTGAGTTACGGCACCGCCGGCATCGGCTCGACCCACCATCTGGCCGGCGAGTTGCTCGCCAGCATGTCCAAAACACAGCTGCTGCACGTGCCCTTCCGGGGCGACTCGGCCTCGCTCACATCGCTGCTCGGCGGCGAAATCCCAATGATCATTGCCCCGCCCACAGCGGTGATGGCCAACATCAAGTCTGGCAAGCTTCGCGCCATTGCCACCACCGGACCCCAGCGCTGGCAGGGTCTACCCGATGTGCCCACCGTGTCTGAGCAAGGGGTCGCGGGTTACGACGTGCAATCTTGGGCTGGTTTGATGGCGCCTGCAGGCACACCCAAACCCATCGTTGACCGCTTGAATGCCGAGTTGCAAAAAGCCCTCTTGGTTCCCGCCGTCAAGTCGCGCCTGGAAGACATGGGCGGCGATGTACGTGGCAGCACCTCAGAGGAAATGCGAAGCATGGTGGCCGCACAAACCCAAAAATGGATTCAAGTGGTGAACGACGCGAAAATCCCGAAAAACTAAGCCGCCCGACGTTTCATGGGAGCCTTGTCCATGCTTATATGCTCGTGTAAGCACGCCCAAGCCCCATGGTCCGCCCTTTTTTGAAAGCCTTATATGTCACTGATCCAAATCCGCAAACGCAGCCTCACCATCGAAACCACTTACCACGAAGGGGGTCCGGTCACCGATCGGCCTTTGAAACTGGCTGCTGCGTGTGCCGTCATTCAAAACCCTTATGCAGGCACCTACACGCCGGACCTCATGACCTTCATGGCAGAGCTCCGTTCGCTGGGCACGCTGCTGGCCCAAGAGTTGATTGACACCTTGGGCAAAGACAACATCGAGGTTTACAGCAAAGCGGCCATCGTGGGGGTCAATGGCGAAATGGAACACGGCGCCGTCTGGCACGAGGCCGGTGGCTGGGCCATGCGGTCTTTGCTGGGTGACCCCAAAGCCATCGTACCGGCCAGCAAAGCCGTGGCCAGTGCGGGCTACCGCATCATGGTACCCGTGCACTACATCCATGCTTGCTATGTGCGCAGCCACTTCAACAGCATGGAGGTGGGCATTCAAGACGCGCCCCGTCCCAATGAGATTTTGTTTGCGCTGGTGATGGGCACGGGCGGTCGGGTTCACTCTCGTTTGGGTGGATTGACCGTGGACAAGGTCTCTGTGCACGATGGCCAACGTTGATGCCACTCATCCCATGCTGACCCCCGAGCAAGACGCTTTTTTGCGCGAACGCTCGGACTGGATGGGCGCTTATTTGGTGCTGCATGCCTGGGGCATGGTTGCGCTGGCCATGGCATTTTTTGTGGCTTGGCCCAACCCCTTGAGCTTCATCGTTGCCGTGATCGTCATCGGCGGAAGGCAGCTGGGCATGGCGATTTTGATGCACGATGCGGCGCACCGCGCCCTTTTCAAAAACACCTGGCTCAATGACAAGTTGGGGGCGTTTTTGTGCGGCTGGCCTGTGGGAGCGAGCCTGACGCTGTACCGGCCCTATCACCTGAGCCACCACCGCCACACCCAGCAACCGGAAGACCCCGACCTGATTTTGTCGGCCCCCTTTCCCATTACCCGTCAAAGTTTTTGGCGCAAGATGCGGCGGGACATTTTGGGCATCACCGGCTACCAGCGGCGCATGGAATTTTTCCGCATGGAAATGGGCGATGACCCGAACCCTTGGCAACGCCTGAAAAAACTGATGGCCGCAGAAAAGTACTTCTTTTTCAGCAACCTGCTCATCTTCGCGGTCACCGCCGCAGCCGGTGTGTGGTGGGCGTACTTTGCCTTATGGCTGCTGCCCTTACTGACTTGGTACCAAGTGATCAGCCGGGTGCGCAACATCGCCGAGCATGCGGTGGTGGGCGACAACCATGACCGCTTGCGCAACACGCGCACCACCCTCACCCATTGGGGCATGCGCATGGTGCTGGCACCTTATTGGGTCAACTACCACCTGGAACATCATCTGTTTGTGTTCACCCCGTGCTGGAAGTTGCCTGCGGCCCACCGCATGCTGATTGAGCAAGGCTTGGGGCCACGAATGGAACTGGCCACCGGTTATGTGCAGGTGCTGCGCTTGGCCACCAGCAAAAAAAGTGACCATGGCGATACCGGTGGCACACAGTCACAGCGCAAGGGCGCCGCACTGATCTGAGGCGTTTTGCGCAACGGGATGGCGTCAGTCTGTCAGGCTCACGCAAGTCCAGTCGCTTATGGGACATGCATTCGGGATAACCATGTAACGCGGTTTTTGAACGGGTCACAGAATGCGCACCAAGACATTTTTCTTTTTCCCGTCCTGGTGCAAGACGCAATGGCTGATGAAATCATTCTCGAAACCCGCGAGCTCATCAAAGAGTTCAAAGGGTTTATTGCTGTCAACGACGTCAATCTCAAGGTTAGACGCGGCGAGATCCACGCACTGATTGGACCCAACGGTGCCGGCAAGACCACGGTTTTCAATTTGCTGACCAAGTTCTTGATTCCCACCCGGGGGCAGATCCTGTTCAACGGCCGCGACATCACCGGCGAACGTTCTGCACAGATTGCCCGTCGCGGCATCGTGCGTTCATTCCAAATTTCCGCCACGTTCCCCAATCTTTCGGTGATTGAAAACGTGCGCATCGCCTTGCAACGCGGGGCAGGTATGTCCATGCAGTTCTGGCGCTCTGAACGTGTCTTGGACAGCCTGAACGACCGCGCCATGCAACTGCTGGCTGAAGTTGACCTGCAAGACATGTCGCATTTGATGGCGGTTGAGCTGCCTTATGGTCGCAAGCGCGCACTGGAAATTGCCACCACACTGGCCATGGAGCCCGAGCTCATGCTGCTGGACGAGCCCACACAGGGCATGGGCCACGAAGACGTGGACCGCGTCACACAGTTGATCAAAAAAGTGGGGGCTAACCGCACCATTTTGATGGTGGAGCACAACATGAACGTGGTCGCCAAGATCGCCGACACCATCAGCGTGTTGCAACGCGGCCAAGTGATTGCCGAAGGGCCTTACGCGGTGGTTTCTCAAAATCCTCAAGTCCTCGAGGCCTATATGGGCACGACCGAAAACCAGTTGGAGGGGGCCCATGGCTGAGCCCAAAGAATTTCTGCGCATCAGCGACCTGCACGCTTGGTATGGCGAGTCGCACATCCTGCATGGCGTGAACCTGACCGTCAACGAAGGCGAAGTGGTGACCCTGCTGGGGCGAAATGGCGCAGGCCGCACCACCACCATCAAATCGATTCTGGGTTTGGTGGGCAGACGCACCGGCCAGATCACGATCAACGGGACCGAGTCGGTCAACATGGCGCCGCACCAAATTGCCAAGCTCGGCATTGGTTATTGCCCAGAAGAGCGCGGCATTTTTGCATCCCTGACTTGTGAAGAAAACCTGATGCTGCCACCCGTGATCGCTGCAGGCGGCATGGGTCTGGACGAAATTTACGAGATGTTCCCCAACTTGTCAGAGCGCAAAAACAGCCCTGGCACACGCCTGTCGGGTGGCGAGCAGCAGATGTTGGCCGTTGGCCGCATCTTGCGCACCGGCGCCCGCTTTTTGCTGCTGGACGAGATCTCGGAGGGTTTGGCGCCTGTCATTGTGCAGGCTTTGGCCCGCATGATCCGTTCGCTCAAGGCCAAGGGCTACACCATCATCATGGTGGAGCAAAACTTCCGCTTTGCCGCACCACTGGCCGACCGTTTTTATGTGATGGAACATGGGCAAATCGTTGAAGGCTTCACCTCAGCCGAATTGCCCAACAAGATGAGCATGCTCAGCGAGTACCTCGGCGTCTGATTTTTTTATTTTTAAACCAGGAGACAACACCATGAAACGCAAACTTCTCACCATCGCCGCTGCTGCGGCTTGTGCCTTTGGCGGTGCCGCCCAAGCCCAGATCTCTGACGGCACAGTCAAGATCGGCGTGTTGAACGACATGTCGGGCCTGTACTCTGACATCACCGGCCCCGGCTCTTTGCTGGCGGCTCGCATGGCGGTCGAAGACTACGTTAAGGCCACTGGCTCCAAACTCAAAATTGAAGTGATCGGTGCTGACCACCAAAACAAACCCGATGTGGGCTCCAACATTGCCCGCCAGTGGTTTGACACCGACAAGGTCGACATGATCGCCGACGTGCCCACGTCTTCGGTGGGCTTGGCTGTGGCAGCGATTGCCCGCGAAAAAGGCAAGTTGCACGTGAACGCCGGATCGGCCACCTCTGACTTGACTGGCAAGGCTTGCAATGCCAACACCATCCACTGGGCTTATGACACCTACATGCTGGCCAACGGCACCGGCAAGGCGATCGTCAAAAACGGCGGCAACACCTGGTTCTTCTTGACGGCTGACTACGCCTTCGGTCACGCTCTGGAGCGCGACACCGAAGCTGTGGTGACCAAGAACGGTGGCAAAGTGGTGGGCAAAGTGCGCACCCCATTCCCCACACAAGACTTCTCCTCGTTCTTGTTGCAAGCGCAAGCTTCCAAAGCCAAGATCATTGGTTTGGCCAACGCCGGTGGCGACACCACCAACTCGATCAAGCAAGCAGCCGAGTTCGGCATCGTTCGTGGCGGCCAAAACCTGGCAGGTCTGTTGGTGTTCTTGCCTGACGTGCACTCGCTGGGTCTGAACGTGGCACAAGGCCTGATGTTGACCGAAACCTTCTACTGGGACTTGAACGACCAGACCCGCGCATGGTCACGCCGTTTTGCCAGCGCCAACAGCGGCAAGATGCCTTCCATGGTGCAAGCGGGTGTTTATTCCAGCGTGCTTCACTACTTGAAGTCCGTTGAAGCAGCCAAGACCGATGACGGCACCAAAGTGGCGGCCAAGATGAAAGAGCTGCCCACTGACGATCCGCTGTTTGGCAAGGGCATTGTCCGTGCCGATGGCCGCAAGATTCACCCCGCTTACTTGTTTGAAGTCAAAAAGCCTTCGGAGTCCAAAGGCCCTTACGACTATTACAAACTGGCTGCCACCATCCCGGCCAACGAGGCATTCCGCCCCTTGTCCGAGAGCGAGTGCCCACTCGTCAAGAAGTAATCCCACTGTTCTGAGCTAACC
This sequence comes from Akkermansia muciniphila, assembly GCA_943331105.2. GTDB lineage: Bacteria > Pseudomonadota > Gammaproteobacteria > Burkholderiales > Burkholderiaceae_C > Limnohabitans_A. Next base: position 152,815 of record CALQKH020000004.1, read on the forward strand.
AAAGTCACCGCCATGGAAATTTTTGGCATTCCCTCCCAAGCCCTCTTTGGGCAATTGCTGATCGGACTGATCAACGGTTCGTTTTATGCGCTGCTCTCGCTGGGCCTGGCGGTGATCTTCGGCCTGCTCAACATCATCAACTTCACCCATGGCGCCCAGTACATGCTGGGCGCCTTTGTGGCCTACCTGGGCATGCAAAAACTGGGGATGAATTACTGGGTCGCTCTGGTTGTCACACCACTTGTGGTGGGGGCCACGGGCATGCTCATTGAGCGCACCATGCTCAAGCAACTCTACAAGCTGGACCACCTTTATGGTCTGCTGCTCACATTCGGATTGGCACTGATCATCCAGGGCTTGTTCCGACACGAATTTGGCTCCTCGGGCATGCCTTACCCCGTGCCCGAAGTCTTCAGGGGCGCGATCGACACCGGCTTCATGTTCTTGCCCAAATACCGAGCTTGGGTCATCGTCGCCTCTTTGGTGGTGTGTCTGGCCACTTGGTACGTGATTGAACGCACCAAGCTGGGCGCCTACTTGCGCGCCGCCACCGAAAACCCCAGCCTGGTGCAATCCTTTGGCATCAACGTGCCGCGCATGATCACTTTGACCTATGGCTTCGGCGTGGGCTTGGCCGCTTTGGCCGGCGTCATGGCTGCGCCCATTTACCAAGTCAACCCCACCATGGGCGCCGACCTCATCATTGTGGTGTTCGCCGTGGTGGTGATTGGCGGCATGGGCTCGATCATGGGCGCCATCGTCACTGGATTTGGTTTGGGCCTTGTAGAAGGTCTGACCAAGGTCTTCTACCCCGAGGCTTCGGCCACCGTGATCTTTGTGATCATGACCATCGTTCTGCTCCTCAAGCCCGCCGGCCTGTTCGGCACCCAGAAGTAAAGCCATGTCGAACTCTGCAATGACCACTGTGACCTCTGGTTCCTCCCGCTCACACTGGGTGGCATTCGCCATCATGGTGCTGGCCCTTGCCATTGCCCCAATCTGGGTCTACCCGATCTTCTTGATGAAAGTGATGTGCTTTGCGCTGTTTGCTTGCGCTTTCAACTTGTTGCTGGGCTTTGGTGGCCTGCTGTCTTTTGGCCACGCCATGTTTTTGGGCACAGCCGGTTATGCGTCGGCGCATGCTGCCAAGGTCTGGGGCTTGACGCCCGAGTTGGCCGTTCTTTTCGGTACGCTGTGTTCCACCGTTTTGGCCTATGTGGTGGGCTCTCTGGCGATTCGCCGCCAAGGCATTTACTTTGCGATGATCACCTTGGCTTTGGCCCAGATGATCTTCTTCTTCGCATTGCAAGCCCCTTTTACTGGCGGTGAAGACGGTATCCAAAACGTGCCACGCGGCCACCTGTTTGGCCTGTTTGATCTGGCAGACAACATGAACATGTACATGTTTGTGTTTGCAATTTTCATTCTGGGTTTCTTGTTTGTCTGGCGCGTTATCCATTCACCGTTTGGTCAAATTCTGAAGGCCATCCGCGAGCACCAAGACCGTGCAACGTCTTTGGGCTACGACACCGACAAATTCAAACTGCTGGCCTTCGTCATCTCGGGTGCCATCGCGGGCACAGCGGGTGCCACCAAATCGCTGGTGTTCCAGTTGGCATCTCTGACCGACGTGCACTGGTCGATGTCAGGCGAAGTGGTGCTGATGACTCTGGTCGGCGGCATGGGCACTTTGTTTGGCCCCGTGGTCGGCGCCGCCGTGATCGTCAGCATGCAAAACTACCTGGCCCAGCTGGGCGCTTGGGTCACCATCATTCAGGGCGTGATCTTTGTGGTGTGTGTGTTGGCCTTCCGACGCGGCATCATTGGTGAGATTGCCAACTGGATCAAGAAACCCTTGTGACGCTGCGCTCAACACCCACAAAAAAACCGCCCTAACAGGCGGTTTTTTTGTGGGCCATGGCCCTGGGGTGTGGCCGACTCAGCGCATGAAATTTTTCACGTAGTCCGCCCCTAGCCCCACAGCCTCGAAGTGGGCGCGGTACTTCTCGATGCGCGTGAACACATCGTCATATCCCGTGGCATTGCCTTGAGTGTCCACGTACATCAGGGCACCGTGCACGGTGAACATCGTCACCATGTCCTGACAATCGTCGGGTACCACCAAGGTGTGGGTCTCGCCTGGTGGCTCGTACACATAGCTGCCTTCCTCGGCCACCCAGTCGTGTTCTAGGTAAAGCCACTTGCCGCGCAAGACATGGGCATGCACCATGCCTGAGTGACGGTGACGCTGGAGCAAGCCCGAGCGTTTGACCTTCAGCAGGTGCACATAAAACCCACCACTCACATTCAGATGCAAAGGTCGCGACCAAATGCCGGGGGCGATTGGGGCCCACAAGCGCTCGTCTTCGGTTTGCACATCGAGCACCACCATGTCGGGCGACATCCCCCATGGCTGGGGTTTGGCATAAGGAACGCGGTCGTCAGCGGCCGCTGGTGGCGTGTGATTGGAGCTCATGGGTGGGCAGTGAACAATTCAAAACACTCAGCTTAAAACGGAGTGCCTCGCTGGCCTGCGCCATGTGTGACAGCTTTGAGCGCCATCTGCGCCCGAAAGGAACGCCAACCGCCTTCAATGCCCTGCAAAAGACACCAAGGTGAAGAGCTTCAAACCGGCGGCCTTGATGCGCTCCGACCCACCCAGTTCAGGCAAGTCAACAATGGCCGCGCCTTCGATGACCTTGGCACCCAGTTTTTCGAGCAATTTTTTACCCGCCATCATGGTGCCGCCTGTGGCAATCAAATCATCGATCAGCAAGACACGCTGGCCAGGCTTGACGGCGTCGGTGTGCAGTTCGACGGTGGCGCTGCCGTATTCCAACTCGTAGGTTTCTTCTACGGTGGTGAAAGGCAACTTGCCCTTTTTGCGGATCGGTACAAAACCGAGGCCCAATTCATAAGCGACCACCGAGCCTAAGATAAAACCACGCGCATCCAAGCCGGCCACCACATCGGGGCGCAAGTCGGGCGCCATGTAACGGTGCACAAACGCATCGATCAAAACGCGGAACACCCGGGGGTCTTGCAGCAAGGGCGTGATGTCACGGAACTGCACGCCCGGTGCAGGCCAATCCGGCACGGTGCGGATGTGGCTCTTCAGGTAATCGTTGACATTCAGATTGTCCATGTCTTGGGCTCGCAATGGGGGCTTTGAAAATGACCCGTTCAAGAGACAGCAGGCCATGCGGGTCGGCTTGACCAACCGGGCTGATGTTAACAAGCCGACAAGGCTTCGAGCCGATAAAATGAAGCTATGCTTGCCCACACCAACACCACCCTGCAACTCGCCCGAGAGACCCTCGACATTGAAGCGGCTGCGCTGCTTCAACTCAAGGACCGTCTGGACGAGCGCTTCGTCAAAGCGGTCAACATGGTCTTGGCCGTTCAGGGCCGTGTGGTGGTCACCGGCATGGGCAAAAGCGGCCACATCGGTCGCAAGATTGCCGCCACGCTGGCGTCCACCGGCACACCGGCCATGTTTGTGCACCCCGGTGAAGCCAGCCATGGCGACTTGGGCATGATCAAAACTGTGGATGTGGTCTTGGCCATCTCCAACAGCGGTGAAAGTGACGAGCTCGTGGCCATCTTGCCGGTGCTCAAGCGACAGGGCGTGCCCTTGATTGCCATGACCGGCGGCATGGCGTCTTCTTTGGCCCGCCATGCCGATGTGGTGATTGACTGCTCGGTGAGCAAAGAGGCCTGCCCTTTGAACCTGGCCCCCACGGCCAGCACCACGGCCCAGCTGGCCATGGGCGACGCTTTGGCCGTGGCCTTGCTGGATGCCCGGGGCTTCAAGCCCGAAGACTTTGCACGCTCTCACCCGGGTGGCTCTTTGGGTCGCAAGCTGCTCACGCATGTGGGCGATGTCATGCGCAAAGGCAACGATGTGCCACACGTGGCGCCCGATGCCGAATTCACCACCCTGATGCGAGAGATGAGCAGCAAGGGCTTGGGTGCCACCGCCGTCACCGATACCAAGGGCCAAGTATTGGGCGTGTTCACCGATGGCGATTTGCGCCGTTTGATTGAAAAAGGCGTTGACCTGCGCAGCTTGAAGGCGCACGAGGTGATGCGTCCCAAGCCTCGCACCATCCGTCACGACGCCCTCGCAGTTGAGGCAGCCGAAATGATGGAGCTCCACCGCATCACCAGCATTTTGGTGGTCGATGCCGAGGGGGTTTTGTGCGGTGCCATCAACTCCAACGACCTGATGCGGGCCAAGGTGATCTGACATGCAAGCACTGACACCCGCCCTGATTTACCCACCCGAGTTGCTGCTGCAAGCCCAGGGACTTCGTGTCGCGTTTTTTGACATCGACGGGGTGTTGACCGATGGTGGGCTGTACTTCTCAGAATCGGGCGAAACTCTCAAGCGTTTCAACACGCTGGACGGCCAAGGCCTGAAACTGCTGCAAAAGGCGGGCATCACGCCGGTCGTCATCACGGGGCGTGACTCTGCGCCTTTGCGCCTTCGCCTTCAGGCCCTTGGCATCACCCACGCCCGCTTTGGCACCGAAGACAAGCGTCCTGCAGCCGAGGTTTTTTTGGATCAACTGGGGCTGACATGGTCGCAAGCAGCCGCCATGGGCGACGATTGGCCAGACCTGCCGGTGATGCAACGGGCGGCCTTTGCATGCGCCCCCGCCAACGCCCATGCCCAAGCCAAAGCACTGGCCCACCACACCACGGCTGAACGCGGTGGTGAAGGGGCAGCCCGGGCATTTTGCGACTTGTTGCTGGTCGCAGGCGGCCATTACGCCGGCTTGCTGGCACAGGTCGGCCTGAGTGACCACAAGGGTGCCTCTGCATGAGCGCCTGGATGCGTCTGCGACGCACGCTGGACCGACTCACCATTTACTTGCCATTGATCTTGTTTGGCTTGCTGGCATTGGGCAGCTGGTGGTTGGTTCGCAGCATGCCAGAGTTGCTGCCACCGGGAACCGACAAGTTGCTGCGCGTCGAGCCCGATTACCGACTCGAAAAATTCACCGTCAAGTCCTTTGACATATCGGGCCGCATGACCCGTGAAATCAGTGGGCAAAGTGCCACGCACTTTCCAGCAAAGCAAGAGCTGCACATTCAGAACATCCGGATCTTTGCCGAAAACGAACTGGGGACACGCTTTCAAGCACAGGCCCGTCTTGGCGTCTCGAAAGAACCCGAGCAACAAGTCGATTTGACCGGCGGTGTGTTCGCGGTCCGAGCGGCTGACCAAAAAGGGCCGCGCGTGACGCTCAAAGGTGAGGCTTTAACGGCGCTGATGGATGAGGAGCGCTTGGTCTCTTCAGTGCCGGTTGAAATCGTCCGCGATGGTGATGTCTTCACCTCTGAGACCATGGACTTTGACACTCGCAATGGGCACTACGAACTGCAGGGTCGGGTGAAGTCGGTTCTGTCTCCCACCCGCAAACCCTGACAGCAAAAAGCCCTGCGAAGCAGGGCTTTGTCGAAACAAGGGCCAAGGTAAGGTCTGACCCTAGCCCGTGCAGGGGTCAGTAACCACCGCCGTAGCCGCCACCACCATCGCGACCGCCGCCGCCATCACGGCGACCACCACCACGCGGGCCTGCGCCGTAAGGGCTGCGGAAACCACCGCCGCCACCTTCGCCGCCACCGCCATAACCGCCGCCACCTTCACGGCGACCACCGCCGTAACCGCCACCACCATCGCGGCCACCGCCGTAGCCGCCGCCACCTTCACGCGCGCCGCCGTAGCCACCGCCGCCGCCGCCCTCACGGGGACCGCCATAGCCACCACCACCTTCACGGGGGCCACCATAGCCGCCACCACCTTCACGACGGCCGCCGCCAAAACCACCACCGCCACCGAACCCGCCACCACCGGTGCGAGGAGGACGTGCTTCCATGGGGCGTGCTTCGTTCACGACCACGTTGCGGCCACCCAAAGGCTGGCCATTCATGCCGTTGATGGCGGCTTGCGCCTCATCGTCGCTGCCCATCTCCACAAAACCGAAGCCTTTGGAGCGGCCGGTGTCACGTTCCATCATGACTTTGGCGCTGGTCACCGCACCGAATTCACCGAAGGCTTGTTCCAGATCGCTGTCACGAACCGAATAAGGCAGGTTGCCGACGTAAAGTTTGTTGCCCATGAAAGGGACTCCTCAAAACACAAAGATAAAAGCGATGGAGCTTCGACAACGCATTCGACATACCTGAAAACATCGTAAGGAAAGCGAAACTGATGGGGTCACCGCAAACAAGACCTTGCGGCAACACGCCCCAAAGTCATCGAATTATGAGAGTGAAAACAAACCAAAAGGCAAGGGGGAAACCCCCCAATACCTATTAAAAACGGGGCTTTCACTGGTTTTCTGTTGTTTTACCAACTCACCTCGCGGTCAGGGCTGGCGCTGATTTTGTGAATACTCAAATCAGCACCGTCGTATTCCTCCTCTTGGCTGAGTTTCAGGCCCATGGTGATTTTCAGAACACCATAAATCAACAAGCCGCCCAACAAGGCCCATGCCACACCCAAGAAGGTGCCGATCAGTTGGGCCGTCACATTGACCCCGCCCAAACCACCCAAGCTGGTCGCACCAAAAATACCCGCCGCAATACCGCCCCAGGCGCCGCAAATGCCGTGCAGGGGCCAAACACCCAGCACGTCGTCAATCTTCCATTTGTTTTGGGTCAAGGTGAACATGACCACAAACAGGCCTCCGGCCACAGCCCCGACCGTCAACGCACCAAATGGGTGCATCAAGTCAGAGCCAGCACACACCGCCACCAAGCCGGCCAACGGCCCGTTGTGCACAAATCCCGGGTCATTCTTACCCAAGACCAAAGCCGCCAAAGTCCCGCCCACCATGGCCATCAAGGAATTGACCGCCACCAAGCCTGACATTTTGTCCAGCGTCTGGGCACTCATCACATTGAAGCCAAACCAGCCCACGATCAAAATCCATGAGCCCAAGGCCAGAAATGGGATGCTCGATGGTGGGTGCGCCGACACCACACCGTCTTTGCGGTAGCGGTTGTAACGGGCGCCCAACAACACCACAGCCGGCAAAGCGATCCAACCACCCATGGCGTGCACCACCACCGAGCCGGCAAAGTCATGGAACTCGTCGCCCGTGACGGCCTTGATCCAGGCCTGCACGCCAAAGTGCTGGTTCCAGGCAATGCCCTCAAAGAAGGGGTACACAAAGCCTACGATCACCGCCGTGGCGATCAACTGCGGCCAAAACTTGGCCCGCTCAGCAATGCCACCCGAAATGATGGCGGGAATGGCCGCCGCGAAGGTCAGCAAAAAGAAAAACTTGACGAGGTCATAGCCGTTCTTGGCGGCCAACTGCTCAGCCCCCACAAAGAAGGTGGTGCCATAGGCCACGCTGTAACCGACCACAAAATACACCACCGTGGAGACCGAAAAGTCGACCAAGATCTTGACCAAGGCGTTGACTTGGTTCTTTTTGCGGACTGTGCCCAGCTCCAAAAAGGCAAATCCGGCGTGCATGGCCAACACCATGATGCCGCCCAACAAAATAAATAGCGCATCCGCGCCCTGTTTCAGTGCTTCCACGGTCGTCCTTTGAGAATTTTTGCCTTTTTTTGGTGCATTCGAGGATTTCAAAACCTCGGCGCACCAAATCCAAGCAAGAAGCGCACCCAAAACGAACCAAACTTTATAAAAGCCCCAGCGTGGGTCACTTAAGATCGACTTCCTGCAAAGACACAACGGGCAAAGGCCCGCTTTTCCATGGAAGCCTTCCTCGTCTCTACCGGCATCGTGGCCTTGGCCGAAATGGGCGACAAAACCCAGCTTTTGTCACTCGTGCTCGCTGCCCGTTTTCGCAAACCCTGGCCCATCGTATTGGGCATACTGGTAGCCACCTTGGCCAACCATGGTTTGGCAGGCGCCGTGGGCAGCTGGGTCACCACCGTGATGGGCCCTGATGTGTTGCGTTGGGTGCTGGGTGCATCTTTCATCGCCATGGCAGCGTGGATGCTGATTCCCGACAAGCTGGACGACGACGAGGGCGACAACGCCCCCCGCATGGGCGTGTTTTTGACCACCGTGGTTGTTTTCTTTTTGGCCGAAATGGGCGACAAAACCCAAATTGCCACCGTGATGCTGGCAGCCCAATACAACGCTTGGTTGGCTGTGGTGGCGGGCACCACGCTGGGCATGATGCTGGCCAACGCACCCGTGGTCTGGTTCGGCGATGCCATCACCAAGCGCGTGCCACTGCGAATGGTGCACATCATTTCAGCCGGCATCTTTGCTGTGCTGGGCGTCATCGCGCTATCGGGCTGGGGCGCTTAAACAACGGTGGCGTTTGTAAATGACGTGGTACACCCCTGCCACCAACACCGCACCACCCAGCACATTGCCCAAAATCACGGGCATCAAATTACCCAGCATGCCGCCCCAAGTGACGGGGGCCCCACCCGTCAGGCCACCGTGCTGCAGCAGCATGGCCAATGGCATCAGGTACATGTTGGCAATGCTGTGCTCGAACCCTGCCGCCACAAACGCCATGACCGGGAACACCACCGCCACGGCTTTGTCTACCAAGCTGCGCCCGCCCATGGCCATCCACACGGCCATGCACACCAGCACATTGCACAGCACCCCGCGCAACAAGGCAGTGAAAAACGGCAACTCTTGCTTGGCCAAAGCGATCTGCAACACCTTCTGGCCAATCGCGCCACCGTTCAAGCTGGCATGGCCACTGGCCCACACCAGCAAGGCCAGTCCTGCGGCCCCCACGAAGTTGGCCAAACACACAATGACCCAGTTGCGCAGCAACTGCGCCGTGCTGACCCGGCCGTCGGCCCAGGCCATGGCGATCAGGTTGTTGCCGGTGAACAGCTCGGCCCCGGCCACCACCACCATGAACAAGCCCAAAGAAAACACCAGTCCACCCAGCAATGCGCTGACTGCAAAACCCAAAGTGGGATCGGACTTGACCAGCACAAACAGCATGGCCCCCAAGCCAATGAAGGCCCCGGCCAGCACGCCCAGCAACGCCAGCGGCAGCGCCGCCATGCGGGCCTTGGCCTCGCCCACAGCCTCGACACGGCGGGCAATTTCAACGGGACTGTAAGCGTCCGAGCCATCAAGGTCTGACATGGGGGCTCCTGGCCGGGGTGAAATCGCTTCGTCTTATACTTGCGACATGCGCCGATTTGAACCCGATTGCGGGCGCCGGAACCGTGATGGTTTCGAAATTCAGCTAAATGGCGTGTGTTTCATCTGACAGACACCCGGCCCAGCTGACTGCGAAGCCGGGTTTTGTTTTTTTGAACACCTGAACACATTCGATGCTGATTGCCCAATCCCAAAGCATGCTGTTTGAAGCCCCTTTGCCCTTGCAAAGCGGCGCTGCCATCCGTGGCTATTCATTGAGCTACGAGACCTATGGCACGCTCAACGCTGACAAATCCAACGCGGTGCTGATTTGCCACGCGCTCAATGCCTCGCACCATGTGGCGGGCGTGTACACCGATCAACCCAAAAACCTGGGCTGGTGGGACAACATGATTGGTCCCGGCAAGTCGCTCGACACCGACCAGTTCTTTGTGATTGGCGTGAACAACCTGGGCTCCTGCTTTGGCTCGACCGGCCCGATGCATGTGAACCCCGACACCGGTCGCGTTTACGGCGCAGACTTTCCGGTGGTGACGGTGGAAGACTGGGTCAACGCCCAAGCCCGCTTGCTGGACGTTTTGGGCATTGAACAGTTGGCCGCCGTGATGGGTGGCAGCCTAGGTGGCATGCAGGCGCTGAGCTGGACACTGCAATACCCGCAGCGCGTGAAGCACGCGGTGGTGGTGGCCAGCGCCCCCAACCTGAACGCCGAGAACATCGCCTTCAACGAAGTGGCGCGCCGCGCCATCGTGACCGACCCGGATTTCAACGACGGTCACTTTTACGCGCAGGGTGTCGTGCCCAAGCGCGGCCTGCGCATCGCCCGCATGATCGGCCACATCACGTACTTGAGCGACGACGTGATGAACGAGAAATTTGGCCGCGAGCTGCGCGAAGCGGTGACGCACAACGCCACCGGCTACAAATACTCGACGCAAGACGTGGAGTTCCAAATCGAAAGCTACCTGCGCTATCAAGGCGACAAGTTCAGCGAATACTTTGACGCCAACACCTATTTGCTGATCACCCGGGCGCTCGATTACTTTGACCCGGCGCGCGCTTTTGGCGGCGATTTGTCGCAGGCTTTTGCCCGCGCCAGCTGCAAGTTCTTGCTGGTCAGCTTCAGCACCGACTGGCGCTTTTCGCCCGCCCGCAGCCGCGAAATGGTCAAGGCCCTGCTCGACAACCACCGCGACGTGAGCTACGCCGAAATCGACGCGCCGCACGGACACGATGCCTTTTTGCTGGACGATGCGCGTTACATGAACGTGGTGCGCTCTTACTTTGCCAACATGGCCAAGTCTTTGCACGAAGGTGGTGCCGCATGAGCGATGCTTTGATGATTCAAGCCATTGCACGGCTGGTGCCACAAGGCGCGCGTGTGCTCGATTTGGGCTGCGGCGATGGCGCCCTGCTGGCGCATCTACAACAACACAATGGCTGCACCGGCTACGGCGTAGAACTGGACGACACCAATGTGCACGCCTGTGTGCAGCGCGGCGTGAATGTGCTGCAACTGAACCTGGACGAAGGCCTGAGCCTGTTTGCAGACCAATCGTTTGATGTGGTGCTGCAAATCGACACGCTGCAACACTTGCGCAACGCAGAGACCATGTTGCAAGAGACGGTGCGCGTGGGCCGCGTGGGCATTGTGGCCTTTCCCAACTTTGCGCATTGGTTCAACCGCTTGAGCGTGCTGCAAGGCCGCATGCCGGTGACCAAGCGCCTACCGTACCAGTGGTACGACACACCCAACATCCGAGTGGGCACATTCGCCGACTTTGGCGACTTGGCCCATAAAAACCACCTGCAGGTGTTGGACGCCTTTGGTCTGCAGCGCGGCCAAGAGGTGCGCACATTTCCCAACCTGATGGCGGGCACGGCGGTTTACAAATTGCAGCGCAGCTGAAATGTCAGCAGCGCCAGGCAACCCAGGCCCGGGCGCCCACAGCCCTTGGCTGATCGCCAACGTGTTGGCTCAAATTTCTTTTGGTCTTTTGGCCATGACCTTGTGCCTGCCCTCCATGCAGGAATGGGGCGCCATCTTTCACACCCGTCAAGCCGATGTACAGCTGACCTTCAGCGGCTATGTGGTCGCCTATGGTGCCTTGCAGTTGGTGTACGGGCCCTTGTCGGACCGTCACGGGCGCAAGCCGATCCTGATGATCGGTCTGGTGGTGGCAGGGCTGGCATCGGTCATGGCTGCGCTGGCCACAGACATCGCCACACTCACCGCTGCCCGAGTACTGCAAGGTGCAGGCAGTGCCGCGAGCATGGTGGTCGGCCGCTCCATGGTGCAAGACCTGTTCACCGGGCCTCAGCGCACGCGGGTCATGGCCTATATCGGCATGGCGCTGGGCATGTGCCCGCCGCTGGCGACGCTGATCGGTGGACAAGTGCATGTCCGCTGGGGTTGGCAGCTCAACTTTGTGTTGCTGGCCGTGTTGGCGATGTTGCTTTTGGCTGCAGCTTGGCTGGGCTTGCCGCGCGTGCCCAAACCAGCAGCCGCCCCGGGCCATTGGCTGCGCGCCATGCTCAGTGCCTATGCCCGCCTGATGCGCGAGCCGCGCTTTTTGCTGTACGTGGCCATCCTCGCTGCCACCACCGCCACGTTTTACGCCTTTCTGGCGGGAGCACCCATCGTGCTCAAGGGTTACGGCATCGGTCCAGACGGCATTGGCTGGTTCATCATGGCCGTGCCCGTGTCCTACATCCTGGGCAACTTCATGACCTCGCGGCTCATCGCGCAGGCGGGCGAATCGCGTGTGATGGCTTGGGGCCAAGCCCTCACGGTGGCGGGTTTACTCATCCTATTGGCGCTGGGCCTGGGTGGCGTGCAAACAGCGCTCGCCGTGGCTTTGCCTTTGATTTTGCTGGGCTTGGGTCATGGTCTGATCAACCCACCAGCACTCGCGGGCACGGTGGGCGTCATGCCTGCACTGGCCGGCTCGGCGGCTGCAGTGGCTGGCCTCATGCAGCAACTGACCGGGGCCACAGGTGGTTATCTGGTGGGGCTGGTGCCCCACGAGGGTGCCGTCAATTTGGGCTGGATGATGCTGAGCTTCTCGCTGGTTGCCGTGGCCGCTCAGTGGGGGCTTCGCCAACGCTAAGGCCAAGCCCCAGACAGTTGGCCCCTCAGTTCAACACGCCAAGGCCTGCATTTCGCGGTACAGGTCCGCTTTGCCTTCAAAGCCAATGCCCGGCAAATCGGGCAAGGTGACAAAGCTGTTCTCCACCTTGACGCCGTCAGGGAAACCGCCAAAAGGCTGGAACAGATCAGGGTAAGACTCGTTGCCCCCCAGCCCCAAGCCAGCCGCAATGTTCAAGGACATCTGGTGGCCGCCATGCGGCACGCAGCGGCTGGCCGACCAGCCATGTTCCTTGAGCATGTCCAGCGTGCGCAGGTATTCGACCAAGCCATAACTCAAGGCGCAGTCAAATTGCAGATAGTCGCGGTCTGGCCGCATGCCGCCATAACGGATCAGGTTGCGGGCATCCTGCATAGAGAACAAGTTCTCGCCAGTGGCCATGGGATTCTTGTAGTAATTGCGCAGGGTGGCTTGCAACTCGAAGTCCAGCGGATCCCCCGCCTCTTCGTACCAGAACAGGTCGTACTGCGACAGGGCTTTGGCGTACTGGATCGCGGTGTCCAGATCAAAGCGGCCATTGGCATCGACGCACAATTTTTGGCCATCCTGCAGCACATCCATGACGGCGTCGATGCGGCGCAGGTCTTCGTCCAGCGAGGCACCACCGATTTTCTTTTTCACCACGGTGTAGCCACGGTCCAGGTAGCTGCGCATTTCATCTTGCAGCTTGCGATGGTCTTGGCCAGGATGGTAGTAACCGCCTGCGGCATACACAAAAATCTTGCGCTTGGGCTGGCCATCGCCGTATCGGTCAGCCAGCAGCTGGAACAGTGGCTTGCCTTCGATCTTGGCCACCGCATCCCAGATGGCCATGTCGATGGTGCCAATCGCCACCGAACGCTCACCATGGCCCCCAGGCTTTTCATTGGTGAACATGGTTTGCCAGATTTTGTGAGGGCACAGGTTGTGGCCTGTTTCGTCCACCAAAGAGGCGGGGGCGGCTTCCAGGATGCGCGGAATGAAGCGCTCACGCATCAGCGTGCCTTGGCCATAGCGACCATTGGAGTTGAAGCCGTAGCCAATCACCGGCTTACCATCACGGATCACGTCGGTCACCACCGCCACCAGGCTGAGGTTCATTTTGCTAAAGTCGATGTAAGCGTTCCTGATCGAGGAACTGATGGGAAGGGTTTTTTCGCGGATTTCAACAATTTTCATGCCATCACTCGTGTGGGGGTTGGAGATGGGGGTGATGTTGCCGCGAGGGAGTCAGGAAAGCCAATGCTCGTTTTGGCTAGCGCCATGCACTGGACGAACCACACATGAACTTCATTTGGCTGGAAGATTTTTTGGCCCTGGCTCAAACCGGCCATTTTTCGCGTGCTGCGGAGGACCGGTGCAGCTCTCAACCGGCCTTCAGCCGAAGGATTCGTTCGCTTGAAGAATGGGTCGGCACCGACTTGGTAGACCGAAGCTCCCAACCCGCCCGTTTGACAGCCGCTGGCGAATGGTTCAAGGGTGTGGCAGAAAACTTGGTGGACCAAATTGCCCGACTACCGGACGAGGCCAAGCAGGTGGCAGAAACACAGGCTGTCACACTCCGGATGGCGAGTACCCACGGACTTTCCTTTGTTTTTTTGCCCCGCTGGTTGCGCCAAATCGAATCATCGTTTGCCATGGAGCGGGTGGAGTTGTTGTCAGATGTGTTGTCGCGCTGCGAAGTCCTGATGCAACAAGGCAAAGTGCACTTTGTGCTGACCCATGCGCATCCTCTCGCCCCCAGCCCACTGGATGCCGAGCATTACAGTGCCTTGAAGATTGGATCGGATGAATTGATCGTCGTATCCCGGCCCAACGACCGGGGGCGGCCTCTGCACGTTCTGGGGGCTGAGAAAAAAACACCCACATCGGTACTGGGCTACACCGATGCATCGGGACTGGGCCGAATTTTTGATGCTGTCTTGGGCAAGCGACTCAAAGCGGTGCCGACCCAAGTGGTTTTCAAGGCCCATTTGGCTTCGGTTCTGCGCACCATGGCGCTCGATGGCCGAGGCCTGGCGTGGCTTCCCCGGACCCTGGTCGAGGAAGACCTGGGCGCGAACAGGCTGGTCAGCGCCAGCCAAGGCGAATGGAACGTGCCGCTTGACATTCGCCTTTACCGCGAAAAAAACATGACCGGACAAGCGCCCTTGGCCCTGTGGAGCGCCGCGGCAGGAGAACACTGAACGCGCAGGGCTTCAGCTTTGCACCTCAGGCGCGTGCATCCAGGCCGCATGCTTGGGCGCGCGTTTGGTTTGGGCCCATTCGTTCAGCATGTCCCACTTGCATGCGTCGAGCTTGGCGTACATCTCGGGCGTGCCCACGTCGGCGGCCAATTCCAAGCGGTGGCCGTTGGGGTCAAAAAAGTAGATGCTTTTGAAGATGGTGTGGTTGGTGGGGCCAAGCACGTCGACACCATTGGCCTGCAGGCGGGCCTTGGCGTCTTCCAGAGCTTGCAGGCTGTCGACCTTGAAGGCGATGTGCTGCACCCATTCAGGGGTGTTGGTGTCGCGGCCCATCTCGGGCGAATTGGGCAGCTCAAAAAACGCCAGCACGTTGCCGCCGCCTGCATCTAAAAATACATGCATGTAGGGATCGGGGGCCTTGGTGGAGGGCACCAAGTCTTCGGCGATGGCCAAGACAAAGTCCATGTTCAGGTTTTTCACATACCAATCGACAGTGGCTTTGGCGTCTTTGCAGCGGTAAGCGGCGTGGTGAATGCGGTCGATTTTCATCAGGTTCTCCAAAAGGCTCAGTCGGTTTGGCGGGCAGCTTGCAAGGCCTCGCGCAACACGCGCAAGTCACCAATGTGGTTGGCCAGCAGCAGGATCAAACGGGCGTTGAACGCCTCGCTTTGTTCGTCGCTCAGGCCGTTGTGGGCATCGATCAGGTGCTCATAAAACTCATCGCCGGGCGAGAAGTCACGGAAAAAACGGCGCCCAGCTTCATGGAAATTGGGCGCGGTGTTCAGGGCGGTGGCTGTATCGGTAGGCATATCGTTTCTTTTCTCAGCAATTGCGCTCAAGCCTGTGCACCCGCTTGCCCCAAAGCACGGGACATGGCCGCTTGCAACCGGGTGCTGTCTAGGCTGCGCCAACGGGCCAGCACATGCTGATCGGGGCGCAGCAAATAGGTCGTGCCGGGCTTGGTGTCGTAGCGCTTGGCCATCCAGTCTTGCGCATCCACCAGTACCTTCAAGCCGGGCACTTGCAAGGCCTGGCGGGACACGATCAGGCTGTCCACCGGCACCGCGTTGTGCTTCAGGCCTTGCAGTGCGCCCAGCGTCTGGGCATCGGGCGCAGCATCGACAAAGTGCAAGACCGCAAAGCCGCGCCCCACCTGGTCGAGCAACCAAGCGTCTTGGCCATCCACTTGCACAGGCGCGTCGTCCATCGGTGCGCCGGGCACCATATTGCCCTCAAACGCATCGGTATCGGGCGTGTTGAGCACCGAGCCGGTCAGGAAAGAGGGCACCGACAGGCGGCCTGAGTTGACCAGCTTGCGCGCAAAGGGGTGGTGCTTGGCCAGCGCCAACACTTGGTTGCGGAATGTTTTGCTCGTGCGGCTCTTGGGCGTGATGAAGTCGGTCGAGCGCGTCGAGTTCATGATGTTCTCGTCGGCGGCAAATTGGCGGTCCACCGCGTAAGTGTCGAGCAACTTCTCGCTGGCTTGGCCCTTGATCACCAAGCCGAGTTTCCACATCAGATCGTCCGCGTCCTGAAAGCCCGAGTTGGCCCCGCGCGCGCCAAAGGGCGAGACCTGGTGCGCCGCGTCGCCTGCGAACAGCACGCGGCCATGGCGAAAGTCGGTCATGCGGCGGCACTGGAAGGTGTAGATGCTGACCCATTCCAGCTCAAATGGCCGCTCGTCGCCCAACATGGCCTTCAGGCGCGGGATGACTTTTTCGGGCTTCTTTTCTTCTTCGGGATCAGCGTCCCAGCCCAGCTGAAAGTCGATGCGCCAGACGTTGTTGCTTTGCTTGTGCAGCAGCACGCTTTGGTTGGGGTGAAAGGGCGGGTCAAACCAGAACCAGCGCTCGGCGGGGTAGTCGGCCTTCATGATCACATCGGCAATCAAGAAGCGGTCCTGGAACACACGGCCTTCGATGTCCAGGCCCAGATAGCGGCGAATGGGGCTGCGTGCGCCGTCAGCCACCACCAGCCAGTCGGCCTCGATGTCAAAGGCGCCTTCGGGCGTTTCCACGGTGAGTATGGCGTGGTCATCGTGACGCATCACAGCGGTCACTTTGTGCTGCCAGCGGATGTCGGCGCCCAATTCGAGGGCCCGTGCAATCAGCATTTCCTCGACGTGGTACTGCTGCAGATTGATCATGCCGGGGCGCTTGTGGCCCGCATCGGGCACCAGGTTGAACTGGTACACCTCATCCTCTTCCAAAAAAGTGCGGCCGATGTTCCAGCTCACGCCCAAGCCGCAAGCTTCATTGGCAATGCCCAGGCGGTCCAAGATTTCGAGGGAGCGCTTGGCATAACAAACCGCCCGCGAGCCGACAGAGACGGTCTTGTCGTCGTCCAGCACCAGAACATCAAGGCCTTGTAAACGGGCATCGATGGCAGCAGCCAGTCCCACGGGCCCTGCGCCAATGACGATCAGCGGCTTGCGTTGCGGCGGTGTGGTCATCCACTCGGTGGAGGATGTGTACGGATAAATCGGGTTGACGTAAGCACCCATGTGACGAGCTCCAGAACAGTCAAAAAGCACCCTGCGGCGCCCAAACCGTAATTTACCATTGTTAAATCGGTTTACCTAAACGTAATTTAGGGCAAGTATGGGTCGTGGAAATGCCCCATTGCGCTGGAGGTTCATAGCCTCCCGGTGAAGCCCTGTATGCTGGAGCTTGTTTTTTGTATGACAAGTCGATGAGCCAACATTTCACACCCGTCTCCAGCGGCGCACGTCTTTCGGACCAAGTAGCGGCGCAATTGATGGCCGAGATCGAACAGGGCAGATTGGCGCCGGGCGCCAAATTGCCCACAGAAGCCAATTTGGCCGAACAGTTTCGGGTCAGCCGAACCGTCGTGCGAGAGGCGGTTTCTCGCCTCAAGTCGCTGGGCTTGGTGGATTCGCGGCAAGGCAGCGGGGTTTTTGTCAAACCTGCATTGCCCATTCCCGCGTTGCACTTCGAAGCCCGGCATGCGGTCTCGCAAGAAGCAGTGATTCAAATGGTGGAAGTGCGGCGAGCACTGGAAGCTGAAGTGGCGGCCCTTGCTGCGCAACGCCGCAATCCCAAAGACATTCTGGACATTGAGCAAGCGGTACAGGCCCTGAACGATGCTGTCTTGGCGGGTGGCAACGGGGTGGCCGAAGATGTGAACTTTCACCGGGCCATTGCGCAGGCCACCCGCAACCCCTTTTTGATCCAGACACTGCAGTACCTGAGTCAATTTTTGCATGGTGCCACCCAAGTGACCCGGGCCAACGAGGCACGCAGGCTGGACTTTGCGGCCGAGGTACGCGCCGAGCACCAAGCCATTTTGTCGGCCATCGTGGCCGGCCATGCCGAGCAAGCCCGCCAAGCTGCTGCGGCCCACATGGGCAATGCGATGGGCCGCATCCGCCAGGCCGATCCTGCATTTTGGGAGCAAGAAGGCGAACGGTTGGCGCAGCCATTGGTCAAGGGCCTGAAAGGCTGAGACCCGACCAAGGCAGCGGAAACGGAAACGGCAGCATTCAAGTCTTGGGCTTGCGCAAACCCAGCCACATCACCGTGGACACCACCACCGCTGCACCCACCAGTTGCATGGCGGCAATCGACTGGCCCAACAGCGCCCAAGCCAACACCAAGGCGAATATGGGCTCAACATTCATGATGGCCGAATTGCCGACCACGCCCAGCTTGGGCAACACAGTGAACATGACGGTGAATGCCGTGCCGTACAACAAGGTCAGCAGGGCCAGGCCCCACCAGCCCGGCTCCGCCTGGGGCCACTGAAAGCCGCCTTGCGTGCTGGCCACCAAGGCGGCCAAAACCCCCACCGTGGTCAACGAGGTGAAGGTGCGCAAGCGCCCGTCAACGCCCACGGTTTCGTGTTGCGTCAACACCAGCGCCAGACCAAAAGCCACCGAGGCGATCAAAGCGAAAACCACCCCCGCGCCAATTTCGCCCCAATGCCGCGCCGCGCCCAAGCCAGATGCAGCGCCCAACACATCCAGTGCCAAAGCCAATCCAAGCATCATCACGGGCATGGCCCACAGCAGGGCGCGCTCGGGCTGGTGACCATACAAAATCCGAGCCCACAAGGCTGTGGTCAAAGGGTAGGTATTGAACGCCAACAAAGCCAAGGCCACCGGCAAACGCGCCACTGCCGAATACAGACAGACGCTTTGCAACGCGATCAGGACCCCCACTGCTGCCAAATACTTGCGCTGCTGCGGCAGCACGCTGAAGGCTACTTTTTGGTGCCAAAGGATCAATGCCACCACACCAGCAGTGACGACACTGCGCACCGTGACCGCTGTCACCACGTCCAAGCCATGGTTGAAAGCGGTTCGGGCCGCCACATGGTTGGCGCCCATCATGAAGGCGGTCAATAACAAAATGACAAAAGCCGCGCCTGTCAAACCGGTGGTGGTGGTTTTGCTCATGGGGTCAATGTCAAAGCGTGAAAGCCACAGCCGTCATGACTTGGGGTAGAGCCCCAGGCCAGAGGCATGGAGGCGGCTCAAGCCCAGCAATGCGTCGGTGAAGGGCGTGGCCACCTTCGTTAACTGGCCCAACTCGCGCACAGCGGCCACCAGCGCATCCAACTCGACCGGTTTGCCTGCATCGACGTCTTGCAACATCGAGGTGCGAAAGGCCCCCAGCTTTCGGGTGACGGCGTGGCGGTCTTCAGGGGTTTGCGCGATCGGTATGCCGATGCGCTCACCAATGACCTTGGCTTCGAGCATGATGCTGGAGACAAAGCCACGCACCTGCGGGTCGTCCAGTATCACGTCGGTCGTGGCCCCGGTAAACGCGCTGATGGGGTTGATGGTCATGTTGCCCCACAGCTTGTACCAAACGTCTTTCTGAATTTGAGGCGAGACCGTGGCGTTGAAGCCCGCTTGCACCAGAAGGGCTACCAAAGTTGTCACCCGCGGCGTATCGACGCCACTGGGCTCACCCAAAATCAAACCATTGCCAAAGTGGTGGCGTACCACACCCGGCACATCGACCGAGCAGCTGGCGTGCACCACGCCACCCACAATGTGTGCCGCCGGGATGTGCTGCGCGATCACGCCGCCCGGGTCCACCGAGTCCAGATGGGTACCCGCCAAAGTACCCCCAAAGCCCTGCAAAAACCACCACGGCACGCCGTTCATGGCCGTCAGCACCACGGTGTCTGGGCCCAACAACGGACCGATGCGGCGAGCCACATCGGCCATGGCAGGGGCCTTCACGGCCACGATCACCAGATCCTGCACGCCCAAATCGGCGGGGTTTTCTCGGGCCACCAAAGAGCTGCGAATCTCTTGGTCGCCTTGCAGCACCACCAGGCCGTTTTGTTGCAAGGCTTCCAAGGTGGCGCCGCGTGCCACCGCGCTCAGACTGCAGCCTTGCTGCGCCAAACGCGCACCGATCCAACCGCCAATGGCGCCAGCGCCGTAAATACAAACCTTCATCTGCGCCACCCTGTGTCTTGTCTGTCAACTTGGCGCACCAGCGCCTGGAAAACGTCTTCACCTGCGCCGTGGTTCGGGTTGAACTGCAAGGCATCACGGGTACATTGGTCAGCAATCGCTTCAGGCACCACAATCGGCTGGCCCATGCTCAGCGTGGCCATCTGGATTTCGCAGGCGCGCTGCAATGTCCAGAGCACGGCGAAGGTCTGTGCCAAGGTGTGGCCCCATGCAAGCAGTCCGTGGTTGCGCAAGATCACGGCTTGTTTTTCGCCAATGCTGCGCAGCAAGCGCGGTGCTTCGTTGGCATGGATCGTGATGCCTTCAAAGTCGTGGTAAGCCACCATGTTGTGCAGCTGGGCAGTGTAAAAATTGGTCTGCTGCAAGCCGCCTTGCAAACAGGCTACCGCCACCCCCGCCGTGGTGTGGGTGTGCATCACGCAGTGCGCCCCCGCAAGCCCTTCGTGCACCGCAGCATGCACCGTGAAGCCAGCCGGATTCACCGGATAGGGGGACCCGTCGAGTACGCGCCCTTGAACATCTATCTTGACCAAATTGCTGGCCGTCACTTCGCTGTAATGCAGACCGAATGGGTTGATCAAGAACTGCTTGTCACCCCCCGTCACGCTGTCGGGCAGGCGAAGCGTGATGTGGTTGTAAATCATCTCGGTCCAACCGAGCTGCGCGAACACCCGGTAGCAAGCGGCCAACTGCAAACGGGCCTGCCATTCATCAGGGTGCACCTGCGCTTGCAGCGAAGGCACCAAGGGTTGGGGGGTGGGGAACATGTGGTGTCTCCTTGTGTGTTGTGCCGTTGATGGGGGTCAGGCTAATTGGGGTCAGATCCCAATTAATAGGTTGCACCTTTGTGAGGGGCGATGGCAGTCACCTCGGCTTTGAAGTGCGCGGCCAGATCGGTGGTGTGACGCATCAGGATTTGCGTGTCCAGCCCCACAGCGACGAAGACCGCGCCGAGCTTGAGGTAATGCGCTGCCAGTTGGCGGTCGGGCGACAGGATGCCAGGGGCCTTGCCAGCCTTCAGGATGCGGGCGATGGCGTCCTCAATGGCCGCTTGCACTTCGGGGTGCGCGGCATTGCCCACATGGCCCATGCTGGCCGACAGATCAGCCGGGCCGATGAACACGCCGTCCACACCGGGTGTGGCAGCAATCGCATCCAGGTTCTTCAGCGCTTGCCGTGACTCGACCTGAACGAGCAGGCAGACTTCTTGGTTAGCGCGCTTGAAGTAATCCGGGTAGTGGCCCCAGCGCGAGGCCCGTGCGCCCGCCATGCCTCGCACTCCGCCCTGCCCATCGTCTTGGGGGTAATGCATGGCCTGAACCAGTTGTGCGGCCTGCTCGGGTGTATCGACCATGGGCACCAGGATGTTTTGCGCCCCGAGGTCGAGGTACTGCTTGATGAGCGCCGTATCTCCGACTGGCACCCTGCACACCGGGTGGCTGCTGGGGTAAGCGGCCAGGGTCTGAAGTTGCGCCTGGATGCTGCGTAAGTCGTTGGGCGCGTGTTCGCCGTCGATCACCAGCCAGTCAAACCCGGCCAGGGCACAGATTTCGGCGGTGTAGGCACTGGCCAGCCCCATCCACAGGCCAATTTGGGGGCGCTTGTTTTGCAGGGCTTGTTTGAAAAGGTTCACAGGGGTGTTCATGGAGTTTCCTAAGGTAAAGCCTTCGACCGGGATGCTGAGCGTATCCGGCTGGCCTGGCCGGGCTCAGAGGCGCTTCGCTCTGCCACATCGCCCAACCAGGCCAGCCGGACCCGCTCAGCGTGGACATTCAAAACGCCCTGGTGTTAAGTGAATCTGAATTCCAGTTTGCCCAACGGCCCGTAATCCGCTTCAAATACATCGCCCACTTTAGCCACAGCAGGTTTGGTGAACGAGCCCGCCAACACGATCTCGCCCGCCTCCAGGTGTTCGCCCCAAGGCGCCAGCTTGTTGGCCAACCAGGCAATGCCCACGGCCGGATGCCCTTGCACGCCCGCTGCCAGACCGGTTTCTTCGACCACGCCGTTTTGTCTCAGCACTGCGCCGCACCAAGGCAAATCGGTGGTCAGCGGATCAACCCGCTTGGCCCCGAGCACGATACCCGCATTCGCGGCGTTGTCGCTGATGGTGTCGTAGACCTTGCGCATGACTTTGGTGTGGCGGTCAAACTGCTCGATGCGCGAGTCGATGATCTCAATCGCCGGCGTCACATACTCAGTCGCCTCCAAGACTTGCTGCACCGTCACGTTGGGGCCGCGCAGTTCTTTCTTGAGGATGAAGGCCAACTCGACCTCGACACGGGGCGCGATGAAATCGGTAAACGGAATGTCCAGTACCTGCCCGGGCGTGCAGTCATAGCGCATGTCGTCGAGCAGCGTGCCGTAATCCGGCTCATCGATTTGGCTGGAAACCTGCATGGCACGACTCGTCAGCCCAATTTTGTGGCCGATCATTTGTCGCCCTTCGGCGAACTTGAGCTGCATCCAGGCGCGGTTGATGCGGTAGCCGTCTTCGATGCTCATGCCCGGGAATCGCTTAGAAAAGTGTTCGATCTGCACGCGTGATTTTTCGGACTGGTTCAACTCTTGGGCAAGCTGATGGATGCGGTCTTCGGTGAATACAGACATGGTTCAAACCTTATTGAACAAGGGATGCAGGTTGCTGTGCTTGGCATCAAACACTTCGGGGCCTTCGTCGATCTGCAGCGTGATGCCGATGTGGCGCTGCGCCATGACAGGGGCAAAAAAAGTCTTGACCACATCCAACAGGGTCTGGCCGGCGCGTTGCTGCGTGGCCTCGCTGCGGCCACGGCCCATGCGCACATTCAGATAGACAAAGGCGTAGTCGCCCGTGCCTCCGGCCTCTCGCCCTGCTGCGCCCCCATCGGCCACCGCGTAATGCGGTGCAGGGTAGGCCAACACACGGGTGCCGCCTGAGGGAAAGACTTGCTTGGCTTCTTCGTCCTTGACTGTCAGCATGGCATCGGCCAGTTGGCGGCACAGCACGGTCATGCTGACCTCGTGGTCAAGTTGGCCGGTGTAGAGGATGACGAGATGGGGCATGTGTAAATTTCCTCAAAGCCTGGTGCTGACAGCGGTGTAGCCTGCGGCGCTGCTGGCCACGGCGGCGGGAATGTGTTCGCCCTTTTGCGGCGTCACTTCAAAAATGGCATTGAGCTGGCCCGTGCCGCTGGCGCCAAAGTAGGGTGTGACCATCTCCACGCCGCCGTCATAACCCGACCAACCCAAAGCGCCCATCAGCATGGCGGTGTCGTGCATGAAGCCTTCGCCGTGGCCTTTGCTGGCGTACTCGGGCAGCATCTCGCAAAAGGCTTGCCATTCGCGGTTGGCCCACATCTGCAAGACTTGCTTGTCGAGCTGCTCCAGAAACGGGCTCCAGATCTTGTGGGCAAACTCTGGCGCAAGGCCGTTTTGCGCAAAGCGGTGCGAGAGCGAGCCGCTTGCCAAAAAAGCCACCTTGCCGTCGTAGTGTTTCTCCACCGCCTCGCGCAGGGCCCACCCCAGGCGGGCGCTGTCGGCCAAATAGTGCGAGGTGCACAGCGCCGAGACCGAGACCACCTTGAAGTGCTGGTCTTCGTTCATGTAGCGCAGCGGCACCAGCGTGCCATATTCGGGCTGCAAGGTGGTGGCGTCGTGGGCCAGGGTTTCCACGCCAAACTCATTGGCCACTTGCGCCAACAAATGCCCCAACGCAGGGTTGCCGGGTGACTCAAAGGGCAGGTTGCTGATGAAGTGCGGCAGCTCGTTGCTGGTGTAGACGCCTTTGTAATGCGGCGCGCAGTTGATGTGGTAGCTGGCATTGACCAACCAGTGCGTGTCAAACACGACCAGCGTGTCCACCCCCACGGCGCGGCAGCGGCGGCTGATCTCCTGGTGGCCATCGATGGCGCTTTGGCGCGTGCCAAAGCGCGGCCCGGGAATCTCACTCAAGTACATGCTGGGCACGTGGGTGATTTTGGCGGCGAGTGCGAGTTGGCCCATAGGGTGTCCTGTTGATGCTGATGAAGGTCAGGGGCAGATCAGGTCAATGCCCGGAAAGTAGCTGCGGTAGCGCCCCGCATCGCGGGTAAGCAACTGAAAGCCCTCGGCTTGCGCGTGCGCGCCAATGAAGAAGTCGGGCAAGACGCCAGTTTTGGTGCCGCCTTGTCGGCGGTAGTGACGAAAAGCCTGCCCGGCCAGCCTTGCTGCAGGCTGCGACAGCTCTGCCAGGCGGATGCCCAGTGTGTCCAGAAAAGCATCCAGATGCGCAGGCTCTCCCGGGTGCCCAGCCAGCTCGGCATACACCACCATGTTGGTGCCCAGTTCTCCGGCTGTTGCGCTGCGCAGTTGCTGCAACGACCAAGGCATCCAGATCGGGTCGGCCTTGTAGATGTCGAGCAGGACGTTGGTGTCGACCAGGATCATGGATTGTTCCAGTCCTCGCCGCGGGTGATGGCCATCCATTCGTCCGTGCTGGGGCCATCCTTGACGATGCCAATGAATTGCCGAATCGGATCGTCTGGCGCGAGGAACGACAAATCAGGCTCAGGCACTGCGTTTTGGCCGGAGGCCGTTTTGGCCGCCACCAAATACTCGGCAAGGGCTTCTTGCACGACGTGCGATTTGCTCAGCTTGCGTGCGGCGCAATACTGGGCTAATTCTCGTTCAACAGTTTCGGGCAGGCGGACAGACAACATGGGACACTCCTTGTCATACAAACTCAAAATGAATGTATGACATCAAGTATGACAGATGATGGGGGTTTGTCATACACCCCAATGCGGAATGTGGTGACCACCCAGCGACACCGCCACGTTCTTGGGCTCACAGAACACTTCGTAGCTCCAGGTGCCGCCTTCGCGGCCGGTGCCGCTGGCCTTGGTGCCGCCAAAGGGCTGACGCAGGTCGCGCACGTTTTGGCTGTTCACAAAGCACATACCGGCCTCGACCGCCGCGGCCACGCGGTGGGCGCGGCCGAGGTTCTCGGTCCAGACGTAGCTGGACAGGCCATATTCGATGTCGTTGGCTTTTTCAATCGCATCCTGCTCGTCCTTGAAGGGAATCAGGCAGGCCACCGGGCCAAAAATTTCTTCTTGGGCAATGCGCATGCGGTTGTCTACGTCGGCAAACACGGTGGGCCAAACGAAGTTGCCGTTTTGCACATGTGCGGGCAAGTCAGCGGCATAGCCGGGCTGGCCCAGTCCGCCGCACAGCATAGTTGCGCCTTCTTTGGGGCCCAGCTCGATGTAGCTGCGCACCTTGGCCAGATGGGCTTGGGAGATCATCGGGCCGACGATGGTGCTCTCATCCAGCGGGTCGCCCACGGTGATGCGTTTGGCGCGCTCGGCAAATTGGGCGGCAAAGTCGGCATAGATGCTTTGCTGCACCAGGATGCGGCTGCCTGCGGTGCAGCGCTCACCGTTGTTGCTGAAAATCATGAAGATGGCGGCGTCCAGCGCACGGTCCAGGTCAGCATCTTCAAAAATCACAAAGGGGCTCTTGCCGCCGAGCTCCATGCTGAACTTTTTGAGGCCCGCGCTTTGCACGATGCGGTTGCCCGTGACGGTGGAGCCTGTGAACGAAATGGCGCGCACGTCGCGGTGCGAGACCAGCGGCTCGCCCGCTTCCTTGCCGTAACCGTGCACCAGGTTCAGCACGCCCGGGGGCACACCCGCCTCCAGCGCCAGCTCACCCAACCGGGCGGCGCTCATGGGCGAGAGTTCGCTCATCTTGAGCACGGCGGTGTTGCCAAAGGCGAGACATGGCGCGACCTTCCAGGTGGCGGTCATGAAGGGCACGTTCCAAGGGCTGATCAGCGCACACACGCCCACCGGGTGGAACAGCGTGTAGTTCAGGTGCGTGGGCGTGGGGTAGGTGTGGCCGTCCACGCGGGTGCACATTTCGGCAAAGTAGTGGAAGTTGTCGGCCGCGCGCGGCACCAGTTGCTTGCCGGTCTGGCTGATGGTCTGGCCGCAGTCTCGGGTTTCGGTTTCTGCAATCTCGGGCACGTGTTTCGTGATCAGATCGCCCAGCTTGCGCATGATCTTGGCGCGCTCGGTCGTGGGTGTAGCGGCCCACTTGGGGAAGGCGGCTTTGGCAGAAGCCACGGCGGCATTCACTTCCCGCAAGCCGCCCAAGGCGACTTCGGCCAACACCTCTTGCGTGGCGGGGTTGACGGTTTCAAAGTAGTCACTGCCCGCGACTTGGGTGCCGTTGATGAGGTGGTCAATTTTCATGGTGTTGCTTTGACAAGGGTGTTGGTGAGCGCCCCGATGCGCTCGATTTCGGTGACCACCACATCGCCCGGGTTGACGTTCACGATGCCGTCGGGCGTGCCGGTCAGGATCAGGTCGCCGGGGTGGAGCGTCATGAAGCTGCTGAAGTATTCGATAAGGCTGGGCACATCAAAAATCATGTCGGCGGTGTTGCCGCTCTGTGTGACCTGGCCATTGACGGTGGTCTGCAGTTTGAGGGCCATCGGGTTCGGAATGTCGGCCGCATCGACCAGCCAGGGACCAATCGGCGTGCAGGTGTCGCGGTTTTTCACGCGCAGGTTGGGGCGGTACCAGTTTTCCAGGTAGTCGCGGATGGCGTAGTCGTTGGCCACGGTGTAGCCAGCTATGAAGTCGTAGGCATCGGCCTTCTTCACGCGGCGGGCGGTGCGGCCCACCACCACGGCCAACTCGCACTCGTAGTGCATGTACTTCACGTCAACGGGGCGCTTCGTAAAGGCCTTGTGCCCGATCAGCGAGGCTTCGCCCTTCATGAAAGCCAGCGGCTCTTCTGGCGCTTTGAAGGCCAGTTCTTTGGCGTGGTCGGCGTAGTTCAGGCCCAGTGCGATCACGGTGCGCGGCTGGGGCACAGGTGCAAGCGGCGGCAACCAGACCACGTCGTCAAAGCCCACACGCTGGCCCTTGTGCGGGCCTTGGGTGATGAGCAATTGGCCGTCAGACTCAAGGGCTTGCTGGATGGCGCCCGACCAGGCGATGCGAGCGTGTTTCATGCGGCACCTCCCACTTGCACAGACACTGGCGAAAAGCCCGACGCGGAAATCTCCACCCGATCCCCGGCTTTGGCGCGTGGGCGCGCACCATCGGCCAGGCCATCGGTGCCCACCATCAACACGTCGCCGGGCTGCAGCGTCATGAATTCGCCCACATCGATCAGCAGCGTGGGCAGGTCGCGGATCAATTCGCGCAAATCCAAGGTTTGCACCCGCTCGCCGTTGCGGCGCACCACGATCTGCAGCGCGGCCCAATCCGCCACTTGGCCCTGGGTGACCTGCTGCGGCAAAGCCAAAAAACCATCGCGGCAACGGAACTTGACCGGCGGGCGGTAGTAGCTCGCGTGCGGCACCGACCAATCACACAACAGCGCGGCACCCGCCACTTGGCCATCGCCACCGATCACCAGGCCCAGCGAGGCACCGATGTCGACTTCGGTCACGCCGTCTTGCAAAAGCAGGTCTTGCCCTGCAGGGCTGAAGGTGTTGGCACTTTTCACATACAGAATGGGCGCTTGGGGCGCGGCCTTGTGCGGGTCTTGCGTCATGCGCGGGGCACACAGGTCCCATTCGCGGCGAAAGTTGAGCAAAGTGCCATACACCGTGCCTTGGGGCTGCCAAGGCCGATAGGGCATGGGGTTTGTGGGGGTCGTGGGCATCGTTTATTCCTCGGACGTCGCGGTATCGGATGTTTGGGGCTGGTCGCCGGGCACTTCCAAGGCAATCAACTGGTCCAGCAGGTTGTACAAGGCGGTCAATTGCGGTGACCCCAAATGCTCGGCCATCCAGCTGTAATGCGCTTCAATGGTTTGTGACAAGGCCTGCACCTTGGCCAGGCCCAATGCGGTGGCACGTACGACGGTGCGGCGGGCGTCTAGCGGGCATCGCTGGCGCTCGATCAGGCCATCGCGCTCCATGCGGGCCAGCACACCCGTCAGGCTGGGGCCCAGCAAAAAAGCCTCGGTGGCCACACGGCCGGTTTCCACGCCGCCGCTCTCGTGCGCATGCTCGCCCAACACACGCAGCACCCGCCACTGTTGGTCCGACAAGCCATGCTCACGCAGACTGGGGCGGGTGTGCAGCATCACGGCTTCGCGCGCTTCGAGCAAAAGGCGTGGCAGGTTGCGGTGAACAAAAGAAGTTTTGGGGGTCATTTATTTAACATGTTAAATGAATTTCCCCAAACGGACACAAGGGTTTTCACCAGCTCAGCATCACCCACACCGTCATCGGGCCATGCCCCAGAGCGTGCGCATCTCATAAGATGCAGCTTGGTCTTTCTGCTGCCCCTTTCCAAGAGTCGCCCATGTCTTTTGCCGATTTGCTTTCTGATCTTGCCGGTCCCGTGATCCAGGCCCCCATGGCCGGGGTGCAAAACCACCGGCTGGCCGCCGCCGTGTGCGAAGCCGGAGGCTTGGGGTCGCTGGCGGCCGCCATGCTCACGCCTGAAGCATTGCAGACCGAACTGCAAACCCTGCGCAGGGCAACCGATAGGCCCTACAACGTCAACTTTTTTTGCCACACCCCGCCCGTGGCAGACCCTGTGCAGCAAGCCGCTTGGCAACAGGTTTTGTCGTCCTATTACCGCGAGATGGGCCTGGACCCAACCGGCATGCCCACTGGCGCAGGCCGCGTCCCCTTTGGCCACGACAGCGCCGATGTGCTGGAGGCCTTTCGCCCAGCGGTGGTGAGTTTTCACTTTGGTCTGCCAACGCCGGATTTGCTGGCCCGCGTCAAAAGCTGGGGCAGTTGGGTGCTGTCATCGGCCACCACCGTGCAAGAAGCCCTGTGGCTGCAAGCGCATGGCGCAGATGCGGTGATCGCCCAAGGCCTGGAGGCGGGCGGGCACCGGGGCATGTTCTTAACGGATGACCTCAGCACCCAAATGGGCACATTGGCGCTGTTGCCCCAAATTGTTCAGGCCGTGCAGTTGCCCGTGATCGCTGCAGGCGGCATCGGGTCAGCGCAAGGCGTGGCCGCAGCCCAAGCGCTGGGTGCGACGGGTGTGCAAGTTGGCACGGCTTACCTGTGCAGCCACGAGGCCACCACCAGCGCCCTGCACCGCGCGGCCTTGCAATCGCCCGAGGGGCAGCACACCGCATTGACACGCCTGTTCAGTGGCCGCCCAGCGCGCGGCATCGTCAACCGCCTGATGCGCGAGCTGGGGGCACTGAACCCCGCTGCACCGGCCTTCCCTTTGGCCACCGCAGGCATTGCCCCTTTGCGCGCCGCTGCGGAAGCTCAGGGCTTGAGTGACTTCACGCCTCTGTGGTCGGGCCAAAACGCCGCCAGCGCACGCAATCTGAGCGCAGCCGACATCACCCGCGAAATGGTCAACGCCTGGCGGTGAGCGGTTTGACCTCAAAGGCACAATCGCTCTATGACCAAAGACAAATCGATTTTCACTTGCACCGAATGTGGTGGCACCAGCGCCCGTTGGATGGGCAAATGCCCCAGCTGCAACGCCTGGAATACCCTGATTGAGGGTTCAGGCGAGCCCGCAGCTGGCAAAAACCGCTTTGGTTCGGTGCACGCATCCTTGGCGCCTACGTCCGAAGTGCTGCCACTGGCGCAAATTCAAGCAGCCGACTTTGAACGCCACCCCACCGGCATTGATGAACTCGATCGCGTGCTGGGCGGCGGCATGGTCGAAGGCGGAGTGGTGCTGATTGGCGGCGACCCAGGCATTGGCAAATCGACTTTGTTGTTGCAAGCGGTGGACGCGCTGCAGCGAAGCGGCATGAACACGCTGTATGTCACAGGCGAAGAAAGCGGGGCACAAGTGGCCATGCGCTCGCGCCGCCTGGGCCTGCCGGATTCGCAAGTGCCTGTGCTGCCCGAGATCCAGCTCGAAAAAATTTTGCACACCCTGCAGGCACGCCAGCCGGGCATCGCCATCATCGACTCCATCCAGACGGTGTATTCAGACCAACTCACCAGCGCCCCCGGCTCGGTGGCCCAGGTGCGCGAATGCGCGGCGCATCTGACGCGTACCGCCAAATCCACCGGCACCACCATCGTGCTGGTGGGCCATGTCACCAAAGAGGGTGCGCTGGCCGGCCCCCGCGTGCTGGAGCACATGGTGGACACGGTGCTGTACTTTGAGGGCGACACGCATTCCAACTTCCGTCTGATCCGCGCCATCAAAAACCGCTTTGGCGCGGTGAACGAAATCGGCGTGTTCGCCATGACCGAAAAAGGCCTCAAGGGCGTGAGCAACCCCAGTGCCATCTTTTTGAGCCAGCACGCCGAGCCCGTGCCCGGCAGCTGCGTGATGGTCACACTGGAAGGCACGCGCCCGCTTCTGGTGGAAATTCAGGCTCTGGTCGACAGCGGTGGCCCATCGCCCCGACGCCTGTCTGTGGGTCTGGACCGCGACCGCTTGGCCATGCTGCTTGCGGTGCTGCACCGCCATGCAGGCGTGGCCTGCATGGACCAAGACGTGTTTGTCAACGCGGTGGGTGGCGTGCGCATCAGCGAACCCGCGGCCGACCTGGCCGTCATGCTGGCGATCACCAGCAGCCTGCGCGGCAAAGCACTGCCCAAAGGCTTTTTGGCCTTTGGAGAAGTGGGCCTGGCGGGCGAAGTGCGCCCCGCGCCGCGCGGCCAAGACCGCTTGAAAGAAGCGGCCAAACTGGGCTTCAAGGTGGCGGTGGTGCCTAAGGCCAATGCCCCCAAGAAAAACGACAAGGCTTTTGAGGGCCTGACCATTTACCCGGTCGATCGCATCGAAGAAGCCATGCAAGTGGTGCGGGGATTGGACTGATCCAGCATGAGAAGCCGCCAAGCAATCAAGGCACAATCTGCCCCCATGAATTTCACCAAAATCATCGCACCGCTGGCCATTGTTGTTTTCACCATCGGGGCCTGGCAGGCCTTTCAATGGGCGGGCATTGCCCTGGCCGTGGGCGGGGTCGTCATGTGGGTGCTGCTGCACTTCACGCGCATGGTCACCATCCTTAAAAAAGCTGCCGACCGGCCCATTGGCCATGTGGCCAGCGCCGTCATGCTCAATGCCAAACTGAAAAAAGGCGTGAATTTGATGCATGTGATCGCCATGACACGTTCTTTGGGCCAACTTTTGACAGAAAAAGACGCCCAACCCGAGATTTACAGCTGGACCGATTCCAGTGATTCGGTGGTGACCTGCACTTTTGTGGGCGGCAAGTTGACCGCGTGGGCTTTGGTGCGCCCCGAGGTAGTCCCAGAAGAGTCAAACCCTTAAAATCCCAGTCAACCCTATTTTTTGCAGTTTCTTTAAAGGACACTTTCATGAGCGTTGTCATTCCCTCCATGTCAGACCGTGACGGCAAAATCTGGATGGACGGCCAGATGGTCGACTGGCGCGATGCCAAGATCCATGTCTTGAGCCACACCCTGCACTATGGCTGCGGCGCTTTTGAAGGCGTGCGCGCCTACAAAACCGAGCAAGGCACGGCCATTTTCCGCCTGCAAGAGCACACCGAGCGCCTGTTCAACAGTGCCAAGATCTTGCGCATGAACATTCCCTTCACCCAAGCGCAGGTCAACGAAGCCCAGCGTGCCGTGGTGCGCGAGAACAATTTGGAAAGCGGCTACATCCGCCCCTTGACTTGGATCGGCGACAAAAAGCTGGGCGTCAGCCCCAAAGGCAACACCATCCATGTGATGGTGGCGGCCTGGACCTGGGGTGCCTACCTGGGCGAAGAAGGCATGAAGCGCGGCATCCGCGTCAAGACCAGCAGCTACACCCGTCACCACGTCAACATCACCATGACCCAAGCCAAGGCGGTGAGCAATTACACCAACTCGATTTTGGCCAATATGGAAGTGACCGACGAGGGTTACGACGAGGCCTTGTTGCTCGACACCTCGGGCTTTGTGTCTGAAGGCGCGGGCGAGAACATCTTCGTGGTCAAAAACGGGGTGATCTACACGCCTGACTTGTCGGCTGGCGCCTTGAACGGCATCACCCGCAACACGGTGTTCCACATCGCCAAAGACTTAGGGTTGGAGATCGTGCAAAAGCGCATCACCCGAGACGAGGTCTACATTGCCGACGAGGCTTTCTTTACGGGCACTGCAGCCGAAGTCACACCGATTCGCGAACTCGACCGGATCGAGCTGGGCAAGGGCGATTACGTGGGCAGCCGTGGCCCGATCACCGAAAAAATCCAGACTGCGTTCTTTGACATCGTCAACGGCCGCAACCCCAAGTACGCCCACTGGCTGACCAAGGTCTGAACCATGAGCAACGCATCAGTTGAACTGCTGGCCACCGACCTGAACCCCCAGGGCGGTGTGTTTTGCCCCAGCCCCAAGGCTGACATGAAAATCTGGAACAGCCACCCCAAGGTTTACTTGGATGTATCCAAAACCGGTGAGGCCAAGTGCCCTTATTGCGGCACCGTGTACAAACTGAAAGCCGGGGAGGTGGTGGGGCACCACCACTGAGGCCGTATGACAAAACATCTTGATCTCGGTTGCGGTACAGCCCCCAGAAATCCCTATAAATGCGAAGAGTTATACGGCATTGACATCAGAGATGGTTTATCTGCACCGGGTGTGACTCAAATCCTGTCCGCAAATCTTGTTCTGGAGCCTATACCCTTCCCGGATTCATTCTTTGATAGTGTTTCTGCCTATGATTTTTTAGAGCACATTCCAAGGGTTGCGATTGATCACAGCAACCATCAAAGTCATCTTCCATTTATTGAGTTGATGAATGAAATCAGTAGAGTTCTAAAACCTGGCGGTAAGTTTTATGCTGTTTTCCCGGCTTATCCCCATCAACTTGCATTCACAGACCCAACACATGTGAATATTTTGACCACCAAAAGCCATCGTTACTTTACTGGGAATGAGCCGATGGCAAACATGTATGGATTTAAAGGTTCTTTCGAATTTATCAGGCAAAGGAAACTACATCCAAGAGGTGACTACCACCCTGCCAACCCCAGCTTAAAAATCAAAGTTAAAACGATTATTGACTCGATAATGAACCGAAGAAGCCATCTGCTATGGGAATTTATTTCATCCAAGTAACTTTTATTCCCAAAGATAAATACACCCAAACATATATCGCATATCCTCTTAACGCATACTAATTAAAGCAAATAACAACTGAATCCTCTATCCAGCTTCTCTGTTGATAAACCAAAAAATCAATATGGCTCTTACTTTTGGCTTATCTAACATCTAAACGGATTTCATGCCATGGATCATCATTACTCCAAATCGATAGCATCCAGCATAAATGACACTACAGTTATTATTGTCACTTTCAACAGCGCTCATTGTTTGCCTGCGTTAGGCCACCAACTTGCAGCTTGCCCCCATATCATCTTGGTAGACAACGGCAGCGACGATGGTTGCGCCCAAGCTGTTGCGCAACACCTGCCTAACGCTCAGGTCATCGCACTGCCCAATAACCTGGGCTTTGGTGCAGCCAACAACCGCGCCTTGACGCGAGTGACGACACCCTTTGCTTTACTGCTCAATCCTGATTGTGAGTTGTCAACTGAACAGTTGACACAGCTCTTGGCCGCAGCGGACCAATTTCCTGAAGCCGCCATGCTGGCACCACAACTCGTCGATGCCAAAGGCCACCCCGATGTGAATTACCGTTGGCCCAGTACCCAGTGGACGTCCAAAGGCCCTGGCGCAACGGGCCCCACGAGTGTGGGCTTTGTGTGTGGGGCGGCCATGCTTCTGCGCATGAGCGCATGCCAGCCCACCGGTTTCTTTGACGAAACCTTCTTCCTTTACTACGAAGACGATGACCTATGCTTGCGCTTTTTCAAAGCGGGACTTCCTATGGTGGT
The DNA here is from genome assembly GCA_943331105.2 of Akkermansia muciniphila. Lineage (GTDB taxonomy): Bacteria > Pseudomonadota > Gammaproteobacteria > Burkholderiales > Burkholderiaceae_C > Limnohabitans_A. The sequence goes on from CALQKH020000004.1 coordinate 186,502, forward strand.
GGTGCCGAGCGTACAAGCGCTGCACCGCTCGCGTGGCTCGGTTAAAGGGGCCTCGCCTTGGCGCAGCGAATATGGGCGCGGCTTCCACCACGCCCAATCCAAACTGATCTTTGCAACCAAACACGACAGCCCTGCTACCGCTGAGCGCTTGCGCCAACAACTGATCTGGCAAACTGCCTTGGCATTGCCGCTGCGCGTGATGCTGTTTTCGCCCAAGCTGATTGCGCGCATGTGGGGGCGTTTGATCGGTGTCGTGGTTTGGGCATGGAAAGGTCAAGCATGACGGTACCCGTTCACATCATCAGTTTGGCCTCGGCTCAACACCGTCGGATATTTCAGGAAGCGCAAGCCCAGCGCTTGGGTTTTGAGCCCATTTGGGAAGCCGCCGTAGGCGTGGAAGATTTTTCTGACGAAGAATTTCTACAGCACGCATTTCGTTGGCAGCGTCCGCTGAAAAAAACCGAGATAGGTTGTTTTCTGAGCCATCTACGAGTTTGGCAGCGCATTTCTCAGAGCTGTGGGCCAGCAGTAGTCCTTGAGGATGATGTGATTTTGAGTGAACATTGGTATCAAGACATCCTTACCCTAGGTCAAACGTCCTGCGCAGACTACATTTGTTTGGAAACATGGGGGAAAAAAATCTTAGGGCAATCTGAATATGTCGATGAGCTGAAGATGCAACGTTTACATCTGAACAGCGCAGGTGCTGCTGGTTATCTGCTGTGGCCATCTGGAGCCCTCATGCTGATTGAGCGTTACCAAAAAAATGGTGCCGCTTTGGCAGATGCTTTTATCAACGAATTCCGCGGGTGGCGAGCATGGCAGTTGGTTCCAGCCAACTTGGTTCAAATGAATGTCGCTGTTCATTTTGGGCAACCTGCGCCTATTTCTACAGAATCTTTGATTGCCAGAGAAAAAACCCCCCCCAGTTTCCCGAACCGCTTAACTTTCTTGCGGATAAAAGCTCGACGAGTGCTAGGCCAAGTCCATATAGCCTTTATCAGAGTAGCTTATTGGTTAAGAGGACGAGAAGTCGTTGGCTTAAAAGCACTGCCAGATACAAAAAATAGCCAGCACAAAAAACTTACTGAACATAGTGGCTAAGCTCTATATTTAAGCATTTTCCTCGATACGCTTGAACACTGCAGTGTGCCCCATCCTTTCAACCAACAAATAGCCTGCGTTCATCAGCATATGAACCGACGGACGCGCAAGCAGTTCAACCATGTCTCTTGAGTAAATCTCAATCATAAGTATTTTTGGCTTCTCAGGCCATGAATTAATATCGGAAATAGCAACTTCATCAAAGCCTTCAATATCCACATTTAGGAAATCAAAATTTCCGCCAAAATTAGACTTTGCTTGCGATATCAAACTCGCCATACTAACACATGGTACGTCAACGGAATTCAGTAGCCCGCGCTCTTTAGCAATATCAACGTCGCATGTTGCGCTATTATCAATATCCTTATTAAAATAAAATCTAATACTACTACCAGGCTGGGCTTTATCTGCTGAAACAACTGCGGCACAAATATTTAAGTCATCCGGTCTTGCTGATTTGAACTCTTGAATTGCAGCCTTGCTTGCATCTACATTTACTCCATTCCAACCAAGAGACCACAGGTAGGAAGTATTTGATATTGCATATGGATGATGGGCACCAACATCAATATAAAATCCTTTACTTGTCAGTCGTCGAAATTGCTTGTGTAGAAAAACATCTTCACCATATTGGCCTGTATGGAATTTAAGCTCTCTTGATTTAATTATTGATAGCAAACGACCCAATTTGAACTTCATAATATATTCTCCCTTAGAAATTAGATTTGCGATGCCTGCCAAGTTTAATGCACTAAGTTGTCATTCATGCCAAGTCACTTGGTTGGTAGCGCGCACTTGACCCATGATATATCTTTTGTGAGCCTCATCCTGAGAGTTTGACTGAGTTTGGGCGGCTTGTGAGCCTTACTGCCATTAAAGAGTCGTCCCTGCAAAATTCATTTCACGCCAGCACCCAGCGTTGACCAGCGTTTTGCAGTCGGTTAAGGACAAGGGTTTCGGCCAATTTTTCAAAGAAAACATCCAAACCATTCGCTTGCAACAGGCACAGCAAAGGCCTATACTTTTTTTAAAGATCATACGCATCAACTAGTGAATTCAGGTAGTTGCTGCAAAAGTCATCAGTCTTGGCGCTGCTTTCATAGAACCCCAAAAAAGCTTCATTGAATATCTATTTGAAAATTTCGACCCTCCGTTATCACCCTAGATCACCAGCGTTCACTGGGGCTGCTGGAGTTTTACAGGGTCGATGCATCCGAAAATTCACAGTAAAACAACTGGCCTTTTAAAAAATAAACCTAGATGGCTGCTAAACCGAGTTCAATCAATGCATTCAATGGGGTGTACAACAGTTTATTTTCAAAAATAGAAAAGCCCTAATCCACAAGTACAGACGACTTTATTAATTGATCCTTTTCGAGAGAACCTCATCGGTTTCAGTGCACGTTACCTCGTACCTTTCAAAGTAGGCCCAATCACGCACATCGTCATTCATTGCTTTGATCACATCACCACGGGTCATCTTGACTTTTTCAAAGTATTCTTTACTTTGTATAACATAATGGTTGATTTGAAACATTTGATTGTCAGCAATCGTTCGCGATGAACAACCGCCAATCACTTTGTGAATATCAATATTTTCAATCGATTGAATGATACTGCTTCTACAAGCCCATTTGGTAAACATATTTGATGTCAAATGAGTTTGCTTTTTTGTGAGCGATTTTCGCAAACTGGACGGGTGTTTGTCATATCCATTGCTGCCAAATATACTCCAGTTCACATATACAACGTCGTAGCCATGGTATTGCGGCCAAATATCGTTGAGTTTAGTGCCATCCTTGCAAAACCAAAATTCATCGATGTCCGCAATGATCAACCATTGGCAAGTTTCATTTATTTTAAAATGCTCAAATGCCGTCCAATAGTGTTGTTTTTGTTTGTGTTTTTCCGGAAGCATGATCAGCTTAACAAGACCCGATTGAATATGGCCTTGTATTTTTTCTATGGTATCATCGGTGCTACCGTTGTCAATCAAATAAATAGCTGTCACGCCTTCATTTTGATAATGCTCAACCCACTCCAATATGTTCATGGATTCATTTTTCATTATCCCCAAAATGCCCAGGCGATGAGGGTGATTCAAAATATTTTTGTTTGATTCACGTCGACCTCCAATTCGCTGATTATTCCAGCGGCGAATTTTTTTTATTAGATTTTTCATATGCAGCCAATTAAATTCTTTTACCAAAAAAAACAGTCGCTCGAGGATATTTAATATAAAAAAATCGCATCAAGGTCCAAAAAATCCCTGGAGATTTTTTGTATTTAACGGAGATGTGCAGCAAGTCTGAGAATGACGGTGATGTTTTGCTAATTAATTCAAGGACAACATTGCTTTTTTCAATATACCTTGCGATTTTCGTTCTAGAAAGATGGGATTGTCCAATTGTGCCCAAGTCTTTTGTGATTTGTGTGTACACCGCCAACTGCCGTCTGTATTTGCTGTGGGCGTGAGTAAGAAGCTCAGCGGAATTTGGAACGGATCGGCTAGATAAGCCACCTTGACGATACTGCACCAAGGGCTCCGGAATGGTCAAGCCCCCCCCGAGAGTGGCTGCACGAAAGCTCAGCACTTGGTCTTCGTAGTCGACACCATTGTCCAAAGGGCCAAATACCGTGAAGAGTTTTTTGTGAAAGGCAAATGTAGCTCCGATGACATAGGGCCTTTTTTTGCACCAGGTCTTTGCGTCGGGCCATTTTTCCAGGTGTCCGGTTTGAATCAAACCCAGGTCTTTTCCATGGCGGTCGATGCTAGTGGCATAGCTGGCGATAAGGTTGAGGCGCCCATGACTGGCGCGCCAGGCTTCCAAGACACGCGCCACGCGATTTGGAGCACTCAGGTCGTCGCCAGCCGCGACCACTATCAGTTCGGCGCTCGCTTCACTAACAGCTTGGTTGTAATGATCGGCAATGCCCAAATTGTTGTGGTTTTGGCGCACCCGGACATGGTGCGGTCCCTGGTACTGCGCTGCCATGCTGTGGAGTTTGGCCAAGGTGCCGTCGCTGGAGCAGTCGTCGCTGAACACGATTTCAATAGGCTCACAAGCTTGGTTCAAGCAGGACATGGCGGCGGCTTCTACCGTGTTTTGCTGGTTGTAGGTCAGCAAAAACAGCGTCGCAGAATAGCGCTTGTTGGTGTGTCGGTGCGTCGTTTCAGTGGTCATCACAGTTTGATCTGAGAGTTTCTTTCCCAAGCCCAAGCATGGCGCACCAGGGTGTCGAGATCGGCAAATTGGGGCGTCCAGCCCAGTTGCTGGCGGGCCAAGGTGGCGTCGGCCACCAGCCGTGCTGGGTCACCTGTGCGCCGAGGTGCGTACTGCACGGCAATTTTGTGTCCCGTCACCCGTTGGGCCGCGTCGATAACTGCTTGCACCGAAAAGCCTTGGCCGTTGCCCAAGTTGTACCGCTGGCTGCCAGCGCCTTGCATCAGGCTTTGCAGCGCCAGCCAATGGGCTTCACACAGGTCGTTGATGTGGATGTAGTCGCGAATGCAGGTGCCGTCGGGCGTATCGTAGTCGCGCCCAAACACCGAAATGTGCGTACGTCGGCCAGATGCCACTTGCAGCACCAAGGGGATCAGGTGGGTTTCTGGCTCGTGCCGCTCGCCCAGATCGCCATCCGGGTCGGCCCCGGCGGCGTTGAAGTAACGTAAACACACCGACTTCAAGCCGTAGGCGCGGTCGTAGTCTTCCAGCACCTGCTCAATCATCAGCTTGCTGCGCCCATATGGGTTGATGGGCTGCTGGGGGTGCTGTTCATCAATAGGTGAGTACTGCGGCTCCCCAAATGTGGCGGCTGTAGACGAAAAAATAAAGCGGTTCACCCCAGCGGCACGCATGGTGTCCAGCAGGAGCAGAGTGTTGGTGACGTTGTTTTCGTAATACTTGGCCGGATCTTGCACAGATTCGCCCACTTGTATGAACGAGGCAAAGTGCATGACCGCATCGAAGCGACCAGGCTGCAGCAGCCGTGCCAACAGCGCGGTATTGGCCAAGTCGCCGTGAATGAAGTCGCCACACAGCACCGCATCTCGGTGGCCGCTGCTCAGGTTGTCCAGCGTGGTCACGGCACATCCAAGCTGCCCCAGCCGTTTGACCATGTGGCTACCAATGTAGCCCGCGCCGCCCACAACAAAAACATTCATACTGCTTTATAAAGTAATTTTACATTCACTATTTACATTTAACCCATAGCAATCAACATGGTGTAATTGCCGTGATATCTGATAATTTTTTAATTCCGTCCAAATAAAATGGTCAATTCGTCGGGATTTTGCCAGACCAGAAAGAGGCCAAGCAACCTTTGGCGGAATACGTATACAAAAAATTTTATTAAACTTCATAATTTTCAAATTTATATCAATAAATAATAGGCCCAAGTAAAGGATACCACTGAATCGATTGCTGTCCGCCCTTGTGCGATTGACAGGCAACTCTAGAGCAAAAAATCTTTAAAAAGTAGCGACCGAAATTTATCATATGAACTCATTATCTATGCTAAATATATTTTCACCATAAAAGACAAAATCACGATTCAGTGGAGCAATTACCTTTAAGAAGTTTGATGAGTTTGCAGATTTTGGAAGCATCCAATCGTGCAGCTCAATAATTAAAAGTGGGAATCTCTTGATCCATTCAGTACTTTGCGAAAATAAATTTTCCTCAAAACCTTCAATATCAATTTTCACAATAAAAGGCGAATAAGTATTTTCATCGTAAGTCTTCAGAAGAGAGTTAATTGAAACAACTTCTGTCCTGCCATCGTGAGAAACTTCCATGCGGTAGCCCCATTCCCCAAGGCCAGGGTCAACAACTGTACCTCTCTCGACACGACAACCAATTGCCTTTTCCAAAAAATGTACTTTACTTGATTTATTATTAACTTTTGCCTGCTCTATATTTAAATGATCAGGTTCAATGCATACAACAATAGCTTCCGGGTATTCATTATTGAAATATTTCGAAGCCAAGCCAATATTTCCGCCACAATCAATGATCAAAGGCAATTTGCCGGATTGAACGATTTTTTGGTAATGGGCCAATAACTCCCGTCTTCTTCCAATTTTCTCAAGTCCGTAGTCATTCCCTTGAAATATCTGACGAAGGGTTAGGAAGTCGACATAACTTCGAATTTTCGGATTTAAAAATAACATCTTCTTTTTATCGAAAATTAGTTGATTTTTAAAAAAAGGTGGGAGTAGCGATAGAAATCTCGCGGACCGCCTTCCCTTTAATAGCCCACTAAGCAGAATGAAAGGATATTTGATAATGATTTTAACCAAGATCGAGAGTTTTAGTTGATTTATAAACAATTTTGTGCTCCTGTGTAATTTTAACTATTTTATTATGAAAAGATCAAATTGGGTACTGCATGATACCTACATGAAGTCATTTTGTCCGAACTTACGGCTATTGGCCTTATAAAGAACATAGTCACTCGTGCGTATTGAACTACAAACGGTACAACGCAACATAGTACCTACCGCTAGTCAACAACTTGCAGTAAGTGACTTGCTCCATAACCACGATCTTTAGGCCGTAACGCAAATGTGCGGTGAAGCGCACATGAGCAATTGCAGCATTTAAAGAAGCTTGGGCAGAATCAATTATGTAGCGTACATTTTAAAGTCCTGCCAAAGTCAGTCATGGTGGGCAAAGCCGGGCTCTCAACATTGTTTGCAGAAAAGCGGGTGAGACTTTTCGCCATGGCAAACAGTGGTCATTGCGAGGCACGAAGCAATCCATGGACTGCCGCGCTTTGCTCGCAGTGACGGGAGAGCCGTCATCGCGAGGAACGAGGCGATCCATGTCCCGGCGCACGCGCATGCACCCGCGCCGCCAACGCCACCAACACCAACACAGGCACACCCAACCAAGCCGTGGCGGTGAAGAAGTTGGCGTAACCGTAGGCATCGACAAAATCACCCGAAAACCCAGCGATGAACTTGGGCAAGAGCAGCATCATGGAGCTGAGCAGCGCGTATTGGGTGGCCGAATAGCTGATATTGGTGAGCGATGACAAATAGGCGATGAAGGCCGCAGACGCAATGCCGCTGGCCAGGTTGTCGGCCGAGATGACCCACACCAGGGCTTGCACGTCGTGCCCCACACCACTGAGCCACACAAACAACAAGTTGCTGGCCGCACTGAGCACCGCGCCCAGCATGAGCACACGCATCACGCCAAACCGGGCCGACAGCAGCCCGCCAACAAACGCCCCAACCAAAGTCATGATCACCCCGTACACCTTGGTCACGCCCGCCACTTCACTTTTGGTAAACCCCATGTCGACATAAAAAGGGTTGGCCATGATGCCCATGACCACGTCGCTGATGCGGTAGACCGCAATCAGCGCCAAAAACAGCACCGCCTGCCAGCGGTAGCGCACCCAAAAATCAGCAAAAGGCTCGAGCACCGCACCTTTGAGCCACTCGGCCACATTGCGTGCAGGCTTGAAGGGCGCGGGCACAGGTTCGGGTGACCTCAGAACCACCAGCATGCCCGGCAACATGCTGAGCGCCATGACCAAATAACCCGCTTGCCAAGCCGACTGGGCATAGCCTGTAACTTGATCGCCTTGCGCCCAGGCCGCGATCCACAACACGCCTGCCCCGGCCCAGATCATGGCCAAGCGGTAACCTGTTTGGTAACTGGCTGCCAATGCGGCTTGAGCGTTCACCTCGGCCGACTCGATGCGGTAGGCGTCCAGGGCAATGTCTTGGGTGGCCGATGCGAAGGCCACCGCCAGAGCACAGGCCACCAAAGGGCCAAGCAACTGAGACGGGTCATTGAGCGCCATGCCCACCAAACCGCCGGCAATGACGAGTTGCGACAGCAGCAACCAGCTGCGCCTGCGCCCCAGCTGCCGTGTGAGCCAAGGAATGGGCATTCGGTCCACCAAGGGCGCCCACATCCATTTCACGCCATAGGCCAAGCCTACCCAACTGAGGTAGCCAATCGTGCTGCGGTCAATGCCCGCTTCGCGCAACCTGAAACTGAGCGTGCCCAAGACCAGCAGCAAGGGCAGGCCGGCTGCAAAACCCAGCGCCAGCATGCGCAAGCTGGCGGGCTGCAAATACAAGCGCAGCGCCTCGCGCCAGGTGCGCACGGTGGCGGGCGTGGAAGGGTTATTTGGGGCAGCAGTTTCAAGCATGGGCAGATTATCGGCTGCTGCACGGGCCGAATAAAGCGCTTTGGGATGCGGCAAACCCGAAGCATTCGTTATGATTTGCCAACCATGTGCTTTCTTTGCGATTTCAAATCATCCACCGCCGACACGACGCCACCATCGGACTCACCCCGTTGGCAGGCCCGCCGTGCCTTTCTGTTGGCCGCTGGCGCCACTGCAGCTGCGGGCACGACAGGCGCCTTGGCCCAGGTGGATGTGGGCTCAGCGTCTGGCCTGCGCAAATTGGTGCCTGCCGAAACCCTCGAAAATTCGGCACAGCAACAGTACACGCAGGTCTTGGCCGAAGCCCGAGCCAAAGGCGCATTGGCTCCGGACGACCATCCCCAGTTGCAGCGACTTAGAGCCATTGCCAACAGGCTGATTCCTCACAGCGCACCTTGGAACCCACGCTCACGCGACTGGCGCTGGCAAGTCAACTTGATCGGCAGCAAACAAATCAACGCTTGGTGCATGCCCGGCGGCAAGATCGCTTTTTACACTGGCATCCTGGACCAGCTGAAACTGAGCGACGACGAGGCCGCGATGATCATGGGCCACGAAATGGCGCATGCGCTGCGAGAGCATGCCCGCGCTCGTTTGGCCAAAAGCCAAGCCACCAGTTTTGGCCTCTCGATCGCCTCACAGCTTTTGGGTTTGGGCGCTTTGGGCGATGCCGCAGCCAACTTGGGCACCCAACTGCTCACCCTGAAGTACAGCCGCGATGACGAAACCGAATCTGACTTGGTAGGCCTTGAAATTGCAGCACGCGGTGGCTACAAGCCCGAAGCCAGCGTGACGCTTTGGCAAAAGATGCAATCGGCCAGCGGCAACGGTGGGCCGTCTTTTTTATCCACACACCCGAGTGGCAACAACCGCATCGAAGAGCTTCAGGCCAACCTGCCCAAAGTCCAGCACCTGTACGAACAAGCCCGCAAGGGCTGAGCACCCCGGCACGCTTCAGGTGCCGCCGACATAGGGGTTGCTTTGCCGCTCACGCCCGAACGTGCTTTCGGGGCCGTGGCCGGGGATGAACACCGTGTCGTTGCCCATGGGCCACAAACGCTGGGTGATGCTGGCGATCAAATCATCGTGGTTGCCTTGCGGAAAGTCAGTGCGCCCAATGCTGCCCGCAAACAGCACATCACCCACAAAGGCACGCTTGATCTCCGGCGAATAAAACACCACATGGCCTGGCGTGTGTCCTGGGCAATGGCGCACCTGCAAGGTGTGCGCCCCCAGCGTGACGGTGTCGCCATCGGCCAGCCACCGAGTAGGCTTGAACACCCTTGCAGGTGGGAAACCATAAGCGGCTGCAGCTTGGGGCAACCCGTCAATCCAAAATTGGTCTGCCGGGTGCGGTCCGATGATGGGCAGGCCGCCCAATTGCTCGGCCAGATCGGCCGTACCCGATGCGTGGTCCAAGTGGCCGTGCGTGATCCAGATCTGTTCCAGCTTCAGGCCGTGTCCATGGACCGCGGCCAAAATCAAATCCAAATCGCCACCTGGATCCACCACTGCAGCTTGGTAGCTTTGGTCGTCCCACACAAGGGAGCAGTTTTGCTGAAAGGGCGTGACGGGGATGGTTTGGTATTGCAGCATTCGGGAATTATAGGAATGCAGGGCCTTTGCGCCTGTTACCCACCCGTGTGCGCCAAGCCACAGACGGTGCACTGCACGCTCCTTATCCTGAAATGGCTTGATCGGCCTGCGCCGTGTTGTCGCGAACAGCGGTCAAGTCTTCGCATGCCTCAACAAGGAGTTCATCTATGCACACCGCTCATCCACTGATTCGCATGGCAGGGACCTCCCTGCTCGCTATGACCACGCTGGCTTTGACCGCCTGCGCTGGCATGACACAACAAGAGAAAAACACCGCCATCGGGGCTGGGGTGGGGGCCATTGGGGGCTCGATCCTGACTGGGGGCAGCACCACCGGGACATTAGGGGGCGCCGCGGTCGGGGGCGTCATTGGTCATGAAATTGACAAATCCAAAAAGTGAGATGTCGCTGTGCTTGAAAGTGTGGCGATTGCGCTGGTGCTCTTGTGGTTGTTGGGCTGGGTCTCATCGGTCACTTTGGGAGGACTGATCCATCTTCTGTTGGTGATCGCCTTGGTGGTGGTCTTGGTGCGTGTCATACAAGGTCGAAGGCCCTGACCCTCAGCGCACCACCCACATGACTCCCCCAAAAGCCTGCACCACACAAAGTGGCGCAGGCTTTTTGGTTGTGATCTCAACTAAGAAGGCGGTTTTTCCTTCAAAAAGCGCTGCAGCAGCAACAACCAAACAGGATCACGCAAAGCGTGCGCCAACTGGCTTCGTGAAATGGCCAGACGCTGAAGGGGCGTCAATTCAGCACTCATGGCGCATCAGCCGTTCGAATGACTTCGAGGTCCAACTGCAGCTGTGACTGAATGTCTTGCAACAAGGACGGCAGACGCAGGCTTTTTGCGCGCCACCCTAACAGCGCACTGATGACCAAAAAGGTGCTGGGCAAGCCCCACAAAACCGCCGCTTGCGATGCGTCCAGTTGAGTGGCTGTGCTCCACAGCATCAAGGCCACGCCACCGAAGATCAAGGCCAACACCAAGGTCAACGCGCTCAATGCAAACATCACCCATCTGTTTTTGAGCGTGCACAGGTAGCGCGAACCCACCTCGCTGGCCAAATCCACATAGCCTTGGGCATGGGACTTGATCAGCTCCGGTGGCAGCAACATCATTTTCAGCAGCAGTTTGAGCATCAGCGTTGGCGTGAGCGAATGAACCAAGACACCGCCAAGGCCGCAGCAGCACCAGTACCGGCTGCAATCAATACCGAAGCCATGGGCTCGTGCTGAATGAAGTGTTCAGTACTGACACGCACATGACGGGCTTCTTTTTCCAGCTTGTGCTTGACGTCGGACATGGCTTCTTTGCCGGATTCACCTAGATCGTGCAGCTCGTCTTTGACACGGTCGGTCATTCGACTCAAAACAGGTCTTGCTTCATTGAGCAACTCATCCACATTGCTGTTGACGGTTGCGCCGAACGAAGACATTTTTTCGGTTGCGGTTTTTAAATCGGACATATTGGCCTTTGCAGTGAATGAAAAAGAGAGACGTTCACTTTAGGAGGCCCGTCACGACATGTCTGTGGGTTGTCACACCAATGGCGGATTCTTTAAATGAGGCGCACCTTGTGCGCTCTAGCGCACCGACTCAGCGCCCGTTCGTGCATACGATGAATTTTCTTGAATGGCCATACCGTGGGGTATGGCTTCAAACAAGGTGTCAAGCCTTGGCTTGGCTGTTTCGACCAACTGCACGATAGGACTTCAACATGATTCGAAAAACGACTTGGGCCACATTGGCCGCTTCTCTGGTTCTGGTGTTTGCATCTGGCTGCGCTGTCACGCGTGGACAAGAATCTGTAGGCGCTTACATCGACGACGCGGGCATCACTACCTTGGTGAAGTCACGCTTTTTTGAAGACAAAGACGTGGCGGGCTCGTCCATCAGCGTGGAAACACTGAACAGGACCGTGATGCTTTCCGGTTTTGCCAAGAGCACTTTAGAGCGCAACAAAGCCGAAACCATCGCTCGCGGTGTCAAAGGCGTCAACTCTGTGCGCAACGAGATCGCGGTGCGTCCTTGATGCATGGCGCCCCCTGTAGCTGGCCATATGGCCAGCTAAGGCGCAGACCTCACTGGGTGTACAGTGACCCCAGCCAGCGCCTTTTGGTTTTTGCACTCGCGCTGCACCGATTGCCTTTTTGCATCCTTCATCACCCGGCTACCTGACGCGTCAGGACAGCATCGCGGTTGAGGGCACGGACGACTTGATCATCCGCGCCTTGCTCGACCTCAACCAATTCCACGACCCTTTGGGCGAGGCCTTGAATTTGGGCATCTCATCGGCGACGTGGCCCTTGTTTGGCATGCTGTGGCCCTCTGGCATGCACTTGGCGGAACGCATGGCTATGCGTCCCGTCACAGGGGAGCGCATTTTGGAAATCGGCTGCGGCCTGGGTTTGACCAGTTTGGTGGCACACCGCCGGGGGGCTTTGGTGACGGCCAGCGATTGCCACCCTTTGGCGCGTGCATTTTTGGACGAAAACACCCGCCTCAATGATCTGCCGCCGCTGCCCTACCGGCATGGGCTTTGGGGGCGTGCGGCACTGCGCGAAGACGGATTGCCTGTGCTGAGTGCGGCCAAAGATACGCAGCTTGTAGGCCTGTTTGATCTGATTGTGGGCAGCGATATCTTGTATGAGCGCGACGACGAAGGCGCATTGGCCAGCTTCATCCATGCACATGCCGCGGCCCAATCGCAGGTGTGGGTGGTTGACCCCAACCGAGGCAACCGCGCTGCTTTTCACAAGCGCATGACACTGGCTGGCTTTAGCCTGCATGAGCAGTTGCTGGACCGTCCTGCAATGGGAGCTGCACCCGCCTACAAGGGCCGCATGCTGACCTACACCCGAAATTGAAGCCTGGACCCGTGCTTACAGGCTGAAATCGTATTCCACCGTGAACGGCGCATGGTCCGAAAACTTCTCGGCCTTATAGATCGATTCCTTGCGGGCTTTTTCGGCCAGGGCGGGCGTGGCCAAGTGGTAGTCCAGACGCCAGCCCACGTTCTTGGCATAGGCTTGGCCCCGGTTGCTCCACCAGGTGTAACAGTCGTCGGTGGTGTGCGGCTGCAGGTGGCGGTACACATCGACCACACCGCCTTGAGTGGTCAGCTCGGTCATCCACTGGCGCTCTTCAGGCAAAAAGCCGCTGTTCTTGAGATTGCCCTTCCAGTTCTTCAGGTCGGCTTGTTGGTGGGCGATGTTCACGTCGCTGCACACGATGAAGTCGCGTTCGGCCTTGAGGGCCATCAGGTGGGGGTACATCTTGTCCAAAAACCGGAACTTGGCCTCTTGTCGCTCCGGCCCGGAAGAGCCGCTGGGGAAGTAGCAACTGATGATGGACATCTTGCGTGTGGGCGTGTCGAAGCGCAGCTCCACATAGCGGCCTTCGGCGTCGAACTCGCCGCCGTCAAAGTCGACCACCACGTCGCTGGGTTCGTGGCGGGTGTAAACGGCCACGCCCGAGTAACCTTTTTTTTCGGCAAAGTGGAAGTGCCCCTTCAAACCGGCCAGTTCTTCAAACTTGCCCGCCACGTCAGGGGCCTGCGCTTTGACCTCTTGCACGCCAATACAATCAGGTTTTTCTTGCGCCAGCCAGGCTTCAACGCCTTTGGTCGTGGCCGAGCGGATGCCGTTGAGGTTGAGGCTGGTGAGTTTGAACAAGGATTTCCCCATGGTGACAGGACAGGCAAGCAGCGCCGATACACAGGCGCTTGCTCAGGAATTTGTGCAGTTTGCGGTCGATTCAGGCGTCTTGCGCTTTGGGCAATTCAAGACCAAAGCCGGTCGCATGAGCCCGTACTTTTTTAACGCCGGACTGTTTGACGATGGCGCCAAACTCAGCCGATTGGCGCAATTTTATGCAAAAGCCTTGCTCGCCAGCGAGATCGAGTTCGACATGATTTTTGGTCCGGCTTACAAGGGCATCCCCCTGGGCGCCGCAGTGGCGGTCGAGTTATCGCGTTTGGGGAAAAATGTGCCGTTTGCCTACAACCGCAAAGAGGCCAAGGACCACGGCGAAGGCGGCTCATTGGTGGGAGCCCCCCTAAAGGGCCGGGTGTTGATCGTGGACGATGTGATGAGCGCAGGTACCGCCGCAAGGGAGTCGATTGCCCTGATTCAGGCAGCCGGGGCCATTCCTCATGCCATTGCCATCGCACTGGACCGTCAAGAGATGGCCACTGAGAAGCAAGCCGATGGTTCGGTCAAGGACGTCCCGCATAGCGCGGTTCAGTATGTGCGCAACACTTTGGGTATGCAGGTTTGCTGCATTGCTCAACTGTCAGACTTGCTTGATTTTTTGGCCCAACACAGTCAAAGCCCATTGGGTGAACACCTGCCGGTTGTGCAGGCCTACAGAGAACGTTACGGTGTTTGATTCATCACTGGCGTTCTGAAAGCGGCCTTTGACCCCATTGATGGCTTGACATCATTTAACATTTTTCCCGATTTTTTGCAGGCTAATCCTTTTGGGTGATTCACTTTTGTTTCTTCGTATTGATAATGACATTTTTGCGACAACTGGCATTTTTAATGAAGCATCGTCCATTCATTTCAATCACCACGCCTGCTTTCGTCGATTATGTTGAGCCAGTGCATTGCTCGCCAAAGACCTTACCGTTTGTTCACCACTTGAGGATGTCGATCGAATGTTGAACTCCTCCAAATTGGAAGAGCCCAAATCCAAGGCCACTCAGTCTCAATTTTTGAGCACGGCCAGTGCTGCGAAAATGCTGGGGCTGTCGGCAACGCTTGTGCAAACGTTGGTGGACCAAGGTGAGCTCAAGGGCTGGAAGACCCGTGGTGGTCACCGCCGAATTTCATTCGATTCGATTTCCGAGTACCAAAGCCAAGTCAACATTCCTTTGCATCGCAAAGTCAAAACAGCGACCCGACAGCACATCAATGTCATGGTTGAAAATTCAGAATGGATTCCAGCATTCAAAAACAATTTGAATCAGTGGGGCTTGCCCGTTGATGTCAGTTTTTCTGAATCGGTCACAGAAGCAATTTTGGACCTGTCTACCAACCGCCCAGATATGCTTGTTATGGAACTGTCTGCCCCGCTGGTGCAGCAAGAGAAAACCTTGAAAGCTCTCGAGAAATTCAACAAGCGGGGCCAATCACCTTTGCCGATGGTGATCGTCACGCAAGAAAAAGGCCTGTTTTCCTCTGCGTCAAACCCGTCTGCATCGACCGTCCAATTGGTTCCTGGCCCGATTTCATCGGTTTGGCTGCATGCTTATTTGATCGGCATCGTGGCATCCAGCAGGCTTTGAAGGTCGTCAAGGTCAGTCAACCTTGCCGAGTTCAATTGGTGCGGCTGGCGGGGATCGAACCCACGACCCTTGGCTTCGGAGGCCAATACTCTATCCACTGAGCTACAGCCGCACTTTTGACTTGATCATTATCACACGGCTTGTTCATTGACTGAGGCAATTTGAAAGAACGGTAAAGGGTGGGCCGCTATAATTCGCAGTTGATTTTGACAACCAAGACAGCCCTTTCGGCCACTCCCCAATGAGGATTTCATGAGCGACAACAGCCACGATCAACACGAAGCCCACACCGGCCCCGTCAAAACCCCCATGCAAATGCTGATGCTGAGTTTTGCGTCATTTGTCATTCCCGTGTTCATCATCATCGGCTTGGTGTTCTATGTGACTTCGGATAACAAACCAGCTGCTGGCGCCGTTGACGTCGACAAAGCCACCGCACTTCGCATTCAAAAAATTGGCACGGTCGAAGTGCGTGATGCCAACCGCCCTCTCAAAAATGGCGATGAGGTCTACAAAGCACAGTGTGCTGCATGCCACGACGCCGGTGCAGCTGGTGCCCCCAAATTCGCAGTGGCGAGCGCTTGGAGTGCACGTTTAGGCCAAGGTCTTGATGGCTTGGTCAACTCTGCCTTGAAAGGCAAGGGCGCGATGGGTGCTCAAGCTGGGGGCGACTTCAACGACATCGAAATTGCACGTGCAGTGGTTTACTTGGCCAACAGTGCTGGCGGCAAGTTCGAAGCACCCAAAGCACCTGCCGCTGAAGCTGCCAAATAAGCATTCTGCTCTTTCTAAAAACGACTCCGAGGAGTCGTTTTTTTATGTCTGTTTGGCTTGCCGATCATGTGCAGCCTGCGGGCTGCATTCGAATCCATGGTTTATTGGCAACTCACTGGATTGGCATTCCTGACAATCCCATATCCCTCGCTCCAAGGCCGCTGCAAGCCTTGGTACGTCCATGGTGTGCACCAGTCCAAATCCCAAGTCGGTGTCCAGATAGGCTTTGCCAGTTTCATCTAACCAACAGGTCCGAGCTTTGGCTGGCAAGCCTGTGTGTGCTTGCACCTCAAAAGTGTCACTTAAACGCCAGATGAAAGGCGTTACAGCCAACTCAATGTAAACCCTTTGCGGGCCATTTTGAAAAAACCACCAGCCTTGCTCATTGCAAGCGTAATTGCGCTCAATGAAGGCAATGAGTTTTTCATGCTTCAACACTGAACCCTTTGCGGCGGCCGGGCCCTCCTGAAAAGTCCCCAATGCCTGAACCCCGTCATCGCGCATCAGCCATTGACCACGCGCATCCAGTCCAAGCCACCCAAAGCAATCGGGCACATTGGGCCACTTGCTCATGGCTTGTCGAACAATGTCATCCATTCATCACCCCTTTCACGACTGCGGCCTCAAGGTGCGCTGACCTGCTGCAGCCAAGAGCCAACTGCCCACCGCTTTCGGCAAGTCCAAGACATGGCCTGGCCACGCACCTGATGCGAAGCCCACATGCCCTCCATGCTTGGGTTGCCATAAAGTGACACTGCTGGACACTTCGTTTTTTTGGGGCAAGCTATGAACGGGAATAAACGGATCGTTGCAGGCGTTCAAGGCCAATGCGGGCACTCGGACGTCATGCATCAACGGTTTAGCAGATGCCTTGGCCCAGTAATCCTGGGTATCTTTGAAACCATGTAAAGGGGCTGTAAAGACATTGTCAAACTCATAGAGATCAGAAGCTTTCAACATGGCTTTTTTGTCGAACAAGCCCGGAAACTGCGCCCATTTGGCCAAAGCTTTGGGTTTCATACTTTTCAAGAACATTGGGGTATAGATCAAGCGGTTCAGTCCTTGGCCTATGGCCGCACCGCTTTGAGCCAGATCCAAGGGTGAGCAGATGGCGGCGATGGCTTCGGAGACTTGACTTGCCTGCTGCCCGTGTTCGGCTGCCCAACGCATCAATGCATTCCCACCCAGGGATACCCCCGCAGCCACCAAAACGCTTCCACCTCTTTGTCGATGCTCGTGTTTCAAGCGTTTGAGGACCCAATCGATCTCGGC
The DNA here is from genome assembly GCA_943331105.2 of Akkermansia muciniphila. GTDB lineage: Bacteria > Pseudomonadota > Gammaproteobacteria > Burkholderiales > Burkholderiaceae_C > Limnohabitans_A. The sequence continues at coordinate 203,732 of CALQKH020000004.1, forward strand.
GTGATCGCCAGAATGGTAGGCGCGCGGTGCAAGGTTGATCTGACCACTGCAGCCTCGAAAATGAGGCATGGCCAGATGGATATCCTGCTCGGCCGACCAATCGGCGAAGGCCTGCGCGTAATGGCTGGCAGATGAGCCCTCGAGCCCATGAAACAGCACCAACATCGGTCTGCTTCCACAACTTGCACTTTGGTGATCGACATCCACGAAGTCACCATCTGGCGTATTCCAGCGCGTTCGCTGCAGTGGCAATGCTGTTCGGCTTCTTGTCTTGGCATACAACGCAGACCATATGGTTTGAGCATGGCCTCCGGGCAGCCAAACGGGTGCAGCATATTTCATCGGATCAATGCAGCACCGTGGGTTTCGCGCCGGTATCTGCAGTGTCATTGGCTGTTCCCGGGCTGGTGTGGTGGGCCACCATTCGCCATCCCTGCGCCGTCTTGTGATACACGTTGGTGGCGATCACATAGGCATGCTTTGCGCCTTGCGGTGTGATGACTTCTACACGCTCCACGAGATGGTGCACGGAGGACGCCAAGGATTCAATTTTGTGGATTCTTTCTGGGTAGGCCTGAACGCTGCCATTGTTGAACATGTTTTCAAAGGTGGCCCTGATCGCGCCGACGCCAATCATGCGGCCCCCTCCGGGATGGACACACACTATGTCGTCCTCTTCAGCCCAGCACGCCATGAGTTTGTCCAGATCAGCATTGTGCAAGGCCTCATAGAAAGCCTGCTCCACATCATCAGGCGTACCGCTCAATAAAGCTGCATTCATTTTTTCACGTTTCATACTCATGTTTTTTCGTGTGCATCATGTCATTTTGCCAACAAAAAACCCGGTTGCATTGCTGCACCGGGTTGTGTGTGTTGCCGTACCCAAGGGGACAGCCATGGCCGATCGAGCGCGTTACTTTTTACGGTATTTGCGCAGCGCAGACAATTGGGCGGCCAAAACAGCCAGCTCAGATTGGGCCACCGCCAAATCGATTTCGCTTTTGGCGTTGCGAAGAGCCTCTTCTGCCAATTGTTTGGCGGCATTGGCTTTTTCTTCGTCAAGGTCTTTGCCACGGATGGCGGTATCTGACAAAACGGTCACGCAGTCAGGCTGCACTTCCAAAAGGCCACCGGCCACGAAAACAAATTCCTCGCCGCCGTCTGCTTTTTCGATGCGAACCGAACCGGCTTTGATGCGGGTGATCAGGGGGGTGTGGCGTGGGTAAATTCCCAATTCGCCAGACTCACCAGGCAAGGCCACAAATCGGGCTTTGCCCGACCAGATGGTCTCTTCTGCACTGACCACATCAACGTGGATGGTGTTCATGTTTACTCCTTAAAAAGGTGCTTTTAAGCGGGCTTTGGGGAGGCTTTCTCAGTCGCCCCAAGGCGGGCTTAAGCTGCCTTTTTGGCCTTTTCGAAAGCTTCGTCGATGGTGCCGACCATGTAGAAGGCTTGCTCTGGCAGGTGATCGCACTCGCCTGCGACAATCATTTTGAAACCACGGATGGTTTCGGCCAAAGTCACGTACTTGCCTGGCGAGCCAGTGAAGACTTCAGCCACGTGGAACGGCTGCGACAGGAAACGCTGGATCTTGCGAGCACGGGCCACAGCCAACTTGTCCTCGGGAGCCAAGTCATCCATGCCCATGATCGCGATGATGTCGCGCAGTTCGCGGTAGCGCTGCAATGTACCTTGCACTGCACGCGCTGTTTCGTAGTGGTCTTGACCAACCACCAATGGATCCAACTGACGGCTGGTGGAGTCCAGAGGATCCACGGCTGGGTAGATACCGAGAGAAGCGATGTCACGGGACAACACCACAGTGGAGTCCAGGTGAGCAAAGGTGGTCGCAGGTGATGGGTCGGTCAAGTCATCGGCTGGCACGTAAACGGCCTGGATCGATGTGATCGAGCCGACTTTGGTCGAGGTGATACGTTCTTGCAAACGGCCCATTTCTTCAGCCAATGTGGGCTGATAACCCACAGCAGAAGGCATACGGCCGAGCAAAGCGGACACTTCGGTACCGGCCAGTGTGTAGCGGTAGATGTTGTCCACGAAGAACAACACGTCTTTGCCTTCGTCACGGAATGATTCGGCGATGGTCAGACCGGTCAAGGCCACACGCAGACGGTTGCCTGGTGGCTCGTTCATCTGACCGTAGACCATGGCCACTTTGGATTCTTCGAGCTTCTCGAGGTTCACAACGCCGGAGTCCGCCATCTCGTGGTAAAAGTCGTTGCCTTCACGGGTACGCTCACCCACACCAGCAAACACGGACAAACCGCTGTGTGCCTTGGCGATGTTGTTGATGAGCTCCATCATGTTCACGGTCTTGCCCACACCGGCACCACCAAACAGGCCCACCTTACCGCCTTTGGCAAAGGGGCAAACCAAATCAATCACTTTGATGCCGGTTTCCAGCAATTCTTGTGAAGGGCTCAATTCATCATAAGCTGGAGCTTTGCGGTGAATCGAAGCGGTGAGCTCTTGGCTCACAGGGCCGCGTTCGTCAATGGGCGAACCCAAAACGTCCATGATGCGGCCCAGTGTGGCTTTGCCCACGGGAACGGTGATGGCTTTACCGGTGTTGGACACGACCAGACCACGGCGCAGCCCGTCGGAGGAACCGAGCGCAATGGTGCGCACGATGCCGTCGCCAAGTTGCTGTTGCACTTCCAGGGTCAGCGCGGAGCCTTCCATTTTGAGTGCGTCATAAACTTTGGGCATTTGGTTGCGTGGGAATTCCACGTCGACCACAGCGCCAATACACTGAACAATTTTTCCTTGGGCTTGCATTTTTCGCTCCAAATAATTTGAATTTGCTGAACTGGGAATCAACCGCTGATTGCGGCTGCGCCAGAGACGATTTCCGACAGTTCTTTGGTGATGGCAGCTTGACGTGTCTTGTTGTAGACCAACTTGAGCTCGCCAATCACATTGCCTGCGTTGTCGGTTGCGGCCTTCATGGCCACCATCCGCGCTGCGTGCTCGGAAGCCATGTTTTCGGCCACGGCCTGATAAGCCAAAGCTTCTGCATAACGAACCAACAACTCGTCAATGACCGTTTGGGCATCGGGTTCGTAGATGTAATCCCAAGCGTGCGTATGACCGGCTGCTTTGGTTTCTGCCTGCATATCGGCTGTTGACAATGGCAACAACATGTCGATGGTGGGTTGCTGAGCCATGGTGCTGACAAACTTGTTGTAGCACAGGTAAACAGCGCTCACTTCGCCTGCAGCATAAGCGTCGAGCAACACCTTGACGGGGCCAATCAGCTTGTCGAGGTGCGGCTTATCGCCCAATTGCGTCACATGAGAAACCACCTTGGCGTTGACCCGGTTCAGAAAACCGAGGCCTTTGCCGCCGATGGCCACAGCCATAGGCGTTTTGCCCTGTGCCTGGGTTTCGCGCAATTGAACGGTCACTGCCCGCAACAAGTTGGTGTTCAAACCGCCACACAAACCCTTGTCTGTGGTGACCACAATGAAACCCACCGACTTGCCGTCGTTGCGCTTCATGAAGGGGTGCACATACTCAGGGTTGGCCTGACCGAGATGGGTCGCAATGTTGCGAATCTTCTCGCTGTAAGGCCGGGCCGTGCGCATACGCTCCTGCGCTTTGCGCATTTTGGAGACGGAAATCATCTCCATGGCCTTGGTGATCTTCTTGGTGTTTTCCACCGATTTGATCTTGGTGCGTAGTTCCTTGCCCGATGCCATCAGAGGCTCCTTTTGATCAGGTGGAAATTAAGCAAAGCTTTTCTTGAA
>CALQKH020000005.1 GCA_943331105.2 Akkermansia muciniphila
CCACCTTCACCGTCAAAGCCCCCGCTACGGCTCAGCCCACGAATGTCGCTGGCATCGAAGCCGCTGGCGTGAACTGGTGGCCGCTGCAGATGGTGCGCGAATTGGACGATGCCATCCTGCACATGCGCACCAACGAACTCGACATCGGCACTTGGGTGCTCAAAACAGCGGGTGACGCTGCAGCTGTGTTGGCCTCAGACGCCACTTTGCTGGCGCACAAAGACCACTGGCTGGTGCGTGAAACCATTGGCCACCTGCGCCGCACGCTGGCCCGCCTGGACGTGTCTTCGCGCAGCCTGTTTGCCCTGATCGAAGAGGGCACCTGCTTTGCGGGCACCCTGGCCGAGTTGGCGTTCTGCGCCGACCGCGCTTACATGCTGGCGCTGCCTGACGACGCTGACAAAGCGCCCAAGCTGCAACTGAGCGAAATGAACTTCGGTTTCTTCCCCATGGTCAACGATCAGACCCGCTTGCAGCGTCGCTTCTATGAAGAAGTGCCTGCCATGGAAGCCGCTCGCGGCGCCATTGGCCAAGCGCTCGATGCCGACGCCGCACTGGCGCTGGGCTTGGTGACCGCTGCCCCTGATGACATCGACTGGGCTGACGAAATCCGTCTGGCCTTGGAGGAGCGCTCATCCATGTCGCCTGACGCTCTGACCGGCCTGGAAGCCAATTTGCGTTTTGCCCAAAAGGAAAACATGGCCACCCGCATTTTTGGCCGCTTGACCGCTTGGCAAAACTGGATCTTCCAGCGCCCCAATGCCGTTGGCGAAAAGGGTGCCTTGAAGGTTTATGGCAAGGGCGAGAAAGTCCAGTTCGACATGAACCGCGTTTGATGTTTTTGCGTTGTGCAATGGGCCTCCCGGTGGTGCCCGCTGTAACCGAAATTTGACCCCACCGTTGCTTTCTTTATATTTCTGGAGACTCTCATGTCCGGTATCAACTACAGCGAAAAGATTCCCAACAACGTCAACTTGTCGGAAGACCGCACGCTGCAACGCGCCCTCGAGCAGTGGCAGCCCAACTTCATCAACTGGTGGGACGACATGGGCCCCGAAGGCTCGACCGACATGGACGTGTACCTGCGCACGGCCGTGAGCGTGGACCCCCAAGGCTGGGCCCAGTTTGGCCACGTCAAGATGCGTGACTACCGTTGGGGCGTGTTCATGAACCCCGGCGAACAAGACCGCAAGATCCATTTCGGCGACCACATCGGCGAGAAAGCCTGGCAAGACGTGCCTGGCGAGCACCGCGCCAACCTGCGCCGCATCATCGTGACGCAAGGCGACACCGAGCCAGCGTCGGTTGAGCAGCAGCGCCACTTGGGCCTGACTGCGCCCAGCATGTACGACCTGCGCAACTTGTTCCAGATCAACGTCGAAGAAGGCCGCCACCTGTGGGCCATGGTGTACCTGTTGCACAAATATTTCGGCAAAGACGGCCGTGAAGAAGCCGATGCTTTGCTTCAGCGCAACAGCGGCAACGAAGACAACCCCCGCATCTTGCAGGCTTTCAACGAGAAGACGCCCGATTGGCTGTCGTTCTTCATGTTCACTTACTTCACCGACCGTGACGGCAAGTTCCAGTTGTGCGCCTTGGCCGAATCCGCATTCGACCCATTGGCCCGCACCACCAAGTTCATGCTGACCGAAGAAGCGCACCACATGTTCGTGGGCGAGTCCGGTGTGAGCCGCACCATCCAGCGCACGGTGGACGTGATGAACCAGCTCAAAACCGACGACGTGGGCAAGCTGCGTGCTGCTGGCGTGATCGATCTGCCCACCATCCAGCGCTACATCAACTTCCACTTCTCGGTGACCATCGACCTGTTTGGTGCAGACGAGTCGTCGAATGCCGCCACTTTCTACAGCTCTGGCCTCAAGGGCCGTTACGAAGAAGGCAAGCGTGGCGATGACCACATCTTGAAGGGCAACAGCTACAAGATCTTGTCGGTCGAAGACGGCAAGCTGGTCGAAAAAGAGGTGCCGATGCTCAACGCTTTGAACGAAGTGCTGCGCGACGACTACATCACCGACTCAAAAGGCGGCATCGACCGTTGGAACCGTGTGATCAGCAAGGCCGGTATTCCTTTCACCTTGACTGCTCCTCACAAGGCGTTCCACCGCAACATCGGTTCTTTGTCCGGCTCCAAGATCACGCCCGATGGCCGTGTGGTGACCGATGCCGAGTGGATGGCCAAAGTGGGCGAGTGGTTGCCCACAAACGAAGACCGTGCCTATGTGGCCAGCCTGATGGGCCGCTGCGTCGAGCCAGGCAAGTTCGCCAACTGGATCGCACCACCCGTCATGGGCATCAACCGTCAGCCAGTGGACTTTGATTACGTCCGGTTCAACTGATTGAGTTTTTGATTCGATTGCTGCCTCTTCTTCGTTGTGGGGGCAGCAGTTGACAGAGGAAGGGGCGGGTTCCTCATGACGGGGTACCGAAAATCGTCACCCGCCCCTTCCCCTGTCAACTGCATGGGTGCGTAAAGCGCACAAACACCGGTAGACTGCCGAGGTTAAAACTGGCACAGAGCGACGGTGTGGCTTGGGGCTGGGCACCGATTTTCCGGTACTCCGTATGAGGTGTCCGGCCCCAAGCCACACCGTTGCGGACCTTGCAAAGGTTGCTGACCACGCAAACCTTAGATAGACAAAGACAAAGAAGACACCTGAAAGCCAAGACATGAGCACAGAAGCGACGCTGATCAAACAACACCTGATCGACCCGGAAATCTGCATCCGCTGCAACACCTGCGAAGCGATTTGCCCGGTCGGCGCGATCACGCACGACTCGCTCAACTACGTCGTCAAGGCCGACATCTGCAACGGTTGCATGGACTGCATCTCGCCTTGCCCCACGGGCTCGATTGACAACTGGAGGATGGTGCCCAAGGCCAAGGTCTACAGCATCGAAGAACAACTCAAGTGGTATGACTTGCCCGCCGAATTGAGCGCCGAAGAACTCGCTGCCGCTGGTGGCGAGGGCAATTCTGATGAGGCCATGGCGCAAAGTGTTGCGCAAGCCGCCGTGCAAGCTGCCGCCTCTTCGTCATCCGCCGCCACAACCGCCGTCGCTTCAGGCTTCAACTCTGCCCAGTTCGGCGCGACCATCCCCCCCTGGTCGGCAGCCCACGCATACACCAACCTTTATGGTCCCAAGGCGGCTGAGAAAACCATCACCGCCACCGTGACGGGCAACCTGCGTGTGACCGAGGTGGGTTTGCAAGAAGGCCAACAAGACTACGACACGCACCACATCGTGCTGGACTTTGGCAGCCTGCCCTTTCCTGTGCTCGAAGGCCAGTCGATCGGCATCATTCCGCCCGGTGTGGACGCCAACGGCAAACCGCACCACGCCCGCCAATACTCCATTGCCAGCCCGCGCAACGGCGAGCGCTCCGGACACAACAACCTGTCGCTGACCATCAAGCGCGTGCTCGAAGACCACGACGGAAAGCCGGTGCGCGGCGTTGGCTCCAACTTCATGTGCGATCTGAATGTGGGCGACAAGGTGCAGGTGATTGGCCCGTTTGGTGCGAGCTTTCTCATGCCCAACCACCCCAAGAGCAACATCGTCATGATCTGCACCGGCACAGGCAGCGCGCCCATGCGTGCCATGACCGAATGGCGCCGTCGCCTGCGGGCCAGTGGCAAATTCGAGGGCGGCAAACTCATGCTGTTCTTTGGCGCACGCACACCCGCCGAGTTGCCTTACTTTGGGCCGTTGAACAACCTGCCCAAAGATTTCATCGACATTGAATTTGCCTTCTCGCGCGAAGTGGGCAAGCCCAAGCGTTATGTGCAAGACGCCATGCGCGATCGCGCTGCCGACATCGCAGCCCAACTCAAAGACCCGAACACCTGTTTTTATGTGTGCGGCTTGAAAAGCATGGAAGAGGGCGTGGTCATGGCGCTGCGCGACATCGCACAGAACGCCGGACTCGATTGGGATACCGTGGGTGCGGCGCTGAAAAAAGAAGGCCGTTTGCACCTCGAAACCTACTGACCACGCATGGCGAATACCACCCACATTGGCCTGGACCAAGTTCGCCAGCAACTGCGCCAGCCCCGAATCCAGCTCAAAGGCCGCCAGGTCACGCCAGAGGCCCGCGCCGATGTGCAAGCCCTCATCGGTCCTGTGCCGAAAGAAGGCCACCGCCGTGATCTGCTGATCGAGCACCTGCATGTGCTCAACGACCACTTCCACGGTCTGTTCGAACGCCACATCGTGGCGCTGGCCGCCGAGATGCGGCTGCCCGTGGTCGAGGTGTTCGAGGTGGCTTCGTTCTACCACCACTTTGAGATTCTGAAAGACGATGTGTCAGCCCCACGCATCACCGTGCGGGTGTGCGACAGCCTGAGCTGCAGCCTCGCGGGCAGCGACAGTTTGCTGCGACAGTTGCAGCGCGAACTGGTAGGGGATGTGCAGGTCGTCCATGTGCCTTGTCTGGGCCGCTGCGAGCAGGCCCCTGCGGCGCAAGTGGGCCAGCAGGCTGTGGCGTTTGCCACGGCCCAGGATGTGAGCCGTTTGGTGGTCGAAAACAGCACGCAGCCCTTGGCCTTGCCCCAGGCACTGCGTTTCGACGATTACAAAAAAGCCGGGGGCTACCAGCTGGCCCAGCAAGTGGCAGCCGGTCTGAAAGACCACGAATCGGTCATCCAGTGTTTGGAGTCTTCTGGCCTGCGTGGCTTGGGCGGCGCGGGTTTTCCGGCCGGTCGCAAGTGGCGCATCGTGCGAAGCCAGTCCGGCCCGCGCTTGATGGCGGTGAACATCGACGAGGGCGAGCCCGGCACCTTCAAGGACCGCACTTTCCTGGAAGCCGATCCGCACCGCTTTTTGGAGGGTGTGCTGATCGCTGCCAGCGTGGTGGGCTGCGAGGCGGTGTACATCTATTTGCGTGACGAGTACCACGAAGCGCGTGTTTTGCTGACCGAAGAATTGGCTGCGCTGAAACTGAATCCGCCTTGCGCGCTGCCGCGCATCGAATTGCGCCGTGGCGCGGGGGCCTACATCTGCGGCGAAGAGTCGGCCATGATCGAAAGCATCGAAGGCAAACGGGGCGAGCCGCGCATGCGCCCGCCCTACATCGCCGAGGTCGGGCTGTTTGGCCGCCCCACGCTCGAGCACAACTTCGAGACGCTTTACTGGGTGCGCGAACTCATTGAACAAGGTGCAGAAAGTTTTGCATCGCATGGCCGCCACGGTCGCCAGGGCCTGCGCCGCTTCAGTGTGAGCGGGCGCGTCAAGCAACCTGGCGTCAAGCTCGCGCCTGCGGGGATCACGCTGCGCGAGCTGGTCGATGAATACTGCGGCGGCATGGCCGTGGGCCACACGCTCTACGCCTACCTGCCTGGCGGTGCCAGTGGCGGCATCTTGCCCGCTCGCTTGGCCGATGTGCCGCTGGACTTTGACACACTGCAGCCCCACGGCTGCTTCATCGGCTCGGCCGCCGTGATGGTACTCAGCCAACATGACAGTGCCCGCGAAGCGGCTCTGAATGTGATGCGCTTTTTCGCGCACGAGAGCTGCGGCCAGTGCACGCCCTGCCGTGTGGGTACCGACAAGGCCGCGCAACTCATGACCGCTGAGGTCTGGGACGCCAACACCTTGGAAGACCTCGCGCAAGTCATGGGCGATGCGTCCATCTGCGGTCTGGGGCAGGCCGCGCCGAACCCAATCCGCTGCGTGTTGCAGTATTTCCCGCACGAAGTGGGGGCAGCATGAGCACGGTTCAATTCACTCTCAACGGCCAAAGCGTCGAAGCGCCTGCCGGTAAAAGCATTTTCAACATCGCCAAAGAATTGGGCATTGCCATCCCGCACCTGTGCCACAAGGAAGGCTTGGCACCCGACGGCAATTGCCGAGCTTGCGTGGTTGAAATTGCAGGCGAGCGCACCCTGGCCCCGAGTTGCTGCCGCAACGCCACGCCCGGCATGCAGGTGCGCACCGACAGCGAGCGCGCGGTCAAAAGCCAGAAGATGGTGTTGGAGATGCTGCTGGCCGACTTGCCTGAGCAGGGCCACAAATGGCTGGACGATCGGGCTGAAGCGCCGCACGGCGAACTGAGTCAATGGGCCGAGCACCACGGCGTGCAAGTGCGCCCGCAATTGGCAGCCCTGCGCCGTGAAGCCGTGCCCGCCGACCTGTCGCACCCCGCCATGGCCGTGAACTTGGACGCTTGCATCCAGTGCAACCGTTGTGAGCGCGCTTGCCGAGACCTGCAGGTCAACGACGTGATTGGTTTGGCTTTCCGGGGCGCGCACACGCAGGTGGTGTTTGACCTGGCCGATCCGATGGGCGGCAGCAGTTGCGTGGGCTGCGGCGAATGCGTGCAGGCTTGCCCCACAGGGGCGCTCATGCCCAAGAGCCATATGGGACCGCAAACCGTTGACCGCGAAGTCGACTCGGTGTGCCCGTTTTGCGGGGTGGGTTGCCTGGTCACCTACCAAGTGCGGGATGAAAAAATCATCAGCGTCAAAGGCCGAGAAGGCCCGGCCAACGAAGGGCGTTTGTGCGTCAAAGGCCGTTTTGGCATGGACTACATCCACAGCCCAGACCGCATCACCAAGCCCTTGATCCGCAAGCCGGGCGCGGCCAAGGATGTGGGCCTCATCGATGGCCACACCGACTGGCGCGAAGTCTTCCGCGAAGCCACCTGGGAAGAAGCACTGGAAGTGGCCGCACAGCCCCTGAACGCGATGCGTCAGAAACATGGCCCCAAGTCGCTCGCCGGTTTTGGCTCGGCCAAAGGCAGTAACGAAGAGGCTTACCTTTTCCAGAAATTGGTACGCACAGGCTTTGGCAGCAACAACGTGGACCACTGCACCCGCCTGTGCCATGCGTCCAGTGTGGCGGCCTTGCTCGAAGGTGTGGGCTCGGGTGCAGTCAGCAACCCGGTGCGCGATGTCGAACATTCCGACCTCATCCTGGTGATCGGCTCCAACCCCACCAGCAACCACCCGGTGGCCGCCACCTGGATGAAGAATGCTGCCCAGCGCGGCACACGCATTGTTCTGGCGGACCCGCGCATCACCGACATTGGGCGTCACGCTTGGCGCACTCTGCCCTTCAAGGCCGATACCGACGTGGCGCTGCTCAACGCCATGCTGTATGTGATCGTGACCGAGAACCTGTGCGACGAAGCCTTCATGCGCGAGCGTGCCGACAACGTGGCCGAACTCAAGGCCCATGTGCAGGCCTTCACGCCCGAAGCCATGAGCGCGGTCTGCGGCATCCCGGCCGAGACCATCCGCGAAGTGGCGCGGGCCTATGCCAGTGCCCAGGCCGCCATGATTTTGTGGGGCATGGGCGTGAGCCAGCATGTGCATGGCACCGACAACGTGCGTTGCCTGATCGCGTTGGCCAGCATCACCGGCCAAATTGGCCGCCCCGGCACGGGTCTGCATCCGCTGCGCGGCCAAAACAACGTGCAAGGCGCCAGCGACGCGGGCCTGATCCCGATGATGTACCCCAACTACCAGCGTGTGAGCGACAAGTCGGCGCACGACTGGTTCGAGAAATTTTGGGATACCTCACTGGATGACCAACCCGGTTACACCGTGGTGGAGATCATGCAAAAAGCGCTGGCCCCGGACAGCGACCCACACAAGGTGCGCGGCATGTACATCATGGGTGAGAACCCTGCCATGAGCGATCCCGACTTGAACCACGCACGCCACGCCTTGGCCAGCTTGCAGCACTTGGTGGTGCAAGACATCTTCTTGACCGAAACCGCTTGGCTGGCCGATGTGGTGTTGCCCGCCAGCGCTTGGCCCGAAAAAACCGGCACGGTGAGTAACACCGACCGCACGGTGCAAATGGGTCGCCAGGCGGTGCAACCGCCGGATAATGCGAAACCTGACTTGTGGATCATCCAGCAGATCGCCAAGCGCATGGGCCTGGACTGGCACTACGCGGGCGAACACGAGGGCGTGTCAGAGGTCTATGAAGAAATGCGCCAAGCCATGGCTCCGGCGATTGGCGGCATCGACTGGGCGCGGCTGGATGCGGGCTCGGTCACTTACCCTTGCTTGAGCGCCGACGACCCGGGCCAGTCCATCGTTTTCCAGGACCACTTTCCGACCCAAGACGGTCGGGTGAAATTGGTGCCTGTCGATTTGATTCCAGCAGCAGAACTGCCCGATGCCGACTTTCCCTGGGTGCTCATCACCGGTCGTCAGCTGGAACATTGGCACACCGGCAGCATGACGCGTCGTGCCACGGTCCTGGATGCGTTGGAGCCTGCGGCCACGGCCTCCATGTGCGGCGCTGACATGGCCCGCATCGGCTTGGAGCCGGGTCAGCGCATCCGAGTGGCCTCTCGCCGTGGGGCGGTGGAGATGCAACTGCGGCAAGACGACGGCACCCCAGTTGGCGCAGTTTTCATTCCGTTTGCCTATGTCGAAGCGGCGGCCAATGAATTGACCCATGCCGCTTTAGACCCTTTTGGCAAAATTCCTGAGTTCAAGTTTTGTGCAGTGCGGATCGAAACTGTGACGGGTACAGCCGCATAATCAGCCCCTTTGGACGGTCTGGTCGGTGAAGTGATTTCAACAACAGGGTCGACCCTCAGAGCTCATACAGGGTGAGAAAGTTACAAATGTCAGTTCACGTTTTGTCTGAAATGGCAGTGCTGATGCGACGCGAAGCCGTTCAGGGCGCAATGGCACGCTGGCAATCGCACCGTTGGTTGTTGGCCGATGTGGTGCCCCAGGAAGAGAATTTTGGCCGCGAGCCGCGACGTTTGCGGCATACCGACGACGAGTCTCTGTGGCTTTATCCGGGTTGGCCCCTGGAACTGTTCTCGGACGATGCCGAGGGTTATTGGCTCAACGCGACTTCGCCAACGCCTTGCTATTTCGTCATGTGGCGCATGGTTGATCAGGAAGATGGGACAGAGCTTGTGGCTGTACCGCAAGCCCTGAGCCTGAGTTACCACGATGCAGGCCGATGGCTGGATGCGCAAGAGACGGTGGAAACCGTGCCCTTGCCCACTGAGGCGGTGGCATGGTTGCTGGACTTTGCGACCCAACACTTTGTGCCCGAAGAAAAGAAACGCCAGCGTCCACAAAGTTTCATGCGTCTGACCGACCGGTTTGGTCAGCCCGCATCGGTCAGCACGGACAGCAAGCGAAAAGGTTCCGGGGCCAAGCCATGAGCGACCATTTTTTCAGCCGTTGGTCCCGCCGTAAGCAGGGCCTTGAAACGACGGAGTCCGTGCCGCCCAAAACAGACAACAGCCAAGCTATGGCGGTGGGCGGTCAGGCCCATTTGCCTTCCCAGTCTTCCGTACCGCCTGCTGCAGGCGCTGTTGACGCCACGGCGGCGCCCGATCCAGCGGCACAGCGCCCACCCTTGCCCACCTTGGAGGACGCGCGTGCTTTGACACCTTCATCCGATTTCCAGCCGTTCATGCAGCAAGGTGTGGCCGCCGATGTGCGCAACACAGCGGTTAAAAAACTGTTCACCGACCCCCATTTCAACGTGATGGATGGTTTGGACATCTACATCGGTGACTACAACACACCAGACCCATTGCCTCCCGGCATGTTGCAAAAAATGGTCGGCGCCCAATTTTTGAATCTCTTCCCGTCCAGCAGCGATGCCACTGCAAATTCTGAAAATCCCGCTGTCCCCCTGGGTAATGCGGCTCCAATCAGTGGAAACCCTGATGAAAGTCCTGCCTTGCAAGAAGGCTCGGCCGATGTGGCACAGTCGCCGCAATCTTTAGACACGCCTGACCAGCAGCACACCGCAGCGCCAACAACACGATTAGCTCCAGAACATGACCACCCTGATTTGCAACTGCAACCAAACCATGCCCCTGCAAGCCCAAGCCCTGGGCAAAGCACTGGGTGAAGACCTGACGCTGCACACCACCTTGTGCCGCCGTGAGGCGGGTCAATTTCAAAAAGCCGTGAAAACCGGCGAGACCGTGGTGGTGGCATGCACCCAAGAAAAACGCCTGTTCAGTGACCTGGCCGAGCAAACCGAAGGTGCTGTTTCGCCCATCCGCTTCGTCAACATTCGCGAAACGGGTGGCTGGGGCAAAGAAGCCGAATACGCCACGCCCAAAATGGCCGCCTTGCTGGCCGCTGCCCATTTACCCGAGCCCGAGCCGGTGGCCACGGTCACGTATAAAACGGAGGGCCGCGTGCTCATCATCGGGGCCTTGGATGCCGCCGAACGTGCCGCCAGTTTTTTGGCCGATTCCATGCAGGTCACGATCTTTGCCCAAGGCGCAGGCAGCGCAGGCGGTAGCCAAGAGCGGCGCTTCCCGGTGGTGGCGGGTCGCTTGCAAAGCCTCAAAGGGTGGCTGGGTGCTTTTGAGGTGTCTTGGGACGCCAGCAACCCGATAGACCTGGACCTGTGCACCCGCTGCAATGCTTGTGTGGCCGCCTGCCCAGAGCAGGCCATTGGTCTCGATTACCAAGTGGACTTGTCGCGCTGTAGTTCGCACCGCGACTGTCTCAAGGTCTGCGAAGCCGCAGGCGCCATCGACTTCAGCCGCGACGCCCGCCCGCAAACCGAGCGCTTTGATGTGGTGCTCGACCTGCGCGGCGACAAAGCCTCGCCCACGTTCACATCGCACGCCTTGCCCCAAGGCTTCTTCCGCTGGGACGGGCAAGACCTGCAAACCCTGCTCAAGGTGCGTGAACTGGTGGGCGAGTTTGAAAAGCCACGCTTTTTTGCCTACAAGCAAAAGCTCTGCGCCCACAGCCGCAACGAACAAGTCGGTTGCAGCGCTTGCATCGACATCTGCTCGGCCGAAGCCGTGCGCTCAGACAAAAGCCGCCAGCAAATCGTGGTCAATCCCAACCTGTGCGTGGGCTGTGGCGCTTGCACCACGGCTTGCCCCACAGGAGCGCTCACCTACGCTTACCCGCGTCCGGCTGAGCAGGGCGCCAAGATCCGCAGTTTGCTCACGGCTTACCAGGCCGCAGGCGGGCGTGATGCCGCTTTGCTTTTGCACAGCCAAGAAAAGGGCCAAGCGCTGATCGACGAGTTGGGTCGCGCTGCACAGCTCGGTGTCATGCAGGGCGTGCCCGCCCGCGTGATGCCCGTGGCCCTGTGGCACACCGCCAGTGTCGGCATGGAACTGTGGCTCTCGGCCGTGGCCTATGGTGCGCGCCAGGTGATGGTGCTGATCACCGCTGAAGAAGCGCCGCAATACCGGTCTGCACTCATGGAACAAATGGCCGTGGCCCAAAGCCTGCTGAGCGGTCTGGGTTACAACGGTGTGCATTTCCAACTCATCGAAGCCAAGACCGCCACGGCTTTAGACGGCGATTTGCAGCGCTTGTGTGCCCGCGCCCTGAAGGCCAGCAATTTGCCTGCCGGACCGGCCACCGCAGCCCGCCATGCGGTGCAAGCCGAAAAGCGCAGTAATCTGGAGCTGGTGATCGACCACCTGATGGCACAGTCGCCCGTGATGGCCATGGACGAGGCCACTCGCCCCAAAGCCTTGGCTTTGCCAGAGGCCGGATCGCCCTTGGGCAGCATCACGGTGGACGGCAGCAAGTGCACGCTGTGCATGAGCTGTGTGGGCGCTTGCCCTTCATCTGCCTTGCAAGACAACCCCTTGCAGCCTGAACTGAAGTTTGTTGAGAAAAACTGTGTGCAATGCGGCTTGTGTGCCAAAACCTGCCCAGAAAACGCCATCAGCCTGCAGCCACGCTTGTCTTTGGTGCCCGAGCGCGCCCAACCGCGGGTGGTACACAGCAGCCCGCCTTATGCCTGTATCCGCTGCGCCAAGCCCTTTGGCACGCTCAAGGCGATTGAGACCATGCTGGGTCGCCTCACAGGCCACAGCATGTTTCAGGGGCCAGCCCTTGAGCGCCTGAAAATGTGCGGTGACTGCCGAGTGATTGACATGTTCAATGACGAGAACCAGGTGCGCATCACCGATGGCCAGTTGCCCCCAAAAACCCGATAAGTTGTTGCCATGAGCCAAGACCTGAACCTGTCCGCCCACAGCCATGCGCTGGACGAAGAGACCGCACGCGCAGAGATTTACGGCCTGCTGTCCCAGCTTTTTTACGCGGCGCCTGCGGCTGAGCTGTTGGGCCAGCTGCAAGTGGCCGTCACTGAAGCTCCTGATGCGGGTGCTTTTCTGGAGGAGCCTTGGCGCGAATTGGTGGCCTGCGCGCGCGGTTTGACCGAATCCCAAATTGCCTCCGAGTACAACCAACTCTTTGGTGGCGTGGGCAAACCTGAGATCTACCTCTTTGGCTCACATTACATCAGTGGTTTTTTGAACGAAAAACCACTGGTCAGGTTGCGCGACGACTTGGCTGCGCTGGGTTTGGGTCGGAGCGAGGACATGTCGGAAACCGAAGACCATGCCGCCTATGTGTTTGAGGTCATGCGGTATTTGATTGCGGGTGACGATGTCACGGTGTCCAACCTCACCCATCAGTTGGCTTTTTTCAGTCAACATGTGAAGCCTTGGCTACCGCTCATGTGTCAGGCGGTGATGGCACACCCCAAAGCTGTTTTTTATGCCCGCTTGGCCCACTTCACCGAGGGGTTTTTGAGTGTTGAGGCCCAAGGATTTGATTTGGTGACCTGATTGAATTTTTTTCTTAAACCAACTGAAAAAAATGACCAAGCATTTAAGGGTTATCACTTAGCTTTAACTCTTAGCCACCACTCATAATCCGATACTGAGCAGTAACTTTTTACGCTTGCACGTTCAACAGGAGACATCCCATGACCCCAGCTCAACAAGATATTTCAACAAAATCTGCCGATGCGCCCGAAACCAGCCGTCGCCGTTTCTTCGCCAAAGCAGCGACCGCAGCCGCCGCTGTGCCGCTGGCCGGCGCGCCCATGATCGCTGTGGCCCAAGCCCCCATCGTGTTCAAGATGCAAGGTTCTTGGGGCACCAACGAAATTTTCAGTGAGATGGCCCAGCAGTACGTCACCCGCGTCAACGAGATGTCTGGTGGCCGCCTGAGAATCGATTATTTGCCCGCAGGTGCTGTGGTCAAGCCTTTCGAAATCATCGACGCCGTGAGCAAAGGCGTGCTCGACGGTGGCCACCACGTGTCTGGCTACTGGTATGGCAAAAACAAATCGGCTTCTTTGTTCGGCACCGGCCCCGTGAGCGGCGCCACCCCCGATATTGGCTTGAGCTGGATTCAGGCCGGTGGTGGCCAACAGTTGTGGGACAAGCTGGTCGCCAAGATGAACCTGAACGTCGTCGGCTTCTTCTCCTTCCCCATGCCTTCTCAGCCTTTGGGTTGGTTCAAGAAGTCCCCACCCAAGAAGGCGGCCGACTTGAAGGGTTTCAAGTACCGCACCATCGGTTTGGCTGCCGACATGCTGCAAGAAATGGGCATGGCTGTGGCCCAGTTGCCTGGCGGTGAAATCGTGCCCGCCATGCAGCGCGGCGTGATCGATGCCTTCGAATTCAACAACCCCACCGCCGACATGCGCTTTGGTGCACAAGACGTGGCCAAGTTCTATTCCATGGGTTCCTTCCATCAGGCTCAGGAATTCTTTGAAATCATCTTCAACAAGGACAAGTACAACGCCTTGCCTGCTGACCTGAAGGCTGTGCTCAAGTACGCCGCAGAAGCCGCTTCGACCGCTTCGACCGCTTTGGCGCACGAAAACTACTCCAAAGACTTGCAAGAGTTGATCGTCAAGCACAAGGTGCAGGTCTCTCGCACCAGCGCCGATGTCTACAAGGGCCAGCTGGCGGCTTGGGACGTGGTCACGGCCAAGTTGGAGAAAGAAGTCGACATGTTCAAGGAAGTGAACGATTCGTTCAAGGCCTGGTCACGCCGCGTGGGCTTCTACCACTTCACCAACGAAGCCAACTACCGCATGGCTTACGAGCACGTGCAGAAGACCAAACTGCCAGTCTGATCACAGAGTCCCCCTGAAGGCTGTCGGAATTTCTTCCGACAGCCTTTGTTTTTGTCTGTCTAGAGGTAAGTTGTATGGAAGTTTGGATTCGAAGGATTGACATCCTCAATAAGTCGATTGGTCACGCCTTTTCTTGGTGTGTATTGATCCTGACCGCATCCACCTGTTTTGAGGTGTTCATGCGTTATGTGCTCAACAGCCCCACGGTTTGGGCGTTTGACATGAGCTACATGCTCTACGGTGCCATGTTCATGATGTCAGGTGCTTACGCCCTCTCGCGCAACTCCCATGTTCGCGGCGACTTCTTTTACCGCAACTGGTCCAACCGCACACAGGCCAAAGTGGATTTGGCTTTGTATTTCGTGTTTTTCTTTCCAGGCATTTTTGCCATGGTGTTCACGGGTGGCCAGTACGCCTACGAAAGCACGCGCATTTTGGAGTCCAGCGTGAACAGCCCAGCAGGCGTGCCGGTTTGGCCCCTGAAGTCGATCATTTTTGTGGCCGGCGTCACGCTGCTGATTGCGGGTGCCGCAGAGGTCATGCGTTGCCTGGTGTGCATCCGCACGGGCGAATGGTTGTCGCGCGGCAGCGATGTCGAAGAACTTGAACAAGTGTTGATCCAACAACACGCTGAGAAAGCACCATCATGAGTGATCCGTTTGTCGCCCTCTTAATGCTGGGGCTCTTCATTGTCTTTATCTTTTTCGGTTTCCCGATCGCCTTCACGATGATGGCCATGGGCATGGGCTTTGGTTTTTACGCCTATTTCACGCCCGACCAGTTGATTTGGGACAACCGCATCTTGTACTTGTTCACGCAGAACACTTTCAGCGTGATGAACAACGATGTGCTCATATCGATCCCCTTGTTTTTGTTCATGGGTTACATCATTGAGCGCGCCAACATCCTGGACAGGTTGTTTTTGAGTTTGCAGGTCGGCTTGCGAGGCGTTCCTGGCTCGATGGCCGTGGCTGCACTGGTCACTTGTACGCTGTTTGCGACAGCCACCGGCATTGTGGGCGCGGTGGTGGCCCTGATGGGCCTGATCGCCTTGCCGGCGATGCTCAAAGCCGGTTATGACGAAAAACTGGCCAGTGGTGTGATCACGGCAGGTGGCACTTTGGGCATCTTGATCCCACCCTCCATCTTGCTCATTGTGTATGCGGCCACAGCCAGTGTGTCGGTGGTCAAGATGTACGCTGCGGCCATCATCCCTGGCTTCACCTTGGCTCTTCTGTACCTGATCTACATCATCGTGCGCGCCACGCTGAATCCCTCTTTGTGCCCCAAGCCCAAAGATGTTTACGATTATTCCGTCTGGGAAAGCATTGTCATGGTGCTGAAGGCCTTTGTGCCTTTGGCCGTCTTGATCATGTCGGTGTTGGGCTCTATTTTGTTTGGTTTGGCAACCCCCAGCGAAGCGGCCGCCATGGGCGTGTTGGGCGGCATCATCTTGGCGATTGTCTACCGCGCCTTCACTTGGCAGCGGCTGCGCGAGTCGGTTTACCTCACGGCCCGCACCTCGGCCATGGTGTGTTTCCTGTTTGTCGGTTCGGCCACTTTCGCCTCGGTGTTTGGTTACTTGGGCGGTGAGAATCTGGTCAAGGATTTCATGCTGGCATTGAACCTGTCGCCTTTGCAGTTCTTGCTGCTGTCCCAGTTCTTGATTTTCATCTTGGGTTGGCCTTTGGAGTGGAGCGAGATCATCATCATCTTCGTGCCCATCTTCTTGCCTTTGCTGCCCTTGTATGGCATTGACCCGATCTTGTTCGGCATCTTGATCGCCGTGAACCTGCAGACCGCTTTCTTGACCCCGCCGATGGCGATGTCCGCCTATTACCTGAAAGGGGTTGCACCCAAGAGTCTGCAATTGAACACCATCTTCAGTGGGTGCATGCCTTTTGTGTACATCATTTTGTTCACACTGGCCATGACCTATGTCTTTCCAGCCATGGTGACCTATTTGCCTGAGGTGTTCTTCGACCAGTCGGTGGAGATGGAGCGTGACCCCAACGACGAGTCGGTGGTCAACCCTGATTTCTTCAAGCAGCAGTGATGAGCGCCAGTCCCCTTAACGTATCGGAACTCACGGCACTGCAAATCCGCGAGCATTTGCTCAGAGGCCAGGAGACGGTGGAGGAATTCACCGTCAAACTGGGCCAGTTTGTAGATGCCGCCGATGACAAGATCCGCGCTTTTGTGCACCGCGATGACCGGGTGGTGGCGTTGCAGGCAGACAACCTGTTTCGCGACCGTACGGCCGGCCATTTGCCGGGTCCTTTGTATGGCGTGCCGGTGGCGGTCAAGGACATCATCGACACCATGGACTTCCCCACCGAATACGGCAGCCCGATCCACCAAGGCCGTTACTCGGTGGGCGATGCCACCGTGGTGTCACGCCTGCGCGCCGCGGGGGCCGTGATCTTCGGCAAAACCGTGACCACGGAATTTGCCACCACCCAAGCGGGTCCGACCTGCAACCCGCACAACACAGCCCACACGCCTGGCGGATCGTCCAGTGGTTCGGCCGCTGCCGTAGCCGCGGGCATGGTGCCCGTGGCGCTGGGCACCCAAACCAACGGCTCGGTGATCCGTCCGGCCTCGTATTGCGGGGTCTATGCTTACAAGCCCTCACGCGGGTTGGTGCCACGCACCGGGGTGCTGGACCAATCGCCTTCGCTCGACGAAGTGGGCGTTTTTGCCCGCAACTTGGAAGACATCGCCTGTGTGGCCGAGATCCTGACGGGCGACGACGGCCATGACGCCGCCACTGCACGACAGGCCCCGCGCCGTTTGTACGATGTGGCTGTCTCGGAGCCACCGCTGCAGCCGAAGTTTTGCTTTGTCAAAACACCTTGGTGGGACCAGGTCGATCCCGAAGCCCGCGAAGCCTATGAGGCTTTTGTGGACCACTTGGGCGACTGCGTGACACACGCGGCCTTGCCCGACATCGTGCGCAATGTGGCGCCTTGGCTGGTCACCCTCAACGAGTCCGAGCTGGCGTTTTGTCTGCAAAAAGAATGGCTTCACAGCCGCGCGCAGTTGAGCGAACCCCTGCAAGCGCGCATCGAAAAAGCAGTGAACATCCCGGTCACCGATTACCTGGTGGCCAAAGACCGCCAGTTCCATGTCATGAGTGCTTTTGACGAGTACTTCGCCACTTATGACGCCATTTTGTGCCCGGCCGCGCTGGGCACCGCCCCTGTGGGGCTGGAATCGACGGGCAACCCGATCATGCAAACCACCTGGAGTTTTGCAGGTCTGCCCAGCCTCAACTTGCCGCTGATGAACCTGTCCAATGGCTTGCCATTGGGTGTACAGGCCGTTGGCGCTCACCAAAACGATGCCCGCCTGCTGCGCTCTGCGCGTTGGTTGGTGTCTGAATTTGTTAAAAGGAATCTGGCATGAAATCGCTTGAACGCTTCACTGGCCTCTTAGGTCTGGCTTTGGTTGCAGCATTCCTGCTGCCCTATATTTACAAGTTGCCCCAGTTGGACATCACCCTCATCTTGTTGGGGGGTTTGGGTTTGGCTGTGTTTGATTATTTGTCTTCGGGCAAAGACGATAAAACCGAGTGATCGCGTCACAGGCCTGAGGGTCCTGTGTGTGCCAGCACACAGCATCTTGGGCTTTGCTTGAGATTCGCGTCACCAACTTGACATGTCTTTCTAGTACCCAAGGGTTTTCACCTTGATTACTTGGACATCGGGCCCTAGCATTCTTCCTATGCAAACATTTGCATGAGATTGCTTATTTGAGCTTGCCCTGAGTTTTCCTTTTTCCGGAGTCTTCCATGTCTTCCAAAACTTCCGCTCTTTCGCGCCGCAGTCTGTTTTCCGGTGCTGCGACGGTCGGTGCTGTGGCCGCTGCAACAGCCGTTTTGCCTGGTGTGGTCAGCCATGTGGCGCCTGCTGCACCTGCCACCCCAAAGCCCACCCGCGGTGGTGGCTACACGTTGAGCGAACACGTTCAGCAGTACTACAAGACCACACGGGTCTGATTCTTTTTTCGCCTTCATTCCTGTTCACTCCCAACTGGAGCCCTCCATGTTGCTGACCAAAAAACAATCTGGCACCTCGGGTGCTGTTTCTTCTCCGTTCATCCACAGCTTGCGCCGTGGTTTGTCGCAGGCTTTGCCCACCTTGGACCGCCGCAGTTTCTTGCGCCGTTCGGGTTTGGGTGTGGGTGTCGGTTTGGCTGCTTCACAGCTCACGCTGGTGCAAAAAGCCCATGCCGGCAAAGGCACTTCCATCGTGGGAGCAGGCAAGGTTGAAGTCAAACGCACCATCTGCACACACTGCTCTGTCGGCTGCGCTGTCGATGCGGTGGTTGAAAACGGGGTTTGGGTTCGTCAAGAGCCTGTGTTTGATTCACCCATCAACCTGGGTGCCCATTGCGCCAAAGGTGCTGCTTTGCGTGAGCACGGCCATGGTGAGTACCGTTTGCGCTACCCCATGAAATTGGTCAAGGGCAAATACGAGCGCATCAGCTGGGACACCGCCCTCACCGAGATCAGCGCCAAGATGCTGGAGCTGCGCAAGGCCAGTGGCCCAGACAGCATTTATGTGGTCGGCTCCTCCAAGAGCAACAACGAGCAAGCTTACTTGCTGCGCAAATTTGTGAGCTTCTGGGGCAGCAACAACTGCGACCACCAAGCGCGTATTTGCCATTCAACCACGGTGGCGGGTGTGGCCAACACCTGGGGTTACGGGGCGATGACCAACTCGTACAACGACATGCAAAACAGCAAGGTCGCTATGTACATTGGCTCCAATGCTGCTGAAGCCCACCCCGTGTCGATGCTGCACATGCTGCATGCCAAGGAAAACGGCTGCAAGATGATTGTGGTCGACCCCCGTTTCACGCGCACAGCCGCCAAGGCCGATGAGTACGTGCGCATCCGCTCCGGCACAGACATTCCTTTCTTGTTCGGTTTGATGTACCACATCTTCAAGAACGGCTGGGAAGACAAGAAATACATCAACGACCGTGTCTTTGGCATGGACGCGATCAAGACAGAAGTCATGGCCAAGTGGACGCCAGACAAGGTCGAAGAAGCTTGCGGCGTCAAAGAAGACCAAGTTTTCAAGATCGCCAAAATGCTGCACGAGAACAACCCCGGCACCATCGTTTGGTGCATGGGCCAAACGCAGCATACGATCGGCAATGCCATCGTCCGCGCCTCTTGCCTTTTGCAATTGGCTTTGGGTAACGTGGGCAAGACCGGCGGCGGCACCAACATTTTCCGTGGCCACGACAACGTACAGGGCGCAACCGATGTGGGCCCTAACCCAGATTCTTTGCCCGGCTACTACGGTTTGGCCGAAGGCTCTTGGAAGCACTTCGCCAACGCTTGGGGCGTAGACTTCGAGTGGATCAAAAAACAGTTTGCATCGCCTGCCATGATGGGCAAAAACGGCATCACCGTGTCCCGCTGGATCGATGGTGTGCTAGAGAACAACGAGTTGATCGATCAAGACAGCAACCTGCGCGGTGTGTTTTATTGGGGCCATGCCCCCAACTCTCAGACCCGCGGCTTGGACATGAAGCGCGCCATGGACAAGCTGGACTTGTTGGTGGTGGTCGATCCCTATCCATCGGCCACTGCGTCGATGGCGGCCATGCCTGGCAAACCAGAAGACCTGAACCCCAACCGAGCTGTTTATCTGCTGCCTGCTTGCACGCAGTTTGAAACCTCGGGTTCTTGCACGGCTTCCAACCGCTCCATTCAGTGGCGTGAGAAGGTCATTGAGCCTTTGTGGGAGAGCCGTTCTGACCACATGATCATGTACCAATTGGCGCAAAAACTGGGCTTTGGTGCCGAGTTGGTCAAGAATTACAAAATGCAAAAAGTCGGCGGTATGGAAGAGCCTATGCCCGAAGACATCCTGCGTGAAATCAACAAGTGCGTTTGGACCATTGGCTACACCGGCCAAAGCCCAGAGCGCTTGAAGGCCCACATGAAGAACATGCATGTGTTCGACGTGAAGACCTTGAAAGCCAAAGGCGGCAAAGACAAAGAAACCGGTTACGACTTCACCGGCGATTATTTCGGTTTGCCATGGCCTTGCTACGGCACCCCTGAACTCAAGCACCCTGGTTCGCCTAACCTTTACGACACCTCCAAGCATGTCATGGACGGCGGCGGTAACTTCCGCGCCAACTTTGGCGTTGAGCGCGATGGCAAGAGCCTGTTGGCCGAAGACGGCTCCCATTCCTTGGGCGCCGACATCACCACCGGTTACCCTGAACTCGACCACATCTTGCTGAAGAAACTGGGTTGGTGGGACGAGTTGACCGAGGCTGAAAAAGCCAAGGCCGAAGGTAAGAACTGGAAGACCGATTCATCGGGCGGCATGATCCGCGTGTTCATGAAAGGCCATGGATGCCATCCTTTTGGCAATGCGAAAGCGCGTGCAGTGGTCTGGAACTTCCCTGACCCGATTCCACAGCACCGCGAGCCTTTGTATGGCACGCGCCCAGACTTGATGGTCAAGTACCCCACGCACGACGACCGCAAAGCCTTCTGGCGTTTGCCCACCTTGTACAAAACGGTCCAAGACAAAAACATCGCCGACAAGTTGCATGAGAAGTTCCCTCTCATCATGACCTCAGGTCGATTGGTTGAGTACGAGGGGGGTGGTGAAGAAACCCGCTCCAACCCTTGGCTGGCCGAATTGCAGCAAGAGATGTTTGTGGAGATCAATCCCAAGTCCGCTGCAGATCGTGGTATTCGAAATGGCGAGCGTGCATGGGTGACCTCACCCACAGGCGCTCGCATCAATGTGCAGGCCATGGTGACCGAGCGTGTAGCGCCCGATACCGTGTTCTTGCCTTTCCACTTCTCAGGTCGCTGGCAAGGCGCCGACATGTTGGCTCACTACCCTAAAGGCGCTGCACCCATCGTGCGCGGTGAGGCGGTCAACACGGCCACCACCTATGGTTACGACAGCGTGACCATGATGCAAGAGTCCAAGACCACCATCTGCAACATCGAAAAAGCTTAATCGGCTCAGGAGAATACGATGGCACGAATGAAATTTATTTGCGACGCAGAGCGTTGCATCGAGTGCAACGGCTGCGTGACCGCTTGCAAAAATGAACATGAAGTCCCATGGGGTGTGAACCGCCGCCGTGTGGTCACATTGAACGACGGCGTACCGGGCGAGAAGTCGATCTCGGTGGCTTGCATGCACTGCTCGGATGCACCTTGCATGGCCGTTTGTCCCGTGAACTGCTTTTACAAGACCGACGAAGGCGTTGTCTTGCATGACAAGGACATCTGTATTGGTTGCGGCTATTGCTCTTATGCTTGCCCGTTTGGCGCGCCCCAATTCCCGTCTACCGGCACCTTCGGTCTGCGCGGCAAGATGGACAAGTGCACGTTCTGTGCCGGTGGTCCTGAAGAGCATGGCAGCCAAGCCGAGTTCGACAAATACGGTCGCAACCGTCTGGCCGAAGGCAAATTGCCAGCCTGCGCGGAAATGTGTTCCACCAAGGCGCTGCTTGCGGGTGACGGCGATGTGGTTGCCGACATTCTGCGTGGCCGTGTGGTTCAGCGTGGCAAAGGCGCAGAAGTCTGGGGCTGGGGAACGGCTTACGGCAACCAAGCCAAAGGAGCATGAGCATGAAAGCAGCCATCATTTTGAGCAGCCTGTTTTTGCTGGCAGCTTGTGGCGAAACTCGCCAAGACAAGGCTGGTGTTGGTTCTGATAAGCCAGCAGTTGCAGGCACGGGGGTCGCTGTTTACACCGATCCGGGCTGGAAGGCCGGTGACAAGGCTGGATGGTCTAACCACCTCAAAGCCCGTGCTCAGTACGGTCAAGACGACCACACTCGTGCCCCCAAGTGAGTGACCAGGAGAAGTTCATGCGCCGCTTCTTAATGACTGTTGGGCTGGCACTGGCTGCTTTGGGCGTTTCTGCCCAAACGCAGGCTCCTGTTGCCGCGCCTGCAAACCCTGTTGCGTCGGCTCCAAACAGCCTGGGCGTGAAAAGTGCCAATATATTTCAGATTGCACCCAGCGCGGATGCCGATCCCAAGTACAAAGACCAAACCAATGCCCAAAGGGCAGAGGTTCAGCCTGGTAACAATGCGCCTGTTTGGCGTGCGGTGGGTCAGGGCGTGACGGGTTTCACCAGCTTGCCCAAAAGCCAAGCGCCAGAGGCCGGCAATTTGATTCAGCCTTTCGTGCAGTACCCCGGATCCCGCTTGTCCTCGGCAGGCGAGTCTTGGCGTCAAGTGCGCAACAACATCATCATCCCTTATGGGGCAGCTGTGTTGTTGATCGCGGTCGGTGCGATGGCTTTGTTTTATTTCAGCAAAGGCACGATCGAATTGCACGGCAAAGAAACGGGCCGAAAGATCGAGCGTTTCACCCCCTTTGAGCGTTCCGCGCATTGGGCCAACGCCATCGCTTTTTGTGCCTTGGCCATTTCGGGCATCGTGATTGCCTACGGCAAGTATTTTTTGTTGCCGGTTCTGGGTGATACCCTGTTCGGTTGGCTTTCCTTCGCCCTGAAGAACATCCATAACTTTGCAGGACCACTTTTCGCAGTGTCTTTGGTGATCGTGTTCATCACATTCGTCAAAGACAATATGCCGAGCAAAGACGATATGGTGTGGCTGCTCAAAGGCGGCGGATTGTTTTCCGGTACCGAAGTGCCTTCGCACCGGTTCAATGCCGGTGAAAAAGTCTTGTTCTGGGCCGGTGTCTTGTTCTTGGGTGCCGTCGTCGTGGCCTCTGGTTTGGTGCTGAACATGCTCATTCCTGGCTTGATTTACGAGCGGGCCACCATGCAGATCGCCAACATGATCCACGGTGTGGCCAGCTTGTTCATGATGGCCATGTTCATCGGTCACATTTACATGGGCACTTTGGGCATGCGCGGGGCTTACAAAGCCATGCGCACGGGCTATGTGGA
The DNA here is from genome assembly GCA_943331105.2 of Akkermansia muciniphila. Lineage (GTDB taxonomy): Bacteria > Pseudomonadota > Gammaproteobacteria > Burkholderiales > Burkholderiaceae_C > Limnohabitans_A. Next base: position 22,806 of record CALQKH020000005.1, read on the forward strand.
TGAAACATGGGCCAAAGAGCACCATGAATTGTGGTACGACGATGTCAAGTCGGGGAAAATTCCTGCGCAACGCTCAACATCCGCTGGAGCAGCCCCTTCATCCAATACGTCAACGGCTTCGGCTTGAGCCAGGAGAATTCACATGAAAAAGCATTTGTTTGTTCTGAGTGCATTGGCCATCAGCTTCGGCGCTGTGGCCAAACTGCCACCCCTGAGTGACGAGGCCAAGGCCAAGGCGGCTGAGGCAGCAGCCAAAACGGCACACGGTAACAAAGTGGCAGACTTTCAGTTGTGCAAGTCGCGGGAAAAAGTGGCAGCGCACTATTACAAAACACAGGGTAAAGGCAAGGCCGCGCCCACTGCAACACCTGCTTGTGTGGACCCTGGTGCCTATAAGCCTGCAGAAACCACGGCTGCAGCGCCTGCCGCTGCACCCGCAGCCGCTCCAGCAGGTGCCAAGCCCGCGGCTGCACCGGCCAAAAAAGGCTGATCCTTTTTTGCACCCCACCGCAAAATCCCCCGTCGGCAACGGCGGGGGATTTTTACGTTAGGCTCAAGCCATGTCTGTAGTTCTGAACGACCCTGTGGCCGCATCGGCCTCGCTCAAGCCCCATATCACCCGGGCGCGTGCACCCCTGACCCGCAGCGTGCCCGTGTGCAACGAATTCGGTGAGTCATCCGAGACGCAAATCCCTGCCGAGCGAGCGCTGACCATTTACTTGGATAAAAAAGAGCTGGTGACTTTGATGACCCTGGGGGCCGAGCCAGAGTGGCTTGTTCTGGGTTTTTTGCGCAACCAGCGCCTGATCGATTCGGTGCAGCAGATCGAATCCATCACTGTGGATTGGACCATTGGTGAAGGCGAAGTGGGCGAGCCTGGCGTTGCCGCTGTCAAAACCCGCGCCAATGCCCAGGTCGTCATCGAGCGCAGCGCCGAGCGCGTCGTGACCACCGGCTGTGGTCAAGGCAGCGTGTTCGGCGATTTGATGAATCACATCGATGACATTGATTTGCCCCCAGCCCAAATCACACAATCGCAGTTGTATGGCTTGGTCAATGCCATCCGCGTACAAGAAACCACCTACAAGTCATCTGGATCCGTGCACGGTTGTGCCTTGTTTCATGGGGATGAGATGCTCATGTTTGTGGAAGATGTGGGGCGACACAACGCGGTTGACACCATCGCGGGTTGGATGTGGATGCACGATGTGTCTGGTCATGACAAAGTCTTCTACACCACAGGTCGCTTAACCAGCGAAATGGTGATCAAGTCGGCGCAAATGGCCGTCCCTGTTGTGGTCTCGCGAAGCGGGATCACGCAAATGGGTCTGGATGTCGCCAAACGGCTGGGTCTGTGCACCATTGGCCGTGCGACCAACAAGCGATTTCTGTGTTTCAGTGCACCCGAGCGCTTGGTATGGCAACCCGAGTTGTTGACGCTACCCGGCTGAGCGCAAGCAGCGGCTTGTCGGTTCGCATGCGGCCCCTCAACCGTTGATGAACTGGGGCGCGCGCTTGTTCAAGAAGGCATCCATCCCTTCCTTTTGATCGGCGGTGGCGAACAATCCGTGGAAGAGGCGGCGCTCGAACATCACGCCATCCGTCAAGCCACTTTCAAATGCGCGGTTCACACTTTCTTTGGCAGCCATGGTGGCCAGTTGGCCGTAGCCGCAAATCATCAGGGCTGCGCCCAGTGTTTCGTCCATCAGTTTGTCGAGCGGCACAACACGGCTGACCAAACCACCACGTTCTGCTTCGGCTGCGTCCATCATGCGTCCCGTCAGCACCAAGTCCATGGCCTTGGACTTGCCCATGGCGCGGGGCAGGCGCTGCGTTCCGCCTGCGCCAGGAATGATGCCGATTTTGATTTCGGGTTGCCCAAACTTGGCGTTGTCTGCGGCGATGATGAAGTCGCACATCATGGCCAACTCGCAACCGCCGCCCAATGCAAAACCGCTCACCGCTGCGATCACAGGCTTGCGGATGCTGCGAATGGTTTCCCAATTGCGGGTGATGAAGTCGTTTTTGTAAACCTCATGGAAATTGAACTTGGCCATGGCCGCGATGTCCGCACCGGCTGCAAACGCTTTTTCGCTGCCGGTGATCACCATGCAACCAATGGCTTCGTCCGCATCAAAAGCTTTGAGGGCCAAGCCCAATTCGTCCATCAATGCGCCGTTGAGCGCATTCAGAGCCTTGGGTCGGTTGAGGGTGATGATGCCAACTTGACCGCCTTCAATGCGGACTTCGATGTTTTCGTAGCTCAAGTGATTCTCCAACGAGGTGTGACTGTGAAAGAAAGACTATAACCATGCGCGCTTTGTGTTGACTGTCGCTTTTTTCTGCTGGGGTGAATAAAGCATCGAATTCAGCCGGTAAAGTCGCCTTCATGCCTTCAACTCATAGGGAAAAAATTCACCAACCGATCGGTCGGTTAATGGTACATTCACATCTTCTGGAGACACGATATGACCGAAACCACCGCATCGGTGTTGTACGAGGTGCGAGGCGCTGTAGCCCTTGTCACGCTCAACCGTCCACAAGCCCTCAACAGTTTTACCCGGGAAATGCACCAGTGCTTGTGGGCTGCATTCGATCAAGCTGAAGCCAACCCCGCCATCCGCGCCTTGGTCTTGACCGGTGCAGGCCGAGGTTTTTGTGCCGGGCTCGATTTGTCAGAACTCGATTTCACGGCAGGGGCTGGTTTGCTGGAGCGGGCAGACCCAGGTCCCGTGATCAACGATGCTTTCAACCCGACCACGCGCCGCTTGCAGACGCTTCGTATGCCTGTCATTTGCGCCGTCAACGGCGTGGCTGCGGGTGCTGGTGCATCGGTGGCCATGGCATGTGACATGGTGATTGCCGCGCCTTCCGCCAGTTTTGTCCAGGCCTTCAGCAAAATTGGTTTGATACCCGATGCGGGGGGCAGCTGGTTGCTGGTGGAACGCCTGGGTTTGCCGCGGGCCATGGCGCTGGCCATGACGGGCGAAAAGCTCATGGCGGACAAAGCCAAAGAGTGGGGGCTGATTTGGGATGTGGCAGAGGATTGTTTGGCTGCAGCCTTGGCGTTGGCAGACAAGCTGGCGGTGATGCCCACCAAGGCCTTGGTGGCCACCCGTCATTTGTTGCGCGATGCAGGCACTCGGTCGCTCGACGCCCACCTGAATGTGGAGCGCGACACGCAATCGATGCTGGGCAAAACTCACGATTACATGGAAGGCGTCAACGCCTTCCTGCAAAAGCGCGCACCCCAATTCAAAGGCGAATGATGAGCGATCCGAAAACCATCGCCCGCCAAGTCGGCGAGACCATGTTCGCGGTCGACGTGGCATCCAAAGACACCATGGGCATGGAGCTGCTGACTTGCGAACCCGGCCGCGCCGTGATGCGCATGGCGGTCAAAGCCTTGCACCTGAATGGCCACCAAATTTGCCACGGCGGCTTCATCTTCACCTTGGCCGATTCGACCTTCGCATTTGCCTGCAACAGTTACAACAAGAATGCGGTGGCAGCGGGTTGCAGTATCGAGTTTTTGAAGCCCGGCAAGCTGGGCGATGTGCTGACTTGTGAGGGCCTTGAGCAGACTCTGAGCGGGCGTCATGGCATCTACGACATGAAAGTCACCAATCAAAATGACGAGGTGATTGCCATGTTCCGTGGCAAGAGCGCGCAAATACAAGGCACTGTGGTGCCGGAATAAATGACGCGGTGCAGTCCTCGCGCTGTCGTCAGTTGATCAAGTGGAGTTTTGAATGAGCCAAAAAGCTTTCCCTCTAGAGCCCATCGAAAAGGCCAGCATCGACGAGCTGCGCAGTTTGCAGCTCAAGCGTTTGCAGCAAACGTTGCAACACGCCTACGCCAACTCCTCTGTTTATCGGGCCAAGTTCGACGCTGCTGGTGTGCATCCGAATGACTGCAAGAGCTTGGCGGATATCGCTCAATTCCCTTTCACCACCAAGGCCGACCTGCGTGACAGCTACCCGTTTGGCATGTTTGCTGTGCCGCGTGAAAACTGCGCACGCATTCACGCGTCAAGTGGCACCACCGGTAAACCCACCGTGGTGGGCTACACCCTCAAAGACATCGATACCTGGTCTACCGTGGTGGCCCGCAGCATCCGCGCGGGCGGTGCCAAGCCCGGCGACATGGTGCACGTGAGCTATGGTTACGGGTTGTTCACGGGCGGTATGGGTGCGCATTACGGGGCTGAAAAACTGGGCCTCACGGTGGTGCCCTTTGGCGGTGGTCAGACTGAGCGCCAAGTGCAGCTGATCCAAGATTTCAAACCCAACATCATCATGGTCACGCCCAGCTACATGCTGGCCATTGCCGATGAGTTTGAACGCCAAGGCATTGACCCGAAAACATCTTCACTGCGCATCGGCATCTTTGGAGCCGAGCCTTGGACCAATGACATGCGCGCTGCCATCGAAAAGCGCATGCAAATTGACGCGGTAGACATTTACGGTTTGTCAGAAGTCATGGGCCCGGGTGTGGCCAGCGAGTGCATTGAAACCAAAGACGGCCCCACGATTTGGGAAGACCATTTTTATCCAGAGATCATCCATCCCGAAACAGGTGAGCCTATGGCCGATGGTGAAATGGGAGAACTGGTTTTCACCAGCCTCACCAAAGAAGCCTTGCCCATCATCCGATACCGCACGCGCGATTTGACGCGACTGCTGCCGGGCACAGCTCGGAGCATGCGCCGCATGGAAAAAATCACGGGCCGAAGCGATGACATGATGATCGTTCGCGGCGTGAACGTGTTTCCCAGCCAAATCGAAGAGTTGATTTTGAAGCGCAGCGAGTTGGCTCCGCATTACCAGTGCGTGTTGACCCGTACGGGTCCGATGGACGATTTGAGCGTGCGGGTGGAGACCAAACCCGGGGTGTCAACCGACAGCGCAGAGGCTCGCGCTGCAGCCAAGCAGCTGCAACATGACATCAAGGTGTTCATTGGCACAAGCGTGGCGATTGAGCTCAAGGCCGAAGGTGGCGTAGAGCGCAGTCAGGGCAAAGCCAAGCGCGTGTTGGATTTGCGCGGTCAGTAAATTACCCGGGTGTCTGAGCTTGCGGGCAGGGCACTTGTATCCTGTCATGGCTGCCATCTTGGTTCAGCCGCATGGCACTGAGGCAGCCACCCCACACGCACCCTGTGTCCAAAGCCCAAACATCGGTGCGTGGAGGTTGCTTCAGCGTCGACCAATGACCGAAAGCCACTGTGGTGCCCTCGGTGCGGCGGCCAACAACCTCAAACCATGGCACGTAGCCTGCTGGGGCCAAGCCAGCGGCCTCTTTGGTGTTGAATTCCATCTCACCGGCTGGTGTGCAAAAGCGCAGGCGGGTCAAGGCGTTGACCACCACACGCCAACGGTCAATGCCTTTCAAGTGGTCATGCCAGACCGAGGGCTCGTTGCCGTACATCTGTTCTAAAAACGCCAGCCAATCTGGCCCACGCAAAACGGCTTCGACTTCACCCGCCAATGCCAGTGTTTGCTGGACTGTCCAAGAGGGCAAGACGCCAGCGTGGACCGACAGCACACCGTGAGACCATCGGGCCAGCGGTTGGTGCCTCAGCCATTCCAGCCATTCGCTCTTGTCGGGTGCTTGAAGCAAAGCATTCAAGGTGTCCGTGCGTCCGGCTGGTCTCAACCCGCTGGCCACGGCCAAACCGTGCAAGTCATGGTTACCCAATATGCAATGCACGCTGCCGTTTAAAGCCATCAGCCGTCGGAGCACAGTCTCGGAACCGGGCCCTCTGTTGATCAAATCACCCAATATCACCAGTTGATCCCGGCTCGGAGAAAAATCAATTTTTTCCAGCAAATGTTCGAAAGGCTGGTTACAGCCTTGAATATCACCAATCCAATAACATGTCATAGGGGTCGTTTAACCAATGGGCTTGAATGATTTTTGATGGTTTAAACTGCCAAGACCATTTCCTAACCGGATCAAACCCCTCTGTCAGCGAGCAGTGAAGATCCGAAAACATTGAGTCGTGGAGTTTTTCAATTAATGCGCAAATAAGATTCAATGATGGGATGAGGGAAATTGATTTTGCGTTATATTATGATTTTTATTTTTTCAGGGGAATTAACATGACACAGTCTTACAAAGAACTTTTACAACAACGCGAAGCGCTTGAACTGGCCATTTCACAGGCTCGCCAAAATGAAATTTCTGCCGCGGTGGCCAAAGTGCGTGAATTGGTGGCCGAGTTTGGACTCACCGCACAAGACGTCTTTCCAGGTCGCGCCAGCAAAGTCGGCGCCGCAAAAGTCGTGAGCAAAGTGGCGGCCAAGTACCGTGACCCCGCTACGGGCCAAACATGGACAGGACGTGGCAAAGCGCCGAAATGGATTGAAGGCCGTGACCGCACCCCCTTTGTGATTGGCTGAAGTCGATCCTTAAAGCTTAGCTGAAGGAACTGGTATTCCCAGTTTCTCTCAAAACCCCGCCAATGCGGGGTTTTCTTTTTTGTCAGTTCAAATTGATCTGGATCAACTAAAAAACCAGAGTGTGAGCATCAAATAGGTGCAGATGAACCAAAACGGCGGTCCCTCCCAGCAAACCAAACCAGTGCTCTGTTCAATGTTTCACGATTGAAGTCAGGCCATAACTCTTCGCAAAAAAACAATTCCGCGTATGCGGCTTGCCATAACAAGAAATTACTGACACGAGATTCGCCGCCGGTTCGAATGAGTAAATCCACTTCGGGTGCATCGGCCGTGCTCAGACAGGGTGTCAATGCGGTTTCAGTCAAGGACTCAAGTCCCAAAGATGGGTTCCTGCTCTGCCAGGCTTTGACCGCTTGCAACATGTCCCAGCGACCACCATAGTTGGCACAGATATAAAGGGTAATGCCGGCGTTCCCAGCTGTTTGCTGCTCAGCATCTGCAATCAATTCCTGCAAAGAATCCGAAAATTTGAGCTTGTCGCCCAAGACTTTGAGTCGGACGCCGTTGGCGTTCATGTCACGAATCTCTTTTTTGAGATAGGTCATGAACAGCCCCAGAAGTGCACTGACCTCGTCGGGTGGTCTTTTCCAATTTTCTGTGCTGAAAGCAAAAAGGCTCAAATGTGGAATACCAAATTCGGCACACGATTTCACGATTTCACGAACCCTTTGTGCGCCTGCGGCATGGCCCAGCCCCGCGGGCATGAAGCGGCTCTTGGCCCAACGGCGATTGCCATCCATGATGATGGCAATGTGCTGGGGCAAAGCAGGGGATTTGGAAGCAGCCAATTGAAAAGGGATGGGTTGGTTGGCGCTCATTTTAGGGGGCTGCCTAAGTGGTTCCATTTGTCAGCGTTTTAAGAAAGTCTGCATGTCACCCCAAATTCAAGAATTCTTGGACCGGATTCAGCGGATCGAGTTGGCCATTGAGCAAGAGGCCAAGACTCGCCGCCAGCTCTGGCAAGTCGACTTTGAAGCGAATAAGGTCCGGTTTGAAAAAGAGGTGTTGGCTCAGCAAAAGCGTTTCAAGCAAGGCTTGCTGGTTTATGTGTTGACCGCCGAGTGGCGACATGTCTTGTGTGTGCCCTTTATTTATCCCGTGCTCGTGCCCATGCTGATGCTGGATTTTTTTGTTTATGTTTACCAGTGGGTGTGTTTTCCCCTGTTCAATATCCCGAGGGTTCGACGCTCAGATTTTTGGGTTTTCGACCGATCGCACTTGGCTTATCTGAATTGGCTTGAAAAAATCAACTGTGCTTATTGCGCTTACGGCAATGGTTTGATCGCTTATTGCCGTGAAGTGTTTGGTTTGACCGAACAGTATTGGTGTCCCATCAAGCACTCGCAGCGCATCCTTCAGGCCCATCCTCACTACCATGGCTTTGCCGATTTCGGCGATGCGGAAAACTACCGCTCTGAGTTGACACGTCTGCGGGCCGAGTTGCAAGTCCTTCACAAGCCAATTAAGAAGATCAAAAATTGAAGAGGGCCTGAAAAAACGACCAATTTTTGTCTGTCACGTCATCGACACCCCTGCAGGCCGAACCCTCATAAAGTGACCGTTATGAGAACATTTGAAAACTTGGCCGAATTGGCCGCCTGTGTCGGCCAAGATGTGGCTGCGACTGAGTGGGTAGAGATCACCCAACAACAGATCAACCAATTTGCCGAGGCCACGGGCGATCACCAGTGGATTCACAGTGATGTGGAGCGGGCCAAGCTGGGACCTTTTGGGGCGCCCATTGCACATGGTTTTCTGACCTTGTCTTTGTTGTCGCAGTTTTTTGACAAGACCATAGATGTCCGCAACAAGCGGATGGGGGTCAATTACGGTTTGAACAAGGTGCGTTTCATGGCGCCGGTGCCCGTGGGCAGCCGTTTGCGCGCGCATCTGCACTTGCATTCGGCTACGCCGATTGAGGGCAATGGCCTTCAGCTGCAATGGAACGTCACGGTTGAGCGTGAGGGCAGCGACAAACCCGTATGCGCAGCCGAGTCGTTGGTACGAATTTACGCCTGAGGGGGTAAGCCTTCGTTGGCGCGCGCCACACCCCATTCGTTTTGCCGCCAGGCTTCAAACACGGTGACCGCTACCGCATTCGAGAGGTTCAAGCTGCGTTGGCCTTCACGCATGGGCAACTTGATGCGTTGGTCCGGCGCAAATTGCTCACGCAGTTCGGGCGACAAACCTCGTGTTTCTGAACCAAAGATCAGCCAGTCGCCGGGTTCAAAGCGCACGCCGAAAGCGGAACGGCTCCCTTTGGTGGTCAAAGCATACATACGGTCTGCTGCGGGCCGCGCATTCGTTAAAAATGCATCCCAGTCGGCGTAGCGACGTAAGTCGGCATATTCGTGGTAATCGAGCCCAGCTCGCCGCATGTGTTTGTCATCCATCGAAAACCCTAGAGGCTCCACCAGATGCAAGGTGCAGCCGGTGTTGGCGGCCAAACGGATGACGTTGCCGGTGTTAGGCGGGATTTCGGGTTCAACCAAGACAATATGAAACATGGCGCCTATTGTGCCTTGGTGTTTTGGTCACGTCGAAGAGCCGTCATGTGGACATGATCTATTCGGTTCTGGCTAGAACCAGGGCGCTGACATGGACAGCACCAGCTTGGCGCAGCACCCGGGCTGCCATGTGCAAAGATGCGCCAGTGGTCATCACATCGTCCACCAGCACCACGCGTTTTCCTCTCAATTGTCCTGCCCGAAGGGGCTCGACAGCGAACGCATCAACCAAATTGGCGAGTCGCTCATGGCGAGGCAATTGTCTTTGTGAGGGCGTGTCACGTGTTCTCAGCAGCATTTGAACATCTGCTTTGGAGGGGCTCAATTGTTTGGCCAGCTCCCATGATTGGTTGTAGCCACGAAAGGCCAACCGTTGTGCGGAAAGCGGAATGGGCAAAACAAGATCCGCTTTGTCCAATATGTCTTCGGCCCAAGGTGTGCTCATCATCAAAGTGGCCAAGGCATGGGACCAACCAGCTTGTTGCTGGAATTTGAATCTTGCGATCAGGTCCACCCATGGCCAAGCGTAGGTCACAGCGGCAAGGCAGATGTCCAAGGGTGACGCTTGGTCTTGGCAGACTGGACATGGCCGCCCAACATGTGGCCATGGCAATGCACATTGAGGGCAACGGTTTTGGGGCTGTGCAAAGTGGGTGATGCATCCCTCACAGACCGGCGCATGGGGCCAGTCATGGCAGATGGCGCAGCGGCTGGGTAACCAATGCCAAAGACCTGCTCTCGAATTTGCATTCGACGCAAAAGACTTTGCCTTAAAAGAAAGGGGCCACATCGTGTCAATATACTCAAGCCACAACCCATGAGCAAGGCGGCGCAACCCTCACAGCATTCCTTGCAACCGGCGTGTCCATTGCTTGTCATTCATTTGAACCATCCATGCCCTCAGTTTCTAGACCACCGTCCTTGGACCCTGTAGCAGCTGCAAGATGGCTGGGAAGGCCCTTGTCGGCAGTGAAATCGCCTTGGTTGCACGAAGAAGTAGCCTCGCGCATGCAAGAACGGTTGGACTTCATCACATTGCAACCCCAGCAATGGGTTCATTGGGAGCCGTTGAGCGGGGGCGTGGCTGCGCACAAGTCGCTTGTCAAGCGTTACCCGAATGCCCGCGCATGGCTGGTCTGCGAACAAGCTGAGAATGCCAAGTCGGCCCAATCCTTGATCACCCGCGACTGGTGGCAAGTGCTGGCTTTAAAGGGTCAAAGGCAGCGGTTGGGCGTGCCGACTGAGCACACGGCCGACATGCTGTGGGCCAATATGCAATTGCACGGGCACCCAGAACCTCAGGCCTTGCTGCAGTCATGGCATGGTTTTTTGTCTGTGAATGGGTTTTTGATGTTTTCCTGTCTCGGGCCCGACACGCTGCGGGAGTTGCGGCCAATTTATGAACGTGCAGGTTGGCCTCAGCCTGCCCATGAGTTCACCGACATGCACGATTGGGGCGACATGTTGGTGCAAGCGGGTTTTGCCGAACCGGTCATGGACATGGAGCGGATCACCTTGACTTTTGCCTCGCCTGAGGCTTTATTGGCCGAATTGCGCGAATTGGGGCGCAATTTGCATGTCCATCGTTTCGCAGGCCTGAGGGGGCGCTCTTGGAAGCGTTCGTTGCTGCAGGCCTTGATGGCACTGGCTCGCCCAGAAAATGATGGGCGACTCTCTTTGAGCTTTGAAATCGTTTACGGACATGCTCTAAAACCTCAACCGAGGGCCAAATTGGCATCGACAACGGAAATCGGGCTGGACCAAATGCGCCATATGCTGCGTTCGTCTGGGGGTATGCCGGACAAACTTTGAGTTTTGTCAAAAGAGGGGTGGTTCTCAGGTAAAATCCGGCCGAAATTGAACTCAGCGATTGCTTGATGGCGTGTTAGTTTATTGAAAGTTGACGGATGTCAAATCAGGCTTATCAGTTTGCACAAGTCTCTGGGCCTTCCATTCATTGGCGGCTAAAGCGCAATTGCTCTTTTACACCTGTTCAGCTGGGCTGGATGTACATATTTTTGTGCACCGTTTCATTGGCCATAGGTGTCTTTTTTTGGCTGCAAGGTGCCACGCTTGTCTTGGCTTTTGCCGGTCTGGAGGTGGCTGTTGTGGGATTGGCTTTCTTGGTCTATGCCCGCCATGCAGCTGACGGAGAGCTGATTTCTTTGCAGGGCGCCAATTTGGTGGTGGAGCTTGAGACGGCGGGCAAATTGGAGAGGACTGAGTTTGAGCGTCAATGGGTGAGGGTAGAACCGAAATCCGGTGACCTGAGTTTGATCGAGTTGTCAGGCCAGGGTCGATCGATTGAAGTGGGGCGTTTTGTTCGCCCGGAGCTCCGGCAAGTGCTGGCGCGAGAAATTAGAAAGGCGTTGCGTTCAGCGTGATGCCAGGTGGCAATTTGGATCTGTTTCAGTTTGTCTAAAGTGTGAATTCAACAGTGTCTTGGAAGTTAGTGAGAACCATGAAGAATATCTCCAACCAATTGGCTACGCTGCTATCGCGCGCGGGCATTTTTGCAGGTGCATGGGTTGCAACAGCAGCCCACGCTGTCAACGACTTGCCGGGTGGCCCTGCAGTCAATCAGCTCAATTTGCACCCCGCAGTCACCAAGATTGCCGAAGAGCAGCAGTGGTTGCATTGGTTCATGCTGATCCTTTGCACGGTCATCTTCATTGCCGTTTTTGCGGTCATGTTTTATTCCATTTGGAAGCACCGCAAGTCAGTGGGCCACAAACCCGCTACCTTTACCGAATCCATCACGGTCGAGGTGGTTTGGACCGCTGTACCCTTCATCATCGTGATCTTGATGGCCTTGCCGGCCACCAAGGTTTTGGTGGCTCAAAAAGACACCACCAACGCCGACTTGACCGTCAAGGTCACGGGTTACCAGTGGAAATGGGGTTACGACTACATCAATGGTCAAGGTGAAGGTCTGAGCTACATCTCTACCCTCGATTCATCGCACCGTGCCATGTCCGATGCCGGCAAGCCAGCAGGTGACAATTACCTCCTCAAAGTGGATAACCCATTGGTGGTTCCTGTGGGTCAGAAAGTTCGCGTGATTACCACTGCCAATGATGTGATCCACGCATTTGCCGTGCCTGCCTTTGGCATCAAACAGGATGCCATTCCAGGTTTTGTGCGCGACACTTGGTTTCGTGCTGAAAAGACAGGTGACTTCTACGGTCAATGCCAAGAGCTTTGCGGCAAAGAGCATGCCTACATGCCCATCCATGTGAAAGTTTTGTCGGCAGAAGATTACACAGCATGGGTGGCCACAGAGAAGAAGAAGCAATTGGCCAAAGCAGACGACCCGAGCAAAGTTTGGGCTTTGGACGATTTGACCAAGCGCGGTGAGAAAGTCTACGCATCCAACTGTATTGCTTGCCACCAAGCGTCTGGCAAAGTAGCCGGGTCTATCAAGGCGCTTGACGGTTCTTCCATTGTTCTGGACGCAGACAAGTCCAAGCAGATCGCTGTTTTGCTCAATGGAGCAGGCAATGGTGCCATGCCATCTTGGAAGCAGTTGTCTGATACCGATATCGCTGCTGTTATTTCTTACACCAAGAACAACTGGTCCAACAAAACCGGGCAAATCGTGCAACCAGCCGACGTCTTGGCCGCTCGCAAATAAGCCCTACCGTATTCAAATCAAAGGAAATCAAGATGAGTGCCGTTCTAGACCATCACGATCACGCCCATGACGACCACGGTCACGCGCCAGCTGGCTGGCGTCGCTGGGTGTACGCCACCAACCACAAAGACATCGGTACTTTGTATTTGCTGTTCAGTTTTGCCATGTTGATGGTGGGCGGTGTGCTGGCGCTGGGTATCCGTGCGGAGTTGTTCCAGCCTGGTTTACAAATCGTGAACCCTGAGTTGTTCAACCAGTTCACCACCATGCACGGCATCATCATGGTGTTCGGTGCGATCATGCCTGCTTTTGTGGGTTTTGCGAACTGGATGATCCCTTTGCAAATTGGCGCATCTGACATGGCCTTTGCCCGCATGAACAACTTCAGTTTTTGGCTGATGATTCCTGCGTCTTTGATGCTGGTAGGTTCGTTCTTCATGCCCGGTGGAGCCCCTGCCGCTGGTTGGACGCTCTATGCACCCTTGACCCTGCAAATGGGTCCTTCGATGGACGCAGCGATTTTCGCGATGCACATCTTGGGCGCTTCTTCCATCATGGGCTCGATCAACATCATCGTCACCATCTTGAACATGCGCGCGCCTGGCATGACCTTGATGAAGATGCCCATGTTCGCATGGACTTGGTTGATTACTGCTTACCTGCTGATCGCCGTGATGCCTGTGTTGGCTGGCGCGATCACCATGACCTTGACTGACCGTCACTTTGGCACCAGCTTCTTCAACCCCGCTGGCGGTGGCGACCCCGTCATGTACCAGCACATTTTCTGGTTCTTCGGTCACCCTGAGGTGTACATCATGATTTTGCCGGCCTTCGGCATCATCAGCCAGATCGTGCCCGCGTTCTCGCGCAAGAAGTTGTTTGGTTACGCCTCCATGGTGTATGCCACATCGTCTATCGCTATTTTGTCGTTCATTGTGTGGGCGCACCACATGTTCACCACCGGTATGCCGGTGACGGGTCAGTTGTTCTTCATGTATGCCACGATGCTGATCGCTGTGCCTACGGCCGTGAAGATTTTCAACTGGATCGCCACCATGTGGCGCGGCTCCATGACCTTTGAAACGCCCATGCTGTTTGCGGTGGGCTTCATTTTCGTGTTCACCATGGGTGGTTTCACGGGTTTGATCTTGGCCATGGCCCCAATCGACATCCAGTTGCAAGACACTTATTACGTGGTGGCGCACTTCCACTACGTGCTGGTGGCGGGTTCCTTGTTCGCTTTGTTTGCCGGTGTTTATTACTGGATTTCCAAGTGGACCGGTGTGATGTACAACGAAACACGCGGCAAGATCCACTTCTGGTGGTCCCTGATCTCGTTCAACGTGACCTTCTTCCCGATGCACTTTCTGGGCCTTGCCGGTATGCCCCGCCGCTACGCTGACTACCCCATGCAGTTCACTGACTTCAACATGATTGCCTCGGTAGGTGCCTTCTTCTTTGGTTTCGCGCAGGTCTATTTCTTCCTGTTCGTGGTCTTGCCTTGTATGCTGGGTAAGGGCGAAAAAGCCCCTCAGAAGCCATGGGAAGCCGCCGAAGGCCTGGAGTGGGAAGTTCCATCTCCTGCACCTTTCCACACTTTTGAGAACCCACCCAAGCTGGACGCGTCAGCGACCCGCGTGATTGGTTGATCACCATGTCCACGACACCTGAGCAAAGAAAAAGCAATGTTCGATTGGGCTTGATTTTGTTATCAGTGGCCTGTGCTGTTTTGGCCGGGTTCGTGGCCAAAATCTTGTTGCTCAATACCTGAAAGACACTCGATGAACTTGCGTGGTGCAAACCTGAAGATGGTCGGCAAGCTGGCAGTTGTGACTGCGGGCATGTTTTGCTTCGGGTATGCATTGGTGCCGATTTACAAGGCCATTTGCGAAATCACCGGGATCAACGTTTTGTCGATCTCTGAAACGCAGGTGCCTGGTAACGCCAAAGCCGCTCAAGCAGCACAGGTCCTGCGCAACAGCCAAGTGGACACCAGTCGCACCATCACCGTCGAGTTTGATGCGAATGTGCGCGGTCCTTGGCAGTTCAAGCCAGAAATGCGTTCGATGCAGGTTCACCCCGGTGAGTTGAGCACGGTGATGTATGAGTTTCAAAACGTGCAAAACCGCCGCATGGCCGCACAAGCCATTCCCAGTTACGCCCCTAAGCAAGCTGCCAGCCATTTCAACAAGCTGGAGTGTTTTTGCTTCAACGAGTACACCTTGGAGCCGGGCGAAAAGAAAGCCTGGCCAGTGGCCTTCGTGATCGATCCCAAGTTATCCAAAGACGTGACCACCATCACTTTGTCCTACACCTTTTTTGAGGTGGGCGGCAAAACCCCTGTGGCACCCAGTGCACCTTTGGCGGTGAAGCAAGTGACGAATTTGACGGGTTCGGGCTCATGAGCACGACAGAAACCCCATCTGTGAAGCCGTCCTCCTTTTTGAGGACAGTTCAAGCGGTACTTTGGTCTTTTGTAGGTTTGCGCAAAGGTTCCGAGTATCAACAAGACCTTGAGAAGCTGAACCCTTTTCACATCATTGGTGTGGGTATTGGTGCAGCATTGTTGTTTGTATTGGGGCTCATCGCCCTGGTCAATTGGGTGGTGGCACAGCCCTTTGTGCTGTAACCCAACCATCAGATTTCGAATGAAGAGAGAGCAGGAGTATTCATGAGTTCAGCAGCACACGGCACCACGCCTTACTACTTCGTCCCGCACGAGTCACGTCACCCCGTGATGTCGGCCATTGGTTTGTTTTTCGTCATTTTGGGCGCAGGTCAATGGATCAATGGTTCTGAATGGGGCATGTATTGCCTGTTTTTTGGTTTGGCTTGGTGGTTGATTGTTCTGTACCAGTGGTTTTCAGAAGCTGTGCACGAAAGCGAAACGGGCATGTATGGCCGAAAGGTTGATTTGTCTTTCCGCTGGAGCATGACTTGGTTCATCTTTTCAGAAGTCATGTTCTTCGGAGCCTTTTTCACCGCCTTGTGGTGGGCCAGGTCCCATTCAATTCCAGCGCTGGGCAGTTTGGAAAATGCTTTGCTTTGGCCAGATTTCAAAGCGGCCTGGCCCAGTGTTGTAGCGGGCGCCACCACTTCGCCTGCAGGCATTGTGGAGCCGTTCAAAACCATGGGTCCTTTCTGGTTGCCCACCATCAACACAGCTTTGTTGTTGACGTCAGGTGTGACATTGACCATCGCTCACCATGCTTTGCAAGTGGGCGATCGCCTCAAAACCATCAAATTCATGTGGATGACGGTTCTGTTGGGCGTCATCTTCTTGTTTGTTCAGGGCTATGAATACGCTCACGCCTGGGGTGATTTGAACCTCAAGCTGTCATCGGGCATTTACGGTTCGACTTTCTACATGTTGACGGGTTTTCACGGCTTTCATGTGTTTGTGGGCATGTTGATGTTGTTGTTCATCACTTTGCGTTTGCAAAAAGGTCACTTCACCAAAGACCGTCATTTTGGTTTCGAAGGTGCTGCTTGGTATTGGCACTTCGTTGACGTGGTTTGGTTGGGCTTGTACATCCTGGTTTACTGGATGTAAGGCCTTTACGGTTCAATAAAAAAGCGCCCTTGGGCGCTTTTTTATTGAGATGGATTGAGTTGACAGCTGATTGAATCAAAGCCCAGGGGGAATGCCTGTGGGTTGAATCCAGCCCATCTTCCAAGAAATCAAAACGCAAAGAAACAAAACAATCGACAAACCCACCCGAAGGGCGAGTGCAGTGGCCATTTTGTTTTTGGGTGGTGCTGAACCGTCTTCAGGGGGCACACTGCCCCTCATCATGTGAAGCAAAGCCCAGACAAGACTGGCCAAGATGGCCATAAAAGCAACGATAACCAATATTTTCATGATGGCATTATCCGATGACTGAAAAAACCCCGGGGCGACAAAGATGGCTCTTGTTGGCGCTGGCTGTGTTGAGCGCAGGGCTGACCTTTTCATTGGGCCTGTGGCAACTGGGTCGCGCGGCTGAAAAAACATCGTTGCAACAGGCAAGAACCCAACAGGCCGAAAAGCCAGTGCTGAATGGCCAAAGCCTGAAAGTGGACTCTGAACTGTCTGATGCCCGCGAAGACTTGCTGCATCGCCGCATGGTGTTGGTTGGGCATTGGCAACACCAGCACACTGTTTACTTGGAGAACCGGCAAATGAATGCCAAGCCTGGGTTCTTTGTTTTGACACCGCTCAAGCTTGAGGGCGCAGGCATCACGGTGTTGGTTCAGCGCGGTTGGGTTCAGCGTTCATTCACGGACCGTACCGCATTGCCGCCTGTGGGGCAGATTCAAGAGCGCGTTGAAGTGGCAGGAAATTTGGCCCCATGGCCGTCAAGGCTCTACGATTTTGGTGGCGAGGAAAAAGGACCGATACGGCAAAATCTCGACTGGCAAGAATTCAAGCATCAAACGGGTTTGGACTTGCCCCGGTTCACACTGCTCCAGTCCGGAGCAGCATCTGAAGGGCTGCTTCGTGAATGGCCTGTGGTGGCCAGTGGTGTTGAAAAGCACCATGGTTACGCTTTTCAATGGTTTGGCCTCAGCGCCTTGATCGCTCTACTTTATGTCTGGTTCCAAATTGTCCAACCCCGTCGATCCCCCAAAGTCCGCTGAAAGTCCCCTGGCCTTGACCATTCATGAATTGCCAAGTCCGGGTGAGCTGGTGCATGCGGATGCCCAGCGCACGCGCATGGGTCGCTGGAAAATGATCGCAATGATGCTGGTCTGCGCGTCGCCCGTTTTGGCCTCTTATTTCACCTATTACGTGCTTCGCCCTGAGGGCCGCAGTGTGTACGGCGAACTGATTCAGCCGCAAAAGGACATGCCCAGCATCACGGTCAAAAATGACCAAGCGCAAGATGTTGTTTTGCAGTCACTCAAAGGCCAGTGGTTGTTGGTGAGCGTGTCTTCTGGTGCGTGTGAAGAGCGCTGCCAGCAAAATCTTTATTTTCAAAGGCAGTTGAGGGAAATTCTGGGTCGCGAGAAAGACCGACTGGACCGAGTTTGGTTGGTGACCGATGCTGCGCCCGTTCCGTCTGCTTTGCAAGCTGCACTGCATGGCGCCCATGTGCTCCGAATGGACTCGGAAACAGTGGGCCGTTGGATCACCCCGGGAGCAGGGCAACAGGCGCAAGACCACTTGTACGTGGTGGACCCCATGGGCAACTTCATGATGCGTTTTCCAGCGAACATGGATGTCGAAGGCGCCTCCAAAGCCAAAAGAGACCTGAACCGCTTACTCAAGGCCTCATCTTCTTGGGACCAAGCGGGACGATGAACCATGAATGAAGTTGAGTTGTACAACCTTGAGCCATTGCTGGAACTGATGGCGGTAGGTTTGGCGGTGGCTGCATTGCCGCTGGCTTGGTGGTTTTGGAGGCAGCGCCGTGCCACCCCGACCAGTCGGTTGAAAGCACTGACGTTGATCACCTTGTTTTTGACCTTTGATTTGGTGTTGTTTGGCGCTTTCACACGATTGACCGACTCCGGATTGGGTTGTCCCGACTGGCCTGGCTGCTACGGCAGCGTCACGCCCATAGGTGCCAAAGCTGAAATCAAGGCCGCTGAAACCGCCATGCCCACGGGGCCGGTCACCAAGAGCAAAGCCTGGATCGAAATGGTTCACCGTTACCTGGCCACAGGGGTGGGGGTCTTGATCCTCACCTTGGCCAGCATGACTTGGTGGCTGCGCCGTCAAAGTCGAGAAGTCAACCCGTGGTTGTCCACTTTGACCTTGCTGTGGGTCTGCATGCAAGGGGCTTTCGGTGCCCTCACCGTCACCATGAAGCTGTTTCCGGCCATCGTCACCTTGCACCTGATGGGCGGCATTGGATTGTTGGCTTTGCTCACAGCCCAAGCCGTGCGCTACGACGGTGCGGGCCTGCGCCCAGTGCCAATGATTTTGCGCCGAGGCTTGTGGATCGGTTTTGTTCTGATCTCGGTTCAAATTGCTCTGGGTGGCTGGGTCAGTACCAACTACGCCGTGTTGGCGTGTCCAGACTTTCCAACCTGCAATGGCCAATGGGTCCCCGAAATGAATTGGGAAGGTTTCAGTGTGTGGCGAGAGTTGGGTTACACCCCCAGCGGGGAGCTTTTGCCCTTTCTGGCTTTGTCCACCATCCACTTTGTTCACCGTTCGGCTGCTTGGTTGGTTTTGGGCGCCATGGTGTGGCTGGGGTGGCGCTTGCGTCAGCACCGGGGTTTGACTTTGGCAGGACGCTGGTTGTTGGGTTTGTCTGCTTTGCAACTCATCACTGGGCTGAGCAATGTGGTGTTAGGCTGGCCTTTGTTGGCAGCCGTTTTGCATACCGGTGGCGCCGCTGCCATGGTCGTGACCTTGACCTGGGCGCTCAGTGCCAGCCGGAACGATAATCCACAGCGTATGACGTTTTCCCCAAGGCCTGCCCCATGACCGCCGCGACTGCCCCTTTGCCGATGACTGCTTGGCAGCAGTATTACGCCCTGACCAAGCCGCGCGTGGTTCAGTTGATTGTGTTTTGTGCGCTGATCGGCATGGTGCTGGCTGTCCCGGGTGTGCCCAGCTGGGCTGAATTGAAGCTGGGTCTTTGGGCTTGTGTGGGCATCTGGTTGGTGGCGGGTGCGGCTGCGGCCTTCAACTGCCTGGTTGAGAAAACCATCGACGCCAAGATGAAGCGCACCGCTTGGCGACCAACCGCCAAAGGGGAACTGAGCGACCGTCAGGCGCTGTTGTTTTCAGGGGTTCTGTGCGCTGTGGGCTCGGCCGTGCTGTACGTGTTGGTCAACCCGCTCACGATGTGGCTGACCTTTGCCACCTTTGTGGGCTACGCCATCATTTACACCGTGATCTTGAAGCCACTCACACCTCAAAACATTGTGATTGGCGGGGCCAGTGGGGCCATGCCTCCTGTACTGGGCTGGGCCGCCATGACCGGGCAGGTCGGGCCGGAAGCCTTGATCTTGTTTTTGATCATCTTCTTGTGGACGCCACCGCATTTTTGGGCGCTGGCGCTGTACCGCGTTGAGGACTACCGCAAGTCTGGTTTGCCCATGTTGCCGGTCACGCATGGCAACGAATTCACGCGCTTGCAAATCTTGTTGTACACCGTGGTGTTGATGGCCTCTTGCCTGATGCCCTTTGTCTATGGCATGAGCTCTTGGCTCTATTTGGCGGCAGCGGTGGTGCTCAGCATCGGCTTCATCGGGTACGCAGTGGCTTTGTACCGGGAATACTCGGATGAGCTGGCCCGCAAAACCTTTCGCTTTTCATTGGTCCACCTGAGCGCCTTGTTTGCCGCTTTGCTGCTCGACCACTATCTTTTCTAAGGCCCAGTCATGCTGCAGCGCAGAGTTGTTTCGAGAACCGTTTTGGCTTTGGGCTTGGTCAGTGCCTTGGCGGTTTTGACCGGTTGTGGCCAAGACAAGCCCGCTTTCAAGGGTGTGGACATCACGGGCGCTGATTACGCGCAGGGTTTCACGCTGAGTGACCAAGATGGCCAAGTGCGCACTTTGAAGGACTTTGCAGGCAAAGCCGTGGTGGTGTTTTTTGGCTTCACCCAATGCCCCGATGTGTGTCCCACGGCCTTGCAAGAAATCGCCCAAGCCAAACAGCTCTTGGGCGCGGATGGCACCAAATTGCAGGGCATTTTCATCACTGTCGACCCTGAGCGTGACACGCCCGAGTTGCTCAAGGCCTATGTGGCCAACTTTGGCGCTGATTTCGTGGCATTGCGCCCCAGCCCAGAGCAGCTTCCCAAAGTGACCAAAGACTTCAAGATCTATTACAAAAAGGTCGACGGCAAAACCCCCACCAGCTACACCCTGGACCATTCGGCTGGCAGTTTTGCATTTGATCCGCAAGGCCGTATTCGGCTGTACAACCGCCACGCCAGCGGGGCCGAGACTTTGGCTGCTGACGTGAAGATATTGCTGAGTGGCAAGTAAGGCCAGAAAGTTAAATCGGGCTTCAGTTCAGCTCGATCTTCTGACTGCGGATGATGGCCCCCAAGGCTTGGGTATCGGCCTCGATGCGGTTTTTCAAACCTTCTGGCGAGGAACCCACCACCTGCCAGCCTTGCTGAAACAAGCGCGCCCGCATCTCCGGTGAACGCACGATGTCGCTCACAACGGCAGACAACTGGCTGGCAACCGCTGCTGGCATGGAAGCAGGTGCAGCCACTGCATTCCAAATTTCCAACTGGTAATCTTTGACGCCGATTTCCGCCAAGCTGGGCACTTCTGCGGCCACCGAGCTGCGGCCGCTACTGGAGGCCCCAATGGCCCGCAATTTGCCCGCACTGACTTGCGCAGCCGACATGGCCGGTGGCAACAAGGCCAACTGCACCTGACCCCCCAGCAAAGCTGTGATGATTTGCGGGTTGCCGGGGTAGGGCACATGCACGGGTGCAATGTTGGCCTTGGTTTTGAGCAGTTCCATGCCCAAGTGCGCCACGGTGCCGACACCTGGTGACGCATAGCTGAGTTGGTTGCCTGACTTTTGGGCCCAGCTCAACCACTCTTTGGCGGTCTGCCCAGGAGCGTTCGCCGGCACGGTCAGGACCAACGGCGCTTTACCAATCAGGCTGATGGGGGCGAGGTCTTTGAGTGGGTCATAGGGCACCTTGGGGTTCAAGATGCGGGCAATGGTCATGTTGCCGTTGATCATCAGGCCCAAAGTGTGACCGTCGGTGGACTTGGCGACGAAGTCGGCAGCGATGTTGCCACCAGCGCCCACTTTGTTTTCAACGATCACGTTTTGCCCCAATGCTTTGGACAAAGGCTCGGCCAGTGCGCGTGCTGTCAGGTCGGGGCTGGAGCCGGCGGGAAAACCCACCACCAGACGCACAGTTTGCGTGGGCCATTTGGCCGCCCATGTGGGTGCTGCGGCCAGCAAGAAAACGGCGCCTATGGCCTGGGCCAACAGGCGACGTGGAAAGCGGACGGTGGTGAGTGTGTTCATGGTAAAAAATCTTCAATAAAACAGCAAACACTGTAGCTTAAAGCGGGCGAAAAAATACCCGGACTGAGCCGGGTAACTGAGCGTCAGACGCTGGGAAAGAATAAACCTTCAAGCGAACTCGACCAGCGCCTTTTTCATCTTTTTCATAGCGGCAACTTCGATCTGGCGAATGCGCTCGGCGCTGACGCCGTATTCGTCGGCCAAATCATGCAGTGTCATGCCACCCGAGCCGTTGTCGTTGACCTTGAGCCAACGCTCTTCGACGATGCGGCGGCTGCGTTCGTCCAGCGCATTCAAGGCACTGGCCAGGCCGTCACTGGCCATCACGTCGCGCTGGTGTGCTTCGATCATGGCGGTGGGCTCATGGTTCACATCGGCCAGGTAGGCGATGGGGCCAAAAGCTTGCTCTCCGTCGTCAGAGGGGGCGGGGTCGAGCAGCACATCGCCGCCGGACATGCGCATTTCCATCTCACGCACATCCTCGCCCTTGACGTTCAGGCTGTGGGCCATGGACGCCACTTGGTCGGGGGTCAGGGTGTCGCGGTGCGTGCCTGCATCGGCGTCGGACTTGTAGCCTTGTTTCATGGAGCGCAGGTTGAAAAACAACTTGCGCTGTGCCTTGGTGGTGGCCACCTTGACCATGCGCCAGTTTTTCAGGATGTACTCGTGGATCTCGGCCTTGATCCAATGCAGCGCGTAGCTCACAAGGCGCACACCTTGCTCGGGGTCAAAGCGCTTGACCGCTTTCATCAGGCCCACATTGCCTTCTTGGATCAGGTCGCCGTGCGGCAGGCCATAACCTAAATATTGGCGCGACACGGACACCACCAAACGCAGGTGCGAGAGCACCAGCTTGCGGGCGGCCTCAAGGTCGTCGTTGGCTTTGAGTTGGCGGGCGGCTTCCTGCTCTTCCTCAAGGGTGAGCATCGGCATGCGGTTGACCGCAGAAATATAGGCGTCGAGGTGGCCGAGCGAGGGCACCACCGCCCAAGGGTTGCTCAGCGTGATGGCAGTGGCGGGGGAACCAGTTTGAATGTTCATACCAGAACTCCTTTCAGAATACCCCAATATTAGCACTCTCTGGTGAGGAGTGCCAAAAGGGGGTTGCCAAATTGGCGCCGGGCGGCAGGTGGCCGAACTTCACCATTTTGGGCAATGTCTGCCCGTCAGTCTGTGTGCTGGAAGACGCGTCAAGTGCTGCAGTTGGTTAGCTCAGCAGGGCTTGAGCAAACTCACGGGCATTGAAAGTTTCCAGGTCTTCCAGCTTCTCACCTACGCCAATGAAGTAAACCGGAATCGGCTTTTCGCGGGCAATGGCGCACAGCACCCCGCCCTTGGCTGTACCGTCCAGTTTGGTCACGATCAGGCCTGTCAGGCCCAAGGTGTCGTCAAAAGCCTTGACCTGGGCCAAGGCGTTTTGTCCGGTGTTGCCATCGATCACCAGCAGCACCTCGTGCGGGGCCGAGCCGTCGGCCTTTTGAACCACACGCTTGATTTTTTTCAGCTCTTCCATCAGATGGGTTTGAGTGGGCAGGCGACCGGCCGTGTCCACCAGCACCACGTCCCGGCCCCGAGCGCGGCCTGCGCTGACGGCGTCAAAGCTCACAGCTGCTGGGTCGCCGCCTTGCTGGCTGACAATCTCGACCGTGTTGCGGTCAGCCCAGACAGCCAGTTGCTCCTTGGCAGCGGCGCGGAAGGTGTCGGCGGCGGCCAGCAGCACGCTCAGCCCCTCGTCTGCCAGATGCTTGGTCAATTTGCCAATGGAGGTCGTCTTGCCCGCGCCGTTGACGCCAGCCACCATGATGACAGTGGGCTGGTGGTCGCCAATGGCCAAAGGCTTTTGCAGAGGCAGCAGCAAGTCGGTGATGGCATCGGCCAACAGGTTTTTGACCTGAGCTGGTTCGGTGGCCTTGCTGTCTTTCACGCGGCGTTTGAGGTCTTGCAGCAAATGCTCGGTGGCTTTGACGCCTGTGTCGGCCACCAGAAGTGCTGTTTCCAGCTCTTCATACAGCTCGTCATCGATGCGTGTGCCCGTGAAGACGGTGGTGATGCTGGAGCCGGTTTTGCGCAGGCCCGCCTTCAGGCGGTCAAGCCAGCCCTGACGGGCAATGGGGGCTGCGGGCGCTTCAGAGGGCAGGTTTGTGGGTGCCAAGGGAATGTTGGCAGCCGTTGCAACAGCCGGTAAGTCAGCAGTTGGGGTCGATGGGACCTCGGCAATTGGGGATTTTTTTTTGAAGAAACTGAACATGGCTTGGATTTCAAGGATCATGCATTCTATGAAACCGAACTTTCTCTTGGCACTTTCCATGGCAACAGCCTTGTGGGGCGCTGCCGCGAGCGTTCTCGCGCAGGCTCCACAGGGGTCACAAAACTCGGCCAATGCCGCAGCCAATCCGGCCGCTGTGGCGCAAGTGCACACCTTCACATTGGCCAACGGCATGGCCTTGTGGGTCAAGCCCGACCGCCGTGCCCCGACGGCGGTGCACATGGTGTGGCTGCGTGTGGGCTCTATGGACGAGGTGGATGGCACCAGTGGCGTGGCCCATGTGCTGGAGCACATGCTGTTCAAGGGCACGCCCAACTTGGCAGCCGGTGAGTTTTCGCGCCGAGTGGCGGCTCTGGGAGGGCGCGAAAACGCGTTCACTGCCAAGGACTACACCGGCTATTTCCAGCAGATACCTTCCGCGCAACTGGAAGCCGTGATGCGCTTGGAGTCTGACCGCTTTGCCAACAACCAGTGGCCAGACAGCGAATTCATCAAGGAGCTGGAGGTGGTCAAAGAAGAGCGCCGCCTGCGCACCGATGACAACCCCCGTGCACAGCTGCACGAAATGCTGTCGGCCACCGCTTTGGTCGCTTCGCCTTACCGTCGTCCCATCGTAGGCTGGATGAGTGACCTTGAAGCCATGACAGCGCAAGATGCCCGCGACTTTTACCGCAAGTGGTACTCGCCGGCCAACGCCGTGGTGGTGGTGGCAGGCGATGTCGATCCGATGCGCGTCAAGGCCTTGGCCGACCAATACTACGGCGTGATCCCTGCCCGTGCCGTACCCGATCGCAAGCCGCGCGATGAGCCTGCGCAGCAAGGCCTGCGTCGTTTCGAGTTCAAGGCCCCGGCCGAACAGTCTTATGTGGCGTTGGCTTTTAAAGTGCCAAGACTGGCCAGCTTGGCCCCTGCGCCCGAGCACGACGAGGCGCTGGCTCTGACCGTGTTGGCTGCGGTTCTGGACGGCTACAGCGGTGCCCGGCTAGACCGTGCCCTGACCCAAGGTGAAAATCGCTTGGCCGACAGTGCGGGGGCCTACAACGGCCTCATGGGACGCGGTCCACAGTTCTTTTATCTGGAAGGTGTGCCCGCCAAAGGCCAAACGCCAGAAGCACTGGAGGCGGCCTTGCGTGCCCAGGTGCAGCGCGTGGCCACCGAAGGCGTGACCGAAGCCGAGCTGCAGCGCGTCAAGACCCAATGGGTAGCGGGCGAAATCTACAAACTGGACTCGGTGTTCAACCAAGCCCGCGAACTGGGCGTGGCCTGGACCCTGGGCTTACCGCCAGACTACGGAACACAACTGATTGCCCGTTTGCGCCAAGTCACACCTGGCCAAGTGCAAGCCGTGGCGCAAAAGTATTTTGGCGACGACAGCCTCACGGTGGCCATTTTGCGGCCACAGCCTTTGTCGGGTCAGCCTCGTCCGCGCCGCCCATCTGCGGGTGCGCGACATTGAACCCGGTGAACGTCATGCACAACCACACCACCATGCGAACCAGTTTTTTTCTTCTTAAAGTCCGCAAAACCCTTGGATTTAGCAGTTTTGTGCTGGCTTGCTGGGGCTTTGGCCCTTCAGCGCAAGCCGCTTTGCCCATTCAGCATTGGACCCAAGCCAACGGGGCCCGTGTTTACCTGGTTGAGAGCCACGCCATCCCCATGGTTGATGTGCAGATCGACATCGATGCGGGCAGCCGCCGCGACCCTGCAGCGCAGTCGGGCTTGGCTTCGGTCATGGCGGGCCAGATGGCGAACGGCACCCGTGCCGAACCCCAAGGGCAAGGTCCCTATCCCCGGGCCATGGATGAAAACCAAGTCGGTGAAGCTTGGGCCGATTTGGGCGCCAGTTTGGGCATCAGTGCCAGTGGCGACCGTTTGAGCTTTGGCCTGCGCAGCCTGAGTTTCCCGGACCTGCTGGACAAAGCCGTGGCCCTAGCGGCTCGGCAGATGGCGCACCCGGCCTTTCCTGAAGCCATGTGGTTGCGCGATCGGGAGCGTTTCAGTGCGTCCATCCGTGAATCGCTGACCAAACCGGGCACCGTGGTGCAGCACCGATTTGCCCAAGCCGTTTTCGGCACGCACCCGTATGGCCAGCGCACCACGCCAGAGACCCTCGCGCGCATTGGCGTGCAAGATTTGCACAAGCTGCACGCGCAGAGTCTGCGCGCTTGCCGTGCCACGGTGAGTGTGGTGGGGGCTTTGACCCGTGTCCAAACCGATGCCTTGGTGCAACGCCTATTGGCGCAGTGGCCTCGCGATGCAGGTTGCCAAAGTTTGCCGCCTGTGCCGGAGGTGGCGCCTTTGACTGCCGCACAAAACCTGCAACTCCCATTCGATTCGGCACAAGCCCATGTGCTGATGGGCCAGCCGGGCTACAAGCGTTCAGATCCCGACTTTTTCCCTCTGCTGGTGGGCAACCACATCTTGGGTGGTGGTGGCTTTGTTTCGCGCCTGACCGAGCAAGTGCGTGAAAAACGCGGTCTGAGCTACAGCGTTTACAGCGCTTTTTCGCCGGGCTTGCACGCTGGCGCTTTCACCGTGGGCTTGCAGACCCGTCCCGACCAAGCCGCACAGGCCGTGGCGGTGGCCAAAGATGTGGTTCAAGGCTTTGTGCGCGAAGGCCCGACCGAGGCCGAGTTGCAAGCGGCCAAATCCAATTTGGTGGGCGGCTTTGCGCTGCGCATCGACAGCAACCGCAAGTTGCTGGACAACGTGGCCAACATTGCTTGGAACCGTTTGCCCTTGGACTACCTGAGCAACTGGACGCGCCAAATCGAGCGCGTCAGCGCTGCCGATGTGCAACGCGCCATGGCCCGGGTGCTGCAGCCTGAGCGCATGGTCACGGTGGTGGTGGGTGGTCAGCCCTGAGTCCGCTTGAGGCGGCACCCAATGACTGACTTGTTTCAACAGGTGACTGACTCTCAGGGGCTAACTTCGCTGCGGCCTTACACTCGCAAGCTATGTCTTCAGCTCCTTCCAAACGACCATCGCTGACCGGTGCAGCCCGTCATGCTGCGGCAAAAAAGCCCAAGAACCCGGTGCCCAAAGGTCCGTCATCGCACGAGATCCGCATCATCGGTGGGCAGTGGCGGCGCACGCGGCTCAAAGTCATCGACAAACCCGGCCTGCGCCCAACCCCTGACCGCGTGCGTGAAACCCTTTTCAACTGGCTGGGGCAGGACCTGAGCGACTGGCGTTGTGTCGATGCGTTTGCCGGCACGGGCGTGCTGGGCCTAGAGGCCGCATCGCGCGGAGCTGCCCATGTGCTGATGGTTGAGCAAGACGCTGTGTTGGCGCGCGATTTGCAAGACAACGCCACCCGCCTCAAAGCCAGCATGGTCAACGTGCAGCGCGGTGATGGCGTCGCCGCCTTGCTGCGCTTGCCTGCCGCAAGCGTGGACTTGGTTTTCATCGATCCGCCATTTGAAGGCCCTTGGTTTGAACCGGCGCTGAAGGCCGCCACCCGGGCTGTTCCTGTAGGCGGCTGGATTTACCTGGAAGCCCCGGTGGCTTGGCCTGCCGACGCGCTGAGGGCTTTGGGTTTGCAATGCGAGCGCCACCTCAAAGCGAGTGCGGTGCATGCGCATTTGCTGCAACGGACCCACCTCGATCCAGCGCCCACCCCGACTGCCATTCCTGCTGAAGGAGACACACCATGAGCCGAGCTGCCAACACCACCGTGACCGCTGTTTACTCCGGCACCTTTGACCCCTTGACCCTGGGCCACGAAGACGCCATCCGCCGCGCTGCGCAGATGTTTGACCAAGTCATCATCGCGGTGGCCCGTGCGCACCACAAAAACACGATGTTCACCTTGGACGAGCGTCTGTCGCTGGCCCAAGCCGCGCTGGCCGATTGCCCCAACGTGAAGGCGCTGCCGTTTGATGGACTGATCGTTGAGTTTGTGCGTTCACAAAACGCCCAGGTGATCGTGCGAGGCCTGCGCTCGGTGACCGACTACGACTACGAAACGCAAATGTCAGGCATGAACCGCCATCTGGCCCCAGAGGTGGACACCGTGTTTTTGCACACCAGCGCCCATGTGCAGCACATCAGCAGCACCTTGGTGCGCGAGATCGCCAAGCTCGGCGGGGATGTGTCGGGCCTGGTCTCCACCCCTGTGCTCAATGCCTTACAAGCCAAGGTCGCCACCAAACACTGAGCCAGCGGGGTTTTAAAGTTCCGCGCCCTCCACCAAAAAGCGCACCCGCTTTTGCCCCTGCCACTCGTCGGCGTCCAGCCGGTAAGCCAGCTTGACCCGTGCAGGCAAAGGCTCGGTGCGGCCAAACCAGATGCCATCCACCGGCTGGCCTTGGTGCTTCATCTTGAGCGACAGGTGTTTCTCGCCCACCAGGCGCTGCGACACGATCTCGATTTCTTCGCAAAACACGGGCGGTGCAAAGCCCTGACCCCAGACCTCGTGGTGAAGCATGTCCACCAGGTCCACCCGTCGGTACTCGGCGGGTAGCGGGCCATCGGTTTCCAGGCGGCGTTGCAGCGTGGCCGCGTCCAGCCATTCCATGGCCACCTGGTTCAGCGTTTCTTCAAACACATCCAGATGCTCTTCCGCAACCGTGCAGCCCGCCGCCATCGCATGGCCGCCAAAGCGCAAAAGCACCCCCGGGGCGCGCTTGGCCACCAAATCGAGCGCGTCGCGCAAATGAAACCCCGCAATGGATCGGCCCGA
This sequence comes from Akkermansia muciniphila, assembly GCA_943331105.2. Lineage (GTDB taxonomy): Bacteria > Pseudomonadota > Gammaproteobacteria > Burkholderiales > Burkholderiaceae_C > Limnohabitans_A. The sequence goes on from CALQKH020000005.1 coordinate 51,302, forward strand.
GCCTTTGAGTTCATGCTCCTTGCCCGGGGCGATGCTGGCTGCGAACACAAAAGTAGGGCGGTGCAGCTTGTCCTTGATGCGCGAGGCCACGATGCCCACCACGCCTTCGTGAAAGTCCGGGTCGAACACGCAAATGGCAGGCGGTGGTTCGTCGCCCTCGTCAAACAGCGACTCGGCCATTTCCATGGCCATCTCGCGCATGTCGCCCTCGATCACGCGGCGTTCGCGGTTGATCGCATCCAGCTGTTTGGCCAGCGCGTCGGCGCGGCCTGCGTCGTCGGTCAGCAGGCACTCGATGCCCAGCGTCATGTCGGCCAAACGGCCTGCGGCATTGATGCGCGGCCCCAAGGCAAAGCCAAAATCAAAAGTGGTGGCCTTGGCGATTTCGCGCCCCGCTGCCCGCATCAGCGCTGCCATGCCCGGCGGTAAGGCCCCGGCCCGCACGCGGCGCAGGCCTTGGGCCACCAAGCGGCGGTTGTTGGCGTCGAGCTTGACCACATCGGCCACGGTGCCCAGTGCCACCAGGGGCAGCAGGGCGTCTAAGCGCGGCTGGTTGCTGGCTTCAAACACGCCGCGCTGGCGCAGTTCGGCGCGCAGGGCCAGCAGCACGTAAAACATCACGCCCACACCGGCGATCGATTTGCTGGTGAAACTGCAGCCGGGTTGGTTGGGGTTGACGATGACTTCGGCGGTGGGCAGTTCGCTGCCTGGCAGGTGGTGGTCGGTGACCAGCACCTGCAGGCCCAAGGCTTGCGCGGCTTGCACGCCCGCCACACTGGCGATGCCATTGTCCACCGTGATCAGCACATCCGCCCCTTGCGCGTGGACCCGTTCGGCAATGGGTGGGGTCAGGCCGTAGCCGTCGACCACGCGGTCGGGCACCAGATAACTCACGTGTTGTGCACCCAGCATGCGCAGGCCGCGCACGCCCACAGCGCAGGCGGTTGCGCCGTCGCAGTCGTAATCGGCCACGATGCACAGGCGCTTGTTTTGCGCCATGGCGTCTGCCAGCAGTTGGGCCGCTTCGAGCGTTCCCAGCATGCCCGCGGGAGGCAGCAGCAGGTTCAGGGCGTCGTCGAGTTCGTCTTTGGACAACACGCCACGGGCGGCGTACAGGCGCGCTAGCAAGGGGTGGATGCCCGCTTGTTCCAGCGCCCAGGCGCTCCGGGGGGGCACATCTCGGGTGAGCAAATTCATGGGGCGATCAGTTGGTGATGAGGGCTTGGAGTGCCGCTGCAGCAGAGGGTTTGTTGAACAGCCGGGTTATTTTTTGGTGCCAAGCGGCAGGCGCGGCGGTGTAGGTGTGGGCGGTGTGCTCGCTGCACAGGCTGAGGGTAACTTGGCCGGTGGCCTCCAGATGTTTCAGTGCATCGGCTAGGGCCGTGGCATCGAGCTGCTGCCAGGCTTGCCGCCAAGTCTGCATGTCGCCATGCAAAGCACTGGCCCGCAGGGCATCGGACACGGTCACTGTCTCGCTCATGGGCGGCGCAGCGGAAGCGGTGATCGCAGATAGCGTGCCTGCGCCATGCAGCCAAAAGGCGTTGACGGTGTGCTGCCTGCGGGCCTCGCGTGCGTCGTTCACCGGGTGGTTGTACAGCAGCATCTGCATTTCGCTTTGCAGGCGTTGCAGCGGCCGGGCAGCGGGGTGCTGGGGCATCCAGTCTTTCACGTTCTGACCGATCACCCGGTCGAGAGAGACGGTGGGTAGTTCAGCCAGCAGTGTCCCCTGGACGTGCCAAAGCAAGGCGCTGTGCCAGGTCACTTGCAGGCCGTCTTCTTGCAAAAACGGTTGCATGGCTTGCAAAAGTTGCTGCGATTCTTCATCGCTCAAGCGCAAATGCGCGGGGTCGGCCATCACCACCTGGTCCATGCCGATTTGCCAGTGGCAGGGTGTCATCCAGGCTTGGGGCGCGGCGTTTTCCTGGCCTTGCTGCGCCCGGTGCCAAGCGGCCCAGGGCAGGGTGGGGGCGTCAAGCGGCCAGCCCAGGGCCTGGGCTTGCAGGCGTTCGTGGGGCAGGTGCAGTGCTGCGGTACTGGGGTCTTGCAGCACCTGCTGGCGCTGCAGCAGGCTCAGCAGGATTTGCAGATGGGGCAGCTGCCAACCGGCCCAGACCTCGGGGCCGGTGAAGGCGTGACTGGCCGCATAGGGAATGATCAGGTGCATGGGGCCTGATTGTCGCAGGCCCCATGCAAGGTGGGTTTGCCGGTTCAGCGTGCAGCGTTCAGGGCTCAACGCCCAACCCTCAGCGTTTCAAAGCAGCGGCTTCGGCAGTGCAGTCGGTGCGGTTGGACTTCAGGCCTTTGGACCGGGCGGCAGCAATCTCGGCCTTGGCCAGCTGCGCCTGGGCCTGGAACACCGGGTCGGCTTGCAGGCGTGCCACGGTGGCAGCGCCCACCAAGCGACCGGCTTCCAGGTCACTTTGCCAGTGCACGCCGCACACCATGCGGCTGTCGCCAAAGGCGTGGCCGCGTTGAACCAAGGCATTGGCCTTGTCGGGGGCGAGCCCAGCCAGGATCAGGCCCCAGGCCCAGCCCAGCGCTGCGTGGCCCGAGGGATAAGCGCCGTCCTTGGACAGGTGCGCTTCTTCCTTGGGCGAGCAGGTGGTTTCACCCAACTCGGCAAATGGGCGCTTGCGCTGGTAGTGGTCTTTGGCCCTGTAGGTGGCAAAGCCCGCGTCCACCAGGCTGCGGCGCAGCAGCATGTTCAGGTGGGGCGTGGCCTCTTGCGAGATCGGCATGTCCAGTGCGCACGAGAACACCCCGGTCGCTTCGGGAAACTTCAGGTTCACGTCCTTGAAGGCGTACTCCCAGCGCGGAGTGTTACGCAGGGCCCGGGTCTGCTGATGCTGCTGCACATCGGCCGCCTGGCGGGCCGAGCCGGGGGCGGGTGGGGGTGGGACCAAGGCCAGGCTGTCAGGCAGTTCCTTGCGGTCGATGTAGCCGTTCAGGTAGCCTGAGCCTTTGCGGAATTCACCCACCACTTCGGGTGAGGTCGGGGGCATAGCGGTTTTGATCGGGGCGGTTTGGCAGGCGCTGAGCAAGGTGGCAGCAGCCAAGGTGCTCAGTGTCCCAATGCGGGTGTACATGGGGGTGTCTCCTTTTTTGGTCTGAAGCCCCATGCGGCTTGGGGCTTTTGGATTTCAGACCCGGGCGCAGTTTCAAAACGTCTCCGGTGCGACTTTTTAAGTAAAAACACTGGGTGGGTTGTGTGGGTACAGGCTTTGTACCCGCGCCTTGGGCGGTGGCCTTTAGCGATTCGTCACAATAGCGGACTATGTCTTTTTTTAAAAACATCCCCTACGAGCTGGTGCTCGGCTGGCGCTACACGCGTGCAGGCCGCGCCACTCGGCGAAACGGCTTCATTTCCTTCATTTCTGGGGTGTCCATGATGGGCATTGGCCTGGGTGTGGCGGCGCTGATCATCGTGTTGAGCGTGATGAACGGCTTCCAAAAAGAAGTGCGAGATCGCATGCTGGGGGTGGTGTCGCACATTGAGGTGTACGCCGTGGATGCAGCGGCTGTTGCCGATATGCCAGCGCTGTTAGCGCGCCTGAAAGCGCATCCACAGGTGCTTGGCGCTGCGCCTTTTGTGACCGCGCAGGCCTTGCTGGCGCGGGGCGAGGACATGAAGGGCGTGTTGGTGCGCGGCATTGACCCCGCCCGAGAGCCCGAGGTCAGCGATCTGTCGCAGGACACGCAAGCGGGCGTTTTGGGCCGTCTTGTGCCCGGCGAATTCGGCCTGGTGCTGGGCCGAGACTTGGCCAACAACATGGGTTTGCAAGGGGGTGACCCGGTGACGCTCGTTTCGCCGTCCGGTCAGGTCACCCCTGCCGGCGTGGTGCCGCGCATGAAACAAATGGGTGTGGTGGGCACGTTTTCTTCAGGTCACTACGAATACGACTCGGCGCTGGCGCTGATGCACGTCGAGGACGCTGTTCGCATGTTCCGGCTGGAAGGCCCAAGTGGCGTGCGCCTCAAATTGCGTGACCTGCACCAAGCGCGGGAGGTGGCACGAGACCTTCAACTGGATTTGGGGCCTGGCTTTTTTGTGCGCGACTGGACGCAGCAGAACAAGACCTGGTTTGCCGCCGTTCAGGTCGAAAAACGCATGATGTTCATCATCCTGACCCTCATCGTGGCAGTGGCGGCTTTCAATTTGGTCAGCACCTTGGTGATGACGGTGACCGACAAGCGTGCCGACATCGCGATCTTGCGCACCCTGGGGGCCAGCCCGCGCAGCATCATGGGTATTTTTGTGGTGCAAGGCGCCACCGTGGGCGTGATCGGCACCCTGAGCGGTTTGGCGCTCGGCCTGTTGGTGGCCTTCAACATCGATGTGATCGTGCCTGCACTGGAGACACTCTTCAACGCCAGCTTTTTGCCGCGCGACATTTACCTGATCAGCCGCATGCCCAGCGAGCCGCTGGCCAGTGACATTTGGCCGGTGGCCATCATCTCCTTGGTGCTGGCTTTTGTGGCCACGCTTTACCCCAGCTGGCGTGCCAGCCAGGTCAACCCGGCGGAGGCGCTGCGCTATGAATGACACGAAAAACGCCGTAGTGCTTGAGGCGCAGGGCCTGACCAAGCGCTTCACCGAGGGCCGTTTGGATGTGACCGTGTTGCAGGGCGTGGATCTGGCCGTGCACGCGGGCGAGACACTCGCCATCGTGGGCGCTTCCGGTTCAGGCAAAAGCACTTTGCTGCATTTGCTCGGTGGCCTGGACGCCCCAACCCAAGGCTCGGTGCAATTGAAGGGCCAGTTGCTGTCGGCGCTGAGTGCAGCCGAACAAGGCCAGTGGCGCAACCGTTACTTGGGCTTTGTTTATCAGTTTCACCACCTGCTGCCCGAGTTCAGTGCGCTGGACAACGTGGCCATGCCGCTTTGGATTCGACGCCAAGACCGTGCCCAAGCCGCTGCAGTGGCCACGGGCTGGCTGCAGCGTGTGGGTTTGGCAGAGCGCCTGCACCATCGCCCATCGGAACTGTCTGGCGGCGAGCGCCAGCGCGTGGCCTTGGCCCGCGCTTTGGTCAACGACCCGGCTTGCGTGCTGGCGGACGAACCCACAGGCAACCTGGACCGCGAAACGGCCGACGGTGTGTTTGCCTTGATGCTGCAACTGGCCCGCGAGCGCGACACCGCCTTTGTGGTGGTCACCCACGACCAAGCTCTGGCCGCCCGCTGTGACCGGCAATTGCACCTGGTCAAGGGCGTGTTGGAAGCGCCTGTCTAAACTTTCCAAAGCTGAATGTGGATCGACACGCACTGTCACCTGGACGCGGCCGAGTTTGATGCCGACCGCGACTTGGTGCGCGAAGCGGCCCGGATGGTTGGCGTGACACGCTGCGTGATCCCGGCGGTACAGCGTGCCCACTGGGCCGATGTGGCGCAGCTGGCCGAACGACATGACGATGCCTACGCCTTGGGTATCCATCCCTTGTATGTGCCGCAGGCCCAAGCATCTGATCTGATGGAGCTGGACCAGGCCTTGCGTGAACGTGCAGGTGACCGGAGGCTGGTGGCCGTGGGCGAGATCGGGCTGGACTTTTTTGTGCCCGAACTGTGCACGCCCGAGATGCGCGAGAGGCAATGGTTTTTTTACACTGGGCAACTGAAGCTGGCCCAAAAGCATGGCCTGCCCGTGATCTTGCATGTGCGGCGCTCGGCCGATTTGTTGCTCAAAGGCTTGCGCCTGTGCCCGGTGGCTTCTGGCATTGCGCATGCTTTCAATGGCAGCCAGCAGCAGGCACGGGCCTTTGTGGCCATGGGCTTTGCGCTGGGCTTTGGCGGTACGCTGACCTATGAGCGCTCTTTACAGCTTCGCCGCTTGGCCTGCGAGCTGCCTTTGAGCGCTGTAGTGCTGGAGACCGATGCGCCTGACATTCCGCCGCAATGGCTTTACCAAACCGCTGAGCAGCGGGCGCTGGGTGCTGCACAGGGGCGCAACAGTCCGGCAGAGTTGCCCCGCATTGCACAGGTCTTGGCCGAGTTGCGGGGATTGCCCTTGTCCGATTTGGCCATGGCCTGCAGCCACAACGCTTGCCGCGTGTTGCCCAAGCTGGACGCTCTGTAACATCACGCACCATGACCCGAAAAAAATCCTCCGTCGCCGAAAGCGAATTGCCCGAAGTCAATTTCTCCGAAGACGGCAAAATCCGTTACCTGCACTTGGGGACGGAGTGGATTCAGGGCTCCATGTTTTTGGACCGTCCTTATGACATTGAGCTGGAGTATGTGCAGCGCATGTTCGGCTGGCTCTTGTTCATGCCACCAGAGGAGGTCAAGGGCGCTCACGCCATGCAACTGGGGCTGGGGGCGGGCACCATCACCAAGTTTTGCTACAAAAAACTCAAGATGACCTGCACGGCCGTGGAACTGAATCCCGGCGTCTTGCATGCTTGTCGGGGATGGTTTCGCTTGCCGCCTGACGACGAGCGTTTGCGTGTGGTGCTGGCCGATGCGTCGCTTGAAATTCAAAAACAAGAGTGGCTGGGCACGGTGGATGCGCTTCAGGTGGACTTGTACGACGACGAGGCCGCTGCGCCTGTGTTGGACTCCTTGGATTTTTACCGAGATTGCCGAGAACTGCTGACCCCACACGGGATCATGACCGTCAACTTATTCGGTCGCTCTTCGAGTTATGCCGAGAGTTTGGCCAAAATCTCTGCGGCGTTTGGAGAAGACGCCATCTGGGCCTTCAAACCAACCCGAGAGGGCAATGCCATCGTTTTGGCCCAACGCACCCCCAGTCGCCCCTCCCGAGATGCCCTTGAGCAAGCGGCCCGTGCCATCGAAGAAAAGTGGGGCTGGCCTGCCACCAAATGGCTCCAAGTTTTCAAACCTCTGGCCCGTTGACGCGGTTTCTTCAAAGGTTTGAGAGCCTTTGAATATCAGGGTAAACCATGGATTGGTCACGCCCGGGACATAGGTGTAACCCACATCACTTTGGCAGGTAGATTCCCCCAAAATTGCCTCAACTCAAATTAGAGGAGCGCTATCGTGATCATCAAGAGTCAAAAAGACTTTTTCTCCGGACTGCTGTACGCCTGCGTCGGCGGTGCGTTTGCCATCGGTGCCACCGGTTACAAAATCGGCACCAGTGCACGCATGGGCCCCGGCTTCTTCCCCTTGCTGTTGGGCGTGATTTTGGCCCTCATTGGCCTTTACATCATGTTCAAAGCCATGGTCGTCAAAACACCCGATGGCGACAAGATTGGCTCTTGGGCTTGGAAGCCCTTGGTCTTCATCATTGCGGGCAACTTGCTGTTTGGCATTTTGCTCGGCGGTTTGCCCAGTTGGGGTGTACCGGCCATGGGTTTGGTTGTGGCCATCTTTGGTACCACTTTTGTGGTGAGCTTGGCGGGTGACACCTACAAGGTCAAGGAAGTGGCCATCTTGGCCACCATTTTGTCCATCGGTTGCTACTGCGCGTTCGTGTTGCTCTTGAAGCTTCAGTTCCCAGTTTGGCCTACCTTCATCACCGGTTGAGGAGAAATAATTCATGGACTTGTTTGACAATCTCGCGCTCGGTTTTGGGGTGGCGTTCACCTTCCAAAACCTGATTTACGCTTTCATCGGTTGCTTGTTGGGCACCTTGATTGGTGTGTTGCCTGGCGTGGGCCCCGTGGCCACCATCGCCATGCTGTTGCCTGCCACTTATGCGCTGCCACCCATTGCGGCCTTGATCATGCTGGCCGGTATTTATTACGGTGCCCAGTACGGCGGATCGACCACAGCCATTTTGGTGAACCTGCCGGGCGAAGCATCGTCGGTGGTGACCATGATCGACGGCTACCAAATGGCCCGCAAAGGCCGTGCGGGTCCAGCCTTGGCCGCTGCCGGTATGGGTTCGTTCTTTGCAGGTTGCGTCGGCACCTTGATCTTGGCGGCTTTTGCTGCGCCCTTGACTGAAGTGGCTTTCAAGTTCGGCCCTGCCGAGTATTTCTCTCTGATGGTCTTGGGTTTGATCGGCGCCGTTGTTTTGGCTTCGGGCTCTTTGATCAAGGCGGTCGGCATGATCGTTTTGGGCCTGCTGATGGGTCTGATCGGCACCGATGTGAACTCCGGTGTGGCGCGCTACAGCTTTGACATCCCTGAGTTGACCGACGGCGTTGGCTTCATCGTGATCGCCATGGGCGTGTTCGGTTACGGCGAAATCATCTCCAACTTGTCCAAGCCCGCGGAAGACCGTGAAGTCTTTACCGCCAAGGTCACAGGCTTGATGCCCACTGCACAAGATTTCAAACGCATGGTGCCAGCCGTTTTGCGCGGTACCTCTTTGGGCTCGGCGCTGGGTATCTTGCCCGGTGGCGGTGCCTTGCTGGCGGCTTTTGCGGCTTACACCATCGAGAAGAAAACCAAAATCAAAGAGGGTGAAGTGCCTTTTGGTCAAGGCAACATCCGTGGTGTGGCAGCGCCTGAATCGGCCAACAACGCCGCTTCGCAAACCTCGTTCATTCCTTTGCTGACCTTGGGCATCCCGCCCAACGCGGTGATGGCTTTGATGGTGGGTGCGATGACCATTCACAACATCCAGCCTGGCCCTCAGGTCATGACCAGCAACCCCGAGTTGTTCTGGGGCCTGATCGCGTCGATGTGGATCGGCAATGCCATGCTCATCATCTTGAACTTGCCCTTGATTGGCATTTGGATCAAGTTGCTGTCGGTACCTTACCGCTGGTTGTTCCCGGCCATTGTGTTGTTCTGTGCGATTGGCGTTTACTCGACCAACAACAACACCTGGGACATCTGGATGGTGGCGATGTTCGGTGTGATTGGTTACGTCTTCATCAAACTGGGCATGGAGCCAGCGCCTTTGCTGCTGGGCTTCATCTTGGGGCCGATGATGGAAGAAAACCTGCGTCGCGCTATGCTCTTGTCGCGTGGTGACTGGAGCGTCTTTGTGACCCGTCCTTTGTCCGCCAGCTTGTTGGCGGTTGCCTTGCTGCTGTTGATCATTGTGACCTTGCCATCGATCAAGTCCAAGCGCGAAGAGGCCTTCGTCGAAGACTGATGTTTCTTTGCTCCTGAGCGACAACGGCCTCTTCGGAGGCCGTTGTCTTTGGTGCGCATCATGCCGGTGCAGACCATGGTCTTGTCACTTGGGTTCAGCGCGTGCAAATGGCCTCTGAGAGAATCATTTTCCATATGGCTGCGTCAGTCATTGTCCGGAATATCACCATGAAAAAAAGACATTTGTTGCGTGCACTGTCTGCGCTCACGCTCTCTCTGACTTGCTTGGGCCTGGCCCAGGCTCAGACCTACCCCACCAAGCCCGTGCGTTTGATCGTCCCTTTCCCAGCAGGCGGCGCCACCGACTTGTTTGCCCGCACCTTGTCGCAAAAGATCAGCGAAAAATTGGGCCAAACTTTGGTGGTTGAAAATCGACCCGGTGCCGGCGGCACTTTGGGCGCCGACCTGGCTGCCAAGGCCAGCCCCGATGGCTACACCCTGCTCTTGTCCACCTCCAGCACGCACTCGATTGGCCCCAACCTGAACCCGCGCATGCCCTACGACGCGGTGCGCGACTTCACCCCCATTGCGCATTTGGGCAACGCGCCCAGCATCATGCTGGTGCCTAACAACTCGCCTGCCAAAACCGTCAAGGAATGGGTCGACTACGCCAAGAAAAATCCCGGTCGTTTGAATTACGCCTCGAGTGGCAACGGCACCATCGTGCAGTTGTCTGCCGAGCTGTTCAAGGCGCAGGCCGATGTGTTCGTGGTGCACATCCCCTACAAGGGCACAGCGCTGGCCATCCCTGACCTGATTTCGGGCAAAGTGGATGTGCTGTTTGACAGCCTGCCCACCGGCATGCCGCATGTGCGCGATGGCCGCTTGCGCGCTCTGGGCGTAACCACACTCAAGCCTACGGCGCTCGCACCGGGCATCCCCGCCATCGCCGATGTTTTGCCGGGTTACGAGTCCAACACCTGGTTTGGTTTTTTTGGTCCTAAAAATCTGCCCGCCGAGGTGGTCACCCGCATCAACACGGCGGCCAACCAAGTGCTCAAAGACCCTGAGGTGATGGACAAGCTTTTGCGTTTTGGCATTGAGCCCATTGGCGGTACACCTGCCCAGTTCACAACCATGTTGGCCAGCGAATCAGCCAAATGGAAAAAGATCATCACCGAACGCAAGATCACCTTGGATTGACATGAAATTCGATTACCAGTTTCCCTACACCAGCACCCGCTTGCCGCTGTTTGCGCGCAATGTGGTGTCCACCTCGCACCCACTGGCCGCTCAAGCGGGCCTGCGCATGATGCTCAAAGGTGGCAATGCGGTCGACGCCGCCATTGCTGCCGCTGCAGTCATCACCCTGACCGAGCCGGTCAGCTGCGGTTTGGGCTCAGATGCGTTTGCGATTTTGTGGGACGGCAAGGAGCTGCACGGCCTCAACTCCTCCGGCCCGGCCCCCGCGACCTGGACGCCCGATTACTTTCACCGCAAGTACGGTGCCGAGACCAAAACACCACCCAAGCGCGGTTTTGATTCGGTCACGGTGCCTGGCGCGGTGGCCGGATGGGTCGCTTTGAGCGACCGCTTTGGCAAGCTGCCCTTTGCAGATTTGATGGAGCCCGCCATCGAGGTGGCTGAGCGTGGCTATCTCATCCCCGTGGTGGTGCAACAAAAGTGGGCCGCCGCTACGCCCGAACTGCAGTCGCAGCCCGGCTTTGCGCACAGCTTTTTGCCTTGGGGCCGTGCGCCGCAGGTGGGCGAGCTGTTCCAATTCAAAAACGCGGCGCGAGGCCTCAAAGCCATTGCGGCCACCAAAGGCCAGGCGCTTTATGGTGGTGAGATTGCCGAAGCGATTGAGCGCTTTGCCAAGGACAACGGTGGCAGCATCACCGCCAAAGACTTGGCCGACTTCAAGCCCGAATGGGTCAAGCCCATGGCGCAAGACTACCGAGGCTACACCCTGCACGAGATCCCGCCCAACGGGCAGGGCATTGCGGCCTTGATCGCGCTGGGCATCCTGTCCCATTTTGACATGGCCAGCCACAAGGTGGACAGCGCCGACTCGCAGCACCTGCAAATCGAAGCCATGAAGCTGGCTTTTGCCGACCTGTACCGCTATGTAGCCGACCCGCGCTACATGGAGTTGCCACCTGACCAAATGCTGGATCCGGCTTATTTGGCCAGCCGCGCCAAACTCATCGACATGAAAAAAGCGCAGGACTTCAAGGCGGGTAACCCGGTCAAGGGCGGCACCATTTACCTCACGGCAGCCGATGAAAACGGCATGATGATCAGCTTCATCCAGAGCAACTACATGGGCTTTGGATCGGGCGTGGTCGAGCCCACTTATGGCATCAGCATGCAAAACCGGGGTCACGGTTTCAGTACCGACCTGCAGGGCCAAAACCCCGCCAATTTGGTGCTGCCTGGCAAGCGCCCCTTCCAGACCATCATTCCGGCCTTTGTCACCAAAGACGGCCAACCTGTGATGAGCTATGGCGTGATGGGCGGCAACATGCAGCCCCAAGGCCACATGCAAACCCTGGTGCGTATGCTCGACTACGGCCAGAACCCGCAAGCGGCGTGCGATGCACCGCGCTGGCGCTACAACGCCGGCCTGAACATCAACGTCGAAGCCGCCATGAACGGTGGCACGGTGCAAGAGCTGATCGCACGTGGCCACCAGCTCGACATCATCAACGACTCCTACCAAGACTTTGGGGCAGGCCAGTTCATCTGGCGCATGGGCGATCCGGCGGTGCAGGGTTATCAGGTCGCCAGCGATCCACGCCGTGACGGTCAGGCGGTGGGTTTTTGATGCAGCGTTGGTGGTTGCACCTTGCCATGGTGGGCATGGGCACATTGGCCTGTGCCGCCGCATCAGGTCAGCCCCTGTCATGTGGCGTGGTGCTGATGCACGGCAAGTGGGGCATGCCCCAGTCGCCTTACCTCAAACCCGTGGTTCAAAAACTCGAACCCCATTGTCAGGTCAAGCTGCTGGAGATGCCATGGTCTCGCCAACGCTTGTATGACCTGTCGTATACCAAGGCTTTGGCACAAATTCGCGAGGCTGTGGCCGAATTCCGCAAATCTGGTGTGCAGTGGGTCGCTGTGGGGGGGCAGAGCTTTGGTGCCAATGCATCCTTGGCTTACATGGCGCAGGTGGGCGATGCGGACGCCATATTGCCATTGGCGCCAGGCCATGTGCCCGAGGTTTTTTACCAAATCCCTGACGTCCGTCGCAGTGTGGATGCTGCTCACCAGTGGGTCGAGTCTGGCAAAGGCGATACTCAGGTCGAGATGACCGATATCAACCAAGGCCAACGCCGCTTGGTCAAAACCTCTGCCGCATCGTTGTGGAGTTATTTCAACCCCCAAGGCTGGGGCAATATGGGATTGAGTGCTGCGGCTTCCCGCAAGTCGGTGCCGGTTTTTTGGGCCATTGGCACCTTGGATCCTTTGCATGGTTCGGGTTCGACCGAGATTTATCAAAAGTTGCCAGCGCACCCTGACAGCCGCTATTGGGTGGTGCGTGCCAATCATGCCAATACCCCCGAAGTATCAGCAGATGAGTTGCTCGCTTGGGTGAAAGCCCGGATCGGTCGCTGAGCGATGCAGGTTGAAGCGCCTTCCAAATTGACCACGGGTCTGTTGCTGGCGGCAGCAGGCTCCATCGCCTTCAGTGGCAAGGCCATCATCGTCAAGCTGGCTTACCGCCACGGCGTTGATGCGGTCACGCTGCTCATGCTGCGCATGGTGTTTGCCTTGCCCTTTTTTCTGCTCATGGCCTGGTGGGCCGGGCGTGGCAAGGCGCGCTTGACAAAAGGTGACTGGCTGGGCGTGGTGGGCCTGGGGTTTTGTGGTTATTACCTGTCGAGCTTTCTGGATTTTTGGGGACTCGAATTCATCACCGCCTCGCTGGAGCGGCTGATTTTGTACCTCAACCCCACGCTCGTGCTGGTGCTCGGTTGGTTGCTGTTCAACAAGCGCATCACTCAGCGCCAGGGCGTGGCCATGGCCATGAGCTACTCGGGCGTTTTGCTGGTGTTTGGGCACGAGCTCGGGCTGGCAGGGCCGCACGCGGCTTGGGGTGCATTGCTGGTCTTTTTGAGTGCGGTCACTTACGCGGTGTACCTGACCTACAGCGGCCAGTTGGTTCAACGTCTGGGCGCCTTGCGTCTGGCAGGGCTGGCCACCAGCGTGGCGTGTTTTTTTTGCATCGTGCAGTTCGCATTCCTGCAGCCCATGACGGCTGTGCAGGTGCCTGAGGCGGTGTTCTGGCTGTCTTTTTTGAATGCCACGGTCTGCACCGTTTTACCGGTCTTGTTGGTGATGATGGCCATTGAGCGCATTGGCCCTGGGCTCACGGCGCAAACCGGCATGATCGGTCCGATGTCCACGCTGATGATGGGCGTTTGGATTTTGGACGAACCTTTTAACATGTGGATCATCGCTGGGACCGTGCTGGTTCTGAGCGGTGTGTTTTGGGTCACGCGGCCGGAGGGCCGCAAACCGTGATGCGGCCAAAGGGCCACATCGCATCAACTTCAGGAGATTGACATGGACTTGGGCATTGCAGGCAAATGGGCTTTGGTGGGTGGCGCAAGCAAAGGCTTGGGCTGGGGTTGCGCACGGGCCTTGGCCCTTGAGGGCGTGAACGTGGTCATGGTGGCACGCGGCGCCGAGGTGCTGAACAAAGCCGTGGACGACTTGCGCATTGAAACCGGTGGCAAGGTGCAGTTGATCGGCGTGGCCGTGGACATCACCACCGAAGCCGGCCGTGAAGCCATCTGGAACGTGGCGGGCGGCCCTGGCAAGGACTACGACATCGTGGTGACCAACGCAGGCGGCCCACCGCCCGGCGACTTCCGCGATTGGGACCGCGAGGCCTGGCTCAAAGCCATCGACTGCAACATGCTCACCCCCATCGAACTCATCAAGGCCACTGTGGACCGCATGGCCGCACGTGGTTTTGGCCGCATTGTGAACATCACCTCCAGCTCGGTGAAGTCGCCCATCGACGTGTTGGGCTTGTCCAATGGCGCCCGCAGTGGCCTGACAGGCTTTGTGGCCGGCACATCGCGCAGCGCGATCGCTGCCAAAGGTGTGACCATCAACAACTTGCTGCCCGGTAGATTTGACACCGACCGCATCCGCTCGACCTTGCCTGCCATGGCCCAAAAGGCTGGCAAGACCGTGGAGGAAATGCGCGCCATCCAACAAGCGCAGATTCCGGCCGGCCGCTACGGCAACCCGCAAGAGTTCGGCGCCATTTGCGCCTTCCTGTGCAGCAAGCACGCGGCTTACATGACGGGCCAGAACGTGTTGACCGATGGTGGGGCTTATCCGGGGACGTATTAAAAACCGGTGCATACCCCCCTAGGAGTACACCACGTTCACGGTGGTTCGCGGGGGGGTGTTGATGCTCTCGCCCTCACTCCAGCAAATCCGCCTCGGTGCGCACGAGGTCGTTCCAGATGGTCTGGAAGTGCAGCCAGCCAATGTACTCGCTGCCGACGTGTTCGCGGCTGTAACGGGCGCGGTCTGGGGGCACCAGGCGCGGGGTTTGGCCTGTGGCCATCACGGCCAGTTGTTGCTTGCAGCAGCGCTCGAGCGCGATGAACCAAAAGGCTGCGGCCTCGATGCTGTGGCGGCTGGCGGTGAACAGGCCATGGTTTTGGTGGATGGCGGCTTTGACGCCCTTGAACCAATCGGCCACCTTCAGGCCGGCCTTGACCTCGACCGCCACTTGACCCGCCTCATCGCCAATGACCACATGGTCTTCAAAGAAAGCCGCTGCGTCTTGCGAGATGGGCAGCAGGGGCTGGCCGAGCGAGGCGAAGGCCGTGCCGTACACCGTGTGGGCGTGGCACATGGCCAAGATGTCGGGGTGCGCTTCGTGCACAGCGGCATGCAGCACAAACCCCGCGCGGTTGACCGCGTAGTCGCCCTCGATCACCTGGCCTTGGTGGTCCACCAGGATCAGGTTGGACACCTTGACCTGCGCAAAGTGCACCGCCATGGGGTTGGTCCAGTAAAGGTGCGGACGTTCGGGGTCGCGGATGGTCAGGTGCCCGGCAAAGCCGTAGTCCAACCCGGCGCGGGCAAAGGCCCGGCAAGCCCCGGCCAGGCGCTCTTTGAGGTACTGGCGGTGCTGGGCATGGTTGTCAAAAGTGGGGATGCCCGGGAACAGCAAACCGGCTTGATCGGGTTGGTAAATCGACACCTTGGGCTCGGTCAGGGGGTCAAAGCGGTGTTCTGAGGGCAGGAATTGGTTGGTGGTCACGGGGGGTCCTGAAAACGAAAGGGCTTGAAACCCAATATTGGCCCGAATGGGGCTGCCTTGACAAACGGTGAATGCTCATGGAAACATGAATTCAATTCATCTGAAAATCACTTGCATGAGAAAT
The DNA here is from genome assembly GCA_943331105.2 of Akkermansia muciniphila. GTDB lineage: Bacteria > Pseudomonadota > Gammaproteobacteria > Burkholderiales > Burkholderiaceae_C > Limnohabitans_A. The sequence goes on from CALQKH020000005.1 coordinate 66,671, forward strand.
CTTCCGCCTTTGGCCCGTTTGCGCACCTTCGAGGCGGCCGCCCGGCTGCAGAGTTTTGCCTTGGCCGCGCAAGAGCTGCACCTGACGCCCTCGGCCATCAGCCACCAGATCCGCGACTTGGAAAAGTACTTTGGCCGAGCGCTGTTTGAGCGCCATCATCGCCAAGTGCAGACCACGCGGGAGGGGCAGCGCCTGTTTGAGAGCCTGGATCGTTTGTTTGGCGCCCTCGAAGCCAGTTGCGCCGAGGTGCAGTTGCCCACGCAGGACCAGGTGCTGGCGGTGCACTGCGCGCCCAGTCTGGCGCTCAAGTGGCTGGGCCCGCGCTTACCCAGCTTCATGGCCTTGCACCCCACGGTCAACATCCGTTTGACCACGGGGGCCGAGCCGCTGGATTTGGGGGCGCAGCGCGAGATCGATGTCTCGATCGCCTACGGCCCGCCACGCCACAGCGCGGGGCTCGATGTCTGTGCCTTGGGCGACGAGCACATCGCCCCGCTGGTGGCCGCGCACCTGCTGGAACACGATGAGTCGCCTGAGCAACTGCTGGCCCGTTGGCCTTTGATCGATTCGCAGCTGAGCCCCGTGGGTTGGCCACAGTGGTTTGCCTTTCATGAGCTGGCCATGCCCGTGGGGCCTCGGCCCTCTTTTGACCGTGCGGCCATGGCGATTGCAGCGGCGGTCGATGGCTTGGGGGTGGCGCTGGAGAGCACGCGCCTGGCCGCCCGCGAAATCGAGCGAGGCGAGTTGGTGGTGTTGGGCGCAGAGCGCTGGCCCGCCTTGGTGCGCCCGGTGCATTTCATGAGCGTGCGCCACACCGAGCGCTCACGGGGTGCGACAGCGGCCTTTGTGCAGTGGGTGCAGGCGCAGGCGGGGCTGGTCAATTCAGCGCCTTGAGGACACCCAAATCCCACCAATGATCAGCGCAAACGCCAGCGCATGAAACAGCTGCGGCAGCTCACCCAAAAAGGCGGCTGAAAAGATGGCTGCAAACAGCGGCGTGAGGTTGGCGAAAAACCCCGCCACTGCGGGTCCTGATCGCTGGATGCCCAAGCCCCAGCAGCGGTAGGCCAGCACCGCAGGGCCCACGGCTACAAAGGCCAGCGCACTGATCAGTGGCCAGCCCCAAGTGATGTGGGCATCGGTCAGGCCCCATTCCATGCCCGCAAACAGGCCGGACCAGGCCAGGCCAAACACCACCTGAGCCAGCAAAAACGCCGCCCAGTCGCTCCTGATGGCTTCGGGTTCGTCTTTGCGTGTCAGCATCCAGCTGTACCAAGACCAACAGGCTGTGGCCAACAAAATGAACACATCACCGATGACCAGCCGCACGGCCAACAGCTGTGCCCAATCGCCCCGCGACAAGACCACGAGCACACCCACAATGGACAACACTGCCCCGTACATTTGTGCGCGGCGAACTGGAGCCTGAAAAAACAAAGCGCCGATGGCCAGCATCCACACCGGGCCGCTGGCGGCCACCAGGGTGACGTTCAGCGGGGTAGAGGTTTGCAGGGCCAGGTATTGCAGCGCGTTATAGCAACCCACGCCCAGCAAACTGAGGAGCGCAAAACGCCGCCAGTGTGGCCACAGGCCGCTGTTGCGCTTCAAAACCCAGGCTGCCAAGGGCAGCAAGATGAACAAGGCCACTGCCCAGCGCAAGAAGTTGAGCGTGACAGGCGGCACCAAATCACTGACCAAACGGCCAATGACCGCATTGCCTGCCCACAGCAAAGGCGGCACCGTCAACAACAAGGCGGTCAGGGGTGAGAGTTTTTGGGACATGTGGCAATGTAACGATGTTCGGGTTTTCCCGTTGTCGCCAAACTGTCCCCAGCTGTCGCGCATCTGTCCCCGCTCTTCGCTGGGTGACACGATTCGTGGCAAAGTCACGCATCTAAAACCATTGTCCCCAAAGGAGATTCCCATGAGCCTTGCAGTCCAGATCGACCAAAACGGCGGTCCCGAAGTCATGAAATTGGTCGATGTCACGGTGGGTGAACCCGGCCCCGGCGAGATCCGCATTCGCCATAAGGCCATTGGCCTGAACTTCATCGACGTTTACCAGCGCAGTGGTTTGTATGCGTTGCCCATGCCGCTCAAATTGGGCATGGAAGGCTCTGGCGTGGTCGAAGCCGTGGGCGAGGGCGTGACGCACCTGAAGGTGGGCGACCGCGCAGCGTATGCCAGCCAGCCGCCCGGCAGTTACTGCGAAGTGCGCGTGATGCCTGCCAAGTGCGTGTGCAAGCTGCCCGATGCCATCTCGTTTGAGACCGGCGCGGCCATGATGCTCAAGGGCCTGACCGCGCAATACCTGCTCAAGCGCACGCTGCCCCAAGGCGGCCTGAAAGCGGGTGATTTTGTGTTGTTCCATGCCGCCGCTGGTGGCGTGGGCCTGATCGCTTGCCAGTGGGCCAAGGCCTTGGGCCTGCGCTTGATTGGCACGGCCGGCAGCGATGCCAAATGCGCTTTGGCCAAAGCCAACGGTGCAGAGTTTTGCATCAACTACTCCACCGAAGATTTCCAGGCCAAGGTCAAAGAGATCACGGGTGGCAAGGGCGTCAAAGTGGTCTACGACTCGGTGGGCAAAGACACTTGGGACAAGTCACTCGACTGCTTGGCACCGTTTGGTTTGATGGCCAGTTTTGGCAACGCTTCTGGCCCTGTGGCGCCGTTTGCGCCCGGCATTCTCGGACCCAAGGGTTCGATTTACGTGACGCGCCAAACCTTGTTCAGCCACATCACCACCCGTGAAAACACCCAGGAGATGGCCGATGATTTGTTCGAAGCGGTGACCAGCGGCAAGGTGAAGATCCACATCGAGCAGACCTTCCCCTTGGCAAAAATTCAGGACGCACACATCGCCCTGGAAGCCCGCAAAACCTCGGGTTGCACCATCATCACCCTGTGATGTGCGGCATCGGTGCCTCGGCACCGATCAATTGGGCCGGGCCATAAAAAAACCGCTGACTTTTAACAGTCAGCGGTTTTTTGTTGTGCCAACGCAGGATCAAGCCGCCAACTTGGCCTTGGGTGCAAGGGTTTCCAGCGCATCGCTCAAGATTTGCAAAGTACGGGGAACCTCGTGCCATTTGTCCAAACCAAACAAGCCCATGCGGAAGGTGCGGAAGTCGGCCGGTTCGTCACACTGCAGCGGCACGCCTGCGGCGGTTTGCAGACCCAGTGCCAAGAATTTTTTGCTGCTCTGGATGTCCGGGTCGGAGGTGTAGCTCACCACCACGCCGGGGGCTTCAAAACCGGGCGCTGCCACACTGGGAAAACCGTGCTCTAGCAGCAATGAGCGCACTTGACGGCCCAGCGCCATTTGTTCTTCACGCACTTTGGCAAAGCCATAGGCTTCGGTTTCCAACATGGTTTCTTGCAGGCGCTGAAGGGCATCCGTGGGCAAAGTGGTGTGGTACATGTGAGCCCCACTTTCGTAGGTCTCCATCACTTGCAGCCACTTTTTGAGATCCATCGCAAAGGTGGTGCTGGTGGAGGCATCAATGGCTTGGCGGGCGCGTTCGCTCAGCATGACCATGGCGCAGCAAGGCGAGCTGCTCCAGCCTTTTTGTGGCGCGCTGATCAACACGTCCACGCCGGTGGCTTTCATGTCCACCCACATCGCGCCAGAGGCGATGCAGTCCAACACAAACAAACCACCCACGGCGTGCACCGCATCGGCCACAGCTTTCAGGTAGTCGTCGGGCAGGATCATGCCGGCCGAGGTTTCGACATGCGGGGCAAACACCAAAGCGGGTTTTTCTGCGGCGATGGCGGCGGTCACTTCAGCGATCGGGGCCGGGACCCAAGCGGCTTGGGCGTGGTCCGAGGTGCGGCGGGCCTTGATCACACTGTGGCTTTTGGGGATGCGGCCCATGTCAAAAATCTGTGTCCAGCGAAAGCTGAACCAGCCGTTGCGGATCACCATGACGTGCTGGTCGGTGGCAAATTGACGAGCCACCGATTCCATGCCAAAGGTGCCGCTGCCGGGGACGAGCGCGACCGAGTGGGCGCCGTAGACGTTTTTGAGCATGCGCGAGATGTCGGTCATCACGCCGCCAAAACGCTTGGACATGTGGTTCAGGGCACGGTCGGTGTAAACCACCGAAAACTCAAGCAGACCATCGGGGTCAATGTGGGGCAGCAATCCGGGCATGGGAGACTCCGTTTTTTCAATCAGGGCTGAGAGCTTACCTGAGTTCAGCGTCCGCGTCGCACCCGCAGGATTTCATCCACGATCAGCAAAGCTGCACCCACGCTGATCCCAGCATCGGCCACGTTGAAGGCCGGGAAGTGCCAAGCACCCCAGTAAAAGTCCAGAAAGTCGATCACATAGCCGTGCAGCAAGCGGTCGATGACGTTGCCAATCGCCCCGCCCAAAATGAGCGAGATGGCCAAGCTGAAGAGTTTTTGACCGGGATGGGCACGCAGCATCCAGACCATGAAGATGGCCGCTGCCACGCCAATACCGGTGAAAAACCAGCGCTGCCAGCCGCCTGCACCCGCCAAAAATGAGAATGCCGCGCCGTGGTTGTGGACCCGCACCAAGTTGAAGAACGAGGTGATGGGCGTGCTGTCGCCCAGCTGGAAAGCACCCAGCACCAGCACTTTGGTGAACTGGTCAAGCACCAGCACCAAGAGGGCAATGCCCAGCCAAAGCACCAAGCCTTGGCTTTTGCTGGCGGAGGCCTTGCCGGTTTTTTTGCTGCTGGCCATGGAGTTGCCTTGTCTGGGTTGTGCGTGAAGGTCAGGCAACGTGGCGGGTTTCGCCAGCGCCGTGCAGGTTGCTCACGCAGCGGCCGCAAATCGTGGGGTGGGCGGCATCCAGGCCCACGTCATCGGCGTAATGCCAGCAGCGCTCGCATTTGGTGGCTTGGCTGGCAGCCACTTGGACAGCCAGGGTTTCGCCTGCCTGCAAAGCGACTTTGGAGGTGATGAACACGAACTTGATGTCTGCGCCCAAGCTGGCCAACAAGGCATGGTCTGCTGCAGGCGCGGTCATCGTGATTTCAGCTTGCAGTGACGCGCCCACCAGGCCTGCGGTGCGCAGGTTTTCGATGTCCTTGTTCACCAAGTCTCGGATCTCGCGGATGCGGGCCCATTTGGCAAGCAGCTGCTCATCGGCCGCGCCGAAGTCGGTGAAGGTTTCCAGAAAGACGGATTCGGAGGAGCCGAAAGTCTTCCAGGCTTCCTCGGCCGTGAACGACAGGAAGGGCGCCATCCAGCGCAGCATGCCGTGGGTGATGCGGTACAGCGCTGTTTGGGCGCTGCGGCGGACCAGGCTCTTGGGGGCGGTGGTGTAGAGGCGGTCTTTCAGCACGTCTAAATAGAACGCACCCAAGTCTTCCGAGCAATAAATTTGCAGCTTGGAGACCACGGGGTGGAACTCGTAAGCGTCAAAGTGGGCGCGGATGTCAGCCTGCAATTCGGCGGCGCGGGCCAGGGCAAAGCGGTCGATTTCCAGCAGTTGGTCGTCGGGTACAGCATCTTGGGCCGGGTCAAAGTCGCTCACGTTGGCCAGCAAGAAGCGCAAGGTGTTGCGGATGCGGCGGTAAGCGTCGACCACGCGGGCGAGGATTTTGTCGTCGATGTTCAGGTCGCCCGAGTAGTCAGTGCTGGCCACCCACAAGCGCACGATTTCGGCGCCCATTTTGTTGTTGATGGATTGTGGCTCGACGGTGTTACCCAAGCTCTTGCTCATCTTGCGGCCTTGGCCGTCGGTGGCAAAACCATGCGTCAACAGGCCACGGTAAGGGGCGCGGTCATACAGGGCGCAGCCCAGCAGGAGTGAGCTGTGGAACCAACCGCGGTGCTGGTCATGGCCTTCAAGGTAGAGATCGGCCTCAGGACCCGCGGCATGGAAAGGGGCAACGCCGTAAGCGTCTTTGTGGCTGGTTCGCAGCACATGCTGGAAAGTGGAACCAGAGTCAAACCAGACTTCCAGAATGTCGGTGCTCTTGGTGTAGTGGGGCGCGTCCTGAGCGCCCAAAATTTCTTCCACCGTCACGCGGCTCCAGGCTTCGATGCCGCCTTTTTCCACGATGTCAGCGGCCTGGTCCAGGATTTCCATGGTGCGCGGGTGTAGCTCGCCGCTGTCCTTGTGCAGAAAGAAGGGCACGGGCACGCCCCAGCTGCGCTGACGCGAGATGCACCAGTCGGGACGATTCGCGATCATGTCGCGCAAACGCGATCGGCCGTTTTCGGGATAGAACTGGGTTTGCTCGATGGCATCCAAGGCCAACTGGCGCAGGGTTTTGGGGGCTTTGTCCTTCGTGAACACGCCCTCGCCCTCGTCCATGCGCACAAACCATTGGGCAGCGGCGCGGTAGATGACGGGCGTTTTGTGACGCCAGCAGTGTGGGTAGCTGTGGGTGATGGTCACGGTGGACAGCAAGCGGCCCGCGCCCCGCAGTGCGTCCAGTACCACGGGGATGGCCTTCCAGATGTGCAGCCCGCCAAACAGCGGGAAGTCTTCGGCATAGGTGCCGTTGCCCTGGACCGGGTTCAGGATGTCGTCGTACTTCAGGCCATTGGCAATGCAGGAGTTGAAGTCGTCCACGCCGTAAGCGGGCGAAGAATGCACCAAGCCTGTGCCGTCACTGTCGCTGACGTATTCGGCCAGGTACACCGGTGACAGGCGCTTGTAGCCCGCGTCCACATCATGCAGCGGGTGGCGGAAGTTCAGGCCGCCCAAAGCCGTGCCTTTGGCGGTGGCCAGCACCGTGCCGCCTTGCAGGCCAAAGCGCTCCAGACATTTGTCCACCAGCGACTCGGCCAGCACCAGGCAGCCCTTGTCGGTTTGCACCAGCGCATAGGTCAGCTCGGGGTGAGCGTTCAGGGCTTGGTTCGCGGGGATGGTCCAGGCGGTGGTGGTCCAGATCACGGCAAAGCCGCTTTGCCCAGCGGGCAGGGACGCGAGGCCAAAGGCCGCAGCCAATTTGGCTGCGTCGTCGGTTTCAAAGGCCACGTCCAGCGTGTCGCTTTGTTTGTCCTGGTATTCGATCTCGAACTCGGCCAAGGACGAGCCGCAGTCAAAGCACCAGTAAACGGGCTTCAAGCCACGGTACACAAAGCCGCGCTCGATCACGCGTTTGAAGGCGCGGATTTCGCCGGCTTCGTTGGCCGGGTCCATGGTGCGGTAGGGCCGCTCCCAGTCGCCCAGCACACCCAGGCGCTTGAAGTCTTCGCGCTGCTGGCCGATTTGCTCGGTGGCAAAGGCGCGGCTCTTGGCCTGCATGTCGTCTCTGGACAGTTTGCGGCCGTGCAGTTTTTCAATCGCGTTTTCAATCGGCAGGCCGTGGCAGTCCCAGCCAGGAATGTATTGCGCGTCAAAGCCAGCGAGTTGCTTGGATTTGACGATCATGTCTTTGAGCACTTTGTTGAGTGCGTGGCCGATGTGCAATTTGCCGTTGGCATAAGGCGGGCCGTCGTGCAGTACAAACAGCGGAGCGCCTTGACGGGCAGCACGCAGTTTTTTGTACAAACCGCCATCGTTCCACTCGCTCACCCAGCCCGGCTCGCGCTTGGGCAGATCGCCGCGCATGGGGAAGGGGGTGTCCATCATGTTGATGCGGGTGTCGGGGTTCAGGCTTTTGTCGGTCATGGTGCGTCAAGTCGAGAGGGCTTCGACAAGCTCAGCCCGAGCGGCGGGCCGTTCGGAGAGATAAGGGAAATGGGTGGGCCGTTTTTTCGTTCACCCTGAGCCTGTCGAGGGCGGCGAACGAGAGCCAGAGCGTCAAATTCGGTCGCGGGTGGTCTGGCGGCTGGTTTCACCGTGGCGGGAGGCAAACCACGCTTGTGCGTCGTTGCAGTCTTTGGCGATGCCCTTTGTCAGGGCGTCCAGACCGTCGTATTTGAGTTCGTCGTGTAATTTATGCAGCAAGTCCACCCGAATGATTTTACCGTAGCCCCCCTCAGCCCCCAGGTGGGCAGGCCAGTCGAAGGCATGCGTTTCAAGCAACACGCGTCCACCGTTGACGTCATTCGCGTCCAGGGATGGGCGAATGCCAAGATTGGCCACACCCTTCAGGGGTTGATCAGCCAGGCCATGCACCTGCACCACAAAGATGCCGCTGGCCGCAGGCTTCCAATGAGAAAACCGCAGATTCAGGGTGCGAAAGCCGTCGCCCGCGCCTTCGGCTGTTGCGGCCAATTCGCGGCCCAGCTTGCGCCCATGCACCACATGGCCGCTGATGCTGTAGGGGCGGCCGAGCAGGGCGTGCACCGCTGCCATGTCGCCCCGGTGAAGGGCATCGCGCACGGCTGAGCTGGACACGCGCAGGCCGCGCACCTCGTAGCTGTTCATGCGGGCCACGTCAAAGCCCAGGTGTTGTCCCGCGGCATCGAGCATGGCGTAGTCGCCCGCGCGTTTTGCACCAAAGCGGAAATCGTCGCCCACCAACACATAGCGCACCCCCAGACCGCTCACCAGCACCTGCTGAATGAAGTCTTGGGGCGACTGGCTGGCCAGCCTGGCGTCAAAAGGCAAGACCACCACTTGGTCCACGCCACAGCGCTCAAGCTCTAGCAATTTGTCGCGCAGGGTGGCGATGCGGGCTGGGGCCAGATCGGGCTGACTCAGTGCCTTGGCAAAGTAGTCGCGCGGGTGCGGTTCGAAGGTCATGACGCAGCTGGGCACACCCCGGTGAGCAGCTTCGCTGCGCAAGAGCGCCAGCATGGCTTGGTGGCCCCGGTGCACGCCGTCGAAATTGCCGATGGTCAGGGCGCAGGCGGGAGCCAGATCGGGGTGATGGAAGCCGCGAAAAACCTTCATGTTGCTGGTGTTGTCTAACCGCGGCTCTGGCCAATGGGCAGCTTTCACGGTTTTGTCAATGTAAGAGGGTATATTGTGACTGAGCCCGATCACCTCATTCTTGTCCCCGAAGGCATGAGGACCGATCGAGACGGAACTTTTCGTGTCAGTGGTTTTTTAAACTGTTGGATGGAGGCGTCTGTGAAGGTTTTGAAACTCTCGGCCCAAGGCTTACCGCAATCGTGGATCACGCTGGAGCAAGCGGTCACCCATTACGCCGCCGACGAGGTGCGCTGGGAAGCGGGCCAGCAGGTGGCCGTGTTTCACGGAGGGCACAACGCGCTCACCGGCCAGCAATCCATCATCACCGTCAACAGCATCATCGGCACCCAGGGCGTGCCTCGTATTAACCCGTTTGACATGCGTTCGGGTCTGACCAACCCCAAATTGTTTGTGCGCGACCGCAATGTTTGCGCTTACTGCGGTGGGCATTTTCATGAATCGGTGCTGACCCGTGAGCACATCGTCCCCGTTAGCCAAAAAGGCCCAGACCACTGGATGAATGTGGTCACTGCGTGCCGTTCTTGCAACCACCGCAAAAGCAGCCGAACCCCTGAGCAGGCCAAGATGCCTCTGCTGTATGCACCCTATGTGCCCAGCTTGTGGGAAGACTTCATCTTGCGCAACCGCCGCATCCTGAGTGACCAGATGGAGTTTTTGATGGCGCATGTGCCCAAAACATCGCGCATGCTGATCTGACCCATTGGCCCCGTCGCCAGTGTTGGCAGTGACTTGCAGGGCTTGCACTGGCGAAGGAAGCGCAGCATGATGATTTCCTGAAAACAAAGGACCCCAATTTCAGGGGTTCAATGCCATTTGGGAGATGCGCCATGTCAACACGGTCATTTGTCTCGTCGCGCTTGCAGCCGCCCGAGGCTGCGGCTGTTAAGCGACGTCAGGTTTTGGTGTCTCTGCTCACTGTTCCAGCGCTGGAGCGCGTCGCATGGGCTCAAGCCAACATGCCTGCGCCTGCAGAGCCTGTGCCTGTTCGGGTGCAACTGGCCCAGACCTGGTCACCCGTGCGATCTCCAAAGGGTTTTGGGGTCAGCGAAAAGTTGGACGGTGTGCGTGCTGTTTGGGACGGACAGGTGTTGCGCTTTCGGAGCGGTCGTCGCATCTTTGCACCGGCTTGGTTCATTTCGGCGTTGCCCCCACTGGCGTTGGACGGTGAACTGTGGATGGCAAGAGGGCTGTTTGACCGGCTGTCTGGCGTGGTGCGTCAATCGGTGCCCAACGATGAGGCCTGGCGAGAGGTGGCTTACTGGGTGTTTGACACACCAGGGCAATCCGGCACTTTCACAGAGCGTTTGGGCCTTGTTCAATCGGCATTGGCCGCTGCACAAGTGCCGTGGTTAAAACCAGTCGCCCAGCAAGTGGTGAAAGACGCAGAAGCTTTGCAAACGCTCTTGAACGCGACAGTTCGCAAAGGCGGCGAAGGCTTGATGTTGCACAGGGCCGATGCGCTGTGGCAGAGCGGCCGCACCGATGCACTTTTCAAGTTCAAGCCCGAGTTGGATGACGAGGGCTTGGTGGTGGGGCACCAAGCGGGCAAAGGGCGTTTTAAAGGGCAAACAGGGGCTTTGTTGGTGCAGATGCCATCGGGCCAGCGCTTTGCCTTGGGCTCCGGCTTGAGCGACGCCCTGCGCCGAGACCCGCCGCCTGTCGGGTCTTGGATCACTTACCGGTACCCCGAGCTTACGCCCTCAGGTTTGCCGCGTTTTGCCTCTTTTGTGCGGGTGCGCGAGGCGGAGTGAGCATGAAAAATGGCCCCTTGCGGGGCCTTTTGTCGTTGGAATGTCAGATCGATGGCGGTTGGTGATTTGACCACCAGGCGGGACGGCGGCGCTGGTCGGGCGATGTGGCAAAGCGAAGCGCCTAGGCCAGCGCCGCCGTCCCGCCCTCCCCGATTCAGGCAAACACGCCTGCCGTCTCCTGCATGCGGGCCGACACTTCTCCCAGCTGGTGCAGAGTGTCGCCGAATGTCATGTCCAGCTGCGTCAATTTCTTGAAGTAGTGGCTGGCGATGTACTCATCCGTGACGGCAATGCCGCCATGCAACTGCACCGCTTGCTGGCCGATGAAGCGCATGGACACGCCCAGCTGGTACTTGGCACGGGCCAAGGCACGGCGGCGCTCGTCGGCGGGTGCGTGCAGCTTCAGGCTGGCGTAGTAGCTCATCGAGCGGCCCAGCTCCAGTTGCATCTTCATATCGGCCACACGGTGACGCAGAGCCTGGAAGCTGGCGATGTTCACGCCGAACTGCTTGCGGGTGTTCATGTAGTCCACGGTGATGGCCATGGTCTTGTCCATCACGCCCACGGCTTCAGCGCAAGTGCATGCGATGCCGATGTCCACCGCCTCTTCTAAAGCACTCAGGCCGTTCAGCGTGATCAGCTGCGCGGAAGCTTTGTTCAGAACCACTTCGGCAGCCCTGGATCCGTCTTGGGTGCCATAGGCTTGGGTGTTCACGCCGCTCGCGCTGCGCTCGACCAAAAACAGAGCGATTTGGCCGTTCACAGTGGCGGGTACCACAAAAGCGTCGGCTTGGTCACCAATGGCCACCACGCTCTTGGTGCCGCTCACGGTCCATGTGCCGCCTGATTCGATGGCCACAGCAGCGCAGCGGTTCAGTTGGTAACGGGCACCGCGCTCTTGCTGGGCCAGCACCACGATGGCTTCACCTGCCGCCATGCGCGGCAGCCACGCCGCTTGCAGTGCTGCCGGTGCGTGTGTTTGCAGTGTGGCGCTGCAGATCAGGGTCTGGGTCAGGGGTTCGAGCACAATGCCGCGACCGAGTTCTTCCATGGTCACCATCGCTTCAGTGGGGCCCATGCCCATACCGCCGTGGTCTTCGCTCACGTAAAGGCCAGTCAAACCCAAATCGGCCATTTCGCCGTAAGCGGCGCGGTCAAAACCGCCTGCGCCGACGATGGCGCGGCGGCGGTCAAAGTCGTAGCCCTTGTCCACCCATTTGCGCACCGCGTCACGCAGTTGTTCTTGGTCGTCAGAAAAATCGAAATCCATGTGTGTCTCCTTAACCCAGAACTGTCTGAGCGACGATGTTGCGTTGCACTTCGTTGCTGCCGCCGTAGATGGTGGTCTTGCGCATGTTGAAGTAGTTGGCTGCCAGCGGCGCATTGGCCACCACGCCGCCTGGGAAGTTGCCTTGCCAACCTGCGTCCATCGCTTCGAAGATGAAGGGCAGGGCGAAGGGGCCAGCGGCCTGCATCATCAGCTCGGTGTAGCGCTGTTGAATTTCGCTGCCCTTGATCTTCAAGAGGCCTGCGATGTCGAGCGAGTTCTTGCCCGACTTTTCGGCCGACAGGACACGCAGCACCAGCATTTCCAGGGCCACGATGTCCACTTCGAGCTTGGCGATTTCGTCGCGGAAGCGCAGGTCGTCGTACACGCCTTCGGCCTTGGCGATGCGCTTCAAGCGCTCTAATTCGCGCTTGGCGCGGTTCACATCGGCGATGTTGGTGCGCTCGTGGGCGAGCAGGTGCTTGGCGTAGTTCCAGCCCTTGTTTTCTTCGCCCACCAAGTTTGCAGCGGGCACTTCGACGTTGTCAAACCAAACTTCGTTGACCTCGCACTCGCCGTCCAGCAGCTTGATGGGGCGCACGGTGATACCGGGCGACTTCATGTCGATCAGCAAAAAGGAGATGCCGGTTTGTGGTTTGCCTTCGGTGCTGGTGCGCACCAGACAGAAGATCCACTCGCCGTACTGGCCCAAGGTGGTCCAGGTTTTCTGGCCGTTGACGATGTATTTGTCGCCCACGCGCTCGGCGCGGGTTTTCAGGGACGCCAAGTCCGAGCCAGAGCCCGGCTCGCTATAACCCTGGCTCCACCAGACTTCCCCGCTGGCGATGCCGGGCAAAAAGCGCTGCTGCTGCTCGACATTGCCAAAGGCCATGATCACCGGAGCCACCATCACAGGGCCAAAAGGCACAACACGAGGCGCACCGGCCAGAGCGCATTCTTCTTCGAACAAATGCTTTTGTACAGCGGTCCAGCCCGGGCCGCCAAACTGCGTCGGCCAACCCCAGCCCAGCCAGCCTTTTTTACCCAAAATTTTGGCCCAGCGCTGCATGTCCTCACGCGTCAGGCGCATGGCGGCGTGCACTTTTTGTGAAATGTCGGTGGGCAAGTTGTCCTTGACCCAGGTGCGGATCTCGTCGCGGAAGGCGAGCTCTTCGGGGGTGAATGCCAAATCCATGGGATGTTCTCTCAAAATCAAACGGTCGTGCTTTTTATCATGCGCCAGCCATTTTGGCTTGTCCTTGGTGCGACAAATGCCGTGGTGCACAAGGGCTGCAGAGATAATTCAGACCTTCATGAGAAACATCGTTATTTTGATTTCTGGTTCAGGTTCGAACATGGCCGCCATTGTTCGCGCCGCTGAACAGGGCCGCTGGGCCGAGCGGCTGAACGCCCGGGTGGTTGCCGTGCTGAGTAACCGGGCCGATGCCCAGGGCCTGCCCTTTGCCCAAGAACACGGTATGGCCACCTCCGTGCTGGACCATAAGGCCTTTGCCAGCCGCGAAGATTTTGATGCCGCCTTGATGGCCGAGATCGACCGGCATGCGCCCGCTTTGGTGGTGCTGGCGGGTTTCATGCGCATCCTGACCCCTGATTTTGTGACCCATTATGCTGGGCGTTTGCTCAACATCCACCCCTCTTTGTTACCCGCTTTCCCGGGTTTGAACACCCACCAGCGCGCGATCGATGCCGGTTGCCGCTTTGCCGGAGCCACGGTGCACCAAGTCACGGCCGAGTTGGACCATGGCGCCATATTGGCGCAAGCGGTGGTGCCCGTGCTGCTGGATGACACGGCAGACGTTTTGGCGGCGCGTGTGCTCAGCCAAGAGCACCTGATTTATCCGCAAGCCGTGGCGGCTTGGTTGGCTCAGTCCCCAATGCGGGTAAAGCGCGGCTGAACTTGTCCGTTGAACTCGGCCACATCGGCAAACATCGCGGCGGGTCTGACCCACAAGCCTTGTTCGCCATACAGCGCTTGGTAGAGCGTCATGGGTTGCAGGTCTTCGCTGTGGCGCACGGTGCCCAGCACGCGGTATTGGCCGCCCTTGTAATGGCGGTACAGGCCTTTGGGCGTTTCGATCATCGGTGGCAGCGGTTCTGACATGTCTTTCCTGTGAAGTGTGTCTGTCAAAGGGTCGGGGATGGGACAATGCACCCCTATGCATCCAAAAGCCCTTTTAGACGCCTGCGCCGATTTGGTCAGGCTGGTCCTCCAATTTGAACACCCTGCCGACGCCGTGGTGTCGCGCTATTTCCGCGAACACCGCGCCTTGGGCCCCCGTGAGCGTGCCACCCTGGCCGAAACCGCTTTTGCGGTGCTGCGTAAAAAACTGCTGTTTGAGCAATTGGCCCGTTCTGGTTCCGGCCCCAAAGAGCGAAAACTGGCGATTTTGGGCTTTTTTGGCCCACGCGATTTTCTGGCTTCAGCCCTCAACGACACCGAAAAAAAGTGGCTGGCCACCTGCGACGCCATTCCGGCTGAAGCCATGATGGCACCGCACCGACACAACCTGCCCGAATGGATGGCCCAAGCCCTGCAAGCCCAATTGGGCGACGACTTTTGGGCCCTGGCCGAGCATCTGCAACAACCCGGCACCCTGGACTTGCGCGTGAACATGCTCAACGCCAAACGCAACGAGGTTCAAAAAGAGCTGGCGCAAGCGGGGATCGCCTCCGAACCCACGCCTTACTCGCCTTGGGGTCTGCGCCTGCAAGGCAAGCCTGCCTTGCAAAAAACCGACGCTTTCACCCGGGGGGCCATCGAGGTGCAGGACGAAGGCTCGCAATTGCTGGCTTTGCTGGTCGATGCGCACCGGGGCGAGATGGTGGTGGACTTTTGTGCTGGCGCAGGCGGTAAAACGCTGGCACTGGGTGCGTCCATGCGCAGCACCGGCCGTTTGTACGCCTTTGACGTCTCAGGCCATCGCCTGGACGCACTCAAACCCCGCATGGCCCGAAGCGGTTTGTCCAATGTGCACCCAGCGGCCATTGCCCACGAGCGTGACGACCGCGTGAAACGCCTGTCGGGCAAGATCGACCGCGTCTTGGTCGATGCACCTTGCTCGGGCCTGGGCACTTTGCGCCGTAACCCCGACTTGAAGTGGCGTCAAAAACCCCAAGCCGTGCAAGAGTTGACCGAAAAGCAACTGGCCATCTTGCAAAGCGCGTCGCGCATGGTCAAGTCGGGCGGACGCTTGGTGTATGCCACCTGCAGCGTCTTGCCCGAAGAAAACGAACGGATCGCTCTGGCTTTCAGCGCTGCCAACCCAGACTTTGTGCCCCTCAACGTGGCCCAAGAGTTGGAACGCCTCAAAGTGCCCAATGCCGCAGATCTGTGCTCAACCGAGGTGTCTGGCGAAGCTGAGGTTCAGGCCGTGCCTGCCGGGCGGTTTTTGAGGCTTTGGCCTCATCGCCATGCCACCGACGGTTTTTTTGCAGCTTCATGGGTAAAAAAGTAACGTCTTTGGTAGTAATGAGGCTTTTGACAGTCTGAAAGTGCTGTCTTTTTTCCTCTGAAAACCATAAAATCGTCAGATTGCCTCAATTGGGGCGTGATTAGAAAGACAAATTCATGTTGTTGCCTGACTGGGCTTTATTGGATGCGGTGATTCACTGGATGGGCCACGGCTTGTTCGATTTGGCTTGGTGGCAAATGGTGTTGATCACATTGGCGTTGACCCACATCACCATCGCCAGTGTCACGATTTTCTTGCACCGTCACCAAGCCCACCGTGCCTTGGACTTGCACGCGATTCCTTCGCATTTTTTCCGGTTTTGGCTGTGGTTGACCACCGGTCAGGTGACCAAAGAGTGGGCGGCCATTCACCGCAAGCATCATGCCAAGTGCGAGCAAGCCGAAGATCCCCACAGCCCCCATGTGCACGGGATCAAAACCGTCTTGTTCACGGGCGCTGAGTTGTACCGCAAAGAGTCTAAAAACCTCGACACCATCAAGCGTTTTGGCCACGGTACGCCCGACGACTGGATTGAGCGCAACCTCTATACCCCTTTTTCTTGGCAAGGTGTGGCGCTGATGCTGATCATCAACGTCAGTTTGTTCGGTTTCTTGGGCCTCACGGTCTGGGCTGTTCAAATGGCATGGATCCCCATCACTGCCGCAGGCATCATCAACGGTGCAGCGCATTATTGGGGTTACCGCAACTTTGAGGCGCACGACGCCAGCACCAACATTTCGCCTTGGGGCATCCTGATTGGTGGCGAAGAGTTGCACAACAACCACCACACTTACCCCACCTCGGCCAAGTTGTCGGTCAAGCCTTACGAGTTCGACATCGGTTGGTTGTACATCCGCATTCTCGAAAATTTGGGTTTGGCGACGGTCAAGAAGACACCGCCTCGTTTGGCTTATGGCGACATTCGCCCTGTGGCCGACGAGAAAACCCTCGAAGCCTTGATTGCCAACCGTTACGAAGTCATGGCCGGTTACGCACGCAATGTTCGCGCTGTGATGCAAGAAGAGGCCAGCAAGCTCAAGCTCGACGCCGATGCGCTGCAAACGGCCAAGCGCTGGTTGCATCGCGACGCCGCCAAGGTCCCTGCTTCTGCTCAGGCACAACTCCAACTCGCCCGTGCCGCCAGTCCGGTGCTCGACAAGATGGTCCATATGCGCGAAGAGCTCAGCCAGATTTGGCTCAACACCTCGCACTCGCGCGAGCAATTGGCGGCTGACCTGCAAGCCTGGTGCCGCAGTGCCGAGGAAAGCGGTATCGCGGCTTTGCGCGATTTCTCTGTCAAATTGCGTGCGGTGCGGCAAACGGCCTGAGCTTTATCGCCATGCTCAGCAAAAGGGCCTTCGGGCCCTTTTTATCATTGAGAGGCCTTCGGGCCTTTTTTTATGGACTCCAATCGCTCGCTGATCCCTGTTCGGTGGGGCTAGAAACTTGGGCTGAAGGTAGCCACTGACCATAAAAAAACCCGCCAGAGGCGGGTTTTTTGAAGAAACACAAACCGAATTACTTCAGCTTGATTTCCTTGTATTCAACGTGCTTGCGAGCTTTGGGGTCGAATTTCATGATCGACATCTTCTCGGGCATTGTTTTCTTGTTCTTGCTGGTCGTGTAGAAGTGACCAGTTCCAGCTGTGGATTCCAGCTTGATTTTTTCGCGTCCGCCTTTGCTTGCCATGGTGTATGACTCCTAATGTTCTGGGTTTAGGCTTGACCGCGTGCACGCAGGTCTGCGAGCACGGCATCGATGCCATTTTTGTCGATCAGGCGCAGAGCGGCGCTGGAAACGCGCAGACGCACCCAACGGTTTTCTGTCTCAACCCAGAAACGACGGTATTGCAGGTTCGGCAGGAACCGGCGCTTGGTTTTGTTGTTGGCGTGGGAAACGTTGTTTCCCGTCATTGGGCCTTTGCCCGTTACGTCGCAAACGCGTGCCATGTGGACACTCCGATACTTTTAAAACAGCCGGTGCCGATGTGCCTCATGCAGATTCGCATGGGGCTTGGCGCTCCAGCCTCACCTCGCCAAGATGGGTGGCGGTATCCCAGATCGCTGTGCCTGTGATCCCCAGCAAAAGCTGGGGCAGAAGCAGCAAAGCCTTGGATTATAACCAGAAATCAGGCTTGGTTTTGTTCCAAGAAACGCTGTGCATCCAGTGCGGCCATGCAACCGGTGCCAGCGCTGGTGATGGCCTGGCGATAAACGTGGTCTTGCACATCGCCTGCGGCAAAAACGCCGGGCACCGAAGTCTGGGTCGCAAAGCCCTTCAAGCCGCTTTGCGTCACGATGTAACCGTTTTCCAGGGTCAGTTGGCCTTGGAATATTTCTGTGTTGGGGGCGTGGCCAATGGCGATGAAGCAACCCTTGAGCTCGACATCGTGCAAGCTGCCGTCCACGGTGCTTTTCAGGCGAACGCCGGTCACGCCTGTGGCGTCGCCCAGCACTTCGTCCAGTGTTTGGAAGGTCTTGAGGACAATCTTGCCTGCGGCGACCTTGTCCATCAGTTTGTCCACCAAGATGGGTTCGGCCTTGAATTTGTCGCGGCGGTGAATCAGGTAAACCTGGCTGGCGATATTGGAGAGGTAAAGGGCTTCTTCAACGGCAGTGTTGCCACCCCCTACCACGCAACAGACCTGATCGCGGTAGAAAAAACCATCGCAGGTGGCGCAGCCACTCACGCCACGGCCCATGAAGGCGGTCTCTGAGGGCAAGCCCAAATATTGGGCCGAGGCGCCCGTGGCGATGATCAGGCTGTCGCAGGTGTAAGTGCCGCTGTCACCGATCAGGGTGAAAGGGCGCTGCTCAAGCTTGACGGTGTGAATGTGGTCAAAAATGATTTCGGTGTTGAAGCGCTCGGCATGTTCCTGAAACCGTTGCATCAGATCGGGGCCTTGCACACCATGCGCGTCGGCTGGCCAGTTGTCCACGTCGGTAGTCGTCATGAGCTGACCACCTTGGGCCATGCCGGTGATCAACAGGGGTTTGAGGTTGGCGCGGGCTGCATAAACGGCGGCGGTGTAACCGGCAGGGCCAGAGCCCAGGATCAAAACTTTGGCGTGCTTGTTAGAGGCGGACATATTGGGCAATCGGCTAGGGAAATCGTGAAAAAACGCAACAAACAAAGGGTTGCGACACCGTTCATTGTAAGAAACCACCAAAGTCAGGTGGGTCAGGGGGCTTACAGCTCAGACGTTGTGGGCGAAATCCATGCCCGATCGGGTAAGCTTGGCGGCTAATTTATGACCTATTCACTCCACACTCTGATCAACCCGACGGCCCGAAGCCGAGAGCCCGACGCGCCTGCATCGTTCTGGTCGCGGTTCGCGCAAGAAATTGGCTTGTTGCTGGGTGGCGTGTTGCTTGTGTTGGCCCTGTTGTCTTTGTTGACTTACCACCCGGGCGATGCCGCTTG
Organism: Akkermansia muciniphila; assembly: GCA_943331105.2. GTDB lineage: Bacteria > Pseudomonadota > Gammaproteobacteria > Burkholderiales > Burkholderiaceae_C > Limnohabitans_A. The sequence goes on from CALQKH020000005.1 coordinate 85,400, forward strand.
GTCCACATCGGGCCAAGGTGAGGGTTTGCGCAATTGGGTGGGCCGTGCAGGCGCATGGCTGTCTGACTTGGCGTTTTTTGGTCTGGGGTTTTCAGCTTGGTGGTGTCTGATGGTTGGCGCACAGGTGTGGCTCTCAGGTTTTGCCCGCTGGATGCGCGGACCAGCTCAGGATGAATCCCTAAATTTATCTGCAGGTTGGCGTCAAAGCCGCTGGACGTTTTGGGCCGGACTGGTGTTGCTGCTGACCGCCAGCGCCAGCTTGGAGTGGGCACGTTTGTACCGGCTCGAGCCCTTGTTGCCAGGCCACAGCGGTGGTGTGTTGGGCTATTGGATGGGTTCGATCAGCGAGAGCTGGTTGGGTTTCACGGGCGCCGCCGTTCTGAGTCTCTCGTTGGTGGTGTTGGGTGTGTCTTGGGTTTTTCGTTTCTCTTGGGGCGAGCTGGCCGAGTCTTTGGGCTCCCGGATCGATGGCTTGATCCGATCCAGAAACGTCAAGCGCGAAATCCAAGAAGACTTGGCTTTGGGTCAGCGGGCTTTGCGCGAGCGCGAAAAATCGCTTTCAGTTCAGGCGGTTGAGCCTCGGTGGGACATGGACCCTGTCATCGCCCCCGAAGGTCAGTTGGATCTGGAGCCCGTGCCCTTGATGGCTCAGTCCCCAGCCCCCATGGTCATTGAGCCCGGAGTCACTGAAGTACTGCGCAGTGAACGCGTGGTCAAAGAGCGCCAAAAACCACTTTTCAACGAATTGCCCGACAGCAAGTTACCTCAAGTGGATTTGCTCGACAGTTTGTCGATCCGCCAAGAGACGGTGTCACCCGAAACGTTAGAAATGACCAGCCGCCTGATCGAGAAAAAGCTCAAGGATTTTGGCGTCGAGGTGCGTGTGGTGGCTGCTGCGCCTGGCCCGGTGATCACGCGTTACGAAATCGAACCGGCAACGGGCGTCAAAGGCGCTCAAGTGGTCAATCTCGCCAGAGACTTGGCGCGTTCGCTCAGCTTGGTCTCGATCCGGGTGATTGAGACCATTCCAGGCAAAAACTACATGGCGCTGGAGTTGCCCAATGCCAAGCGCCAATCCATCAAATTGAGCGAAATTTTAGGCTCGCAGGTATACAACGAGGCCAAGTCCATGCTGACCATGGGCTTGGGCAAAGACATCATTGGCAACCCGGTGGTGGCCGATCTGGCCAAGATGCCGCATGTGCTGGTGGCTGGCACGACCGGTTCGGGCAAGTCGGTCGGTATCAATGCCATGATTTTGTCGCTGCTCTACAAGGCAGAAGCGCGCGATGTGCGCCTGTTGATGATCGACCCCAAGATGCTGGAGATGTCGGTTTATGAAGGCATTCCCCATCTGCTGGCGCCGGTGGTCACTGACATGCGGCAGGCCGCGCACGGCTTGAACTGGTGCGTGGCTGAGATGGAAAAACGCTACAAGCTGATGAGCAAGATGGGCGTGCGCAACTTGGCCGGTTACAACGCCAAGATCGACGAAGCCACCGCCCAAGAGGAGTTCATCTACAACCCTTTCAGCCTGACGCCCGATGATCCCGAGCCGCTCAAGCGCCTACCGCACATTGTGGTGGTGATCGATGAGTTGGCCGATCTGATGATGGTGGTGGGCAAGAAGATTGAAGAGCTGATTGCACGCCTCGCCCAAAAAGCTCGCGCTGCCGGTATCCATTTGATTTTGGCAACCCAGCGCCCCAGTGTGGACGTCATCACAGGTTTGATCAAGGCCAATATTCCAACACGCATTGCGTTCCAGGTGTCGAGCAAGATCGACAGCCGTACCATCTTGGACCAGATGGGCGCCGAAGCGCTGTTGGGCATGGGTGACATGCTCTACATGCCTTCAGGCACGGGCTTTCCGATTCGCGTTCACGGTGCTTTTGTCAGTGACGAAGAAGTTCACCGCGTGGTGAGCTACCTCAAGAGTCAGGGCGAGCCTGATTACATCGAAGGCGTGCTTGAAGGCGGTACGGTGGACGACGACGGCGGCATGCTGGGCGAGGGTGATACCAGTGAAAAAGACCCCATGTACGACCAAGCGGTCGAGGTGGTTTTGAAAAACCGCAAGGCCAGCATTTCGCTGGTGCAACGCCACCTCAAGATCGGCTACAACCGCGCTGCCCGTTTGGTCGAAGACATGGAAAAAGCCGGTCTGGTCAGCAGCATGAGCGGCAGCGGCCAGCGTGAAATTTTGGTGCCCGCCCGGGCTGAATGATTCGCATGAAAAGTCAATCGATGACGCGCAGCAGCGCTTGGGTTTTGGGTCTTCACAGTTTGATGGCATGGGGTGTTTTGTCCTTGGCACTGCCCGTCTACGCTGACGGTGTCGACTTGTTGGCGCAGTTCGTCAAGCAAACCCGCAGTGGCCGTGCAGACTTCACCCAGGTGGTCACTTCGCCAAGCCGTGCGGGGCAAGCGCCACGCAGCAAGACATCCAGCGGCAGTTTTGAGTTTCAAAGGCCCGGCAAATTCCGTTTCGATTACCGCAAGCCCTTTTTGCAAACCTTGTTGGCCGATGGCCAAACTTTGTGGTTGCACGATGTGGACTTGAACCAAGTCACGGCGCGTAAGCAGCAGCAGGTTTTGGGCTCTACGCCGGTGGCCTTGTTGACTTCCGCGGCTGATTTGCAATCCCTCAAAACGGACTTCCAGTTCAGCCCAGAGCCTGCCCGTGATGGTTTGGAGTGGGTGCGTGCCACGCCTTTGGCGCAGGACGGCCAAATCCGCGCGGTGATGGTGGGTTTGCGCGCTACGCCCATGGGCGCAGAGTTGGCCGTACTCGATGTGCAAGACAGCCTCGGCCAGCGCTCGGTGCTGACCTTTGCGGGTTTTCAGCTCAATCCGGCCTTGCCCGCCAGCCAATTTGTGTTCAAAGCCCCAGCGGGCGTCGACATCATTCGCCCTTGATGCCGTTCAGGTGTCCATGAAAGCCGCCACCATCTCGCCGCATGCCCCCTTGGCCGAGCGTCTGCGGCCGCGCCACTTGGGCGAGGTGATCGGGCAGCAACACCTGCTTGGCGATGGCATGGCTTTGCGTTTGGCGTTCGAGTCTGGCCAGCCGCACAGCTGCATTTTGTGGGGGCCGCCCGGTGTGGGCAAAACCACCATCGCCCGCTTGATGGCCGATGCCTTTGAGGCGCAGTTTCTGAGCATCAGCGCGGTGCTCGGGGGCATCAAGGACATTCGCGAAGCGGTCGACAAAGCCGAAGCCGCCCGCACCGGCTTGCACCCCCAGCGCACCATCATGTTTGTGGACGAGGTGCACCGCTTCAACAAAAGCCAGCAAGACGCGTTTTTGCCACACGTTGAAAGTGGCCTGTTCACCTTCATTGGTGCGACCACCGAAAACCCTTCTTTCGAGGTGAACTCGGCCCTGTTGTCGCGGGCAGCGGTTTATGTGTTGCAGCCCTTGACTGAAGAAGACTTGGGCCACATCGTGGTGCGGGCGCAAGCTATTCAGGCGATTCCAGCCATCGAGCCCGAAGCGCTGGCCCGCTTGTTGGCCTACGCCGATGGCGATGCCAGGCGTTTGCTCAACACGCTGGAGACCTTGGCCATGGCGGCCAAACAAGAGGCCATTGACCCTGTGACCGACACTTGGTTGATGCGGGTGCTGGGCGAGCGCATGCGTCGCTATGACAAAGGTGGCGAACAGTTCTACGACACCATCAGCGCCTTGCACAAATCGGTGCGCGGTTCTGACCCCGATGCCGCCTTGTATTGGTTTGTGCGCATGCTGGATGGTGGTGCAGACCCGCGCTACATGGCCCGTCGCCTGATCCGCATGGCCAGCGAAGACATTGGCTTGGCCGACCCGCGCGCGTTGCGCATGGCGCTGGATGCGGCCGAGGTTTATGAGCGATTGGGCAGCCCAGAAGGCGAGTTGACGCTGGCACAGTGCGTGATTTACTTGGCCGTCGCGCCCAAATCGAATGCCGCCTACAAGGCTTTCAAAGAGGCCAAGGCTTGGGTCAAAAAAGACGGGACACGCCCGGTGCCCATGCACCTGCGCAATGCACCGACTCAGCTCATGAAGCAGCTGGACTATGGCAAAGGCTACCGCTATGCCCACGATGAAGAAGATGGGTTTGCGGCTGGCGAGCATTACTTGCCCGATGGCATGCCTGAGCCCGGTTTTTACAGACCGGTTCGGCGGGGCCTAGAGATCAAAATCGCAGACAAACTCGAAGAATTGCGAAAGAAAAATTCAGCCACAGGGTAAGTCCCGATCAGATTGAATTCGGAAGGTCTCATTTCTTTCACTAAAATCCCGCCACCCCGCCCGGTGCATCCAAGAACTGGCGGGTTTTTTGCTATTGCGCAGAGCTCCCCCAAAAGGCGGGGTCTGGTGCCCAACAATAACCGACGAAGTGGGCTGCTAAGCGCAGCACAACACACGGAGAGATTCAATGGATGTCTTTTTGCAGCAGGTCATCAATGGCCTGGTCATGGGCAGCATGTACGCCTTGGTGGCCTTGGGCTACACCATGGTGTACGGCATCATCAACCTGATCAACTTTGCGCACGGCGAGGTGCTGATGGTGGGCGCACTGACCAGCTGGTCTGCCATCGGCATGATGCAAGATGCCATGCCCGGCTCGCCAGGCTGGGTGATTTTGATTTTGGCCACCTTGATTGCCTGCGTGGTGGCTGCGGTACTCAACTTCACCATTGAAAAAGTCGCTTACCGACCCTTGCGCAACAGCCCCAAGTTGGCCCCGCTTATCACGGCCATCGGCATGAGCATTTTGTTGCAAACCTTGGCCATGATCATTTGGAAGCCCAACTACAAGGCTTACCCCACTTTGCTGTCCAGCACGCCCATCAACATGGGTGGCGTGGTGATCACGCCGACACAAATCATGATTTTGGGCGTCACGGCCGTGTCGTTGGCGGTGCTGATGTGGCTGGTCAACTACACCCGGCTCGGCAGAGCCATGCGTGCCACATCAGAGAACCCGCGCGTGGCCGCCTTGATGGGGGTCAAGCCCGACATGGTGATCTCAGCCACCTTTGTGATTGGGGCCGTTTTGGCGGCCATTGCGGGTGTGATGTACGCCTCCAACTACGGCACGGCGCAGCATGCCATGGGTTTCTTGCCGGGTCTCAAAGCCTTCACCGCTGCGGTGTTTGGCGGTATTGGCAACTTGGCGGGTGCCGTCATTGGTGGCATCTTGTTGGGCCTGATCGAAGCCATCGGCTCGGGTTACATCGGCTACCTGACAGGCGGCGTTCTGGGCAGCCACTACACCGACATTTTTGCGTTCATCGTGCTCATCATCGTGCTGACCCTTCGCCCTTCGGGCTTGATGGGTGAGCGTGTGGCCGATCGCGCGTGATGGGGATGAGCATGAACTTGAACATCCACAAAACCACTCAATACATCCTGATGGGCGTGGGCTTGCTGGTCTTGCCGCTCATTCTTCAAAGTTTTGGCAACGCCTGGGTGCGCATCGCCGACATGGCGTTGCTCTACATCCTGTTGGCGATTGGTCTGAACATCGTGGTGGGCTACGCCGGCTTGCTTGATTTGGGGTATGTGGCCTTTTTTGCGGTGGGCGCTTACATGTACGGCTTGCTGTCTTCGCCGCACCTGATCAACACCTTCACCACCATGGCCAGCACGTTTCCCGATGGCTTGCACATGTCCATCTGGCTGATCTTGCCTTTGGCGGCTGCGTTGGCGGGTTTATTCGGCATGTTGCTCGGGGCGCCCACGCTCAAGTTGCGCGGTGATTACCTGGCCATCGTGACCTTGGGTTTTGGCGAGATCATTCGGGTGTTCCTCAACAATTTGGACCACCCGGTCAATATCACCAACGGTCCCAAGGGGCTGGACCAAATTGACCCCATTTCTATTTTTGGTGTCAATTTGGGCAAAAAACTGATGGTGGGTGACTTCGAAATCGCCTCGGTCACGTTGTACTACTACCTGTTTCTCAGTTTGGTGTTGGTGACGATTTTGATCTCGCACAGATTGGAAATGTCGCGCATCGGCCGCGCTTGGATGGCGATTCGCGAAGACGAGATCGCCGCTAAAGCCATGGGCCTGAATACCCGAAACCTCAAGCTCTTGGCTTTTGGCATGGGCGCCACTTTTGGCGGTGTTTCAGGCGCCATGTTTGCAGGCTTTCAAGGCTTCATCTCGCCGGAATCCTTCAGCCTGATGGAGTCGGTGATGATCGTCGCCATGGTGGTGTTGGGCGGCTTGGGTTATTTGCCCGGCGTCATTTTGGGCGCCATTTTGTTGTCGGCTTTGCCCGAAGTTTTGCGCTATGTGGCAGGCCCATTGCAGGAGATGACTGGCGGCCGCTTGGACGCGTCCATCTTGCGTCAACTGCTCGTGGCTTTGGCCATGATCGTGATCATGTTGATGCGGCCTCGTGGGTTGTGGCCTTCGCCTGAGCATGGCAAATCGCTCACGCCGAAATGAAGGAGCCGACCATGAACCGAACAGCCAACCAAGACACCGTCCTGCATGTGTCAGGCATTTCCAAGCGCTTCGGCGGACTGCAGGCCCTGTCAGACGTGGGCATCACCATCCAGCGCGGCCAGGTCTATGGCCTGATCGGCCCCAACGGCGCGGGCAAGACCACGTTTTTCAACGTGATCACCGGCCTCTACACCCCTGACAGCGGCACTTTTGAATTGGCAGGCAAGCCCTACGAGCCTACCGCTGTGCACGAAGTGGCCAAGGCGGGCATCGCCCGCACCTTCCAAAACATCCGTCTCTTTGCCGAAATGACCGCCCTCGAAAATGTGATGGTGGGCCGGCATGTGCGCACCCATTCGGGCTTGCTGGGGGCCATTTTCCGCACACCGGGCTTCAAGGCCGAAGAAGCCGCCATTGCCCAGAGGGCACAAGAACTGCTCGACTATGTGGGCATTGGCAAATACGCCGACTACAAGGCCCGTACGCTCTCATATGGCGACCAACGCCGCTTGGAGATTGCCCGCGCTTTGGCCACCGACCCGCAGTTGATTGCGCTGGACGAACCCGCTGCCGGCATGAACGCGACAGAGAAGGTGCAGCTGCGCGAGTTGATCGACCAAATTCGCAAAGACAACCGCACCATCTTGCTGATCGAGCACGATGTGAAGCTGGTCATGGGCTTGTGTGACCGTGTCACCGTGCTCGACTACGGCAAGCAAATCGCCGAAGGCACGCCGGCCGAAGTACAGAAAAACGAAAAAGTGATTGAAGCCTATTTGGGCACGGGAGGGCACTGAGATGGCCAAAGTACTTTTGAAAGTCAAAGACCTGCAAGTGGGCTACGGCGGCATTCAGGCCGTCAAGGGTGTGAGCCTGGACGTGAACGAAGGTGAACTGGTGTCCTTGATCGGCTCCAACGGTGCTGGCAAAACTACCACCATGAAAGCCATCACCGGCACCTTGCCCCTGCAAGCCGGTGACATCGAGTACTTGGGCAAGAGCATCCAAGGCCAAGGCCCTTGGGACTTGGTCAGGCAAGGCTTGGCCATGGTGCCCGAAGGCCGTGGTGTGTTCACCCGCATGACCATCACCGAAAACCTGCAAATGGGCGCTTACATCCGCTCTGACACCGCCGGCATTGCAGACGATATTGAGAAGATGTTCACCATCTTCCCGCGTTTGCGCGAGCGCAAAGACCAATTGGCGGGCACCATGTCGGGCGGCGAGCAGCAAATGCTGGCCATGGGCCGTGCGCTGATGAGCCGCCCCAAAGTCTTGTTGCTGGACGAGCCCTCCATGGGTCTGTCACCCATCATGGTGGACAAGATTTTTGAGGTGGTTCGCGATGTGTACGCTCAAGGCGTCACGGTGTTGCTGGTGGAGCAAAACGCCAGCCGTGCCCTGGCCATTGCCGACAGGGGCTATGTGATGGACTCCGGTCTGATCACCATGACCGGTGTGGGCAAAGACATGCTGGAAGACCCCAAGGTGCGCGCTGCGTACTTGGGTGAGTGAGCTCAATCCACCTTGGCGCCACTGGCCTTGACCACGACTTCATAGCGCGTCAGCTCTTTCTTCATGAACGCGCCAAATTGTTCGGGCGTATTGCCCACTGGCTCGGCCAAGAGCTGGCCAAAACGTGTCTTGGTCTCAGGCGATTGCAGTGCGGCCACAAAGGCCTTGTTCAGCCGATCCACCACATCGCGCGGCGTGGCTGCAGGTGCCACCAAGCCCCACCAGGTGTCGATTTCAAAATCCTTCAGCGTTTCACTCATGGAAGGAATGTCGGGCAGGGCGCTGCTGCGCTGAGCGGTGGTCACGGCCAGGGCCTTGAGCTTGCCAGCCTTGATGTTGGCCGCTGCCGTGGCCAGGTTGTCAAAGTTGAAGTCAACCTGCCCCGATAACAAGGCCAGCTGTGCGGGGTTGCCGCCGTTGTAAGGGATGTGCACCGCAAAAATGCCAGCAGCCCGCTTGAACATCTCACCCGCCAAATGGCCAGCGCTGCCGTTGCCGCCCGAGCCAAAGTTGAGCTTGGCGGGGTTGGCTTTGGCGTAGGCCACCAGATCTGCCAGGGTGTTGATCTTCAGACGCTGCGCGGTTTCGGCGTTCATCACCAGCACGTTGGGCACGCGCAGCATTTGCGTGATTGGCGCGAAGTCCCGACTGGCGTCGTAAGGCATCTTGGCAAACAGCCAAGGATTGATCGCATGCGTGGCCGTGGCCGCAATGCCAATCGTTAGGCCATCGGGCGCGGCTTTGGCCACCAAATCGGCACCCAGATTGCCACCGGCACCGGGTCGGTTTTCGATGATCACGGTGCCCAAGCTGTCTCTGACCCGTTCGGCCAAAGCGCGTGCCGTGACGTCGATCGGGCCGCCTGCTGCATAGGGCACGATGATGCGGATCGTTTTGCCTTGAGCCCATGCAGGGGCGGTCAAGCTGGTTGCCAAGGCGCTCAAACAAAAATCACGGCGTTGCATAGGGAGTCCTTTTTATTCAGGCCTTGGCTTTGTCGGCCTCAGAGGTGAATGAATCGGCGTAAAACTCTTCTTCGGGCAATCCGCCTTGCGCCACATAGTCGCGCTTGGCCGAATCCACCACGATGGGGGCACCACAGGCATAGACCTGGTAAGCCGACAGGTCGGGAAAGTCCTGCAGCACGGCCTGGTGCACAAAGCCAGTGCGGCCTGTCCACTGGTCATCGGCTTCGGCATTCGAGATCACGGGCACATAGCGCAGGTTGGGCATTTCGGCCAAGCGGGCTTCGATCCAGTCGGCCATGTACAAGTCGGCTGGGCGGCGGCCGCCCCAGTACAGCGTGGCCGGGCGGGTGATGCCGCGGTGCTGCATGTGCTCGATCAGCGCCTTGATGGGGGCAAAGCCAGTACCCGAGGCCAGCAGCACCATGGGCTTGTCGCTGTCTTCGCGCAGGTAAAAACTGCCATACGGGCCTTCGGCCCGCAGGATGTCTTTTTCCTTCATGGTGGTGAACACCGGGTCGGTGAACTTGCCGCCAGGCATGTGGCGGATGTGCAGCTCCACGGTGGGTGGAGCCACTTCCAGGGTGTGCGGGGCGTTGGCCATGCTGTAGCTGCGGCGTGAGCCATCGCGCAGCAAAAATTCGATGTACTGACCGGCGTGGAACTTCATCACGTCATTGGCAGGCAGTTGCAGTTTCATCACGATCACATCCTGTGATTTTTTGTCCAGGCTGACCACGCGCACTGGCATTTTCTTGACGGGCAGGCCGCCTTCGGCGGTCACTTGCTTGGATTCGAGCACCACATCGCTTTGGGCAGTGGCGCAGCAGGTCAACACCAGGCCTTGGGCTTCTTCCTCGTCGCTCAGGGCTTTGGATTGGTGAGGGCCGTGGACCACGGTGCCCGAAATCTTCTTGCATTTGCAAGAACCGCATGCGCCGTCTTTGCAACCATAGGGCAGTCCAATGCCTTGGCGAATGCCAGCAGCCAGCAGGGTTTCGGTGCCATCGGCGGTAAAGCTGCGGCCACTGGGCTGCACAGAAATTTGAAAGCTCATCTTTTGGGTATCCTAGAGGGCGTGAATGTGACCCGGAACCCCTGATTTTGCCTTCAAACCAAACCCCCTTGGGCGCACTGCCTGCCCGCTTTCGCCGTCAGCGTGTCTTGATCGTGGGCTGTGGCGATGTGGGCTTGCGCACCGCAGGCCAATTGGGTGCGCCACAAAGCCAACGAATGCGCCTGATGGCGCTGACCTCATCGCCCGAACGTGTACGCTTGCTGCGGGCCTGCGGCATCACCCCTTTGCAAGGCAATCTGGACGATGCAACCAGTTTGAAACGCTTGGCCGGCATCGCGCATCGGGTGATTCATTTGGCGCCACCGCCCACCGACCGCCAAGGTGCTTCGGATAGCGACCCGCGCAGCTTGGCTTTGGTGCGTGCTTTGCGGTTGCGTTCGGCCCCACAAGCTTTGGTCTATGGCTCGACCACCGGGGTTTACGGTGACTGCGGCGGCCAACGCGTGAACGAAACGCGGACCGTGAACCCGCACACCCCCCGAGCCCAGCGCCGGGTCGATGCCGAGAACCTGATGCGCTTTTTGGGGCGCAGCGGTGTGCGTGTGAGCATTTTGCGCATACCCGGCATTTATGCCCCCGACCGCGAAGGCGGTACGCCGCGGGAGCGCTTGCTTCGCGGCACGCCCGTGTTGGTGGCCAAAGAAGACGTGTACACCAACCACATCCATGCCAACGATCTGGCCCGTGCCTGCGCCGCTGCTCTGTGGCGGGGCAAGCCTCAACGCGTGGTCAACGTCACCGACGACACCGACCTGAAAATGGGCGACTACTTCGACCTGGCCGCAGGCCTGTTTGGTCTGCCCAAGCCCCCCCGAATTTCACGCCATGACGCCAACACCGCACTGCCCTTGATGCTGTTGAGCTTCATGAGCGAATCACGGCGCATCGACAACACCCGTATGAAGCGGGAGCTGAACATCCATCTGCGCTACCCGCATGTGCGAGATGGCCTGAGTCCTCAAAGCGCCTTGTTTGCGGAGTCCAGATGAACGCCTTGCGCATCGACAAATGGCTGTGGGCGGCTCGTTTTTACAAAACCCGCAGCTTGGCCAGCGATGAAATTGGCAAAAACCGCGTGCAGATCAACGGCCAAGACGCCAAGCCCAGCAAAGAGGTCAAGGTCGGCGACACCGTATGTCTGCGGCAAGGCGCTGTCGAGAGAACAGTATTGGTGCAGGGCTTGAGTGGCGTGCGCGGCCCGGCCCCTGTGGCCCAGTTGCTGTACGCGGAAACCCCGGAAAGCCTCGAAGCCCGCCAAAAATCGGCTGAGCAAAGCCGCTTGGCCCGAGAGCCTGCTCTGAGCATCGAGCAAGGTCGCCCCACCAAACGTGATCGGCGTCAGATTGAAAAAACTTGGGACAACCGCTGGAGCGCCGGGATCGATTGAAACCCCCGCTCAGCGCGGCCCGCAAGGGGCTGCGCCTCAGCGCGCCTTGTCTGCGCGGGCCGGGTCAAATTCGTCCGGCGCACCCGGGACAATGGGCGGGTTTTCGCGCAAGGAGCGCTCAAAGGCCATGACCATGCGGCGCATGGGTCCGCGAACCCAGCCGTCGTCCATGGCGGCATCGGTTTCTTCTTTGGGATCGCGTTTGATGTTGAAGAGCCAGGGGGTTTCCAGATGACGTGTGCCCTCGTTGGGTTCACGCTCAAACACAAAATGCAATTTCCAGTGACGCCATTTGGCAGCCCGCAATTCGGTCTTGATGTAGAACAGAAAACCTTCTCGGGCCGAAGTCGGCTGGGCACCCGTCCACCAGCTCAATTGGCTGACCCCGTCTATGGGCCGATCATCGGGCAGTGTGGCCCCGGCAGCGTGAACCAAGGTGGTGTAGAGGTCCGTGACGTGGACGATGTCGTCGCTGACCCTGCCATGGGCCACCTGGCCTGGCCACCGCACAATCAGCGGCACCCGCAGGCCGCCCTCCATGGCAGTGTGGTAAGTGCCTGACCACGGTCCTGCAGTCCCCCGCCAGGGCCTGCGAAATTCCGGGCCGTTGTCACTGGCAAAAATGAAGAGCGTGTCGTCGCGGATACCGAGTTCGTCCACGGCGTCCAGCAGTTGCCCCACCCGATGGTCCATTTCCATCATCGAATCGGCAAACTCACCCACCCCACTGCGCCCAGCAAAGTCTGGGTGAGCCAGGGTGGGAAAGTGCAGGTGGGTCAATGGGACATACAGAAAAAACGGCTGTGCAGACTGGGCATGGCGGCGCATGAAGTCAATGGAGCGCTCGGTCAACTCGCTGTCGATCAGGCGGCGCTTGGCCAAGTCGTAATCGGCAACATTGCGGGCGGGCTGACCGGCCAGACCTTCCATGACTTGCGGCACGTCCACGACGCTCGGGTCGAAGCCAGGTGCCTGCGTGAACAGGGTTTCATTGCTGGTACGGGGTATGCCATACCACTCGTCAAAACCCCGCTGGTGCGGGTAGCGACCTTCCCGATCACCCAGGTGCCATTTGCCGAACATTCCGGTGGCGTAACCGGCCTGCTTCAGAACCTGGGGCAGCGTTCGCTCCCACGGATGAATGCCCTGCGGCAATCCAGCCGGAACGGACTGCAGTGCCCCCGTGCGAATCGGGTGACGCCCGGTCATCAGCGCTGAGCGCGTTGGCACGCAGTCGCTCTCGACGTTGAAGTTCAGGCACCGCAGGCCCTCTTCAGCCAGTGCGTCGATGCGCGGCGTGGGGGCGCCCCTGAGGGCTCCACCGCCATAACAACCCAATTCGCCCCAACCCAGGTTGTCGGCCAGAACCAAAACAATGTGCGGTTTTTTTGCTGTGACTGGCATGTTCACTCCATGGCGATTTTGCGTTCTTTGATCAGGCGGCCCCAGCGCTCACGGTCTTGGGCTATGCGCTGCTGGAACGCCTCTGGCGACAAGGCCACGGTCTCCATGGACAAGCCCAGCAATTGCTGCTTGAGGCCCGGATCGGTCAGGCACTCGTCCACGCCTCGGCGCAAGGTCTGGAGCACGTTAGCTGGTGTACCTTCGGTGGCAAACAAAGCCGACCATTGCGGCACGTCGATGTCACCGGCACCGCTTTCGGCCAGGGTCGGGGTGTCCGGCAAGATGATGGACCGGCGGCGCGTGCTCACGGCCAGCGCATTGAGCTTGCCCGACTTGATGTGCGGCAGCACTGCCGCTGCACCCAGCACCGCCACCGCGACTTGTCCAGCGATCACGTCATTGACGGCTTGACCGCCGCCTTTGTAGGGGATGTGCAAAAGGTTGACGCCCAGGTTCTGGGAGAAAAGCTCACCCACCAAGTGCTGGATCGAGCCTTGCCCGGAGCTGGCATAGGAAACCTGGTCTGGCTTGCCGCGGGCACGCGCCTGCAGGTCTTGAATCGTCTTCAGGCCTGTGGATGGGGCAGAGACCACCACGATGGGCTGCAAGGAGAGCACCGCGATGGGGATGAAAGAGCGGGCCAGATCCCAAGGCATGTTGCGAAACAGGGGCAGCAGCGACACCGAATCGGAGGCCACCATGAAGGTGTGGTGGTCTTTCGGTGCCCGCAGCGTGGTCTCTACACCCAATGCTCCGTTGGCACCAGGCTTGTTGTCCACCACCACGCTCTGCCCCAAGCGTTTGCGCAGGCATTCACCGACCAAACGCGCCACCACATCGTTGGAGCCGCCGGCCGGAAAAGGCACCACGAAATTGACGGGCTTGCTGGGCCATTCCTGTGCCCATGCGGCGGCAGGAGCCAGGGCAGCGCCCAAAACAGTCAACATGGCACGACGATCGAGATGGGCTTCGTTCAGGGCAGTCATGGTGCATCCAGTGAGTGGGTCTTGCCTCAAGTCTAGGTGTCTAACATCAGTCAATCTACAAATCTTCTTGCACTATCATCAGAAAAAATTGAACTATGGGGACCGCCAAATGAACCATCCACGCCTGGATCAGTTGCGAGTCAAACAGTTGCGCTTTCTGAGCCTGTTGTCTTCTTTGGGCTCGCTGGCCGCCACGGCAGAACACCTGGCCATGACCCCATCGGCAGCGAGCATGATGCTCAAGGAGGTCGAGTCTCTTTTTGGGGTCAAACTCTTTCGCAGACAAGGCCGTGGCATGGCCCTCACCGCCCATGGTCAGGCGCTGATGCCGCGTTGCCAGACCGTGCTGGGAGAAGTGGGTGCCATGGGCACGACCTTGCAAGGGGCGGTCGTGCCCACCGTGCGCATTGGCGCATTCCCGCACACTGCGGTGACGGTGTTGCCTGACATCGTCAAAAAGTTGATCAACGGCCCCACAGTCTGGCGGCCTCGCATTGTGGAGGGCCGAGCCGAGCAATTGCTGCAGATGTTGCTGCACGGAGAAATCGACCTGCTGCTGGGCCGCTTGCCCAGCCGTGTGGCCGATGCACTTGATCTTGATGAGCTGGCGCAGCATGTGCTTTACCAGGCCCATTTGTCGGTGGTTTCTGCACGCAACCATCCCTTGGCAGGTCAGCGCAAGCTGGACTTTGCCGAATTGGCCAAGTGGCCATGGATCCTGCCGGATGTTCAGTCCACCACCCGCATGGGTTTGATGGAGGCCTTTTTGCGGCACGGCATCACGCCCCCGGTACCGACAGTGGAGTCGCCTTCTTTCCTGTACAGCCTGTCCGTGGTGGCGCATACCGACTTGCTGACCTGCTGTGCCCAGGCGGCGGCCCTGCAAAGCCATCACCAGACCTGCATATTGCCGGTCACCGTTGCAAAGGACCCCATGCCGGTGTCATTGGTTTGGCGCAAAGCTTCGGTCGAGGCGCAGCGCGCCGCCGACCATTTGATGAGATCGGAGCACTAAGCTAAGAATTGCCAATGCCCGTGGGCAAGGCCTTGGCCTTTGGCAAGACGCTGCGCCCATCTATTCGTCGGTATTTTGGGGTCTGAAAAAAAATAGCTGTTTTCATCGTGTTTGAACGCTTCCAGTATTCTTGTCAGCGCAGTGCGGTCATAAGCCACGCGTGACCCGATACCACCCACACCACAACAGCCGGAGATCCTTCATGCAAGCCAACGAAACCTTTGAAGCCCTTTTGCCGCTGCGCACAGATCTGGCGCTGGCCTTGCGCGCTGCTGCCCATCAGGGCCTGAGCGAGGGCGTGTGCAACCACTTCAGCGTGGCGGTGCCTGGCCGGGACGACTGGTTTTTGCTCAACCCGCGAGGTTTGCATTGGAGTGAGGTGCAAGCGGCTGACATCGTGATGTGCAACGCGGCGGGCGAGCAGCTGGCGGGCCGTCATCCGGTGGAACCCACAGCCATGTTCATCCATGCTGCGGTACACCACATCGCGCGCAAGTCTGTCGTGCTGCACACCCACATGCCGCATGCCACGGCGCTGACCTTGACCGCGGCGCGTGCACTGGACACTACCCTGTCGCAGACCGCCATGCGCTTTCATGGCCGCTTGGCGGTGGACGCGCATTACAACGGTCTGGCTCTGGACATGACCGAAGGTGAACGCATCGCCAATGCCATGCAAGGCGCGGATGTGGTGTTTTTGGGAAACCACGGTGTCATCGTCTGCGGTGAACGGGTGGACTACGCCTACGACGACCTGTACTACCTGGAGCGTGCCTGCCAAGCTCAGGTGCTGGCGGCTTCGACCGGTGTGCCGTTGACGCCCGTGGACACAGCATTGGCTGCGCGGGTTGCGGAACAGATCAATGGCGAGCGGCTTCAGTCCGAGCTCTTTTTTGAGAGCTTGCGAAGGATGATGGGTTGATCTAAAGCCAAGAAAAAAGGCCAACCCGTGAGGATTGGCCTTGATTCGCTTGGAACCCGCATAGTTGCTGGGTTTCCAGAGATGGTGCCCGGGGCCGGACTCGAACCGGCACGCCTTGCGGCGGGGGATTTTGAGTCCCACAGTGAAACTGAGGATTCATGCGGGTTTGCGGGCTGTTTTAGGCGCAAAAAACTCAGTTAATACTGGGTGGTTCCTCTTCTAGGCCCCACTTTTTGCGCCTACTGTTTTAGCGGACCGCTTTGAGCTTGGTTGCTTTCGTTCGATAGTGCGTTTCAGTCAATTTGGTATTGCTGTGCTGCAGCAGTTTTGATGCCTCAGATACATCACCGGCAAGATCGGCAGCCCGTTTCCTCATGTCTCTCAGGTACATGGACTGAATTGCTTGAGCGAGATCTTTTTCCCCAGCTTTTAAGGCTTTTGCGGCAGCTTTGTCCCGTGCTTCGTCATAGCGATCCCTGAGCATTCCCGCGCTCACTTGGCGGCCTTCTTTAGTGCAAAGCAGCATGACGCAATGCGCTTTCATGGCTTGCCGCTTGGCAACGAGTGTTGAAAGCACGGGTGATTGCTCCACCTCAAATTCAGCAGCCTTTTTGGTTTTACTTGCTGAAAATCGCAGTTTTCCGTTTGATGGCATGCGTACAGTTCTGACATCTGTAAGTCGCATCCCGGTTGCGCTGGCAATATCCATGCAGGCGCGCAGAACATCGTCAGCCTCTTCGTAAACCGCATCAAAAAGCTGATCTGTGACTTCAAATTCGCGGGCGCTTTCTGTGTTCTTCCAATTTTTGACGCCAGACGCAGGCCAAGGCAGCCTGGTCATACCCCACAGGATTGCTTTGCCCCACACGATTGAAAAAAGGGACATTTCACGATTGCCTTGTGTTTTGGCACTTCTGCGATCCAGATATTCGCGCAGGATAGGCAGCGAGACTTGATCCCAACACATAGAACCAAACACTGGCTCTATGTGCGATAAGTTCTTTGTGTACCCACGGCGAGTTTCGGCGTTTTCGTATTTCGGTAGTTCTCGTTCGCGCCAGCGTGAAAAAGCTTCTTGGACCAAACCAATCGTGAGGCGTTTTTTGTTGTGAATTTCATCCCACTTTTGGATGGCAATTGCATGATCAGACCCAAGGCGAATGTCAGGCTTGCCCTCGGTCCTCATGTCGTACACAAAGTACACATGCACTTGACCTTTTGCACCCCTGTAAATCTTCGTCCGAAGTCTCGGGTATTTACTGATTTTTGGCATCTATTTGATCGCAGACCAATTGGGACCTGATGAGAAATTTGGAGGCCGACCCTCAGCCACCAGCTTGACGTGTGAGTGATACACAATGACCCGATTTCCGTCGTGAATAAACGGAATACTGTGCTCGCGCAACCACGCAACTTGTTTTTTGGCTCTTGCGGCACCAGTCAATTGATTTACCTCAAGCGGTGTCAGAAAGGCGTTCATAGGACGTGCCTTCCGTAAGCCGATAACTTTTGGGCCAACGTTTCAATATGTGGGCACGAATTGGATTTTTCAACCGCATGTGCGGGTTGAAAGTTCATTTGCCCCCCAAAGGCCAATGAAGACGAAGATGTTGCCGCGTCTTGTAGATTCAGTCCATGCCCAGCGCTGGCCGTGTGAGCGAAGTGAGTGGTCAAGGTCGGTTTCATGGCAGGGACTCTTCAATCTGGGAGTTCATGCATCAGATTGAATCGGGTCGTGCGTGACGTGACCACTTGCCCACGTCACAACGTGGCGCCAGTTCGAGGTGAGCTCATAGGGCGCGACCAAACCCCACAAATTTTTTGTTACGTCTGGTGGTTGCGGTGAAACGCTCTACGTTGGTGTTTTGTCGATGCGCTGCATGGCCTCAGCCCTTCAATTGAAAATTAAAGATTCGAATTTCTCGTATCGACTACTGACAACGCAACATGCTTTTGTCAGCTCAGGGTCGTTTTTGAGCTGTTTTAGCAACATTCCTCCATCTGAAAGGTGGTTCCAACTTCATTTTTCTGTGACGTGCAGGTGTGGGCATGTCACGCATGGATGTATTGAATGGATATCCGCTGCACTTTTCCCTGTCCTTAACAGGGGCAGCTTCAACGGCCAGTGCCATTCATGGCGCGGGAACCATTACGAAACTCAAAACAGGAATGGATATCCATGTTCAATACTTCTTCTCTTAACCAGAGCGAGTCAGTCTCGCTCACCCAACCGCCCAGCAACGACGACTTCCTGGAGGTGATGTTTGGTGACGATGTGGATGACGCATTCGTCTGCTCCAACACCACACCGCCGGATACCGATAACGAGTTGGCAAAAGCCGGCATGTGGTCCGGCGGACCCATTGAGTTCTCCCGCGATCTGTACCAAGAACCTCAACGGCAGAACTACACCTGTGTTTCTACCTTTCGCCGTGATGCCGAAGACGTGTATCACCGGCAGATCGAATACTTCGATGCGTTGCACTTCATCGTGCTCGATGACATTGGCTCCAAGGTGCAAGTCGATCCGCGCACGCTTGGACTCGGCGAGCCGACTGCCATCATCGAAACCTCCCCTGGAAACCACCAATGGTTCTATCGCCTGAGCGAGCCGGTCCGTGATGTCTCGATCGCGTCCTATCTGA
This sequence comes from Akkermansia muciniphila, assembly GCA_943331105.2. GTDB lineage: Bacteria > Pseudomonadota > Gammaproteobacteria > Burkholderiales > Burkholderiaceae_C > Limnohabitans_A. Next base: position 103,762 of record CALQKH020000005.1, read on the forward strand.
CCAAACAAGTGCTGGCAACGCCAGTGCAGGGGCACTTGATGACCGATCAGGGGGCCAAGGGCATCACGCGCCTGTGCAAATTGCCGCAGGGGCGCAACCTGAAGCTGGCGCTGGGCCAGCCTTGGCAGAATCGGCTGGTCAGCTGGCGGCCTGAGCTGGCGTATTCGGCTTGGGAAGTGGCTTCTTGGTTTGGCCAGAGCATTGACCATGTGCCGCAGATCAACGCTATGCTCGCAGCGGCACCTATGTTGTCGGGAGAGCATCCCTTGATTGAGGCGTTGCAAGAGGCGGAGTTGCTCAAATCGGCGCAGCAAAAGAATTCTGGTTGGTGGGACATTCAGTGCCTGCAGCGCCGTTTGCACACCAGGGGGGTGGATGATGGCACCGCCGTCAAGATTCGGGCTGATGGCAGCTGGACCATGAAGTGCCAGCACGGCCACTGCGCAGACCTGAAGGCTCGTGATTTGTACCGCTGGTTGGTAGCGCAGGGCCTTTCCGTGACACCGCCGCAATACCGCTTACACGTTAAACGGATTGATCCCGCGCGCTTGCCGTTCAATGTGCCTGCGCTGGCAGAGGATGACTTCTCATTTTTGGATCCTGATGACGGTGGTGCCGTAGATGAGGTGAACTATCCCGATCCGGAAGTGGAAATCGAAATGGACAGAGAGGCCAAGCCTGTTGTCAGCGATAAAGGTTCTGAATGTGAATCAGAGCGTCCAAGGATCTTTGTTGACCCGGGGCTGATTCCCAGCATCCTCAAACAATGCGCGAAGCTGCTGGAGCAGCATGTGTTCAAGCGTGGTCACACGCTGGTTCGTATCGGCCGCGCCGCTGAATTGCACGATGGACTCTCTCGCTTGGCCACTCAACCTGTGGTCATTGCGGTCAACCGTCAGTGGCTCATGCGCGAGCTGAGCGAGCTGGCAACCTTCAATCGTATGGACCGACGCATCAACGACTACAAGGTGGTGGACTGTCCCATGAACATTGCCATCGCCTTGGAGCTTGGGACTGACGATGACACCTTCAGCCACCTGACTGTTCTGGCCAATGCGCCATTTCTTCGCGCGGACGGCTCGATTTGTGAAACCCTGGGCTATGACGCGGAGACCGGGATTTATTACGCACCGAATCTGGAATTTCCACCCCAGCCGAGCCAACCAGGTTGGAGCGAGGGCCGAGCAGCACTCGATGAACTGCTGGATTTGGTCAAGCAATTCCCGTTTGCGGGCGATGTGTCCCGCTCGGTCTACCTTGCGGATGTGCTGACTGCACTGGCTCGGCCCACACTGCCCAAGGCCCCGATGGTGCTGTACACCGCCACGATGGCAGGCTCAGGTAAGACCTTGATGGCCTCCATTGCCAACCTGATCGCCTATGGTCATGCAACCACACACCCTTGGCCCGGCGCCAATGAGGAAGAACTTAAGAAGGTGTTCACCTCGGTGCTCCTGGCTGGCGATCCGGTGGTGGTCTTTGACAACTTGCCCAACGGCGCGCTGGTCAAGAGTGCGGCTTTGTCCCAGTTCGTGACCTCGGATGATTACGCCGACCGTAAGTTGGGCGAATCGGAGCGGGTCAAGTTTCGCAACCGCACTCGAGTCGTTCTGACTGGCAATAACATCACGCTGGCCAGCGACAACGCTCGCCGGGCCCTTGTGTGCGAGTTGCAACTTCAGGTGGAGTCGCTCAAGGACCGTCAGATTGAGTTCGAGCATCCCAGTTTGGCCATGTTCATTAAGCACAACCGCGCACGCTTCATTACGGCTGCACTGACGGCTTTGCGTGCGTATGCATTGCACCCGGATCCTTTGAACGTGCCACCTTTGGAATCTTTTGAGGATTGGTCCTGGCGCGTGCGCGATACCTTGATCTGGCTGGGGGAGGAAGACCCAGTCGCATCGGTCAATTACAGCAACGATGGCACCGGCGAGATTGCCGTGACTTTTCAGGTGATGCAGACAGTGGCAATGGCAAAGGTTCGGACTACACCGCCAGAATTCCGCGCCAGTGACCTGGCCATCTGGTCCACCAGCAACTTTGCCTTGCGCGATGCATTGGAACAGGCGGGCTGCGCGGAGAGCAACAGTGCCGGGAAGGTGGGGATGTGGCTGAGAGCACACAAGAACCGCATCGCGGGAGGCCTGAAGCTAGTTTCAAAGATGGTGGACGGTGGGCGCCAACCGAATAAATGGTTGCTGCAAAGCGTCGAGCAAAGGAACGAATCCTGAATTTGGCTGAAATTCACCCGTAGACCGGGGGGTGATGGGGGATAACGGGGGGTGTTTTACCCAAGCCAGCAGAAATGGCAGTTGCCAATTCTCTTAGAGTGGCGGAAACACCCCCCGTGACACCCCGTTACCCCCCCCGGGGGTAGGGGGCCTGAATCTCTATCGGCATATTGCTTCAGACCGCAGTGGGTCCTTCGTTTTATTGCTAACCCACAACTCTTGATATGGTTATCAAATATAACTAAAATCTCTCGTGCGCGCGCGAAGCGAGTAACCACAGCTTGTTGGTAGATGTCTGTTTAAGGCTGGTAGCGGACATCCCTAGACTAATGCTGATATTTTGCGCTTGCCATAACCTGTCGTTCGCTATGCAGCGCATCACGTGACCGGTCTAAAGCACACAGCAGTCACAGTTCAAAGGACAGTTTGCGATAGATCCGGGGAACGACTGCTTGCGGTTTGGGTAATGGGTACTTCACCCGCTAGCCCAAAGCTAAGGCTATGCCAACTTTTAAAGGCAACATAATCCAGACATGTATGCACTTCAATCATGGGGAGACACCCTACGCCTGCTGGTCGAGTTGTCAGCCACCGCTGCTTTTGCTTTATCTGGACTTATGGAGGCAGCGCGCAAAAAGCTTGATGCGGTAGGCGTGTGTGTGGTTGCGTTCTTGGCTGCCTTTGGTGGCGGCACTTTGCGCGACTTGCTACTTGATCAGCGGCCGTTTTTTTGGGTGCGTCACACCGAAATTCTTTGGGGTGTTCTGGCCCTATGTGTTTTGGCCATGCTGTTCATGCGTCAGCGGCATTTTGAGGTCACTGAAAAAACAATACTCTGGCCCGATGCGCTTGGCCTAGGACTGTTTACTGCCACAGGTGTTCACCAAGCTTTGCAGTCCAACATGCCACCCGTAGTTGCCGTGATGATGGGTCTGGTTACGGGAGTTTTCGGTGGCGTGCTCCGGGACATGGTGTGCAACGAGATTCCCAAAGCCTTCAAAGACCACCGTCCTTATGCGGTGTGTTCTTTTGCCGGTGGTTGGACTTATGTGGCTCTTTGGTCCGCAGACTCCCCGGGCTGGATAGCCTTGCTGGGGTGTCTTGTTGTCACCGTCGGCCTTCGCGCACTGGCTCTTTGGCGCAACTGGCAATTACCAGCGTGGCGTGCCTGAATGGTGCTGTAAAAAATCAGGTTTTGCGCAGACTAGGGTTTCCCGAATTCAAGGTCTAAAGCCTGCCCAAACACATACGACTCCATCGACAGCACGCCGTGGCGAATGCCACCGTTGAGCACCGTCACGGGTGTGTGCTCCAGCGCAGCCCCAGCCGCCACAAGCAAAGGCAGATATGCGGCTAGACCTCATTGAAATTCAAGCCGATAACCCTTGGTAATCGGCTTTAAAAAATACGATTGGATTACTGGCTACGCTATGACTAGCATGGGTCATCGTCAATTTGTGCCTAATCAAGGCCCGCAGTCATGACTCAACGCGTCAAGAACATTCTCTTCATCATGTCTGATCAGCTGCGTGCCGATCACCTGTCTTGCTATGGGCACCCCAAGCTGCAGACACCCCATCTGGATGGGCTAGCCAAGCGGGGCGTGCTTTTTGACAACGCCTATGTGCAGTCTCCCGTATGCGGTCCTTCGCGCATGAGCTATTACACAGGTCGCTACATGCAGTCGCATGGCGTCAGCTGGAATTTTGTGCCGCTCAAAGCAGGCGAGATGACACTGGGTGATCACCTGCGGCCACTGGGTGTGCGTTCGGTGTTGATTGGCAAGACCCATATGCGCGGTGATTCGTCCGGCATGTCGCGTCTGGGTATCGATCCCGAATCGCAAATAGGTATCCGCATCGCCGAATGTGGTTTTGACCCTTACGAGCGCGACGATGGCATTCATCCGTTTTCTGGCCATGACCCCGACCCCAACTACAACCTTTATCTTCGCAAACAGGGCTTCGGGGGCGACAACCCTTGGGAGGAATGGGCCAACACCGTGGTGGACGAGCAAGGCCAGTTCCGCTCGGGCTGGTACCTCAAGTACAGCCATTTGCCGGCCCGCATTCCCAACGAGCATTCCGAGACGCCCTACACCACGCGCCGGGCCATGGACTTCATGCGCGAGGCGGGCGATCAGCCCTGGGTCGCGCACCTGTCTTTCATCAAGCCGCACTGGCCCTATGTGGTGCCCAAGCCCTATGCCGGCATGTACAAACCCGAGGACGCCCTGCCCGTGGTGCGTTCCGAAGAAGAGCTCAAGGACCCGCATCCGGTCTATGCTGCCATGACCCACCACCGGGTCTCGCGTACCTTTGCCAAGCCCGGCGTCCGGGATGCGGTCATGGTGGGCTATATGGGGCTGGTCAAGCAGATTGACGACGAGATGGGCAAGCTCTTCGCCTTCATGGAAGAGCGGGGCCTGATGGACAACACCATGATCGTGTTCTGCGCGGACCATGGCGATTTTCTGGGTGATCATTGGCTGGGGGACAAGGAGCTGTTTCACCAGCCGGTGGTCCGCACCCCACTCATCATTTACGACCCCGATACCCGTGCAGATGCCACCCGTGGCACGCGCTGCCAGGCCTTGGTCGAGGCTGTGGACATCGCGCCCACTTTCCTGGATGTGTATGGTGGCAACCCAGTCCCCCACATCATGGATGGCCGCTCCTTGCGCCCTTTGCTGTTTGGCCAGACGCCGACCGATTGGCGCAACATTGCTGTCTGCGAATGCGACTACGCCTTTCAGGACGCCCGCATCGAATTGCAGCAACCGCCCATTGATGCCTGGATGCGCATGGCCTTTGATGGCCGCTGGAAATACGTCCTGTGCGAAGGCCACCGCTCCATGTTGTTCGATCTGCAGTCTGATCCCCATGAGCTGACCGATTTGGGCACCTCGGCTGATCCCGAGCATGTTCGACAACGTGCACGCCTGCACGAAGCCCTGTTCGAGTGGGCCCGACGTCCTCGCCAGCGTGTCACGGTTTCGGACGAAATGATCGAAAACACCGAAATCCAGGCACGCATTGCCGAAAACGGAATCCTGATCGGTTATGCCGATGAGGACGATTTGCGGGCTCAGCGGCAGACCTTCAAGCCCCGTTATGCAAGCCACAACCCGCTGGTCAAGGAAGCGCTCGACCGCCTGACAGGCCAGCACGTCACCACCGAAAAAGTCTGATACCGGAGAAAGTCATGAGCCACGCTTCCCAACTCCCCGATTGCGACCATTCACCCACTGGCATCGATGGCGTGACCTGGAACATCATGGGCCAGGTTTATACGCCAAAGCAATACGATGACAAGCAGTTTGTATGGCATGCCACCTTTCCAGAGGAAAGCTTTGTTCCACCGCACACGCACCCTGATCAAGACGAGTATCTAAGTCCACTCAATGGCTCGGTGGAAGTGGTAATTGAGGGTGTTCGAACAGTTGTTCGTACGGGTGAAATCGGTTACCTGCCCAGGGGAATCCCACATGCGTTCTACAACAACAGTGGCAAGGTGGTGCAAGCCATTTTTTGGGCTGAGCCTGCAGGCGAGTTGCCAGCCTTGTACCGGCGCATTCACAACATTGCCAACCCACGCAAGGTGACGGAAATCTCGCCTGAATTTGGGGTGGTTTTTGAGCAGCCTATTTCATCGGCGCGATGAAACGGTGGCCCGGCTGAGCCGGGCCATCGAGTTCGGTCAGCTGGGGCGCATACCCGTTGTGCGGACGAACTTGCCCCAATGATCAAGTTCCTTTCGGATCAAATCTGCAAAGTCAGTGCTGGGGTGTGAGGGCACGACCGACATGCCCAGATCGGCGAGTTTGGCGCGCAACTCGCTGGAGGCCAGCACTTGGAACAACTCTTGGTTCCATTTGTCGATGATGGCCTTGGGTGTGCCCGCTGGTGCGACCAGACCTTCCCATTCCTTCACCTCCACGCCGGATACACCGGATTCGGCCAGTGTAGGCACGTTGGGTAGGGCACTCAGACGTTGTGGACTGGTCACTGCAATCGCACGCAGCTTGCCCGAACGCACCAGTGCAGCAGCGTTGGGTACCGTGGCAAACATGGCGGTAATCTGATTGCCCAATAGTGCGTTGACTGCTTCGGCTGGACCCTTAAATGGGACATGCGTCATCTTCACATTGCTGGCCTGGCTAAAGGATTCGGCCACCAAGTGAGCGGGGGAGCCGTTGCCTCCTGAGCCGTAGTTCAAGGCATTGGGTTCGCTGCGAGCCCGGGTGACCAAGTCTTGCAGAGTTTGTATGCTGGACGATGCGGGCACCACCAGCACGTTGTAAAGCCACACCAGATTGGCCACGGGTGCAAAGTCAGCTGAGGTGTTGTATGGCAGGGGGCCGATGAGTTCGGGCAGCACGGTGTGTGTCAGGAACATAACTCCCATGGTGTAACCATCGGGAGCCGATCGTGCCAAAGCTTGCATTCCGATCATGCCCGTTGCACCCGGGCGGTTCTCCACGATCACAGGTTGCTTCCAGTTGCGGCTCACGGCATCGGCCAGGTGACGTGCAAGCACATCCGGGGGACTTCCCGGCGGCAGGGGCACGATAATCTTAATCGGCTTGTCCGGGTAGCTTTGTGCCATGGTTGGCAGGCTAGCCAATAACGGGGCCGCGGCCAAATGGCCAATCAGGTGTCTGCGTTTGATCATGTCTCCATCCTTGTGTTTATGTGGTTCTGCGCCAATTAGGTCTGTCTTTTGTTATGCATGAACATAACTTCGAGAAAGCCAAAACCATGCTATCGGCACAACGTGTGATCGGCCAATCGCATTTGGTAAAGACGATTACCATGGGTTATCAGAAGAGGTTTATCTATGAGATTGCAACAACTTCAGCTGCTGCTGACGCTCGCGCAGACTGGCAGCATGCGGGCATCGGCAGCCACCATGAACGTCACCCAGCCCGCCTTGACCAAGGCCTTGAAGCAACTAGAGGACGAGTTCGGGGCAACACTGGTAGTGCGCTCGCCAAAAGGTGTTCGGTTGGCTCCAGCAGGTGAAATTCTGGCCGCACGAGCGTCTACCGTGGTGCGAGAGATTGAGCGTGCTCGCGAAGATGTAGCTGCTTTGACAAATGACACACAAACCACCCTAAGCGTTGGTATCTCTCCTGCTGCTGCACTGATGTTGGCAGCAAATGCCGTTTCGACTTATCAATCGCGTTGGCCGCATGTGCGTGTACAGCTTGTCGATGCTTTGTATCCAAAAGCCTTGCAGCAATTGCGTTCTGGCGAACTCGATTTGGCACTGGGTCCGCTGCCACCAGCCGGCGTAGGCAGAGATTTGCAGGCGCGTGCGCTGGTCGCCAGTCCATCCGTTATTGTTGCCAAAAAGGGGCATGGCTTGGCCAAGGCACGAAGATTAGAGGATTTGATAGAGGCTTCTTGGCTTCTTTCAGGCCCTAGGCTCGGGCCGGGGGATCCCATCCACCTTGGGTTTGAGCAGCGTGGTCTGCCGCCTGCAAGGGTGACGGTAGATTGCGAGTCATTTTCAACGTTGTTGGCGGTATTGCCGAGCATGAACACGCTGGCAATCGTTCCTGAACTCTTTTACGAAACTCACGGCCCACGCATGGGCTTGGTAGCGCTCAGTTTGCAAGAGACCTTGCCGGCAACCACTATCCACATTTTTTCTCGCACCGATACGCCACTGTCCTTACCAGCTCAACGACTGCTGGATACCTTTTTGCAGGAATCGGTGTCGGTGCGTCAATCAGGTTTGTAATACATATCGTGACACTACCTCATGTATTGTTAGGATAGATAAACAGTCGTCACGTTGGGAGCAACTGATCGCTTTCGTAGTGGTTTAGATTTGCTGTACGAGTTCAGGCACAGCCGCAAACAAATCGGCTTCAAGGCCAAAGTCGGCCACGCTGAAGATCGGTGCTTCGGGGTCCTTATTGATCGCCACGATCACCTTGGAATCCTTCATGCCCGCCAAGTGCTGGATCGCACCCGAAATGCCGCACGCGACATACAACTGAGGCGCCACAATCTTACCGGTCTGGCCCACTTGCAGGTCGTTGGCCGCGTATCCGGCATCGACCGCGGCGCGACTGGCGCCGATGGCAGCACCCAGCTTGTCGGCCAAGGGCGTCATCACTTCGTTGAACTTCTCCGAACTGCCCAAAGCGCGGCCACCGGAGACGATGATCTTGGCAGCGGTCAGCTCGGGGCGATCGTTCTTGGCGATCTCGCTGCGCGTAAAGCTGCTCTTGCCACTGTCAGCTTGTGCGGCTGCGCTTTCCACTGCTGCGCTGCCACCGGTTGCGGCAGCAGCGTCAAAGCCCGTGGTGCGCACGGTGATGACTTTGGTGCCGTCAGTGCTTTGCACGGTGGCCATGGCGTTGCCTGCGTAGATGGGTCGCTCGAAGGTGTCGGCGGAGATGACTTGTGTCACATCGCTGATTTGGCCCACGTCAAGCTTGGCAGCCACACGAGGGGCCACGTTCTTGCCTGCAGCGGTTGCGGGAAACAGGATGTGGCTGTAGTTGGCGGCAATCGCCAACACTTGCGCAGCGACATTTTCGGCCAAGCCATGGGCCAGCGCTTCGCTGTCGGCGTGGATCACTTTGGACACACCAGCGATTTGCGCAGCCGCTTGGGCAGCTGCGGCGGCGTTGTGACCCGCCACCAGCACATGCACGTCACCACCACAAGCGGCAGCGGCCGTGACGGTGTTCAGGGTAGCGCCTTTGATGGAGGCGTTGTCGTGTTCTGCAATAACGAGAGAAGTCATGAGATTTCCTTGGATGGTCAGATGACCTTGGCCACGTTTTTGAGCTTGTCCACCAGCGTGGCCACATCGGGCACCTTGATGCCGGCGCTGCGCTTGGCAGGCTCCATCACCTTGAGGGTTTTGATGCGGGGGGCCACATCGACACCCAAGTCTTCGGGCTTGAAGATGTCGAGCTGTTTTTTCTTGGCCTTCATGATGTTGGGCAAGGTCACGTAGCGTGGCTCGTTCAGACGCAGGTCGGTGGTCACCACCGCAGGCAAATTGATGGCCAGGGTTTCCAGACCGCCGTCGATCTCGCGGGTCACATGGGCTTTTCCGTCCACGATTTCGACCTTGGAGGCAAAAGTGGCTTGTGGCAGATCCGCCAAAGCGGCCAACATCTGGCCGGTCTGATTGCAGTCATCGTCAATGGCTTGTTTGCCCAAGATGATCAGACCGGGTTGCTCTTTGTCCACCAGGGCCTTGAGCAGCTTGGCCACAGCCAAAGGCTGCAGGTCCAAGTCGGCGGGGGTTTCGACCAAAATGCCGCGGTCGGCACCGATGGCCATGGCGGTGCGCAGGGTCTCCTGGCACTGGGCCACGCCACAAGACACAGCGATGACTTCGGTGGCAAAACCTTTTTCTTTCAGGCGCACGGCTTCTTCGACGGCGATCTCGTCAAAGGGGTTCATGCTCATCTTGACGTTGGCGATGTCCACGCCCGAACCATCGGACTTGACACGGACCTTGACGTTGTAGTCCACCACCCGCTTGACGGGAACGAGAATTTTCATGACTTAACTCCAAGTGATGTGGGGTCTGAAGGGCTGCAGCCTTCAGGCTGTGCGCAACAGTTCGCGGCCGATGATGATTTGTTGGACCTGCGTGGTGCCTTCGTACAGTCGCAACAAGCGTGCGTCGCGGAAAAACCGCTCCACCGGGTATTCGTTGATGTAACCCGCACCGCCGTGGATCTGTACACCCCGGTCGGCCACGCGGCCCACCATCTCTGTGGAGAACAATTTGGCGCACGACACTTGCATGGAAACTTCTGGGTCGGAAACATGGGCAGGCTTGCTGTCAAAGCGGTGGGCCACGTCCTTGACCAGAGACCATGCAGCCAGCAGCTCAGCCTGGCTGTCGGCCAGCATGGCCTGGATCAGCTGGAACTCGCCAATCGGTTTGCCGAACTGTTTGCGGTCACGGGCGTAGGCGCGGGCTTCGTCGAGGATGCGTGAGGCCAGGCCGCAGGAGACGGCCGAGATGTTCAGGCGACCACGGTCCAACACTTTCATGGCAGTCTTGAAGCCTTGGCCGGGCACACCGCCAATGATGTTGGCGGCCGGCACGCGCACGTTCTCCAGGATCACGTCGCAGGTCTTGGTGCCGCGTTGGCCCATTTTTTTGTCGTGCTTACCCAACTTGATACCGGGCAGGTCCGCAGGAACGATGAAGGCCGAGACGCCGCTGGCCCCCGGGCCTCCGGTGCGCGCCATCAGGGTGAAGGCCCCGGCACGTGGCGCGTTGGTGATGTAGCGCTTGGTACCGTTCAGCACATAGTGGTCGCCGTCGAGTTCGGCGCGGGTCTTGAGCGATGCGGCGTCGGTGCCGACATCGGGCTCGGTCAAGGCGAAGGACATGATCAGTTCGCCGCTGGCCACACGGGGCAAGTACTCGACTTTTTGCTCTGGCGTGCCGTCCATCAAGATGCCTTGTGAACCGATGCCAATGTTGGTGCCGAACACGGAGCGGAAAGCGGGAGCGGTACGGCCGAGTTCGTAGTTGACCAGCACTTCTTGGCTCACCGAAAGGCCGATGCCGTCGTATTCCTCGGGCACCGTCAAGCCAAACAGGCCCATGTCCTTCATGTCCTGGACAATGTCCAGCGGCACATCATCATGCTCTTCGAGGTGGTCTTCTGCCGGGATCAGACGCTCACGAATGAAGCGCTGGAGGGTGGGTAACAAAATGTCAAAGGATTCAGAGTCGAGAGCCATGGTGGATGGTGAATTAACGATGCTGGAAAACAGGTTTACGCTTGTCTAAAAAAGCGTGCATGCCTTCGTGGGCGTCGGCGCTGGCAAACCGCGCGTGCAGCGCACGGCGCTCGAACAAGATGCCCTCGGTGAGGCTGGCTTCGTGGGCGCGGTTGACCGACTCCTTGATGGCCATGAGCGCAGGCAGCGAGTAGCCCGAAATCTGTATGGCGAGTTTCATGGTTGTTGTCTGCAGCTCGGCATCGGGTACCACACGCGATACCAGGCCATAGCGGTCGGCCTCTTCGGCGTTCAGCATGCGGGCCGACAGGCACATGTCCATGGCCTTGGCCTTGCCGATGGCGCGGGGCAGGCGCTGGGTGCCACCCGCACCGGGCAGCATCGCCAGCTTGATCTCGGGCAGTGCAAACTGGGCCGACTCGGCCGCGATCACGATGTCGCAGGCCAGAGCCAACTCGCAGCCGCCTCCCATGGCATAACCCGCCACCGCCGCAATCACCGGCTTACGTACTTGACGGATGGTTTCCCAGTTGCGGGTGATGAATCCACTTTGGAACACATCCATGTAGGTCCAGTCCGCCATGACGGCGATGTCTGCACCGGCGGCAAACGCTTTGTCGCTGCCGGTGATGACAATCGCACCAATATCCGAGTCACCATCCAGATCAAGTAAGGCCTTGCCTAAAGCGTCCATCAGTGCATCGTTCAGGGCATTCAGCTGTGCTGGCCGGTTCAGGGAGATGACGCCGACACGACCGTGTCGGACAGTCAGGATAGGTGACTCGGACATGAAACTCCCTTGATCATTCGACCGAGATCTTCTGATCGCGGATCAAGGCACCCAGGATCTTGGCTTCGTTGGCCAGCAATGCCTTGAATTCAGCTGTATCCAGAGCGACGTTCTCACCACCGAGCTCTGCGTAACGGGCTTTCAGGGTCGGTGAGGCAAGTGCTTTGGCCACTTCCCGGTTCAAACGGGCAATGACGTCTGCAGGTGTGCCGTTAGGAGCCCACATGCCGAACCAGATGTCCAGATTGGCACCCTTGAAGCCTTGCTCGCCCACAGTGGGTACATCCGGGAAAAATGGTGAGCGCTTCTCGCTGACGACCGCCAACAATTTGACCTTTCCAGTGCGGATGTGCGGGAAGGCAATACCGGGGTCGCAAACCATGTCTGCTTGCCCTGCCAGAACATCCTGCAAGGCTGGAGCAGCACCTTTGTAAGGCACGTGCAGGATGTTGGTACCAGTGGCTTGTTTGAAGAGCTCGCAAGCCAGGTGAGGTGGGGTGCCAGCACCTGCGGATGCGTAGGACATTTTTCCGGATTTGGCTTGTGCGACCAGTTCACGCACATCCTTTGCGGTGCTTTGAGGCTTAGTCACCAAATACATTTGGGACTTGCCAATGCCACTGACTGGTGTGAGGTCACGCGAAGGCAGCAAAGTGGACTTGATCAGGTGAGGATTGACAGTCTCAACCGATGTAGGAGAGATGAACAGGGTATGGCCATCGGGCGTTGCACGGGCCACTTCTGATGCGGCAATGTTGCCGCTGGCACCGGGCTTGTTATCAATGACCACGGACTGGCCCAGACTCTCGGTCAAGCTCTGAGCAACCATACGCGCCATGGCATCGGTGGTACCACCAGGTGCAAATCCCACAACGATACGAATGGGCTTGCTGGGCCAGCTTTGCGCATGGCTGATGCCGCTGGCGCAAAGCCCCAGAAGTGAAAGACCTGCGACCGTCAAAGTGCGACGCAGTTGAAAACGGGTTGTGGATGTCATGGTAAGTCTCCTATTGAGGTGATGAAGTGGTTGGCGCTCTTTATGCAGCTGCACCGTCGCGCAAATCCTCGCGCAGCTTGAATTTCTGGATCTTTCCGGATGGAGTGGACGGCATGCTTTGCCGAACTTCGAGTCGTTCCGGGATGTACTGAATCGCAACCTTCTGCTCTTTGAGGTAAGCGACCATGGTTGGCATGTCGAAGGTTTGACCGGGCTTGGGCACCACCACGGCGCAGGCCCGTTCGCCCAGGCGTTCGTCGGGATAAGCCACGATGGCTACCAAGGCCACTGCAGGGTGCTTGTAGAGCAGTGACTCGATCTCGACCACTGGGATGTTTTCGCCGCCTCGGATGATCACGTCCTTGCTGCGCCCGGTGATGCGGACGTAGCCTTGCTCGTCGATACGGGCCAGATCGCCTGTGTCAAACCAGCCTTCGGCGTCGGTGCCGTTGAGGTGCTGTCGCTTGAGGTATCCGCCAAAGTTGGAGCAGGCACGCAGATACAACTTGCCTTGCGTGCCTGCAGGCAGTGCAGGACCCGAGGCGTCGGCTTCCACCACCTTGAGCTCAACCCCGGGAAGGGGCAGGCCATCTGTGTTGAAAGCGCGTTCATCGGGATCATCGAGCCGGATCAGTGTGACGGCCCCGTTTTCACTCATGCCCCAGGCCGATACGATTTTGGTGCCTAAAGTGGCACGCGCCTGCTCGACCAATGGACCGGGTATCGGAGCGCCAGCACACAAGAAAGTCTTGAGGCTAGGCACCGGTGTTTTGTTTTCCGTCACCACGCGTGTCAAGTCGGTCAGAAACGGCGTGGAAGCCATCGTGAAGCTGGCTTTTTCGGCGTTGATCACCTCGACCGCCTTCTTGGGCTCCCAGATGTCCTGCAAAACCGCACTGGCCTTGAGCATGATGGGCATCATCAGGCCGTACATGAAGCCAGTTTGGTGTGCCATGGGCGAGGCCATCAACACCACATCCTCGGCATCGAGTTGCAGACGCTTGGCATAAGGAATGATGTTGGCCATCACGGTGTTGGCCGAATGCATCACGCCTTTAGGTTCGCCTGTGGTGCCCGAGGTGTAGATGAGCTGGGTGATGTCATCCGGGCCAGGGCGGTGCGCACTCAGGATGCTTGCAGCATCGGGCTCGTTTTCCCAGGTGGGGCCGCTCAGCAAGGCTTCGAAGCTGTTGGGGCCATGGCCATCGATCACCACCACATGCTGCAGATGCGGCAGGCCAGGCTGGATCGCGGTGATCATCTGCTCGAAGTCAAAACCCCGAAACGTCTTAGGTGCGATGATGACCTTGGCCTCGCCATGCTTGAGCATGAAATTCAATTCACGCTCGCGGAAGATGTGCATCAGCGGGTTGATGACCGCACCGATGCGCGAGCACGCCAGATAGGTCACAGTGAAATGCCACCAGTTGGGCAACTGGCAGGCCACGATGTCGTTCTTTTGCACGCCCAATCGGGCCAATCCCACAGCCACCCGGTCGGCCATCTGCGCCAGTTCACGGTAGGTGAATCGGCGCACATCATCGGCTTCAACACGGTAGGCAGTCAGTGCCAGTTTGTCGGGACAAGCGGCGACGCAAGCGTCCAGGTCTTGGTTGATGGTGCGTTCATGCCACAGTCCTTGTTCGATCATGTCGTCACGGCGTGCGGGCAGTAATACGGCATCGAATTCCATGTTTGTCTCCTTTGAGATTGAATGTTTTTCTTGATGATCAAAATGTCAGGCGGGCACGTTCTTGCGGCCCGCACGGGTACGCGCGATGATGGTTTTCATGATCTGTGCGGTCCCGTCACCGATCTGGAAACCCAGCACGTCGCGCATGCGTTGCTCCATCAGGCCTCGGTCATAACCACCATGACCGAAGCAGAGCAGGCATTGGTGGATCACGTCATAGGCAAGTTTGGGGCCCCACCACTTGGCCATGCCAGCCTCGGCAGAGTGCGGTAAGCCTTGATCTTTGAGCCAGAGACCTTGAAGACAAACCAGGCGTGCGCCTTCGACCTCGGTGTCATATTGGGCCAAGGGGTGAGTGACACCCTGGAAAGCCGACAAGGGCTGGCCAAAGGCCTGGCGTTGGGTGATGTACTCCCAGGTTTCCTCGAGCGCCACGCGTGCTACGGCCAGGCATTGCAGTCCGATCAGAGAGCGCGAATAGTCAAAGCCGTGCATGACTTGGACAAAGCCTTTGTTCTCGTCGCCCAAGCGGTGGCTGACAGGTATGCGAACGTTTTCGAAGAAGATGGAGCCGCGACCGATGGAGCGCTGACCGTGGCAGTCAAAGCGGCTGGTGGTCAGCCCAGGCGTGTCCATGGGCACCAGCAAGGCGGTGACGCCATGGGCGCCCGACTCGGGTGTGCCGGTGCGGCCAAATACGACGGTGATGTCGGCTTGATCAGCCGCCGAGATCGAAGTCTTCTCACCGTTGATGACATAAAAATCACCATCGCGTTCAACCCGCAAACGCAAGTTGGCCGCGTCTGATCCGCCTCTCGGCTCGGTCAGGGCGATGGCACAGATGGCGCGACCCTCCCGGATTTTGTCGAGCCAAGGGCGCACCACTTCGGGGTTGCCGTACTTGTAGAGGATCTGGCTGTTCAGCGATGCCAACAGGTTCAGGTAAGAAAAGCTCAGATCGGCGCGGGCAATTTCTTCGTGGATCACTCCTGCCGCCACACAGCCCATGCCCAAGCCGCCGAACTCCTCGGGCACTTCGGGGCAGATGAAGCCCAAATCACCCATCTCGCGCAGCAGGCCAAGGTCAAACTCCCTCGTTTTGTCACGCTCCAGAAAACCGGGCTTGATCTTTTCATCGGCAAAGCGTCGCACGCTCTCAGCCAGTGCCTGCAGGTCTTCGTTGATGTAGGGGTTGGGGTTCATCTGATGTCCTCAGTCTTTGCGTTCACTTGGCGTACTTGCGGAAGTCGGGCTTGCGCTTTTCCTGCAAGGCCTTCACGCCTTCGCGCGACTCTTCGGTGTCGTAGTACAGCTTGAGTGCGTACATGCCCATGCCCGCGATGCCCGACTGGTGGGCCGTGTCCATGTTGAAGCTGCGCTTGGCAATCGCAATGGCGGTGGGGCTGCGTTCGCAGATGGTTTCGGCCCATTCCTGCACGGTGGCGTCGAGTTGCTCATGCGGCACACAGATGTTGGCCAGGCCCATGTCCACGGCTTCTTGACCGGAGTAGCGCTTGTTGAGGTACCAGATTTCGCGGGCTTTTTTCTCGCCGACCACGCGGGCCAGGAAAGCGGTGCCGTAGCCGGGGTCGACTGAACCCATCTTAGGTCCGACTTGGCCGAAGATGGCTTTGTCCGAGCAAATGGTCAGGTCGCAGATGGTGCACAACACGTTGCCGCCGCCAATCGCAAAGCCTTGCACGCGGGCGATCACCGGCTTGGGCACATCGCGGATGGCGGTGTGCAGCTCTTCCATCGGCAGGCCAATGGTGCCCCGACCGTCGTAGTTGCCGTCGTGGGCCGACTGGTCGCCACCTGTGCAGAAAGCGCGGTCACCAGCACCGGCCAGCACGATGCAGCCGATGCTTCGGTCGTAACCGGCTTTGTTCAGGGCCTTGATGATTTCGTCGCAGGTCGTGCCGCGAAAGGCGTTCATTTTGTCGGGGCGGTTGATCGTGATCCAGGCTACGCCGTTGCGGTTTTCGTACAGGATGTCTTCGAATTGCATGTTTTTCTCCAGTTGAATAGGGGTGATCGATCAGCCGTGCATGGTCAGGCCGCCCGAGACGCTCAGGACCTGGCCGGTGATGAAGGACGAATCGGCGCTGCTCAGGAAGACGATGGCACCTGCGAGGTCATCGGGCTGGCCCAGGCGGCCCAGCGGGATGGCCTTCTTGAAGGCGTCCATGAGTTTTTCGGGGTTAGAAGCACCTTCGGCAAAACCGGCCAGCAAGGCGGTATCGGTCGGGCCGGGGCAGACCACGTTGACGGTGATGTTGTGGCGGGCGTGTTCGCGTGCCAGCGTTTTGGATAAGGCGACCAGGCCGCCCTTGCAAGCAGCGTAAACGGCTTCACCCGAAGAGCCGCCACGGGCTGCGTCCGATGCGATGTTGACGATACGGCCACCGCCGCGGGCCACCATGCCGGGCAACACAGCGTGATGCATGTGCAAAGCGCCTGTCAGGTTGATGGCGATCAGTTTGTCCCACTCGGCGGGTATGGTTTTGGTGAAGGGTTTGAAGATGTCCCAGCCTGCGTTGTTCACCAGAATGTCGATGGGCCCTAACTGTGCTTGTGCGGCCGCAACGGCGGCGTCAACCTGTGCACGGTCGGTGATGTTGCACGCAAAAGCCTTGGCCTGGCCGCCAGCGGCCACGATACCGTCGGCTACTTTCTGGGCGGCTTCCAGGTTCATGTCGAACACCGCAACTTGGGCGCCTTCGTCGGCAAAGCGGCGGCTGGTGGCCCCACCAATACCGCCGCCGCCACCGGTCACAATCGCTGTTTTGCCTTTGAGGTCTTTCATGACTTTCTCCGTGATTTGAAATGGTTTGGAAATTTCTTGATATCAAACATATGTCAACATGTTGTCTTATTCTAGGGTTTTCACATATTCCACTTCAAGTCTTTTTCGAGTTCAATAACCTATCGTTTACCCTATGTCACAAGCAAAAGAAGCGCGTATGGAACTGGCCAATCGGATTTTCTTCAAGCTGTATCAATGTGCCAACATGTTGCACAAAACAGGTAGCCGTGCGGTACAGGATGAAGGTCTGACCACGCAGCAATGGGCGGTGCTGGGAGCACTGTCACGGCCCGAAGCAGCGCAGGGCATGGGGGTGGGCGAGTTGGCGCGTTACCTGATGGTTAGCCGACAGAACCTGTCTGGCTTGATCACCCGGATGACACGCGATGGCCATATTGAAATGAGTACAGACGGGCGTGATCGCCGTTCGCGTTTGATCGTGATGACGGAGTCAGGACGGCATGTCTGGATGGATCTGGCCCAACCAAAAATCAAGGCCTACTACGAGCAGGCTCTGCAGGATTTCTCAATGGGCGACATGGCCCACACGCTTCATTACTTTTTGAAGCTGCTGGACAACATGGAAAAAATTGACCAAAAGATTCCTGAATCGGAAGAAGACGATGGCAACCATGGTGTGCATGAACAATGATCATTTGATGGCCTTCATTTGTATGGGGGCGTTTGGCAGTGTGGATTCAGGAAACGGACATTTGGCGATTTGCTTTTGATGACTGCTTCTGGCCGCCTAGAGCCCGTCATACCTCTCATCCGATGACCGCAATTCAACGCAGTCACACCAAAAGGGTGAAAGATCCAAACAAAGCAGCCACAGTGGTTAAAAAGCTTGCAACACCAACAGCCAAGCCAGAGTTTGAATTGCACCGTTTTGCAATCAGACGCTCCCATCTAAGGTAGGCGAGCAGCGCGAAAGCTCCGGCAAATAGCGAAAGAAGCGCACAAGCTAACAACAACGACACTTGCTCTTTTTGTATTCCCAGTCGTAAAACGATAAGAACGGTCGCCATCATGATCAAGGCTGTTCTTTTCCAAGCCAAAGCTGTTCTTTCGGCTTGTAAACCGGCGTCATGAGGGAGATTCACAGCAACACCAGAGATCCGGCAGTAATCATCGCTAAAACCATCACTGCCGCCGCTAAAAAAACAATCAAGAAGGACTTCGGTAGCGGGGCGTCGTGCCGCATGGCATGGTCACATCGACGCCAGTGCAGATAGGCTCCGAGTGACAGTGCACCTGACATCATGATGAGTCCAGAGCACAAACCAAGGCGAAGTCCAATCGGCTCGATCCGGGTGCCGTACTGGTAAAGCAAGACACCGCCGGCTAACAACGCCAAAGCAGTGCGTATCCACGCCAAGAAGGTTCGCTCATTGGCCAAAGAAAAACGGTAATCGGGCTCTTTTCCTAAATGTTCTTCGCTCATCAACGGGTCCGACATGACTTATCTCTGCGGCATATCGGCTTTTGAGTAGCCAAGGCTCACCGCTGCGTCTTCGGGGATGGCTGGCACTGTAGCGTCCCAGGCTTCCCAAGCGGCACGCAAAGCTTGAAGTTTCTCAGGCTGGTGCTTGGCCAAGTTAGCCCGCTCGCGTTCGTCCGCCGGGATGTTGAACAAATAGTCGTGGCCGTCTACACGCAGGTATTTGTAATCGCCCATGCGCAGGGCGCGTTGCCCCCGGTGGTTCATGCGCCAGTACAGCGGCCGCTCAAACTGGTGCTGGGCATCCCGCAGTACAGGCAGCATGGACACGCCGTCAAAGGGCAAGTCCTCATGGGCCTTGGCACCTGCCAGCTCGACCATGGTGGCCGACCAGTCCATGGTCATGCAGTGCTGGGTGGAGGTGCCGCCCGGCGCAATCACGGCGGGCCAGTGCGCGATCCACGGCACACGGATGCCGCCTTCGGTCAGGTCCATCTTGCCGCCCACCAAGGGCCAGTTGTCAGAAAAGCGCTCGCCGCCGTTGTCGCTGGTGAAGACGATCAGAGTGTTGTCCAGTTGCCCCGTCTTTGTGAGCGCGTCCACCACCCAGCCAATGCCTTCGTCCATGTGGTGGATCATGCGGTGGTAGGTGTGGATGTTGCCGCCGTGCAGGTGGAACAGGTTGTCTTTGACCTCTTGGGCCAGCGCATGGTCTTCACGGGTTTCCCATGGCCAGTGCGGCGCGGTGTAGTGCAAGCTCAAAAAGAAAGGCGTGCCCTGCTCAGCGGCCGGGGCCATGCGGTTCACGTAGTCGACCGCACGCTGCGAGAGCAGGTCGGTCAGGTATCCGTCTTCGTGCTTTTCTTCTTCATTGCTGTACAGGTCGTGCGTGCCGTTGTTGCTGGCGTGGGTGAAGTAATCCACCCCGCCCGACATGGGACCAAAGAACTCTTCGTAACCTGACTTGATCGGGCTGAAGTGCGGCGGGTAACCGAGGTGCCACTTGCCAATCAAGGCCGTGCGGTAGCCACTGGCCTTGAGCAGGGAAGGCAGCGTGGGGTGCTCGGGCGGCAGTCCCAGCACGGTGCTGCCTTTGCTCTTACTGCTGATCGGCTCGTCGGCACCGCCGCGAAGGCGGTACTGGTAGCGGGCTGTCATCAGCGCAAAGCGGGTGGGGGAGCACACGGGCGAGTTGGCATAACCCTGTGTGAACTTCAGACCACCTGCAGCCAACTGGTCTAGCACGGGCGATACCTTGCCGAACTTCGCGTCGCGGCCGCCATAGCAGCTGAGATCCGCAAAGCCGAGGTCATCGGCCACGATGAAGATGATGTTGGGCCGTTTTTTGCTGACTTGTGTCATGTTTTGATGGTTTGGATCTGTACTGGTTCAGATTTCTAAATGAAGAGAAATTTCTCTTCATTTAGGGTCAGCTTTCACGCAACGTAATGTGTGAATTTGGTGTCAAGGAAGGCCTCCATTCCCTCAATGCCAGATTCACTGCCGTAGCCGCTGTCTTTGACTCCACCAAAAGGCGCTTCTGGTACAGAAACGCCCATGCCGTTGATGGCCAGGCTGCCCACTTCAAGACGCTCTGAGACCGACAAGATGGTTTTCGCCGAATCAGTGAACAAATAGCCAGCCAACCCATAGGGATTGTTGTTGGCCATTCCAAGGGCTTGTTCCAATGTTTCGTAGGGCATGGCGCTCGCTACAGGCCCAAAGGGCTCTTCTGTCAACACAGGTGCATTCAGCGGCACATCAGCCAGCAAGGTTGGAGCTACAAAGCTGCCTTGCTCTGGCGCCAAGCCCGTCACAGAGCGAGCCCCCATAGCGACAGAACGTTCGATGAGGTCGCGTACCGCCGATTGCCGCCGTGTACTCGCCACAGGGCCCATTTGAGTGCTGCTTTCAATACCCGAACCCACTCGCAAAGCCTGCATGGCTGCGCCAAAGGCATCCAAAAAATCGCCGTAGATTCGCTTTTCCACATAGAAGCGCGTCGGAGCCAAACAGGCCTGGCCTGCGTTGCGAAACTTGTGTTGGACCATCAAATTGACTGCACGCTGCAGGTCAGTGTCGCCACAAATGATCACTGGGGCGTGCCCACCCAACTCCAATGTGATGCGCTTGAGGTGCTGCGCTGCCATGCCCGCCAAATGACGCCCCACGGGGACTGAGCCGGTGAATGTAACTTTCCGGATGATGGGAGACCGAATAAGGATCTCTGACACTTCACTGGGAACGCCGTAGATCAATTGCAAAACACCAGCCGGCAATTCTTGATTAAGGCACTCGACCATGGCTGCTACGCTAGCTGGCGTTTCTTCGGCCCCTTTGACGATGATGGAGCAGCCAGCTGCCAAGGCTCCGCCAATTTTGCGTGCTGACAAAACCAAGGGGAAATTCCATGGCGAAAAAGCAGCCACCGGACCGACTGGAAATTTGAGCACGTCCATTCGGCTGTTGGGTAAACGTGCTGGGACCACTCGCCCATAGACACGTCGCGCTTCTTCGGCATACCACTTGATCAGGTCGGCAGCCATGGCACATTCAGCCCGCGCTTCAGCCAAAGGCTTACCTTGCTCCAAAGTCAACAAGGTGGCAATGCGTTCTGTGTTTTCACGCAAACGAGCAACCCCACGCTCGAGCCTTGCACACCGATCATGGGCGGGCACTTGGCGCCAATGCTCAAAAGCCTTTTGCGTTGTTTGCAAGGCCAATTGCAGGTCATCCGTGCTGGCAAGCCCCAATTCTCCCAGTAACTCACCGTTGGCAGGATTTCGAACTGGCGAGCGTTGGGCATGGCTACCCAATCGCCACTCGCCACCCAACAACATGGGTGGGCATTCGTAAGTCAAAGTGGTGGTGCTCATATGTTGCGTCCCCCATCTACATCCAAACAAACGCCGGTAAGGAAACTCGCATCATCTGATGCAAGGAAAGCTACAGCTGAAGCCACATCATTGGGCTGGGTAAAACGTCCGAGAGGGATACGCGCAAGAAATTTTTCTCTGTTAGCGGGGGTGTCCTCCATGCCCATGAAGTCGGCCATCATTGGGGTTTCACCGATCATGGGATTGACCGCATTGATGCGAATACCCCCTCGAGCAAATTCCAGAGCCAACCCCTTGGTAATGTTGATCATGGCCGCTTTGCTTCCGCTGTACCAAGTTAACCCAGGCCCTGGCCGTACACCAGTGGTGGACGCAACGTTGACCATCACGCCATGACCTTGTGCCGTGAAGTGTGGCAAAGCGAACTGCGCTGACCAATAGAGACTTTTCAGATTTACTCTATAAACTCGGTCAAACTCTTCTTCGGTCACTTGTAAAGCGGGCTTATTGCGGTGGGTAGTGCCAGCGTTATTGACAACAATATGCAGCCCACCTAGTTGCTCGATGCTGCTAGCCACCATGCTTTGGTAATCCGCCTGTTGTGCCACATCGCACGGCATGGCCGCTGCACGGCCGCCTGCTGCGGTCAATTCAGCGGCCATTCGATTTGCCCCTTCAGCATTCAGGTCGGCAACCATCACAGCCGCACCACACTGGCTCAACCGCCGCGCAATAGCCGCGCCAAACCCCGATGCGCCACCTGTCACGATGGCTACTTTGTTTTTCAATTGCATGGTCATCTCTTTCAAATATCTAAAACCAATGAACCGCCACCGCATCGCGAGACACAGACCATAATGCGACGCTGTTCTGCACGCTCCTCTGGGGTGAGCACAAAATCAAGGTGTTGCACCTCACCAGAAAGCACTGAGGCTTCGCAGGTGCCACAAATGCCTTCTCGGCATGACCATGGGTAATCCACTCCCAGTCGCTCCATGGCATCAAGCACGCTCTCGTTTTCGTTGACAGTGGTACTCAGCCCGGATTTTTGGAGCTTCAGCTCAAATGGTTTGCGCCCACTGGTGCTGACTTCTGCGCCTTTAAAGCGCTCCATGCGTACCGACCCAGATGTCCAGTGGGCCGTAGCAGCAGTGAGTGCATCCAACATGGGGGCTGGGCCGCAGGCATAGACCGCACCCCACTGCTGTTGTTGCAAGCGGGAGGAGAGATCCATTGGGCCGCCTTGCTCATCGTCAAAATGCAGATGCAAACGTCCTTTGGCCAGGTTCTTGATCTCTTCTAGATAAGCTAGACGTGGTGCAGAGCGAGCGCTGGCCCACAACTCAAAGTCCAGCCCTTGATGAGCACAGGCCTGGGCCATGGCATAGATGGGAGTGATGCCGATGCCCCCAGCCAATAACAAAACTCGGCGGTGCTCGGGTGCCATCTCAAACAGATTTCGCGGTGCACTGACCCGCATGGCCTGCCCCGCCTTGAGCCTGTCATGGATCCAGACCGAGCCCCCACGACTGTTAGCGTCTAAGCCAACCGCAACCACATAGGAGTCCGCACTCTTTTGCCCTGTGGCATTGACCAATGAATACTGGCGCACGAGGCCGTTGGGCAAGGCAAGGTCGATGTGTGCTCCGGCTTGTGCAGCGGGCAAGCTCTGCCCTGATTTGTGGCGAAGTTCTATCGCCAGCACATCACGCGCCACTGCGCGCACACTGCTGACGATGACATCAATATCGACACTCATGTCGGGTTTCCAGAAGGGTCTTGTGCTTCAGCCTTAGCCAAGCGATCGAGTAACCAGCGCGCTTGGTTGAGACCGGCATCGGCTGCGATTGGAACCATCGGCCGATTGGGCACAAGACTGAGGATCTTTTGTTGCCCTTCGATGACCGTGCGATCCTCTTCAAAAGCCACCACGACGTTTTGGAAAATCTTTTCGGTCATGGCCTCATCGTCGAGGTCAAAATTTCGCGCTTGGCAAAACCAATAATGGCTGGTGGTTTCGGTCTCAGGTGTCTGAATCGAGGTGTGACGGAACTGCACCGCCTCTGGGACGCGATGACCATCCGCAGCACCGGTTCCTGCTGGGGCAGACCCAGCGTCCATTCGCAACAAAGCAGGTGGTGACCATTGGTAAATTTGCCAGCGGTCGACCTTGCCCTCGAACTTGGCCACGCTCTTGTGCAGATTGGGCATCTCATCATTGAGGTACCAGCGGCTTATGGATAAGGTGCCGTTACCGGTGGTATCGCGCTCAATTTTTGGTTTCAGATCAGCAGCACTGTCAGTGCCGAGTGTGGTGGGGTGAACCCAAGCCAAGTGCGTGAAGTCCAACAAGTTGTCAATGATCAACTTGTAATTGGCTTGGTAATGGATATAGCCGGGCTTCATGCGCCAATCAGCTGAGTCATGCCAAAAATAATCGACGATGTCATCAGGATTGGCATTTGCTGGATCACCCATCCAGATCCAGACCAGTCGATTACGTTCTACAACTGGGTATCGCTTGACGCAGGTTTTGGGAGGGATTTGGGCTTGCCCCGGGATTTCCACGCAGGCCCCAGAGGGGTCGAATTTCAAGCCGTGGTACATGCACCTCACACAGTCGCCTTCCTTACGGCCCATGTGGAGAGGGGCCGAGCGGTGGCAGCATCGGTTTTCTAGCGCAACCACTTGGCCGCGTGTGTCGCGGTACAACAACACTGGCTCATTGAGCAAAGTTCTTTGAAACAGACCATCTTGGGGAACTTCGATATCCCAAGCGGCTACATACCAGCAATTTCGAATGAACATGACTGAGTCTCCTATCGCGTTTGACACGATCCTAGTGGGCCTCAGTGCATTAAACAAATCGATTTATTGCAGATATGATCTGTTTTTTGAATCACTCAAAGGTCTTGAAGTGAAACTGCAAACGCTGCAAGCGCTGATTTACATTGAAGAAGTGGGCAGCGTGCGCGCTGCAGCACAATTGCTGCATATTTCTCAGCCAGCCTTGTCAGCCGCCATCCAGCAACTGGAGGAAGAGTTAAAAGCGCCTTTGCTGACTCGCACGAAGCGAGGTGTAACGCTGACCTCGTTTGGGCATGCCTTCATGAAACATGCGCGGCTGATTGTTTCGGAGAGTCGACGAGCTCATGAAGAAATTGATCAATTGCGCGGGCGCTGGGAAGGGAACATCACTTTTGCCACTTCCCCTGCCATTGCGCTAGGTGCATTACCTCAGGCCTTGGCCAGCTTTGCTAAAGAATTTCCATCTGTGACTGTCAACGTACGCGATGGTTTATACCCATCTGTATCCCCACAGCTTCGTGATGGTAGTTTGGACTTTGCACTTACGGCCGCTCACAAACACGATCTGGATGCCGACTTGGAAGCACAAGCTCTGCATGTGAGTGATGTTGTGATCGTTTGCCAGAAAGGCCACCCCAAAGCCCTCGCCACTCAGCTGTCCGAACTCAAAGATTGTTTATGGGCTTTTTCAAGTGCACCGAGGGGGCCTGGTGCCATCATCCGTGATGCATTCGCACGTAAAGGCTTGCCTGAGCCTCGGATGGGCATCGTGTGCGAATCCTTCTTGGCCCTGCCTGGTGTCATTGCACATTCGGAAATGCTCACCACCATGCCGCGGGCTCTCTATGAACACAATGCATTCAAACATCTCTTGTGCAGTGTTCCCCTTGATGAACCTGTACCCAGTCCGACCATCTACGTTCTGAGGCGACACGATCTACCCCTCACGCCCGCCGCTTCTGGACTGATTCGCTGGATTCAGCACCACGCCCTTCAACTGGGGCGTTAAATCATGGAGTGGACCGATTGGCTGTATCCAGCCATTGTTTTAGGTTTGGGTTACCTTGTTTTGGGAATCACTGGGTTCGGTTCAGCGTTGGTCACGGTACCTTTGTTGGCTTGGATATGGCCATTGCCAGAAGTAGTAGTGCTGGCCATTTTGTTGGATATTCCCGCTTCCATATTGCATGGCGGTCTGAATTTTCGCCAAGTCAGATGGAATGCTCTGAATGCCATGCTGCCTGGCATGGCGGTGGGCTCTGTTGTGGGTTTATGGCTTCTGGGTCAACTCGACAAACGCTGGCCGCTGTTCGTACTCGGGATCTACATCGCTATCGTTGGACTTCGAGCACTAAGGGTGGCGGCTACACCCACAACTACGACCGCCTCCCGTTGGGGCTATCACGCAGGCAGCACGGTATTGGGCGTTGTTGAAGTGATGTTTGCAACGGCAGGCCCAGTTGTCTTGGCGCTGTTACAACGGCGCTTGCCGAATGTTGCCGAAATTCGAGCCACAGTTCCCGTGGTGATGGTTGTGGCTGGCTCGGTGGCCATCGCCGTACTGGCTATTTCAGATCAGGTTAACAGTGCTCAAACCTTTGAACGTTGGATCATTGGCCTTCCAATAGCCGCTCTTGGGGTACTGATTGGCAACCGACTGGCAAAGCAAATTCCGGCGGTCATCATGAAAAGAACCATTGCGTTGCTGCTGATTGCCAGTGGCTTGTCCTTGACCCGTCATATCTGGCTTTAAAAACGATCGTTTGCAACGTTGAAGGCTCCTAGTAGCTTTCACAGAGATGTCACGCCTGTGATTTGTTTTTCTGATCAATGGCTCAAAAAATCGATTTGCATCTTGCACAAGCCGTTCCCTATCATTCAATCCGTTCATCACATAACAGGAGACAACCGTGAACCTTCGTCGCTCCCTTCTCGCCTGCGCGCTAGCGCTGACCCTGCCCCTGAGCGGTATCGCGCAAAGCAACACACTGCTGCTCAACAGTTTTCTTGCACCTCAACATCCGGTGACCAGCATGGTCATCAAGCCTTGGGCTGAAAGAATTGGCCAGGTGACCGAAGGTCGTGTGAAGGTTGATGTAGCGCCATCAAGTCTGGCGGCACCCCACCAGCAAATAGCGAGCGTGAACAAAGGAGTCTTTGATGTTGCCTATCAGTTCCATGGGCTCATGGCTGAGCAGGTCAAACTCAACCAAATTGCTCATCTTCCTTTTGTCAACACCACTTCGCGCGGAAGTTCAGTCGCTTTGTGGCGCACTTACCAAAAACATTTCGCCAAGGTCAAGGAAATCGAAGATGTTCATGTGCTCGGCATGTTCGTCTTGCCCCCAGGTGTTTTCTACGGCATGAAGGGCCCTATTGATGGCATGGACAAGCTCAAGGGACGTAAGGTTTACGCCTTGCCCGGTGTGCCTGCAACACTTCTTCAGGCAGCAGGTGCTGGCGTGGTGGCAGCACCTGCTGCCCGCAGTCATGAAATCGTATCGGGAAAGACCGTAGATGCTTTTGCTGGCTACTCGGTGTCGGATGCCAACGGTCTGAAGACCTTATCCTACGCTACAGACGTCACAGACATTACGGGTAATCTGACAGCCCCATCATTTGTCTTGTTCATCAACAAAAAACGCTGGACTGGATTGTCTGAAAAAGATCGTAAAGCCATTGAATCTATCAGCGGTGAAGCGCTTGCTCAGAGCATGAAGATGTATGACGATCTGGAAATCAAAGCGCGCGCAGATGCTGCAGCCAGTGGCATCAAGTTTCATAGGGCCAGTGATAGTTTCAACAAAGACCTACAGGCCTTGGGTGCTCCGCTCACCCAGTCATGGCTAACCGATGCTCAAAAGTTGGGGGTGAACGGTCGTGAGGCTCTTGACTTTTATCGCACTGAGGCCATTGCCAACCGCTGAACAGCGACGCTAGGGCTCTTGGCTTAGCCAAGAAGCCCTTCAATTTGGTTGGAGTTCAACATGTTTGTAAAAAATGCTTGGTATGTAGCAGGGATGTCTGTGGAGTGCACAGACAAACCACTAGCCCGTACATTCCTGAATGAAAAGGTGGTTTTGTTCCGTACGGCGGCTGGCACAGCAGTAGCCTTGGAAGATCGTTGCTGCCACCGCTTTGCCCCACTATCCCTAGGCGATGTGGAAAGTCATGGCATCCGTTGCCGCTACCACGGCATGGTTTTTGACGATAACGGGCAATGCGTGGAAATTCCTGGGCAAGCCCAAATTCCCCCCGGTATGTGCGTCCGCAGCTTTCCCCTTGTTGAGCGACACAACTTGCTTTGGATATGGATGGGTGATCCAGTCAACGCCAACCCTGACGAGATTGTTGATGTCCACTGGAACGGAGCTCCAGGGTGGCCTACTGCCACCGGGTATATCCACTACCAAGCAAACTACCAACTGATAGCAGACAACCTGCTGGACTTCACCCACCTGACGTTTGTACACCGGACGACCCTGGCGAACAATGCTTTCCCCAATGCGCGTCCAGAAATCACGCCGTTTGAACGGGGCATCCGTTTAAACCGAGTGATTCACAATTGTGATCCCTCGCCTTTGCATGGCATGGCGGGGAAGTTTGAGGGCAAAGTGGATTTTTGGAATCGCCAGGTTTGGTGGCTTCCTTCGATCTTTGAAAACTGGGCCGGGTCTGTGCCACTGG
Source organism: Akkermansia muciniphila (assembly GCA_943331105.2). GTDB lineage: Bacteria > Pseudomonadota > Gammaproteobacteria > Burkholderiales > Burkholderiaceae_C > Limnohabitans_A. The sequence continues at coordinate 131,796 of CALQKH020000005.1, forward strand.
GTGAGGGCGAGCCACATGAACGAGAGGGTGCATTACACCTGCGCCATTTTTCGTTGCTCACCCCAGAAACTGACCAAACAACACATTATTTCTGGTTGCAGCCCTGCCAGTTTCCCCATGACGACGCCAGCATGATTGATCGCGTAGGCCAAGGCATTGCCACCGCATTTGCAGAAGATCGCTGGGTCATCGAGGCGCAGCAAACTGTGATCAACAGCCAGCCAGATGCAAAGATGAAATCTGTGCGCAACGATGCAGCACTGGGACGTGTGCGGTATATGACTGAACGTTTGCTAGAGCAGGAAGCGGCAGTATCGGCTCAAACCATTTCCATTGCCAAGGCGGATTGATATGCAAATTCAAGCCGCTGTACTGAATACACCTCAAGGTCAACTGGAGATTGAAACACTGGAGCTAGAAGCGCCACGTGAGCTTGAAATTCGGGTGCGTTTGGTAGCAACAGGTGTCTGCCATACCGACATTTCCGTGATGGGTCGACCGTTCCCAGTGTCACAACCTATTGTGCTGGGCCATGAGGGTACGGGGATAGTGGAATCCATTGGCAGTGCGGTTACCAAAGTGAAAGTTGGCGATCGTGTGGTCCTGAGCTACAACTTTTGCGGCGAATGCCCAAGTTGTCAACGACATGCACCCAGTTACTGCCACTACTTTTTTGGGCATAACTTTCTGGGTCAGCGTCGTGATGGCAGCACCGCTTTATCCCGTCAAGGACAACCCGTTCGGCATAACTTTTTCGGACAGTCATCATTTGCCACCCATTGCCTGTGCAGCGAGAACAACGCAGTGAAAGTGCCGGACTCTGTACCAAATGAGGTTTTCGAACTGTTGGGGCCACTGGGTTGCGGCATTCAGACCGGTGCAGGTGCTGTCATCAATGTGCTCAAACCACAAATGGGAGAATCTTTCGTTGTCTTTGGAGCGGGTGCTGTTGGTCTGGCGGGTTTGATGGCGGCTAAAGCTATTGGTGCCGCTGTTCTAATTGCTGTCGACAAGGTGCCTGAGCGATTGACCCTTGCCACTGATTTGGGTGCAACGCATACTGTCTTGGCCGATGGTCAGACCGACGTGGTGGCCCGCATTCGAGAGATCACAGGCGGCGGCGCTCAATGCAGCTTGGACACCACAGCTGTCAGTGTTGTACTTCGACAAGCCTTGGATTGTCTCGGATCATTGGGACGCTGCGGCTTTGTTGGCGGCGCTCCTTTGGGTACCACTTTGGAAGTGGATGTGCGAGACATGATGCTCAACGGTAAGACGTTGCGCGGTATTGTTGAGGGCGACGCCAATGCAGATGCGTTTATTCCCGATCTGATCCGGATGCAAGCACAGGGCAGTTTCCCTTTTGAAAAATTAATGAAAATCTACCCTTTTGATTCCATCGACCAGGCGATAAAAGATGCCAAATCTGGTGTCACTGTTAAACCTGTTTTGAGAATGCCTGCTTGACTGACCCCGACTCAGCCAAACCAGCACCTATGAGACCAAAAACATGAACAACAACAGCTCTGCTTTACAAGCAAACCGTTCGGATCTGCTATTTCGCGTATTGGGGTGGCTGAGCGCACTTCCAGTGGCATTGATCGTGGTTTTGACATTTGCAGATGTATTTGCCCGCTACGTTTTTTCCTCACCTGTCCGTGGAAGCATGGAGATTATTGAATTTGCTATGGCTTTAGTCATTTTTACGGCACTGCCATTAGTGACTCGTCAACGAGAGCATGTCACTGTCAGTCTGATAGACGGTATGGTCAAAAGTTTGCGCAGTAAAAAAATAAAAATTATTTTGTGCGATGCCGTCAGCGCCTTGGCGCTGGGTCTTCTGACATGGCGTTTGTACTTACAAGGATTGGATGATCTGCAATCGGGCTCCGCCACGATCGTACTTAACTTACCTCACGCCCCACTGAGCTTTGCATTGACATTTTTCGCTGGTCTAACGACCTGCTTGGTATTGGCACTAATCTGGCAAACATTGACCAGCCATGAGGGGGTAGTATGACCGCAGCACTGATTGGCTTTGCCGCTGTTTTTTTGCTGGCATTTGCAGGCGTTCCACTGGCTTTTGCCATGCTGCTTGCCGGTGTAGGCGGTTACGCGGCCCTTCGCGGCATAGACCCTTCGCTTCACATGTTGGGCCAAGTGGTCGTCGATGCTTCGACGAATTACGGCATGTCTGTATTGCCTATGTTCATTTTGATGGGCTTGTTTGTCCACAAAGCTGATATCAGTGGTGAGCTTTACGACGCAGCCAATGCATGGCTTGGCCATCTTAAAGGTGGGTTGGCACACGCTACGCTCGCTGCATGCGGTTTGTTTGCGGCCATTTCGGGCAGCTCGATCGCTACAGCGGCCACCATGACCAAGGTGGCAATGCCTCCTATGCGCCGCTTGGGTTATCACGACAGCCTGTCTACCGGCACAGTTGCTTCTGGTGGTGTATTGGGTGTACTTATTCCCCCTTCGGTGCCGCTTGTTATCTTTGGTTTGCTCACCGAGACCGATATCCGACAACTATTCATTGCAACCGTTATTCCCGGTATTTTGTTGCTCATTCTTTTTCTGGGCGCGGTTTGGGTCACCTTGATGCTGAATCCTGCGCTAGGTCCGCGGGGCACGCGCTTGCCAATCAAAGCGCGCTTTTTAGCTTTGAAAGGTGTCTGGTCAACGATCGTGTTGTTTGCCTTTGTTATGGGCGGCCTTTACGGAGGCGTTTTCACAGCCACTGAATGCGCTGGTATGGGTGCCTCTGGGGCATTACTGATTGCAGTTGCTCGTCGAAAGATGAATTTTCAGGCAGCGCTTGAATGTCTGAAGGAGACAGCCTCAACAACTGCCATGATCTTTGCGATCGTCTTCGGTGCGCTTGTTTTCGCAAATTTCATCACACTTTCTGGACTCACTTTTCAGTTGGTTGAGTGGATCAAAAACAGCGGCTTCTCGCTGTTGGGCGTTCTTTTGGTGATGGTGCTGATTTACCTGGTCTTAGGCGCCCTAATGGAAGCAATGGGATTGCTGCTGCTAACCGCGCCTATCTTTACAGTTATTGCAGTTGAATTGGGTGCGTCGCCAATTTGGTTTGGTATTTTTGTGGTCATGATGATCGAAATCGGAATGCTGACACCACCCGTCGGCATGAACGTGTTCACGGTCAAATCTCTCTTGCCTGATGTGAAATTGTCAACCATCTTCAAGGGTGTGATGCCGTTTGTAATTGCAAACTTGATCGCTGTCGGGATCTTGATTGCTTGGCCACAATTGGCACTTGTATCGCTTAGTTGGTTTTAGAAATTTTTTCTTGTGCTGAATTACTCATGAAAATCTATGACCACTGCTGAACTTAGGTGGCGGATAATTTTTCATTAGTGGTACTAAAAAAAGCTCGTCTATTTGCCAATCGGTGATTAATTTCAATATAGCGGACCGTCATCACCTTAAAGCGATCCAGAGCTTTGCAACTGTCAGTTGGTCACCTGAAAGCGGTCAGCGGAGGAAACAGTGACGACTGAGTTTGAGTGACTGCTTTTGGCAGAAAGCCCCGAAATGACTGTAGGACACGACCGGCGGCAATCGCTGCACTCCAGACCTTCGCCCTTGTCAGTCGCCTAAAGATCGAGAGAGTGAGTTCACCGGTTCGAGCAGCGGACTTTCACCCACGATTTTTCAGTGCGGTCTGCTAACTAGCTAGGTAGGACGACTGCAGTTCCTTCGAAACCGGTCGTTGGTGTCACAGCATTGCAGGGTGAATCAGTGACGGCTTTTACCAGGCACCATGAATCAAGCCCTTGAGTTCGTTAGGTCGCTATCGCTGCAATTATGCCGTTATGGCACCTAGAGTTGATGGCCGTAATGGGTCGGGTGCTTCAATCATTGCTGGAAGTGGCTCCACCGATGTACTTATCGAAAAGCCCTAGTTCTTCCCGGCCGTCTGCAAAGCGTATATGCCTGAATATCCCGCCGAGAAATCCGGCGGTAATTCAATGATTCCAGTTTCCACGCGTGCATGAGTAGCCGGCTCGCCCCTGACCATCTGGTTGCGATGGATGCTGTCTACAACGGGTGCGGTATAGGCGAATGAGTCAGCAGCGGCGTACTGAATGATGTAGGTCGTGCGCAAGGTGTCCGAGCGATTTTGACTGGAGCCGTGCACTGCGAGGCCGTGATGTGCCACCACATCTCCCACATCCAGCTCATTGTCGACTACGTTCTCAAAGTCTTCCCGCGTCATCGTGTGGTTGCAATTGAGTTTATAGATGCCGTTTTCCCAATGACTGCGCGGCCCCAACTTGTGGCTGCCGGGGATCGTCTGAAGGCAGCCATTGATGGCGCGGGACGGATTCAAAGGTACGCTCAGAGCGACAAGATTGGTGTTGGTGTGAGGAAACACCGGCCAGTCCTGATGCCAGCCAATCTCTGCACCTCCATGAGGCAGTTTGAAATTGATCTTCGAGTGGTAAAACTTGACCGCTCCACCAAGCAGGTCTGCGGCGATGTCACCCAGGATCGAATCGAAAGCGGCTTCAACATACACCGAATCTAGTTCGGTTGGGCTGGAGATACGCCTGATACGTGGCGCAAGGGCGGTATGCGCAGGCTCTAGGTCGTAATGTTTTGACTTTTGCTGGAGTGATCGGCCCTCATCGTACAGTCGCTCAGTGGTCGCGATCAGCCTCGCAAGCAATTTGGGATCAAGTACCTGACGGAGATTGAGATAACCCGTATCGCGGTAGTCCCCGATCTGCTCAAGGGAAAGGATGCGTTGATGGCGGGTATTCATCTGGCTTCCTGCGTCGAGCTTGTAAGCGGGAAAATATGGTCGCTTCCCTTGATGAGTGGTTTTGTATTGGTTGACCGTACGTAGTCAGGACGTGGGTTGGGAACGTCGTTGCACCGGTTTGATACCGGGTTGTAGACCACATAAATCGCCCAACGATTGTGCTGGGACAAGTTATGCCCCGAGGCGTGCAGAATATTGCAGTCAAAGAACACCACGGTGCCGGGCTTGCCAGTGATCGCCACCGGTGCGGGGCTGCGAGCCATGATTTCTAGCAGCTTGTCCTTCGGCGTCACATAAAACTTGTAGCCCGTAGCGTCGTTGAATTCTGGCTCTAGATTGCCCTCTTTGTGGCTGCCCGGAATGAAGTACAAGCACCCGTTCATTTCTGTTGGCTCGTCCAGCATGACCAACGCTGTAGTTGGACGTGCCTCAGGCATGCCATCTCGCTTCCAAGTTCCGTAGTCCTGGTGCCACGCCCACACCGAACCGTCAATGGCGGTCTTCAAATTGCATTTGGTGTGATGGATGTAGAGCTCCTGCTCGGAAAGCAGATCCTGTGCGGGCTCGAGCATACGTGAAGTACGCGAGACGGCATGAAACACCGGTGAACCTGTAGGGCCGTCTTGCTCGTGGACCTGATAGATAGTTTTGGCAATATTGCTTCCCTTTTCCCGCACCAAGTGATCGGTGTCGATCACTTGAATTCGCTCAAGCTCGGCCCTCATGGCCGCTACTTCAGGGGCAGAAAAAAGGCCATCAAGGGTGAGAAATCCATCACGGCGGTAGGTTTCGATCTGCAGATGGGTGAGGCGCACTGGCAAACTCCTTAAACAGGAGTTCATGGTATGTGACTGGTATGCCAGTTGTCAAGTGCGGGTAATCAGGGTCCTGTGGGCGAAACCGAAAAGATCATCAATCAACCGATCACTTGCCTCGGCAGCCTTGTCAGATTTGCCGGAGGCCATCGCACGTGCAAGGGCCACGTGCAGACGCAGTGTCGCGTTGACTTGATCATGGTGATGGTAGAACCAGAAACGCCGTGAGGCCGAGTGCAGAGCGGACACGGCCGCAGCAGCCACAATGTTCCGAGCGCTGTGTGCTGACTGCCTGTTCATTTCATTGTCCCATTTCAGGAATGCTACAAGGTCATCAGACTTCACAGCAGTCTCCATGTTCTGAGCAATGGCGGCCATGGTCTCGCGCTCTGCCAGAGTGGCACGCGTAGCTGCAGATCGAGCAATAAGGCGGTCGAGTTCGCGCCGTGTCTCTAGGATTTGGAGTTGATGACCCACGTCGATGGCGGTGACCACCACACCGCGACGGGGCAAGATCTGAACAAGATGTTCGCGCGCCAGACGCTGCAAGGCTTCACGGATCGGCGTATGCCCAATGCCGATGCGTTCGCTGAGCATGGCCTCAGACACCACGCTGCCCGGCGCGAGTTCAAGAGTCACGATCATCTCTTCAATGAGGCGATAAGCTTCCTCGTTGAGTGAGGGCGGCACCTGGCTAGGAGTAGGCGATTTCGAGAGTACGCGAGGTCGACTGGTCATAATCAATATGGTGCCACAAGAAAATCCCCGACACTACAACTCACGAGGCATTTAGGATGGTGGCACGACCGCTTTGAGTCAGTATTAGCCATCTCGCCAATATAAAAGGATCGTCATCACCTCGAAGCGATCCAGAGCTTTGCAACTGTCAGCTGATCAGATTAAACCGGTCAGCGGACGAATCAGTGACTACTGAGTTCGAGTGCCTGCTTCTGAGTTGAAGCCAAGAAGTTACTGTCGGATACGACCGACCGCTATCGCTGCCAAGCGGCCATTCGGGGCCGTTCTCATTCCCATCGGCGCTAGACTGCTTCCGTGTGCACTAATTTCACGCCAACAAAGCGCGCCCAGTGGGTCAAGGAGAAACTGGGGGTAGACCTGCCTTCGGGCTACCCCGATGAGTCCTACCCAGGCTTCGCTGCCCCAGTCGTGGTGAAAAGCCACCAGTCAAGTCGAGTCGCCTGCGGTTTGGCCAGGTTCGGGTTGATTCCTTCGTGGGCCAAAGACGACAAGATCTCACGCCACACTTACAACGCTCGCAGCGAAACAGTCGCAGAAAAACCCAGCTATCGCAACGGTTGGCGACTTCGACAGTTTGGACTGGTACTCAATTCCCATGGTTTGAACCGTCTATAAAACATCAAAGAAAGTTTTTGCGCCTACGGAGCGCCAATCTTTGCGCCTATGGCGGCGGGCAAAAAAAAATCAAGCACCGCTAAGTGCTTGATTTTTAAAGTGGTGCCCGGGGCCGGACTCGAACCGGCACGCCTTGCGGCGGGGGATTTTGAGTCCCCTGAGTCTACCAATTTCACCACCCGGGCGGTATTTGTGAAGACGCAGATTATGGCATATTTTTGACGCTTTTGGCTCCGCGTCCGGGGCTGGTTGTCAAATGATTTTGGCTTGGGTATGGGGCGAGCTTTGGTAAGCGTGGCACTTTCATGCCACCAAATATCGTGACGCACAGATAGCACGCGGGTTGAACCCCATATCCGTTCGCAAGCACTTTGCCACGCTGAATTCCATGCTGAACTTGTCATTCAGGCATCTTGACATTGATCGCTTGAGTCCTTTTCGTGGTTTGCACATACCGGGGGAGGGCGAGGTCGAACGCTACATGCGAAAGATCACTCCCGAATTGCTGCAGTCGGTCAAGAGTCACTTGCTCGTCCGCAGAACACCGAACAAGCTGCTGGCATTGGTTCAGTTGAACACGGGATTCCGCCTGTCTTAGCCCTTGTTTGCAAGGCGTGAGGATCTGGTGCTTGAGCATGACATTCCGCATTTGTGGATTCGCAGGAACAGTCTTTCCGACAGAAAAACCAAGTCCAGCATCCGTGCAGTGCCGCTTGTGGGGGTGTCGTTGCAGGCGGCAAAGGAGCTGCATCACCTGTCTGTGCTGGCCAAACAACGAGTTAGAGGGAATGCTGTATCTCATTTTCGCCTTTCGATAAACAAGGCTACTGCACATGAAATATAAAAGAGTGATGATCTTTATGGTGACTATTTTTAATTCCAAAGTTAAAAGAAGTTTTGCTTTTAGCTGAAGTCACTTGGTTTTGGCCGGCTCACAACCACTTGGATAGGCACTTTTTCAAGGGCTTTTGCATTTGAAAAGTACCCATATAAAAGAGTGAAATTTTTTTTAGGGAGTGCGTTTAATGCCAAAGTTAAAAGAAACTGTCTTTTTGGAAAAGCGCCAACACATATTGATGTGTGCAAGACAGGTCTTTGCGCTGCATGGTTATGAAGCCACAACCATCAAAGACATCTTGATCGCCAGTGGGATCTCCAATGGGGCTCTTTTCGTTTATTTCAAAAGCAAGAGAGAGATTTTGTTGGCCATCGTTGATGAGAACCTGGGTTTGTTTTGTAAGCGAATTGATGAGATCGCAGATTCATCGCATGAGATGGAGCGTGAAGAGGCTTTTGTGATGTTGTTGGATTTGGTGCGGCAAATTTCATTGGGTGCAGGACGTGCGATGAGTCTGCACGTATGGAGTGCGGCCATGGTGGACGAAGTGATCAAGGCACATTTGCAGCTGCACTTCCAGCACATTCTTCGTGCGATTACCCACCTGCTGGCCAACTTACATGAAGAAGGCAAGTTGGCGAAATCGGTCAAGGTGAATAAAGCTGCACATGGTCTTTTTGCTTTCTTTATTCCTGGTTACATCATCCAGTTGCTTTTTTTCTCAGCGATGGAGCCACGTGCTTACATGGATGCACATCGGGACTTGTGGTGATGCTCCCCCTCGTTCAGAGATTCTTACCCATTCCGATTTTGCTAAAACCACTCTTTTAAGGCAGGTTCTAATCCTTAGAATATTTTATACAGTCAGGAAAACTTCCGAGCCATTAAACGCTTTAGAAAGTCGTCATGAACAGACCGATCGGTCTTTTATGTGAATTGAACTTTTCTGTATAACTTGCGGATTCCATCATGCGCTTATATAAATTCTTGATTGTCTGTTTATCAAGTCTGTTGATTTCATGTGGTGGTAGTGGTGGCGCCAGTTCCTTTTCTTTCTTAAGCATTTTTGCCGGTAATCCGTATGATGGGAATGCAGGTTTCGACGGTACCGGAACCGAAGCGAGGTTTAACAATCCATTTGGTGTCGCCACAGATGCTAGCGGGAATGTGTATGTGGCCGACACCAGCAATCACACCATTCGTAAGATCACCCCGGCTGGTTTGGTCACAACCCTGGCGGGCACGGGGCGTGTATCAGGAAGTATCAATGGCACCGGCGGAGCAGCGGCGAGGTCCGATGGTAGTGTCGATGGCACCGGCGCCGCAGCGAGGTTTAACGCTCCCCTTGGTGTTGCCACCGATGTCAACGGCAATGTGTATGTGGCCGATACCAGCAATCACACTATTCGCAAGATAACCCCTGCTGGGGTGGTGACCACTTTAGCGGGCACTGCTGGTACGAGTGGAAGTGCCGACGGCACCGGCGCCGCAGCGAGTTTTTATTCACCTCGTTCTGTTGCCACCGATACCAGTGGCAATGTGTATGTGGCCGACAGCAGGAACCACACTATCCGCAAGATCACACCTGCTGGCGTGGTCACTACCTTGGCTGGCAGCGCGGGGAGTTGGGGCAGCGCAGACGGTACTGGAGCAGCAGCGAGGTTTGCGGTACCTGTTGCTGTTGCAACCGATGTCAGCGGCAATGTGTATTCGGCAGACTCTGATAGAGGTACTATCCGCAAGATCACCCCAGCTGGCGTGGTCACCACCCTTGCAGGCACACCGGGTATTTATGGAAGCGCGGACGGCACTGGAGCAGCAGCTAGATTTTTCGGTTTAAGTGGTCTTGCAACCGATGCCAGTGGCAATGTGTATGTGGCCGACTATTTAAACAACACCATCCGCAAAATCACCCCAACTGGCGTGGTGACCACTTTAGCGGGCACTGCTGGTACGAGTGGCAGTGCCGATGGCACCGGCTCCGCAGCTAGATTCGATAACCCTAGGGGTGTTGCCACAGATGCCGACGGTAATGTGTATGTAGCTGACAACTATAACGAAACCATTCGCAAGATCACCCCAGCAGGCGTGGTCACCACTTTGGCGGGTAAACGTATTGGTGCTGACGGCACTGGAGCCGAAGCGAGTTTTGATGCCCCACGTGGCGTTGCCACAGATGCTAGCGGTAATGTGTATGTGGCCGACTGGTACAACCACACCATCCGCAAGATCACCAAAGACGGTGTGGTCACCACCTTGGCTGGCACAGCGGGTGTGAGTGGTAGTGCCGATGGCACCGGATCCGAAGCGAGGTTCTTCTTACCCTATGGTGTCGCCACCGATGCCAGTGGCAATGTGTATGTGGGCGACTATTCAAACAACACCATCCGTAAGATCACCCCATCTGGCGTGGTGACCACTTTAGCGGGCACTGCTGGTACGAGTGGAAGTGCCGATGGCACCGGCGCCGCAGCGAGGTTTAACCTCCCCACTGGTGTTGCCACAGATGCCGACGGTAATGTGTATGTGGTCGACAGATCAAACCACACCATCCGCAAAATCACCCCAGCTGGCGTGGTGACCACTTTAGCGGGCACTGCTGGTACGCGTGGAAGTGCCGACGGCACCGGCGCCGCAGCGAGGTTTAACGCTTCCAATGGTGTTGCCACCGATGTCAACGGCAATGTGTATGTAGCCGACCAAGACAACTCCACCATTCGCAAGATCACCCCGGCTGGTGTGGTCACAACCTTGGCGGGCACTGCTGGTACGCGTGGAAGTGCCGACGGCACCGGCGCCGCAGCGAGTTTTTATTTCCCTCGTTTTGTTGCCACCGATACCAGTGGCAATGTGTATGTGACCGACACTGTCAACAGTACCATCCGCAAGATCACCCCGGCTGGTGTGGTCACCACCTTGGTGGGTACGGCAGGCCGTAAAGGCTTTCAACCCGGAGTGTTGCCTGGCGGTCTTTCGGAACCTTCGGGTATCGCAGTTCATGGTTCAAAAATTTACTTTTCAGACAAAAATGGCATTGGAGTGATCAATTAGATGTGATGACGCTCCACCAAAACTGAAGATGTTTTCACTTCTGTGGTCCAATTTCTTTTCTCAATCAAACCAATCCCTGCCGTCACGAACTGAGATGTCCAAGGCCCGTGCAAGCAAGACTCTCAGAATGAGACTTGCCCAGCCCAACGTCCAGAAACAGGACGTTCAAGCAGCTCAAACTTGCTGAAAATTTTGGGGAATTTAGCGAGTTTTTTCAGCGTGATTTTGTGCTGAAAAAATCGTGTGCTTTTGGCGTCAGCGTTCTACATTGCGTAGGACAATTTTTTGTCGCCTTGCTACAACCCGCATAAATTGTAGTGTTTACTAGGGCATTCACTTTTTTGAGTCCCCTGAGTCTACCAATTTCACCACCCGGGCGGTATTTGTGAAGACGCAAACTATGGCATTTTTTGAGGCGAATTTTGCTGGTCTGGTTGGCGTTCTTTAAAAGATGTTCACGCGGACTCAGGGCTGCTGTTGTCCCGAGACCATCACTTCAACGCGTCTATCTGCCCGCAGGCAAGTGATCAGCGTCCGTGAGGCTTGGGTGCCTTGGCATTCATTGGCCAGAGTTTCTGGTTGCATGGCGCCCATGCCCGTGGTGTTGATTTTGGGCGCAGAAATGCCGCCCGTTTGGATCAAGTAGCTTTTCACCGCTTCGGCGCGCCGCAGCGACAGTTTGTCGTTGTAAGCCTTGCGACCCAAGCGATCGGTGTGACCCGTGACTTCGATCGCTTCAATGTCAACCCGTTGAAGCGACAAGATCAGTTGGTCTAAGGCTTTTTTGCCATCGGCCTGAAGGCTGTCTTGGTCAAAACCGAACAGCGAATCGGCCTCGAGTTTGACTTTGACCCAGGGTGCAGGTGCCGGTGTTGGCTCAGGTGCTGGGATGGGTGGTGCCAGCACGATGGGCGCGGGAGGTGGCAGTGGAGCGGGTGCAGGTGCTTGGGCTTGTGCCAGTGCAATAGGTTCTGCGGGCGGTACATAAGGGGTGTAAGCCACGGTTTGGGCGGGTGCTGCGGGGCCACCAAATCGGTAAATCAAACCCAAGGTGTACAAGTCCACATCGCCGCGCTGGCCTACTGCGTCGTTGACTCTGTAACGCTCAGCCTCTAGCCGCAAGCTCAGTGCAGGGGTGAAGGCGTACTGCGTACCGAAGCCATATTTGTAATGGGTTTCGCGTCGGCTGGGTGAGGGGTCGGTCACAGTGACGGCACCGGTGCCGCTGAAACGGTCTTGGGTTTGCGCATAGGCCGCACCTACGCGCCCCATCAAAGACCAGCGTTCGGTGATGGGCAAAAAGCCGACCAAGTCTAAGTTCAGGCCGCGAATACGGGCGGAGCCGGTGAGGCCCCCGACGGGCGCGGTGGTGGCGTCAAATCCAAATCGACCCAAGTCAAAATAACCGGCCTCCACAGCCCAGTTGGGGTGAATGGGAATGCCCACATAGGCTTTGTAGCCGGTGTCACGGCCATCTTCCGTCAAGGTGCTGGTGCTCAAGCCTTGATCGAGTAAGCCTTGTCGGATGCGTTCGCTGTCGATGCGTGCTTTGGATTCACCCGCGCCAAGGCCCAGGTAAATGCCACTGTGGGTGTTGAGACCTTGTGCCAAAAGACCAGGGCTGACCAAGAAGGCCAGCGGCCACAAAAAGATTCGGGTGAGGACAGGCATGGGGCTCATTTTTTTCTCCAGATGGGCGCGATTCATGGGGTGGAATGTCGTGCGACTCAAGGACTGGGCACTGTGATCGTGCAGGCATCGCAGGTGATGGCCGCTGCGGCGGCACCTTGGTTCAGTGCCCGACCTTCCAGTTGGGCACCGGTTTGCAGGGTGATGGCGGTGCTGGCCAGCAAAGAGCCTTTCATGACCGAGTTGACGCCCAAGGTGATGGCGCTTCCCGCAGACCAGAAAACGTTGCTGGCTTTGGCGCCGCCGCTCAGCACCACTTGGCTGGTCGATAAAGCGTTGATGGCCGTGGCGCTGCGAATCACAAACACGGCGTTGGGATCACCCTGTGCGTCCAGCGTCAAGATACCGCCCGCCGACAAATCGATGGTCGTCAGCGATTGGTACAAGCCTGGATAAAAGGTGAGGCCTTCAAGATTGGTGCTGATGGCGGTGGGCGTGCCGCGAGCAGCGCCCGTGGCGTTGGTGAAGGCGGCCAGTGCATCGGTTTTGGCATTGCCCAGCAGCACGGCGTCGACCAGCGCACAGGCGGGGCCTGAGCTGTTGACGGCATAAATGCGGCCCACCACTTCAGGGCAAGTCAGGGGTGCGCTGAAGCCGGTGATGTTGGCCCCAGTGTCGGGTGTCAGGCCGACATCGCCTGTGATCAGTGAGGTGGGGATGTTGGTGATGGCCGCAGATCCCAAAATGGCGAAGTTGGACGCAGAGCCCAAGGCCACAGGGGTTTGGCATTCACTTGTGCCCGTGGTGAAGCGCCACACTTTGTCAACCTGCAGGGCGTTGCCCGCCAGGTCTTTGGCGCCTAGGGCACCGCCCAACACCGTGGCGGTGTAAGCCGTTGACGCGCTCAAGTTGGTGCTGGGATTGATCGATGCGATGCGGGTCTGTGCATCGTAGGTGATGACGGCCGCAACGGGTGTGTTCAAGCTGCTGGAGGGGGCCAAAGTCAGGGTGTTGTTGGTCAAACTCGAGGGCGCCATGGCTTCACTGAAGGTGACGTTCACGGTTTTGTTGATGCACACGCCCGAGATGTCGTTGTCCGGGTTGACCAAGCTGACCGTGGGTGGCGTGGTGTCGAGCGATTGGGCGGTGCTGAAGGTCCAGACTTTGGGGGCCAGCATGGCGTTGCCTGCCAAATCGATCGCTGCTGTGCTGATGGTGGCGGTGTACGTCGTGTTGTTGGTTAAAAGCGTGGTGGGCGTTAAAGTGGCTGTGCGTGCGCCCACGGCATAGCTGACGGTGCCTAGGACCGGGGTGTTGTCTGTGGTGGTTTGGAGGGTAAAGCTCACGGCGTTGAGGCTGGAAGGCGTCATTTCTTCGCTGAAGGTCGCGATCAGCTGAGTGTTGGTGGCTGAAATGGCGCCTTGTGCAGGCACTTGCTGTGTCACGGTGGGGCGCGTGATGTCGCTGGTGGAGCCCGTTACAAACGCCCATGTGTAGTTGGCAGGTAGAGGGGCGCCGTTGGTGTCTTGGGCACCAGTGGTTACCGTAGCTGTACATCTTGTGCCTGCAGGCAAATTAGCCGCTGGCGTCCATGTGGCCACGCGGCTGGGGGCGTCGTAATCAACGCTTCCGACGGTATTGACGCCCGCTGGACATTGCAAGGTCAAGGTGTCGGCGTTGAGACTGGTGGGGCTCATCGGCTTGTTGAAGGTGGCCGTAATGCGGGTGTTGACGGCTATGCCAGTCACTGCCGGGTTGCTTGCCAAAGGCGCGGTGGCCGAGACGCTGGGGGCGAGCGTCACCAATTGGCCCATGCCCAGGATCGGGTCTTTGCTGCCACCGCAAGCTGTGATGAGCAAAGATGACGACAGAGCCAGCAACCATGGGAGGGTGGTGGTGCTGAACATAGAAGTGCGCATAAAAGGGGCTCCTGTCTCGATGGTCTGCAATGTCAAAGGTGGTTGGACGGTTCGGTCTGTGGCTTGGCCTGCATCCCGCTTATGGGCGTTGACACGGCCTGTTGCCCATTTGTCGACGGTTCAGTCTGGGCCAGGGTTTATGCAACTTCAGTGCGTTGAAGCACCATGGGGGTCATTGACTGCTCAGCCCCTACTTGGATGGCAGACGAGACCTGTGGCGATGGAGAGGACTTGCTGAACAGGCTTTTCCTGTGAGAGTTTTAAGTCGGGTTTCTACGTTAGTTTCAGACGGACTCACCGCCATCAAGGGCGTTCAAGTTATGGCAAAGTACGGCCATGACTTATCCAACCATTGAAGATGCGATCGGCAAAACGCCATTGGTGGCTTTGCAGCGCTTGGGGGCAGCCGATTCGGCGGCGCGTGGCAACGTGATTTTGGGCAAGCTGGAGGGCAACAACCCGGCTGGTTCCGTGAAGGACAGGCCCGCTTTGTCGATGATTCGCCGAGCCGAAGAGCGTGGCGAGATCAAGCCGGGTGACACCTTGATCGAGGCCACCTCGGGCAACACCGGCATTGCGCTGGCCATGGCTGCGGCCATCAAGGGTTACCGCATGATTTTGATCATGCCCGAGGATTTGTCGATTGAACGCGCTCAGACCATGAAGGCGTTTGGTGCCGAACTGATCTTGACGCCCAAGAGCGGCGGTATGGAATATGCCCGAGATTTGGCTGACAACATGGCCGCCCAGGGCAAGGGTCGCATTCTGGACCAGTTTGCCAACGCCGATAACCCGCGCATTCATTACGAAACCACCGGCCCCGAGATCTGGGAGCAAACCGGTGGCAAAGTCACCCACTTTGTCAGTGCCATGGGCACGACCGGAACCATCACTGGTGTATCGCGGTTTTTGAAAGAAAAAAACCCAGCGATTCGCATCATCGGTGCCCAGCCCAGTGAGGGCTCTCGCATTCCGGGTATTCGCAAGTGGCCGCAGGAATACCTGCCCAAGATCTACGACCCCAGCCATGTGGATGAGCTGATTTATGTCAGCCAGAGTGATGCTGAGGAAACTTGCCGCCAAATGGCACGGACCGAGGGGATTTTTGCGGGCATTTCGGCTGCGGGGGCGTGCTGGGTGGCCCAGCAAGTGGCCAAGACGGCGCAAAACGCCACCATCGTGTTCATCGTCTGCGATCGCGGTGACCGTTATTTATCGACCGGCGTTTTTCCCGCCTGACTTGACCGGAGCTGATGGAATGGCTGAATACCGTTTTTGCCCACAGTGCGCAAATCCCCTGTCTTGGGTGACGCAAATGGAGGATGGCGGCGAGACCATGCGTCTGCGTTGCACGGCGTGTGACTTCACGCACTGGAACAATCCGACGCCTGTTTTGGCGGGCATTGTGCAAGTGGGCGATCAGATTTTGTTGGCCCGCAACGCGGCATGGCCTGGACGCCGCTTTGCGCTGATCACCGGCTTCATGGAGGCGGGCGAAAGCCCCGAGGACGGCATCAAGCGCGAGATTGCCGAAGAAACCAATCTGAAGGTTTCAGCGCTCAAGTTGATTGGGGTGTACGACTTCCAGCGCATGAACCAAGTGATCATTGCCTACCATGCGGTGGCTGAAGGTGAGGTGCGTTTGTCCCCCGAATTGGCCGAGCACAAGATGTTTGACTTCAAAGATCTGATCTGTTGGCCTGCAGGCACGGGCTACGCCTTGGGCGACTGGTTGCGCACCATTGGCATCGAGCCTAAATTCATGACATGGGAAGAACGTGCTGCGCAGAGTCAAGAAACTGCTCAAGAACAAAAACAGGATGCATGATGCAGATCGACAAAGAGATTGACACCAGTGGCCTGAACTGTCCCTTGCCCATTTTGAAGGCCAAGAAGGCCCTGAACGAGATGAGCAGCGGGCAGGTGCTCAAAGTGACCGCCACCGACCCCGGTGCTTGGCGCGACTTTGAAGCCTTTGCACGTCAGACGGGCAACGATTTGCTGATGCAGGAAAAGACAGAAACGGCGTTTGTGTTTGCCCTCAAACGCCGCTGAAAGCGGTCAGAGGCTCAGGCCTTTGAGGTATTCGCGGAAAGATGCCCCCACTTGCGGGTGCTGTAAAGCCAGCTCCACCGTGGCTTCCAGAAAACCTTCTTTGCTGCCGCAGTCGTAGCGTTTGCCTTGGTATTGAAAAGCGTAGACGGCTTCGCGTTGCATCAGTCGAGCGATCGCATCGGTCAGCTGGATCTCGCCGCCCACACCCGTAGGCTGGTTGCGGATTTCTTCAAAAATTCCAGGTGTCAAGATGTACCGGCCGGCCACGCCCATGCGGGAAGGGGCCTGTTCGGGGCTGGGTTTTTCCACAATTTGCTCAACACGGATGAGCTGTTTGCCCGCAGATTCACCGGCCACGATGCCATAGCGTTTGACATGTGCCAAAGGGACCTCTTGCACCGCCAAAATCGAGCGCCCTTGCTGCGTGTGCGCGGCCACCATTTGGCTGAGCACCGAGGGGCCGCCTTCCAGACCGACCATCAGGTCGTCGGCCAGCAGCACGGCAAAGGGTTCGTTGCCCACCATGGCTTCGGCGCACAACACCGCATGACCCAAGCCCAGTGAGCGGGGTTGGCGCACGTAGGCACACACCATGTCGTCGGGCTGCACCGAGCGCACCAATGCCAAGAGTTCGTCTTTGTGTGCGGCTTCGAGTTCGTTTTCGAGTTCGTAAGCGGTGTCAAAGTGGTCTTCGATGGCGCGTTTGCTGCGGCCCGTCACAAAGATCATGTGGCGTACGCCAGCGCTGTAGGCCTCTTCTACCGCGTACTGGATAAGCGGCTTGTCCACCACCGGCAACATCTCTTTGGGTGCAGCTTTGGTGGCAGGTAAAAAGCGGGTGCCCAAACCGGCGACCGGAAACACGGCTTTGCGAATGACTTGGTGGCTCATGGTGCTTTCCTTGCGAATCGGTGCGGCAATCAGCCCAAGCGTTGGAGCTGTTGGCGAATTTTGTCAAGCGTGGCACCGAAGTCGGCCACGCGTTTCTTGGTTTCGTCGAGCACCGCTGGCGGGGCTTTGGCCACAAAGGCCTCGTTGCCGAGCTTGGCGTTGGCCTTGGAGATTTCGCCTTCCAAGCGAGCAGCTTCCTTGGTCAGTCGAATTTTTTCGGCGTCTGCATCCACTTCGATGAACAGGCACAGGCGGGCCTCGCCCACCACCGCCACAGGCGCGGCTTGTGCAGCAGCGATCCATTCGGCTTCCGTGTCAAACACCTTGACTTCGCTCAGCTTGGCCAGCGACTGCAGCACCGGTGCCACGCTTTGCATGAAGGCCGTGTCACCCAGCACATACATGGGCATGCGGGTGGCTGGCGAGACATTCATTTCACCGCGCAGGTTGCGACAAGCGTCCACCAGGTTTTTGAGTTTGGCCACATGCGCTTCGGCATCCAAATCAATGCGTTCGGGCTGACTCACGGGGTAAGCCGCGATGCTGACCGATTCGCCCGCACGGCCCGCGACCACCGACACTTTTTGCCAGAGTTCTTCGGTGATGAACGGGATGATGGGGTGCGCCAAGCGCATGATGACCTCGAGTGTGCGGATCAAGGTGCGGCGGGTGGCACGTTGTTGCGCTTCGTTGCCGGTGTTGATCTGCACTTTGGCAATTTCGAGGTACCAGTCACAAAACTCGTTCCAAACAAAGTCATAGATCGTGTTGGCCACGTTGTCCAGGCGGTATTCGGCAAAGCCTTTGGCCACATCGGCCTCTACGCGCTGCAGTTGTGAACTGATCCAGCGGTCGGCCTGGCTGAACGCCAGGTAGCCATGCGCCGGGCCGCCCACTTCGCATTCGGCTTTGGTGTGCTCTTTGAGGCCGCAGTCTTGGCCTTCACAGTTCATCAACACAAAGCGGGTGGCATTCCAGAGTTTGTTGCAAAAGTTGCGGTAGCCCTCGCAGCGCTTGCTGTCAAAGTTGATGCTTCGGCCCAAGCTGGCGAGTGCTGCAAAGGTGAAGCGCAGCGCGTCGGCACCGTAAGCCGGGATGCCTTCTGGGAATTCTTTTTCGGTTTGTTTGCGCACCTTGGGCGCGGTTTCTGGCTTGCGCAAACCTTGTGTGCGTTTGTCGAGCAGGGGCTCCAAGGTGATGCCGTCGATCAGGTCCACCGGGTCAAGCACGTTGCCCTCGGATTTGCTCATCTTCTTGCCTTGGGCATCGAGCACCAAGCCGTGGATGTAGACGTGTTTGAAGGGTACTTTGCCGGTGAAGTGGGTGGTCATCATGATCATCCGGGCGACCCAGAAGAAGATGATGTCGTAGCCGGTGACCAACACGCTGCTGGGGAGGTAGAGGTCGTAGTCGCTTTGGCTGTTGTTGGCATTGACGTTGGCGTTGACGTTAGTTCCGCTGGCGAACGTACCGGACTCGGCCTTGCTCCTACTCGCTTCGCTCGCCATGTCGCTGCGCCCGAGCCCGGCACGCTCGCCAGCTGCGTTCTTGGTGCTTGTCTCGTTGTTAGGCCAGCCCATGGTGCTGAAAGGCACCAAGGCGCTCGAATACCAAGTGTCCAAAACGTCTTCGTCGCGCTTGAGGGTTTTGCCCGGGGCTTGCGCTTGTGCTTCGGCTTCGTCTCGCGCCACATACACATTGCCCTCTGTGTCATACCAAGCCGGGATCTGGTGGCCCCACCACAGCTGACGCGAGATGCACCAGTCCTGGATGTTGTTCATCCACTGGTTGTAAGTGTTGACCCAGTTCTCGGGCACAAAGCTCACTTGGCCGGACTGCACCGCATCAATGGCTTTTTGCGCGATGCTTTTGCCGGTGGCGTCGCCTTGGCCCACCTGGTTCATGGCCACAAACCATTGGTCAGTCAGCATGGGCTCGATCACCTGGCCGGTGCGTGCGCAGCGGGGCACCATGAGTTTGTGTTTCTTGACCTCGACCAAAGCGCCGGCGGTTTCCAGGTCGGCCACCACGGCCTTGCGGGCCACGAAGCGGTCCAGGCCCCTGTACTTTTCTGGCGCCTGGGCGTTGATCGTGGCGTCCAGGTTCAGCACGCAGATCATCTCCAGCTGATGGCGTTGACCCACCGCGTAGTCGTTGGTGTCGTGGGCTGGCGTGACCTTGACCACGCCGGTGCCGAAGTCTTTGTCCACGTAGTCGTCTGCAATCACGGGGATGGTGCGGCCGCAGAGTGGCAGGTTGACCTGTTGGCCGATCAGGTGTTTGTAGCGCTCGTCTTCAGGGTGCACCATCACGGCCACGTCGCCCAGCAGGGTTTCAGGGCGGGTGGTGGCCACTGTCAATGAACCACTGCCATCGGCCAAGTCGTAACGGATGTGCCACATCGAGCCGTCCTCTTCGGCGCTTTCAACTTCCAAATCGGACACCGCGCTCATGAGCACCGGGTCCCAGTTGACCAAGCGTTTGCCGCGGTAGATCAGGCCTTGTTGGTAAAGCTGTACAAAGGTTTCGGTCACGGTTTGTGACAGCTTGGGGTCCATCGTGAAGTATTCGCGGCTCCAGTCCACGCTGTCGCCCATGCGGCGCATCTGGCTGGTGATGGTGTTGCCGGACTCTTCTTTCCACTCCCAGACCTTGCTCACAAAGTTCTTGCGTGCTTCGGCAGGGGTGGGGCCCATGTCATGGCGGCTGATGCCTTTGGCCTGCAGCTGGCGCTCGACCACAATTTGCGTGGCAATGCCTGCGTGGTCTGTGCCCGGAATCCAGGCGGTGTTGTGCCCCAACATGCGGTGGTAACGGGTCAACGAGTCCATGATGGTCTGGTTGAAGGCGTGGCCCATGTGCAAAGTGCCCGTCACGTTGGGCGGCGGCAGCTGGATGGCAAATGCCGGGGCGCCTACCTTGGGGGCTTGTGTCCCACGGAAACCGGCCACACCGTAGCCGCGCTTTTCCCATTCGGGGCCCCAATGGGCTTCGAGTGAGGCAGGCTCAAACGATTTGGACAGGCTCTCTAGGCCGGGTTGATGGACCGGACTGGTGGGGACGTTGCTCATGGCGGGGGTCTTCTTAAAAATGAAAACAGCAACTCAGCAGGTGCTGTTGGGGACAAGCTGTGTCCGAAACGCTGATTTTAACGAGCCCTCCCGGGCGGGGCGGGGGGGCATTCAGGGCAGCGTTGATTGTGAGGAGCTGACTTTAGAGATCAATAGCCTGGATCAATCGATTTAATTGAATCAATTTATTGGTCGCATCGGAGGTTTGACGCTAATCTTCGATTTCTCTGGCGATTCTGCCAGGGCAATTCAAGTTAAAACCCAATAGGAGATATCCATGGCAGCACTCAAAGGCTCGCGCACGGAACAATGCCTGAAAGACGCCTTTGCAGGCGAATCCCAGGCCAACCGTCGCTATTTGTATTTCGCGAACAAAGCTGACGTTGAAGGTCAGAACGACGTGGCAGCTCTGTTCCGTTCCACCGCCGAAGGTGAAACCGGTCACGCTCACGGCCACCTGGAGTTCCTGGAGCAATCCGGCGACCCAGCGACTGGCATGCCCATCGGCTCGACTCGCGAGAACCTGGCCTCTGCTGTGGCTGGCGAAACCCACGAGTACACCGACATGTACCCCGGCATGGCCAAAACTGCTCGCGAAGAAGGTTTTGACGAAGTCGCCGACTGGTTTGAGACCCTGGCCAAGGCTGAGCGTTCACACGCCAACCGCTACCAGAAAGCTTTGAATGAACTGGTGGATTGATCCCCGGTGATTCAGCCTGCTGCACGACCCCGTGCAGCGGGTTTTTCTCAGGCCTCTGACAGCAGAGTTCTCAGACAAACCCAAAACAAAAAAATACAGGAGCACCACATGGCCAAAGAAGGCAACCTCGAAGCCCCCACACGGCACGCCCTCGGCTGGGAGAGCCCAGACTTTTACAACGAAGAAAAATGCTTCGACGAGTTGGAGCGTATTTTTGACATCTGCCACGGTTGCCGTCGCTGTGTGAGCCTTTGCGGCTCTTTCCCCACCTTGTTTGACTTGGTGGACGAGAGCAGCACCATGGAAGTCGATGGCGTCGACAAGAAGGACTACTGGAAAGTGGTGGACCAGTGCTTCATGTGCGACCTGTGCTACATGACCAAGTGCCCCTACACCCCGCCCCACGAATGGAATCTGGACTTCCCGCACACCATGCTGCGGGCCAAGGCCATCAAGTTCAAAAAAGGCGAAGTGGGTGCGGCTGAAAAGTTTTTGGCCTCGACCGACACGCATGGCTCCTTTGCGGGCATTCCGATCGTGGTACAGGCGATCAACGCGCTGAACAAGACCGAAACCGCTCGCAGCATCATGGAAAGCGTGGCGGGCGTGGACAAAAACGCCTGGTTGCCTTCATTGGCCACCCAAAAATTCCGCTCCAGCGCCCCTGACGCCCAATCGGTCAAAGTGGTGGATGGCGAGAAGACACCCGGCAAAGTGGCGATCTATTCGACCTGCTACATCAACTACAACGAACCCGGCATTGGCCACGACTTGCTCAAAATCTTGGACCACAACGACATTCCGTATGTGTTGGTCGAGAAAGAAAAGTGTTGCGGCATGCCCAAGTTGGAATTGGGCGACTTGGACTCGGTCAAAGACTCCAAAGAAGCCAATATCCCGGTTTTGGCCCAATACGCCAAAGATGGCTTCGCCATCATGGCGGCAGTGCCCAGCTGCGCCTTGATGTTCAAGCAAGAGATTCCTCTGATGTTCCCCGACTGCACCGACACCCAGTTGGTCAAAGAAGCCATGTGGGATCCTTTTGAATACTTCATGGCCCGCAAGCGAGATGGCTTGCTCAAGACCGAGTTTCCGCAAAAGCTGGGCAATGTGAGTTACCAAATTCCTTGCCACGGGCGGGTGCAAAACATTGGCAAGAAGACCGAAGAAATGCTCAAGATGATCCCTGACACCGAGATCAACACCATCGAGCGCTGCTCGGGCCATGCCGGCACCTACGGCGTCAAGAAAGGCTCGCACGACGTGGCGATGAAGATCGGCAAACCCGTCTTCAAGGCCATGGCCACCATGAAGGACGGCTCCAAGCCCGACTTCATCAGCTCCGACTGCCCGCTGGGCGGCCACCACATTGCCCAAGGCTTTGAGGTCAATGGCTTGGGTGCCCCCGAACTGAACCACCCCTTGACCTTGGTGCGCAAAGCCTACGGTCTCAAATAAGGAACAACGCCATGCAACTGACCGGAAAAATCACACCCGAGACCTTGATGTCTTTGGAGGCTTACACCAAGTGGCGCAAGCTGCACAAGCCTGAGGTGATCGCCCACCGCAAGCTGCGCAGCGTGCAGCTGGGTGAGCACATCAACATGCAGTTTGAGAGCGAAACCACCATCCGCTACCAAATTCAGGAGATGCTGCGCATCGAAAAAGTCTTCGAAGAAGAGGGCATCCTGCAAGAGATCGAGGCCTATGCCCCACTGGTGCCGGACGGCAGCAACTGGAAGGCGACCATGATGATCGAGTACACCGACATCAACGAACGCAAGCGTGAACTCGCCAAGCTGATTGGTGTGGAAGACCGCATGTTTGTCGAGGTTGAAGGCCATGCCCGCGTGTACGCGATTGCCGACGAAGACCTGGACCGCGAGACCGAAGAGAAAACCTCGGCGGTGCATTTTGTGCGTTTTGAACTCACGCCGGTCATGTGCGCGGCGGTGAAGGCGGGCGCTGGCGTCAAAATGGGTTGCGACCACACCCACTACCCCTCACACCTCGATATCACCGCGGACACCTTGGCCAGCTTGGCCGGCGATTTGAAGTGAAGCGTCGGGTCTTTTTATAGGCCCAGCAGCGCCGGGTCGCCACGACCTTGGCGAATCACTTCAGGCGCGTCGCCACTCATGTCGATCACGGTGGTGGGCTCCAGCGAACAAGCGCCCGCATCAATGACCGCGCCCAAGTGGTGTTCAAGGCGCGCACGAATCTCATCGGGATCGTTGAGCGGCACTTCTTCACCGGGCATGATCAGGGTGGTGGCCAGCAAAGGTGCTCCGTGCAAGCTCAGCAACTCTTGCAGCACCTTGTGCTCGGGCACGCGCAGCCCAATGGTTTTGCGCTGCGGATGACTGACGCGACGAGGGACTTCTTTGGTCGCCTCCAAAATGAACGTGAAGGGTCCTGGCGTGGCTTGTTTCAGTGCCCTGTACTGGGGGTTGTCGACCCTGGCGTAGTTGGCCAGCTCACTCAAGTCGCGACACAGCAGGGTCAGATGATGTTTGTCGTCAACCCCGCGAATGCGGCGCAGTTGGTCTGCGGCGCTTTTGTCGTCCAGGTGGCAGACCAGCGCGTAGCTGGAGTCGGTGGGAACCGCCAAGACTCGGCCTTGATGCAGCAGTTGCACCGCTTGCTTGAGCAGCCGGGCTTGAGGGTTGTCGGGATGAACTGTGAAAAATTGGGCCATGGTTCTTCGGATTCAGTTCATCGCATGTTTGGCGCAGTGCCTGAGCACTGCGCTGCCTCACTGTATGCGGTCTGCCAGCAATTCCCAAACAGGGGTCAATTGGCCTGGCAAATAGGGCAGGGTGCCCAAGTCGATTCGGCTTTCATCGGGGCTGTGAAAGTCGCTGCCACGAGAGGCAGCCAAGTCGAACTCTAAAGCGGTCTCGGCATAGCGCACGGCTTCTGGCGAGGAGTGGCTGCCGGTGACGACCTCCACACCACGCCCGCCATGGGCTTTGAATTCGCTGAACAGTGCGTATTCCTCGTTGGGGGTAAAACCATAGCGTGCCGGGTGGGCAATGACCGCGATGCCACCGGCTTCGCTGATCCATTGCACAGCTTCTTGCAAGCGTGCCCACCGGTGGGGCACGTAGCCGGGTTTGCCTTCGGTGAGGAATTTGCGAAACACTTCTGAGGTGTCGCTGCACACACCGGTTTCAACCAAGTGCCTTGCAAAGTGCGTTCGAGAGATGAGTTCAGGGTTGCCCACATATTGCAAGGCGCCCTCGTAGGCGTTGAGGATGCCGACTTTGGCCAAGCCATCTGACATTTCCTGGGCCCGTTCACTGCGCCCACCTCGCGTTCGGCGCAAGCCTGCCACCAAAGCGGTGTTGTGGGCATCAAAACCCAAGCCCACAATGTGCACTGTCTGATGGGCAAAGGTGACAGAGATTTCAGTGCCGGTCAGGTACGGCAAACCCAGTGCTTTGGCCGCTGCCAAAGCCCTTTCTTGGCCTGCGACCTCGTCGTGGTCGGTCAGTGCCCAGAGTTCGACGCCGTTGGCTTTGGCACGTTCGGCCAAGGCCTCGGGGGTGAGGGTGCCGTCGGACATGACGGAGTGGCAGTGCAGGTCGGCGTTCATCATGCAGGTCATTTTAGGCGCATGCCGCAGTTCAAGAGTGGCTTGTGGGGTCTTGTTTTGCCTTCAGGCGGGTTGCGAACAGCCCTGCAATTCTTCGGGCTCAAGTCTGTGGCCGATAATTCGGCCATGACCCCCTTGCAGAATTTTGCGGAGCCCCAGCCATGGCACTGATGATCACCGACGAATGCATCAACTGCGATGTGTGTGAACCCGAGTGTCCCAACGAAGCGATTTATTTGGGCGAAGAAATTTACGAAATCAACCCGTCTAAGTGCACCGAATGCGTGGGGCACTTTGACGAGCCACAGTGTGTGCAGGTCTGCCCTGTGGCTTGTATTCCCGTCAACCCGCAACACATCGAAAACCAAGAGTCTCTTTGGGCCAAATACCGCCGCCTGCAAGCTCAGTGAGGCACAAGGCTCAGCCCTGAGCGTCGGGCTCGTTTTTCGGGGGCTGCGCCACTTTGGGTGGCTTGGGCGGTTTGGGCCTATGGGGTTTGCTGGTGTGGATTTTGACCATGGCTTTTTCCATGTCTCCAGCCAGCAACAGCGGCAAGGCCAGCAGCGCACGGTGGATGCTGTCGTCGATGGCTTTGCGGTGCTCCAGCATCGGCTTCTTCAAAACCCAGCTGACCACTTCGGCCTTGTCCCCGGGGTGGCCTACGCCAATGCGCAGGCGCCAATAGTCCGCCGTGCCCAGCTGGGCATGGATGTCGCGAAGGCCATTGTGCCCAGCGTGGCTACCGCCCAGTTTGAGCTTGGCTTCGCCCGGCAGGATGTCGAGTTCGTCGTGCGCCACCAAAATTTCTTGGGGCTGAATTTTGAAGAACCTGGCCAGCGCGCTGACCGACTTGCCCGACAGGTTCATATAGGTTTGGGGTTCAAGCAACCACAGGTTTTGGCCGTTGACGGTCGTGCGGCCCACCAGGCCGTGGTAACTGCGCTCGGGCACCAGCGACACCTTGAGGTCGCGGGCTACCGCGTCGATCCACCAAAAACCTGCGTTGTGGCGTGTCTCTTCGTATTCGTTGCCCGGGTTGCCCAGGCCGACTAGCAGTTTGATCATGGTGTCTGATTATCCTTGGTGCTGTGTGGGCTGTTGCAAAGCATGGGCACCAAGCAAAAGGCCCGCTTGCGCGGGCCTTGAAGGTGCAGGGCTTTGCTGCCCGGGCCAGAAGATTACTTCTTGCCTTTGCCCTTGCCTTTGGCGTCCACAGGAGCGGCCACAGGGGCTGCCACCACTTCTTCGACAGGCGCCACCACGGACACGAGGACCGGGTTCTTTTTGCCGTGCGTGATGGCTTTGCAGCCAGCAGGCAAAGTGATGTCGTCGAGGTGCAGTGATTTGCCCATGGTCAGGCCCTTCAGGTCCACCGCGATGAATTCGGGCAGGTTGGCAGGCAAGCAAGCCACTTCGATTTCAGTGGCAACATGGGTGATCGTGCACTTGTCGGTCTTGACGGCTTCGGACTCGTCTTGGCCACTGTAGTGCAATGGCACTTTCATGTGCAAAGTGGTGTTGGCATCGACGCGCTGGAAGTCGATGTGTTGCACCAACTGCTTGTAGGGGTGCATCTGGTAGTCACGCAGCAAGACTTTGCTGGACTGACCGTTCAGTTCCATGTCCAGGATCGAAGCGTGGAAGGCTTCCTTTTTCAGGGCATGCCACAAAGCATTGTGGTCCAGCTCGATCAGTTGGGGGGCCGATGTGGAACCGTAAACGATGCCAGGCGTGCGACCGGAATTGCGGAGACGGCGGCTCGCACCCGTGCCCTGCTTAGCGCGCTCAAAAGCGACAAATTTCATACATTTCTCCTTCTAGGGTCCACCGCGACCAGTGCGACCCTGACTCAAAAAAGCCAACCAGTCCATGAGGACGGCTGACCACTGGGGGCCCGTAACCGATCAGGTTTGATCGGAGAACAGGCTCATCACCGACTCGCCATGGGCAATCCGGTGGATCGTTTCGGCGATCAACGGAGCCACGGAGAGTTGGCGAATCTTGGAACACGCCGCGGCTTCGGCCGTCAGCGGGATGGTGTTGGTGACCACGACTTCGTCGAGGGCTTCGCCCTTGGCGATGCGGTCAATGGCCGGACCTGAAAAAATCGGGTGGGTGCAATAGGCGTAGACTTTTTTGGCGCCACGCTCTTTGAGAACTTCGGCAGCTTTGACCAAGGTCCCAGCGGTGTCAATCATGTCGTCCATGATCACGCAGTTACGGCCTTCGATTTCACCGATGACGTGCATGACTTCACTGACGTTGGCTTTGGGGCGGCGTTTGTCGATGATGGCCAGATCGCAACCGAGTTGCTTGGCCAAAGCACGGGCGCGCACCACACCGCCTACGTCGGGCGATACGACGATCAAGTTGTCGTAATTTTGCTGGCGCAGGTCGCCCAACAAAACAGGCGAGGCATAAATGTTGTCGACCGGGATATCAAAGAAACCCTGGATTTGGTCGGCGTGCAAGTCCATGGTCAGCACACGGTCAACGCCTACGGCCTGCAACATGTTGGCCACCACCTTGGCTGAAATGGGTACGCGGGTCGAGCGGGGACGGCGGTCCTGGCGGGCGTAGCCAAAGTAGGGGATGACGGCGCTGATGCGGCCAGCCGAAGCGCGTTTGAGCGCGTCGACCATGATCAGCAGTTCCATCAGGTTTTCGTTGGTGGGGGCGCAGGTGGACTGGACCACAAACACTTCGCGGGCACGAACGTTTTGCTTGAGCTCGACGGTGACTTCGCCATCAGAGAAACGGCCCACGTCGACCGCGCCGAGCTGAGTGCCCAAGTGCTTGGCGATTTCGGCCGCCAAAACAGGGTTGGCGTTGCCGGTGAACAGCATGAATTCGGGAGGAAGTGGAGCAGGCTGCATGTGCATTCCAGCGATCAGATAAAAGGGCCTGTACGTTTGAACGTATTTGGCAGGGGAAGAAGGACTCGAACCTTCGAATGCCGGAATCAAAATCCGGTGCCTTAACCAACTTGGCGACTCCCCTACACGGGTTGACTGCCAAAGACAGTCGACCGATCAACTTTCGCTGGATGCCCACCCCAATAAAGGGTGAGACTCCATGTTGCTGCAGTGGCGTGCCAGAAATCCATCGGGTACCGACATTTCAAGGGTGTTTGCGACGCAAGGGGCAAACACAGCACTGCCAGAGCCCGTCATTCTAGCTTTCAAACCGGCGGTTGTGAGCACTTGGAGTGCCTGTGTAACGCCTGCGCAAAGAGCTTGAGCAACAGGCTGCAAATCATTTTGACCAAAGTCATATGGGTCTGCAGCAAAGACCGAAATTATAGCAGCGTTTGTGTCGCGTTTCAGGCCAGGATGCCCAAAAATTTCAGCGGTATTGATGCCTTCTGGCGGTTTGATGACCCAAAAATCAGCGGGCGGAAGTTCGATGGGGGTGATTTTTTCGCCCACACCCTCTACCCAAGCATTGCGTCCGCGCAAGAAAAAAGGGACATCAGCACCCAGTTCAAGGCCCAGTTTTTCCAAGCTGACCAAGTTTAAATTCAGATTCCAGAGTCGGTTCAGAGCCAACAAGCAGGTGGCTGCGTCGGATGAGCCCCCGCCCATGCCCGCTTGAGCCGGAATTTGTTTGTCCACGGCGATGTGCACGCCATCAGTGCAGCCGGTGCGTTGCTGTAACAGGCCGGCTGCCCGGGTGATCAGGTCTTGGGCAGGCAAAGCCACGGTGAGGTCTTCTCGGCTGATGGCGCCACCTGAACGCTTTTCGAAATGCAGGGTGTCGCACCAGTCGATGAGCATGAAAACCGATTGGAGAAGGTGGTACCCGTCGGGCCTGCGCCCGGTGATGTGCAAAAACAAATTCAATTTGGCCGGGGCCGGCACATCGTGCAACGTTTTCATGGACGGAGTGTTTCTGTTTTTGAGCCGATCAGCGGTCCAAAGCGATGCGCAGCACGGTTGCGGGAGGCGGCAGGCGACGCTCTGCGGTAATTCGGCCTTGGGCGTGCTGTGAAAGGTCAACTTGCCAACCTGCCGCATCGGCGGGTCGACCTGCCATCCATTCGAACAAGGCTGTGATGGGCAGTTCTGTGCCCGTAAGCCCTTTGGCCAGATGTTGCAAGCTGGTGCTGTCGATCTGCTGTTGGCCCTGTTCAAGGCGGGCAAACTCTGGCTGCCATTGAAGGCGAGCCAAGGTGGTGCCAATCGGGCTGAGCAAAACCATTTGCCCAGATTGGGCAGAGCCCTGCAGTTCAAAGCCGGCACTCAAGGATTCAGGGGGGTCTTTGAGCACTTGAATGGCCAAGCGGCCAGACCAGTCAGCGCCAGGCGTTGAAACTTTGGGTTGTGGTGTGGCGCAGGCCGTTAAAAGCACAAGCCATGACCAAAAGCTCCATCGGCGTAAAACCTGTAACGTCATGGTGCTGGCTACGCAAAAGCCATATTGGGCATGAAGCGACTCATGGTTTGAACTGGAAACGCTTGAGCGTTTCGTTCAAGGTGTCGTTGTCGGACTTCAGGAGCAAACCTTCGCGCCAAATGATCGCCGCCGCGTCGCGTTGCCCCATGACCCACAGCACCTCGCCCAAATGGGCGGCTATTTCAGCGTCAGGCTTGGCTTTGTAGGCTGTCTGAAGCAGTTGCAGGGCTTCCGCCAGCTGACCTTGCCTGAAGGCCACCCAGCCCAAACTGTCCTGAATGTACGCATCGTTAGGAGCCAGCTGGAGTGCTTGTGTGATCAGTAGGCGGGCTTCGGGCAGGCGGATGTTTCGATCGGCAAGAGAGTAACCCAAGGCGTTGAAGGCATGCGGGTCATCGGGTTTTCGCTTCATGAGTTCGCGCAACAAACTTTCCATTTCGTCAAAGCGTTTGAGCTTTTCACAGACCATGGCCAACTCTGACATCAATTCGGTGTTTTGAGGGTTCTGGGCCAAGGTCTGTTTCACCAAGACGTAAGCGCTTGAGGCTTGTTTGTTGTCTCGCAGCCATTGCGACTGCACCAAGGCTTTTCTGATGGCCAGCTCTGGGGTGTTGGCTCTGATCTGCTCCAAAGTCTGGCGGGCTTCGTCCAGCCGGCCCTGTTGGGACAATAAATCCGCTTGTCGGCTGGCCAGTTTGATGGGGTCGGCATCGGCAGGCACTTGCGCCAACCATTGTTGGGCTTGCGTCCATTGGCCCTTGCGTTGGGCAATTTGAGCCAATCCCATCAAAGACTCGGTGAGGCCCGCAGGCGCTGATTTGTCTGTTGCCACAGCGGCCAGCGCCACATGTTTCGTCAGTTTTTGCTCGGCTAATGCCCATTGCCCTGTTTCAAGCAAAAGCAGGCCGTGTACCCACCAAGCATCGGCAAATTCAGGCTGGTCGGTATTGATTTTTTGAAGCTGCTCCAACGCCTGGGTGTATGAAAGCTGGCCTATGAGCAAGCGGGCATAGCCAAGGCGAAGCTCGGGAGGCACAGGGCCTTGCATGGCGCGGCTGATCAAGGGGGAAAGCTCGGTCGGTGCGGCGCCGACCAAACTCAGGGCCAAGATCAAGGGGCCGGAGGCCGTGGCGTCGGCTAACAAGGCTTGGCGGGTAGCTTCAACGGCCAGAGCCAACTGGCCTGCCTCGCGCCTCATTCTGCCCACCGTAGTCCATGCTGATGCGGCTGAGGGGGCTTGTTTTAAGGCAGTTTGGAGGGCTTTCTCGACCGTATCTGCGGCCAGTTTTTTGTCTTGAACGCGTGAGAACACTCTAGGAATTGACGCGATGGCTGTGTTTCTCTCATCGGCAGGCAGTTCTCGGATCGACACGGTCAAAGCCTGCCCGGCCTCATCCAAGCGGTTCAAGGCCAACAAAATTTGCAACAAGTAACGGTTGGCTTCAGAGGACTCGGGCAAGGCGCTTTTCCAGGCCTGTGCGGCTTGAAGCGCGGCATCGCCCGAACGCGACTGGAGTGCAACATCCACGGCCCGTTGGAACAGCAAAGGGTCTCGGGTTTTGCGTGCAGCGTCCAAAATAATGGAGAAGCCACTGCCCGGAGCGCCGCCCCTGACGTTCATTTCGCCCAACAACAGTTGGTAAAAAAGCATGGCGTCCAGCCCGGACTTTTGAGCCGCAGGCCGGTCTTTTGGGGCAGCAGATGGCGCGACGGATTGTGCCCATGCGCTGTGAACGCAAAGAAACATCAACGCGACTCGATACCAGGATTTCATGGCTTCATCATAATCCACGCATCCGCCGCCCAGCGCTGTGCGGCCCTTGTCCCTTTTTTGCGCCAGAGCCCATGCCTGAACTCCCCGAAGTTGAAGTTACCCGTCGCAGTTTTGCAGAACGCATCGCCTCGGCCCACATTTTGGCGCTGCAAATGGGCAAGCCCCTGCGTTGGCCCCTCGGTGTAACTGCTGCCAGTTTGGTAGGCCGGCAAATTTGGGGTGTTCGGCGGCGCGGCAAGTATCTTTTACTCGACCTTGATGAAGGCTTGCTCTTGGTGCACCTGGGCATGTCGGGCAGCCTGAACTTCGCACCCACCCAGCCTGAAGCCGGGCCGCACGACCACATGGACCTGGTGACCGACCGAGGCGTGCTGCGTTTGCACGACCCGCGCCGATTTGGGGCTGTGGTCTGGGCGCCGGGTGAAGACTCGCCCCAAGCGCAAAAGTTGTTAGGCCGTTTGGGAGTGGAGCCCTTGAGCGCTCAATTCGATGTCAGCGCTTTTGCCGAGGCCCTTAAAAAACGACAGACGGCCATCAAGCAAGTTTTGTTGGCGGGCAACGAGGTGGTGGGCGTGGGCAATATTTATGCATCAGAAGCTTTGTTCATGGCGGGCATACGGCCCACCACCAAAGCCGCGCGCTTGTCCAAGCCGCGGGTGGCCCGGTTGCATGCGGCCATCGTGCAGGTGCTGACCCGTGCCGTGGAGCAGGGAGGCAGCTCGCTCAAGGATTTCGTGAGCGCCGAAGGGCGGACCGGCTACTTTCAACTCGAAGCTGCGGTTTACGGCCGTGCGGGCGAACCCTGCCGTGTGTGCGCCGCGCCCATCAAGTCCATGCTGCAAGGTCAGCGCACCACTTTTTATTGCTCTTCATGCCAGAAACCGTGATGACTTTGCCCGAAGGTTTTGCAAGCCGCATGGTGGATTGGCAGCGCCTGCACGGCCGCCAAAGCCTGCCTTGGCAAAACACCCAGGACCCTTACCGCGTGTGGCTGTCTGAAATCATGCTGCAACAAACGCAGGTGAGCACGGTGCTGGACTACTTTCCCCGGTTTTTGGAGCGCTTTCCCGATGTGGCTGCTCTGGCGGCCGCACCGCAAGACGATGTGCTGGCGCTGTGGAGTGGGTTGGGCTATTACAGCCGCGCCCGCAACATGCACAAATGCTCCCTGGAGGTGATGGGGCGTTTTGGCGGGGCTTTTCCGCGCCGTGCCGAAGACTTGCAAACCTTGCCTGGCATTGGCCGATCCACCGCTGCCGCTATTGCAGCCTTTTGCTTTGGCGAACGTGCGGCCATTCTGGATGGGAATGTGAAGCGGGTGCTGACCCGTGTGCTGGGCTATGGCGCGGACTTGGCCATAGCCAAAAACGAAAAAGCCCTTTGGGCCTTGGCGCAAGAGCTGTTGCCCGCGCATGCGGCCGACATGCCGCGTTACACCCAAGCCTTGATGGACTTGGGTGCCACCGTGTGTTTGCCGCGCAAAGCGCAGTGCGAGGCTTGCCCGGTCATCACTGTCTGTCAGGCGCAGGCTCAAGGCAAGCCGATGGCTTATCCGGTCAAAACCCGCAAGCTCAAGCGCAGCAGTGCCACGCTGTGGTTGCTGTGGGCGGTGAACGATCTGGGCCAAGTGTGGTTGCAAAAAAGGCCGGACACAGGCATTTGGGCGGGCTTGTTCAGTTTGCCCGTGTTTGACTCAGAAGTGGATTTGCGGGCTGTTTGGGCAAATGGCAATGAGCCGCAGTACATTGCGCCTTGGAAGCATGTGCTGACGCACCGCGATTTGCATTTGCACCCGGTGCGATTGCACGGCTGCGTCCAGTCCGCGCCGGCATGCGAAGGTCAGTGGGTGGATGCTGACGCGTGGCCAGCGATGGGCCTGCCAGCGCCAATCAGATTTTTATTGTCGACGAATTGAAAGGTACCCCGCTTCGAATGCGGGATAACAGGTGACTCTTCAGAGCGCGTCCAATTCCCGGTGCCGCTTGAGGGTGAGCCAGCGGGTGCCAAAGCTTTGCGCCAGCTGCTCGACCATGAATACCGAGCGGTGTTGGCCTCCGGTGCAGCCGATGGCCACTGTGACATAGCTGCGGTGGTCACGTTCGATGGCCGGAATCCAGTGTTTTAAAAACCCCTCAATCTGCAGCTGCATCTGCACAAACTCTTCGGACTGCCTGAGGTAGGCTTGCACGGGTTCATCACGCCCCGTGAGAGGCTTCAGGGCGCTTTCGTAGTGCGGGTTGGGCAGCATGCGCACGTCAAACACATAGTCGGCATCGGTAGGGATGCCGCGTTTAAAGCCAAAGGACTCGAACACCAAGGTCAGTTGAGCCTTCGGCGCGCTGACCAAAGTCTTGATGTAGGTCTGCAGTTGGGCCGAGCGCAGCAAACTGGTGTCGATGACGTGGGCACGGTCTCGCAGATCAGCAAGCAGGGCTCGCTCAAATTGAATGGTCTCAACAAGCGCTTTGTCGCTTTGTGGTTTGTCTCCCCCTGACAAAGGGTGTTTGCGCCGAGACTCTGAATAGCGGCGCTGCAGCGTATCCGAGTTGGCATCCAGAAAAACCGATTTCACTGTCATGCCCATGTCGCGCAGCAAGGTCATTTGCTCGGGCATCAAATGCAGTGAGTTGGCGCTGCGCACATCGATCGCAATCGCCAAGCGTTGTTCTTTTTGCTGTTGTTCGAGTTTGACGAAGGGGATCAGCAACTCGGGCGGCAGGTTGTCGACGCAGTAATAGCCCGAATCTTCAAGAGCGTGCAGTGCCACCGATTTGCCAGAGCCGGACATGCCAGTGATGAGGATGATGTCCATGCTCAACTTTCTTCGAATTTCTGGTCAGAGGGTTGTGTAAGAGCGCCCAGCATTTCGCGGGCATGGGCCAAAGTGGTGGCAGACAACTTTTCGCCGCCCAGCATGCGGGCGATTTCTCTCACACGTTCTTCGCCTTTCACGCCGCGCACTTGGCTACTGACTTGACCTTTGACCGCTGCTTTGCTCACCAGCAAATGGTGATCGGCGCAGGCCGCCACTTGGGGCAGGTGTGTCACGGCCAGAACTTGGCGGTATTGACCCAGTTGTTTCATGAGGCGGCCCACGGTCTCGGCCACAGCACCGCCAACGCCGGAGTCCACTTCGTCAAAGATCAAGGTGCCGGCTTCGCCCAGCTCGCTCGTGGTCACCGCGATGGCCAGAGCGATGCGTGACAGCTCGCCCCCAGACGCCACTTTGCCCACGGGCCTTGGCGTGCTGCCCTCGTGGCCTGCCACCAGAAAACTGACTTCTTCGAGACCGTGTTGCGCGGGAGCATCCAAGCTTTGCAACTGCACTTCAAAGCGGCCGCCTTGCATGCCCAGTTGCTGCATGGCGCTGCTGACCGCTTGGGCCAAGGGCTTGGCCGCTTGCTGGCGCTGGCGTGAAACCGCTTTGGCTGCTTGCGTGCAAGACATTTGTGCCGTTTCTGCGGCCTTTTGCAAAGCAGCCAAATCAGCTGCAGCGTCGAGCTGGGCCAGCTCTTTGTGCCAGGTCTGCAATACCTGTGGTAATTCGTCGGGGGTCTTTTTATAGCGGCGGGCCAGAGACAACCAAAGACCCATGCGCTCGTCTAGGCGGCTCAACTGCGCTGGGTCCAGATCGGTTTTTCTCAAATAACTGTGCAGGCTGTGGGCCACGTCTTCGGCTTGGGCTTGGGCCGAATTGAGCACCTCGGCCAAGGCGTTGAATTCCGGCTCAAATTGCCCGAGTGACTGCAGAGTCTGGATGGCGCGAGACAGCTGGCGCAGAGCACCGCTTTCGCTGTCGTTGTCACCGCCTTCGAGCAGCAGCGTGCCTTGGTTGGCCCCATCCATCAAGGCTTGTGCATTGGCCAAGCGGCTGTGCTGGGTGCTCAGCTCTCGCCATTCGTCCATTTGCGGGTTGAGCTTTTCCAACTCACCGATTTGCCAGGCCAGCCGCTCGCGCTCGTTGGCCAGCGTGCTTTGTGACTGCTCTGCATCAGCCAAAGCTTGCTGCGCTTGCCGCCAGCTTTGCCAAGAGGCTTTGAGGTGGCGGGTGTCGATGCCGGCGTAAGCGTCCAGCAGTCCGCGTACCGCGTCAGGCCGAGTCAGACTTTGCCAGGCGTGCTGGCCATGAATGTCCAAAAGCTGCTCGCCCAGCTCGCGCAGTTGCGTGGCGGTGGCCGGGCTGCCGTTGATCCAAGCGCGGCTTTTGCCAGCGGTGTCCACAGTGCGCCGCAGCAGCAAAGAAGCGTTGGTATCAAAGCCCGCCGTCTCAAGCCAAGTTTGAATCGCGGGCGTGGGGTCGAATTCGGCGCAAACCTCACATCGGCTGGCGCCTTCTCGCACCACGCCCGATTCGGCTCGGGCGCCCAATGCCAGTTGCAGCGCATCAATCAAGATGGATTTGCCGGCGCCCGTTTCCCCCGTCAGGACGCTGAAGCCTGGCGTCAAGTCAAGCTCTAAAGTCTGCACGATCACAAAGTCGCGCAAAGTGATGTGCGTCAGTGCCACGGCTTAAGCGCCCTCATTCCAGTGCATTTTTTTGCGCAAGGTGTCAAAGTAGTTCCAACCCGCAGGGTGCAAAAACCGCACCCTGTGCTCGGAGCGCTTGACGACAATCCGATCACCCAAAATCAGGTCGGCCAGCGACTGCATGTCGAAGTTGGCGCTGACATAACGCCCTGCCACGATCTCGATGCTGATCTCGGACGACTCGGGCAACACAATGGGCCGGTTAGACAGCGTGTGCGGTGCTATCGGGGCCATGACCCAGCCGCCGATTGCAGGGTGCATCAAAGGGCCACCCACCGACAAAGAATAGGCGGTGGAACCTGTGGGCGTGGCGATGATCAGTCCGTCGGCGCGTTGGTTTGAAACAAAACGGCCATCGACCTCGACCCGCAACTCCACCATGCCCGAGGTGCCGCCCCGGTTGACCACCACGTCGTTCATGGCCAAAGCGTTGAAAACGCTACGCTGGTCGCGCATGACGTGGGCCTGAAGCAGGCTGCGGTCTTCGGTTTGGTAGTGGCCCTGCAGCATGGGCAGCAACACATCCTGGTAGCTTTGCAAGGGGATGTCGGTGATGAAACCCAGTCGCCCTTGGTTGATGCCTATCAGCGGCAAATTGAACTGGGCCATCTGGCGGCCAATGCCCAGCATGGTGCCATCGCCCCCAATGACCAAGCCCAGATCACACTGTTTTCCAATCTCCGTCATCTCCAGCGCAGGGTACTGGTTCATACCTGTGTGCGAGGCCGTTTCTTGGTCCAGCACCACGTCGCAGCCTTGCCGCGTTAAGAACTGGGCCACGTCGTCCAGGGCGCGGCGCGAACTCTCCAGCGCCCCACCGTGAGCGGTGGTGTGGTATTTACCAAAAAGTGCAACGTGACGAAACTTGGATCTCATTCTCAAATTACATCATTAAAATGACCGCATGCTAGATGATCGTGCCAAGTTATTGCTCAAAGCCCTGGTTGAACGCTATATTGCGGATGGTCAGCCTGTGGGCTCTCGCACGCTCTCCAAGGCCTCGGGTCTTGACTTGTCGCCTGCCACTATCCGCAATGTCATGTCTGACCTTGAAGAGTTGGGGCTGATCGCCAGCCCCCACACTTCGGCCGGGCGCATCCCGACCAGCCGGGGCTACCGCCTGTTTGTGGACACCATGCTCACGGTGCAGCGCGATGGCCTCGAAACCCCCGCCCTGATTCCCGATCAGCCGCAAAAGGTGATCGCCAGCGCGGCCAACTTGCTGTCCAGCCTCTCACATTTTGTGGGCGTGGTCATGACGCCGCGCAGGCCGTCTGTTTTTCGGCATATCGAATTTTTACGTCTGTCTGAGCGGCGCTTATTGGTCATCATTGTCTCGCCCGAAGGCGATGTGCAAAACCGCATCTTGTTCACCGAGACCGATTACTCGCAAAGTCAGCTGATCGAAACGTCTAATTTTTTGAACACCCACTACGCTGGTATGGCCATCGAACAGGTGCGCAGCCGTGTGCAGCAAGAGTTGGTCAGCCTGCAAAGTGAAATCGCCACGCTCATGCAAGCGGCTGTTCAGGTCAGCACAGAAGCTTTGGCCGAAGACCAAAATGAGGTGGTCATTGCCGGTGAACGCAACCTTTTGTCGGTGAGTGACTTTTCCAGTGACATGGGCCATTTGCGCCGGGCGTTTGATCTGTTTGAACAGAAAACCCAGCTCATGCGCTTGCTGGACGTGTCCAGCCAAGCCGAAGGCGTTCGCATCTACATTGGCGGAGAAAGCCAGATCGTGCCCATGCAAGAGCTGTCGGTTGTTAGCGCGCCTTATGAGGTGGATGGCCAGGTTGTCGGCACTTTGGGCGTGATTGGCCCAACCCGTATGCCCTATGACCGTATGATCCAAATCGTCAACATCACCTCGCGCTTGGTGAGCAACGCTCTGAGCCAGTCCAAATAAGCGTTTGAGGCCCACTACAATCAAGTCTTCGGTTGGGGCGTTAGCTCAGTTGGTTAGAGCAGAGGACTCATAAACAACTTAAGAACTTAAGTTGTCTATAAATCCTCAATGAAATCAACGGGTTACAGCGCCACAGTTGTCAAAATTTGCTTCCACACCGCTTCCACACTTTGCTGAAAATTTAAGCAGTAAAGTTGGAGTGGCCCAGAGCCTAGAATCAGTATGTTTTAAGGGGCGTTAGCTCAGTTGGTTAGAGCAGAGGACTCATGAAAATTGTGCACCGAGGTAGGAAACTCTTCGTGTGAATGACGTCAAATTCGGTGAAAGCTAAGTGCAGTGATGCATACGCCAATGCCGAGCGAAGCTAGGTGCGAAAGCACCCTGAACGTGTAGAGACTAGACGGCGTCCACCTAAAGCGCAAGCCATGGTGAAGGCATAGTCCAGGGAGTAGTGAAAGCTACACAAACCAGAATCCTTTGGTCGACAGTTCAAGTCTGTCACGCCCTACCATTTATTACTCATGAACGGTTCTCTCAACCGTTCATGTATCCCGTTGCGGGCCTGTAATGGCGCCATTCCTGAAAAAGTCTCTTGGCCGTAGATGGCCGAGAAATCGGGAGTGGCCCATTTTTTGGCCCGAAATCTCTCTCTTTCTCTGTTTTCTCTTGGTCGTGCCCAAGAGGAAAGCCTAGGATTTATGCGGGTTCGGGCAAGGAAGTTTGATGTGAATCTTGCCCCTCATGATTGACCAGACAACAAAAAATCATCGTTGACTTGAGGTTACGGCAGAGCCCAACCAGGCTGATTGCGGAATACAACATGGACCGCCTCTAATGGCGGCTTAATCAAACACCGGTCGTATAGAGCGCGCTCACCTTCCAAGCCTAATCTTCAGCCACCTCAGGTATTCATTTCTTTCGCCACCAGCTTGACGATCCGAGCGCGAGATACTGCCCTGCGGGCCACCAAGGCCCCCTCGCCGGTCTGTTGTAACCATTCAAAAAAACGTTGACTGGCGTGTCGCGTCTGCGAGTCGTCTCGACAGTTGGCCAAGAAGGCGAATTGCATCTTCTGCACGTCATCCGCTACGAACACCCCAAAGGGGCCGCTCACCACCGTAGCGTCTGGAAATCCCAGAAGCGACGTAGCCTGGGTTTCCGTAGCGCCCCGGTGACAGGCGATCAAATGCAATGGCCCATGCGCAGAAGTCAGCAACTCGATACGCTGATGATCCTCTAGGAAGGGCCTTCCCACTAACTCGCGCGCGGCGGCCACGCCGAACGCGGCCGGAATTGCGTGAACCACAACTGCAACGTCTTTGCCATCCAGCTTGACCACCACGCCTCCGTCCACGGCCTTGGCACCTTTGAGCCCACTCAAGGCCGTTTTGAGCGTCGACTCCATAGCCATTTTTCGTTGACGGAAGTCAAGTCGAGTCCAATCCAGGGCTGCGCCAACATCAAAGCGCGCCGATGCGCCAGCCAACACACCCCGTTGTGCCAGCGAGATCAGGGCATCCGAGAGCGCCTCGAATACACGCTTTTTCGCATCAGCCACGGTTTTAACCTCGCCGCCGCGAAAGGCCGTCTGCCGCGAAAGATAGTCCTGAAAGCGCCGGTTGCGTTTGCCTGCCGCTCCCTTGGCATCGGCCACGTTCGGCAGCGCTACTAGGCGCACCTTGGCCTGCGCCGAGCGAAGGCCCTCCATGTACTCCGCATGGCAAATGCCGATATCCTGCTTGCCTGCGGCCCAACCCGCATTGCCGTTTGACAGAACAATGAGTACATCGCAATCGCGAACAGCCTGTAGACAGGTATCCCAACTGTCTTGTGTGCCTCCGGCCGGCGGTGCGTCTTCGTTGATCCAGACCTCGAACAGCCTTCTCCCCAGCACGTGGGCGGATTCGATTTCGGCCTTCAGTTCCTTTCGTAGGTCAGTCAGTTTGGACTTTGTACCTGTGGGGAACGCGTCGAGACATCGGCTGGACAGCATTACTTTTATGAGTGATTTAGCCAAGAAGCACTCCTGATTGATTGTCTACTGATTGACAGTACGCAATTCGGGATGCCGACGTCAGCTAGCAAGCATTCCGTGCTCGTCACTACCAAACCTGCATGCGGAAGAGACGTCCCTTATCGCCCTCGTCGTGCAGGTTCAGCACAATCTCGTCGGGAGAAAATACGGGTACCTCTGCCTCTACGCGAGGCGGCATATCGGAGTCGATCAAAGTAATGACTGACTGCACGCCAAGCTCAGCATACTCACGGATGACCTTGAGAAGGTTAACCTTCTTGCGGTCGTCCAGCGACTCGAACACACCGTCGTGATAAACGAAGTGAGGAAACCTGTCCTTAATGTGAGCACGCAGCACAGCTAGATCAAAGGCTATGCACAGCAATTTCCGGTAGGTATGCCCCAGATCGGCACTCGTGGCCTTGCCCTTTTCGTTGAGAATCTCGGCCCGAAACTCTAGGTGTCCGTTCGCGTTCGGAGAGACGCTTAGCAATGCCTTGTGAGCCAGGACTTCTTCGATGATCTCGCTGAAGTACACGCG
This sequence comes from Akkermansia muciniphila, assembly GCA_943331105.2. Classification (GTDB taxonomy): domain Bacteria; phylum Pseudomonadota; class Gammaproteobacteria; order Burkholderiales; family Burkholderiaceae_C; genus Limnohabitans_A. The sequence goes on from CALQKH020000005.1 coordinate 171,692, forward strand.
GATCACTGAAAAAAGACTGGCTTTATCCGTATTCTGCGATTCAACGTCCGTCTCAATCTGCGACTGCAGATGCACACAGGCCTCCGTAAGTGCACGAATCTCCGTACGCAGCTCTTGCAGTCGGCGCAAGAAGCCCCGCTGCTTCTCAAGCGTTGCAATGTCAGCGCGCAGCGTCACGAGATCGTCAGTAACTTGCTTGTACTTGGCGAACACGTCAGTGCTGCTAAGAAAGTCTAATACCCCCGACCGACGTTTGCCGAGGTCATCAAGTTCCTCTGCAACGGTCTTCAGCTCGGCCTCGATCTCAGTGCGCTCCTCTTGCAGATATCCGCGCCGCTCTTCCGTGATGGCGCGATTGAAGGCGATGAGCTGGCTGAAGTCCTTCTTGATCTGTCCAGAGAAAAGGATGCCTACTTCGTTGAACAGCTTCTCCGCTTGATCGGGCTTGAAAAGTATTTGGTCTTCCTCCAATGAGGTAACGATTTTGCGGCGGGCCTGGTGGAGCGAATAGCGGCGTGCGTTCAGCTCAGCGACGCGCGCGTTGATCCCCTCCACGAGCTTCTCAGTTTGATCTTTGTCCTGCTCACGGAAGTCGAAAGCGTCAAGAAGTTGCTGCTTTTTGTCAGCATCCTTCTGCTTCAATAAAAGGATGCCCTCGATCTTGCTCAGGTCATCGACTGATCCGCCCAGTTCCGCCTGTACTGTTTGCGCGATGGCCTTTTTATCTTCCAGCTCTTCTAGTTTCGAGTAGTACTCCTCGATCAGCTTGTGATCAAAGCCAAGGATGTGTGCAACGTACGGCTTCCAGTCCTTGTGCTTCCCAATGGCGAACCGCCGCAGTTGAAACACGTCCTGGTAGTCGTCCTGCCCACGCAGCTGGTAGCCAAGTCCCTTTCGGAAGTCCCATGGTGAGACGGCGCGCCAATCAAGGAGTCCGTCGAGCATCTCCCGAGCGCGGTCAAACGACAAATTGAAGTGATCCCAGTCGGCTTCGGTTAGGTCCGTGAAGTCCTGATGTGCGGCCTCGTGCTTCTTAAAGCTGATCTTTGTGTGCTCGCTCACACCTCGCCGGACAGTAAGGTAGGTGGCGTCAGAGAGTCCAATCTCCAGGAAAAATATGAAATCCTTAAAGGCGTCTTCCTGCTTGAAAAGAAAGAAGTCCTTGTCGCGTCCGGCCAGGAAGCAGAAGTCGATCATGCGTCCCAGTGTGGTCTTTCCGAGGTTGTGCGTGTCCTTGTCCTTGTTCTTCGGCACCCTGATTTCTGCAAGGACCACGTTCAGGCCTGCACGGAACTCGATCGGCCCGAAAATATCGGGCTTGTTGCTGTATAGCCTAGAGAGCTTCATTGGGCCCCACGTATTCGATAGCATCGGTCTTGGGCTGGTACTCGACCAGTCCAAGCAGGAACAGAAAGTTGAGTGCTGGCAGGAAGAGAACATCGCCGCCTGTGACCGCCTTTTTGGCGAATGTGCGTAGGTCGCCGTAGCGATCAAAGCGGCGCTTGCGCAAATGCTTCAGCAGAAGAAGGGCTACGTTCACGACTGTGCGATCAGGATGGGAGTGCTTAGTAGGTCGTAGCATCTTCACCCTCCCCAATGTCACAATTCCAGTACATGTAGAAGAGCATAACGCGCGTCAAGGTTTTGTTAGCGCGCAGCAGAGGATCGCGCTCCAGGAGCAAGCGCACGAGATGATTCATTACCTCGTCAAATGTTTGATAGTCCTTCCGCTTTCCGATGATGCTGAGCTGAAACTCTTCAACTACGGATTCATATAGGCCTAAAAGATCTGCGTTTTCGGGTGCAGCAAGGAAGGCCTTCACCTGGGCCGTATCTTTTAGGTACCGCCGGCGAAGCTCCTTCGCGTACTCCGGAGTCATCTTGTTGAGGATGTTCTTCGTTTCGTATTTCGTCCGATCCGTCGGTGGTGTATCGACAACACTCGCCGTGCTTTTCAGATGGCGAGCAAGAGCCTGTACAACCTCGGAAAGCTGATCGGGGCTCACAATTAGAGGCGAATCAATCGGGTCGAGATTGACTTGCGAGGCAACTGCAGGGAAGTCCTTGAGCCAGCCCTCAAGCTGCTCAATCCCACACAGCATGATCGACGGCTCTGGTATGCCGCACTCTTTAGAGATGCGCGCGCGAATGCTGCTCTCTGCCCCGCCCGTCAGCTTGCGATTGGCGAACAACATGTAGTGATCCAGTTGCTTTGCCACCCTTAGCTTTTTGATGCGCTGGATTTCTTCGCCGATGATGTTATTTGTTGACTTCGGATTGAAAAAGTCGGTCTCGGAGAAGCTACGGTTGTAGCCGTAGGTGTGCTTGGCCTGAACGATTACGGTTCCGCTCCACGGAGCTTGGCTGCTTGGCAGCAGTTCTGCGGTACCTACGAATTTGGCATCGCGTCCGCCGTCGGGGCCCTTCGCAAAGCCTTGGGTTGCCATACCTAGAAGGCGTCGGCACAGCGCTACGACAAGCTCTTCAAACCGTGTGTCTCCCAAGTCTTCGTAAGCGTACTTCATGCGATCGCGGCTTCTGCCGTCCTATTTCCCGGCATCAGGCAGACCTCTTCGTTGTTAGGGCAAGTGTCTCAATCTTTTGGGCCAGAACTTCGCCCGGATGGCAGGCTTTAGCAGTCATCGGGTACCTTTTTGGGGAACCGTGCAGTCGCTCTGGCTCCACCTTTAGTTTATGTTTTAGTTGAAAATACGCCGTCACGAAGCACGTCATTCGTGAATTATGCCTAAGTGCTTGAAGCGCGAGAAGTCGCCAAGCTTTGAATATCGCGGTGCCCATTGGGGCCGTTTCTATTGGTGCATTCGCTTGGCGCGTGAATTCGAAGGCGCAGGGCCTGGGTCCGATCGCTGGCCCCGCAGTTCACCGGCTCATTCAGTCGTCGGCGATGGCCTGAAACTTTGCATGCTGCTCACTCCATAGGGCCGGAATGGTGTGTTTGGTGAACCAATGTAAGTTCAGCCCCTTGGGCTGGGTGCCTTGAAGGATGCTGTCAATGATTTTGGGATCCAGCAGCGTCAAGCGCATGCATTCGTTGACCGTGGCCTGATCCAGGCCCTCCTGCCTGGCAATTTCAACGCCACTGCGAACGATGCCCTCGTCGATCAGCCGCTGCCAGTAAAAGGCCCGCGTGAGCCCTTCAACCAGTTTGGTGTCCGGTAGTTGAGCGTGGTCTTTGGGTAGTTGAGCGTGGTCTTTGATCACCTGGGCGACGTTTTCCGGGGGCTCAACAACGCTGCGCCCACCGCGTTTGACGAACTTCAGTGGGATGAAGGTGCTGAACTCCACGTGATTCGAGGTGGTGGCCACGCTGTGGCTCACCGACTGTGCGTTATTCATGCAATCTCCAATTCACGCAGGTCATATTCCAGTTGTTCATATCCGGCCAGGTTCTTGGGCGGAAGGCCGATCAGTGCACCCCAGGCTTCAAATCGCCAGTCCACATGCAAGCCTTCCGGGGCGACGGTGATGCGCTTGATCAGCGTGCGCACGATGTCTTGTTTGGCTTGCGTGGCCAACTGGTCCCATATGCCCGCCGTGTTTTTGAAGAACAAGACCATGGCTTCAGGTTCGGTCAGCTTGGGGTTGAGGCTGTACACCTGCTCCCAGCATTTGTGAACCATCTGACCGGATCGCAACACTTCGAGCACCTTCTCCATCACGGATTTCTCTATACCCGCCGCAGGCAGATTGGCAAATTCCACGGTGCCAGCCCCCATTTTTTGGTTCTTGTTGACCACGTAGTAGCGGTACAGCTTGCCGCTGGTCTTGCGGGTGGCCATCGGCAGGTAGAGGTCTCCATCGGCCGTGAACATCATCCCGCGCAGCAAGAAGCCGTGCCTGCACTTCTGACCGAAGGTGTCGCGAGCCCGATCTCGGCTGTTCTGGGCCATGATCTCTTGCACACGGTCCCATTGCGACTGGTCAATCAGGGCCTCGTGTTGGCCTGGATAAAAGTCGCCCTTGTGCCCAATATCGCCGATGTACAGACGGTTGTGCAGGATGGTGTAAAGGGCCTGCTTGCTCAGTGGCTTGCCGTTTTTGCTCGTGACGCCTTGCTCTACGAGCTGCTTGACCATGAGAGTGGTCGACCGTGTGGCGACAAACGAGTCAAAGATTTGCCGCACAACCTCGGCCTCCTCTGGCACCACCACCAACTTTCGGTTGTCCACGCAGTAGCCCATCGGCACTGGTCCGCCCATCCACATGCCTTTGCGCTTGGAGGCGGCGAATTTGTCGCGGATGCGCTCGCCGGTTACCTCGCGCTCAAATTGCGCAAAAGACAGCAAAACGTTGAGCATCAAGCGTCCCATGGACGTGGCCGAATTGATCTGCTGTGTGACTGAACTGAAGCTGGCCTTGTACCGATCAAAGAGCTGAATCATCTTGGCAAAGTCAGCCAGTGACCGCGAAAGTCGGTCGATCTTGTAGACCACCACAATGTCGATCTTGCCGTCCTGGATGTCTTGCAACAGGCGCTTGAGGCCCGGGCGGTCCATATTGCCGCCGGTGAACCCTGGGTCTTCGTAGTTGTCCTCGACTTGTTCCCAGCCCTCGGCGCGCTGACTGGCGATGAATGCTGCGCCAGCTTCACGCTGCGCATCAATGGAGTTGAAGGCTTGATCTAGCCGTTCGTCCGATGAGACGCGGCAATACACCGCGCAGCGCTTGGGAGTGACTTGTTGCGTCTCGCTCATGCCTTCTTGCCTTTCAAGCCAAAGAAGGCCGGTCCGGACCACTGTGTGCCGGTGATTAACTTGGCAATGGCCGACAGGCTCTTGTACCGCTGGCCGTCGAATTCATAGCCACCAGTGGGTAGCACCGTGACCTTGTATTTGTGGCCATCAAATTCACGAAAGAGCGTGGTGCCCGGGAGTAGTGTCCGGGTGGATGGGGCAGCGGTCTTGATCTTCGAGAACCGGGCTCCGTAGTCGGCCAGCATGTCGCGTGTGCCGGTGGGCAGTGCGCCATAGGCCTGCTCTTGCAGCTTGTAGATCAAGCGTGACTCGATGTGCGTGCGATTGGGCCGCGAAGGCCGGTGCACAAAGAATTGATCCCACAGGGCCCAGAGCTCGGGCATTTTCATATTCGGGAGCGCGTGGAGTTGTTCGGATATTTGGCCGGTGCGAAAGATGTCGCGCATCGGCGGGGCGGTGTTTTTCAAGGTTGTGACTCCAGGTGTGTAGACGGGTTTGCATTGACGCTCTGGTAGGCATGGAAGTCGAGGAACTTGTCTCGATCAGTCGCATATACCCAACTGCTGTGCGCCTGTGCGAGGGCCTGGTGTTGATCTACGACCGCTTTTGCGATCAGGTGAGCGATTTGCGAGAGGGAGAGATACCCACTTTTCTCGGCCGGATTGCCTTGGACTGGGTTTTGAAAGTGGTTCATTGAGGGGCTTTGATTGATCAAATCTGACCTCGGAAATCGTAGCCAAAACACCCAAATTCGAGTCGTTGTTTTAGAGGCCCATCAACGCGCTTGAGAGCACAAAGCCGCATGAATCCTGGCTTTTTCTGAAACCTCCCAGCATCCATGCGGCTTGGAGCGACGGTTTTGACAGATTTCTGAAAGACTGTATATTTATCCAGCAATCCGGCAAAAATCACCAAAAGCCCCAGGACGAAGGACCAAGGGTTCAGACGCCTCATTGCCCAACGAAAAACTACTTGGAGACATTCGTGAGCCGTAACCAAACCTACGCCGACATATTGCTGAGCCTGCCTGTCGACGACACCCTCAAAACCTTCATCGAGCGCCATGCCTTGCCCATGCCCGAGGGCTGGGCATGGAGCGACACGGTGCAGACCTCAAGACGACTGATCGGGCTGATTCAGGCGCACCCCGTTGTAGCCATGCGAGACCGCATCGTGGCGGGGTTGCATGCCAGTACGCTGCTGGCTTACCCACTGGGCAAACAGGCCATGTTCCAAGCCGCCCATGACCGCCCGGCCGAACTGGTGGGCCTCATTGCCTGCAAGAGTGATCTGCACCGGGCCTTCTGGCTGTACGTCCACCACCCGGCACTGTTCGAGGCCGCAGCGGAAATCGAATACCTCGACCACCATGGCCAGCAAGCCCAGCAACATGACCTGGGCCTGAAGCGAACCATCAAGCGCGACGAGGTGTCGATCGCCGCATTCGGTGATGCCATCAAAGGCTTCTACCAGCGGGAGCTGGGGTGTGGCGAAGTGTGCGTGGTCAATGTGCTGGACCGGGCGCGCGGCACGCAGCTGATCTCCATACATGCCAAGGACCTGGCCACGGCCAAGTTGGAGTTCGAAGGCAGCCAGTTACAGCGGAGGGTGGGAAGTCCGAACATTCACATGGTGCTCGAGTACGCGCAGGCCACCGGCGTGGCTCGCACCATCATCCGTGGCGGGGCCAAGTACCACGCCATGCTGTGTGAGGCCTTTGCAAGGCATTTGCTTGGTGTGGATGCCGATGCTCAGCGGATCCAGACGCCACGCCTGAACCTGTCCACGCTGCGCTTGGGGCTGAACATTCCGCAGGCGATTGATGACGGATTCGTTGGCCTGCAGGTCAAGAGCGTGACTGTGGTCAGTGAATGCCGTCAACTCAAGATGGAGTGCACGTCCAGTGCGGCCAGCGATCAGCGCTGCGTGACGGATCTGCTGCACGATTACTTCGGCGCAGAAAACCCACTCGCACGCGGCTGGACCATCCAGGCAGCGGTGCTCAACTTCTATCTGGCGCCGATGCAGGGCAAGAGCCGATGTCAGGTGGTCAGTGTGGAGATCACCAGCAAGGGGCGACTGAACCTGCACAAGTTCGATGAGAAGCTCCGTGCGCAACTCGAGGGCTATTTGGTCCAGTTGGGCATCCTGAAGGCGCAGCAGGTGCTCAAACCCGACCGGGAGCAGGAACAGCCTGAGGTCATGGCCAGCAGCTTGTTCGAGTGAGGTGTGAATGGAGTTGACACCCAATCAGCAGGCCATCAGCTTGGCCGCCTTGATGTTTCTGCGGGGCAGTGCATCATTCGAGAGTAGCCTGCACGATGAAGAAAAAGCTGCACTGCAGCTTCTCAAGCAAGCGAAGGCTGTGGTGGCTGTTGTGGCCAACAGCCGGGATGCTGAATGCGCATTCTGCGGCATGTACCGTGGTCCGATCTTCAGGAGTGATGAAGGGCTCATGGTGCAGTGCCCGGACTGTGGCCCGTTTGCGCTGGATCCGGCCAGTCAGCGCAGTTGGCGGCTGGACGACGAATGGTTGATCCGCAAGTTGCGCGGCGCTTTGGAAATTTCGCCGCATGCAGCCTTCACGCAAATTGTCGATGGCGTGTGGGACATTGGGCGGCACAAGAAGCGGCCGGTGGTGTTGGCACGCCGTATTGATCTGGTGGAGCGCCATGGGCTGCGGATTTTTCATGGACCCGAGCCGCGCAGTCAAAGCTGGGTGATCACGCCACGGCCTTTGGTGCGGGCACCACTGGAGCCGCTGGCTGGAACAGCCACGTGGTGGCAACTGGAAGACCGGTTCGCCTTGCACGGTTTGGCATTGCGATTGCTCGATCCGGATCATGGTGAAAAAACCGATGACTTGCAGGACAACACACCAGGCGAGGCTTTCCATGGGCCGTTCACCGAAGACTTCACCTGGGTGCATCTGGAAGGGTGGCCGTACGGCCCCATTCGTTTGACCGAAGCCCAGGCACATCTTTTTTCGGCACTCTGGAAGCACCGCAATCAGCCGCAGTCTGCTGAGTTCCTCATGAGAGAAGCTGGGCTCGCCAGTGAGCGGCCGATAGATGTTTTCAAGGTGAAGGCTGCAAACCGTGGTGACCCGGTATATGAGGGACCGTTACAAGCGTATGAGCTGTTGGTCAGTAGGCAGCGAAGGCATGGCCTGTATCGCTTGAAACTGTGAGCAGATGAAAACAATCGCGCTAGCTCTTGCGGCACTTCGATTCAGCCAAAGTTGACGGGCAGTGGACGCCTGTGGGGCATAGTCACCGTAGAAACCAGTGGAGAAGAAATGAATCGTTTTGTTTAGTCATTACCGTAGTCGGGCTCGTACTTAATCTCGATTTCTTTGGTTTCAATGAAGTCATCTATGATTCCGGCGGCATTGACGGCCGCATCTCCAACCAAAGACAGGCCGCAAGTGGGGCAATGAAATTCAGAGGGGGAGTAAGCTCGTTCGATGATTTCATAACCATAGTCGGCCTCATCTTGATCTTCGGCCTTGTCTTCCCATGTCAAGTCGCCTGCTGCCACCCCCCAGGTCTTACATGCAGGGCACTCGTGCGACCAATACTGCGAGTACAAATAGTGGAAGTCGTTGTAGTTGGCTGGCAGCTTTAGGGTTTCTGCGCGGAAGAGCTTGAATTTGTCGCGCCCTAGCTTGCCGTTCTCGGTTTTTTTGAATTCAGAGGCGTGGTGGATCACCCGTTGTTTTGCAGCATTCGTCTCTGCCTGTCGGTGTGCTTTGAGTAGCGCCTTGGGAGCTCTAGCATCTGCTCCCAGCCACTCCTGAAGGTCCATGTCCATGCTTTTTAGGATCAGGTCCGCCGCATTCCAAAAGTCACCTTCCCATCCGTCGTATGGCATGGCAGCGCAAGCTGCCTCGCCAGAGTGTAGTTCAGCGTTTCGGCGGTCAGCCAGCTTTTTGCAACTCTCGATCACAGGTGTCGAGAAGTGCGGCACCGTATGATTGAGGCGAGCATAAGCTACCGAAGCATTGATGGTGCGTACTTTGGTGCTGGTAGTGATGCCGCAGGCTTCTAGCAGGCTGTTGGTGTTCTCGGATTCAACCACCAAGGAAGGATGAATTCCCGCAAGCTGCGCCTTGGCCAGTAGCTCCAAGGCACCAGCGGCCCACAGCTGGCATTCTGTTTCGAGTGAAGCCTGCTTGGCGTCAACGCTTCGCTTGGCCAAGAGCTTGGATTTTGCTAGCAGAGCATCGTACGATAGGGCTATGGGGATTGGCAGCCTAATCCCCTTTTGGGAATTTTTAAAGAAGTCCTTTTTAGTGATGCTGCTCATGCGGTTCCTTCCATGACACTGACCCGATACAGAATGCGATTAGCAGATTTGGTGGCGTCGGCTCGACGGTGAAGCATTTTCCAATTGTCAATGACCAGCACTGAGCCTGGCCCCCAATTGTGGGTGTGACTCGGTTCCAAGTCTTGATCCAAGAGCTTCTGCATCAGGGCCTTAGCCCGTGTCGTAGCTCCCTCCATGCAGCCTGGATCGAATCGAGGAAATGATTGACGTTTGGCTGTTATCGTGGCGTAAAAAGACTTAGACCCAGTACGTACTAAGAAGGGCTCCGACTGGGCTTCATCTTTCAGGATTTTTGGGATTAGCGTTGAGGCTTTCAGAAGCTCGGTGCAGGCTGTTTCGGTGGTACTCTGGTGCATGCCCATAATCAAGTAGCGAGCAGGTTCTATCCTGTGAGCCAAGTCCATATGCCAGGGCTGTTGGCCAGTACCTGTGATTCGACTCAGGGAGCAAGGGGTGGCTTCATGCTTTTTTAAGGGTATGAGCTCGTCCACTAGCCTTCGGTTCCGGGTGGGCACCGGTATCCCTAAGGCACGTCCAAGTCCTAGCAATATGAGCTTAAAGTCATGGCTCTTTGACGCTTGGCTATACAGAGAAATCCATCCACGGGCATCCAGTGTTGCTCGTTCTTCTTGAGTTAGTTGACCAACTGTATGAATAGTTGCGGTCACACTATGCCCTTTTTCACGCGCTCCCACTCGTGCTTCAGGAGCGTCTGCATGTGCGCAACTACCTTGTCTCGGGCAGCGTAGAAATCCTTTTTTGCTTTCTCTTTTTGCTCTGGCGTTTCGTTGGGCGGTGGGTTCGCTGATGCATCGCTAAGCGACCCTAGCAGCGATACGAGCTTGTTGTGTTCTTCCTCTTTGGGATTGAGTCGCAGCTTTATGCGAATGCCTAGCTCAGTGCCCCGGAAGTTGTACTGTGCTATGTCCTCAAAGTTCTTCGCTGCGTCCGCTGGTGAAATATCTTTGTTTGGTCGATTTAATTCATTCAACCGTGCCATTACGGTCAGAAATTCGGACATGTCTTTGCGCAGCTCATCAATCCAGATCTGTCGCTTCGCAGATACGTTATCGGCGGCTGTTCGCTGCGCGATAGTTTTTTGAAGGTCTGTCTGTCGCTTCGCGATGAGCCACTGCAGAATAGGCCCAACAATCATTGCAACAAAAGCGACGAACGCAAGAGTCCCTTTATTGATGACCTCTACCCACCACGCTGGGTCAATCGGTGCCGACATCTCGAATGCTCCTTAAATGTTGACCTTGTATTTTCAATCCATGATGTTCCACAATTTCATTGCGTTCCGAATGCGTAAACCTGTGTGTCAATCTCAGAGTGGGTTATCTGTTAATTCTGTTTTGCAACTGTGTGCAGGTCGAGATGACTTCGTCGAAGCTTGGCTGATGAGTGGATAGCAACCCATCTTCCAGCATGGCGGCGTAGTCCATTTTGAGTGCTTCTAACGCAGCGCCCTCAGGAATGATCTGAATTTCAGTGTTGACGGCTGCCTTGTAGTCGATCAAATTCTTCTCGACATCTTTTTCAGCAAAAAACATGGACTTGTGTTCTGCCACTGCGCGGGCAAGTTCAAGGTCATCGATCGCTACTTGAGCATGTCCCGAGTTGGCCATCGCGGCCAGGTCATACCAGTGTCGTGAATAACGCTCACCGCGCAGACGACCTTGTCGGCAGTACACGTGAGCGGCCGTGGCCTTTTCCCAGAAAGTGCGTTCAGCGGCCATCACCAAGGGTTGAGCCGTTGGGAACACGATCCCATTAATTGCCGGTGTCATGTCACATGCGACGGCGTGTCGTTGGTGAGGTTCGCCCGTGGCTCGGCCACCAAACTCCAGCTGAATGGTGGATGCCGCATAGCCCGTGCCGACCTTGATGGGCTTGTAGGCCAAGATCAGCTTTTCTTTTTCATTGCCAGCAAGTGACAAGCTGGCCTGCACCCCATCACGCTGCAGGGCCGACAGCAGGATCGGAAGCACTTCGCCCTCAATCCATTGGGGCAAACGATCACGAACCCGGTCTGTGATCTTTTTGGCTTGACTCGCTGAAGCCGGGATTGGATTGCCATCGCGCAGCAGCTCCGGAACCACCTCGCGGATGTCGTAGGTCAGGTCGATGTCCTCCGAGAAGCGGTCAATGATCTTGTAGACCTTGGACAGCGACGTGCCACCCTTGAAGGTCAGCTTGTCCGCAAGGGCTGACTCATAGATGGCAGACAGTGTCCACACCACCCAGATATCTTTTTCCAGAAGATGCGGAGGGCGCCCGGTCTGAGCAGCAGCCACTTCGAGTGCTTCAGCCTGGTCTTCGCGGCTGAGAGTGAACCATGAATCAGCCAATGGCCACCTCGCTTACTGCTTTTGCCATCCAGCTTGGCAGTCCCGCTCGAGCCTGGCGCATGGCTTCCCATTCCTGACTGGGCAGTTTGCTCCTGAGGACTTGCAGAACCTTGGGCGCCTGTTCGGGCCCAAGCCAAATGAGCGCACGAATGGCTTTGCCCGCTGGGCGCTTGCCCAGCAGCATTTGCCACCGGTTTCCGTGCTTGAGCTCAACTTCCCGATTCCCCAGTTTCAATCGCCGCGAGGGGCCAGATGTCAGGTAGACCTCACGTGTGGGGACCTGTGTGGTCAGCCCCAGTGCATTGGCTTCGGCTGCTCCGCTGGCCACCACGGTCTCTCCGCTCGTGGACTCGATTGCTTCGACAACGGATTCGGTCGAGGGTGGACGCACACCAAAGCGCCCCTGAATTGGCAGAGAGTAGGCGCCTCGGCCGAGCCTCAGCAGCTTTCCTTCACGTGCCAGGCGAGAGAGGGTCTGATCAATCGCCGCCCGAGAGCCCAGGTGCAGGAACTCCTTGGGCGAAAGCAACCCTCCCTCGGGGAGGGACTGCGCTTGCGAGAGGATGGATTGGGCGAGTTGGCTCATGATCAGGCTCTGTTTGTCAGAAGTTTACTAGATTTTCTGACAAAAAGGCAAGCTAGGGGAGTTGAGAGGGGAATTGGACGGGTCAGCCGGGGATTAAAGAACTGGAGATATCGCCAAAGTTCTTTAATCAGTTCCTTATCAGTTCTTAATTGATTTCCTGAAATAGCAGCGTTGTCCCCCAACTCTTCGAAAGGAGTTACCAATGCTGCTAGCAACACCAGCACCCGAGGCGCCAGTCTTCCTGAGCGCCACTTCCCCTGAATCCACCATGCCCAAGCAGCTGGTGCTGACCGAGGCTGACTTGGCCTCGCGTTGGGCCATGAGCCCTAAAACCCTGCAGCGCTGGCGAATGACTGGCACAGGACCGACCTATCTCAAACTCGGCAAACGGGTGAGCTACCCCCTCAACGCCGTGATCGCCTTCGAGAACTGCGTCCAGCATGTCTCGACCTCCAAGCGCATCCCCGGAAAGGCAGGTGCTGCATGAACCACCTGCAATTGCAGCAAGCTGCGCTGCCTGACCTCTCCGTGAGCCAGATCAGCCGTCTGCCGAAAGACCAGTTGGCCCATTTCAGCAACGCGGTGCAGCAGCTTAATGACTGGACGGTGCAGATGCGTGGTCGGATCAACCGAGCCATGGAAATCCGCTACGCCGACCAGATCCGCCATGCCGAATGCCTTGGCCAGGAGGAGGCGGCCAGGTTCCGCATCGATGACGGTGACCTGCAGATCGATGTCTCGCAGCCTAAGGAAATCGTCTGGGACCAGCAGCACCTGTCCCAGATCGCTGAGCGGATGGTGGTGGCCGGTGACCGGGTGCAGGACTTCATGCAAGTCCAGTTCTCGGTGGCCGAGCTGGACTACGCCCGCTGGCACCCACTGCTGCGCGCGGCCTTCCAGCCAGCCCGCAAAGAGCTGATCACCGAACCCACCTTCCAGATTCGCTGGGTCGGCGAAGTCCAGCTTTGAGCGAACGGCCACTCGGACAAACCAAAACGCAACCCCACACAACAGGAAAACCTTCAATGAACCACGACAGCTACAACCAGGCCGCAACCTATGGCCAATCCTCAACCCACGGCGCCCCGGGTGCCTGGTGCGACTTCAATGACGCCGATGCCCAGCAAGGCGAGTTCAACTTGATCCCCAAAGGCACCCAGGCCCTGGTGCGCATGGCCATCAAACCCGGCGGTTATGACGATGTCAGCAGGGGCTGGACGGGCGGCTATGCCACTGCTTCGGATGAAACCGGCGCCGTGTTCCTGTCCTGCGAGTTCGTGCTTCTCACCGGGTTGTTTGCCAAACGCAAGATCTGGAGCAATGTCGGTCTGCACTCCAACAAGGGCCCGACCTGGGCACAGATGGGCCGCAGCTTCATCAAGGCGGTGCTCAACAGTTCTCGCAACATCCACCCCGATGACGCATCGCCCGAGGCGCAGCGTGCCCGTCAGATCCGCAGCTTCGGTGACCTCGATGGTGCCGAATTCGCCGCCCGGATCGGCATTGAAAAGGATGGCCAGGGCGAGTACCGCAACATCATCCGATTGGTGATCGAGCCCGATCACAAAGAATACGCAGAGCTGATGCAGGCCAAGTTGCAACGAGATGGTGGCACGGGCGGGGGCTCCGGTGGAGCTCCGGCAATGGCCTCCCCACCATCAGCAGCGCCAGCCCCTCAGTCCGGGGCCAGCTACACCCCCCGTCCGGGTCATGCGCAGTCTCGGCCTGCATGGGCGCAGTGATGGCGGCTGTGCATGAAATGCTGGGTGTGTTCCCGTCAAGCCAAAGGCTTCGGTCATGTGGATCTTCGCTTCAAGGTGGGCCACCCCAAGCGGTACCCCATCGACTGGATCTTTTGCTCACAGCGCTGCCAGGCCTGCTTCCACCGACTGTACGCGGCCGGTGTGCGGGCACTCGAGCGCGAGGGCACTTTGCCGTCCGGAGTAGGCGTGATTGATCCGACGGACGCCGAACTGGCTGCCATGCAGCAGTGCCTCAAGCCGCTGGGTGAGGCTGCAGGTGAAATCGGTATGGACCGACCACTGTCGAGCTACACCCAGCACGAGGCCCTGCGGCTGATCAATGCCGTGGTCACGACCTATGTCGAGGCCATGGTGCAGGAACACGAGCGCAGCAAGTACCCGCCTGTTCGCATGCAACTGGATCAATCGCCATAGAGACGACTATGAGTCGATTGTCCTGAATCCACCGCAGGACGCGCGTTCTGCGGATTCCAACTTCTACCAACCAATGCGGGTGAAACAGATCACCTGCAGGGGAGACTATTTCATGAATGAACCTGAATCTTTGGCTTCGCCATTGAGTTTGCAAGCAGCAGGCGAGAACGATTTCAGCGATGAGCCGCTGCTCACAGCCAAACGAGCATCCAAGGCGCTGAACCTGCCGCTGTATTACTTCACCAAAACTGCAAAGCGCAAGGCCCTGGGGCTGCCGTTCTACTGCGTCAATCGATTGGTCCGCTTCAGATTGGGTGAGCTGCACCAGTGGCAGCTTGCCTATGCCCACAAGCTGCTTGAAGAACAAGACGCAGCTCTCCAAGAGGGAGGTGCGCATGCTTGATTTCAACGATGCCCCCACATCGATCACGCGCAAAGCAGCGGGGGATGGCACCGAAGCCAATCGTGAAAAATCCGAAATCCGAACAGCCCTCAATGACCAGCTGGCCCTCCTGGCTGTGGATATCTGGCCTTCGGGCAAGCGCCGCCAGAACAAATACCTGGTGGGCGATGTGATGGGTGGTCAGGGCGACAGCCTGGAATTGTTGCTCTCTGGCCCCAAGACCGGGCTGTGGACAGATCGGGCCACAGGCGAGGGCGGAGACATCTTCGATCTGATCGCCCGCTACTACAGCCTCAATGTTCAGACCCAATTCCCGCAGGTGCTCGATAAAGCCCGGGAATGGCTCGGCCGTGTCTCAGCCATGCCGCCCAGCGCCGTGGCAGCAAGCAAGGCCAAGGCCCCAGTGGTCGATGAGCTGGGGCCCCCAACGGCCAAGTGGGACTACCAGGATGCCAGCGGCAAGCTCATCGCGGTGGTGTACCGGCACGACCCTGAGCCTGGACGCAAGGAGTTCAGGCCTTGGGATGTGCGTCGCCGCAAGATGACGCCGCCCGAGCCCCGTCCGCTGTACAACCAGCCCGGCATGCTCAAGGCCGATCAAGTGGTGCTGGTCGAAGGAGAAAAGTGCGCCAAGGCCCTGCTCGAATTCGGTGTGTGTGCCACCACGGCCATGCACGGCGCCAACGCGCCCGTTGAGAAAACCGATTGGTCGCCGCTGTCGGGCAAGCATGTCCTCATCTGGCCCGATCGGGATAAGCCTGGCTGGTTGTACGCAGACCGTGCCTCGCAGGCCATTTTGCAGGCAGGGGCCAAGTCATGCGCCATCTTGCAACCCCCCGCAGAAAAGCCCGAAGGCTGGGATGTGGCCGATGCACTGACCGATGGCTTTGACATTGCCGGGTTTCTGGCCGTGGGCGAGCGTATGCCGATCACGCGTGAATTCGGTGCAGACGATATCGCCATGCCGATCGAGGGCATCGACTACTCCACCGAGGACGGGCTGGCTCTGGCGTTCTCGCACCAGTTCGCCGAGGACTGGCGTTACTGCGCCCCGTGGTCCAAATGGCTGGTCTGGAATGGCGTGCGCTGGAACGTGGACAAGCAGTTGTACATCATGCACCTGAGCCGCACGGTGTGCCGCAGCGCCGCCATGTTTGCCGAGACGCCGCGCATGAAAGCCCGCATGGCCAGTGCAGCCACCATCTCGGCCGTTGAGCGTCTTGTGCGATCGGATCCCCGGCAAAGCGCCACCGTTGAAGAGTGGGATGCCAATGCCTGGCTGCTCAACACGCCCGGCGGCATTGTGGACCTGCGAACCGGCGCGCGTGGACCGCATGACCGCGATCGCCGAATGACCAAGGTGACCACGGCCACGCCGCAAGGAGAGTGCCCGGTCTGGCGAAATTTCCTGGTCAACGTCACTGGGAGCGATCAAGAACTGCAGGACTATCTGCAGCGCGTGGTGGGCTATTGCCTCACGGGCGATTTGAGCACCCACGCGCTTTTTTTTCTCTATGGCACGGGGGCGAATGGCAAGTCGGTGTTCGTGAACGTGATCTCAACGGTGCTGGGCGACTACGCGGCCAATGCGCCGATGGACACCTTCATGGAGTCGCGCACCGATCGTCACCCCACCGATCTGGCCGGTTTGCGCGGTGCCCGTTTTGTTTCGGCGACAGAAACCGAGCAGGGCAGGCGTTGGAACGAGTCCAAGATCAAGGCGATCACGGGTGGTGACGACATCACGGCGCGCCTGATGCACCAAGACTTCTTCACCTACAGGCCGCAGTTCAAGCTCCTGATTGCCGGTAACCACAAGCCCGCGATCCGCAACATCGATGAGGCCATGCGTCGCCGCATGCACCTGATCCCATTCACGATCACGGTCCCTCCAGAAAAGCGTGATCCGCTCCTGACCGAGAAGCTTCTGGCCGAGCGTGACGGCATCTTGGCCTGGGCGCTGGAGGGCTGCCTGCAGTGGAAGAAGCTGGGACTCAAACAGCCCCAGAGCGTGGCCGAGGCGACCGAGGAGTACTTCGAAGCCGAGGACGCCATGGGCAGGTGGATCGCTGAGCGTTGCAACCAAGGGCCCAGCCACAAGGCTCTCACGGCCACGCTTTTCAACGACTGGAAACAGTGGGCCGAGCTCAGTGGCGAGTACGTGGGCACGCAGCGCAGGTTCTCGGATGCCTTGCTCACCAGGCGTCTGGAGAAGTGGCGCAACTCCATGGGCGTGCGTGGCTATGTGGGCCTTGACCTCAAACAGCCCACCTCGCTGCCTTCACGTGCCTATCCCTACAACGACGATTGAGAGACAAACCCAATGAAAAATATTTCAAAAATCAAGCTGATGGCCAGTTCTCTGACACAACTGACTCTATTGAACATTTGTTCTTTACGCGTATACGCGTATGCAGATAAGAGTCATAGATGTTTGAGTGCGGCAAAAGCGTCAGTCACATTGTCAAAACCGGCCGAAATGACGATGTGTTCCGGTTTTGACTGTTTCCCAGCGGCGCATCGGAATATTTCGTTTGGAGGGCAGGTATGAAGATCCCTCCAGCACGATACCCATCGCCCCTTGGGCGCATGCAGGCCACTCCCATGGATGTGGAGGCCACCAAGCGCCAAGGATGGCGAGAGCAGCACATCTTGGTCATCTCCCATGAGGACGAGCGCCTGGATTTTCTGGAGCGCCAGCTCATTCGCAGCATTGGCGAGCGGCTCTACGGTCAGAGTCTTGGCCAAGGTCACCCCAAGGGAGGTGGCCATGGTTGAAGTCTGGACAATCGAGTCGGTGGCAGACCGATTTGTCGATGCGGCCAGAACGGCCAGACGCCTGCCACGTGTGATGGTGCAGGGCTACGCCAGCACCTGGCCCATCGTGATCCTGCCAGGCGATGCCTATCCGGATCCGCACAAGGTGTACCGATTGCCGCCCCCGTCCCCTCAGGACGTGGAGCGCATGCTCGAAGTGATGCGCTGGGTGCAGATGCTCGAGCTCGATGAGCGGCACCTGGTGTGGATGCGGGCCAAACGCTTTGACTGGGTGGAGATCAGCAAGCGCTTTGCCTGTGACCGCACCACAGCGTGGAGACGATGGAAGCGGGACATGCAGGTGGTGGCTGATCTGCTCAATCGGCAGGCACAGTCACTCAAAAAGTGAGGCCTGTCATCTGGAGAGGAAATTAGCGTGTTTTGGCGGTCATGCGCGGCGCTATTGACGCTCAAGCGTGAATACGCGGTTTTTGGGGCCAAAACACGCTGCAACATTTCGGCGATTTGCAGCTACATTTTCATCTACGGTGGACAAACGAGTGCAGAGAGAGTGATGACAGTCACTCACAGTCGATGACACCTCGAAACTTCCCGGAAACAGTCGAAAAAAAGTTGAGAAAGAGTCAAAGACAGTCGATGACATCGACGTCTACTGACGGTTGTCCGACTCCTATCGATGTACTTCGATTTCTCCAGCGGCCTCGTACTCCACCAGCTTTTCAAGTGGCAGGTACACAGTCGGTTTTCCCTCGCGGAGAACTTCCAGACGGCTATGAATTTCTGATCCCACTTCGTAGGTCCCAGCAATCAGCGGCGTAAAGCCTGCTCCGGATGCTGTGGCCTCAGTCGGGCTTTTGCGGGCCAGAACCCCGCGAACTACTTTGATTTGCACGGCAGAACATTCTCGTTTTGCGGTCGATTTTACCGGTCACCCCCATGAATCATCCTGAGATCCGAATGGTCCCAGTGGACGCGCTCGTCCCCTACGCACGCAATGCCCGAACCCACAGCGATGCCCAAGTGGCACAGATCGCGGCTTCGATCACCGAGTTCGGCTGGACCAACCCGATCCTCACGGACGGGGCCAAGGGCCTGATTGCTGGCCACGGTCGCTTGATGGCTGCGCGCAAGCTCGGTCTCAAAGAGGTTCCGGTCATTGAGCTGGGGCACCTGACGCCCGAGCAGAAGAAGGCCTACATCCTGGCCGACAACCGGTTGGCCGAGAACGCTGGCTGGGATGACGAGCTCTTGAAACTGGAGTTGGCCGAGCTCAAAGCGGCCGACTTCGATCTGGACCTGATGGGTTTCACCGACAAAGAGCTCGAAGAGCTGCTCAACTGTGACGAATCAGGCGGTGGTTTGACTGAGGATGATGCAATCCCAGAAGCACCAGTAGATCCTGTTTCCAGACCTGGGGACTTGTGGATTCTCGGTAACCACCGCCTCCTTTGTGGCGACTCAACGATTCTGTCGGATGTGGAGCGCCTCATGGGTGGCCAACTGGCCGACATGGCCTTCACCGATCCACCTTACAACGTGGACTACGGCAACAGTGCCAAGGACAAGATGCGCGGCAAAGACCGTCGCATCATGAACGACGATCTGGGTGAGGGGTTCTTCCAGTTCCTCTACGACTCCTGTCTGAACCTGCTCCTGGTTACCAAGGGTGCCTGCTACGTGTGCATGAGCTCGTCCGAGCTGCACACCCTGCAAAAGGCCTGGATCAAGGCAGGGGGCAAGTGGTCCACGTTCATCATCTGGTCCAAGAACACCTTCACGCTCGGGCGCGCAGATTACCAGCGCCAGTACGAGCCAATTCTGTACGGTTGGAAGCAGGGCTCCGACCACTTCTGGTGTGGGGACAGGGACCAGTCGGACATCTGGAACTACAACAAGCCCCGGGTCAACGACCTGCACCCGACCATGAAGCCGGTCGAGTTGGTCGAGCGGGCCATCAAGAATTCCTCAAAGAGCCGGGACATCGTTCTGGACCTCTTCGGCGGCTCTGGCACCACCCTGATCGCCAGCGAAAAGACCGGGCGTCAGGCTCGCCTCATTGAGCTCGATCCCAAGTTCGTGGATGTGATCATCAAACGCTGGGAAGACTACACCGGCCAGCAGGCGGTCCGCGAGGATGATGGCGTCTCATTCGCCAACGCTATCGCATCAAAAAGCACCGAGCCTGTTGCTCAGTAGCAGACCTCATCCAAGCCACAGTGAATCACAAACCCGGCCAGGTAAGGTAAGCCCCTTGGGATTCCTGTTTCCCGTGCCGTGATGCGGCCGATCTTCCAGTCCATCCATTTGGCGATGGCTTGGGCCACAGCAGCGTGAATTTCGGCATCGATCCCAAGGTCACCGGCCAGTCCGTCTCGGACCGAGTCGGCGAAGTGCCTGCCTTGCTTACTGTCCAGGAATGCCCGGACCGATTCAAGAGGTTCGCCGGTTGTCTCTGCGATTTGTTGCATGGCGACGGGCCAGGCCACGCAGGCGTGACCGCCCATCGTTCCCCAAAAGCCCCAGGCCTCGTTTTGCGTTGTCGGTGTGGTGTTGATGTGCATGGGTTCGTCCTTGTTGCGATGCCTCTATGAACGCTTCACTTGGGGACGAAGTAAAGCGATTCATCAAATCTTTTTGATCAGTTGCTTATTTGTGACTGATCAGCCCAGACGCGCGAGGTAGCGAACGCTGTCCCCTCCGGATGGATCGATGAACAAGTAGGGGCGCCCAGGTGCGCGCACCATCACGCACAAACGGCCATCCCAGTAATCGCCCCCCTTGCCTTTGAGCCAGTCTCGAGACTTGCCCAGGTTCAATTTGAAGCCATCAAATTCTTCGGGGTCCATCTCCCGGATCTCGGTCACGTAGACCGCCTCGACGCCGCAAGCGGCAATGTCGGAGATGTCTGTAGGCTTGCGGCCAAAGGGCAACGGGATGCTGAGCTTCTGAACCTGCAATTCGCGGCCATCGAAGTTGATGGTCGTGGGCTTGGATTCGATGGTGATAGTGATGGGGTTCATGAGGTCCTCAAACGGTTGTCGTGGTGATTCGGTAGATGCGGTCTGTGCCGGTCTGCTTTTCTGAGGTGATCGCCAGCCCCAGTTTCTTTTTGAGTGCGCCTGCCATTGCGCCGCGTACGGTGTGAACCTGCCAGCCTGTGGCCTCGGTCATCTGGGGCAGCGTGGCGCCCTCTGGACGCTTGAGCAGGTCAATCAATACCGCCTGTTTGGTGCCCTCACGTGTTGTACGTGTGGCCTGGGTTGTGATCGGTGTTGCCGGTTGTGTTGCGATGCCGATTGCTTGCATGCCCGTTTGCGTGGCCATGTACACGTTGGGTTCATCGGGACATGGCTCAATCAACTGCGTGTTGACCATGGCGGTGATCACTTTCATGCGGGCACCGCCTTTGAGGTTGTCTGGGAAGTCCACCAGTTTCTTTTGTGGATGCTTGGCAGCTGCTTCGAGCAGCGAGCGCTGGGTGTCAGTCAGTTGCATTGTTTGCTCCTTGGTGCTTTTACTTTTTTTCCTGCTGCGATCCCTTCTGCGTAGGCTGCGGCCAGCGCGCACTTGATGCCCCATACCGCCACCTCGTGAAAGTCCAGCCGGTCTCTGTGCTGGGTCTCCAGGGTTTCGATGTAGAGGTGTTCGTTCGCGATGCGGTTGAACAGCTGGTCGATTTCTTGGCTTGATTTCATGCGCTTTCTCCTTGTGTTGATTGGATGTGGAGCATTGACGCTCTGAATCAAGATGAAGCCAAGTCAATTTTTCGAGCTGTCGCTTATTCCTTGAAAGACGATTGAGATGCCGCGAAGTGCGCCTACTCCATGCCGATACCCGGGTTGCGCGCAGGTGCTGAACGTGCCCGGCTACTGCACCCATCACCAGCCCCAAGTGCACCGGGAGTACGGGCGTGCGCGGCGCTGGTTCGACACAGAGCTCGGCTTCTATCAATCGGCCAGGTGGCGCAACACACGTGCAGCGGTGTTACGGGATAACCCGCTTTGCTGCAGGTGCCAGGCCAAGGGCGTTCTCCAGCCAGCCAAAGTGGTGGATCACATCGTTCCGGTCAAGCAAGGCGGTGAGCGCTTTGAGCGAGCGAACCTGCAGAGCCTGTGCGTGCCCTGTCACAACGCCAAGACCGCCTCAGAGACGGCATCCCTGCGCAACCAGGCCCCGTCCTGAGGGGGTAGGGGGTCTGAATCTCTACAGACTGGCGCCCAAGATGCGTGCGCTTGCGCAAATTTTTGTGCGTGCAAATTGAACAAGGGGGGGTATCCCCTTTTCCAAAGACTCTGCGCAGCAAAGGCCGTGCATCAGATGAACATCAAACC
>CALQKH020000006.1 GCA_943331105.2 Akkermansia muciniphila
CATCAAGTCGATGTCTTTTTGAACTTCTTTTTCGTCGAATTTGCGGCCAATCAGGCGCTTGACGGCGTACAAAGTGTTACGGGGGTTGGTGACGGCTTGGCGTTTGGCGGACGCGCCGACCAAAATTTCGCCGTCTTCTTGGTAAGCAATGATCGACGGGGTGGTGCGAGCGCCTTCGGCGTTCTCGATCACTTTGGTCGTGTTGCCTTCCATGATGGCCACGCATGAGTTGGTGGTGCCCAAGTCAATACCGATGATTCTTCCCATGAGGATGCTCCGAAGATGTTAAAAATTACAGATGAATGTCAGGTGGGGTGGGGGCAAAGTTTTTCAAGTCCCCACACCTTAAAAATGGTTTTTCGGACCTGAACCCGCAAGTCAAGGTGCTTTATTTGGGCGCGGTCACGGTGACCAAGGCGGGGCGCAGCACACGGTCGGCAATTTGATAGCCCTTTTGCAGCACAGAGACCACGGTGTTGGCTTCTTGCTCGGCGGGCACTACGCTGATGGCTTGGTGGTGGTGCGGATCGAACCTGGTGCCTGCGTGCGGGTCGATGGCCACAACTTTGTTGCGTTCCAGCGCGCTTTTGAGCTGGCGCAGAGTGGCTTGTGAGCCTTCGCGGATTTGCTCAGTCGTCACGTTGGGGATGGCCAAACCAGCCTCTAAGCTGTCCAAGACCGGCAAAAGGCTGTCGGCAAACCCTTCTACGGCGAATTTTCGGGCTTTGGCGATTTCATCGTCCGCACGGCGGCGGGCGTTTTGCACATCCGCTTGGGCACGCAGGTATTGGTCGGCCAAATCGGCGTTCTGGGCCTTGAGGTTCGCCAATTCCGCTTGGGCGTCGGCCAGTGGGTCGGTGGCGGCTTGGGCGGCCACGAGCTCTTCTTCGCTGGGGGCGGGTGAGGCAGGGGTGTGAGTGGGTTCTGACATGAACAATGACCGCAAAAAGTGTTGACCCCTGACAAATAGGGGCGTTGTCTCAGGCTTCAAGAGGGGCTTTGAGATGGAAAAGTTGGGTGTTGCCCCAAAAAAAACCCGCCATACGGCGGGTGGTGCCGGCGCCTGGCAGGCTGGTGTCAGTTCAGTGCCAGCAGCTCGACATCAAATTTCAAAGTGGCATTAGGGGGGATCACGCCACCCGCGCCGCGTGCGCCATAGCCCAATTCGGCCGGAATAATCAGGGTGCGCTGTCCGCCGACCTTCATGCCCGCCACGCCTTCGTCCCAGCCCTTGATGACCATGCCAGCGCCCAAGCCGAATACAAACGGGTCGCGGCGGTCACGGCTGGAGTCGAATTTGGCGCCTTGCTGGCCATCCTTGTAGAGCCAGCCGGTGTAGTGCACGGTGACGTCTTGGCCTGCCGTCGCGACTTCGCCTTCACCGACAACAGTGTCTTCGTATTGCAGGCCGGAGGGGGTGGTGTTCATGGGGAGATTCC
Source organism: Akkermansia muciniphila (assembly GCA_943331105.2). Classification (GTDB taxonomy): domain Bacteria; phylum Pseudomonadota; class Gammaproteobacteria; order Burkholderiales; family Burkholderiaceae_C; genus Limnohabitans_A. Next base: position 1,440 of record CALQKH020000006.1, read on the forward strand.
TGTCAGAAAGGCCCGAAGTCTCAAAGACGCCGGTGTGTGGAAAACCCAAAATTATGCCAGCCCTTCGGTGGGGCGATCAGTCCGCGCGATGACGTTTGGCCAAATCGTTCATCAAGGCGCCAATGCCGTAGGTCCAAGGGGGGGCCAGGTCCGTGGTGCTCACTGGATTGACCAAGGTGCCCAACAAAGGGGTGGAGACGCTGACCACATCGCCCACCACATGGGTGAAGCCTTGGCCGGGACCATGTCGGTCTTGTGTGGGGGCGAACATGGTGCCCAAAAACAGCACCATGCCGTCAGGGTATTGGTGGTTGGCTCCCATGGCTTGGGACACCAAATCGAGCGGGTCGCGGCTGATTTGACCGAGGGCACTGCTGCCTTGCATCACAAAGCCTTCGGGGCCTTGCACTTTGAGGCTCAGGTCGCACTGGCGCACATCGTCGATGCTGAAGTTTTCGTCAAACAAGCGAATGAAGGGGCCGATGGCGCAGCTGGCGTTGTTGTCTTTGGCTTTGCCCAGCAGCAAGGCGCTGCGGCCTTCAAAGTCGCGCAGGTTCACGTCGTTGCCCAGGGTGGCGCCGACCACTTCGCCACGTGAATTGGCCGCCAGCACGATTTCGGGTTCTGGGTTGTTCCATTGGCTGCCGGGGTGGATCCCGACCATGGCGCCGCTGCCCACGGCACTCATGGGTTGGGCTTTGGTGAAGATTTCAGCGTCGGGCCCAATGCCCACTTCCAGGTACTGCGACCACATGCCCTGGGCCAGCAGCACTTCCTTGAGCTGGGCTGATTCAGGTGAGCCAGGCACCACATGGCGCAAGTTGTCGCCGATCACGGCCACCACAGCTTGGCGCACAGCTTCGGCGCGGCTGGCATCGCCGCGGGCCTGCTCTTCGATCACGCGTTCGAGCATGCTGGCGACAAAGGTCACACCGGCAGCCTTGACGGCTTGCAGATCGCAGGGGGCCATGAACCAGGATTGACCCCCAACGCGCTGCGCCGCATCGCTGCGGGCGAGGGTCTCGGCGGTGCTGGCCAGTGTTTTGGCCTGACCCGAAACCACATGGGCGCGGACCCGGGTGGCCACATCGGGCAATTCCAAAAGTCCACTGCAGGTGTTTGCCAAGCCCGATAAGTCAAAAACATCTTGAGGCGTGACGGCCACCACATGGGCACCTTTTCCAGGTACCCATAAACGGCCAATCAGCAAGGCTTGGTGCGCATCAACAGGCAGGCTGGTGTGTGACATGGTTCACGCTTTCGACAAATCAAAGGTAAATTTTTTGCAGCAGGCTCAGCAAAGTTTTGCGCTGTGCAGGTGTCAATTTCGCAGTTTTTTCGATTTCCAGTTCGGTCGCCGTTTGTTCAGCTTGCGCCATCAAATCGAGGCCCTTGGGGGTGGCATGCAGGCCAACAGCCCGGCCATCATAAGGATGCGGTTTGCGCTCAATCAGGTCCCGCGCTTCCAGAGATTGAATCAGCCCCACCAAATTGGGAGGCAACAAATTCAGGGCGCTGCACAGTTGACGTGAAGTCACGCCTGGGTTGTGGCAGATGGTGGACATGACCGAAAAGTCGACCGGTTTGAGTCCGTAGGGGGCCAGTCGCTCTAAAAATATTTCAATGATGCTGAGAGCGGCTCTGCGGGCGTTGTAGCCCATCAGGGTTTGGAGGTAACCGGTGTCCACCACCTCTACGGCGCAAGGCTCCGAATGGGCGGGAGGCAATTGACCACTCGCGTGGGTCACAGAAGATGGAGGTGTCGTTTTGGACGTACGGGGCATGGTGGGCGAATTATGCCGCCGCTGTGCACTGCTGGACGATGATGAATGTGCGCATCTGGAATTCAGGCAGCACCCAGCTGCGCAGGGCTTGGGCCGGAGCCTGCCAGCGTGTTGGGGCGTTGGGCGTGCTGTTGTCGACACCGGCTTCGATGCGCAACCAAGCCCAGTCCATCAGCACCAGCGCCACGGCGCGAAGGTAGTCGTCGGCCACTCTGTAGGCCAGGGCTGCGTCTTGTGGAGCGGTTTTGACAATTTGTGCGGTGATGGCGCGCAGGGTCTGAATGCGTGCGCCAGCCTGTGTGCTGGCTTTGGCCCCAGGCGGCAAGTCGGCTTGCAGGCTGTCGAGCAGGGCATAGATGCCGCTGCCGCCATCGGCCAGCACTTTGCGCACCAAGAGGTCAATCGCCTGGATTTCGTTGGTGCCTTCGTAAATCATGGCCACGCGGGCATCGCGCACGATCTGCTCAATGCCCCATTCGCGCACATAGCCGTGGCCGCCAAAGACCTGCAAGCAGTCGCTGCCGCCATGGAAGGCTTGGTGGGTGAAGACCGATTTCATGACCGGCGTGACCAGAGCGCACCAGCGCTGGGCGGCGGCTTGCGTAGCCGCATCGGGGCTGTGCTTGATCAGGTCGAGTTCGAGCGCGGTGCGGTAAGCCAACACGCGACCGGCGTCGACCCAGGCGCGTTGGGTGTCCAGAATGCGTCGCATGGCGGGGTGTTCACCGATGAAGTCGGCCTCGCCAGCGCCCTTCCCTTTGCCGGGTGCGCGCATCTGGCGGCGCTCTTGCGCATACGCGTCGGCTTTTTGCCAAGCGGCGTCCAGCAGGCCAATGCCTTGCAAGGCCACATGCAGTCGGGCGGCGTTCATCATCACGAACATCGCGTTCAGGCCCTTGCCCGGTTCGCCCACGATGGCGCACACCGCTTCGTCAAAGCGCATCACACAGGTGGGACTGCCGTGCAAGCCCATTTTTTCTTCGATGCGGTCGCAATGCACCCGGCTGCGTGAGCCGTCGGGGTAAAACTTGGGCACGAGAAAAAGAGACAGGCCTTTGGGCCCGGGCGGCGCATCGGGCAGGCGGGCCAGCACCAGGTGCACGATGTTGTCGGTCAGGTCGTGCTCCCCTCCGGAGATGAAAATTTTGGTGCCACTGACAGCATATTGACCATCGGGCAGGGGAACCGCTTTGGTGCGGGCCAGCCCCAAGTCAGAGCCCGCGTGCGGCTCGGTCAGGCACATGGTGGCCAGCCATTCCCCGGTGGCCACTTTTTCCAAATACTGCGCTTTGAGCGCATCGCTGGCGTGGTGCTTGATGCACTCGTAAGCGCCGTGCAGCAGGCCGGGGGCCATGGTCCAGCCCATGTTGGCCGCACTCAGCATTTCATAGAGCATGGCTTCCAGCACGCTGGGCAGGCCTTGGCCACCGTCTTCAGTGCCAGAGGCCAAGGCAGGCCAGCCCGCTTGCCAAAACGACTGGTAAGCGGCCTTGAAACCTGGTGGCATGGTGACTGCGCCATCTTTCCATTGCGCGCCAATTTCATCACCGTCGCGGTTCAGGGGGGCGATCACTTCTCCCACAAACTTGCCCGCTTCACCCAGCACCTGCTGCATGAGGTCCGCGTCCACCTCGGCGAAGGCGGGCAGGGCTTGCAGCTGGGTGGGTGCATTCAAAACGCGGGACAGCAAAAATTGCATGTCGTCGGTGCGGGGCTGGTAGGCGTTCATGGGGTTCTTTGCTCAATGGAAAAATCCTGCACACCTGTCAAGGTGCGCCGGAATGCGTTTGGCAGCAAGGGATCAGGAATCGACGCTGAAGCCAATGCGCTTGATCAGGGGGCCCCAACGCTCGAGTTCCACTTGCGAACTCTTGAGTTGGTCTGCGGCGCTACCGCCAAACGGGATCAAGCCCACGATGGTCAAGGCGTCTTGCACGCCTTTGTCTTTGAGGGCTGCGTTGATTGCCGCGTTGGCCGCTTGCACCACGTTGGCTGGGGTTTTGGCGGGGGCGTAAAAACCAAACCATTCTTCCACGGTCAACTCCGGGAAACCTTGCTCGGCAAAGGTGGCCACATCGGGCACAAAAGGTGAACGGGTTTTGCCGGATGTGGCCAAGATGCGCATCTTGCCCGCCTTGTGGTTGGCAATGAAGTCGCCGTGCGGTGTGAACATGCAAGCGATTTGGCCGCCCACCACGTCGGTCACGCCGGGCACCGAGCCGCGGTAGGGCACATGTTTGAACTCAAAACTCTGGTTCAGACCAAGCAAGGCGCCAATGAAGTGCGGTGTGGAGCCTGCAGCGGGCGAGCCATAGCTCGCTTGCGCAGGATTGGCTTTGGCCCAGGCGATGAAGTCTTTCACATTTTTGACGCTGGCCGGCACCATGGGGCCGACGGCAAAACCGTGGTGGATCATGGAGGCGGTGCCCACCGGGATGAAGTCCTCAAAAGGCTTGTACTGCAGGTTTTTGAAGATGTGGGGGTAGAGCGAGATGGCAGAGAACGGGGTCATGGCCAAGACAGAGCCGTCGGCCGGAGCGCTCTTGAGCAGGTTCAGGGCAATCTGGCCGCCCGCACCTGGTTTGCTGTCAATGATGCCGGCGTTCTTGCTGTATGGCGTGCCACCAAATTTTTCGGCCACGCGGCGGGCGCAAATGTCGCCCGAGCTGCCGGGAGGGAAGCCGTAGAGCACTTTGACTTGCTCGATCGGCAGCCCACTTTGCGCCCAGGCTTGCTGGAATGCGGTGCTGCCCAAAATGGCGGCGCCGATGGTGGATTGGATGAATTCGCGGCGGTTGCTCATGCTGGTCTCCTATTGGAGTTAGTTAAAAAATTGAAAGAAAAAATGGCTGTTCAAACCATCAACGGGGGGATCCAGATGAAGAGTTGGCCGCTTTGTCTGCCGAGCCTTCCAAACCTGCCAACAGGGCTTTGCTGTTGCCAGGAATGACCATCTGAAATTGGTTCTCGACAAAGGTGTAGTCGTAGTAGCCCATGCGCGCCAAGGGTTGGATCTTCAGCACATCGATCAAGCCTTGGTCGCTGATGACCTCGTCATCGATGTGGATCGCCACCACGCGGCCAAACACCACGTCGGCTGTCCCCATGGGCGGCTTGCCCGGAAAGCGCAGGCTGTTCAAGTAGACGCACTCAAACTGTATGGGTGAGCCCTGCACGCGCATGGGCTTGACCAAGCGGCTGGGCAGTTTGATGAGACCCGCACGGTCAAATTCGTCCACGCCGTGTGGGACTTCTTCGGCCGAAATGTTGACCGCATCGCGCAAAGCGTAGGTGGCCATGTTCCAGACGAATTCGCCTGTTTGTTCTGCGTTGCGCACCGAGTCTTTGCGTTCGCCTTGGGTGGTTTGGTTGGCACTGAACATGACGATGGGTGGGTCAAAGGTCACGTTCTGGAACTGGCTGTAAGGCGCAAGGTTGTGGCGGCCTTGTGCATCGACTGTAGAGATCCAACCGATCGGACGCGGTATCACGCAAGACTTGAACGGGTCGTGCGGTAGGCCGTGGGGAGTGACACCGGGTTCGTAGTACATGGCGCAAGTCCGCGTTTCAGCTGCACAAAGCGCGGATGTCTTCAGGCACAGGGATGGCTTTGATGCGATCGGGGTCTTCGGGATGTTTGATGCAAAAAGCGCGCACCTCGGTGCCTTCGCAAAGCACGGTGTCGCCACGCATCACAACGTGTTTGTGCACAAAAACTTTCTCGCGCCACTCTTGCACACTGGTGTGCACCTGGATGGTTTCGCCGTAGGTGGCAGGTCGGATGAATTTGGTATTGATCTCCAAGAGAGGCGTGCCGATGATGCCCCGCGTCTTGACCAACTCGCGCCAGGGCAGGATGCCGCACTTCATGAAGAAGTTGAGCGAAGACGCGTCCATCCATTTGGAGAAATTCGGAAAAAAAACAATGCCTGCGGGGTCGCAGTCACCGAACACCACTTGCACATCGTAGACAACGGTTTTGGTCATGTTGGGCTTTCAGCGTGGGGCCATGCGCAATGCGCCATCGAGTCGGATGACTTCGCCATTCAGGTGGTTGTTGCTGACGATGTGGCAGGCCAGTTCGGCAAACTCGCTGGGCTTGCCCAAGCGAGCGGGGAAGGGGATGCTGGCGGCCAGCGATTGCTGCACAGGCTCGGGCAAACTGGCCAGCAAAGGGGTCTTGAACAGGCCGGGCGCGATGGTGCACACGCGAATACCGTGTTGTGCCAAGTCGCGCGCCATGGGCAGCGTCATGCCCGCCACGCCAGCTTTGGAAGCGCTGTAAGCCTGCTGGCCCACTTGCCCGTCAAAGGCTGCGACCGAGGCGGTGAAGACCATCACGCCTTTGGCGCCGTCTTCCAGGGCGTCCAGTTTGGCGCAGGCTTCGGCAAACAGGCGCGCTGCGTTGTAGGTACCAATCAGGTTGACGTTGATCACCTTGGCGAATTCTTCCAGAGGTGCGGCCTTGCCGTCCTTGCCCACCACGCGTTTGGCGGTGCCAATGCCTGCGATCTGCATCAGGATGCGGGCGGGGCCGTGCGCTGCTGCTGCAGTCGCGATGGCTTGGGCCATGCTTTCGGGGTCGGACACGTTGCACTGCACCGCCACGGCACAGCCGTCTCCAAATTCTGCGCCGATGTCGGCAGCCACGCGTTCGGCATTGGCCAGGTTCAGGTCGAGTACAGCGACCTTGGCGCCCATGCGGGCGAGTTCGCGCGCCGTGGCTTCGCCTAAACCGGAGCCACCGCCGGTGACCAATGCAGCTTGTCCTTGGATGTTCATGGTGGTTCCTTCAGATGATGGTGGAAATGTTCAGGCCGCTTCGGGGTTTTCGATCAGCAGCGCAATGCCTTGCCCGCCACCCACACAGGCGCTGGAGATGCCGTAGCGCAAGCCACTGCGTTGCAATTCACGCGCCAGTGTGATGGTCAGTCGCACGCCGGTCGCGGCCAAGGGGTGGCCCAGTGCAATCGCGCCGCCGTTGACGTTGAGTTTGGCCATGTCCAGTCCCAGCTCGCGGCCCACAGCCAGGGTTTGCGCCCCTTGCGCTTCGTTGATTTCAAAGCGGCCAATGTCGGACAGCTTGAGTCCCGTGCGCTCGAGCAGCAAACGGATGGCAGGAGCGGGGCCGATGCCCATGATCTCGGGTGGTACGCCCACGGCCGCAGCGGCGACCACGCGGGCCAAAGGCTTTTTGCCATTGGCTTTGGCATAGGCGCCTGATGTGACCACGCAAGCCGCAGCAGCATCGACCAGGGCCGAGCTGTTGCCACCGGTCTGCACGCCGCCTTCATAAACGGAACGGAGCTTGCCCAGTACCTCGGCGGGCGAGATGCGCGGGTGTGTGTCCGCGCTCACCTCGGTCACTTTGCCTTGCAGCTTGATGCCGCGAGAGATGTAGCCTTCCAGCTCGAATTTTTCGGTGACCACGGGCACGATCTCACCTGCGTGGAAACCGGCTGCCTGCGCAGCCACGGCTTTGGCAAACGAGTCGGAGGCGAACTGGTCCACCTCTTCGCGGGTGATCTTGTATTTTTTGGCGAGGTTTTCGGCGGTCTGGATCATGTTGATGCCAGCGGCCGGGTCTTTCAGGGCTTCCCACATGAAGTCTTTGAACCCCACGGGTGCGCCCAGCTTGAAGCCGGTGCGGTGGTCAAAGGCGGCGATCGGGTTGCGCGTCATGCTCTCGGTGCCGACCACGAGCGCGGCATCGCACACGCCAGCTTGGATTTGCTCACCCGCCTGGCGAAACAGCTCAAAGCCGGTGCCACAAATGCGTTGCACCATGATGGCGGGCACTTCTTGCGGCACGCCGGCATAAAGACCTATGTGGCGCGGCAGCACAAATTGGTCGAAGTCGCCGGGGGCCATGTTGCCGGTGATGACCGAGCCGATCTCGGTGGGGGCGATGCCTGCCCGCTTCAAAGCTTCGCGAGCGGCCTTGATGCCGAGGTCAGTGGGCGAAATGTGGCCCAGCGCCCCGCAGTAATCGACCATCGGCGTGCGCACGCCCTCGTGCATCCACACATCGGCAAACGCGTTGAAAAATCCTTTGGAGCTCATGGTTTTCTTTCTGTGTTTTGTAGGGGTCTAGCACTTGGGCGATGGCCTTTGGCGCCTAAGTCGGCCAATCGCCCACAGGGGTGGACGCCTACATGGGTTCATTGGGGTTTGAGAATGTTGGGCAAGCCATCTGCGTGCAAAGCGGCCACCATGTCGGCCCGGTGCGCGAGTACCGAGCGCTGGTTGATCGAGCCTTTGTCGGTGATCTCGCCTTTGTCGATGGTGGGTGGCTCACTCAACAGGCACAGGCGGGCAATGCGGTTGGCGCTGCCGGTGGCGGTTTGGGCCAGTTCATTGACGATGGCTTGAAACTTAGCAAGCACGGCGGGTGAGGCCAGTACATCGGCCAAAGGGGCCCCGGTGGGCAGGTCGCACAAACTGCGCACAGCGGCTGTGGGGAAGATCATGGCGCCGACTTCTTTCAGGTTGATGCCAGTCAGGACTGCGTCTTGGATGAAGGGTGCGCCCAAAGAGATGATCTTGGCCCGCAAAGGGCCTACGCTGACAAATGTGCCGGTGGCCAGCTTGAAGTCTTCGGCAATCCGACCGTCAAACTTCAAACCCAGGTGTGGGTTGGTCTCGTCGATCCATTGGACGGCATCGCCGGTTTTGAAGAACCCTTCTTCGTCAAAAGCGTCGGCGGTCTCTTGCGGTGCGCGCCAGTAACCGGGTGTGACATTGGGTCCGCGGTAGCGCACTTCGGTCTTGCCTTGCATGTCCACCAGTTTGAGTTCCATGCCCGGCGTGGGTACGCCCAAGTCGCCCGCCTTGACGTTGGGGTTGGTGACAAAAATTCCAAATGGCCCAGATTCGGTCATGCCCAAACCCGTGGTCATCACAATCCGCTCGCCCACTTCACGCTCTTGAGATTCGTACAAACTGTCCCAAATCGGTTGCGCCAACGCAGCACCCGCATAGAAAAACATTTGTACCCGCGAGAGCAAGGTTTTGCGCAGCGCATCGTCGGTTTTCATGGCACTGGCAATGGCATCAAAACCCGTGGGCACATTGAAATACACCGTGGGGGCAATTTCGCGCAGGTTGCGCAGGGTTTCGTGGATCAGGGTCGGCGTGGGCTTGCCATCGTCGATGTACAGGGTGCCGCCATGGAACACCGTCATGCCAAAGTTGTGGTTACCGCCAAAGGTGTGGTTCCAGGGCAGCCAGTCCACCAGCACCAGATCCGTATCGGCTAAAACCGGCATGGATTGGGCCATTTGTCTTTGGTTGGAGCACCACAGCCTTTGCGTGTTGATCACAGCCTTGGGCAGTTTGGTGGATCCGCTGGTGAACAAGAATTTGACAATGGTGTCCGGGCCGGTGGCCGCAATTGCGGCGTCCACTTGCGCGGTGGCCGGGGTGTCGCACAGGCTGTCAAATGAGGTGGTGGGGTGGCCAGGCACAGTGCCTTGCACCATGACCACTTCCATGTCGGGGCCGGCAGTGGTGGCAATCGCTTTGGCGTAGCGTTCATCCGACGCAAACACCAAACCTGGCGTCACGGTGCGCAGCACATGTTTGAGTTTGTCGTAGTCAACACTGACCAAGGAGTAGGGCGGAGAGGTCGGCACAAAAGGCACGCCGGCCAGCATGCAACCCAAAGCCAAAAGAGCGTGTTCCAGACTGTTCTCGCTCAGGATGACGACAGGCCGTTCGGTGTTCAAGCCACGGTTGATCAGACTTTGCGCAATATTGCGTGCGGTGTGCCAAGCCTGCCCGTAGGTCAGGTGTTTCCAGTCGCCCCAAGTGCCATCGGCTTGCGGGACGCGCCGCGCCATGAAGGTGTGTTGTGGTTTGACTTGCGCCCAATGCTGAAGTCGGTCGGTCAGCCGGTCGGGGTAATCTTGCAGCGCTTGGTCGGCTTGGACGTATCGCGTGCCTGGGGCGCCGTCTTTGAGGGCCACGCGCGTGACGCCGAATTTCAGGGGACGGAATTGGATGTCGCTCATAGAGTCAGTGCCTTGGTTGGGGCTGGGTGTTCAGCTTTTTTGGACCTTGGCCGCTTTGCCTTCGAGGAAGGCGCGCACGCGGGCTTTGGCCTCGGGTGCCGCTTGGGCGATCGAGGCTATCAGCGCTTCAGTGAACAGCCCGTGGTCAGCGGGTTGTTCGGCAATGCGAGGCATGGCATGCGTGAGCGCAAAGTTGGTCAAAGGCGCATTGGTGGCGATGCGTGTGGCCAGCTCAATGGCTTTGCTCAAAGCCGTGCCCGTAGGGACCCGGTATTGCGCAAAACCCACACGTTCGCCTTCGTGTGCGTCGTAGACACGACCTGTGAGCATCATGTCGATCATGCGTGCTGTGCCAATCAGTTTGGGCACGCGCACCGAGCCACCGCCACCCACAAAAATGCCGCGTGTGCCTTCGGGCAAGGCGTAGAAAGTACTTTCGTCGGCAACGCGGATGTGGCTGGCGCTGGCCAGCTCCAGACCCCCGCCCACCACAGCGCCATGCAGGGCGGCCACCACCGGCACCCGGCCTTGTTCGACGGCATTCAAAGCCACATGCCAACCGCGCGAATGGTGAATGCCTTCACCTGCATCGCGCTCTTTGAGCTCCGACAGGTCGAGACCGGCGCAAAAATGATCCCCTTCACCGTGGATGACCGCAGCCCGGGCTTGGGCAGGCAAGTTTTGAAACACGTCGCGCAGCGCTTCGATGAGGCCATCGTTCAGCGCGTTGCGCTTGGCTTGGCGGCACAAACGCACCACGGCCACAGCCCCTTGCATGTCCAAGGCCACGCCGTTGGCCGCCGCGCGTTCAAGGATGGGGTTGGGTGCGAGAGAGGGAGAAGGGGTCATTCATGGCTCCAAGGAGGGCTTGGCGTAGAGGCCAATAAGATTATTTTTGATAATCATATTGTCCCCACATGAGCGACGGTTGAATCTAGGTGATTTCCCTTGGTTTTGGGCCCCAAGGGGTGAGCCAAATTGCTGCAGCGGTGAGGGCGCCATAGGCCACCATGGTGACCGCTACCAGCAGGTAAAAGTGGGCGGCTGTGCCTTGGTTTTGTGCCAAAACATAGCCAACGCCGGCCACCAACACCAGCCGCGCCGTGCCCGCCAGCACGGGGCCAATGACTTGTCCTGCCCCTTGGGATGCAAAGTACAAGGTCAAGCCCAAGCCAAAAAAAGCAAAAGCGGGACCGGCGGTCACCAAGTATTGCCGCGCAAAGCTCAGCACCGCCTCGTCTTGGGTGAACATGCGGGCCCAAAGATCGGGTGCGAGTGTGACCACGGCGCCGATCAATCCCAAATTGAAGGCCGATACACCGCCTGCCGTCCAGGCCACCCGCCGTGCGCGGTCCACTTGGCCAGCGCCCATGGCCATGCCCACCATGGGAACTGCTGCCACGCCGATGCCAAATGCGATGGGGATCAACAAAAACTCCAAGCGCTGTCCAATGCCGTAACCGGCCAAGGCTTCAGTGCCTTGTTGTGCCAACAGCCCCGTGAAAACCAAAATGGCCAAGACCGATTGAACCGGAGACAGACAGGCGACGGCACCGACTTTGAGGATGTCAGAAAACATGTTTTTTTGCAGCGAAAACCGTTGCATTTGCAAGCGCAAGCGTCCCTGCCCTTGCAACAGATAAACCACAAAGTAGGCCACCCCGACCGCGGTCGCCATCAGGTGCCCCCAAGCCAAACCCACCATGCCCATGGAGGGGATGGGCCCCGCGCCCAAAGCCAAGACGCCGCTCAAGACGATTTGAAGTCCGCCTGTTGCCACCAAAATCACCGAGGGGGTTTTCATGTTGCCCGTGCCCCGCAAAACCGAGGCCAGTGTGTTGAGCAACCACACCAACGCAGAACCTGAGAACAAGACGTGGCCATATTGAACAGCCTCCTGAAGGACCGCTTCCTGGCCGCCCAGCAGGGCATAAAAGTGAGGGCCACCCCACACAAAAATCAGGCTGTACAACACGCCCGTACCAAGACCAATCACCAAGGCATGCTGCAACAGGGTGTGCGCGCGAACCACGTTGCCTGCCCCCAAGGCTCTGCTGATGGCCGCCGACACGCCGCCACCCATGGCGCCTGCCGACATCATTTGCGTGAGCATGGCGAACGGAAACACCAAAGCCATGGCCGCCAAAGGTGCCGTGCCCAGTTGGCCCACGTAGTAAATCTCGGCCACGCCCACCAGCACCGACATGGTCATGGCCAGCACATTGGGTGCGGCCATGCGCAGCAAAGTGGGCAAGATCGGTGCGGTCAACAGCCGCTGTAAATCAGTGTGCGCGGCGTTCATGGTTTCACTCAGGTAGACCCGGTGAGGGTGCTGTTAAGGCTTGGGTAGTTAGCAACAGCAAGTCCATGGGCCAATGGAGCAGTTCGGCCAAACGGCACACCACCCACCGCGCCTCCAGTGGGGTGACCACGGCTGGCGACGTCAACAAGCCGGTTTCGCATTGCAGCAACACCAAATCTTCGGTGATACCCAAAGTGAACTGGAGGTTGGCGGCTTTTTCAGTCAGCAAGTTGGCCAAGTCTTCGCACAACTCGTAGCGTCCAGCCAGCTCGCGCTGCCCCAAGGTGGGTTTGATCTTGCCCGGTGGCACATACAAAGCCATGAATGAGGGGGGGATGTCGATCTGGAATTCGTCGGTCATGCGGGTGCGTTAAGAGAAAAACGGGCGCATCAAGCCCAAAGCCGTGCAAACACCCAAAACAGTGGCCACGCCCATTTTGCGCTTGATCAATAGCCAGGTGGCCAGCAATGTGAGCGCCACTGCCGCCAGATCGGGCAGCATGTGCCAGCCCCCGGGCAGCCAGGTTTGTCGGGCAAACACGCCCGCCAAGTGCACGATCACACCGATCACGGCGGCCATGATGCCTTGCAGCGGCCCTGCCAGCGAGGGCATTTGGCGGGTCGATTCGACCAGTGGGCCGCCTGCCAAAATAAAGACAAATGAGGGTAAGAAAGTGAACCAGGTCACCACACAGGCCGCCACCACACCCCCCAGAATCGGGTGGCCCAACAGGGCCTGGCTGTGGCCGCCCAAAAAGCCCACAAACGCCACCACCATGATCAAAGGCCCGGGTGTGCTCTCGCCCAAGGCCAAGCCGTCCATCATTTGTGGCGCTGTCAACCAGCCGTACTGGTCGACAGCCGCTTGCGTCACATAAGGCAAAACCGCGTAAGCGCCGCCAAAGGTCAGCAAAGCCGCTTGTGTGAAAAATCCGCCCATTTGCGTCAAGGTGTGACCCAGCCCCAGCAGCAGGACAAGCAGGCCCAGGCTCAATGACCACAAACCGAGGCCCAAGCCCAAGGCCCGCAGCAAACGCGAGTGGCGGTAACGGGTGTGGGCAGGTTGCGGCGTGTCATCGTTCAGCCAAGCCAGGCGGCTGTCGGGGTCTGGCGTTGGCTCGGCTTGAGGGGTTTGGGCGACCTGCGTGCTCAAAGGAGCAGTCGTTGGCGAAAGTGGCGCACCCATGCGGGTCATGTAAAACCCAGTCGCCGCTGCGCCCAAGATGATCCAGGGAAAGGGCAGGCCCCACAGCATGCCCAGCAAAGACAAGGTCGCCACCGCCCACAACCAGCGCTCTTTCAAGGTGCGCAGCCCCAAGCGGTAGGCCGCGTGGATAACCAGCGCAGTCACCGCAGGCTTGAGGCCCCACAGCAAGGCTTGACCCCAAGGGTGACTGCCCCAAGCGGTATAGGCCCAGCTCAGCACAATCAGCAGCACCAAAGAAGGCAGCACAAACAAGGCGCCTGCGGCAATACCGCCGCGTGTGCCGTGCATCAACCAGCCGGTGTAGGTGGCCAGTTGTTGCGCTTCAGGGCCAGGCAGCAGCATGCAGTAGTGCAGAGCGTGTAGGTAGCGTTTTTCAGAAATCCAGCGGCGGCGCACCACCAATTCTTCGTGCATCAGAGCGATTTGTGCGGCGGGCCCGCCAAAACTCACGCAGCCCAACCAGAACCAAAACTTCAAGGCCTGCCCAAAGCTGACCGGGGTCGGCGCTTCGGCCGGGGCGCGTTGAGGCCCGTCGGTGTTCATGTCAAATCGAACTGTTCACAAAAGGCTTGGACAAAAGCGGGCGTGCCGCTCAGGGTCAGGCTGAGTGCCATGTGTTGGTCAGCTTGGGGTGGGGGAACGAGGATCAGTTGCCCGGTGCTTTGCAAAAAGCGGGGAGCGGCAACAAGCGGTGGCTGACCTGAGGGCAGCAAGGTGACCTGAAGGTCAAAGTCCCAGTTGGCGCCATTTTCCAGAGGGCCTGGGCCTTGGGTGTCAAAGGCGTGCGCCCAGACCAAGACCTGAATGACTTCTTGCAGCAAAGCGGGGTTGAAAGCAGGGTCCGGTTGCGCCAAAGCATCCCAACAGACCACGCCATCGGCGTCGTCACTGCAGTCAAAGTCCAGCAATTGCAAATTCATGTCGGCTCACTCCTTGAGGGCCTGATTGTCACCGCCTTGCGCCCCATTTATGGAAATCGATACGGGTTTGATGCAGCTTTTTTATCAACGGCGTCATGCGGTGCTTGGGATTTTTGGGATACAAAGAGACAGTTTTTTTATGGTTTTTGGGCTGAAAAAAGAATAATTAAAGTTTTTATGTATACATTGAGGGCTCGGGCCGATTCGATGTAGTTTCTCAACACTGTATGCACGCCATCTCAAGTACCGCCACTCAGGACGCGTCCGGTCATTGGACTGAGGAAGGCGGCTCTCAAGCCGTCAAGGCCCAACAGCGCTTGCGAGAACTGATTTTGGCGGGGGACTTGTCGGCGGGCACCCGCATCACCGAGTTGGCCATGGTTGAACGCTTGGGCATGTCGCGCACGCCGATTCGCGCGGCTTTGATGCGTTTGGGCCAAGAGGGTTTGCTGTTGGCTTTGCCCCACGGGGGCTACGCTGTGCGCACTTTTTCAGAGCGTGAAGTGGCCGATGCCATCGAGCTGCGCGGCACGCTGGAAGGCTTGGCGGCTCGTTTGGCTGCAGAGCGTGGTGTGGCCCCAGCCTTGCTCAGCGAAGCGGGTGCCTGCTTGGACCAAATCGACCACCTCTTGCTTCAAGGCGGTTTGGACGATGAGGCCTTTTCAGGCTATGTGCGCTTGAATGCGCAATTTCACAAGCTGTTGTCGGACATGGCCGACAGCAGCGTGTTAGCGCGTGAGATTGATCGGGCCTGCAGCTGGCCGTTCGCATCGCCTTCTGGTTTTGTGGGTGTTCAGGCTCACAAGCCAAGTGCACGCGACACCTTGGTGGTGGCTCAGCACCAGCATCGCCAAGTGCTTCAAGCGATTGCGCAGCGCGAGGCCGGGCGCGCAGAAGCCTTGGTGCGCGAACATTCGCGCATCGCCCGTCAGCACCTGAGTCTGGCCCTCCAAAATCCACAGCACGCGGCCACGCCGGGTGTTCAACTCATTCGAAAAAAGGGGTAATGCATGTTCATCAAAAACACTTGGTATGTGGCCTGCACCGAGGCCGAACTCGAGGGCATGGGCGTCCGGCCTTTGGGGCGCACCATCTGCAACGAGAAGATGGTTTTTTTCAAAGGCCCGGACGGCCGAGTTGCCGCGGTCGAAGATTTTTGCCCTCACCGCGGCGCACCGTTGTCGCTGGGCAAAGTGTGCGATGGCAAGCTGGTGTGCGGCTACCACGGCCTGGAGATGGGCTGCGAAGGCAAAACCGTGCACATGCCGGGTCAGCGCGTTCGCGGCTTTCCGGCCATCAAGGCTTTTGCCGTGACCCAGCGCTATGGCTTCGTCTGGGTCTGGCCGGGTGACCAGTCCAAGGCCGATGTGGCCCACATGCCGGTGTTCGAGTTTTTTGACAACCCGGCATGGGCTTATGGCGGCGGGCTGTACCACGTCAAGGCCGATTACCGCCTGATGGTCGACAACCTGATGGACTTGACACACGAGACCTATGTGCACGCCAACAGCATTGGCCAGCCCGAAATCGACGAAACGCCTTGCGAAACCAAGGTCGAGGGCGACCAGGTCATCCTGCAGCGGCACATGCAAGGCATCCAAGCCCCGCCGTTTTGGCAAATGGCCATGAGCGCCAACGGGCTGGACCCGCAGGCCAAGGTGGACCGTTGGCAAATTTGCCGCTTCACGCCACCGACCCACATCATGATCGACGTGGGCGTGGCGCTGGCGGGTCATGGCGGTTTTGATGCTCCGCCCGAAGTCAAGGCCTACAGCGTGGTGGTGGACTTCATCACACCCGAGACCGAAACTTCGCATTGGTACCACTGGGGCATGGCACGCCAGTTCAAGCCGCACGATGCTGAGCTGACGGACAAAATCCGCGCAGGGCAGGGCGGTATCTTCAACGAAGACATGGAGATGCTGCAATTGCAACAAGCCAACATCAACCAGTGGCCCGACCGCAAACTGCTCATGCTCAACATCGATTCGGGCGGAGTGCAGTCCCGTCGCATCATTGACCGATGGTTGGCAGCCGAGCAGACCCAAGGAGAAACCGCATGAGCCTGACCGATCTGACCCAAACGCCGTTGCCATCCGATGGCTGCTTTGAGCTGCATTTGCAAAAAAGTGCCAAAACTTTGCAGGTCCAGCCTGGCCAATCCATCCTCAAGGTCCTGCAAGACGCCGGACATGAAGTGCCTTTTTCTTGCTCCGAAGGGGTGTGCGGCACCTGCCTGACCCCGGTACTGGCCGGTCAACCCGACCATTGGGACATGTACCTGACCCCCGAAGAGCAAGCCAAGGGCGATGTCATCATGGTGTGTTGTTCTCGCAGCCAAACGGCATGCTTGGTACTCGATTTGTGATCGCACCTCGGCCGAGCAAGCTGTCTTGAACCTTTGAATTTACCGGCCATCTGCATTGGGCGGGGGCATCAGCTGGGGTTTAGCCACTGCACAGCCAGTTGGGTCAATAAAGCCAATGTGGCTTGCTGCGTCAAGGTGCTGGGGCGTTGTGCGCTGATGGCGGTGGTCAGCTGGATGTTCAGGGCTGGTTGCTTGAGGCGCCGAACAGAAAACGCCGAAGGCCGAACCGAGCGCATGACGGCGTTGCGCGGCAAGATGGCGTAACCCGCGCCGTCGGCCACCAAGTCGAGGATGGCGCTCACGCCGTCGATCTCCAGCGCAATCAAAGGCTGACAACCGATGGCCGCCATTTCAGACTCCACATGCATGCGGATCGCATTGGGTCGGGTGGGGATCACCAGGGGCAGGGCGGCAACTTCTTTCAGATTGATCGGGGGTGGGGGTGGGTCTTCTTGCAAGCCCGGCGGTCGGGGCTGCACCAACAGCAGTTCTTCTTCGACCAAAGGCGTGTGTTCGATGCCTGGCATGGGGCTGGGGTTGTAAAGCACAGCGATGTCCAAGCGCCCGTTTTGCAAGTTTTCTTGCATGGCGCTTGACAGGCCTTCGCTGATGGACAGCTGGGCCTCAGGCATCTTGTCGCGAAAGGCGCGGGTCAAGGGCACCGTGAGCACCCGCGCCACGCTGGGCGGCAGGCCCAAAGCCACTCGGCCCGAGAGCCCTGTGCGAACCCGGCCCAGTTCTTCTCTCGCCCGCTCAACTTGGTGCAGGATGCCCCGTCCGTGTTCCAGCAGCAGCAGTCCGGACTGGGTGGGCGTGGCGCCGCGCCCGTTGCGAACCAACAAGTTTTGCCGCAGCTCCACTTCGAGCAAGCGCACCTGGCGGCTGAGCGCGGGTTGGGCTGTATTCAAGGCCTGCGCGGCACGGGTGAAGCTGCCCAGTTCGGCCACGCGTACAAAATATTCGAGCTGTTTGAGGTCCATAAGGCAGGCGATAAGAAGGCGGCGGAGTCGCCTTCAGTTGCGTATATTTTGTCATATCTACCAATTGGATATATCAATTTGATCTATCTGGTAGATGCACCGGGGACTTTGATGGCCAGGCTGATGCCTGCACAATCTGCGCACACCCTTTGCACCATCATCAGGATTGCCCATGAGCCAAACCAAGCCCTTGATCATTGACGTACACGGTCACTACACCACCGCGCCCAAGGCGCTGGAAGACTGGCGCAACAAGCAAATTGCGGGCATCAAAGACCCGGCCTCCATGCCCAAAGTGTCCGAGCTCAAGATCAGCGACGACGAATTGCGCGAGAGCATTGAGCTGAACCAACTGGCGAAGATGAAAGAGCGCGGCTCGGACATCACCATCTTCAGTCCTCGCGCCAGCTTCATGGCGCACCACATCGGTGACTTCAACGTGTCGTCGACATGGGCGACGATTTGCAATGAGCTGTGCTACCGCGTGGGCCAATTGTTTCCCAAGCATTTCGTGCCTGCGGCCATGCTGCCTCAGTCGCCCGGCGTGGACCCCGCTACCTGCATCCCCGAGCTGGTCAAGTGCGTCGAGCAATACGGCAACGTCGGCATCAACCTCAACCCTGATCCGTCGGGCGGCCACTGGACGTCGCCTCCGCTGTCCGACAAGGCCTGGTACCCGATTTACGAAAAGATGGTGGAGTACGACATCCCCGCCATGATCCATGTGAGCACCAGCTGCAACAGCTGCTTTCACACCACGGGCGCGCATTACCTGAACGCCGACACCACGGCCTTCATGCAGTGCCTGACCTCAGACCTGTTCAAGGATTTTCCGACGCTCAAATTCTTGATCCCTCACGGCGGCGGCGCCGTGCCTTACCACTGGGGCCGTTTCAGGGGCTTGGCTCAAGAACTCAAAAAGCCTTTGCTGTCTGAGCACCTGCTGAACAACATCTTCTTTGATACCTGCGTTTACCACCAGCCGGGCATTGATCTGCTCACCAAAGTGATCCCGGTCAAAAACATTTTGTTTGCCTCCGAGATGATCGGCGCGGTGCGCGGTATTGACCCCGAAACCGGTCACTACTTTGATGACACCAAGCGCTATGTGCAAGCCACGGCGAACCTGAACGACCAAGACCGTTACATGGTCTTTGAAGGCAATGCGCGGCGCGTGTTCAAGCGGCTGGACGATCAGTTGACCGCCAAAGGTCTGTGAGCCATTGATTCGAAACTCAGGAGAAAACCATGTACGAACTCGGCGTTGTTTACCGCAACATCACCCGCGCAGACCGCGCAGCTGCAGACGGCCTGGGCGCACTCGGCTCGGCCACGGTGCACGAGGCCATGGGCCGCGTGGGCCTCATGAAGCCTTATATGCGTCCCATCTATCCCGGTGCGCAGGTGTCGGGGACGGCCGTGACGGTGCTGCTGCACCCAGGCGACAACTGGATGATGCATGTGGTGGCCGAGCAAATTCAGCCTGGCGACATCGTTGTCGCGGCCATCACGGCCGATTGCACCGACGGCTACTTTGGCGACCTTCTGGCAACCTCTTTCCAGGCCAGAGGCGCACGCGCTTTGATCATCGATGCTGGCGTGCGCGATGTGAAAGAGCTGCAAAAGATGAACTTCCCGGTGTGGAGCAAAGCCATCAGCAGCAAGGGTTGCATCAAGGCCACCATTGGTTCGGTCAACATCCCTGTGGTGTGCGCCGGCATGATTGTTCACCCTGGTGACGTGATCGTGGCCGACGACGACAGCGTGGTGTGTGTGCCCCAGGCACTGGCCGCCAAAACGCTGGCTGCTGCGCAAGCGCGTGAAGCCAATGAAGGCGAAAAACGCGCCAAGCTCGCCTCGGGCGTGCTGGGATTGGACATGTACAAGATGCGCGAACCGCTAGCGGCAGCGGGCCTGAAATACATCGATTGACCTGACATGGCGGGTCACATCGACCGACCAACCTTTCTTCTACAAAAACAGGAGCTGCTGTGGACATCCAAAGAAGATTTTTAAACGCGATCCTGATCGTTGGTGCCGTTCTGATCAGCGGTTGCGCCCACTTTCAGCCACCCGCAGATCCCAAAGTCCGTGAAGCCCTGGCCCCTACCGGCACCCTGCGTGTAGGCGTTTACCAAGGCAGCCCCACTTCCTTGGTGGTCGACGCAAAAACAGGCCAACGCGCAGGTGTTGCACTGGACATGGGGCCTCTTCTGGCTCAAAAACTCGGTGTGCCTGTCCAGGTGGTGGAGTTCCCCAGGTTGGCGCTTGTACTGGATGCGCTCAAAACAGGTCAAGTTGATTTCACCGTGACCAATGCGACCGAAGCGCGTGCGCGCGACATGGACTTCACCCGCCCGCTGGTGCAGCTGGAGCTGGGGTATTTGGTGATGAACGACTCGTCCGTCAAACAAATTGAGCAGATTGACCGCGCTGGTGTCAGGGTCGGCGTCAGCCAGGGCAGCACTTCGCAGGGGGTGTTGACGCGTGAGTTCAAAAACGCCAAGGTGGTCCCCGCTGCGAGCCTCAAACAAGCACAAGACATGCTCAGGCAAAAGAGCATCGATGCCTTTGCCACCAACAAAGGCATTTTGTTCGAAATGTCCGATGAGTTGGCCGCTTCACGGGTTCTTGACGGACGCTGGGGCCTGGAAAATCTGGCCATCGCCATACCCAAAGGCCGAGATGCCGGACGCGCCTATGTCAATGCCTTTGCAGAACAGGTCCGTGAAAACGGTCAATTGCAAAAATCTGTGAAACGGGCGGGTTTGCGTGGCACCACATCGGCCCCTTGAGCCCTGGATCATCCGTTCTGATTGAGAAATTTCATGAGCAAACCTACATCTGGTGACTTCACCAAAACCGCAGGCTGGATGGACTGGTACACCGGTCCTTCCAAGCCCACATTCAAGCTGCCGGCAGGCGCAGTCGATGCGCACTGTCATGTGTTTGGTCCGGGTGCTGAATTTCCTTATGCACCCGAGCGCAAATACACGCCTTGCGACGCCTCCAAGCATCAGTTGTATGCGCTGCGCGACCATTTGGGTTTTGCGCGCAATGTGGTGGTACAAGCCACTTGCCATGGTGCGGACAACCGGGCCATGGTCGATGCACTGGTTCATTCAGGCGGCATGGCGCGCGGCGTGGCGACCGTCAAGCGAAGCGTGACCGACGAAGAACTCCAGGCCATGCACGACGCGGGCGTGCGCGGGGTGCGCTTCAACTTCGTCAAGCGTCTGGTGGACTTCACGCCAAAGGACGAGCTGATGGAGATCGCGGGCCGCATCCAGAAATGGGGCTGGCATGTGGTCATCTACTTTGAAGCGGTGGACCTGCCTGAGTTGTGGGACTTTTTCACTGCACTGCCCACCACGGTGGTGGTGGACCACATGGGCCGGCCCGATGTGTCGCTGCCGGTGGATGGCCCGCAGTTTGCGTTGTTTCAGAAGTTCATGCGCGAGCACAGCAATGTGTGGAGCAAAGTGTCATGTCCTGAGCGCTTGTCGGTTGCTGGCCCCAAAGCCTTGAACGGTGAGCAAAACGCTTACGCCGACGTGATCCCGTTTGCCAAGCGGATCGTCGAGGCGTTCCCTGACCGCGTGCTTTGGGGCACCGATTGGCCGCACCCCAATCTGAAAGACCACATGCCCGACGATGGCCTGTTGGTTGATTTCATCCCGCACATTGCCCCCACGGCAGCGCTTCAAAAAAAGCTGTTGGTGGACAACCCGATGCGGCTGTACTGGCCTGAAGAATCGAAAGGCTGAAGCATGGCTTTGGACAAACCCTATACCGACGTGCCCGGCACGATCATTTTTGATGCCGAACAATCGCGCAAAGGCTACTGGCTCAACCAGTTTTGCATGTCACTGATGAAGGCGGAAAACCGAGAACGCTTCAAGGCGGATGAACGGACCTATCTCGACGAGTGGCCCATGAGCGAAGAGCAAAAGCAAGCGGTGCTGGCGCGAGACTTGAATTGGTGCATGCGCACGGGTGGCAATATTTATTTTTTGGCCAAGATCGGTGCCACCGACGGCAAGAGTTTTCAGCAGATGGCGGGCTCCATGACCGGCATGACCGAAGAGGAATACCGCAACATGATGATCGCAGGCGGGCGCAGCGTAGAGGGCAACCGCTACATTGGCGAAAACGGCAGCGCCCAGGCACATAACCAGCCGCAAGGCGCAGCAGGGAAAAAGGCATAAAAATGGCCAAAATCACCGCATCCGTCTACACCTCGCATGTGCCTGCTATTGGCGCAGCCATGGACTTGGGTAAGACGCAAGAAGACTACTGGAAGCCCGTTTTTGCGGGTTATGACTTCTCCAAACAATGGATGAAGGACAACCGTCCCGATGTGATCATCTTGGTGTTCAACGACCACGCCACGGCCTTCAGCTCTGACTTGATCCCGACGTTTGCCATTGGTACCGCGGCCCAGTACTCGCCTGCCGACGAAGGTTGGGGGCCTCGACCCGTGCCGGTGGTGATGGGCCATCCCGAGTTGGCTTCGCACATCGCTCAGTCGGTCATTCAGCAAGACTTTGACCTGACCATCGTCAATAAAATGGACGTCGACCATGGCCTGACGGTTCCACTGTCGCTCATGTGCGGTGAGCAAGACCCCAAGTTGGGCGCTTGGCCTTGCCCGGTGATTCCATTTGCTGTGAATGTGGTGCAGTACCCCGTTCCCAGCGGCCAGCGCTGCTTCAATTTGGGTCAGGCCATACGCAAAGCGGTAGAAAGTTTTGACGAAGACCTGAACGTACAAATTTGGGGGACAGGCGGCATGAGCCACCAGTTGCAGGGTGCGCGTGCAGGCCTGATCAACAGCGAATGGGACAACGCTTGGCTTGACCAGTTGATCCACGACCCTGCTGCGACTGCGGCCAGGCCACACATCAACTACGTGCGCGAAGCTGGCAGTGAAGGCATTGAGCTGGTCATGTGGCTGATCGCTCGGGGGGCGATGAGCGACATCGAAGCTGGCCAAGCCACTGGCCCAGCGCCTCAACTTCGTCACCGTTTCTACCATGTGCCCGCCAGCAACACGGCGGTCGGGCACGTCATCCTTGAAAACACCTGAGAGATTGCACCCATGACTCAAACCATCAAAGTCGCCCTCGCTGGCGCAGGTGCCTTTGGCATCAAACACCTGGACGGCATCAAAAAGATTGACGGCGTTGAAGTGGTCTCGCTGATTGGCCGCGAGTTTGCCAAAACCAAAGAAGTGGCCGACAAATACGGCATTGCCCACGTCACCACCGACCTGAACGAGTCCTTGGCGCTGAAAGAAGTCGACGCTGTGATTTTGTGCACGCCCACGCAAATGCACGCCAGCCAGAGCCTGGCTTGCTTGAATGCGGGCAAACATGTGCAGGTCGAGATCCCGCTGTGCGATGTCTACCAAGAAGGCCAAGAGGTTCTGCGTGTTCAACAGCAAACCGGGCTGGTGGCCATGGTGGGCCACACCCGCCGTTTCAACCCCAGTCATCAGTGGGTCAACCACAAAATCAAGGCGGGCGAGTTCAATATCCAGCAGATGGATGTTCAGACTTATTTTTTCCGCCGAACCAACATGAACGCCTTGGGTCAGGCCCGCAGCTGGACCGACCACCTGTTGTGGCACCACGCTGCGCACACGGTAGATCTTTTTGCCTATCAGTGCGGTAGCCCCATCGTCAAAGCCAATGCGGTGCAAGGCCCGATTCATCCTGCTTTAGGCATTGCCATGGACATGAGCATCCAGCTGCAAGCGGCCAATGGTGCGATTTGCACACTCAGCTTGAGTTTCAACAACGATGGCCCCTTGGGTACCTACTTCCGCTACATCGGCGATACCGGTACTTATCTGGCACGTTATGACGATTTGTTCACCGGCAAGGAAGAGCAAATTGATGTGTCCAAAGTGGCGGTGTCGATGAACGGTATTGAGCTGCAAGACCGCGAATTTTTTGCAGCCATCCGGGAAGGCCGTGAGCCCAATTCCAGCATCGCGCAGGTCTTGCCTTGCTACCAGGTCTTGCACGATCTCGAACAGCAATTGGCTTGAGCATGCTCACGTTGTCGCCTGCTCAAGAACGCCAGCACCTTCAGTTGTTGGGTCTGGCGGGCTTTGCCAGCATGGCGTCGATGCGCATTTGCGACCCGATGCTCGTGGTGCTCAGCGAGGAGTTCCAAGTCAGCACCGGCGACGCATCGGCGGTGGTCTCGGTTTATGCCGTGGTGTACGGACTTTCGCAGCTGTTTTTCGGGCCCTTAGGGGATCGCTTTGGCAAATTGCGGGTTGTGTCTTTGGCGGTCTTGGCTTGTGCAGTGTTCAGCGCCATCACCGCACTGTCTGTCGGCCTGCCCATGCTGGTCATCATGCGCGGCTTCATGGGTGCGGCGGCGGCAGGTGTGATTCCTCTGTCCATGGCATGGGTCGGTGACCGTGTGCCTTATGAGCGGCGTCAGGAAACCTTGGCCAAACTCATGAGCGCCACGGTGATTGGCATGATGAGTGGCTTGTGGTTTGGTGGCTTGACTGCCGACACTTTGGGCTGGCGTGGCGCATTTGTGGTCTTGGCGATCTTGTTCGCCATGACGGCTGGGCTGCTGCTCAAGCTGCTGCGGGGTCAGGCCATGCCCGCGTCAGCAGATGCGCCAGGTTTGTGGGCCTCTTTTCGCAACACCGGGCAGCTGTTGGCCACGCCGCGTGTGCGTTGGGTGCTGGGTGTCACGGCGACTGAGGGCGCTTTGGTGTTTGGCACCATGGCTTTCATGCCCACGCACTTGCACCAGCACTATGGCTTGAGTGTGGTGGCCGCAGGTTCGGTGATGATGCTGTATGGGGTGGGCGGCTTGCTTTACAGCCAAATGGCGCGTCGTTGGCTCGCCTGGTTGGGTGAGCGCGGCTTGGTCAAAACAGGGGCTGGTTTGGTGGCCTCGGGCATGCTTTTACTGGCGTGGGGTACTTTGCCCTGGATGGGCATGTTGGCCTGCGGCATGGCTGGGCTTGGTTTTTACATGCTGCACAACACCTTGCAAGTGCAAGCCACCCAAATGGCGCCAGACGCTCGGGGCACTGCCGTCACTTTGTTTGCCAGCTCGCTGTTTTTTGGCCAGTCCACCGGCGTCTTATTGATGGCGCAAAGTGTGGACATGGGCTGGCTGGCCTATGCCTTCAGCGCCGCCGCTGCCGGTGTGGTGGTCTTGGGGGTGGTGGTGTTTCGCCTGGTGGGGCGACACTGAGCCCTGAAAATTCAGCCCCCATCTTCAAGCTGTAAGTTCAGCGCGGACGTTGGGGTGTGGATTGCAAAAGTTCGCCCACCTCTTTTTGCCAAAAGCGTGCGTTGCCTGTGGTGCCGTGGCCCAAGGTGTCCGGACTGCCCGGGATGATCAGGGCTTTGGCTTTGGCGATCCGTGGCAAGGCCTTTTCCAAAATACCCAACTCGGGCGGGTTACGCTCGTCGTCGGCGGAGTTGATCACCAACACCGTGGCCTTGATGCGCTCCAAGTTGGCAGAGGGGTCGTAGTCTTTGGACGATTCCCATTGAAACAGGTGGTCGTTTGCATCTCCTGGCATGCGGGCTGTCAGGCGTTGCTTGAGCAAAGCATCGCCTCTGTCGCTGGACGGTGCTATTTTTTGCAGGCCTTGGTTGCCGCCGTTGGTGGCCGTGGCGAAAAATACCGATGCCAACTGCCAACTCGGCGGTGGCTCTTTGTAATTGCCACCCATCCAAAGCGGGTCTTTGCGAATCGACTCGGTCATCAATCGGCGCAGCATCCAATTGCGCCCGGACATGGCTGAGGGCAAAGAAGCCATGGGCACAGCGATATCCATCATGTCGGGGAATTTCACGGCCCACATCCAAGTTTGCATGCCGCCCATGGAGTTGCCCAGCACCAAACGCAAATGGCGAATGCCCAAATGCTCGGTCACCAAGCGGTGCTGAGCATTGACCATGTCGTCGTAGTTGTAAGCGGGGAATTTCGCACGCAAACCGTCCGATGGTTTGCTGGATTTGCCCGTGCCAATGGCATCGGGCAGGATGACAAAATATCGCTTGGCATCCATGATCTGACCCGGCCCAAACAGCGCGCCACCAAAGTTGGCGCCCAGCATCCCTTCGCCAGAACCTGTGGTGCCGTGCAGGATCAGCACCGCTTCGTTTTTGGGGTCACCCAGTGTGGTGTAGTTCAGGCGCAATTCAGGCAGCACCTCACCCGTATGGAATTTGAAATCCTTGACGATCCAGCTGCCGCTCTTGGGAGTTTCTTGCGCATGCGCGTTCAAGCCGACACCCACAAGCAAAGTGAAAAAGCAACACCAAAGTTTTTGGGCCATGTTCATGGTGGTCTCCTGTCTGGGAATACACCATCAATCTAGGTCATGTTGTCTACAGGCTCTGACGCATTGGTGTCAGGCGGTTCAGCTTGATCAGGCGGGCTGTCGTGGCCGCTAAGATCTGGGTAATCTCATGGAGCCGCTGGCTGGAACACCTTATGACTCATCCAATCTCTGACCGTTATGCCGTGATCGGCAACCCCATTGCACAAAGCAAATCGCCCTTGATTCACAGCGCTTTTGCGCAGGTCACAGGGCAAGACATTGACTACGGCAAGTTGCTTGCCCCCCTCGGCGAATTTGCGTCCACGGTGGACGCGTTTCGCGCCTCGGGCGGGCGCGGCATGAACGTGACCGCACCCTTCAAGCTCGATGCTTTCGCTTACGCCACGGATCTCGCACCCAGCGCGCAGATGGCCGGTGCTGTGAACGCGATGAAGTTTGAGGGCAACAAGGTCTTTGCTGAAAACTTTGACGGCGTGGGTTTGGTGCGTGATTTGGTGCACAACCTGCAGTGCCCGCTGCAAGGGCGGCGTGTGTTGATTTTGGGGGCAGGTGGTGCCACGCGCGGGGCTTTGTTGCCGCTGTTGGCAGAGCAGCCTGCGGAGTTGGTGATCGTCAACCGCACCGTGGCCAAGGCGCAAGAATTGGCGACCTTGGCACACCAGCACCAAAGCGGCCAGGTGCCAGTCCAGGGTATGGGCTATGAGGCGGTGCAGGGTGTGTTTGACGTGGTGCTCAACGCCAGCTCTTCCAGTCTATCGGCCGAGTTGCCACCCTTGCCAGCGAGCGTGTTTGGCGCCGGTTGCATGGCCTATGACCTGACCTATGGCAAAGGTCTGACGCCTTTCCTGAAGTTGGCTCAGCAAGCGGGTGTGACGCGTCTGGCCGATGGCGTAGGCATGTTGGCCGAACAAGCGGCCGAGGCTTTTGCTTGGTGGCGCGGTGTCCGGCCCAACACGGCTGCAGTCATCCAAAAGCTGACGGTGCCTTTGGTGTGAGTTGAGCCAGCAGAGGTTGGGCTTGAATGGGGTATCGTGTTTGTTTTGAATCCAATGAAAGAACGCATGAAAACGCTTTACCACTTGCTGATGGTTTTTGCGGCTGCTGGCGCAATGCCCGCTTGGGCCTCGGGCGAGGGCACTTACAAAGCCGTTTGTGCCAGTTGCCACGGGCAGGCTTTCCCCAAGGCCCCGCAATTGGGCAACAAAGCCCAATGGGCCCCCTTGATCCGTGAAGGCCAAGTCACCCTCACGGCACATGGCTATGTCGGCGTCCGAGGCATGCCCGCCAAAGGCGGCAAGCCTGATTTGTCGGTGGAGGCCTTTGCCGAGGCTTTGAACCACATGGTCAACCAGTCTGGCGGCAGCTGGAAAACTCCGGACGCCAAGACCTTGCAAGCCATTCAGACCGAGATCGCCAAGCGCCAAAAATCACAAGCTTCCAAAGCAGGCGGGTAAAGCGCCGCCAGGGCATTTGCTCCTCAAGGGCTTGATTGCGGGTTCTACTGGTTCACCGCCCAAACCCATGGGTCTACACCCTCTGATCGACCCCAAACACATCTTTGGTGGGATGGCCCAAGGGCCTGAAACGCAAGACGATGCAGGACATTGTTTTGAATCAGGAGCGCACCATGGGCATACGGCGCAAGTTTCGACCCCTCCAACCCTGGGCATGGTCAGGCCTGGCGCTGGCCATCGCTGGTTTGGTGGCCTGCGGGGGCAGCAGCGACGGCACGCCCACCGGCACACTCAATCTGGCCATGACCGATGCACCGGCCTGCGGCTATGACCATGTGTACGTCACGGTGAACACAATCCGGGTGCACCAAAGCGCGGCGGCCGATGGCACCGAATTGCTGGGCTGGCGCGAGCTGAGCATCCCCACCCAGCGCATCGATTTGCTGTCGCTCACCAACGGCGTGTTGCAAGAGCTGGGCAGCATGCCCTTGCCTGCGGGCAATTACCAGCAGCTGCGCCTGGTGCTGGCCGACAACCCGGCCAACCCCTCCACGGCCAACCCCTTGGCCAACGCGCTGGTGCTCTCGGGCAGCAACACCGAAATTCCCTTGACCACGCCCAGCGCACAGCAAAGCGGCTTCAAGCTGCAAGCGCGTTTTGATGTGCAGAGCGGGCAGGTGGCCGACATGGTGTTGGACTTTGACGCCTGCCGCTCCATCGTCAAGGCCGGGGCTTCCGGGCGCTACAACCTCAAACCGGTGGTAGCGGTCATCCCGCGGCTGACCACGGCCATCGAGGGTTTTGTGGACCCTGCTGTGGCGTCCGGCGTGGTGGTGTCCACACGCGATCCGGACAACAACGTGCGTGCCACCGTGCCCAACCCCGTCACCGGCAAATTCACCTTGGCTTATTTGCCCGAGAACACCAGCTACACCGTGGTGGTGGCAGGTCAAAACCTGACCACGGCCGCCATCACCAACGTGCCGGTGTCTTTGGCCATGGGCGTGACCAGGCTCAACACGGCTCAAACCCCGATCGTGCCCAGCGCCTCGGTCATGGCCACGGTCGCGGGTGTGGTCAGCAATGGCAGCAGTGCGCTGCTCACCGATGCGCGGGTGTCGGCCAGCCAGACGCTCAGCACGGGCCAGTCTGTGCAGGTGGCATCCACGGGCGTGGACTCTGTCACGGCCGAGTACACGCTGGCCTTGCCCTTGGCTGCTGCCGTCAAGGCGCCTTATGTGTCGGGATCGCCCTTGGTGTTCACCACCGACAGCATGGTGACTGGACGCTACAACATCAATGGAACGGCCACGGGCTACACCACGCAAAGCACCAACCCTGTGCTGGACTTAGGGGTGGCAGGCAGCACCACCGTCAAGGACTTGGTGTTGGTGCCGTAAAGACAGGCCGGTCCATGTGGTCGGTCAGCCTGAGATGGTTGACCCGACCGTGCCTCAGTGGTTTTGCCGCTTGGCCAGCAGCGTGACCAACTCCGGCACAAGGGCTTGCGGATCGCCTTCATGGCAAGCCGTTTGCAGCGTGTTTTTGATGGCTTCGGCCACCGAGCGCTCGGCTTGCGTGTCGCTGGCCATCTGGTGGTAGTAACTCAGGTCTTTGAGGGCATTGATCAGACTGAACCGAAGGCCCGAGGTGTCGCCCGCCGTCAGCATGGGTTTCAGGCGATCCAGCGCCGCGCCCCATCCGCCGCCTTTGGACAGCACTTCCACAAAGGTGTGCGCGTCCACGCCCGCACGCTCTGCGCATGCAGCGGCCTCTGCCAGCAGGGTCACGGTGCCCAGCGACACATAGTTGTGCAAGAGCTTCATGCGGTGGCCCGAGCCAATCGGGCCGGTGTGCACAATGTTTTCGGCGAAGCAGGCCAGGATGGGGCGACAGCGTTCAAACAAAGCCGCGTCGCCACCCACCAGCAGGTTCAGACGACCTTCGGCGGCTTCTTTGGGGGTACGCGTCATGGGCGAATCGAGAAACTGACCGCCTTGGGCGATCACCAGGGCCGCGACTTTTTCAGTCGATGCGGGCACGGCGGTGGAGCAGTCGATGACGATGGTGCCGGCCCGCATGCCCTTCAAGACACCGTCTTCGCCCAGCAGCACCGCCTCGACCTGGGGCGTGCCGGTCACGCACAAGATGATCACATCCGATTGCGCCGCCAAGGCCTGGGGGGTGGTGCAGGTGCGCGCCCCTGCAGCCAGCAGGGCGTCCAGCGGCTGGTTGCCGGGGTGCTCCAGCACCGTCAGGCTTTGCCCGTGCTTGAGCAAGTTGCTGGCAATGCCGTGGCCCATCATGCCAATGCCGATCATGCCGATGGTGGTCATGTTGTCTCCAGTTCAATCTGTACAAAGACTTTAGCCACTCAGACTCACGCAGGGAGTCTCGGGGTTGACTGCTTGAGGCGTCGGAAAACTTGGTGATTGGCCCAAGCCGTTGCAGCGCAAATCAAGGCTGTCCATGCGGTGTGGCTGGGGTAATGGGCACCCCGCAGGGTTTGTGCAGCCCCTAACAAGAGCCCCGTCAGCACAATGGCCACCAGCCAGACCCACCCTTTGCGCTGTTCTTGGGCTTGCTGAGAAGCCAGCCACGGCAAACTCATGGCCACAAAGGCCATGGCACTGGAGGCGTGCCCACCTGGAAAGCAATGGCCACCGCCTCCATCGCTGGTACCCCATGACCAGTGTGAGACATAGGTGGCTGCACCGCCAAAGCTTTGCAGTTCCCAAGGGCAGCTGGTCATGCTGACGCGTTTGAGTGCCGACACCAGCATCAAACTCAGGGTGATGCCCATGACGATCTCCAACCTTTGCAGACGAGGAGCCTGGCGCCAAGGGCCCCAAGGTGAGACCGCCGTCCAGAGCAAGGCGAGATACAGCACCACAGCCAAGCGTTTGGCACCTTCATGCAAGACGTTGCTCAGCCACCAATGGTCGCGCAAAGCAAAGCCTTGTGCGTCACCCAGCCAAGCCATCACGCGCAGGTCTGCGCCAGAGGCATCCCAGCCCAATGTCAGCCCCAAACAGACGACCCAGATCCACAAGCCAAACGGCCTGGAGCGGTGGGGAGTCAGCGTTTCATGCCTTTGCGCATTGCGAAGGTATGGAAAGCTATCGAGGCCCTTGGGGGGCGATGGACTGGGGAGATGCATGGCGGATTGAACGGTCTAAAAAGAAGCTTGGCCCCATTAAAAATCGATCGGATTAAGCCTGCCTTAAGTGGGCCCTGTCAGCCTGTAGGCATGAACACAACTCCTGACACAATCACCACTCATCAACAACATGTGCATTTCAAAGAAAGCCAAGCCATGCGGGTTTTGATTGTGGAAGACGATGTGGGCATTGCCACCGGCTTGGCCGCCAGTTTGAAAGCCAATGGCTACGCGGTGGATGTGACCCCCACGCTGGCCTTGGCCACGGCGGCGGTGCGTGTGGAGCCTTTTGACCTGGTGCTGCTCGACTTGAACTTGCCAGACGGCGACGGTTTGGCTTGGCTGAGGCAAGAGCGCCGCGCTGGCAGTGCGACCCCCGTGTTGATCATGACCGCCCGAGATGCCTTGCCGGACCGGGTGGCCGGGCTGGATGAGGGCGCTGACGACTATGTGGTCAAGCCTTTTGAACCCGAGGAGCTTTTGGCCCGGATGCGTGTGGCCCTGCGCCGCAGCGAGGGCCGCGCGTCACCTTTGCTGCGCCATGGCGATTTGGTGTTGGACCCGGCCGCTCACAGCGTGCTGAAAAACGGTGAACCGGTCGAGCTGCGCGCCAAAGAATATGCCCTGTTGTTGGCGCTTCTGCGGGGCAGTGGGCAAGTGCTTTCGCGCCAAAGGCTGGAGCAAGCGCTCTATGGTTTTGACGAGGTGTTGGACAGCAACGCCTTGGAGGTGCACATGCACCACCTGCGCCGCAAGTTGGGCGATGGCTTGGTCAAGACGGTGCGCGGTGTGGGCTATTTTGTGCCCAACGCGGATACGCAAGGGGCGGCTTGATGGGGCATGCGACGGGTCAGCCAGGCCACACCGGGACCGTGCAACCTCGATCCCTTTGGCGGTATTTGTGGGCTTGGGCTTTGGGGGCGGTGGTGGCTCTGTGGCTGTTGTTGGCGGGTTTGTCTTATTCCACCGGTCACCTCGAAGCGGAAGAAATCAGCGATGGTCTGCTGGTCTCCACAGCCCAGATGTTGTTGGCGCAACCTTGGCCAGATTCGGCGCTTGAGCCAGATGGAAAGACATCGTTTTCTGCCCCAGAACCCAAGACAACAGCGCTGCCAGCTGCCCTGCATGGGCACTCCGACAAAGCTTATGTCCCAGACCTTCATGTCTTGATGTGGCAGGACGATCGTTTGGTGTGGGACTCGCATGGCATGCAAGCCCAATGGCCCACGATCCAGACTTTGGGCCACCAAACCCTGCACCTGACTGTGCCAGGGCAGACACAGGAATGGCGTGTCTATGTGGCTGAATCAAAGGCAGGGAGCGTGCCCCCAAGTGCCAACGCCCAAGCCGACAGGCAAGTCGTACGTCGTGTGGCGGTGTTTTTAGACCCGGCGCGGCGCGAAGCACTGGCAGCAGACATCGCCGAACACATCTTGCTGCCAGCCTTGTTGTTTTTGCCCCTGGTGGCCTTGATCTTGGCCTCGGCCATGCGACGCGGCTTGCTGCCCTTGAAGCGTTTGTCCAGCAAAATTTCAGCCTTGGATGTCGATGCCGGTCAAACCCTGATGCCACAGCAGCCCTTTCAAGAGTTGGGCGTCACGGTGCAGGCCATCAACCACTTGGTGCAACGCTTGCAAGAGGAGATTGCGCGTGAGCGGCGTTTTGCAGCCGATGTGGCGCACGAACTGCGCACGCCTTTGACGGCTTTGGTGCTGCAGTCTCGCTTGGCCCGCGATGCCGCTTTGCCTTCCGAGCAGGCTCAGGCACTTCAAGCGGTAGAGCAGGGCGCACTCCAAGCGGGGCGCATCTTGTCTCAGCTGTTGGATTTGGCTCGCGCTCAGAGCTTGGGTGAGGCACAGTCAGAGTCGGTCGATCTGTGCGCCTTGGCGCAAGGTGTAGTGGCCGAACACGTGGCCTTGGCCCATGCCTTGGGGCAAGACATCGCACTGGAGGCGCCTGCCCATCCTGTGACGGTCAGCGGTCAGTCCACTTTGTTGGCATTGGCCTTGCGCAATTTGGTGGACAACGCTTTGCGACACAACCCTTCGGGAACCTATGTCGAAGTGCGCATTGCACGAGATGGGCAAGGATTGGTGCGCCTGTCGGTCAGCGACGATGGCAGCGATATGACCAGCGAGGTGATCAGCGAGGTGATCAGCGATGGGGCCGTGGTCGGGCCCCAAGACAGCGCCCCGATGACAGGCCATGCACCCCAAGCAGGTTTGGGGATTGGCCTGACCTTGGTCGAGCGCATTGCACAAAGCCAGGGTGCGCAGTTCATTCGCGACACGGGCACCGCGCCCTTTGGCAAACGATTCGCCTTGGTCTGGCCTGCTGTGACGCATCGAACAGACGGGACTTAATGTTGAGATAAGACTGGGCGCTCAACATGGTGGCTTGTGTTCGCTGTGTATTGCCCATGCCCCCTTATTTCACTGCTTTCTCTGCCTTTTTCCGTCCTTTTTCAAAAGCCTTTCGTCGTCCTTGGCATCCCTTGGGCTTGTTGTTGGTGTTGGCGCTTTGGTTGACCACTTTGGGCAATGTGCCCTTATGGCGCTCTTTCTGGGCTTTGACGGACAGCCATGGTTTGCGCACTGGCCTGGGCCTGTTGGCTATGGGGGTGATTGTTTTCGCCGCCACCACCGTGCTCCTGTCTTTGCTGGTGTGGCCCCGTTGGCGCAAACCTGTGGGGGTGGTCTTGCTCATGGTGGCCGCTGCCAA
The DNA here is from genome assembly GCA_943331105.2 of Akkermansia muciniphila. GTDB lineage: Bacteria > Pseudomonadota > Gammaproteobacteria > Burkholderiales > Burkholderiaceae_C > Limnohabitans_A. The sequence goes on from CALQKH020000006.1 coordinate 34,686, forward strand.
CAGCTACTTCATGACCGCCTATGGGGTGGTCATCGACCCCACCATGATGGCCAACACGGTGCAAACCGATGTGCGCGAAGTGCGCGATCTGCTGTCGGGTTCGATGCTTATGGTGTTGCTGCTGGGCGTCGTGCTGCCAGGCGTTTGGTGGTGGCGTCAGCCTGTCCAGCAGTGGCCTGCCATGCGGCTGCTTGGCCGCCAGCTGGGCTTGGCCTTGTTGGCTTTGGTTTTGATGATGGTGGTCATCTGGGCCTCGTTCCAAGATTTGGCTTCCACCATGCGCAACCACAAATCCTTGCGCTACATGGTCAACCCTTTCAACACGGTCTATGCCAGCGGTCGCTTGCTGGTGGGGCAAACCACCCAGGCACGCATGTCTTTGCAGCCGATTGGTGAGGATGCGGCAATGGTCTCTTCGGGCGCGGCTGGCGCGCCGCCTTTGATCGTGCTGGTGGTGGGCGAGACCGTGCGGGCGGCCAATTTTGGCTTGGCGGGCTATGCGCGCGACACCACCCCTGAGCTGCGGCAGCTGCAAACCAGCGGCGAGTTGACCTATTTTTCAAATGTGCGCTCTTGCGGCACCAACACCCAGGTGTCTGTGCCCTGCATGTTTTCGCATTTGGGGCGAGAGGCTCAGGCCAAAAACGACATCCCTTATGAAAACCTCTTGGATGTGTTGCAGCGTGCCGGCATGCAGGTGCTGTGGTTGGACAACCAATCGGGTTGTAAAGGGGTGTGCGATCGCCTGCCCAATTTCGGCAATGTGGCCAGCACCTTGAACTTGAAAGACCCCACGTTGTGCCCAGACGGCGAATGCTTTGACGAGATCATGTTGCGTGTCCTGCCAGAGCGTTTGACCGAACTCGAGAAATCACGCCCTGCGGGCAAGGCCCCAGTGGGGACTGTGGTGGTGCTGCACCAGATGGGCAACCACGGCCCAGCTTATTACAAGCGCACGCCGGCCGACATGAAGCAGTACCTACCCGAATGCCGCACCAACGTGCTGCAAGATTGCCCTGCGCAAGACATAGTCAATGCCTACGACAACGCGGTGCGTTACACCGACCATTTTTTAGGGCAAACCGTGCGTTGGCTGAAAACTCAAAAACGTCCAACTGCCATGCTTTATGTGTCTGACCACGGCGAGTCTTTGGGCGAAAAAGGTTTGTACTTGCATGGCATGCCCTACATGATGGCGCCGCAAGAACAAACCCATGTGCCCATGGCGCTTTGGTTGTCCAAGTCCTTGAAGATGCAAAGCGGCTGGGAGGCGAACTGCTGGCAGAAACAGGCCACAGACGCGCTCACGCACGACCATTATTTCCATTCGGTGCTGTCGTTGGCTCAAGTCAAAACCCGTTGGCAACAGCCTGAACTTGACATGTTCTCAGCTTGCAAGGCCAAACCCGCTCTGCGGGGTTGACCTGGCCAGGCTCAAGCGCTGTACCAGCGCCACAGGGCGCTCAGCCAGACGCCGCCACACAGCAGCAGGCTGAGCAAGACGGCGGCGCTGGCCGTGTCCTTGGCGCGTTTGGACTGGGCGTGCCATTCCGGACCAGAGCGGTCGATGGCCGACTCCACCGCGGTGTTGAGCAACTCGACCACCAGCACCGCCACGACCACGCCGATCAACAACACCGTCTCGGCCCAGCTTTGACCCAAGTACCAAGCGCCAGGCAAGACCAGCGCGGCCAAGATGGCTTCTTGCCTGAAAGCCGGTTCATGCCAGCCTGCCCGCAAACCTTCGATGGAGTAAAAAAAAGCGTGCCAAACGCGAGAGAGGCCTTGGCGTTTGGGTGAGACAGTGGGTTGGTCGTTCATGTACGGGGCGGTATTGGATTGCGGCTTGAAGCTTGAGGCCGTGATGTTAACTGGGCCTTATCTCTCCAAGAGTATCCGGCTCGCGCCAGTTGGTGTATGACAATCCGATGAGTCAGTCGCAGAACTTGATCACAGACGCTCAGCGCCGCCCCTCAACCTACCTTCACAAAGTGCTGCGCCAACGTGACCACCACCGGGCCCAGCAGCACGGTGAGCAGAGAGGGGAAGATGCAAAAAATCAGGGGAATGAGCAGTTTGACGGGGAGTTTGGCAGCGGCTTCTTCGGCTCGCAGGCGGCGTTGGGTGCGCAAGCTGTCGGCATAAACCGCCAGCGATTCGGACACGCTGGTGCCAAAGCGGTCGGCCTGTATGAGCATCGACACCATGGCGTCAATGTCTTTGAGGCCCACGCGTTGCGACAGGTTGCGCAGCGCTTCGGCCCGCGAAGATCCGCCCCGCAGGGCCAGCCCGGTGAGGGCAAATTCTTCCGACAAGATGGGGCGGGCGTTGCGCATTTCGCGGCCTACGCGTTCGATGGCGGCGTCCAGTCCCAGACCGGCTTGCACGCACAGGCGCAGCAAGTCCAGCGCGTCCGGAAAGGCGTGCAGCAGCTCCAGTTGTCTGCGCTGGATGCGCAGCCTGAGCACCGCGTCGGGCAGGTAGTAACCGACAGCCGCAACTGCGACCACAAGGGCCATCCGCAGCATGGTGTTGGCGGGCCAGCCTTGGGCATTCAGTAAGCCCCAAGTCAAGATGGGCAGCATCAGGGTCAGCACGGTTTTGCTGATGAAATAAATCTGCAGCGCCACGGGCGAGCGCCAGCCTGCATGTGCAAAGCGAATGCGCAGCGCAGAGGGCGTATCGCCTTCGCCGCCCGACAGGCCCGTCGTCCAGGGACCCAACCACAGCAGGGCCGATAACAGCCTGGCTTGGGCCCGATGCCAGGCGTTAGTGCGTGTGGTTTGGCCGCTGTTTGGGGTATTGGGGCTGGTCAGACTTTCCAAGCGCTGGCGCCCAGGATCGGGCAGCCAGCGGCTGAGCACAACAAGGCTCAGCGTGAGGATCAGGGCGAACACGAGCGCCGCAAAAATCAGGGTGGCAGAGGTCATGGAGGTCTGGGCTTGGGAGGTTGGAGAAAAGTCAAACGCGGATCTGGATCAGACGCCACATCCACAGGATGCCGAAGGCCATCAGGGTCAGCGAGATGTAGACCAGTTGCAAGCCCATCGGGTCGGACCACAGGCGCGACATGAAGCCGGGGTTGAGAAGGCTCATGCCTGCGGCCAGTGCAAACGGCAGCAGTGACAAGATGATGGCCGAGATGCGCCCTTCGGCCGAGAGCACGCGCACGATGCCCGCGATTTTTTGGCGTTCGCGGATCAGTTGGGCGGTGTTTTTCAGGATCTCGGCCAGGTTGCCTCCGGTTTCGCTTTGGATGATCACAGCCACCACAAAGTAGCGCACATCGTCGCTGGCCACCCGCATGGACAAGCCTTGCAGCGCTTGCGTGACGCTGATGCCGAAGTTGATTTCTTCGAACACCGCACGCAACTCGTGCGAGAGCGGGGGCGAGCAGTCTTTGGCCGCCACCTGCAGGGCACTGGCAAAGGCGTGGCCGGCTTGCATGGAGCGGGCCATCAGATCCAGTGCATCTGGAAGGGCTTGGCTGATCAGGGCCATTCGCACCGAGCGGCGGTGTTGCAAGAAGGCGATCAAAAGCATCGGCCCCAGCATCGCCACCACCAGGCTCAGCAGCACTGGCCAGCCAAGGCTGGCCCCGACTGCCAAGGCCAGCAAGACCAGGCCTGCGGCCAGTGACAGGGCCTGCGCCAGACTGAGCGCTAGACCCGTTTGCAGCAAAAAATAGTCGAATGCCGCCACACCAGGAAAAGTTTGCAGCCCGCGCTCGGCCCATTCCCATTGGCTGAGCATTCGCTTGGGACGCAGTTTGAGTGTGGGCTCGGCCTCATCCATGGGGTCGTTGAGCGTGGCCGCTTGCAGCCTTTGCGCCAGGGCTTTTTGGCGTGGGTCCAAGTGTTGCCGCCACAGCCCATACAGGCTCCAAACCAGAGCGCCGATGCTCAGAGATGCCAGCGCGGCAAAGATCCAAAAGGGTGTGTTCATGGCTCAGCTCCAGCCCTGGGTCGGTTCGAACAGCTTGTCGCTGAGCGCGATGCCGCGTGTGACCAAACGTTGCGCAAATTTGGGGCGGATGCCGGTGGCCACAAACTGGCCTTGCACACGGCCGTCGGGGTTCAGGCCGGTTTGCTCGAACCGGAAAATCTCTTGCATGCTGATGATGTCACCCTCGATGCCAGTGATCTCTTGCAAGCTGGTGATCTTGCGTTGCCCGTCCGACAGGCGCGAGACCTGGATCACGACCGACAGGGCTGCGGCAATTTGCTGGCGCATGGCGCGTGACTCGGCTTTGAGACCGGCCATGCCCAGCATGTGTTCGAGTCGGGTGAGCGCATCGCGTGCCGAATTGGCGTGGATGGTGGTCATTGAGCCGTCGTGCCCGGTATTCATGGCCTGAAGCATGTCCAGCACTTCGCCACCGCGCACCTCACCCATGATGATGCGGTCGGGTCGCATGCGCAGGCTGTTGCGCAGCAGATCGCGCTGCGAGATTTCGCCCTTGCCCTCGATGTTGGGGGGGCGCGTCTCCATGCGCACCACATGAGGCTGCTGCAGCTGCAGTTCGGCCGCGTCTTCGATGGTGATGATGCGTTCATTGGCCGGAATGCTGGCCGACATCACGTTCAGCAGTGTGGTCTTGCCGCTGCCTGTGCCACCCGAGACCAGCACATTCAGGCGTGCTCGCACCAGACCCTGGATCAGCTCGGCCATGCCGTCGGTCAGCGTGCCCATGCTGATCAGGTCCTGCACGCTGAAGGGCACCACCGCAAAACGGCGGATCGACAGCAAAGGTCCATCGATGGCCAGGGGCGGGATGACCGCGTTCACGCGCGAGCCGTCGGGCAGTCGCGCATCGACCATGGGGCTCATCTCATCCACGCGCCGCCCAATGCGCGAAACGATGCGGTCGATCACCCGCAGCAAATGGGCCTCATTGTCAAACTGCACATCGGTGTGCACGATCTTGCCGTGCCGTTCGGCATAGACCTGAAACGGTCCGTTGACGAGAATGTCCGAAACCGTGGGGTCGGACAACAAGGACTCGATCGGGCCCAGGCCCAGCATCTCATCCTGGATGACCTGGATGATGTGACGTCGCTCGGTTTCGTTGAGCGCCAGTTTGTGGGTGGTGATGAGTTCTTCGGTCAGCGCCTTGAGCTCGGTGCGCAGGCGCTCGGGGGGCATGCTCTCCATGCGCTGCCAGTCCATCAGCGACAGGATTTCCTGGTGGATGCGGGTCTTGATGTCGTCCATGCGCGGGCCGGGTGTCTTGGTGCTCTGGGCTGGGGCGACGGTTGAGATGGGCGCAGGCGAAGGCACCAGAGGTCGGATATCGGGCAGATGCACGGGCTGCAGATGCTCAGCGCCCAACAGCGAAGTGGCAGGGCTGGGCGTTTCAAATTGGTAGCGCAGGTTGGGGTTCAAGCATCTCTCCTGTGGGTCAACAACACAATGTTTCAGACGTGCTGTTCAGGCAGTCTGGTCGATCCAGCGCTGCATCCAGTGGCGGTTTTTCAGGGGCGTGCTCTCCAGCAGCACACCTGTGGCCTCACGCAGGGCTTGGATCACAGCGTTGTGGTCGTTCACCACCGACAGCGGCTGACCGATGTGCAGTGACTCGTCCACCCACTCAGGGCCGCTGGGAATGCTTTGCTGGACCTTCAGGCCGACGGTCTTCTCCAATTCGCTCAGGCTCACCCAGCCTCTGGGTTTGTAGCGGTTGACCAGCAGGCGAAGCTTGGCTTCTTGCAGTCCCAAGGCGCGCAACATGTTGACCAGCCGCTGCGCGTCGCGCACATCCGGGGTTTGGCTTTGCATGACGATGTAGACCACATCGGCCATGTCCAATACCTTGAGCGTCAAGGCATTCAGGTTGCGGGGCAGGTCGACCACCACATGCTCGTGCTGGTCGCGAACCATGTTGAGGACTTTCTCGATGTCTTGCGCACTGATGGCCATGGCGTTTTCCAGCGAGTGGGGTGCGGCCAGCAGGTTCAGTCGGGGCGTCACGGCGTGCAGGCAACTGGCCAGCAGCTGCACATCGAGCCGGTCAATTTGTCTCGTAAGATCGCTCAGGCTGTGCTTGTTGGCGCCGCTTCCCAGGTAAAAAGAGGCATCGCCGCACTGCAGGTCAAGGTCGACAAATGCACATTTTTTGCCAAATTCGCTGGCCATGATGTGGGCCATATTGGCCGCTACAAAGCTGGTGCCATTGCCCCCTTTGCAACCCATAAAAGCCACCATTCGGCCCGGGCGCTCTTGCGCCTTGGGGGCCAGCGTTGTGGCCATGCCGCTTCCTTGACCTGCCGGGGCAGCGGGGCGATCGCTCCAGCGTTGCAGGGTCTGCGCCAGATCGGCAGGGTTGAGCGGCAGCGGCAAAACTTCGCGCACGCCTGCACGCATGGCCCGCATCAGCAGGGCTTTGCTGTTGTCTTCGCTCAGCAGCAGCACGTTCAATTGAGGCCGCTGCCTCAGCCACCCTTCGAGCGCGACCAGGTCATCGCTGGCGATGTGGTCCGGGCTGATGGGGCTGTCCAGCAGCACGATGCTGCCCGGTGGCGCATTGTCCAATGCCTGCAGTGGTGCGAGCAGCCGAGTGCCTGGTGGGCACAGTACGGCACTGGCCAAAGGCAGGGCGTTTTGTTGCAATGTGCTGCGCAGCGTGGTCAGTAGGGTTTCGTTGGAGGCAATCACATGGATGGACATGGCAAACCTTTCAGGGAGCGGTGGCCGCGCCCAAGCCGATGTTGAAGACAGCTGCTGGTGCAGGCGGGGTTTGAAAGCTTTGCTGGTAGCGCGTGACAGCAGACAGAGCCGACGCGCCATCGGTGTCCGTCTTGTTGCGCAGCTTGTCGTTGACCAAGGGGGTGGCGTGGGTGGCGTGGGGGCCCGTCCCCCTGCCCATGCCCGGCCCCATGCCGTGGGACATGCCTTGGCCCATTCCACCGTGCGGATGATGGGCAGGACAGTTCGGCTCAGACCGCTCGTGTGGGCAGCGCATGGCCATGGGCTGTTGAGCGCCGTGTTCTAACAGGCTTTGTTGGGCCTGTGCCCGTTGCACGGCCAGGCCAAAGTGTTGGTCCACCATCGTGGGTGGGGTGTCGCAGGCGGACAGGGCCAGGCTCAGACCGACGATGCTCAAGCAGCGAAGGGGCAGGGTCATGAAGTTCATGGCGAGTATCTCCAGGCTCAAGAGGTGGATGAAGGTGTGGTGTCAGTCGTGGGTTCAGATTGAGCTGCAGGTGTGGGCGCACCGTCAGGTGTGACCTCGGGTGTGACTTCGGTCGCCGGTTTGTGTGCAGGCTTAGGCCGTGTTTCGGGCATCGGTGGGCTGGCAGGCGCGGGCATGTGCGCGGGCGGTGTGCCTTCGAGTTGGCCTTTCAAGAAGTACTCGCTGCGCTTGGGCGGGATGTAGCTGTCGGTGGGCAGCGCGTAATTGGGCGGCAAGACGCGGGCCAGGCGCGGCGTCACGACAAACAGCAGCTCTGATTTGTCGGTCTGAAAAGCCGTGCTGCGAAACAGTGGGCCCAAGATGGGCAGTTCGCCCAGAATCGGAAAGGCCTTGATGGTCTGGGTTGCATTGCTCTTGACCAGTCCGCCAATGGCAAAGCTTTCGCCATCACGCAGCTGCACTGTGGTGGAAGCGCTGCGCACCGTGATCAGGGGCAGCAAAGTGCTTTGGCCGTTCAGGCCGCGCACGGTGACACCCAGCGGTGACAGTTCCGATACCTCGGGCGAAACCTGCAAATTGATCAAGCCGTCTTCCAGCACGGTCGGCAAAAATTTCAGCTTCACCCCAAATTCTTTTTCCACCAGCTGGATGGGGCCAGTGGCATCAAGGTTCCTGGGCACCGGAATAAAGATCTTGCCCCCTGCCAAAAATGCACCTTCTTGCCCACTCACTGCTGTGATGGTGGGCTCTGCCAGGACTTTGACCAGGTCTTTCTTCATTTCAGCCGTCAAGGTGATGGTGCTCAGGCCGTTGGCCCGTGCGGCGGTCAGGGCAGTCGCGCCGGAACTCAGAAAATCGGCCAGCAGGTTGACCGAAGTGCTCCCTATGGTCCGCGTCAGGTTCAGATCTATCCCTAATTCATCCAGCAACTTTCTGGAGACCTCGGCCACCTTGACTTCGAGCATGACTTGTTGCGTGCCGTGCACGCGCAGCAGGTTGATGACTTTCTTGTTGCCATTGAAGGCCTCGGTCAGGGTCATGAGGCGCTGCACTTTCATGCCGTCGCTCACGCGCCCGCTCAGCACCAGGGTGTCGGCCACACTGTCCACGCGCAGGTTTTCGGCACTGGGCACGTACTCGCGCAGTTTGGCGTGCAGGCTTTCGGTGTCGGCCCCCACGCTGATGTCGCGCAAGGTGGTGCTGCCCGTGGCGGTCCAGACCAGCAGGTTTGTGTGACCGGATTTTTTGCCCAGCAGGTAAATCTCGCGCGGGTTGATGAGCACCACATCGGCCACATCGGGGTTACCCACGGACAGACGTTCAGCGTTTTCGGACAGCTGTAGCAACATAGATTTACCGGCCGTCAGGCGCAGGGGCGGAGCCATGATCACCGGGCCTTGGGTTTGTACCTCGGGCTTGCTGGACGATTTGGCCGAGCTGCTTGTGGCGGCCTTGGCAGGGGTGCTTTTGGCCGCAGCAGCAGAGGTGGTGGCGAGAGGGGCCGCGCGTGAGGCTTGGGGCCACACAAAGGCGATGGACAGGGCGAGGGACAGAGTGAGGGGCAGGATGTCTGGCATGGGACTCTCTTTGTTGTGGCGAATGGACAGGCTCCGGGCTGCTGGCGAGTGAGCGTGGGGTGTTGGCTGCATGAGATCAATTCACGATGAGCTCACTCTTGTGACACAGACAGGCCTCTGATGACCTCAAACCGGGCAGGTTCTGGCGTCGGTGGTGCTGCGGGTTCGGCGGTGGGTGTGGAGGGGGTTACAGGCCTGGCGGCACGCGAACGCGGCGGCACGGTTTTGGCGGCTGTAGCGACGACCACCGCAGCGGCCACTTGGGGCAGCAAGTCCAGTTTGCGCGCACCGGCCGTTTGCACCGGGATGTTGTCGCTGTGGCTTCGTAGCACCAACGACAGGGTGCCCACGCTGCGGGCCAAGTCAATTTGTTCGGCCTGTTGCGGGCTGACTTGCAAGGTCACGGCATTGACCACGCGGGGCTTGCTCTCGTTGGTGGACACGTCTTGCGCCACTGCCAGCACCTGGATGCGTTCAATCACGATTTTGGAGACCGGCTGGTTCTGGCTGTCGGGCGTGTTGACCATCACGTCCACAAAATTGCCAGGCAGCGCAAAACCGGCCACACCCACGATTTCATTGACCTTCACGGTGACCGCGCGTTGTCCGGGCGCGAGCACCGAGGACAAGCCACCTTTCTCGCCCACAGGCGCGAGCTTGCTTTGCAGCAAGGGCTCGCCGCGCAGCACCGGCATGTGGATGACGCGGCCCACAGCTTGGTCGAGCGTGGTCAAGGGGTCCTGAATGGCGGCCGCTTTGGGCCAGGCCAGGGTTTGGAGCATGTCCGGTTGAAGCCGGGTGCCCATTTGCAAATCGCGCTGGGCCACGATCACTTGCATGGTGTTGGAAGCGCTTTGTTGCTGCAACCAACTGGCGGCATAAGCAGCGGCCGTCAAGCCCAACACCAAGGCCAGCAGCAGCGCACCCAAGGGACGAGTGTTTCTCATGGAAGGAAGTCCTTGCAAGGCAAAAAAATTCACGAAATAGGCCAGAGCTTGAGCACATGCACCGCAGTGCCCGCGCCAATTGCCAAGGCGTAAGGCAGGCGTGTTGTGCCCACCGGAAAGGCTGTGCGTTCAGCGCTTGGCCCGTGTTGACGGCTGAGCCAAAGTTGTGTGAAACCGGTGCTCAGGTTGTGCAGGGTCTGGCCCAGTTGGCCGCTGAACAGCGCCCAAGCGATGGAAAGCAAGCCCCCGGCCAGCAAGATGAGCAGGTTGACCCACAGCATGTCGGGGTAGCCCACAAACAGGCCCGTGGCGGCGGCCAGCTTCACGTCGCCAGCGCCCACAGCCCGCAAGAGGTAGAACACCAGAAAGCCTAAAAAACCCACCAAGCCCCCCGCAAGCGCCGAACCCAGGCCAATGCCATAGGACGACAGTGACAGCCCGATGGCGGTCAAGCTGCCCCACAACACCAGCGTGTTGGGTATGCGGCGCGTTGCGGTGTCGTGCCACATGGCCGCCAACAGCATGGCGGCCAGTGCGGCCAGATGTGTCCAGTCAAAAAGGCTGAGGGGCATGGGAAGTTTCAGGTTGCAGAAGTGACAATCAATCGTTTGTTGCTTGTCACGGCGCGAGAACGGCCAGGTCTCCGGCAATTCTTGTGAACAGTCCGTTGAGGGAGGTGCCCAGAGCGCCTGCACCGAACGTAATCGCCAATGCGATCAGCGATGCCAGCAAGCCATATTCGATGGCGGTTGCACCATCTTCATTGGACCAAAATGTCTTGAAAGATTGAGAAAAGTTTTTCATGTCGCTAACTCCAAAGTTGAAAGGTAGAGGAGAACTGCAAGCCTCTGGGTTGTCCAAGGCGGATTGCTCTAGCCCGCAACGGCCCAGTGGCCTTGCATCGGCTTTGAACTTTCAAAACCGACAGTTCAATGTAAATAAAAATCCGATCTGGATCGGTATGCCAGCGCACCAAAGGGCTCATGTGTATGGGTTTTGCACAGGGGTGTGAGGCAGCGCACAGAGGCACCCGAAGACGCGCTTTATGGTCAAGGCTTTCCCAATGGCTTTGATCGGCCAAGACCAGGAGATAGCCCATGACCCGGTGTTCACAGATCCCACGCAAAGCGCGCATGCCTCAGGGCCAACGCGGCGCGGCCGTGGTCGAGTTCGCACTCATCCTGCCCATCTTGCTGGCCTTGCTGGTGGGCGGCATCGATGCGAGCCTGGCTTTGTACGACAAGGCCGTCATCACCAACGCCAGCCGAGAGGGCGCACGCGCGGGCATCGTGGCACGCAACCCACCGGTCTCTCATCAAGCTATCTTGGATGTGGTCAATGCCTATGCAAAACCGGCGCTGGTCAGCTTTGGGGCGAATACGGCTGATCCCACAGTGAGCATCCAAAAGATCACACCTTTGAACAGTGACCCTTTCCTGAAGGTGACTGTGAGCTACACCTTTCAAGGCATTGGTCTGGGCAGCCTGCTGCAGAGTCTGGGGCAGCCCATGGTTTTGCAGGCCACCACGTCTATGGTTTACGAGTAAAGGACTCGGTCATGAAAAAAATCAAACTGATTCCCAAAACCCAAAAAGGTGCGGTCAGCGTGTTGGTGGCGCTGACCTTGCCCGTACTCGTGGGGGTAGGGGCCCTGGCGGTGGACCTGGCTTATTTGCATGTGGTGCGCAACGAGTTGCAAAACGATGCCGATGCGGCAGCGCTGGCCGGAGCCCGCAAGCTCTACACCAACGGCGCCTCGGCGCTGAATTGGGTGGGCGCTGCCAGCACGGCCAGCAGCGCCATCGCCCTCAACCGAGCCGCAGGTGACGAACTGTCTGATGGCCTGGTGCAAACCGGTTACTGGGACACGACCCAGACGGCGACGGGTTTGCAAGGTTTGCCCATGACACCGAGTGCCAACGATGCGCCTGCCGTGCAGGTGACTGTGGGCAAAAGCGAGAACCAGAACAAGGCTCCGGTGCGCACCTTTTTGGCCAGCATCTGGGGCGTGTATGCCAAGCCAGTGCAGGTCACGGCGGTGGCGGGAGTGAGCAGTCCGGGCGTCATCCAGCCAGGCGGATTGTTCCCATTGGCCGTTTCAAAATGCTTGTACGACAAGTTTTGGAACATGAGTGCGCAGCCTCCAGCACCGCTTGCGGATCCCCTGACGGGCAAAGTACCAGAGTTCCAACTTGGCCCTTCGTACCCTCGCGGATACTGTGAAGCAGCACAGTGGTCATCACTGAACATGCAAGCTTCTGGGGCCAATGCCATCGAAACAATGATTGAAGATGGCAACCCGATCAGCATGTCGGTGGGCGACAAGGCTTGGATTCAAACGGGCGTCAAAAACAGCTTGTACACCGATGTCAAAAGATGCAGTGCAGCGGGCAATAAGACGTGTGAGTTTGTGGTGGTGCCCACACTGGCCAACGTGGTCCCGGGGACTTCGGCCACGATCGTTGGCTTTGCCTGTATGCAGTTCCTGGACGCTTTTGGTGGTAAAGATCCCTACATCCTCGCCAAAATGAGCAACCAATGTCCGCCGCCTCTCTCCGGTGGTGTGGGGCCCAACTACGGCGTTATCTCGCAGCCGAGTTTGTTCAAGTGATCCATTTTGTCGTTCGATGGTGCGGTGCGATACAGACTGGCCCGCGCTGATCCTTGAGCATGTAGTTGTTGTGTCTTCCTCACCTCAACCTTCCCCATGAAAGAGAGAAATCGATGAGTCCAGTGTTTGCATTGAACAAGTGGCCCCACGCCTTGCGTGCCACATCGGCGGTGTCTGTCGCAGTGTCCGCAGCGATCATGTTGCTCGGCTGTGGCGGCGAGGGCGGCGGTGGCATCTCGGCCAACAACGGCTCTCAAGTGCTGCTCAAGGCCGGAGAATCTACGGTGGTGGCGGGCACACTGGAGAGTGTCAAGTACCGTTTGACTTCCATATCTTGGTCCGTGTTGCCTTTGGCGGCCAACAACCCGGTGCTGTCCTTGTCGAATGAAAACTGTGCCGTCGCAGAAAAAAGTGACATGCTGACGCCAACGCCCGGCACCAACAGTTCACCGGCAGGTTCGGGTGGCAGCACATGGGGGTGCAATCTGGTGGTCTCTGCCGAAGCCAAGATGATCACCGCAGATGCGGATTACGAGTTGGTGCTGGCGGGTGTCAACGAGGTTGGGCAGCGGGTGACTTACAAGCGGGCTTTGCGTGTGCAGCCCAATCCAGACATCAACACCTTGGTCCCGGTCACGGGCTATTTGAAGGGCATGACCATTCAACCCGTGGCAAGCGTCTGCAAACCCGGAGCGGCGCTTTCATTGCAGGCACAAGGCATTGACACCAGCAACCCCACTTTCAATTACCGCTGGCGCATCGTTCAGGGGCCTGAGGTGGTGCTGGCTGGGGCCGATAAGCCAACGGTCGGTTTGATCCTGCCCCAGGTGAGTGTGTCGACGATCATGGTGATTCAGCTCGAAGCCAGCACCACGGCCATCACACCGGAAAACACAGCGGTGTACATGACTCAGGCGGTGGTTCATGTCAATCCAACGACTGAAGAACCGACTTGTACAGCCTATTAACGCCAAGTGCGCCAGTGTGTGGCCAGACAGGGCGATCAAGCCCTGGCTGGCCTCAGGTCTCATGCGTGGCACTCGTGCCATGCGTGCCATGCTTGCCGTGAGAGCGGTGCGTATCCGCCCGTTCTGCTAGCACTTCAGGCGTGGAGGTGTTGCGACACACCGTCTTTGTGCGGGTAAATCTCCAGCACATTGCCCGTGCGTAAAGAGTTCAGTGCAGATGCGCCTAGCAGCAGGGCTGATTTCTCGCTGCTCCAGGCCCCATGTTCCGGACCTTGGCTCCAATAAAGCGGTGCATCACATTGCACGGCAAACGCAAGACCTCACGCATGATCCAATTGCTGTAAGCCCCGAACCAGTCGGGGAACGATGTTGCTGGTGGCCACCAGGCCTGCGATACCGCTCATGTTCTGGGCTCCTGCACTCAACGTTCGCGCAAGGCTTGTGTCATCGCTTGCAAAGGCCTGAGCAAATACTCCAGCACGGTTTTTTGCCCGGTCTTGATTTCCACGGTGGCGGTCATGCCCGGCGTGGCGTTCATCTGCATGCCGTGCCGCTCCAGGCGCTGATCGACGATGCGCACCAGAATGCGGTAATAACCTTCCTCCAGATCGACGGGCGCGTTGCCTGGTTTTCGGGGCTTGTTTTCATCGCGCAAGGTGTCGGGGCTGATGTGGTCCAGCACCGCCTCCAGACCGCCATATTTGTTGAAGTCATAGGCACTCAGCTTGACCACGGCGGGTTGGTTCACTTTGAGGAAGGCCACTTCAGAGGGTTTCACATAAGCTTCCACCAGCATGTTGTCCTGCACAGGCACGATCTCCAGAATGGTTTGACCGCTCTGGATGACAGCGCCCAATGTCGTTTGCTGAACGTTTTTCACAATCCCGTCCATCGGTGCCTTGATCACGGTTTTCTTGAAAGCATCTTCGCGGGCAAGGGTGTTTTCTCGGGTTTGTGATAGCTCGGATTCCACGCGAACCCATTCATTGCTGGCGTCGGTCAGGTATCGATTGCGTCGTTCGGCCATGCGTGATTGCATGTCGGCATATTGACGCTTGAGGCGCAGCAACTCGACTTCAGACATCACGCCTTGTTCCACCAAGGGCTCGGTCAAGCTGAGCTCTCTGGACAACTGAGACAAGGACTGCTGCATGGCCGCCATTTCCTCGTTAAGCGCCTGTTTGCGCGCGAGGTAGGCCTGGGTTTCGCGTCGCACCACCGAAGCATGGTTTTTCACATGGTTCGGAAATTGAATGGCCGTGCCATAGGCTTCGGCCTGCAGCCGCGCCGCCTGAGCCGAAAGGGCGATCCATTTCTCTCTGGCCTCGCGAAACACCGGCCCTGAGCGGGCATCATCGATGCGCAGCAAGACCTGGTCTTTGACCACCGCATCACCCTCGCGCACCAGCAACTCGGCCAATACGCCAGAGTCCAAACTTTGGATCACTTGCTCTCGGCTCGAAGGAATCACCTTGCCCGTACCGCGTGTGATTTCCTCCAAGTCGAAAGACGCTGCCCACAACAGCGCAGCAATCAGCGCAAACCCGATGATGGCCACCAGTTTGCGGCTGGTGCGGCGTTCGTCGTCTTCGATGCTCGATGCAGAGGCGTATTGGGACGGCTTGTGATTTTTGTGGAAGGTGGACATCTTGATTCCTGAAATCTTCAAACAGCGGCGGGGGCCATAGGCGGGTTCGGTATTGCCGTCTCAGCAGCGGTCTGGGCTGATGAGCGGGAGGGCTTGACGGTCATGGGTTTCTTGCGAACCCCGGTGGAGAGCTTCTTGAGAACCTCGTCACGCGGACCTTCGATCAGAACCTGACCCTGATCGACCAGGGCGATGCGCTCAACCCATGTCAGCAACTGCAGCCGATGGGTTGACAACACCAAGGTGCGGCCCTTCAGCCACGTTCCCAAAACCTCAATCACTTTGGCTTCGGTGGTCTGGTCCATCATGGAGGTGGGCTCGTCCAGAAACACCAGCGCCGGGTCGCGCAGCATCATTCGGGCGATCGCCAGCAACTGGCGTTGACCGCCTGACAAGCCTCCGCCCGCCTCGGTCAGTGGCATGTCCAGACCTCGGGGGTGGCTGGCCACCAAGCTGTACATGTCCAGTTTTTGCAGCACCTCGATGATCCTGGCATCACTGATCCAGCTGTCCGACAGCACCAGGTTGTCGCGCAGGGATCCCTGGAAAAGCTGCGCCTCTTGGCTGACGTAGCCCAATCGGCTGCGCAACTCGGCAGGTTCGATTTGCTGCAGGTCCACCCCATCGATCGAGACACGCCCGCCCAACGGTGTGTACAAGCCCGAGAGCAGGCGCAGCAAGGTGCTTTTACCGCTGCCAATTCGGCCCAAAAGTGCCACATGCTCGCCGGCTGCCAGATGAAGAGACAGATTGCGGATCACCGGGATCTGGTGTTCGCCTGGGTAGGCAAATTCCAGATTTTCAGCACGCAGGTCGCCCACGATTTTTTCAGGCACCACATAACGGCGTTCGCCATCGCGATCGCGTGGTCTTTTCATCAGGGCATCCAGCGTGTCCAGCGCACTGCGAGCTTGTTGGTAGCGTGCTGCCAGGGACATGATGCTGCCCAAAGGCGTGATGGCCCTTCCCGCCAGAATGACCGAGGCAATCAGGCCACCGAGGGTGAGGGCGTTGTCGCCAATGAGGTAAACGCCATAAACCACCATGCCCACCGTCACCAGCTGTTGCATGGAGGCCGTCAGGCCCAGCATCAAATTGGTGAGTGAGCGGGTTTGTTTGTACGAATCGGTCGCTGCCAAATTGGCGTTTTCCCAGCGTCTTTGCAAATAGCTTTCGGCGTTGTGGGCCTTGAGCATTTCTAAATTGAGCAGCGATTCGACCAATACGCTTTGCTTGTCGCCACTTTCCTTCATGTTCTCGCGCATGGCCCGCATCAGGGGCTTTTGCGCCCACAGTCCCACGATCACCAGAATCGGCACGGCTGCTGCGGGTATCCAAGCCAGGGGGCCACCAATGATGCCGATCAGGAGGATGAACAACAAGATGAACGGCATGTCGACCACCAACACCATCGAAGCCGATGACATGAAATCTCTCAACGATTCAAAGTCTCGCATGGAGCTGGCAAAAATACCGATCGACTGTGGCCGGTGTTCAAGTCGGATGGTCATGATCTCGCGCAGCAGCATGGCGTTCAGACTCAAGTCAGCCTTGCGGCCTGCCAGATCGACCAGTCGCGCCTTGAGCCAGCGCGTACCGAATTCCAGCAAAATCGCCACGGTGGTGCCAATGGCCAGGGTCCAAAGCGAGGTGTAGGCCTGGGTAGGCACCACACGGTCGTACACGTTCATGGCAAAGAAAATGGTGGCCAGCGTGAGCACGTTGGCCACCACGGCGGCCATGATGGACTCGATGTAAAACCCTTTGAAGCGCCGCACCGTGTTCCAGAACCAGCCCAGAGCTTCACCGCTGAAGGGCACCAACTGATGGGCCGATGTTTGTTGGGCGGGTTTGACCACCAAAATTTCACCATAAGCCAAGCGTTGCAACTCGTCCAAGGACATGGCGATTTCGGTCATGCCGGTGTCTGCCATCAGGACTTTGACCGTTTGCCCGGCCACGGACACCAGCACGGCTGCCCGACCATCCACGAAAGGGACGATGACCGGTAACACATAACTGGGTAACTGATGCAGGTCGGTGCGTGACCAGACGGCGATCATGCCGTGCAATCGGGCCAGATCGGGGTAGGCATTCATGGGAATTCGCCCTTCCTCATCCAAGGCAAAACCGGCCCGCAGCGCCGAGAGATGCACCTCGCGGTCAATCCGTTTGGCGGTCAAGGCCAGACAAACCAGCAAGGGGTCACGTTCGTGGGGGGTGACGCTGGCTGAGGGCATGGTCGGTTCACTGAACAGACTTTTGGCACCGGGTGCTTGAAACGAAATGGCGTCCATCGATTACTCCAGATTTGAAAGGGGCGTTGACTCAGGTTCAGCGGGTGTCATGGCCTGAACACGGAGCACAGGGGTGGTGTTGGTGGACGGGGGATGGCTATCGGTGGTCTGATGCAGTGCCAACGGCGCGACTGCAGAAGCTGCAACTGAGTAGGCGTTGGCCAGTTGTCCCAGATTGGCCAAGATCCGCACCTGTGACAGGCGCGATTCATTCAGGGCGTTGGCCGCATTGCTTTTGTAGGTGTAAAGATCGCTTTGAATGTTCAATAAATCCAGCAAGGAGCGGCGTCCTACACGGAATTGCTGTTCATAGCCCAAAGCCAGACTTTGCGCGGTGCGTGTTTGTTCTCTTCCCATGTCGGCACGTTGCCCAGACAGTTGCCAACTGGCCCAAGATGAAGCCAGTTGTTCATTGAGAGTCAGTCGTGCTTCCACCAGGTCCGCATCCAGTGATTGGAGATTGGCCATGGCCACGCCCACTGCACCACGCGCGGTGCCGCCGTCGATCAAGGGCACGTTCAATTGAAGCTGCGTGACGAACTGGCCTTGGGCCAATCCGGGTATGGTTGATTTCGCATGGGAGAGGTTGACGGTGGGCAAGCCTTGTGCCTGGGCATAACGCACACTGGCCAGTGCAGCCTCACGTTGCGCCAGAAATCTGCCGATCACCGGATGCTGATCATGGAGTTCAGCCTGTGCCTGAGCCAAGGTTTGGTAAGGGATGGCGGGGGAAAATTCAAGGCCACTGGGCTCGGCGGGGGCAGGCGCCATGATCATCCGTGCGAGGCGCTCAGCCGCCACACGCAGTTCGATCTCGCTTCTGATCATGCTCAACTTGGCGTTGTCAAAACGCACCTGTGCTTGGTTCAGATCGATGCGGCGGCCTGGGTCGACTTGGGTGATGATTTTGAAATCATTCAGAATTTTTTCATGGGCCCCCAGGTTTTCCGTCGCCAATAGATAAACCCGTTTTTGATGCGCCCATTGCAAATAGGCCTCGCTGGTGATCAGTGCCACATCGTCACGGTTGATGTATTCCTGCTTTTGACTGGCTTTGGCTTGGGCTTGCGAGCGTTCCACATCGGATTGAATGCGGCCGCCAGACCACAGATTCAGGCTCAGCACCGGCGTCTGGATCCAGCGGTTGGGCAGACCATCGCTGCGGTAGTCGTTATAGGTCCCGGACCATGAAAGTTGTGGCCAATGTGCGCCTTTGGCTCTGGTGATGTCTGATCTCGCAGCTTCGGTTTTATAGCGTGATGCTGCGATGCTGGGGTAATGCTCCAAAGCCATCAATACGGCCTCTTGAAGACTTTGCGACCAGCATCCCATGGGCAACCAGAGTGCAGCCAAACAAACGATGCCTTTTTTCAATGGGCGCATAAAACTCCTGTTTTTATATTGAATGGCTTGCAAGTCAGCGTGAGAGATGTCGTCACCATGGCTTTTTTCCAGCTTAGTGAAATCAGTAGATGCCGCACATCCCTTCAAACCGATAGTGGCGCTACCGAAAAAGCAGTAAGCATGAAAAAAAACGGGCAAGCCGTGAGGCTTGCCCGTGGAACATGCGTTCCCCTTGTCGGTGTCAGGGGTTCATGTTGTTCAATGTGTCAACTCACACACCCAAGTAGTAGGCGTTGTCGATGTCCAGCACCAAAGGCATGCCGGCCACTGCCACTGCGGCATCTCCGGACTGCTGGCCCTCGGCCCATGCAGCGCCCGTGAAGATGAACTCATCGGAGGCACCCACAGCCAAACTCCCGAACGAATAAGCGGTGCCCGCCGCAGCGCCGTTCAGGTCGTACACCGGATCGGTCAAGGTGACGTCTCCAAGCGAGATGTTGCCGGTGTTGCTCACGGTGAAGCGGAACTGCGGATCGATGCCTGAGCTGGAAGAGAGCAGCGGGCCGGTCTCGCTGTTCGCATCCAGCCAAGTCGCGCCGTTGTCCACCGACACATACTTGGTCAGATCAATCCCAGGCTGGTAGACCACCGTGACACCTTCGGCATCAATGAAAGCAGGAGTTTCATTGGTGTCGGCAACCGCCGTGTTGATGAGCACCCCATCCCCTCCGGCATTGCTGTCCAGATCGGCCTGGGTCAGCACATAGCTGGAGTTGTAGACCACCGTGGCGCCAGGCGCGAGCGAGGCCAGCGACTCGCTCATGCCAGTCAGGTCATCCACCACCGTCAGGTTGGTCAAGGTCACGCTGCCCTCGTTCTTGACGGTGAAGACATAGTTCAACACGTCACCTGCGGCATCGGCGAGGGAATTTCCGTTCCCGCCGTCGATGTTCACAATGCGCTTGTCAAACGCCATGCCGAGGGTGCGCAGGATCGGGACCGATTCAATGTCACTGATGGGTGTGGTCTGGGCCGAGTCGGCGATGGCAATGTTGTCGATGTAGCCATCACCGCCGCCGTTGTTGTCCAGATCGGCCTGGGTCAGCGTGTAGCTGGTCAGGTAGGTCTGGGTTTGGCCAGGCACCAGGGTCAGACCCGTCACATTCAAGCCGGTCATCGGTTCATTGACAGACACTCCGGTCAAGGTCACGTTGCTCGGGTTGGCCACCACAATGCGGTAGTTCAGCACATCGCCCACGGCATCGACCAGGTTGTTGCCATTGCCGCCGGTGACATTGAGGTAGGCCTTGTCCAAGAACAGCACCGGGGTGCGGATCAGTTGCACTGTCTCGTTGTCCTGCGTGGCCAGGGTCTGGTCCGAATCCACCGTGGTGGAGTTCTCGATGTAACCATCTCCGCCACCGTTGCTGTCCAGATCGGCCTGGGTCAGCGTGTAGCTGGTCAGGTAGTTCTGGTTAGCGCCGGGAGCCAAGGAGGCAATCGTCTGGCTCAGTCCTGTCAAGTCATCAAAGACGGTGACATTGGTCAGGGTGACGGTGCCCGCATTGAACACGTTGATGGAGTAGTTCAGCAGCTCACCGGCCTGGTCCGCAAAGCCGTTGTTGTTGCCGCCGGTCACGCCTGTGACGCTCTTGTTGACACCCAATCCGATGGAGCGCAGCAATGGGCTGGATTCGGTGTCCGACAGCGAAGCAGTCTGATCCGAATCGGCCGTGGCTGTGTTGTCGTGGTAGCCGTCGCCATCGCCGTTGCTGTCCACATCGGCTTGGGTGAGGGTGTAGGTGGAGCTGAACACCGCTGTTTCGCCGGGTACCAGGGTCA
Organism: Akkermansia muciniphila; assembly: GCA_943331105.2. Lineage (GTDB taxonomy): Bacteria > Pseudomonadota > Gammaproteobacteria > Burkholderiales > Burkholderiaceae_C > Limnohabitans_A. Next base: position 55,052 of record CALQKH020000006.1, read on the forward strand.
GACCCGTGATATTCAAGCCAGTAGAGGGGTCCAGCACCGACACGCCGGTCAAGGTGATGTTGCCTTCATTGGCCACAGTGGCGTTGTACAACAGCACGTCGCCAGCAGCATCCAAGATGGTGTTGCCGTTACCGCCGGACACACTCACCAAGGACTTGTTCAGCGACAAGGAAGGGCGTGGCAGCAACTGAATCGGCTCAAAATCGCTGACGGGACCCGTTTGTGCGCTGTCGGCCGTGGCGGTGTTCTCGATGTAGCCATCGCCACCGCCATTGCTGTTCAGGTCCAGCTGAGTCAGCGTGTAGCTGGTCAAGAAGACCTGACTTTGCCCGGGGGACAAGGTCACACCTGCCGCATTGAACCCAGTGAGGACGTCGGTGACGGTCACATCGGTCAGGGTCATGTTGCCGGGGTTGGACACCGTGATGGTGTAGTTGAGCTGATCGCCGGGGGCGTCGGCAGCGATGTTGCCGTTGCCACCGGTGATGCTGGCAATGGCTTTGTCCACGGCAATGGCGGGGGCCTGTTCCACGCGGATAGAAGCATCGTCGGTATCAGGGTCCGTCTGCTCAGAGTCGGCAGTGGCCAAGTTGACGATGGGCGAACCTGCATCAATCTCCGCTTGCGTGACCACGTGGCTGGCGGTGTAGGACCAGGTCTCACCCACATCCAGCTCGCCATCTTCAGAAGCGGCGTCAACGACCAGGGTGGGGGCTCCGATGAAGGGATCGCTCACCACCACACCGGTGAGGGTTTGGTTGCCGGTGTTTTGCACGCTGATGGCGTAGTTGATGACTTCGCCTGCGGCGTTGGCGGTGCCGCCAGCGACAGAGGCATCTTTGACGATGTTCAGGCTTGCGGCCTGTTCTACGGCAATCGAAGCATCATCGGTATCAGGGTCAGTCTGTTCAGAGTCGGCAGTGGCCACGTTGAGGATGGGCGAACCTGCGTCGATCTCCGCTTGCGTGACCACGTGGCTGGCGGTGTAAGACCAGGTCTCACCCACATCCAGCTCGCCATCTTCAGAAGCGGCATCGATCACCAGGGTGGGGGCTCCGATGAAGGGATCGGACACGACCACACCGGTGAGGGTCTGGTTGCCGGTGTTTTGTACGGTGATGGTGTAGCTGATGACTTCACCCGCCACGTTGGCGGTACCGCCAGGGACTGTGGCATCTTTGACAATGTTGAGCGCAGGCATCAGCTGCTGGTTGCCAAAATCCACATCCATGAATTTGGGGGACATGGCAGTGATCACAATGCCAAGGGGGTTGGGTGTGGTTTGCACCCAACCCGTTTGCTGGACTTCTCGCACCACATAGGCGTCGTTATCAGGGTCCGTTGGATCGGCATCGGGTGTGACCGAGAAGCTGTAACGGCCTTGTGCATCTGTGATGGTGGAGCGCTCGCCAGCGTCCAGCACGCCATCGGCATCCTTGTCTAGGAAGATGGTCCAGCTGGCCATACCGACTTCGTCGTCTGCTGTGCCTGCAACATTGTCGATGCCATCGGCATCCCGGGCGCCGTTACCGTCCATGTCATTGAACTTCATGCCGCTTATTTCGCCATCGATGATGGCGGAGGGCATGAGCTGGATGGATGTGGCCCCTTTGCCGCCGATGTCCACGGTGGTTTGGAGCGAGCCACCGCTCCAGGCTGTGGCACCCAGAGTCGGTCCAAAGCCTTGGGCAGGCACATCTCCGGGCGCGGCAATCATCAGGCCGTACTGGATTTCGGCACCACCGTTTTGTGTGGTGGATCCGGTGTAAGTGAAGGTGATGGTGACTTGGCCATCCATTGTTCCACCCCCTCGGGTGATGTAAGCAACATCACTCACACCGGTGATGTTGGCATTGACCGTCTGGAAGTCACCTTGCATGCCGCCGCCGTTTGAAAAACTGCCGTCGATTGATGTCGAGGCGCCCGCAAAGTTGCTGGGGTCGCGGTCCACATCGGGCGAGGTCATGAACAAAAATCCACCGGCGTTGGTGTTGGCCTGGTAGTAGTTGTAGGTCACATTGAAGGAGTAGCTCTGACCGTTGACCAGCGGTTGACTGTTGCTGGCTTTGTAATAAAAGACGTGGGGAACGACTTCACCCTCGAAGTAATTCGATTTGCTGTCGGACAAGATGTTGTTGTTCCATTCTGCCGATGTGCCCTGCGCAGCATCTCCATCGGCCCAGTGTTGGTAAACCTTGCTGACGTTGGGTGTGGGCAGTGGGGCGGCCAGTGCTGTGCTTGTCAATTGCACAGGGCTGCTTGCAGACGATTCCTGGCTTGCCGTATCCGTCGACACAAATTGCTGGCTGGCCCTGCTCTGAGAAAAGCTTGCGGCATTGTCTTGACTGCTCAATGCATTGACTTGACCGTAAAGCGTGTTCGATGTATTGCCGCTGTCATCGTTGAATTTATCCTGAAAAGTACTTTTCGAGGAAGTGGTTTTCTTAGCCATGGTGAACTCCAGTAGCCAACCATTTGCATGGCCGACATGTGTTGATTTGCTTCCCAAGAGGGAGCTGCAAACTTCTGATTTGCAGACCAACCATGGTGCTGAAACGTCTGGTGATAAGCCATCAATCAATATGTTTGTTTTGATTGACCTGTAGGCCTATTCCAACGATAGGTATCGATCGAGGTGTTTGAAGGCGTGACTTCTGCCACTACCCGTTTGTGTATAGACCGTATGGGCACCACAAACAAACCGTTGGATAAATCGACTTGCTTCGATGATTCTTGGAGCATGAGTCCATGGCCTTGCTGCAATGGTTGCGGCGGCTTCTCGAAATGGAGCAAATCGTGTGGAACTCATTGCATAACGCCAAGACTCTTACATCCCGATTGGTCAGCGACAACGAACTGCAAGCCTTGATCGGCGACCCGGATGAGGAGGTCAAAAATCCCTATGCGCAATCCCTGCCCATGCATGACATTTGGCATGGAAATTCCCGTCGAAATCTTATTCTTGCGGCATTGTCCGAGGACAACTATGACGCCATAAAGGGCAGCTTGGAGGCGGTCAAGCTGAGCGCCGGACAGGTCATTTATGAGGGCGGTCGCGCATTGCAGCATGTTTACTTTCCCACCACTTGCACCGTCTCCTTGTTGTCCAGCACCATGGACGGCGAGACGGTCGAGGTGGCGTTGACAGACCGCAATGGCTTCGTCGGTGTACCGCTTGTTTTGGGTGCAACGTCTATGGCGACCAGTGTTCAGGTTCTGTGTGCAGGGCAGGCTTATCGCATGTCGGCCGATCGCTTTATGTCTTTATTGCGAGATGGCGATCAGCTGCAGCAGTTGGCCATGAGTTATGCGCAGTCTTTGATGATGCAAATGGCCCAGAGCATTGTGTGCAGTCGCCACCATTCCGTCAGCGAACGACTGAGCCAATGGATCCTTCGGAACTCGGACGGGTTGGGCAGCCATGAGTTGATGGTGACCCACGAGACCATTTCCAATATGTTGGGTGTTCGTCGAGAGTCGGTCACACAGGCGGCTGGAAAATTTCAGTCTGCCGGCTGGATCCGAAACAGCCGTGGAAGAATTGCCATCCAAGACCGTTCAGGCCTGCTTCGATCGGTTTGTGAGTGCTATGCGCGTATACAGGACGATTCAGCGCAATATGCGCATCGTTTGGGCCTGTTGTCTGAACGACCCCGTTACAACGGCGCTCAATACGTCATGCACATGGATTCGGAGCCGGTGCACGATGGACAGCAGGATTTGCATAAGTATGTGGATGTCTATGACTTTGCACCCGTGGGCTTTGTGACTTTGAACGCGCAGGCCCTGGTGACACAAACCAACTTGTCTGCGGCGATCATGCTCGACATTCAGCGTTCGCAATGTCAACACAAGCCTTTCCTTGGCTTCTTGGATGAAGCGTCGCGAAATCTTTTCATGGCGTTTCATTGGGAGGTGTTGAGTGGGCAATGTCGCCGGTTTTGTGTGGTGAATTTGCCAGCGACAGCACACCGTGCGGCGATGACCTTGCGCATTGATGCCACGGCGGACGAGTCGGGTGAGGAGAACCGCATGGTGTTGATCGATTTGGGTTCAGATCAACAGAGCCCAGTGCATCACGGAGTGCCGGAGGTTTCGGTTTGGCAGTTCGGTGCCGCGGCCAGGCCTGCATTGGGGGCTTTCAAGGCTTGAAGACTCGGTTCTGACTTTGTGCAGCTGGCATGCTTGGCGGTCTCTGAGCGTCTAAGATAGAGGCATGAAAAAAAGATCCATTGCCTCCTTCGACGTCAGCGCCATCGGCCTGGGCTGCATGAACCTCAGCCACGCTTATGGCGCACCTGTTTCGGCCCAGCAAGCCGAACGCGTGCTGCTCACTGCCTTAGACCAAGGCGTGACTTTTTTTGACACCGCCGCTTTGTATGGCTTTGGCACCAACGAAACCCTGGTGGGCCAAGTGATGAAGCCGCATCGGCAGAAGTTCACATTGGCCAGCAAATGCGGCATGCAAGGGGTTGAGCAAAGCGACGGCAGCAAGGTGCGCGTGATCGACGGCCGCCCCGAGACGATCAAAAAGACCTGCGAAGACGCGCTGCGTCGTTTGCAGACCGATGTGATCGACCTGTATTACTTGCACCGTTGGGACAAGAAAGTGCCGATCGAAGACAGTGTGGGCGCTTTAAGTGATTTGGTGCGCCAAGGCAAGATCCAGACCATTGGATTGTCCGAAGTGTCGGCGGGCACCTTGCGCAAAGCGCACGCGGTGCACCCGATTGCGGCTGTGCAAACCGAATATTCGCTGTGGACGCGCAACCCCGAGATCGCGGTGCTGCAGGCTTGCCGCGACTTGGGTGTGGCCTTTGTGGCTTTTAGCCCCGTGGCCAGGGGGTTTTTGTGCGGCCCTGCTTTGGATGTGTCGGGCTTTGACGCCAAAGACATTCGCCGCAGCATGCCGCGCTTTGCGCCCGACAATGACGCCGCAAACCAAAAGCTCTTGCCCGCCTATAACGCGCTGGCCCAAGAAGCAGGCTGCAGCCCTGCACAACTGGCGCTGGCCTGGCTGCTGCACAAGGGCGAAGACATCATTCCGATCCCCGGCACCACTTCGGTCGATCACCTGCTGGACGACCTGGCTGCGGTGGATGTGAAGCTGGATGCGGGTTTGATGGCGCGTTTGGAGGCACTGATCAACCAGCGCACCGTGGCCGGTGACCGCTACAACGCGCAGTCCAACAGCGAGGTGGACACCGAGGTGTTTGGCTGATTTTGGTTAAGGGGGGCTGGTTAAGGCTGGAAGCGGACGATCACAGCAGGAATGTGGCCTTGTGGTGCCTCTGATGGACAGCAACCACCATCTCTACATCCAAGAGCGTGCTGGTTTTGTGGTCTCGGCCAAGCCCGCGTTCCGGGGTCGGGTCAATCGCAAAGTCAAGGCTCTCCCGCCGGAATTCGTTCATGACTTCTGGGTAAACCGATTCGGTCACTCACACTTCACCGTCGGTAAATGTGCGTCTGAACTTCCCAATTTCTATGGGTACGGCCACCATCATCGGGATAGGAGAGCTGGCGATTGAAATTTGACCAGATACATTGCCCTGCATCTGTTCAACCAACAAGCCTTAGGTGCGCTGAAACACTGAACGATCATCCAATTGCGGCGATGATGAAATTTCAAAAAAGAAAAGGGTTTTATGCCAGCACACCCTGTTGAAAACCATCACGGAGCAAAACCATGAACTTGCCGATCGCCATGACATTTCTGCGCGCCCCGACCCCTTTCCCGCATTTCATGCCTTTGGATCCGGCGCGCACGCAGTTCAGCCATGGCCCAAACAGCCACCCGGGCTCGCTGCCCCGCGTCGCTGTGTTGCACCAGGGGCATGTGGACAACCACCACGCCTTGCGCGCTCAATTGCAAGAACGCGGTTACCCCTTTGAGACCAACAGTGACGGCGAACTCATCGCACACCTGATCGACGCCATCCACCCAGGCAATCCTGTGCAAGCCGTGCAGCGCGCCATGGCCTTGCTGCAGGGGCAAAGTACGTTTGCGGTGCAATTTCACGACCATCCTTATCGCCTGATCACGGCCCAGTCAGGCACTGCTCAAACGCCCAGCCAATTGATTGATATGAGGGGCTGAAGTCTGTGAAAAAGTGTGAGGGAATAGAGACATGACCTGATGTCTCGCATTGCACAAATGCCAAGCCTGGGCACTGTGGTCAGCATGGGTTTTATCCGACCTTTTTTAACCTCGATCTGATCGGCCGCCGGTAGCGGACATCCCTTGGCTGAGGCTGATGTTTTGCGCCTGCCATAGAAGGCTTGGATGGCTGCCTTCGCTGTCGTCCATGACTTCAGTCAGCTGTGTGCACCATCGCATCGACACGCAGCCACTGTCACATGCAATATGTCTTCGTGGATCGCTTGACGTTATCGCGTCAGTCCGTTGGCGGGCCATTGCACTTTGGCACCCTGACGACAAACCCCTCCAGACAAGGAACCCCCAAATGAAAACGCCAACACGCAGACGCTTTATCGAAATCACGCCCTTTGCCGGTCTTGCACTGTTGGCCGCTTGCTCGCCCAAAGTCGAACCACAGAGTGCGCCGGTAGCGACTGCGCCCAATCCCAGTCCGGCGCCCGCGGCCGCACCAGCACCATCAAAGATGACCACCAATCTTCCAATGGTCGAAAAAGGCGACGCCCAAGCCGTGGTTTTTGGCTATGTGGACGACGCCACCCAAGCGGACAAGGTGAAATTCAAAAACCACGTGTCTGGCAGTGCTTGCAGCAACTGCGCCTTGTACCAAGGCAAGGCAGGCGATGTCGCCGGTGGATGCCCTCTGTTTGCCGGCAAGAATGTGGCGGCCAAGGGCTGGTGCACGTCTTGGGCCAAAAAGGCCTGAGCCACTCAAAGATGGTCATCAGTGCCAATCAGACCACCATGACTCATTTGCGCCGCCTTTCCCTCCTTTCGCTGTTGCTTGCGGCGCTGACATTCGGTGGATGCCAAACCACCACCAGTGGTGGCTCGGTCGGCACGGACCGTCAACAGCTCCTTCTGGTTTCGTCCCAGCAGCTTGAACAGATGGCAGCGCAAAGTTACAGCAAGTTGACTTCCGAAGCCGCTGCAAAAGGCACCCTCAATACCGATGCTTCGATGCTTCGGCGCCTTCGTGCGATTGCCCAAAGAATTGAACCCCAGACAAAAACTTTTCGTCCCGACGCGCCTGATTGGAAATGGGAAGTCAACTTGATCAACAGCAGTGAACTCAATGCATTCTGTATGCCGGGTGGAAAAATCATTTTTTACTCAGGCCTGATCCGGCAACTGAATCTGACCGATGAAGAAATAGCCGTGGTGATGGGGCACGAAATTTCGCATGCATTGAGGGAACACTCACGCGAAAAGGTCTCGCAGGCCTTGGCTGCACAATCTGCAATAGGACTGGGCGCTGCACTGTTCGGCTTTGGCCAAGGTTCTGCCGACATTGCAGGAGTCCTGTACCAGTCTCTCGTTGCAACCCGCTTCAGTCGGACCGATGAGAATGAAGCCGATCGAATGGGTCTGGAACTCTCAGCGCGGGCTGGTTATGACCCGCGCGCAGGGGTCACGCTGTGGCAGAAAATGCTCAAAGCCAACAGTGGAAGCACCCCCCTTGTATTTTTAAGCACTCACCCAACAGAGGCCAGCCGCGTGCAGCAAATCGAAGAATTGCTGCCGACTGTCTTGCCTTTGTATAAAGCTGCGCGTCGAGACTGACATCACAAGGGCCCCGAAGGGCCCTTGCTTTTGTGGGTGTCGCTCAGCCCGCGTCAGGCTGCTGTCCCGGCGCAGCTTTTTGAAAGGCTTCCAGTTCCATGCAGGCTTTTTCCACCGCCATGATGTGTGGCCATTTCGTCAGGTCCACATTGAAGCGGCGAGCGCTTTCAACCTGGGGGGCCAGGTACACATCGGCCAGCGTCGGGGTGTCGCCAAAGCTGAAGCGGCCACGTCGTGAATCGGTCGCGATCAAGGCTTCGTAGGCGTCAAAGCCAGAGCTGATCCAGCTGGCGCACCAGGCGTTGATGGCTTCTTCTTTGGCGCCGAATTGTTTGCGCAGCGTTTGCAACACGCGGCGGTTGTTGAGGGGGTGGATGTCACAACCCACCATCGCCGCCAGCGCGCGCACATGGGCGCGGTCGTCCGCGCCTGCAGGCAGCAGGGCGGGCGTGGGGTGTTTTTCTTCCAGCCATTCGATGATGGCCGGCGATTGGATCAGCACCTGTTTACCGGTGTCGAGCGCGGGCACCATTTGCTGGGGGTTGACCGACTTGAAGGCTTCGCCTTGCTGTTCATCGACACGCAGGTCCACCGCCACGTAGTCTGTTGCCACGCCTTTGAGGTTCAGCGCAATGCGCAGGCGGTGAGAGGTGCCGCTTCTGAAAAAACTGTAGAGTTTCATGGGTTTACTCCGCTGGGCCTATGGTCAATGCAAGTTCGGCCACGCCTTCAACGCGGCCAGTGATTTTGTCACCACTCACCACGGCGCCCACGCCTTCGGGGGTGCCGGTGTAGATCAGGTCGCCAGGTTGCAGGTGGTAATAGGTGGACAGGTCGGCAATGATTTCACGGATGTTCCAGATCAGCTTGTCCACGTTGGACGACTGCTTGGTAACCCCATTGACTTCCAGTGCAATCGCACCGTTCTCGATCACCATGCCGGGCATGGGCACGATCTCGGAGCAAACCGAACCTTGCTCGATGTCTTTGCCCGTGTCCCAAGGGCGGCCCTTGTCGCGTGCCACCAGTTGCAGGTCGCGCCGGGTCATGTCCAGGCCTGCGCCATAGCCATAGACCAATTCGTGCGCGTTGGCTTCGCTCACGCGAAAGCCTGCTTTGCCAATCGCCAGCACCAGTTCCATCTCGAAGTGGTAGTTGTTGGTGCGGGGCGGGTAGTCGACGGTCGTGCCGCTTTCGACCAAGGTCTGGGGCGACTTGGTGAAGTAGAACGCCTGCTCGACGCTCTTGTCGACAGGGCGGCCCATCTCCACGGCGTGGGCATGGTAGTTGCGGCCCACGCAAAAAATGCGGTTGATGGCAAAACGCTGTTGTTGGCCACGGATGGGCAGAGAAGGAACGGCGGGAGGGGTAAAGAGGTAAGTGGTCATGTTGTGGAGAGTAAAAAATCAACCGCGGTTTTCGTACACACCCAGCTTGCGGTGCAGGGGCGATTCATCGGCAATGAAGAGAAAGGCGGGCTTGTCCGATTGCAGGTTTTTCAGCGTCACAGCTTCGTAGCCGGGCGCGCAGCAGGTGTCGGCCTCAAGCAGTGTGAAGGTGCTGGCCACGATCTGTGCTTGCACTTGGCCTTCAATCACATGGAACACCTGTGCGGGAGAGCGAGCGGGCAAGCGCAGGGTCTGGCCGGGGCGCAGCATCAGGGCGTAAAAGCCCAAGATGTTTTCTGCATCGCCGCCCGTTTCGGGGTTGGTGTAAGTCACTTGCACCTGTTCCAAACCGGCATCGTCAGAGGCCAGCGATTCAAGCGCGGCTTTGGCGTCTTTCCAAGCGTAGCGCAGCATGGGGTAAGCCTTCTTGCTGCGCTCAAACACATGTGAGGGCACCACGCCGCCACGGGCGTATTGTTTGTCGCCTTGGCCGGGCACCACGGTCTGCCGGTCGCCGTTGATGTGGTAACTGGCCTCCATGTAATAGACCAGGGGCAAGTCCAGCACATCCAGCCAGATCACAGGCTCGGTGCCGTCGTGGCCGTGTTCGTGCCACAGGCCCGTGGGCGTCAGGATCAAATCGCCTCGGCTCATGGGGCATTTTGCGCCGTCCACCGTGGTCCAGGCGCCTTCGCCTTCTACGACCATGCGCACCGCATTGGGGGTGTGGCGGTGGCTGGGGGCCCATTCGCCGGGCATGAGCAGTTGCATGCCCAAGTACATGGCGGCGCTGGCCTGCATTTTGTCGAGGCCGTGGCCGGGGTTGGCCAGCACCAGCACGCGGCGCTCGGCTTTTTCAATCGGGGTCAGCTCGCCCGCCTTGAGCAGCAGCGGCTTGATGTCTTTGTAAGCCCAGCAAGTCGGCTGGGTCTGGCGCGTGGGCACCTTGGGTGGCAGCACGCCGCGCAGGCTGGGCCACAGCGGCACCAAGTTCACGTTGCGCAGGTCTTGCACATAGTCTGGTGGAAGGTCTTCGATTCGGCCGAGGTCGTTCATGGAGTGTCTCCTTTTTATGCGTTGTGTTTTGCTGCGTCGAGGCAGTTGCCCACGTTCCAGCCATAGAGCCATTCCATCGCATCATAAAAGCGCTCGGGGCTGCGGCCGCGCCACAGGTCATTGCGCACCAGGCGCTCGACGCCCTTGGCGTGATAGATGCGGCCCATCTCGCGGCTCGACAGCACGATGCGTGCGGTGCGGGCCACGCGGGCGCGTTGGTACATGTCCAGCGCTTGGGGCCAGTCGTTGCCGTGTGTGCGCAGCGCTTCGCCCAAAGTGACGGCGTCTTCCATGGCCATGCAGGCGCCTTGGGCCATGTATTGCGTGGTGGGGTGCGCTGCGTCGCCCAGCAAGGTCACGCGGCCATAGGTCCACTGGCCAATCGGCTCGCGGTCGGCGGTGGCCCAGCGCTTCCAGGTCTTGGGCAGGTCAATCAATTGGCGCGCCTTGGGGCTGATGCCTTGAAAGTAGCTTTGCACTTCTTCCTTGCTGCCGTCTTTGACGCCCCATTCCTCTTGCTCGCGGCTGTGAAAGGTCACCACCACGTTGTATTGCTCACCGCCGCGCAGGGGGTAGTGCACCAGGTGGCAGTTGGGGCCGACCCAAATGGCGGCGGCGTTCCACTGCAGGTCTTGCGGAAAGTCTTTTTTCTCGACCACGGCGCGGTACACCACATGGCCCGTGACGCGGGCCGGGTCGCCCACAAACTGCTCGCGCACCACCGATTTGACGCCGTCGGCCCCGATCAGGGCGCAGCCCTTGAAGGCTTGGCCGTTTTGGTCCCACACGGTCACGCTGTTGTCGTCTTGCTCGATGCGCACCACGCGGGTGCTGGTGTGAAATTGCACTTGCCCTGTTTCTTGCGCGGCTTCGAGCAATGACAAATGCACATCGGCGCGGTGGATCACGGCATAGGGATTGCCAAAACGCTGGCGGAATTTCTCGTCGGTGGGGATCTTGCCCACTTGGTACTCGTCGATCGCGTCGTGCATCACCATGAAGTCGGTGTACACGGCGCGGCTGCGGGCTTTGTCACCCACGCCCAAAGCGTCAAACGCATGAAACCCGTTGGGGCCAATTTGGATGCCCGCGCCAATCTCGCCGATTTCGGGGGCTTGCTCCAGCACCGTGACCTGAAAGCCTTGGCGCACCAGGGCGAGGGCTGCGGCCAAGCCGCCAATGCCGCCACCTGCGACCAGGACGGGAAGTTGAGTGGGTGCAGTGCTCATGGGAGTTCCAGCCAATGAAGTTGAAAAAGTGACGAGATTATATGCATGCATATTAATTATGCAAATCGTGTCAGGTCGCTTTCTGTCGCGTGAAAACTCGAGGGTGAATTGGACAGATCACCGGCAGTCAAACCGACTAGAATTATCCGACCGCCCGGTTGGTTAATTCAAGCAGACCGGGTTTGAACTTCTCAGAAAGCGTTGACCCATGTCCCAAGTCCTGCAAAGTTTCATCGGTGGCCAGTGGATCGGCCAGCAAGGGGCGCAAGCTCTGCGCAGCGCCATTACTGGTGCCACCTTCTACCAAACCCATGCCGAAACGATTGACTTTGGCGACGCGGTGCACCATGCACGTACCGTGGGACTGCCCAATTTGCTCAAGCTGGACTTTCAAGAACGCGCCCAGCGCCTCAAGGCTTTGGCCAAATATTTGGGCGAACACAAAGAACAGCTTTACGCCATCTCGTCCCACACCGGTGCCACGCGTGCCGACAGCTGGGTGGACATCGAAGGCGGCGCAGGCACGCTGTTCGCGTATTCGGGCATGGGCAGCAACGAGCTGCCCAGTGGCAATCTGATCCACGAAGGACCGGCATTCCCTTTGGGCAAAAAAGGCGGCTTTGCGGGCACGCACATTCTGGTGCCGCGCGGCGGCATCGCGGTGCACATCAACGCCTTCAACTTCCCCATCTGGGGCCTCTTGGAAAAGTTTGCGCCCAGCTTTTTGGCGGGAATGCCCTGCATCGGCAAACCCGCTTCGTCCACCAGCTACCTGACCGAAGCCATGGTACGTCTTGTGGAGCAATCGGGCATCTTGCCTGCGGGTGCTTTGCAGCTGGTGATTGGCTCGACCGGTGACCTGCTCGACCGCCTGAACGGCCAGGACGTGGTGACGTTTACCGGCTCGGCCGACACCGCCGCCATGCTGCGTGTGCACCCCAATGTGGTCAAGCACAGCATCCCCTTCAACGCCGAAGCCGACTCGCTCAACTGCGCCATCCTCGCCCCCGATGTCTCGCCCGATGACGAAGAGTTCGACCTGTTCGTGAAGGAAGTCGCCCGCGAGATGACTGTGAAAGCGGGCCAAAAATGCACTGCGATTCGCCGCGCCATCGTGCCGCGCCAGCACTTGGACGCTGTCGCTGAAAAGCTCAAGGCCCGTCTGGCCAAAGTGGTGGTGGGTGATCCGTCTGTCGAGGGCGTGAAGATGGGGGCACTGGCCTCGCATGCGCAACAAGCCGATGTGGCCGAGCGCGTGGCCCTGCTGCGCCAAAGCGCCGAACTGGTGTTTGGTGGTGGGGACGATTTCCAGCCGGTGGGGCAGGGCGTTGAAGGCGGTGCCTTCTTCCAGCCCACGCTGCTCCTGTGCCAAAAGCCTTTGCACACCGACAGCGTGCACGATGTGGAGGCCTTTGGCCCCGTGAGCACGCTCATGCCTTACGACGGCATCGACGAAGCCCTGCAGCTGGCCGCGCGCGGCCAGGGCAGCTTGGTGGGCACGCTGGTCACCAAAGACCCGCAAATCGCAGCCCGCATGATCCCGGTGGCCGCCGCATTGCATGGCCGCCTGCACATCCTGGACCGCGAAGCCGCGGTCGAATCCACGGGCCACGGCTCGCCGCTGCCGCCGCTCAAGCACGGTGGCCCCGGCCGCGCGGGGGGCGGTGAAGAACTCGGCGGCATCCGCGCCGTCAAGCACCTGATGCAGCGCACCGCGCTGCAAGGCTCGCCCACCATGATCGCCGCCGTCACGGGCGAATACATGCGCGGCGCCAAATTGATCGAGACCGAGGTGCACCCTTTCCGCCGCCACTTTGAAGAGCTGCAAATTGGCGAGAGTTTGTTGACCCACCGCCGCACGGTGGGCGAGGCCGACATCGTGGCCTTTGGCGGTCTGTCCGGCGACTATTTCTACATGCACTTCGACGAGATCGCCGCCAGGGACTCGCCGTTTGGCAAGCGCATTGCGCACGGCTACTTTGTATTGTCGGCCGCTGCGGGCCTGTTTGTATCGCCCGCGCCTGGCCCGGTGCTGGCCAACTACGGCTTGGACACCCTGCGCTTCGTCAAGCCCGTGGGCATTGGCGACACCATCCAGGCGCGCCTGACGGCCAAGCGCAAGATCGACCGCCAAAAGAAAGACGCCAACGGTGTGGGGCAGGGCGTGGTGGCTTGGGACGTGGAAGTGACCAACCAGTTGGGTGAAGTCGTGGCCAGCTACGACATCTTGACGCTGGTGGCCAAGAAGGGCTGAGGCGCATGCGGGGATAATCACCGCCATGAGATCCCCCATTGCCGTTGTTGACGTTGACCGTTGCGAAACCTGGACCCGCTACAAAGCCGGTTTGTGCGACACCTGTGCGGCCAACTGCTGCACCATGCCGGTCGAGGTCAAGATGGCCGACTTGGTGCGGTTGGGCATGGTGGACCCGTTTGAGGCCGAGCACGAAGACCCCAAACAGATCGCCAAGCGTCTGACCAAGGCCGGACTCATAGAGCATTTCAACTTCAAAAACAGCATCTTCAGTCTGGCGCGTCGCGCCAGTGGTGACTGCCAGTTTCTCGATGCCAAGACGCGCCGATGCACGGTGTACGACAAGCGCCCCAACACCTGCCGTTTGCACCCGCAAGTGGGGCCGCGCCCCAACCACTGCCCTTACGGCAACAAAGCGCAATCGCGTTGATCGATGACAAAACACACAGGTCATTACGCCGAATTCACTTCGCCAGACCAGCACCGTTTCCGTGCGTTTGTGGCGCACCCCTCCAGTCCCCCACGAGGTGCTTTGGTTCTGTTGCATGAGATGGATGCCAGATCGCCCAACCGCGTTCATTCCATGGCCCCATCCAACCCCATGCCCGGGCTGAGCCAGCGCATTCGGGCCTTGGCCAGCGAGCATGCGGCCAGAGGTTATCTGGTGGTGGCGCCATCGCTGTTTGGCAGAGGCCGGGCAGGCCAGGGTCATGGTTACCACTACCAGATGGGTTTCTCGGGCGAGCAATTGGTGAAACCTTTGCAGCCGGTAGACTCAAGCCGCATCATGCTGGACGTCCAGACCGTGGTGACTTGGGCCCAAGGGCAGGTGGCTCAGGGCAAAGTGGGCCTCATGGGATTTTGCTGGGGCGGCTTGCTCGCTTGGCAAGCCGCGTGCACCATGCCGCAAATTTTTGCAGCCGCTTCTTTTTATGGCGGGGGGATGACGAACCCGGAGGTGCGCGGGTTGCGACCGCTCTGCCCGGTGCTGGTTCATCTGCCTTCCAATGGCGCGTGGATGACGCAAGAAGCCATGGATGAATTTGTGGCTGTGCAGCGAGATCACTTTGCCGCCCACGGGGCGGTCAGCCCGGGTCAAAAAGGGCCGATGGTTCAGATCGAGCGCTACGATGCGGCCTATGGCTTTGATCATGCCGGCAGCCGACAGTTCGATGCGATGGCATCGCAGGTGGCCAGACTGAAAACCACCTCTTTCTTGGACAAATACCTGAATGTTTAGGCGCATCCAAAGGCGCTGTCAAGAGACCGTCTGTGGCGTTAGGTGGGTGGGCAGTGCGAGCAGATCCTGAAGCTTCAAGGGCTTGGAAAAAAAGTAGCCTTGTGCTTGTTGGCAACCGAGCTTGATCAAGGTGTCTTGCTGAAAACGGTTTTCCACGCCTTCAGCCGTCACCTCAAGCCCCAGCGATTGCGCCAAGGCCAGAATCCCTGAAATGATTTTGATGTTTTCTTCCCGCTCCATACCGGCGATGAATGACATGTCAATTTTCAATTTTTGAATGGGCATGCTTGCAAGGCGCGACAAAGAAGAATAAGACTTGCCAAAATCATCGATGGCAATGCGCACACCCAAGCCCATGATGGCCTGTAGTTGACCGACCAGTTCTTGTTGGCTCAAGGTGCAATTCGTTTCAGTCACTTCCAGAACAAAACCATCCAAACCGTTTTCAAGTTCTGCTGCTAAGTTGGAAAGGATCGTCAAAAGACGCTTTCCACACATCAACTGGGGGGACGAATTCAAGGCGATCGTTGCATTGGGAAAGTGGGCGCGGATCGCGTGGCTGTCTTTGACCACTTGGGTAAACATGTGCTCTGTCAGAGGGTCTATGGCGCCAGATTGCTCGGCCAATGGAATGAATTCTGCCGGGCTGATCCAGCCCAATTCTTCGTCATGCCACCGTGCCAAGGCCTCAAATCCGATGACTTTTCCGGTCAGCAGATCCACCTCGGGTTGGTAATGCGGTTGGATTCGACCTTCCCGAATGGCCGCAGTCAGCTTGCTGTCGACTTTGTTTTTTCGGGTGGTGGCCGCCATCATCTGGACATTGAGCCACTGGATCTGATTGCGACCGGCTTCCTTGGCGCTCAGCAAAGCGGTGTCTGCATAAATGAGCAGCTGGTTGATCGATTCCGAGTGATCGGGAAACAAAGCAGCCCCAGCGCTGAAGGTGGCTGTGACCTGCACGGTATCGAAGTGATGGACAGTGAAAACTGCAGGCTTGAAAATCAGTTTCAATTTGTTCTTGAAATCAGCGATCGGTTCATCGACATCCAGCACAGCAATGAATTCGTCCCCTGAGCGTCGGCACAAGAAATTGCCATCGGGCAATATGGCCTTGAGATGTTGCGCGATCTGCCGAATGACTTCATCGCCTTGATCGTGACCAAAGGTGTCGTTGATGTTTTTGAAATTGTCCAGGTCAATGAACAAGATCGCAAAGCGAGTGCCATCCACTTTTTTCTGGGTGTACTCCAAAAATCGCCTGTAGTTGGGCAGCCCTGTCAAAAAATCTTCTTGCAGAAGGTCTTGAAGTTTTTTTTCTGCTTCACGAATCGCCCTGATATCCGAAAAAACGGAAACATGGCCTTGATTCACGCCTTGGGAATCCAGCAAGGTGGACACCGACAGCAACACAGGCAACTGGGTGTGTTGTTTGCTTAAAAAATAGGTTTCGCCTCGCCAAACACCCAGACGGCGGACAGCATCGGCAATGACCGACAAGTCAACGCCCTTGTGGTCTTGGATGTAGAGCCGTCCGGCAGGTTGGTGCAGGAGCTCTTCTTTGGTGTAGCCCGTCATGTCTGTCAATGCGGCGTTCACATCCACGACCAAACCTTGCTTGTTTGTGATCAAAATGGCTTCGGCCGCAGTCTCGAAGACCCTGGAGAAAATCGCTTGCCTTTGGGTGGCCCGTCGTTGATTTCGCAGCATGCTTTGCAAGACGTTGGACACCTTGGCAATTTCATCTCCGGTGTTGTCACTGAATGCCTCATCACCGCGACCCTGCACTGTGTCAGAGGCCAGTTGCACCAGATCATCCAGTCGGCGCGTGGTGCGTTCTGAAAAAAGTCGGGTCCAGCGTCTCAGACCCAGGAACAGCAAGCCGCCACAGAGCAATGAAACTGTCAAACCCGTCATCACAAACAGAAATGCGGACAAATAGCTTTGTTGGAGTTGAATATGAAGGGTGTGGTTTTTTCCAGCGTAGTCCCATTCAAATTTGAAGGCTTCACTGTGTTTGGAAAGATCCGACGCAGAGTCTAAAAATGGGGTCAGGCTGTAATTGACTTTCAGATCTTTTGGGAAATTCAGCATGGTCATGACCTGGCCCAGATCAAGTTGAAGCCAAATGATGCCGATGGTGCTGTCTGTGAAATTGGGCGTGACAGGCACGCTGGCTGACAGATACTTAGATTGTTCGATGGTGATCAGATCCAGGTGGGTCTGGCTGTCCCCGATGGTTTTTGTGATGTTGTCCGGGACATCCTTAAACCAACTCGCTGAACTACCGCTCTGGATGAAAAATCGGCCGAGGTAATCCAGCAGTTCAAACTGGTGAAATTTGCTTTGATTGGCTTTTTCCAGAAGTGGCAGGAGATACGTTCCCCGTCCCTCCGAGTCCGTCAGTCCGGTCCAGACCTCTGTCGAATGGGCCAAGTCATTGGCCTGGCGGAAGGAGTAGCTGATTTCGGAGCTGAGACGCGTGGCAATCAGCGCCTTGTAATGTTTGAACTCTTCTTGCTGATAGAAAAAAATACCGTACAGGGCCAACAGCATGCACAGCGATGTCACCCCTAAGACGTAGGCTCCAAAGAGCCTGAAAACATCATGTCTGATCTGTGCTTTGAGCGATTTCAATCGTCCCATGTCAGTCTTGCGGTATCAGGTGACCTGAGGGTGTCAATTTGACAAACAGAACTTGCGATTTGTCCAAGGCATCGTGCCGATGTGGGGTGAAGGGCTTGTTGTAGTGCCGGACGGCGCCATGGAATGCGGGCAATTTTTCCAAGGCATCTCTTATTTTGTGGGGCGATGTGGTTTTTGCGGTGTCAATGGCCTTGGCCAGAAGATGGACCGTGTCATAACCATGTGCGGCGCCAACGGGGCTGGGAATGTCTTGTGTGCTTTTCAGGCCATGGTTTTTCATAATCCAATCGGCGAGGTAAACGGCACGAGGGCGCTGGTTGTTGATGAAGGTGAAGGTCTGGATGAAATCGATGCGCACCTTGGGCAGTTCTTCAGTGACCAACTCGTGCAAGGTGCCCCCCACAGCGCCCCAATGGGCCACCACGGGCATGCGCATGGGCGGGTCCTGTGCGGCGATTTCTTTGACCAACATGGCGCCTTCCTTTTCATTGCCGACAAACAGCAGGCCTTGGGTGCGTGATTCCAGGCAGGCACGGTACTGATCCTTGAGCGATGGGTCACCCCAGTTATACCAACGCACCACTGGAAATTGGGCCGTGTCTTTCCCAGATTTTTCTAAAATCACTTTTTCTGCTGAACGACCCCAGGCCGTGTTGGGCAAGATGGCACAAGCTTGCCGAACCCTGTATTTCGAGGAGAGTCGATTCATCATCGCTTCGACGCCCCACTCGTCCTTGAGTGAGACCCTAAACGAGTAGGACGGTTTGTGGTCGTGATCGGTGATGGGATCTGCTGAACCCCAGACGCTGATCAAGGGGACCTTCAGTCGGTGTGCCTCGGGCAGCATCTCTACGCTGATGGGACTGAATTTACCCGTCAAGACGGCCACCATATCTTGGGCAGTCGCCAATCGGACAAAATTGTCTTTGCCCATGGCTGAGATGCCTTTGTTGTCGGTGGTCATCAGTTTCAGTGGGCGTCCATTGAGCACGCCGCCATTGGCGTTGATTTTTTCCAGCGCGGCTTTGATGCCCCATTCGATGGCCATCGCGGAGGTGTTGGTTTTGAGGCTGTAGGCGTCATCAAACCCGATCCACACGGGCGGTTTTTGGGGCTGGGCTGGGGTTTGTGCCCAGGTCTGTGCGGCACAAGTACAGACGAAGGCTGCAAGGACTTGGACTTTGCAATGCAGCCCCCTGCGGGCGGTATTCAAAGGCATCAAGAGGGTTTTACCCATGGAACGTTTTCTCCCATAAAGACGACATCAACAGACGGGTTGAACTGCTCGTGGGGGCCACTGTGCTGTAACGCCCCGAAAAAAGTTTGCAGATCATGGCGTGGCGCTGCGCCTGGCTGCTGTATTCAAAAGTGGCTGCCAGCTGGCCGTGGTGTTGCCGCACGGGTTGTATCGTCACGCGTCCAACGCCTTGCACTGTCAAGCTGGTTTTGTCTTTTTTGAAAAGGCCATTGGCCGTCTCAGGCAGCGCCAATTTGCAACCACCGACGCTGGCATCGATGAGCTCAACCGGGATGCTGGTTTCGCCATCGTGGACGGTGGCCGGTTCGGCCATCCAGAAGCGCTCTTCCTTGCGCAAACGTGGGCCTTCAAAACAAAGCAAAGCGGCCAATCCCAAAGTCACCACGTTCAGCATGGACCAGAACATGGCAATGGGGAAAAACTCGTCGTGCGGCACCACCGCCAACTCGGGCACGACGTTCATCAGCAAGCCCACCAAGGTCAGGGCCATGCACGTCAAAATCATGCCCAGACTGAACAGGTCCACCTGACGGCCTTGGACGGCGTCCGAGCCTTTGGGGGTGACTTTGAACGGTTGACCAAAGGGTTTGATCAGCGATGCCAGCACGGTTGGGCCCAATCTGAAACTTGCAAACACGCCGACGGGGCCAGAGACCAGCGGTGAAAAATGACCGCCGACCAGCCAGCGCATGGCCAGAAAAAACGACAAGAAAACCGGCAGTTGGTAAAACACCATGTCTGCCGAGTCCGTGAAGTGAAAAGGCAACCATCCCAACAGCAGATACGCCAGAGGAATGGCGATCAGCATCAGCCGAACGGCGTACTGCGTGAGCCAACTGGTGGGAAAAAAAAGGATGCGCTGCATGACGCTCAGACCGGGACCCAAGGGGCCCGCTGGCAAAAACAAGGACTGAATGGCCCCACGGCACCAGCGCTCGCGCTGCACGAAGAAGCCTTCGATCGATTCGGCCGCCAGCCCCATGCTCAGGCGTTCATTCAGGTAAATGGTCTGGTAGCCTTTGCGCAGCATGACCAAGGTGGTGAGCAAGTCTTCGGTGATGCTCTGGGTGGGAATACCGCCGATGGCATCGACCGCTTTGCGGCGCATGATGCTGCACGAGCCGCAGCAAAACGCCGCCTGCCAGGCATCGCGGGAAGCGGCCATTTGGTCAAAAAACAAGCGTTGCTCGTCCGGGTAAGCCTGCATCAGGCCCAGGTTGGTTTGGATCGGGTCTTGGTTGTAGAAGTGTTGGGGCGTCTGAACGATGCCAATAGTCGGGTCTTCGAAAAACCCAAGAGTGCGATGAATGAAGTTTTTGGCGGGGACAAAGTCCGCGTCAAAGACAGCGATGAACTGGCCTTGGGCATGGGCCAATGCATGGTTCATGTTGCCCGCCTTGGCGTGCGAATTGTCGGCTCGGGTCAAGTAGCGAACGCCAGTCTCTTCACAAAACTGGCGCAGCCAATCGCGCTTGCCATCGTCCAGCACCCAGACGGTTTTGTGCGGGTAGTCCACTGCGGCTGCAGCCACAATGGTTTTTTCCAGGACGTCCAGTGGCTCGTTGTAGGTCGGAATGAAAATGTCGACTTCGGGCAAGGGACTGGGCATGCGGTGTTGGTCGGCTTGTGCGCTTCGGGTGTTGGTTCGGCTCATGATCAACAAGAAGACCGCCACCTCGATGAAGGCCAAAATTTCAACGCCCCAGACACCCCAGATCCATGACTGAGACCAGTCGCTGTCGCCTTGATCAGGCCACACGGTGCTGAACAAGCGCCAGGCCAAATACTGCAAACACAGCAGCACGGGAAGCAGGCACACCATCTGCCTGACCCTGAGGTCGGTTCGCTGGCTGTCCCACACCAGCAAAAAGAAAACCGTGACCACCAACAACGGGACGTAGGCCATGGCGGAGATCAGGTGAACAACGCGCTGACTCGGCTGAGCCAGACCGAGGGACGCCAGTCGCGCGGCACTTTGACATCGACTTTGCGACCGACGTAGCACAAGTTTTCTTGGGCTTTGTCCAGGTCAGCAGACGCAATCTTCACGAAAATCCGGGCATCCTTTTTTTCACGTTGCAGTTGCGCGACCAAGGTCACGTCTTGCAAGTTGTTGCCACTGCCCGTCACAGCATCAATGTGGCCCGTCAACCAGGCGGTGCTGCCAATCAGTCGGTACTGAACCGCTTTGCCCACTTGAAACGATTCGAGCGATGACTCCGGAACGGCCACATCCAGGAACAGGTTGTCGCAAGAGATCACATGGGCGAGGTCTGTGCCGATCACGACTTCGGTGCCGTTGCTGCCGAATTTGCGCCACAACACGCCTTGGCTGGGTGCGAGCATGCGCACTTCGCGGGCCAAGGCCATGCTTTCTCGCTCCTTGTCGATTTGCAATTGAACATCCGAGCTGCGCCGCTCGTTTTCGCGCAGTCGGGCGGCAACGTCGGTGATTTGCAGGCGCACGTCATCCAAGCGTTGCTGTGTGTAGGGGACGTCGTTGCGCCCTTCGCCCAGGTAGACAAAGCGTTGGACGGCTTGCTTTTCGGTTTCCAGCAGCCGGATGCGGGCTTGAAAAATATCGAGTCGGCTTTGGGTGACTTCGAGTGCGTATTGCGCGGCCTCGTTTTGAGCCGGAGAGATGAAGTTTTCCTTGACCAGCAGCGCGTTGCGCTGGGCCAGCAACTGTTGTTCACGGATCAGGCTTTCCTGGGCTTTCTTTTCGGCTTTGGCTTGCGCGAGCTGCTCTTCTAAGCGGAGAAATTCGTGGCTGCGGTGAACAGCGACCCGGGTTTGCAACTCTTTTTGCAGTTGCTGAAGGTTCTTCAGGTGTTGCTGAAGGCCCAAGCTTCTTTCATTCAGGGTTTTTTGCTCCACCTCCATTTCATTGACGGCACTCTCTTTGAACCGCAGGTTGCTGATCCTGACCAGTTCCTCCCCTTGCGCAATGGGCTGGCCAGACATTTTGTTGAAGCCGTCCAGGGCGCCCTCTATGGGGGACTTGATGACCATGTAATGGGTGTTGACGATGGCGTTGATGCTTTGAAAGTTGGCCAAGGCCGGGACAAGCACCACCGCCGCGATCAGTGCAATGCCCACACCGATGGTGCGTTTGGCGTTTTTCAAGGAGGTCAGCATGTTCAAGCTCTGAAGTGGTGGGTTCTTGTTCAATGCTTTTTGGCGGGATGCATCACGCGATAGCACTCGCAAGCTCTGGCGGCCAGCCCGGGGCGGTCCAGGACTTCCAATTGACCGCGTGTGACGTTGATCAAGCGCTCATGGCTCAATTTGCCGGCAGTCAAGGTGACCGATTCGCGCCGAATGCCCAGAACGTCTGCAATTTCCTGGTGGGTGACCTGAAGGGTGTGTCCTTGGGTTTTGTCCAAGGTGTTCATGATCCAGCGAACGATTTGTTGTTCGTTGCTGTGTTTGCCGCTGCAGACGGTGGGCATGGCGATCTGCAAAATCATTTGCCGTGTCGCGGCCATCCAGATCTTCAGGAAGGCGCTGTCCTGGGCCAGCTCAGACTGGAAAACGCTCAAGGGCAATTTGTAGGCAAACCCCGAGAACTTCACACGGGCCCTGCTGAAGTTTTGGTTGCCGCCCATCACACCACTGCCGACCATGCCTTCTTTGCCAATCAGGACAATGTCCGCCGAGGAGCCGTCCGAGATGTCGATTTGCATGGCGATGATGGCGCTCACGGGGAAAACAACGAATTGAATCGCCTCGTGAGGCCGAAAGATCAACTGCCCCGTTTCAAGGCAAGTCAACTGAAAGTACGAAATGAGTTTTTCGTATTTTTCGGCATTCAACTGCTCGATCATCAGATTATTCAATGGACTTAACATTTTTAGCCCTTTTGTTAGAACTGATGATTACTGTAATTTTCCGCAACGAATCTGAATGTTCGTTATCGAACATTGTGGGGCCTTTATTGGCAAAAGTAATAAATTTAAAAATTAAATAAAAATTAAAAAAATTGCTTGGCTGTGGGTGTGTTCACAAAATACTGAAGGGCGCAACAAAAAAGCCTCCCGACTTTCCAGTCGGGAGGCTTTGTCTTGTGCAGAACTGTGCAGATTTACATCGTGTCGATGAAGCTGCGCAGTTTGTCAGAGCGGCTGGGGTGCTTGAGCTTGCGCAGCGCCTTGGCCTCTATTTGACGGATGCGTTCGCGGGTCACATCAAATTGCTTGCCCACTTCTTCCAGGGTGTGGTCGGTGGACATCTCGATGCCAAAACGCATGCGCAGCACTTTGGCTTCGCGGGGTGTCAGGCTGTCCAGGATGTCTTTGACCACATCGCGCAAGCCCGCTTGCAGCGCCGCGTCCATCGGGGCGGTGTGGGTGTTGTCTTCGATGAAGTCGCCCAAGTGGCTGTCGTCATCGTCACCGATCGGCGTTTCCATGGAGATTGGCTCTTTGGCGATCTTCATGATCTTGCGGATCTTGTCTTCCGGAATCTCCATCTTCTCGGCCAGGATGGAGGCATCGGGCTCAAAGCCAAATTCCTGCAGGTGCTGACGCGAGATGCGGTTCATCTTGTTGATGGTTTCGATCATGTGCACCGGGATGCGGATCGTGCGGGCCTGGTCCGCAATGGAGCGGGTGATGGCCTGGCGGATCCACCAAGTGGCATAGGTCGAGAACTTGTAGCCCCGGCGGTATTCGAATTTGTCCACCGCCTTCATCAAACCGATGTTGCCTTCTTGGATCAAGTCGAGGAATTGCAGGCCGCGGTTGGTGTATTTCTTGGCGATCGAAATGACCAGACGCAGGTTGGCCTCGATCATCTCCTTCTTGGCATCACGGGATGAGCGTTCACCGGCGTTCATGCGTTTGTTGATGTCTTTCAGCTCATCGAGCGGCACAACCACTTGCGATTGCAGGTCGGTCAGTTTTTGCTGCAGGTCTTGCACCGGCGGGATGTTGCGGCCCATGACCGCGCTCCAGCTCTTGCCCGCAGCGGCTTGCTTTTCAATCCACTTGAGGTTGAGCAGGTGGGATGGAATGCGTTTGCCGTTCTTGTCACGGCCACTGAAATCGGCAATGAAGTTGTCTTGGGGGTAGCCGCACTTGTCCACAATGATGCGGCGCAGTTCGCGCTCTTTTTTGCGCACATCGTCGACCTGGCCACGCACCATGTCGCACAGCTTTTCAATGGTTTTGGCCGTGAATCGGATGGTCATCAGCTCTTCAGACAGGGCCGATTGCACCTTGATGTAGGCGGGTGTGCCCCAGCCTTCTTTGTCGTACACCTTGTGCACTTTTTCGAAGTACTCGGTGATGCGGTCAAAGCGTTCGAGGGCTTGGACTTTGAGCTCTTCGAGTTTTTTGGTCAGGGCTTTGGAGCCGCCTTTGCCATCGTCGTCATCGGCTTCGTCGAATTCGTCGAAGTCTTCTTCGGCCACGTAATCGTCGGCTTCGTTCAGGTTGGCAAAGCCATCCACCACAGTCGAGATGACGATCTTGCCTTCGCGGATTTCGTTGGCCAGGCGCAGAATTTCGGCGATGGTCGCAGGCGATGCGCTGATCGCGGCCATCATGTCCATCAAGCCGCCTTCGATGCGTTTGGCGATTTCGATCTCGCCTTCGCGTGTCAGCAGTTCCACGGTGCCCATCTCGCGCATGTACATGCGGACCGGGTCGGTGGTGCGGCCGAATTCGCTGTCCACGGTGGACAAGGCGGCTTCTGCGGCTTCTTCGGCTTCTTCTTCGGTCGAGCCTGTGGGGGCGTTGTCCGTGATGATCAGGCTTTCGGCGTCAGGCGTTTGCTCGTAGACCGCCACACCCAGGTCATTCAGGGTGGCGATCACCACTTCCAGGGTTTCGGCATCGACCAATTTGTCGGGCAAGTGGTCGCTGATCTCGCCGTTGGTCAGGTAGCCGCGGGTCTTGCCCAGCTTAATCAGGGCTTTGAGACGGTCGCGGCGCTGTTTCATTTCGGCTTCGGTCAGGACGGTTTCGTCCAAACCAAATTCCTTCATCAAGGCGCGCTCTTTGGCCTTGCTGATCTTCATGCGCAGAGGCTTGACCTTTTCGCCCGTCTCCGACACGTTGTCGGCGACAGGTTCGCCTTGCAGGTCTTCTTCAAGGGCCGCCAGTTCGAGTTCTTCCTCAAGACTCGGCTCGGCGATGCTGCCTTTCTTTTTGGGGCCACGTTTGGCGCCCGTAGTGACTTTGACCGGAGCGGCTTTGAGTGGAGCGGCTTTTTTGGCCGCGGGTTTTTTCTCTTCTGCTGGCGCAGCGACTTTGGCTGCTTTGGCCGTTTTTTTCACTTCCACTGCAGGTGCAGCTTCTTTGGCTTTGGCGACAGGGGTTTTTTCAATGGCTTCAGATTTCTTGGCGGGCACGGATGCAGCTTTCTTCACAGGCTTGACAGGAGTCGCCGGTTTCGCCGATGTCTTGAGCTTGCTGGGGACCGCTTTGGCTGCCGGTGTTGCTGCGGGTTTTGCAGCAAGCTTGGCAGTTGCTTTGGCCTTGCTCACCACAGGGGCGGGCTTTTTGGCCGGTGCTTTGGCGATCACCTTGCTGGCAGCTTTGGGCACAGCGGCAGGCGCGGGTGCTTTTTTGGCAGCGGAAGCTTTGACAACGGTTTTGGATTTGGCAGCGGCCTGGGCAGGCTTCTTCGAATTTTGAGCAGGCATGAACGAACACCTCAGAACATCAAAACAAACAAGGAAACGGACACAGTCTGCGCCAAATACATCCCGGCGCGGGCGTGGGTTTAAGACACAGATCTAGGCCTGTATTGGCGTTCAATCTGCTATGGCAAGGTGGTGGGCGAACATTTGGTGTGCAGTCCTTGCGGAACGGTGACCTGCCCACATGGGGGCATTGCGCTGATGGCGGTGGTCTAGCCGGAGGTGCTGCTGTCGCTCTTGCCGAAAAAATGGATTATACCCAAAGACCGATGGACAGTGCTGGGTAACGGGTAGTTTTAGGCGGAGGGTTTGGGCCTCAACTTGAAAGTCGGTGCTCAGCGGGCAGGCCGAATGGCGGATTTGGGTCGAAACGCTTGGCAGACCTCGTCCTTGGTTTCCATGTAAGGGCCGCCAATCAAATCGATGCAATAGGGCACGGCCGCAAAAATGCCATGCACCACCGGTTTGCCGTCTGCGCCTTTCAGGCCTTCCAGCGTTTCAGCAATCGATTTGGGCTGCCCCGGCAGGTTGATGATCAGGCTCTGGCCCCGGATGACGGCCACCTGGCGTGACAGGATCGCGGTCGGCACAAACTTCAGGCTGATCTGGCGCATTTGTTCGCCAAATCCGGGCATTTCCTTGTCGGCCACAGCCAGTGTGGCTTCGGGGGTGACATCGCGCAGGGCAGGGCCTGTGCCGCCGGTGGTGAGCACCAAGCTGCAACCTGCATTGACCAGTTCGATCAGCGTGGCGCTGATGCGGTCTTTTTCGTCGGGGATCAGGCGCGGCTCGAAGCTGATCGGGTTGTGCAGCGCACGGGTCAACCAGTCTTGCAATGCAGGCAGGCCTTTGTCTTCGTACACACCCGTACTGGCGCGGTCACTGATGGACACGATGCCAATCTTGATGGGATCAAACTGGGATTCACTCATCTTCCGATTCCTCTTCAGGGGCCTCATCGCTTTGGCCGTCCGTCAGCACACTGCGCACCAGCTTGAAGAGCTCGCGGTAGGCACGGCCTTGGCGCGGTGCAAGGCCTTGAGAGACGGCCGCGTTGGTCACGGGCACGGCGTCCTTGCGGGCCTGGCGCACCAAGGCACGCAGTTGCTGGATGTCGGTTTGGGGGTGGTGCGCCAGCCATTCGCCCACGGCCGCGTCGTCGGCGATCAGGCGGTCGCGCCAGGCTTCGGCCAGGTGCAGGGCTTGGGTGTCTTTGGCGCTGCCCAAACGTTGAATATCGAGGGCTTCGCGCACGGCCTGCAGGGTTTCGGGGCTGAGCAGACGCATTTGCTTGCCGATGAACTGCATCTGACGGCGCTTGCCTTCAAAGTTGGTGATGCGTTTGGCTTCGGCCAGGCCATCGACCAGTTTGTCGGGCAAAGCGAGGCCATCCATCAGATCGCGGCGCAGGGTGAGCAATGCGGTACCCAGTTCTTGCAGTTCGGTGCTTTCGCGCTTGAGTTCGGTGCGGCTCGGACCATCCAGGCCGCCCTTGAGCTCGCGCTTGTACTCCAGGTCGAGTTCGCTGCCTTCGGCAACAAACTGACCGCGGACGAAATAGCCTTTTTTGGGTTTACGGGACATGACTGGGGAAACTCGTTCTTGTATGCAGCGCAAGCGGCTGGGTGACAAGTATCATAGCGGCCACTGCGGGCCCAGCGTCCGCCATTTTTTCGAGATTCTTTCTGTGAATAAAAACGCCCCCGCCACCGCAACACATGCGCATGCCCACGACGGTTTCAGTTACTCGCGCGACCATTTTGAAGACTTGGTCGACACCGCCTTGGCGCATGCCAAAAAACTGGGTGCCACCAATGCAGGAGCCGAGGCTTCAGAGGGTTGCGGTCTGTCGGTCAGTGTGCGCAAGGGCGAGCTGGAAAACGTGGAGCGCAACCGTGACAAGTCGCTGGGCGTGACGGTGTATGTGGGCCACCGCCGGGGCAATGCCAGCACCTCGGATTTCTCCAAGGCAGCCATTGAGCGGACTGTACAAGCGGCCTATGACATCGCCCGCTTCACCGCCGAAGACCCGACTGCCGGCTTGCCCGATGAGGCCGACATCGAAACGAACCACCGCGATCTGGATTTGTTCCATCCTTGGAGCATCAACAGCGAAGAGGCCGCTCGCATTGCTTTGCAATGCGAAGCCGCAGCGCTCAAAACCAGCCGCCGCATCACCAACAGCGACGGCGCGGCCGTATCGGCCCAGCAGAGCCACTTTTTCAGCGCCCACACGCATGGCTTTCGGGGTGGTTATGCCAGCTCGCGCCACAGCGTCTCGGTTGCACCGATCGCCAAGTTGCCGGGCCGCAATGCCGAGATGCAGCGCGATGCCTGGTACACCTCGATGCGCTCAGCCGACGAGTTGGCTTCTGTGGACGCGGTGGGCCGTTACGCCGCAGAGCGCGCCTTGTCCCGCTTGGGGGCGCGCAAGATCGCCACCACCGAATGCCCGGTGCTGTTTGAGTCGCCTGTGGCGGCAGGCTTGCTGGGCGGTTTTGTGCAGGCCGTGAGCGGCGGGGCGCTGTACCGCAAGAGCAGCTTTTTGCTCGACTCCTTGGGCAAAAAGGTGTTCCCCAAGCACATCGACATCGAAGAGGACCCTTTCATCTTGCGCGGCAAAGGCAGTTCGCCCTTTGACGACGAAGGCGTGCGCTCGGCGCGCCGCCAAGTGGTCAAGGGCGGCCGTGTGGAGGGCTACTTTTTGTCGAGCTATTCGGCCCGCAAATTGGGCATGAAGACCACGGGTAACTCGGGCGGTTCGCACAACCTGTCCATGACTTCGCGCCTGACACAACCGGGTGACGATCTCAACGCCATGCTGCAAAAGTTAGGCACGGGCTTGTTCGTGATCGAGCTGATGGGCCAGGGGGTGAACTACGTGACCGGTGACTATTCACGCGGGGCCAGCGGCTTTTGGGTGGAAAACGGGCAGATCGCTTACCCGGTGCACGAGATCACCATCGCGGGCAACCTCAAAGACATGTTCATGGGCATCGAGGCGGTGGGCGCTGACACCTACAACATGGGGGCCAAATCCACCGGCTCCATCTTGGTCAACCGCATGAAGCTGGCAGGCAGCTAAGGCCTGCCGCGCTGTGCAGGCCGAACTTTTGGCGGCACTGGCCGCTTTGTCGTGGGCGGTGGGCAGTTTGTTTTCGGCTGCGGCCTCCAGCCGAATGGGTGCGTTTGCCTTCACCCGCTGGCGCTTGTTTTTTGCGCTGACCTTGCTGTGGGCGCTGGCGCTGTTCACCGGGCAATGGCGCAGCTTGGATGCCTCAAGCGTGGCCTTGCTGGCCTTGTCGGGCTTGATTGGCATCTTCATTGGCGACACCGCGCTGTTTGCCTGCATGAACCGTTTGGGGCCCCGCCGCAGTGGCGTGCTGTTTGCCACACATGCCTTGTTCTCGACTTTGCTGGCCTGGCTGTTTTTGGGCGAGACCCTGTGGGGTTGGACTTTGGTGGGTGGCAGCTTGCTGGTCTCGGGCGTGATGGTGGCGATTGTGTGGGGCCGCCGCGAGAGCGAGACCCATGCTTGGGAAAACACCCAAGGGTCTTTGTGGACAGGTGTTGTGCTGGGGCTGGTGGCGGCCTTGTGCCAGTCGGTGGCCACCTTGATGATCAAGCCCTTGATGGCCTCAGGGGTGGATACGGTGTCGGCTTCGGCGGTGCGCACCTCGGCCAGTTTCTTGGCGCACTTGGCGCTGCTGTGGGCCGGGGCTCAAGTGGCCAAAGTGCAAAACCCGTTGGATGCGAAGACCTTGTTCAACACCTGGGCCAGTGCCGCGGTGGCCATGGCACTGGGCATGACCTTGATCTTGCAGGCGCTGCATACCGGGCAGGCCAATTTGGTCGGCATTTTCTCATCACTCACCCCCATCTTGCTTTTGCCGTTGCTGTGGGGTGTGTACCGCCGGCGCCCAGCTTGGGGGGCTTGGGGTGGGGCGGTTTTGGCTGTGGCCGGGGCTGCGCTGATTTTGCAGGCCTGATTGCCTTCAGAGCCCATCCATCAGCCCCCTTGGCGCATCAGCCTGCCAGCGCCGCCTTCACCGCTGCGGACACTTGGCCCATATCGGCCTTGCCCGCCAACTGGGCTTTGACGGCGCCCATCACCTTGCCCATGTCACCTGGCCCTTTGGCACCCAACTTGGCCACGATGGCCTGCACGGCCGCTGTGACTTCTTCGGCCGACATGCGTGCAGGCAGGTAAGCCAACAACACAGCCATTTCGGCTTTTTCTTTGTCGGCCAAGTCCTGTCGAGCAGCTTGTTCAAAAGCGGCGATCGAGTCCTTGCGCTGTTTGATGAGTTTGTCCACGATGGCCACCACGGCCACATCGTCCAGTTCGATGCGCTCGTCCACTTCCTTTTGCTTCATGGCCGACAGCAGCAAGCGGATGGTGCCCAGACGTTCGGCGTCTTTGGCCCGCATCGCGGTTTTCATGTCTTCGGTGATCTGTTCTTTCAGGCTCATGAAAGGCTCCAAGAATGGCAATTTAAAAAAGGAAATCAGAAACAACAAAGCCCGCCTGAGCGTCCTCCAGCGGGCTTGTTTGCAGACCTTGTCAGGTCGTACAAATCAGAAGATCAATACATCTTCTTGGGCAACTGCATGCTGCGCACGCGCTTGTAGTGGCGCTTGACGGCGGCCGACTTCTTGCGCTTGCGCTCAGTGGTGGGCTTTTCGTAAAACTCGCGGGCACGCAGGTCGGTCAGCAGGCCGAGTTTTTCGATGGTGCGCTTGAAGCGACGCAGGGCAACGTCAAACGGCTCGTTTTCTTTCACGCGGATGGTGGTCATTGAATCAAAGTTTCCAAAAATGTGCCGGCTGCGCAAGCAAGGGAGATCGGGCCCTTGAAAGCCAGTTACGGCGGATCCCCGTCACGAACTAGTATTTGGCAGACGGGGGTTTGCCAGCAAAGCCTGTGATTATAGCCATGAAATCCCAAAATTCAGGCGTTATTGGCCTTTGAAAGGGGTAAAGCACCCTCTGCCAAGGCCTCTGCGCACGCATGGCCACTGGCCCAGGCCCACTGAAAGTTGTAACCGCCCAGCCAACCCGTCACGTCCATCACCTCGCCAATGAAGTAGAGGCCCGGTTGTTTGGACTCCATGGTTTGCGATGACACATCGCGCGTGTCCACCCCGCCCAACGTGACTTCGGCCTTTTTGTAGCCTTCACTGCCCGTGGGCGTGAGCGTCCACTTGGACAGTGCTTCGGCCAGTTTGTGCAAGGCCTTGTCGGGCACATCGGCAGCAGTGCGTTGCAAGGCCGGCTCTTGGCTCACCCAGGCTTCGGCCAAGCGGCTGGGCACGAGGGTGGCCAGCTCGTTGCCCAACAACTTTTTGGAGCGCAATTTGGCCTCTTGCAGACGCTCTGGCAGGTTCATGTCTGGCGCGAGGTTCAGGCGGATTGGCGTGCCTTCTTGCCAGTAACTCGAGATTTGCAAAACGCCCGGCCCGGACAAGCCCCGGTGCGTGAACAGCAGGTCCTCGTCAAAGTGCATTCGGGCCTTTTTCTCACCCGTCTCGATGCCCACGGGCAAGGCCAGACCGGACAATTGTGCATAGGGCGCCCAAGCGGCGCCATCAAAAGTCAAGGGCACCAGCCCGGGGCGTTGCGCCACCAGGCGCAGGCCAAACTGGCAGGCGATGCGGTAGCCCCAGTCGCTGGCGCCGATTTTGGGGATGGACAAGCCGCCTGTCGCCACCACCAAAGACGTGGTCTGCAGGTGGCCATCGCTGGTGGCAAGGGTGTACCGGGTGCTTTCACCCGAAGGTGCAGGTTCACCAGGTTCGGCTTGTACCGATTGGACGCTGCAGCCTGAGCGGATGTCTACGCCGCCTGCGGCACACTCGGACAGCAGCATGCGGATGATGTCTTCGGCCGTGTGGTCGCAAAACAGTTGGCCTTTGTGTTTTTCGTGGAAAGCGATGCCGTGTTTTTGCACCAGATCGATGAAGTCTTGCGGTGTGTAGCGCGACAGTGCCGAGCGGCAAAAGTGCGGGTTCTGGCTGATGAAGTGCTTTTGCGGGGCCGATGCGTCGAGCAAACGGTTGGTGAAATTGCAGCGCCCGCCGCCTGAAATGCGGATTTTTTCGGCGATTTTGTCGCTGTGGTCAATGACCAACACCTTCAGCCCGCGCTGGCCCGCCAAGCCCGCGCAAAACAAACCGGCAGCCCCGGCTCCCACGATCACCACATCCCATGTACTCATGGCGAAGGAGTGTAAGGGGGCAAGCGCCCACAACCCACGACGTCTGCAGGATCAGGCGACCCGCTGCACCGAGGGGTTGGAATCAACCCGTTGCCAAGCCCGGGCCCCTTGCACCACATCGCCCACCACAATGATGCTGGGGCTTTGCAGTCGTTCGCTTTGTACGTTATGCACCAGTTCACCCAGTGTGGTCAGGACCTCGCGCTGCGTGGGCAAGCTGGCGTTTTGCACCACTGCCACAGGCGTTTGGGCAGGCAAGCCGCTGAGCAAGCCCTGGCAGATGTGCTCGAGGCTGCTCACGCCCATGTAAATGACCAGCGTGAGTTTGGCCTGCCTTGCGGTGGCCGCCAGTTGGGGCCAGTCGGTGCCGCTGTCACCAGGTTTGGCGTGGCCTGTGACGAACACCACGCCGTGGGCGTGTTCACGGTGTGTCAGCGAAGCGCCCAAGCTGCTCAGGCCCGCCAGGCCCGCGGTGATGCCATTGACCACCTCCACATCGATGCCGGCGGCACGCAGGTGCTCCACCTCTTCGCCGCCCCGGCCGAAAATGAAGGGGTCGCCACCTTTGAGGCGCACCACGCGTTCTCCCTCGTGCAGGGCGTTGATCATCAGTTTGTCGATGAAGGCCTGAGGCGTGCTTTGGCAGCCGCCACGCTTGCCGACGTGGACAATGCGTGCGGTGGGTGAGGCGTGGGCCAAAACAGCATCGTTCACCAAGTCGTCCACCAGCAACAAGGTGGCGTTGGCAATCGCTTTGACGGCTTTGAGGGTCAGCAGTTCAGGGTCGCCAGGACCGGCTCCGACCAACGTGCAGCGGGAGGCAAAGTGAGGGCTCATGTGCGTTCAAAAATCAGATCAGTCAATCAATCGATCCAATTTTCTGATCTAACAATGCTTGCGCCAAATACTTTATTGGCATAAAGCAAATGACGCAGGCCGTTGGCGGGCCCAGCTGTGGCGACCTTCAGGCGGCTTGCATGCCGTGTTCTTCTTTCAAGGTTTTGCACGCTGGCGATGTCCAAAACGCCAACAAAGCCCGCATGGCTTCGGTCTGGGTGCTGCTGGTCGCCACCGAGCCCGAAAACGTGGTGGTGATTTGTACCGCCTCGGGCAGGGGGCCCAGCACGTTGATGCCTGCCACGCCCCGCATCTCGCTGAGCTGTTGAAAGCCCAGAGCCACTTCGCCTTGTGCCAGCAGGGCGCCCACAGGCACGCCGGGTTGGGCTTGCACGATGCGGTCTTTGATCTGCTCGGTGATGCCCCAGACCTCAAATTGCTTGGCCAATTGAACGCCACTGGGGCCGGTCGAAACCCCCAAAGATGGGGCAGCCAAAATGGCCGCTTTGAGGGCCGCTTCGGTCGAAATGTCAGGCAGCGCTTGACCTGCAGGCACGGCAACCGCCACGCCCGACAGCACCAAATCCGCCCGGCTGCCGGTCAGCACATGACCACTGGCAATCAGTTTGTCGATGGCGTCGCTGGCCAGCACCACGCCGTCAAAAGCCTCACCCGCCTGGACGCGTTTGGCCGCGTCAACCCCGCCCACCGATTCAACCAGAACCTGCACATCCGGGTTGTGCTTTCGGTACAGCGCCACCAAGTCGGCCAGCAGCGGTTTGGTGGCCATGGAGGAAATCAGTCGGAGTGTGGTCATAGGGGGGCAGGGGTTGATCGAAGTAGGGCGGAGGATGCGCTGAGTCATGGATTATGGCCAAGCGGCAAGCCATCTGGGGTGCCCCGCTTAAACTACAGAGCATGCAAATTTTGGGTATCGAATCCTCCTGCGACGAAACCGGTGTGGCCTTGGTCGTGACCACAGGCGATGCTTTGCCGCGCCTCTTGTCGCACGCACTGTACAGCCAGATCGAGATGCACCAGGCCTATGGCGGTGTGGTGCCCGAGCTGGCCAGCCGTGACCACATTCGCCGTGTGCTGCCGCTCACCCGCCAAGTGCTGGCCGAGGCCGGTGCCACCTTGGCCGACATCGACGTGGTGGCCTACACCCGGGGCCCGGGTTTGGCCGGCGCGCTCTTGGTGGGTTCGGGCGTGGCCTGTGCACTGGCGGCCTCTTTGGGCAAGCCGGTGCTGGGCGTTCACCATTTGGAAGGCCATTTGCTGTCGCCGTTTTTGAGCGTTGACCCGCCTGAGTTTCCGTTCATTGCTCTGCTGGTGTCGGGCGGTCACACGCAGCTCATGCGGGTGGACGGTGTGGGCCGTTACGAATTGCTGGGCGAGACGATCGATGACGCCGCAGGCGAAGCCTTTGACAAATCGGCCAAGCTCATGGGCTTGCCTTACCCCGGTGGCCCAGGGTTGTCGCGTTTGGCCGAGCAGGGCAACCCGGCGGCCTACAAGCTGCCACGGCCTTTGCTGCACAGCGGCGATTTGGATTTTTCTTTTGCCGGTCTCAAAACAGCGGTGCTCACCCAAAGCCAAAAAATTGGCCCCGCCGCGCATACTGAAGGCGCGCCCGAGCGGGCTGACTTGGCGGCATCCACCCAGGCGGCGATTGTCGAAGTGCTGGTTAAAAAATCGATGACTGCACTCAAAACCACCGGCATGAAGCGCTTGGTTGTGGCAGGGGGCGTGGGGGCCAACCGCGAACTGCGCGCGCAGCTCAACGCTGCTTGCGCCAAAGCGCAGGTGCGCGTGCACTACCCGGAGTTGCACCTGTGTACCGACAACGGCGCCATGATCGCCATGGCCGCCGCTATGCGCTTGCAAGCCGGCACTCAAACCGCCGAGGCGCGTTACAGCTTCGATGTGAAGCCGCGCTGGCCGCTGCACGATCTGGTCGGCTCTTGATGCGCCTCGACGCAGGCTGAACAAGCCCTGCACGAATACGGGTTAACCCTAGTTTGCGCCACGCCACTGGTTACACTCCGCTTCTTTTTTGTGTGTGCCGGTTTCCGGTTCTTTTTTCCATGCATTCATTGCTCTTTATTTCGCGCCGCACTTGGATGGCAGGTTTGACTGCCTTGTGTTTTGTTCCCGTTTTAGCGCTGGCCCAAGCCCAGACCCCCGCGCCCATCAAGCTGGCCATGATTGAGGGTCTGAGTGGTCCGTTTGCCAACACCGGCGAAGCGGTGGTGCGCAACATCGCTTGGGCGGTCGAGCGGGTGAATGCGCGAGGAGGCGTCAAAACGGCCCAAGGCTCGCGTTTGATGGTCCTGGAGCGTTACGACAGCAAAGGGCAGAGCGAAGAGGCTTTGTCGGCCCTCAAGTCGGCGATTGACGATGGTGCCCACGTGGTCTTGCAAGGCAACTCATCGGCCAACGCGGCAGCTTTGATCGACGCGATCAACAAGCACAACGAGCGCGAGCCGGCCAAGCGAGTCTTGTTTCTGAATTACTCGGCGGTAGACCCGATTTTGACCAACGAAAAATGCAGCTTTTGGCACTTCCGATTTGACGCCCACGCCGACATGCGCATGGCGGCTTTGATGGAGGTTCTGAAAGGCGACACCATGGTCAAGTCGGCGTATTTGATCGGTCAGGACTACAGCTTTGGCCAAGCGGTCTTGCGTGAAGCGCGCAGGCAACTGGGGCTGCAACGGCCTGACGTCAAAATTGTGGGTGATGAGCTTCACCCTTTGGGCCGTGTCAAAGACTTTTTGCCTTATGCGGCCAAGATCAAAGCCAGTGGCGCACAGGCTGTCATCACCGGCAACTGGGGCAACGACTTGACGCTCTTGGTCAAGGCCGCGCGTGAAGCCGGATACGAGGGCAAGTTCTACACCTTTTACGGCAACGCTTTGGGGGCGCCCGCTGCCATTGGCGAATCGGGTGTCGACCGGGTGATTGCCGTGGCCGACTGGTTGCCCAACGTGCCGGGTGCGACCAGCGAGCAGTTTTACCAGTCGTTTCGGCAGCGCTTTCCCAAACCGTCTGAGGACTATGTGCATGTGCGCATGCAACTGATGATCGAGGCCTTGGCCCAAGCCTTCGAAAGGGCAGGGAACACCGAACCGGTGGCCGTGGCCTTGCAACTCGAAAAAGCCCGTGTCAGCATCGCTGGACAAACAGGCACGATGCGGGCCGAGGACCACCAGTTCCAGCAACCCTTGGTGGTGGGCGTGATGGCCAAGCAAGGCACACCCGGCGTGCCCTTTGATGTCGAAGGTTCGGGTTATGGTTTCAGGGTGGTGCGCCAAATCAAAGCTGAGCAAGCCCGCATGCCCAGCACCTGCAAGATGGCGCGCCCCAGCGGCGCTTGAGTCTGGCCCGACCGACATGACCTAGAATCCACCGTCCCTTCAAAAGGGACATCTCATCATTTTTATCAACCCGTCGCCAGGGGAGTTCCGAAAGGAGCTGAGATTGCGTCTGTCTCGACGCTGACCCTGGAACCTGATCCGGCTCATACCGGCGGAGGAAGCGCGACATGCTGTACGCCACTGCGGCCGCAATCTTTGCGGCACTTGTCTTTTTCATCTGGGTCGCCCTGCGCGACCGAACCCCTGTGGCCAGTCTTGACGACTACCTCACCGCCAGGGGCTCGCAAAACTCTACGGCTTTGGGCTTGTCATTTTTGGCATCCGGCATGGGTGCGTGGATTTTGTTTGTCCCGCCCGAGATCGGCGCGTTTGTAGGGCCCATCGCTTTGGTGGGTTACGCGCTGTCTGCGGCGTTGCCGTTTTTGCTTCTGGCTTGGTTAGGGCCCGCCATTCGCCAACAAATGCCCCAAGGCCGCACCATTGCCGAATTTGCACAAGAACGTTTTGGCCAAGGCTTGCGCCTGTGGGTCACAGCTTTGTCGATCTTGTACATGCTCTGTTTCATCACCGCCGAGCTGACAGCGATTGGCGCCATCACGGGTTTGCTGTCGCAGTTGCCCGGCAGCGTGGTCATCGTCGCCGTGGCGGTGACCACCTTGATCTACACCACATGGGGCGGACTGCGTGCCAGCATGGTCACCGACCGGTGGCAGGCTTGGTTGCTGTTGGCGCTGCTGGGCATCGTGATCGGTGTCACGCTGTTCAGCTTGCCCCAAAACGCCGTCACACAGCCGTGGCCTACAGCGCCGATTGAGGTGTCCATCAACGTGGCTTTGACACTGCTGATCGCTGTCACAGCCGCCAATATTTTCCACCAAGGTTATTGGCAGCGTGTGTGGTCGGCACGCAGCGACAAAGAGTTGCGCAAAGGGGCTTTGTTGGGCGGCCTGCTCACCCTGCCGGTGATGTTGGCCATGGGCGCTTTGGGCATGCTCTGCATGGCCATGGGCAAGAACCCGGGCTCTCCACCCATTCCCTTCTTTGCCTTGTTGTCCGATGCACCGTCTTGGTTGGCTTTGCCCGTGCTGGTGCTGGCTGTGGCCTTGGTGGCCTCATCGGTGGACACACTGCAAAGCGGTATTGCTTCTTTGGTGGTCACGGCCCGGCCACAAGTTTCGTTGGGCGCTGCCCGCTGGATCACCGTGCTGCTGATGCTGCCCGTGGTGTGGGTGTCGCTGCAAGGTTTGTCGGTGCTGCGCCTTTTCTTGATTGCCGATTTGCTTTGCGCCACCGCGGTGGTGCCGGTTTTACTGGGCCTGTGGCAGCGCATGACACCCACAGCGGCCATCGCAGGCGCGGTGGCGGGGCTGTTGGGCGCCGTGTTGCCCGGCTGGGTCAGCGGGGGCAGTTTGTCTGCAGGCCTTTTGGCGGCCAGTTTCCCCACCAGCGTGCCCACCCTCGCCCCGTTTGCCGGGGCCTTGTTGGCCTCAACCATTGTGAGTTTGGTGTTGGCTGGGTTGCGGCCTCCAACGCACAAGCGCTTGGCTTGAAGCCGGCCCACTTGATCAGGGTTTAACCCTAGCCACGCTCGGGCGTGGGTTGCTGGTGTTCGTTTGAAAAATTGATTAGCATGCTAACTATTGCCGGTGCCACTGGGGTGCCGGTTGCTCAAACCTGACCGTCTGGCCACCCATGGGGGTGCTGCCGGTCTGTCACATGGAAAGCCTTGCGCCATGCAAACTGCTGAAAACTACATCCACGGTCAATGGGTCAAGGACTATGCTGCCCAAATGCGGGGTGACTCGATCGACCCAGCTACCGGTGAGGTGGCGGCGCATTTTGTGGCCGCTACGGTGCAAGAGGTTGACGCAGCCATTGCCAGCGCCCGTGCTGCCTTTGAGGGCACCTCATGGGCCCAGCAACCCAAGCTGCGCTCCGATGTGCTGCGCTTGTTTGCAGACCGTTTGGAGCAGAACAAGGCGCAAGTGGTGCAGACCTTGGTACAGCTCAATGGCAAGTTGCAGCGCGAGGCCGAGGGCGAAGTCATGGCCGGTATATCTGAGTTGCGTTACTACGCCGGACTGGCGCGCAACCTGTTCGGGCGTGTGATCGAAATGGAGCCGCAGGTCTATTCGCACATCGAACGTGAAGCCATCGGTGTGGCTGCGATCATCGTGCCATGGAACGCCCCTGTGACTTTGTTGGTGCGATCTTTGGCCCCGGCACTGGCAGCGGGGTGTACGGTGGTGATCAAGGCCGCACACCAAACCGCGTTGGTGCATGCCCAGGTCATGGCATGCTTGGTGGCCGATGAGCGCATTCCGGCTGGCGTCATCCATTCATTTGTGGAGCAGGGCAGCGAGGCCACGCAGCACCTGTGTGCGCACCCCGAGGTGGACGTCATCAGTTTCACCGGATCGACCCATGTGGGCAAACAAATTGCCTTGTCAACGGCTAAGAACCTGACCCGCTTGTCGCTGGAGTTGGGGGGCAAAGCACCGGCCATCGTGCGTGCCGATGCCGACATTCCCGCCGCTGTGCGCGGCATCGTTGCTGGTGCGTGCGTCATGGCCGGGCAAATGTGCACGGCGATCAGCCGTGTGCTGGTGCACGAGTCGATTGCCGCTGATTTTTCGGCCCAACTGGCGCAAGCCCTGTCCAGCGTCAAGGCCGGCCCGGGTCATTTGCCGGGCTCGGCCATGGGGCCCCTGATCGACGTGCGAAACCGGGACCGTATCTTGGGTGAAGTGCGTTCGGCCAGCCCAGACTGTCGCATTTTGTTGGCCGGTATGGTGCCCACCGATACGCCGCGCGGTGGTGCTTTCATCACGCCGAGTTTGGTGGCCACGCAAGACCTGAGCAGCCACTATGTGCAGGACGAAATCTTTGGCCCACTCATCACATTGGAACATTTTGAGTCGGATGACGATGCGGTGCACCGCGCCAACGCCACCCGATACGGTTTGGCCGCTTCTGTGTGGACGCGGGATTTCCGGGCGGCCCGCAACGTGGCGCGTCGCATCAAGTTTGGCAACGTGTGGGTCAACACGCACAACCGCTTGTTTGCCGAAATCGAAACCGGTGGCTACCGCCAAAGCGGATTCGGTCGTTTGCACGGCGTGGAGGGCTTGAACGACTTCATGGAAACCAAGCATGTGTTCATGCCTTGTAACGACTGATCGCGCCAATGACTTCGCCGACAAACGCCACCCCACACAGCACCACGGCCCGCTTTTTCTTAGAAGGTTTGCAAGAAACGGGCATCCGTTATTTGTTTTCCAATTTGGGAACCGACCACGTCACCTTGATTGACGAAATGGCCCGCTTGCAAGCCGAAGGCCAGCCCATGCCGGAGGTGGTGCTGTGTCCGCACGAAAACGTGGCCATCCACATGGCGGGTGGTTATGCGGCCGTGACAGGGCAGGGACAGGGCGTCATGGTGCACGTCGACGCTGGCACTGCCAATGCGGCCATGGGCATGCACAACCTGATGCGTGCCCGTTTGCCGGTCTTGCTCATGGCGGGCAAATCGCCCTATGCCTTGCACGCCGAAGTGCCCGGTGCGCGTGACAACTATGTGCACTATGTGCAAGACCCCTTTGACATCGCTTCTTTGGTGCGCCCCTACGTCAAGTGGGAGTACAACCTGCCTTCTGGTGTGGTGGCCAAAGAGGTGGTGCGCCGCGCGCACAGTGTCATGCACACCGAGCCTGCCGGCCCGGTTTATTTGACGCTGCCGCGAGAGACCTTGATCCAGCCTTGGGCGCATGAACAGGTCAAGTCTTACTCGGCCGAGCGTTATGGCGCGGTGCGCATGGGGGCCTTGCCTGCCGAAGCCACTTTGCAAATCGCGCGTGAACTGATGGCTGCCGATAACCCCTTGGTCATCACCTCTTATTTAGGACGCAAGCCTCAGGCGGTGCACGCCCTCGAGGCATTGGCGCAGTTGTGTGGCATCCGCGTGGTGGAGTTCAGCCCGAGTTGGCTGTGCATGTCGCGCGACTCGCCTTGCTTTTTTGGCTTCGACCCGACCCCACTCTTGCCGCAGACCGATTGGGGTTTGTTGTTGGACATCGATGTGCCTTGGTTGCCGCACCAGACGCGCGCCAGAGAGGACACACGCTGGGTGCATATCGATGTTGACCCCATCAAGAAAGACTTCCCGAGCTGGGGTTTTGCCAGCGATGTGCGCTGGCCAGCTGACTGCGCCCAAGCCTTGACAGACTTGCACAAGGCAGTTGTGGCGTTGGCCGATGAGGCTTTCCACCAGCGTGTGGCCCAGCGCATGGCCGCATGGCCCGCGCAGCACAAGCAGCGTTTAGGCAAGGTGGCGGCCGCTGCCCAAGAGCCTGGCCAAGTCGATGCCTTGAACCCTGCATGGGTGTGCGCTCAAATTGGCTTGCAACTGCGCCCTGACGATGTGGTCATCAACGAAGCCATTCGCAACTCACCCGCGGTGTTGCAGCAAATTCCGCGCACGCAGCCGATGAGCTTTCTGGGCGGTGCGGGCGGTGGCTTGGGTTACAGCGCTGGCATGGCGCTGGGCGTCAAGCTGGCCAGGCCCCATGACCGGGTGGTGCACATAGAGGGCGATGGCGGTTTTCATTTTTCAACCCCCACATCGGTTTATGCGGTCGCGCAAGCCCAAGGCTTGCCGATCTTGACCGTGGTGCTGGACAACGGCGGCTGGCAAGCCGTCAAAGAAGCCGTGCTGCGCGTGCACCCCGATGGGCCTGCGGCACAAGCCGGTGATTTCCAAGCCCGACTCAAGGGTTCAAAACGTCAATTTGAACAAGTGGCCCAAGCCTTTGGTGCGCATGGTGAGCGCGTCTCTCGGCCAGAAGACTTGCCTGCGGCCATCGGCCGCTGCCTGCAAGCCTTGGACCAAGGTCGAGCAGCCTTGCTGGTGGCTTCGGTCGCCAAGATTTGATTTTCATTGCCCATAAAACAGGAGACAACCCATGAAAACTCGTTACAACATGCCTTCACGCCGTCAGCTTCTGGCCACAGCCGCCTTGTCTTTGGCCGCATCGTTCGCTGCATTGGCCCCGGCTTTGTCCTGGGCACAAGCGGCTTGGCCGAACAAACCCGTGCGCATTGTGGTGCCCTATGCGCCGGGTGGGGCCAATGACATTTTGGCCCGCGTGGTGGCTGAAAAATTAGCGCCCTCTTTGGGACAGCCCGTGTTGGTTGAAAACAGACCCGGTGCTGGTGCGGCCATCGGAACCGAGTTTGTGGTCAAAGCGCCGGCCGATGGCTACACCTTGCTGATGGCGGCGAGCGGCCCGATTGTCTTCAACCCAGCTTTGGTGGCCAAGTTGAGCTACAACCCCATCACCGACTTGGTGCCGATTTCGATGGCCGGCTCTTTTCCCATGATTTTGGCCGTCAATGAGGCCTCACCCGCCAAGACCTTCAATGAGTTGGTGGCTCTGTCCAAAGCCAACGCCGACAAAACCAACTACTCCTACCCCTCGGCATCCTTTCAGTTGGTCATGGAGTTGGTCAAAGCCAAATCGGGTCTGAGAGCCCTCAACGTGCCCTATCAAGGCAGCGCCCCATCCATCAACGCGGTGCTGACCCAAGAGGTGCAGATGACCTTGATCGACTCTGGCCCGATTGCGGCTTTGGTCAAGTCGGGCAAGCTGCGTGCCTTGGCCGTCACCTCCGAGCAGCGCCTGGCCAGCTACCCGCAGGTGCCCACACTCAAGGAGCAGGGCATCGATTTGGCGGTGAACTTCTGGAGTGGTTTGTTGGCTCCGGCTGGTACGCCTGCGCCCATCGTGAAGCGCTTGCAAGAAGAGATGGCCCGCATCATGGCCTTGCCCGATGTGGTCGAACGCATGGCCAAACTCGACATCCGTCCGGTGGGTGGCAC
Source organism: Akkermansia muciniphila (assembly GCA_943331105.2). Classification (GTDB taxonomy): domain Bacteria; phylum Pseudomonadota; class Gammaproteobacteria; order Burkholderiales; family Burkholderiaceae_C; genus Limnohabitans_A. The sequence continues at coordinate 96,804 of CALQKH020000006.1, forward strand.
CAGCGCCGAATTCGCGCGGACCATTGCCACCGAAATTCCTTTGTGGACCCAAGTGGCCAAAGACAACAACATCAAGGCCCAATGAGCATGCCAAAGCGCATCGCCATTGCCGGGGCGGGTATTGCAGGTCTGACCACAGCACTGGCTTTGCTCCAGCAGGGCTTCAAAGTCGATGTGTTCGAGCAAGCCTCGCAACTGGGTGAGCTGGGTGCAGGTTTGCAAATTTCGCCCAACGGCTCTCGGGTTTTGCAGGCGCTCGGCCTGGAGTCGGCTTTAAAGACCTGTGTCAGCCAAGCGCAGGGCAAAGAAATCCGGATGTGGAACACCGGCCAGCGCTGGAAGCTTTTTGACTTGGGCGAAGACTGTCTGGCCCGCTTTGGTGCGCCGTATTGGATGGTGCACCGGGGTGACCTGCACCGGGTGCTGGTGGATGCCTTCAATGCCCGCTCGGACCAGCCTGTTCGCTTGAATGCTCGGGTGGTTGCAGCCCACAGCACAGATTCTGAGGTGAGCTTTGAGTTGAACGACGGCTCGCAGCACACCGCCGATGGATTGCTGGCGGCCGACGGGGTGCATTCTGTGCTGCGCGAGCAATTGCTGGGAGAGGACAAGGCACAGTTCACCGGCTTGCTGGCTTGGCGTGGCTTGGTCCCGGTGGAACGTCTGTCCGTGCATTTGCAAGCGCAGGTCGGGACCAATTGGGTCGGGCCGGGGGCACACGTCATCACCTATCCGGTGCGCGGCGGGCAGCTGATGAACGTGGTGGGCATCATCGAGCGCGAAGGATGGCGCAGCGAATCCTGGAACGAGCGCGGTACCCACGCTGAGCTATTGCAAGACTTTGGCCACTGGCATGCCGATGTGTGCGAGTTGATGTCGGCCATCGAGCAACCTTTCAAGTGGGCCTTGCTGGGCCGCACCCCGCAACCTGGCTGGGCGCAAGGCCGTGTTTGTTTGTTGGGAGATGCCGCGCACCCCACCTTGCCGTTTTTGGCGCAAGGGGCCAACATGGCCATCGAAGACGCTGCAGTCATGGCCCGCTGCTTGGCCTTGGACGCCTCGCCTGCCCAAGCTTTTGTGCGATTTGAAAAACTGCGCTGGCAACGCACGGCCGACATCGTCAACCGTTCTCGTGACAACGCCCAGCGCTTTCATAACCCGCAGCTGTCGGACCCTGCCAAAGCGGTGGATTACGTCAACAGCGAATGGGAACCCGAAAAAGTCCGTCGCCGCTACGACTGGATGTTTGAATACGACCCCTTGAAAGTACCGCTATGAGTCTGAGTGCCCCTGTGCTGGTGGTGGGCGCGGGCCCCGTGGGGATGACCATGGCCCTGTGTTTGGCGCGTCGCGGCATTGCTTGCACCTTGGTCGAGATGCGACCGGCCGATGCGCTGCCCGATGTCAAATGCAACCACATCTCGGCACGCAGCATGGAGCTGTTTCGCGCCTTGGGCGTGGCCGCTGATTTGCGCGCGGGTGGTTTACCTGACGATTACCCGCACGCGGTGTCTTACCGCACCAGCACGCTGGGCCAAGAAATTGCACGCATCCACATTCCCGGGCGCAGCACCCGCCTGACCGACCACAGCGGTCCGGACGGCCATTGGCCTACGCCCGAGCCACCGCACCGCATCAACCAACGCTACATTGAACCGATCTTGGCATCGCATGTGGCCCAGCAGGGTTTGATCACCACTTTGTACCGGCACCAAGTTCTGGACTTTGAGCAAACTGACGATGGGGTGAATGTGCGCATTCAAAACCTGCAGTCGCATGACGCGCCGCTGCTGCGCCTCCAAGCGGCTTATCTGGTGGGCTGCGACGGTGGCCGCTCGGCGGTGCGCAAGGCCATTGGGGCCAAACTGGTGGGCGACGAAGTGGTGCAGCGCGTGCAAAGCACCTGCATCCGAGCGCCCGATTTGATAGGGCGCTTGCAAGCGCCAGCAGCCTGGGCCATGTTCACCGTCAACCCCCGGCGCAGCGGCAACATCTACGCGATTGACGGCCGAGAGGTCTGGCTGATTCACAACTACTTGCGTGACCATGAGCTCGACTTTGACGCGGTGGACCGCGACTGGGCCATACGCACGATCTTGGGGGTGGGCGATGACTTTGAATACGAACACATGAGCCGCGAAGACTGGATAGGTCGCCGCTTGGTCAGCGACAAGTTGCGAGCAGGTCGGGTGTTTCTGGCCGGTGACGCCGCTCACCTTTGGGTGCCCTACGCCGGGTATGGCATGAATGCGGGCTTGGCCGATGCGGCCAATCTGGCTTGGCACCTGTCCGCGCAAATCGAAGGCTGGGCTGCCCCAGAGGCCTTGGATGCTTACGAACGTGAGCGTCACCCGATCACCGAACAAGTCTCACGCTTTGCCATGGACCATGCGCATGCCATGAGCCAGCGCCGCCGCGAGATTCCTCTGAATCTTGAAGAAGACAGCGCCGAGGGCCAAGCCGCGCGTGAGGCGTTTGGCCAAAATTTGTACGACTTGAACGTGCAGCAATACTGCTGTGCGGGCCTGAACTTTGGTTATTACTACGACCAGTCACCCGTCATGGTGTACGACAGCGAAAAAGCGCCCGACTACAGCATGGGCAGTTTCAAGGCATCGACAGTGCCGGGGTGCCGCGCGCCCCATTTTTGGCTGGGTGAGGGGCAGTCGGTCTATGACGCTTTGGGGCCTGCCTACACTTTGCTGTGTCTGCAGCCAAACCAAGGAGATGCGGTGGCGGCTTTGCAGGCAGCGGCAGAACACCTGGGGATGCCGCTGCGTGTGCTGGATGTGTCCGGCGTGAAGGATTTGCCAACCGAATACCAACACCCTTTGCTCATGGTGCGGGCGGATGCCCATACGGTGTGGCGTGGGCATGGTCTGAATGAAGAAACGGCCACCACTTTGGTGGCCCGTTTGTGTGGCCGCGCAGACCTCACTCCAGCTTGATGTTGGCTTTTTTGATCAAGTCACCAAACCGATCAAATTCTTGACGGTTCATTTGCGCAAACTGCTCGGGCGTCAGGTTGCTGGGCTCGCCGCCCAAGCCTTTGAGTTTGGCCTGAATGTCGGGCATTTTCACAATTTTGGCCAACTCGCTTTGCAGCCGGGCAATCACGTCCGGCGGTGTGCCGGTGGTCACAAACATGCCGTACCAGGTGCTCATTTCAAAGCCGCGCACACCGGCCTCTGCCAATGTGGGCACTTGGGGCAACTCGCTGCTGCGGGTGGCCGTGGTCAAGGCCAGAGGTTTGAATTTGCCCGCTTTGATCTGGCCCATGGCCGAGGAGGTGGTGTCGAACATGATCTGCACGTTGCCGCCGATGATGTCCAGGTGTGCCTGGCTGCTGCCCCGGTAGGGCACATGGATGCTCTTGACGCCCGCAGCCAGGTTGAAGCCCTCGCCCGCGATGTGCTGGGTGCTGCCCACGCCTGAAGACGCGTACTTGAATTCGTTGGGCTTGGCCTTCATCAAAGACACCAGTTCGGCGACGTTATTGGCCGGCACGTTGGCCCCCACCACGAGCACGTTGGGCACCGTCACGATCAGGCCTACAGGCGTCAAGTCTTTGATCGGGTCGTAACTGAGTTTGATCAGGTGCGGCGCAATGGCCTGTCCGGTGTTGGTGGCCACCAGCAGGGTGTGGCCGTCAGCGGGGGCTTTGGCGGTCAGATCGGCAGCAATCGTGTTGGATGCGCCGGGCTTGTTGTCCACCACAAAGGAGCCTTTGAAGGCCTCGCCCATTTTCTCGGCCAGCATGCGGGCAATGATGTCGGTGCCGCCGCCAGCGTTGGCCCCCACCATGATGCGCACAGGTTTGTTGGGGTAGTTTTGCGCCAAGCCCAGCAAAGGCGTGGCCAGCAGGGCAGCAAGCAGGATTTTTTTCAGCTTCATGACAAGGTCTCCTTTAAGTGGGTTGCGTCGTTATGGGGTGACGTGTTGGCGGTGGGCGGTGGCCATGCGGGCGGCCAGTTCAAAAGCATTGGTCATGGCTTGTGGGTTGGCCACACCTTGGCCCGCAATGTCATAAGCGGTACCGTGGGCCGGCGTGGTGATGGGGCAGGGCAGGCCGCCGTGCACCGTCACGCCTTGCTCAAACCCCATGAGCTTCATGGCGATCTGGCCTTGGTCGTGGTACATGGTCACGACTCCGTCATAGCCCCCTGGCACGCGAATAGCCCGCACAAAAGCGGTATCGGCCGGGAAAGGGCCGTCGGCTGCAAAACCCATGTCGGCAGCCTGCTGCACACCCGGCGCGATGATCCGACCCTCTTCGTCGCCATAGTTGCCGTTGTCGCCGTTGTGCGGGTTCAGGCCGCAAACGGCGATGCGGGGTTTGGCCACGCCGGACGCTTGCAGGGCCTGCGAGATCATGCGAATCGCATCGGCCACTTTGTCCGGGTTGAGCAAGGAGGAGACTTCTTTCAGAGGCACATGCGATGTGACCCGGGCCGTCCACAGGTTTTTCAGCACATTGAGTTCGCCACACACGCCGCGGTAGTGCATGTGCTCGGCAAACCAGCGCAGCTCGTCCTCCTGTGTCATACCGCCTTGGCGCAGGGCCGATTTGTTCAGCGGGGCAAAACAAAAGGCATCGGCTTGGCCCGCCATGACCAGATCTACCCCAGCCGCCAAGGCCTCGATCATGTAGCGGCCGTTGAGGGCGGTGGCCTGACCGCACTCAAAAGTGGGGGCTCGGTAGCCAGACCAGTCGTGCCAGCGCACATCTTGGGGCACGCTGATCGTGTCCTTTTGACCGATCAAGATGACCCGTGCTTGTTGTCTCCAAGTGGCGTTTTGCAGCATTTTCTCGACCAACTCAGGGCCTATGCCTGCCGGATCACCGGTGAAAAGAGCCAAGGTGGGCAGAGACATTTTGGGAGCCTTTGATGAATCAACGTTGACGGGTAAGGGATTCGTAATCCGTAATTACGGATAATGCTAGGCAGTCGTACAGGGCCGGTCAAGCTCTGGTTTTCCCCCATACTTGGACGCTATGCTTTCACAAGAATCCTCCAATTTGATTGAGCGCGTGCCGCTTCATGAAGAAGTCACGAACCGTTTGCGCGACATGATCGTGTCTTTGCGCCTGCGCCCGGGTGAGCGCATCCAAGAGCTGGAAGTGGCCCAGCTGTTGGGCGTTTCCAGAACCCCAGTGCGCGAAGCCATCAAGGTGCTGACGGCTGAGGGGCTGGTCGAACTCTTGCCTTTGCGCGGGGCCATCGTGAAGGCTTTTTCGGCCAAAGACGCCCGTGACATGCTCGATGTGATCGCGCTGGTGGAGTCTTATGCCGGGGAGCGGGCCTGTCAGGCCAGCCAAGAAAAAATCGACGAGATCTTGGCCTTGCACCAGCAAATGCAGGTGTTTTTTGAAGCCCAACAAAGGCCCGAGTATTTCGCGTTGAACCAGCGCATTCACGATGCGCTGATCGCCTTGGCCGACAATGAAACCTTGAGCATGACCCATGCCACCTTGAGCAAACGCATGCGCAGCCTGCGCTACAGCGGCAACTCAACGCCCGAAAACTGGCGTGCGGCCATGGCCGAACACGCGCAAATGATGGCGGCTTTGGCCGCCCGCGATGGGCAAGCCCTGTCGCGCATCATGGGTGAGCACATCCGCAACACCTGGCCACGCATCAAAGATGTGGTGAACTGAAGCGACAAGCCCGTGGCGCGCTGCCTGCTAACCTGAAGACATGAGCACTCCCTCGGACACATCCTCTGGCACGCCATCCCGCACAAGCGCTGCTGGCGAACACCTGATCGACTCGGCCTATGCCGCGCGTCGATTGTTGGTCACCTTGGCGCTGATGACGCTGGGCGGCTCTAGCATGTACGTGGTGGCCGTGGTGTTGCCAGCGGTTCAAGCCGAGTTCGGCGTCGGCCGGGCCGATGCGTCTTTGCCCTACACCTTGATGATGATTGGCTTTGGTGTGGGCGGGTTGTTCATGGGCCGTTGGGCCGATCGCGCGGGGGTGCATGTGCCCTTGATGTTGGGTGGTTTTGGCACGGGCTTGGGGTTCATTGCTGCCAGCTTGTCGGGTAACATTTGGTGGTTTGCGTTGGCGCATGGTTTGCTCATGGGCCTGCTTGGCAGCTCCACCACTTTTGCGCCTTTGTTGGCCGACACCTCGCTGTGGTGGAACAAGCGCCGGGGCATTGCGGTGGCGGTGTGCGCCAGCGGCAACTATGTCGCGGGTGCGATTTGGCCGCCTTTGGCACAGCACGGCATAGAAACCATGGGCTGGCGCAACACCTATTTGGCGCTGGGTTTGTTTTGTGGCATCGGCATGGTGCTGCTCAGCCTGCTCATGCGGCAAAGGCCACCGCTTTTGCAAACGCCAGTGGTGGGCAGCGTGCAGGCCCTGCAGTCGCAACGCCCTTTTGGGTTGAGCCTGAACAAAGCGCAGTTCTTGTTGTGCGTGGCCGGCGTGGCTTGCTGCGTGGCCATGGCCATGCCGCAGGTGCACATCGTGGCGTATTGCACCGACTTGGGTTTTGGCGCGGCGCGCGGGGCCGAAATGCTCTCGCTCATGTTGGCATGCGGCATCGCCAGCCGTTTGATTTCGGGGGCCATTTGCGACCGCATTGGTGGCCTGCGCACACTGGTTTTGGGGTCGGTCTTGCAGGGTGTTGCCTTGTTGCTGTTTTTACCCTTCAACGGCTTGGTGTCGCTCTACGTGATCTCAGCCATGTTTGGCCTGTTTCAAGGTGGCATCGTGCCGGCTTACGCGATCATCGTGCGTGAGTACTTTCCGGCAAAAGAGGCCGGTTCGCGGGTGGGGGCGGTCATCATGGCCACGTTGCTGGGCATGGCCTTGGGCGGCTGGATGTCGGGCAAGGTGTTTGACCTCACCGGTTCCTACCATGCCGCATTCATCAACGGGGTGCTGTGGAACGCACTCAACCTGAGCATTGCCTTGTGGTTGTTGTGGCGCGTCAAGCGGGCGGAAAATCAGCCGGCTTGAACACTCAGCTGGAATGGCCTGGGCTCAGCCTTCAGGCGTCCAGTTGACCGATGGATCCAGCGGGTAAATCGGGCGGCGCAGCTTTTTGAACTGCAGTTCGCTGTAATCTGAAGTGCAGGCACCAGCCCCAGCGCATTCCACCGTGGCGCGGGCCAGATGGCCCAAGCCTGCACGCCAGTGCACACGGCTCTTGAGCAGTACAAACTGTTTTTGTGTCGGGTCAAGGCCCAGGCACAGCAGGGCGTTCACGTCAAAGGGCTCGACATGGCGCGAGATCAGTGCCACTTCGACACCGCCCGTGTCGATCACCACCGCTTGCCCCATGTTTTGCCGGGCCCCTTGGCTCATCGGGCCTTTGTTGCGGTATTGGCCGTTCGAGATCAGCTTGACCACACCAGCCAGTTCAATCGGTGCGCTTGGGTGTGGCATGAGCGGCATGGCCATTTTGCCGCCCACTTGCAGGCGCACTTGTGCACCGATGCCCGCTGCGATGGCTTCTTGCACCGCTTGGGGGTCAAAAATCGCAAACACGGCCACGTTGCGCAAACCTTGGCGCAGCACCTCGGCCAGCACGGCGGTGGTGTCCATGGTGCCGCCCGAGGCCGCGTTGTCGTAATGGTCCAGCAACATGACCGGAAACTCGGTCAGTGTTTTCGCGCGAGACACCGATGTGGCCAGTGGCTCCAGCTCGTAAACCCATTGAGCGCGGCTGTCCCAAGCCATCTGCATCAGTTCGTCGCGCAGGCGCTGCGCCAACGCCGGGTCGTTGTCGGTGACCACCACGACCGACATGCCCGCGTTTTCGATGTCGGCATGCGGGAACCCGGTGAACACGCTGGCGCACAAAGCGCCTTCTTTTTCCATCTGTTGGGCGCGTGCCTGTATGGCGCGGTTGGGCTCGTCCAGCGAGCTTTGCCGCATGATGTGCGGAATCATCGGCAAGCGGCCCCAGGCCTTGGTGGGTTGCGCTTTGCCCTGAAGCAGCTGGATCAAGGCCGAACCCGCCCGCACCCCGGTGCCATACATGTCCACATGGGGGTAGGTCTGGTAGCCCGCCACGGTTTGCGCCAGCTCCACCATGTCGGCGTACACGTTGGCGTGCATGTCATAGGCCACACCAATAGGCGTGTGTGGGTCGATGGCGCGGATGCGGCGCAGCAACTCGCCTTCGCCGTCTTCGTGGCTTTGGCTGACCATGGCGCCGTGCAAGTCCAACAAGATGCCGTCAAATCCGCCTCGCGCCACGGCTTGCAAAATCGCTCCACTCATGGCCTCGTAGGCGTCGTCGTGTACCAGCCCGCTGGGCGCGGCGTGCGCAGCCAGTGCCACTTCGTATTCGGCACCCGCCTTCTCTGCGAGGTCGATGAAAGCCCCGGTGGCCGTGCCCGTGCCGCGAAACGCCGCAATGGCCGCTTCACCACTCGGCGGCGCTTCACCTGGGCCGAGCGCAAAGCGCTGCAGGTCGGTGGGCACCGGCGAGAAGGTGTTGGTCTCGTGCATCATCATCGCGATCAGCAAACGCATAGGGCCTCCAGTCGATAGAGTCGCCATGATGGCCTCGCTGCACTGCTGTGCACAGTCACCGAAGTGCCAGTGGAGGCCTTGTTGGACGGCGGATCTGCTTGACAGGCCATGCCATCGGTTTGAGACTGGTTGCCCCATCCGGAGGTTTTGGCATGTTCCCTTGCATCAACACTTTGCACACCACATCGGCCTATGAGCGAGGCCAAATTTATGGCCAGGCAGCGAAAGACCAGATCCAGCACAGCGTGGTCACCTATGCCCGTTTGTTTGCCGCTTGCGGCATCGACTGGGCCAATGCTTGCGAACGGGCCATGCGTTTTGAAGGCGTGATTGCGCAGGTCGACGCAGACTTGATGGTCGAGCTGAACGGTATCGCCCGTGGCAGTGGCCAGAGGTTGGGCAGCTTGATGGCGCTGAACTGCCGGACAGAAATTTTGCCCGCCACCTTTTTCAGCGACGAACCCCAGTTGGCCCATGCAGCCATGGCCGCTAACCGCGCCGCAGGCCTGCCCGACTGGCTGGCCGACGCGCCCTGGGATCTTGCTTTGAAAGACGGCGAATGCACCGCCATGGGTGTGACGGCAGCTGCCAGCCGCACAGGCCAAGCCTGGCTGGCGCAAAACTGGGACTGGATGGGCCGCCAGCGACAAGCGCTGGTGGTGCTGCACACCCAAGGCCCCAGCGGCCAAAGCATCACCACCCTGACCGAAGCGGGCATGCTGGCCAAGATCGGCATCAACCAATCTGGCTTTGCGCTGGGCCTGAACATCTTGCGATCCAAACGCGACGGCAGCCGATTGGGTGTGCCGGTGCATGTGCTGCTGCGCCATTTGCTCGATTGCCGCTCGGTGGCGCATGCGCGTGAGCGTCTGCAGGCCCTGCAAACCGATCTGGGGCTGGGCTTTGGTGCCGCGTCTAACGTGCCGTGCGCCGATGCCCAGGGCCAGGCCGCGTGCTTTGAAGTCTCGCCTGCAGGCTGGGCCGAAGTCACGCCCACCCGCGGCGTGGTGGTGCACACCAACCACTTCGTGTGCGAATCGCTGTTGGCCGAACAAGCGACCATAGGACCAGTTTTGTCGAGCCACCAGCGCCTGGAGACCGCAAACCAGTACGCGCTGCAAACGCCTGTGGGTCAGGCTGAGCTGGAGCGTTTTTTGCGGGACGAATCCGACGGCTTTTTGTCCATCTGCCGCAGCCCCGACCCCAGCGTGCCGCCCGAAAGCCGCGTCGAAAGCGTGGCCGGTATCGTCATGCACACCCAGCCGCCCGCCATGTGGGTGGCTTGTGACGTGCCCAGCCGCGTGGCGTTCGAGGCCGTGCCCTTGGCCAGGCAGACCGTGCCCGCCTGAGCACGGCAAGAGGCGCTCAGCCGCCCAGGTGCCGCACCGCGTCTGAAACGCGCATACCCAGCTGCAGGCCATGCGCCAGAGCCAGCGCGTTCAAGCCGTTGACCACGCCGTTGTCCAGTCCGTCTTGCGCTTCGCCAATGCGCGCCGAGGTGTGGGCGTACAACATCGCCAGTACGCCCACCGTCTGCAGCTCGCGCAGCGCCACACGGCCTGCATCGTCCTTGCCGCCACCGGCGTCGTTGAAGGCCACCGCGAAAGGTTTGTGGGTTTGTGCGGTCACAAAGTGCGAGGCCGACAGGCCCCCGTGCGAGCCCGACACGATCACTGCGCCGGCATGGCTGGCGTTGACCAGCGCAATCGAATCCAGCAACACCAGTTCGCGCAGGGTCATCGCGTTTCCTGGTCAACGTCTTGCGCAAAGCTGGCGTTTTGCAGCGGGTCGTTCTCGGCCATCCATCCCCGGTAGACGGTTTTGAAATCGGTCACGATTTGCGGCAAAGGCATGTCGTCAAAGGTGCCGCGCTGGTTCACGTACTCCATGTGCCGGTTACCGGCCTTGTCAAAGGGGTGGTAAATCGAATCGTTTCGCCCGTCAAACTCCAGCGGCAGCAAGCCGAATTTGTCGCACAGCTCGATGTTGAAGGCGGGCGTGGCCTTGACCCACTGGCCGTACAACCAGATGTCGGCATAGCCGTGCCAGATGAACACATCGGTCTGCATGGTTTGGCGCAAGCGCTCGGTGCTCAGGTGGTTGCGCACATCGGCGTAACCCAGTCGAGCGTGCAGGCCCGCCGCGCGGCAAGCGGCCGCCATCAAGGCCGCCTTGGGCACGCACCAACCCGAGCCCTGGGCGATGACCGAGCTGGCCCGCATGCCTTGGGGTGACAGGTCGATGCGGTACGGGTCATAGCGAAATTGGTCGCGCACCGCCAGGTACAGCGACACCGCGCGCTCGCGGTCGGTGGCGCCTTGCGCATGCTGGCGCGCCAAGGCGATCACATTCGGGTGGTCGCTGTCGATCAAGGCCGTGGCGGCCAGCGTGGCGGGGGAGGGCAGGTCGTTCATGTGGCTCACTGTAGCCTGCGTGCCAGCGCCGGGCTGTCACGCTGGCTATAGTGCTTTGATGGTGCTTTGCGGCACAACACAAGGAGACACGGGCATGGACTCGGTTTTGAATTTCGGGGCGGTGCGGGTGCACCTGGGCGAGAAGTCCGGCAAATATCCCGACGGGAACCAGCTGATCGTGCAGGGGGCCGACATGCGGGTGGCCTTTGACACGCCCGAGGTGGCCAACCGCATCGGTCCCGAGTTGGACACGGTGGACCTGGTCATCCTGGGCCATGTGCACGAAGACCACATGGCCGGGCTGCACCGCCTGATGCACGCCCCGGTGCAGGTGCACGAGGCCGACCTGGCCGCTGCCCAATCGTGGGACGGCATGTGCCAGCACTATGGCTATCCGCAAGACGTGCTGGATGCGATGCATCAGATTGTGCAAAAGGATTTTCATTACCAGCCCCGGCCTGATGCCACCGGCTACAGCGACGGCGCGCTGTGGGACTTGGGCGGCGGCGTGCGCGTGCGGGCGCACCACTTGCCGGGCCACACGGCGGGGCATTGCGCCCTCGTGGTGGAAAGTGAAGGGCTGGCCTTCATTGGCGACATCGACCTGAGCGGTTTTGGCCCGTACTACGGCGACGCCACCTCCAACCTGAGCGACTTTCGGCACACTTTGAAAAAAGTGGCCGAGCTGGACGCCCGCATTTGGGCCACCTCCCACCACAAGGCCGTCATCACCGACCGTGCGCAGTTTTTGACCGATCTGGCCCGCTTTGCCAGCAAGATCGATGAGCGCAGCGCGCAACTGCTGGGTTATTTGCAGACCCCACACAGCCTGGATGAGCTGGTGGACCGCCGCCTGCTGTACCCACAAGGCTACGACGTACCCTTTGTGCCTTGCGCCGAGCGCCACACCATCGGCATGCACCTGGCCGAGCTGCTGGCGCAGGGACAGATCCAGCCCTTGGAAGATGGCCGCTTTGTGGCGGTGTGAAGCCTTTTCACCATTTCATCAGGAGACCCCACATGACCCCCGAACAACTCTTGCAGCACCACGACCAAGCCCGCTTGTGGGGCCAGGCGCCCGGTGCGGTGGGCGGCCCTGACACGGCCGCGGCCTACCAAAAAGCCCTGGCCGTGCGCCAGTTGCGCCAGCAGCGCGGCGAAGTGCCCAAGGGCTACAAGATTGGCTTCACCAACCGCACGCTGTGGCAGCGCTACGAGGTGTTTGGACCCATGTGGGGCACGGTCTGGAACACAGGCCTCGGCTTTGCCCAGCCTGCCGCATCGGGGACGGCCGAGGGCAGCATCGACCTGACCCACACCTGCCAGCCCCGACTGGAGCCCGAAATCGTCTTCGGCATGAAGGCCACGCCACCGGCCAATGCCAGCATGCAGCAGCTGTTTGAAGCCATCGACTGGATTGCTCCGGGTTTTGAAGTCGTGCAGTCGCACTGCCTGGACTGGAAGTTCACCGCCACCGACACCATGGCCGACAGCGGCTTGCACGCCCGCCTGCTGGTGGGCCAGCGCCTGCCGGTTCAGCAACTGGCTGCCGATGCACAGACCTTGCACACCCTGCTGGCGCAGGCCCAAGTGACGCTGTTCAAAAACGAGCAGGCGGTGGAGCAGGGCAGCGGCACCAACGTGCTCGACAGCCCGCTCAATGCCTTGCACCACTTTTTGAAAGAGCTGCGCCAATGCCCCGGCGCGGTCGACCTGCAAGCGGGCGACGTGATCACCACCGGCACCTGGACCGACGCCTGGCCCCTGCAGGTGGGCGAAAGCTGGCGCGCCGAGTTTTCTGCGCCCTTGGGCAGCCTCAATGCCCAGATGCGCTGAGCGCCGCCGCTGTCCGAGCGCCCAAAAAAACGCCCCGAGCCGCAAAGCCCGGGGCGTAAATCAACAAAAATGTCAGGCAACTGCAGGAAGCATGACAAGCTCAGTATACTGTAAATATAAACAGTATTTTGACCTACCCACAGCTGCACCTGCAGCCCAGGCTTTCCCCTTATGCACGCCCTCGATATTCCCCAAGCCCTGCCACCCGGAAACTGGTGGTTGCAGGCCCTGCCCGCCAGCATTGCCGCAGGCTTTCCCTCGCCCGCCGAAGACCACCAAGTCGAGCGCATCGACCTCATGCAGCAATTGGTCAAACACCCGCAGGCCACGTTCTACATCCGTGTGCGGGGCGAAAGCATGCGCGATGCAGGCATCCTGGATGGCTCGGTGGTGCTCGTGGACCGCGCCATCACCCCGGCCGATGGGCAAATCGTGCTGGCGGTGATCGACGGCGATTTCACCTGCAAAACCCTGCGCTTGCAGGGCGAGAGCATCCGATTGCAAGCGGCCCACCCCGATTACCCCGATATCGTGCCCAAAGACGGCCAAAGCGTGGACGTCTGGGGTGTGGTGGTCGCGACCATTCACCAGCACCAAACCTGACCCGTCTCCATCACCTCCGACATGGCCACCATCTCCCCACGCCACCGCCGCGACGACTTCGAGGCTGGGCGCGTCTACGAATACCCCCAGCACCTGCGCGAAGCCATCGAAGATGCGCCCACCGGGGCGGGTGTTTACATTTTTCACGGCCAAGAAGGCGACTTGCCGCTGTACATCGGCAAAAGCATCAACATCCGTGCGCGATTGCTCTCGCACCTGCGCACGCCCGACGAAGCCCGCATGCTGCGCCAGACCCAGCGCATCAGCCACATCCGCACGGCGGGCGAGATCGGGGCGCTGCTTCTAGAGGCGCAAATGATCAAGGCCCAGCACCCCTTGTTCAACCAAAAACTGCGCCGCAACCAACAGTTGTGCAGCTTGCAACTGACGGGCGAAGTGCCGCAAGTCGTGTATGCCCGCGACATCGACTTTGCCAGCCAGCCCGAGCTGTATGGCCTGTACGCCAGCCGCCATGCGGCGCTGAATGCGCTGCGGGCCGTGGCCGACCAACACAAACTTTGCTACGGGCCGCTGGGCCTGGAAAAATTGCCCCCCGGCAAAGCCTGCTTCAGGGCTGCCATCCGCCAGTGCGCGGGTGTGTGCCGGGGCGACGAAATGCCTGAGGCGCACCGCGAGCGCTTGTTCAGCAGCCTGCTGGCGCTGCGCGTGGAATGCTGGCCTTACCCGGGCGCGGTCGGTTTGGTCGAGCGCGATGCCGAACTCACGCAAATCCACGTCGTGAAGCACTGGTGCTATCTGGGTAGCGCCCCGACCCCCGAGGCCGCTCGCCAACTGAGCCAGTCGGTCAGCCAAGTGGCTGCCCACTTTGACGCCGACGGCTACAAAATTTTGTGCCGCCCGGTGCTCACGGGGAGTGTAGAAATTTTGGCGTTGTGAAGCATCACACTTGTTCAAGCACGGCCTATTGAGTCCCCGTCAACCCTTCGCATCATGAAAATCCACCTGCAAACGCCCGAGGACATACGCCCCCAAATTTGGAAAGAACTGGGCCGCGCCAGCTTGGACCGGCACCACGAATGGCGCACACCGGTGTTGGCTTCCATCGATGCAGACGGCTTGCCCGATGCCCGCACCGTGGTGCTGCGGCAGGTGGACGTGGGGGCTGGCCTGCTGACTTTTTACACCGACAGCCGCAGCCCCAAAGTGGCCCAACTGCAGGCCCAAGGTGCAGCGATGTTGGTGTTTTGGAGTGCACGTTTGAGTTGGCAATTGCGGGTGCGGGTGACTTGCTCCGTGATCACTTCTGGCCCAGAGGTCGAGGCGCTTTGGCAAGGGGTCAAGCAGTCGGCGGCTGCGGGCGATTATTTGTCGCCCTTGGCACCGGGTGCGGTGTTGCCGCATGGCAGCAGATCAGCCGGTGCAGATGCAGCGCACGCCCCCACGTCCACGCACAGCTTTGCCGTGCTGCGTGCGCAAGTGCTGCAGATGGACTGGCTGGAGCTGTCGCGCCAAGGGCACCGCCGTGCGCAGCTGAGCGCCAACACCTGGGAGTGGCTCACGCCCTGAATACTTTCAGCGCCTGCTTTTGAGCCGCTGACTCTTGCGGCTTTTTTCAAAAAACGCGTCGGGTTTGGTTTGCACCCACTGGATAAAGCGGGCCATCTCTTCGGGCTGCTTCAAGGCTTCGACCGTGGCGTAGGTGCGGGCCAACTCGGTCTCGGTGAACAGCGCGTGGATTTGGCGGTGGCAAATGCGGTGCAGCAGCACGGTGTGTGCACCGCCATGCGACTTGGGCACCAAGTGGTGCGCATCTTGTTGGCTGGGCGGAATGGGGCGGTTACACAGTGGGCACAGCACGTCGTCAGCGCGCGGTGCGGGCAGGGCTTCAAGCTGGGCTTGAATGCGCTTTTTGCGAATCCGCCCTGTCACGGCTGCAAGACTGAGTTGACCATCGCCCAAGGCTACAACAGACGACCCGCTGCCTAGGCCGCTCCGGGCGATTGAGCCCAGCCGCTTTCAGGGCATCCGGTCATGTTGAATGGCCGTGACTTGGCCTGGATCAATGTCCGGCTTCAGTCGATGGGGAGTGCGTGCGCAGCCAATCTTTGAGCGCTGCATCAATGCGGGTTTGCCAACCATGACCGGTGGCACGAAAAGCCGATGAGACCTCGGGCGACAAACGGATGGTGGTGGGCACTTTGCGGTCTGGCTTGACGCTGCCTACAGGGCGACCTGCACCACGTGCCCGAATCGCTTGAGGCGTGTGGCTTGCGGCCAGTTCACCCTTGAGCGCCTGATCGACCGAGCGCAGCAAAGCCGCTTCAAATTCAAGCATTTCGGGGTCCACGGGGGACACTTGAGTGGTTTTGGATTTAGGCATCGAATCGCTCCTTCAGTTTCAGCAGCAGTTCAGGTCTCAGGTTGTCAAATTTGGCTTTGGCGTAAACCAACAAAAGAACAATCTCTCCGTTGGTCAAGTGGTTGAAATAAATCACTCTGGTACCGCCGCTCTTGCCCATGCCTTGGCGTGTCCATCGCACCTTGCGCAAGGGACCAGCCCCGGGAATCACATCTCCAGCCATTGGGTTTTCGCTGATCCACGCTATGAACTCAAACCGTTCGGAATCGGTCCAGACCTTGGCTGACCAAGCGATGAAGTCTGGGGTTTCGTGCACGGTCAACATTAATTAATTGTACTAGCAAAAAATTAGTTGATCGAACGATGGCAGCTGCAGGAGGCAGCAGATGCTCGGGGCTCGAGCATCTGCTAATGAAGCCGCGTGGGCTCAGTCTTAGGGCAACAAGTCAATCAAGATCTCGTTGCGCCGGTTCCAAGGCAAGGTGAACGGATCGTCGTAACGGGCCACTTGGGCCGTGGGGCTGAGCTTGAGGTTTTTGGCTTTGGCCCAAGCCTTCAGCCGCTCGGTTTGCTCTTCAACGCTGGCCTGCGTGGTGAAGCCGCTAAAACGCACGGCTACCACTTCGTGCTCGGCCACAGGACGCAGCTGAACTTGGGGGTTCAGTGGCTTGGGCAAGGTCTGCATGCTCTCGGCGGCGGGCATCACAAAGTGGACGCGCCAGCCTTCTGACTCGGGGGCGACGGTGACGGGCGCTGTCATCGAGATCTTGCGCTGCGCGCCCACCTCGGCTTGGACGTTGTCACCAAAAATATAAGACGCGATGCGCCGAAAGCCATTGCGGCTGGCCGCGTCAAAGTCGCCACTGATTTGGGTTTGCGCCACGGTGAACGCGGCGTAGCGGCGCACTTCAAAAGGCGGGTCTGAGACCAGCACGGTGTAACGCGGTTCTTCAACGGCCATGGCGGCTCCACAAAAAAGAAACAAAACAGAAAAAAACCAACGCATAAAAGCTCGCTTGAAAAAGGGGTCTGGTCAGACATTAAAGCAAATGGGGGGCAGGCCATCGGTCCGCTGGCGCACGCTTGCGCGAGCTGGGTGTCAACACCGCGGGTAACACCACCTGGTCCGTTGCTTCTTTTATTCTCTATATACTGTTTATAAATACAGTATTTGGCCATGCCCCTCCCCATGCTCGCCCTCATCGACGGCAACAACTTTTACGTCTCTTGCGAACGCGTCTTCCAGCCCTGGCTGCAAGGCCGGCCGGTGGTTGTGCTGTCCAACAACGACGGCTGCGCCATCGCCCGCAGTGACGAAGCCAAAGCCCTGGGCATCAAGATGGGCGCGCCTTACTTTCAGCTGCGCGAGCTCGAGCGCGATGCTGGCCTGATCGCGCTGTCTGCCAACTTCGCCCTGTATGGCGACATGAGCGACCGCATGATGAGCCTGGCCGCAGGCCTGGGCCATACCCAAGAGGTCTATTCCATTGACGAAAGCTTTGTGGACCTGAGTGGTATCTCTGGTGATTTGGTGCGCCGCGCCCGCACCATCCGCAGGCGCATCTTGAGGTGGATCGGCATCCCGACCTGCATCGGCATCGGGCCCACCAAGACGCTCGCCAAATTGGCCAATGCGATTGCCAAAAGCGCCGAGCGTAAGCCCGGCAGTTACCCGGCCCACCATGCGCAGATCTGCCACCTGGGGGCGTGCAGCCCGCAAGAGCTGGCCGAGCTCTTGCAGGCCACTGAAGTGGGCGAGGTGTGGGGCGTGGGTCCGCGCATTGCGGCGCAACTGCGGGCGCAAGGCATCACCACAGCGCAAGACCTGGCCGTGATGAGCCCGGCGGCTGCGCGGGCCATGTGCTCGGTGGTGCTGGAAAAAACCGTGCGCGAACTGAACGGCACGCCCTGCATCGAGTTTGAAGACGAACCCCCGGCCAAGCAGCAGATTGCCTGCACCCGCAGCTTTGGCCGCCCGGTGACCGAGCTGGCCGATTTGCAGCAGGCCGTGACCGAGTTCGCTTGCCGCGCGGCAGAAAAACTGCGCAAGCAAAAGGGCCATGCGGCGCAGGTGATGGTGTTCATCCGCACCAGCCCGTTCAGAAAGCAAGACGCGCAGTACAGCCGCAGCGCCTGCCTGCCGCTGCCCGTGCCCACCAGCGACAGCGCGCACATCACGCAGGCGGCATTGGCTTTGCTGGACAGCATTTACCAGCCGGGCTTTTTGTACGCCAAAGCGGGTGTGATGCTGATGGGCTTGCAGCCAGCCACGCGCCAACAGATGACGCTCGATTTGTCGCGCCACGCAGGCGATACCCAGCCCGCCAACCGTACACGCTTGATGCAGGCCATTGACCAGATCAACCAGCGCCACGGCCGGGGCAGCCTGAAGCTGGGCAGCGCGGGCACAGGGCACGCGGCGCAAATTTGGCACATGAAGCAAGATTTCAAAACCCCGGCCTACACGACCGACTGGCGGGGCTTGTTGACGGTGCAAAACGACGCCGTGCGGGCGGTCGATCAGTGGCCCTCAGCCCATGGCGGGTATTGAAAAGCGCTCTGACCCCAATGGTAGACTCAGGGCTCAAAAAATTTTTGCCCACTTTGTTTTGCCTCTGATTCCCAAGACCACCGCGACCGCGTTGGCAAATACCCCCCATACCAACGACCGACCCATCGACGTGGTGTACCTGTGGGTCGATGGCAATGACGCGATTTGGCGGGCTAAGCGCGAAGCGGCTTTGGCGCAATTGCCCCAAGACACGGGTGCGGCCATGGCGCGTTACAGCAACGTGGAAGGGCGCTTTCGTGACAACCATGAGCTGCGTTACAGCCTGCGCGCCCTGGAGAAGTTTTTCCCCCAGCACGGCCACGTCTACATCGTCACCGATGCCCAAGCCCCCGATTGGCTGCGGCCCTCGGACCGCTTGACGCTGGTGGACCACCGCGATCTGATGCCCGAGGCTTCACTGCCCACCTTCGATTCGGGCCACATCGAGTCGTGGATTCACCACATTCCGGGCTTGTCTGAGCGCTACTTTTATTTCAATGACGATGTGTTTTTGGGTGCGCCCCTGAACCCGGACGATTGGTTCACTGGCGATGGTTTTTATGTGACCTGGTCAGACGAGCCGGAGGTGACGGACGAGGCCATGCGCACGGACGCCACCTCGCTTGAAAATGCCTGCCGTTTGTCGATCGAATGGCTCACGGCGCAGGCCCGGCTGGCCTTGGCCGGACAGGCCGCAGCCCCGCTCAGCCGCACGCAAGACCCGCTGTACCAAAGCACCTTTCGCACCTTTGCCCATTCGCCCAGGCCCATGCGCCGCTCCATCTTGCTGGAGCTGGAAAACACCGCGCCTGAATTGTTTGCGGGTGTGCGTTCCACGGTCTTTCGCAGTTGGGACAAGCCCACCATCGTGTCTGACTTTGTCTTGCGTTGGGCGCTGGCACACGGCTTGGCCCAGTTGCGCACTTACCGACACGGCCATGTGTCCACGGGTGATGCCGATCAAGAGGCGCAGTTGCAAGTCTTGACGGCTGAGTTTGGTGCCTTGGATTTCTTTTGCATCAACGACACCACAGACGATGCGCAACACGACGATCCGCGTTTGCTCAAAGTGCAAACGGTGTTGCAGGCCATGCTGCCGAATGCCTCGGCTTTTGAGCAAGCGGGCCAGCATGCCAGTGGCTTGAGGACCGAAGTGGGCATTTCAGAAGCGGCAGCGGCCGAAATTCACCAAGGTGCGCAAGCCCCTGCGGCGCACCAAAGCCCGGTGTCAGGCGCTCGCCGAAGGGCTTGAGCGGAAAGACGCGGCCAGCGCCACGGCTTCTTTGACATCGATGCAAATGCCGTCTGCGCCCAAACTGCGGGCGTCGTGCTGTTGCAGTGTGAAGATGGGGCCACCCAGCAAAACCCCCGGTTCGGGGTTGCCAGAAGACGACTTGAGGGCGCGGATCAGACCCGGCAATGTTTTGAGCTGCGCCTCGGTGGCGCAAGAAATACCGATCACGTCAAACCATTCGTTGTTGACCGCGTGCATCAGTTCTTTTTCGCTGAGCGAGATCTCGATGACCACGTCCCAGCCGGCTTTGCGGAAAAAATCGGACACGATGGTCATGCCCAAAAAGTGCTGCGATCCCGGGGCTGATGCCAGCATGATGCGCTGCACATCGCCGCCCAGTTGTGGGCCGTTTTGGTATTCAAAACCCAGGCGGTGGGTGATCTCGTGCATGCGCACCAAGCCGCAGGTGACCTCGGTGAAGTCGCACAGATCTTGCTCCCACATCAAGCCCAGTTGACGGGCGGCGGGGGCGATCAGTTCCAGAAAAATCCGGTCGGTGGTCACGCCCTGGTGCAGCAGTTCATCGATGAATTGGGTGGTCTCGCTGGCGGAGCTCGATTTGCTCAACGCGACAAAGGTGGCCAACTGTTTGGGCGATATGCCCGGGCCTGCAGTGGGTGCGTTGGCGTCGTGCAGGTCGATCCTGTGCGCCTGCACCAGGCGCGGGATGATTTGCGTCTCGATGACTTCGGTCAAAGACCGTTTGCATTCGTCTTGACCGTTGGATGAGTCTGCGTTTTGCGGTTGCATGGCGCGGTGGGTCAAACTTTGTCCGAGGGATGACATGAGTGTCAACAAAGCGCTTGCATGTGCCTTCAACGGGTTGAAAGAAAGGCCCGGTAGATTGAGGTACATCAAGGTGTCCAAAAGTTAGTTTTGACCTTAACGGTTTCAACCTCCCTGTGCAAGTCACATTGGCCTGACATTTCTAGGGGTTATCACCTGTAAATCAAGGTGTACAGCAGGCTCGCATTATTCAAGGCTTAGCCGCGTTACAGGGCTTTCGCGCAGCGGAAATTCATCGGTGTTGTCTGCCAAGGCCAGTGAAGCTGGCGTTGGCGTGTGCGCAGTTTGTCGCGCTTGTTTGACGGCGTGTTTGCTGCTTCTGCCGCGTACCCGTTGGCGCCAAACTTGGAATGAGCGCGCTTTCAGGTTTTGCCGCATCAGGGCGATCACTTGCGTTTCGTCCAAACCATAGTTCAGCGCAATCGCTTCAAACGAGGTGCTGTCGTCCCAAGCCATGGCAATGATCTGTGAGGTGTCGGCAGCGTCGAGCCCCTCCAGCGGGGCGGCTTCAAATGCCACTGGGGCGCCTGAAGGAACGGTTGCGGTCGCCGGTGACGAGTTCAATTTGCCGGATTTGGCCCTGACGGCGGATGCTGAGCGTCAGGGGGCTGCCTGCAGGCCCTAATGCCGACAAACGTCGGTAAAAATCGGCCAAGCTGACCAAGGTTTGGCCTTGCAGGGCCAGCAAGGTGTCGCCGACCATCACGCCGCTTTGGGCCGCTGGGCTGTCGGGCGAGACACGCAGTACGCCCAAGCCGCCGCTGGGCAAAGCTTGGCTGCTGATGCCCAGCCACGAGGGCGCAGGGCCTGGGCGCTTGCCGGTGCGCAGCAGGTCGGGCAGGGGGTCTTTGAGCAGGTTCACCGGCACATACAGGTTGCCCGGCATGGGCAGCTGGTCGCCGAAGACGTCTTGCACCAGCAAAGAGCCGATACCGATCAGTTGCCCGCGCTGGTCAAACAGCCCGGCGCCACTCCAATTGTTCACGGCGGGCAGGGTCATCAAGGGGGCTTCCAGCAGGTACTCCCAGGCAGCCGCAAAGGGTTGGCGAGAGACCAGTTCCAGCGCCGTCAGCTCCGATTCTCTTTGGCCGAGTGTCCAAAGTTTTCCAGGGGTGGGCAAGGTGTCAGAGTCGCCCAAGGGGACGGCCTCCAGGCGCAGGGGCACCAAGGCCCGAATCAGCCCCAAACCACTGGCGTTGTCTACGGCACGCACTTGCCCCGGGACCCGTCTGCCTTGGTGGTCAATCAGGTCCACGCTTTCTGCCTCCAGCAGCAGATAACCGATGGTCAGCACCGTGTCCGGGGCGATGACCACGCCAGAGCCCTGTCTTTGTTGGCCCAAGGTGCGCGTGGTGTTGGCTTGTTCGTCACTGCGGGTTTGCACGCCCACGACCGATTGCATGATGCGCTGGACGGTGGATTCGTTCAGTGTCTGCCCAGGCTGTGCCCAAGCCAAAGGCCAAGCCAACAAGCCTGCACACAACACCATCAGCAATGGGTGGTTCATGGTCATTCCCCGTAAAAACGGCCAACAATGGTTCGATAAACGGCTGTCGATGGTCGTACACCGTTAACAGCCCAAATGCATTGTGTGCCGGTGCGACTTAACCCCATGCCCGGGGAGCCTACTGCTTACTTGGGCAAATCGCGCGCACCGCTGGCGGGGCGGTACATCTTGAACAGTTGCTCTGGCCCAATGCTGAAGTAATCGGCCGGACCACCGCCGCGCAGGATGTGTCCCGCGTTGGCCGTGTCATAAACGCCGTCCTTGAGCAAACGCTGCGCGATGTGAATGCCCACCACTTCACCAAACACCATCCAGGTGTCGATGTTTTGGCCTTGCAAGTCTTTCAGTTGCAAAATTTGTGTACAACGGCATTCAAAACTGACCGGACTTTGTGCCACGCGTGGCACGCCCACGATGCGCGAGGGCTCGGGCGTCAAACCCGCCAGATCGAACTCACTCACCTCAGGGGGCACGGCTTCGCAGGTTTGGTTCATCACCTCGGCCAGTTCGCGGGTGACCAGATTCCAGACAAACTCGCCAGTGGCTTCGATGTTGTTCAAAGAGTCCTTGCGCCCGATGCTGGAAAAACCAATCACCGGGGGCACGTAGTTGAAGGCGTTGAAAAAACTATAGGGCGCCAAGTTCAAAACGCCGCTGTTGCTGCGGCTGGACACCCAGCCAATGGGCCGCGGGCCTACGATGGCGTTGAAGGGGTCGTGTTTGAGGCCGTGGCCTGCTTTGGGTTCGTAAAAGTGCTGCATGGCTTGACTGTAAGCGGCAAAGGGCGGCTGGGGCAGTCATGCACCGGACAAGCCTTGCAGACTATGATCGCGTCCTCTTGAGGACCACCATGACACGAACCCTTCTCGCCGAATCGGCCATCCACCCGGCCATTCGCCAACGCATTGCCGAGCACCACTTGCCCGTGATCCAGCAGGTGCAAACTGCCATTGCCCAGCACGCCGTCGTGGTGGTGGGTTTGTCGGGTAATCCTTTTGTGGGCAAGGCTCGTAAGGCGCTGGCCGCAGCGGGCGTGGCGCACGAATACATCGAGCTTGGCAGCTATTTCTCTAAGTGGCGCTTGCGCAATGCCCTGAAAATGTGGACCGGTTGGCCCACATTTCCCATGGTCTTTGTGCGCGGCACGCTGGTCGGTGGGGCCGATGACCTGCGCCGCCTGATCGACAGCGGCGAACTGCAAACCCTGCTGCAATCCTGAAGTCCATGGCGTCCATCGCAAAACCTGAGTTGTGGCGCACCGAGGTGGGCGATGGGGTGGCCGTGCTTCACATTCCTGGCGCACTCAAGCGTGCACGCACCTTTGACATCGATGTGAGCCTGTGGGTGCGCGTGCCTGAAGACAACGCCGAGGCTTGGCACGAATTGACGCTGGAGATCGATGGCAAGCAGCAGTGGCACCGTCGCATCGCCAGCAGCTGCCCGGGTCAGACCGACGGGCTCGATTACCACTGCCGTGTGGTCCTTGAAGCCGGTCCGGCCCTGCGCATCCGCGCTGTGGCGGGCACCCGAGGCTCGGTGGTGCAGCGTTTGCACATCGAAGCCCGCGAAGACCTGATGGATTAGCCAATGACTTGGAGTTCAAGCAGCGGCCTGTTCTGCACCAAGCGCTCAAAGCCCAAGGCTTGCACATCAATGGTTTTGGACTTGCCTTGCAGCATCCACTCGGCCAGTGCCAAACCGGCCCCAGCGGAGTGCTGCATGCCGTGACCTGAAAAACCATTGATGAAATACAGGTTGCGCATGTCAGGGTGTGGGCCGATCACGGCGTTGTGATCGAAGGTGTTCATCTCGTAGTAACCCGCCCACGCCCGCTCGACGCGCAAAGCCGCCAGCGCCGGGATGCGGTGTGCCAGCGAAGCCCATTGTTCGTCGTTCCATTCGGCCCAGTTGGGCTCCAGCGGCAGCTTGGCTTCGGTGTGCAAAGGCTCTGCACCGGTGATCAAAAAACGGCCTTCAGGCCGCAGCCACCAGCCGCTCGGGTCGATCAGCAAGGGGCATTGCGGCAGTGGCTCGGGGCAAGACAGCACAAACACCGTGCGCCGCGCGGCTTCAATGGGCAATTGCACCCCGGCCATGGCCGCCACTTCGCCAGCCCATGGCCCCGCAGCATTGACCACTTGGCCGCAGGACAAGCTCCCGCCGCTGGCCAGCTGCACTGCGCTCACTTGCGTGTCGGTGTGCGCCATGCCCACCACCCGGTCGTGCACGCGTTGCACGCCTTGTGCCATGGCTTTTTTCAAAAATGCCTGGTGCAGGGCTGGGCCATCGAACCAGCCTTCGCCGCTCAGACCCAGACTGCCCAGGGCCACATCGTCCACGTTCAACCAAGGAAAGCGCTGGCGCAGGGCTTCGGGCCCGAGCAGCGCGACATCGGCCCCGGCTTGTTGGTGAATTTGATGGGCGTTTTGCATGCCAGCCACTTGCTCGGTTTGCGCCAAATACAAATAACCGGGCTCTTGCAAACCGAGCGCCACAGCTTGATCGGGCAGGCCCAAGTGCTGATCGGCCTGGCGCAAAAAACCGATGCCGTATTGGCTCAGGTGGATATTGACCGGGCAGGTGAACTGCTGGCGAATCGAGCTGGCCGACAGGGATGAAGAAGCTTTTTCGTAGCGCGTGTCCGACTCGACCAGCGTGACGCGCAGTCCAGGCTCCAGGCAGGTCAACCAATAGGCCGTGGCCGCGCCCATGACGCCGCTGCCCACGATCACCACATCGGCGCGGTTCACAGACGAAAGCCCTCGGCCAACGCCGCGCGGTAAACCAGTCGTGCGGCCACAGTGTCTTCAACCGCTTGGCCCAGTGACTTGAAAATCATGGTGGTGCCTGCCGGAGGCGGTGCAACACGGCCGCACAAAATTTCGCCGATCTCGGCAGCTACCGTTGCGCCCGAAAGCATCACATCGCCCGACTCTTTTTCAGCCGCTTCACGTTGATCGGCCACCACCCAGTTGGCCATGGCCGCATCGTCCAGCTCGCGCCAAGTGGGGCGGGGTGCACCCACGGCGGCGACAAAGGCGCCGGGCTTGAGCCATGCCCCTTGCAGCACCGGTTCGCTGGCGTTGGTCACCGTGCACACGATGTCGGCCCCGCGCACCGCTTGTTCTGCACTGGGGTAAGCCACACCATCGATGTCGCGTGCGCACAACTGGGCGTTGGCGGAGTTGGGGCTCCACACCCGAATCTCGGACACCTCGCGCACGGCGCGCAACATTTGTGCATGGCTGCGGGCCAGCACGCCGCTGCCCAGCATGGCCACCACCTGCGGGGTGCGCGGCACCAGCTTGTCTGCCGCTACGGCAGATGCAGCCGCCGTGCGCATGGCAGTGATGGTGTTGCCCTCCATCACTGCCAAGGTTTGCCCAGTGGCGGGGTCCATCAACACGATGGTGCTGAGCAAGGTTGGCAAACCCTTTTGTGCGTTGCCGGGCACCAGGGTGATGAGCTTGGTGCTCAGGGCATCGCCCAGTTGTGCGGGTTTGAGAAACAGCAGGCCGTCGTTGGAGGCTTGGCCAATCGGCATGACCATGCGCAGCGGCTGCACCACTTGCCCCAGCGACAATGCCACCAAGGCATCGCGCACGCCTTGGAGTAAATCGGGAACGCTCAGCAGTTCTTGAACGCGGGCTTCGTCAAAGTAATGGACCATGGGGCATCTCCAAGAGGCGCTTTTAGGGGGTGGTGTGATTTTGCCTTGGCGCAGCCCATGGAGAAGCCGTGTGGTACCGAGTTTCAAATTCTCGGATGTCTTGGGCATGCGTCAGGCTCATGCCCACGGCGTCCAAACCATGCAACAGCATCTCTTTGTGCAGAGGGTCGAGGTCAAAACGCAAGCGTTGTACGTCCCCTGAGGTGTACAAGCTTTGCGTTGGCAATTCCAGTTGCATGTGGCAAAGCAGAGGGTCTTGGGCCAAGCGCATCAAACGCGCCACATCGACTTCGGGCAGGACCAAGGCCAGCACACCATTGCGCAGGCAGTTGTCACTGAAAATGCCGCCAAAGCTGGCCCCGATCACGCAGCGGATGCCCAACTGTTGCATGCCCCAAACAGCGTGTTCACGGCTGGAGCCACAGCCGAAGTTGGGTCCGGTGATCAAAAATTGGGCTTCGGTCCAAGGCGCTTGGTTCAGCACAAAATCGGCGCGTTTTTGGCCTGCTGCATCAAAACGCATGTCGTGCAAAAACCCCTGGGACAGACCTTCACGGTCAATGCCCTTGAGGAATTGCTTGGGCATGATTTGGTCGGTGTCGACGTGCGGCAAGCTCAGGGCGGCCGCAGGGCCGGACAGGGTGGTGAGGGGGCTTCGGGTGTGGGAAGCTGGTGGCTTAAAGGTCATATGGTTGAGAAGTCCTGCGTGATGCCTCAGAGACTGGACAGGGTGCGCAAGTCGGTCAGCACTCCGCTCACGGCGGCAGCAGCCACCATGGCGGGGCTCATCAAATGGGTGCGCGCGCCTGCGCCTTGGCGGCCTTCAAAATTTCGGTTGGTGCTGGAGGCACAGCGGTCACCCGGGTTCAGGTGGTCTTCGTTCATCGCCACGCACATCGAGCAGCCCGACTGGCGCCATTCAAAACCGGCTTCTTGAAAAATACGGGCCAAGCCTTCTGCCTCGGCTTGGACGCGCACGCTGGAGGACCCCGGCACCACCATGGCGCGCACGCCGGGCGCCACGCGGCGGCCTTTCACATAGCGCGCGGCATCACGCAAATCGTCGATGCGGCTGTTGGTGCATGAGCCAATGAACGCATGGCTGATGGGCAAGCCCTGCAGTGCTTGGCCAGGTTTCAAATCCATGTAAGCCAAAGCGCGTTGCATGCCTTGGCGCCGTTGAGCGTCGCTTTCAAGAGCAGGGTCGGGCACCACACCGTCAATGGCCACACCCTGGTCTGGGCTGGTGCCCCAGGTGACGCGCGGCGCGATGAGGCGGGCGTCCAAGCTGACCTCGCGGTCAAACACGGCAGCGTCGTCGCTCTTGAGTTTTTGCCATTGCGCCACGGCGGCATCCCACAGTGACCCTTGCGGCACACGCGGGCGACCGTGCAGGTAGTCAAACAGGGTATCGTCCGGTGCCACGATGGCCCCACGCGCTGCGGCCTCCACGCTCATGTTGCACAGTGTCAGTCGGCCCTCTACACCCATCGCGCGTACCGCGTCGCCTGTGTACTCGATGACGTGGCCAGCAGCGCCATCGGCACCGATCTGCGCGATCAGGCTCAGCACCACATCTTTGGCCGTGATGCCCGACGGCAAGAAGCCGTGTACCGTGACGCGCATGTTTTTTTGGGGTCGGTACACCAAAGTCTGGGTGGCCAGCAGGTGTTCGATTTCGCTGCTGCCAATGCCAAACCCCAAAGCCCCCATGGCCCCGTGGGTGGTGGTGTGGCTGTCGCCAGCGGCCATGACCATGCCTGGCAAAACCCAGCCTTGTTCGCTGGCCACCACGTGTTCGATGCCTTGGCGTGTGTCCAGCATGTCAAACAGCTCAATGCCGTGGCGGGCACAGTTGTTGGCCAAGGTGTGCACTTGCCGGGCGCGGTCGGCATCTTGCAAAACCATGGTGCGGGCGTTGCGTACAGGCGTGGTGGCGTTGACGTGGTCGACCACAGCCAGGGTGCAGCCTGGCCGCCACACCGGCCGGCCTTGCGCATGCAGCGCCGCAAAAGCCTGTGGGCTGGTGTATTCGTTGAGCACCTGCCGGTCGACATAAAGCAGGATTTGCCCGGTGTCACCCAGTGGCCGCACCGTGTGCGCATCCACGATGCGCTGGTACAGGGTGCGCCCCGTCATGTCGGGGATGCAAGTGGCGATGTCTCTGCCCGTGAAACGGTGCCCGCAGCGTAAGCGGCGGTAGCGGCCACCACGTCAGCGACCGCTATGTCTGCGGCCGTCAAACCCGTGGGCAGCACGATCACGCCATCGGCATCGGCCACCAGATGGTCGCCCGGGGTGAAGGTCACGCCGCCGAAATGCAAAGGCTCATCGCGTTCGCCAGAGCCCGTGCGGCTGCCGCGCTTGGGCACCGTGCCCAGGGCTTTGACGCCGATGGCGATGGTGTTCAGTTCGTTGGCATCGCGCACCACACCGTGGATGACCAAACCCGCCCAACCGTTGCGTGAGGCGAGTTCGGCCATGACGTCGCCAAACAAGGCGCGCGCGATGGAGCCCCCGCCGTCAATCACCAGCACCTGACCGTGTCCGGGTTGGCTCACGGTGTCGCGCATCAGGCCAATGTCCTCAAAGCACCGCAAGGTGCGTATCGGCCCGGTAAAAGCTTGGCGCAGGCCGTAACTTTGGAACAGCACGGCACAGGCTTGCACATCCTCGCGAGCGTCGCAAAGGTCGGTGGTTTTCGGGATGGCTGACATGGCTCAGTCCATGCGCACGTTGGCTTCGCGCACCAGCTTGGCCCAAGAGGCGCTGTCTTCCGGGATGAAAGCCGCAAACGATTCGGGCGTGCCGCCAATGATTTCGCCGCCCTGAGAGGCGATTTTTTCGGCCACTTCGGGCAAGCGCAAAATGGCGGCGATTTCGCTGTTCAAGCGACGGGTGATGTCGGCAGGCAGTTTGGCTGGACCCAGCACGGCAAACCATTGCAGCATTTCAGCGTTGGCCACGCCCGCTTCGGCCATGGTGGGCACGTTGGGCATCAGGGGCGAACGTTTGTCGCTGGTGATGGCCAAGACCCGCAGCTTGCCCGCTTGGTAGTGCGGCATCACGTTGGGAGGGCTTTCAAAGTTCAGGTTGACTTGGCCCGACAGCAAATCGACGATGGCTTGACCACTGCCTTTGTAGGGGATGTGATTCATCTGCGTCTGGGTGGCCAACATGAAGCGGGCCGCTGCCAGGTGTTGTGCGCTGCCGCTGCCCGATGAGGC
Source organism: Akkermansia muciniphila (assembly GCA_943331105.2). GTDB lineage: Bacteria > Pseudomonadota > Gammaproteobacteria > Burkholderiales > Burkholderiaceae_C > Limnohabitans_A. Next base: position 125,507 of record CALQKH020000006.1, read on the forward strand.
AAAACTCAGGCCCATGGGTTTTTGTTTGGCCAAGGCGATGAAGCCCTTGACGTCGTTGGCAGGCACACCAGGATTGACGGTCAGCAGCAAAGGCGTCGAGGCGACGCGGATGATGGGTGTGAAGTCTTTCACCACGTCGTAAGGCAGTTTGGGGTAGAGCGCAGGTGCCACCGAATTGGAGTTGCTGTGGCCCAGCAACAAGGTGTAGCCATCGGGCCGGGCTTTGGCCACGATGTCGGCGCCTACGGTGCCAGCCGCACCGGCTTTGTTGTCCACCACCACGGGTTGGCCCAAGCGGTCTTGCAGCTTTTGGCCAATGGTGCGGGCCAGCACGTCGGTGAAACCACCGGGTGCAAATCCCACCACGATGCGGATGGGTTTGTCAGGCCAGGTTTGCGCCATGGCGCCCGCGCTGAAGGACAGCCCCAAGGCCAATGCCATCGCCGTGCGGCGAGAAAAAGAAGCATGTGTCATCGTCTTTCCTTGTGGGGTATCAGTCAATTTGGGCGCCGGACTCTTTCACCACCACGGCCCATTTGGCCAGGTCGCGCTTGAGCATGTTGGCAAATTCGGCCGGTTGAGTGATCAGCACATCGGCCCCTTGCGCGTTGAAGCGCTCAATCACGTCTTTGTTTTTCAGGATGTCTTGCACATCTTGGTTGATGCGCCTGACCACCGCAGCAGGTGTTTTGGCGGGGGCAAACAGCCCGAACCAAGGCGATACATCGAATTCTTTGTAGCCTGACTCCGCGATGCTGGGGATGTTGGGGAAGTTGCCTGAGCGCACCGCGCTGGTCACGGCCACCGGGCGCAATGTGCCGGCCTTGATGGCGCCCGAGACCGAGGGCAGGCTGGTGAAGACCATGTTGATCTGACCGCCCATCAGGTCTTGCATGGCGGGCGCTGCGCCCCTGTAGGGAATGTGTTCGAGTTTGGTTTTGGCGGCAGCATTGAACATGACCCCCAACAAATGGTTGACCGAGCCGTTGCCCGCTGAGCCAAACGTCAGGGGTGCGCGGCTGCCTTGCTCGACCAAATCCTTGATGCTCTTGACTGGCGAGTCAGGCCGAACCACCAAGACAAAAGGCAAGGTCGCCAAGGTGGCCACAGGCTCGAAATCTTTTTCTGGATCAAAAGGCAGTTTTTTGTACAAGGCGGCGTTGATGGCGTGAGAGCCCGCGTAACTCATCAGCAAGGTGTGGCCGTCTGCTGCAGCCAGGGACACATGCTCCATGCCCACGTTGCCACCCGCGCCTGCGCGGTTTTCGACCACCACGGATTGGCCCCACTTTTCGCTGAGTCTTTGCGCCATGATGCGTGCCAATGCATCGGACGCACCGCCCGGGGTTTGCGGCACCACAATGCGCACGGGTTTGGACAAAAACTCTTGCGCCAGCACAGCGCTTTGAGTCAGACACAGGCCCAAAGACAAGGCCAAGATTTTTATACCGCGTAGGATCATTTCCGCTCCAATGAAAAGGTGCTTCAGAATGACACAGCACGCACGCCGTGCTTGTCTCACGGCGGACAAGCCACGGGGTGGCCCAGCCCAGGTGCTGTGACACAATGAAAAGCATGATGATTCGCCGAATTGCAGGTGCCCTGGGCGCCGAGCTGCACGGGGTCGATTTGACCCAAACTTTGAGCGGGGAGCAGCAACGCGAAATCCGCGATGCCTTGTTGCAAAACCAGGTCATTTTCTTCCGCGACCAAGACCTTTCGCCCCATCAATTCATGGCGTTCGCGCAAACGCTGGGGCAGCCGATCGAATACCCTTTTGTCAAAGGGCTGGAGGGTTTTCCGTGTGTCATCGAGGTCAAAAAACTCGAACATGAAAAAGTCAACTTTGGTGGCATTTGGCACTCCGACACCACCTATTTGCCACAGCCCCCCATGGGCTCGATGCTGTTGGCCAAAGAGATTCCACCATATGGCGGTGACACGCTGTTTGCCAACCAGTACTTGGCTTGGGAAGCGCTGTCGGACACCATGAAGCGCCTGCTGGACGGGTTGGTGGGCATCAGCAGTTCGGCCAAAGCCGACGTCTCCAAAACCCGCGAGGACCGCATCAAATCGGACGGCAAGGACAGTTCGCCCCAAGCGCATCTTGCGCACCACCCTTTGGTGAGAACCCACCCCGAAACCGGCCGCAAGGCGCTGTATGTCAATGTGGCGCACACCGCAGGCATCGTGGGCATGACGGACGCCGAAAGCGCGCCTTTGCTCAACTTTTTGTTTCAGCACCAAGTCAAGCCCGAGTTCACTTGCCGATTTGTTTGGCAGCCTCATTCGCTGGCGGTTTGGGACAACCGCTGCACGCAGCACAACCCCGTCAATGATTACCATGGTTTTCGACGGGTCATGCACCGCATCACACTGGCGGGTGACACGCCTTGCTGAGCGAAAATAGCGCCTGCTTTTTTCAGGTTCAGGAGTCGGTGTGAAATTCAAAATGTCAGAGAAGTCGCTGTTCGCGGTGTTATTGCGTTCACCGTGGTGGATCAGCTTTGTGTTGGTGGCGGTGATTGCTTTGGCGGCAGGAGCCTTGTTGCCCAAAGAATATGCCGGTGTGGGCATGCTGGGCGGTTTCCCTTTCTTTGTGATTGGCTGCATGGCCATGTGGCGCCAGCGCAACTTGCCCAGTGCCGCAGAACTTGAAAAAGGCATGAGCATGCTCTCGAGCATGGGTTGGCGTGATTTTTCTGCCTTGCTGGAGACAGCGTTCACCCGCCAGGGCTACACCGTCAAGCACCTGAATGGCGCTGCCGACATGCAATTGGAGAAAAAAGGTGTTCTCACGGTGGTCAGTGCCAAACGCTGGAAGGCCGCTGCCCTGGGGGTGGAGTCCTTGCGTGAATTGGTGGCTGCTCGGGACGCACTGGAGGCGCGCAACTGTGTGTGCATCACCCTGGGCCAAGTCAGTGCCAAAGCCAACGAATACGCCGAACAAAACCGCATCACCCTCATCTCGGATGCAGACTTGGTCATGCTGACAGCTGAAACCATCAAAATTTTGTGAGGCTTTGGCACCATGACCACTGAAAACCAGGTGCTGGACGCGCAAGCCTTGCGCGCACTGGCAGAGCGCCACACACCCAAAGCTTGCGATTGTTCTCTGGGGGCGTGTGAGGGCTGGGAAAGCGTGAGCGGTGACCGTTGGCCAGAAGGTGCCGTGCAACAACTGGGCAGCTTGCGGGCCACACTGGACGCCGATGGCTCACCTTTGCCAGAACCCAGTTTTGCAGAATTTCACCCCGCCGGCACACGCTACGAGTCACCCGAGGCGCCGATTGCCCCCCAGTTTTTTCCCTACAACCGTTGTGATGTTTTTGCGTGTGGCCAGTGCGACCGCGTGTTGCTCAAGTACACCGAGTTTGGTGGCTACTACGTTGACCACCGCGTTCGGGTGTTGAACCCCGAACGGGTGACCGATGCGCCCCTGCCAGACGCCGATTGAGATCAGTCGGGCTTGATGCCGTTTTCACGCACGACTTTGGCCCAGGTGTCGAGTTGGCCGTCGATGAAGGTCTTGGCGCGTTCCACACTGCCCCCTGCAATGCTGATGCCTTGCGCCTCCAAGCGCTTGGAGACTTCGGGGTTGCTCAGTGTCTTGTTCAATTCTTCATTCATGCGCTTGATGATGTCGGGTGGCGTTTTGGCCGAGGCCAGCAGAGCCCACCAAGCAGGTGCTTCAAAACCTGGAAAGCCAGCTTCGGCAATGGTGGGCACATCGGGGAATTCCGCCACACGCTTGGATGAGGTCACCGCCAGAGGACGCAGGCGTTTGCTGTCGATGTGTGGCTTGTTCAAGAACACTGTGCCAATGGTCAGCGGAATGTGACCTGCGATGGCGTCGTTCATCAAGGGGCCGCCGCCTTTGAAAGGCACATGGTTGAATTCCAGACCGCCATTTTTGGCCATCAAGGTCATGGCCAAATGGCCCAGACTGCCGTTGCCAATTGAGCCGTAAGCCACATTCTTTTTGGCCTTGGAGGCGGCAATCACATCGGCAAAGCTTTTGTATTCGCTGGCCGCATGGGTGGTGAGCATCATGGCCGACGTGCCCACCAGCACCAATGGCACCAAGTCCCGCTTGCTGTCGTAGGGCATGTTGGGCATCAGGCTTTGGTTGACGCCATGCGTGTCAAACACCACCGCAAAGGTGTAGCCGTCGGCCGGCGCACTGAGCACGCCTGCAGTGCCAATCACGCCGGATGCGCCGCCTCTATTTTCAACCACCACACTTTGTCCCAATTGTTGCGACAAAGGGCCGGACAAAATGCGTGCGACTTGGTCGACCGAGCCGCCTGGCGGGAAAACAGCGACCAATTTGATCGGTTGCTTGGTTGGCCAAGCTTGCGCCCAAGATACAAGGGGCATGCACGTCACCAAAGCAGCGCAAGCTGCACGGGTCATCCAGGATTTCATGGTTTTGGCTCTTGGAAATATCAAAAGCATGAGTATGGCCTGATCCCGTCGATCATGGTTCTAGCGCAAACCCTGAACAGGGCGGTTATTGGCAACAGTGTCGAACAGCTTAGACCGTGGCGATCGGGGTCGCTGGCGAGCCAATTGCTCCGGGCAAGCGCAGCGGTGGCGCGGTGAGCAAAAACCGTTGGCGGTCGTGGCTGCGCAGCCAATCGGCCAGCGGGGTCAGGTGCCAGATTTCGCCCAAGTGCACGCCCAGCTTGAACAAGCAATGCTCGTGCAAAGGCAGGGCGGCGCAACTGCCCGGCCGGGGCGTGGCGGGCAAGCCCTCGACGGCGTAGTTGTCGGCGATCAGGGCCACCAGACCCGAGTCGGTGATCCACTGCAGCAAGCGCTCGTCTCGACCCTCGAGCACCGCGCAGGCGTTTTCGACCGTGTGTGGATCGGGCTGTTTGTTCATCTCCAGCAGCATTTGGGCAAAGCCCGTGTGCAAACACACCATGTCGCCAGGCTCAATCACCACCCTGTCTTTTTGCAAGATGTCCATCAACAGGTCGTAGTCCACCCGCACCCGTTCACGCCCGAAGTGGGCGTGCAGGTCGATCATCACGGCGCGGCCTTGGACGCAGCGTTCGGACATTTTTTCGATGCCCAGCGCTTTGGCCGAGGATGTGGATTCGCGGGCAATTTCTGGAAAACCAAAAATACCGGCACCGCCGCTTCCGCTGGGGCCGATCACATCTGTACCGGCCCGAAAGCCGTTGTAATAAACCGCTTCGGGTATGCCATCGCCATTGGCATCGAACATGGAGCCCACATGCGCCAAACTGTCCCATTGGGTGCTGTACTGCAAGTGCATGATCACCAGATCGTCGCAAATCACATCGGTGCAGCTGGGGTCATCGCACCAAAGTTGGTAATTCATGTTGGCCTTGCCCTCGCGCAAGGTGGGGCGCAGCACGGGCGGCTGGCGTCTGGGGTTGAGCACATTACCACCCGGAAAATCCAGCGGCAAACTCAGGTTGAAAGTCTGACCCGTGCGGACTTCGGCGATGCCCTGCAAAACTTTCTCGGGTGTCAGAAGGTTCATGCGTCCGCATTGGTCGTCGGGGCCGAAGTCGCCCCAGTTAGAGCCCGGAGGGCGGTGTTTCCAGCGGGAGGATGAGGACATGATGGACTCCTGTTGTGCTGAAACCCTGGATGGGTCAGTCGGTTAAAGGAAGCGGGGCGGGTTTTTGAAACTCGCGCCACAGCAGATACAGACCGCTGGCGACCACCACCAAGGTGCCCAGCACCACGGTCAAATCGGGCACTTGGCCAAACACCCACCAGCCCAGCACGCTCATGTAAATGATCTGCTGGTACAGAAACGGGCCCAGCACCGCTGCCGAGGCATAGCGGTGGGCCACCGCCACAAAATAGTGGCCAATCCCGCCAGATAAACCGGCCAAGCCCATGATCAGCCATTCGAGCAAGGTGGCTGGGTTTTGCCACTGCCACAAGGCGATCGGCGTCATGACCAAGGTGGCCACTACCGCCGAAGTCAACTGGGTTGTTGCTGGGTTGTCGCTGCTGGCCAGGTAGCGGGTCATCATGTTGAACAGCGCGTACAAGACGGCATTGAGTGCCGACAGCAAAATGGCTGGGTGAAAGCCGCTGCTGCCCGGGCGGATGATGACCAGCACGCCGACAAAACCCATCGCAATCGCCAGCCAGCGCTTGGCATCCAGCCGCTCGCCCAGCCACCAGGCCGAGAGCAGTGCAATCAAGATCGGCACTGAAAACTGCATGGCCCCGGTTTCGGCCAGTTGCAAATACTGCAAGGCCCAAAAGTTGAGGCCTGTCATGCTGGCCAACATCAGGCCCCGCAGCAATTGCAGGCGGGGGTGGCGCCAGCGCCATAGGTCTCTCTTGAGGGAGGGCGCAAAGACAGCAATCGAAAACAGCGAATGCGTCAAAAACCGCATCCACACCACCTGCATCACGGGCAGGGTCATGACCAGCCATTTGGCAGACGCGTCCAGAACAGCAAACATCACCGTGGTCACGGTGACCAGCGCTATGCCGATACGACGGTTGCGGGCGCTGTCGCTGAAAAGTTGGCTCATGGGGCCAAGAAGAGTTTGGTCTTGGTTCGACTCGCCAAGCTCATGGTTTGGCTGGGGTTTCCAGGCCACCGGTGTAGAAGCGGTTGAAAGTGGGCGAGATGATCAGCTCATTGATGCAGGTGCGAGCCGGCATCTGAGCCAAAAACAAAATGACTTGACCCATGTCTTCGGCTTGCACCATGCGCTCGCGCTGCGCAGCCGATGGCGGCACAGGCCGTTTGTCCAGAATCGGAGTGGCCACTTCGCCGGTCAAGAGTGAGGTGGCGCGGATACCGTGCAGGCACTCTTCCATGTTGATGGACTCGGTCAGCGCCAGTACCGCGCGTTTGGTGGCGTTGTAAGCGGGGCCTGTGAGCTTGGACGCGTAAAGCCCAGCCCATGAGGAGACATTGATGATCAAGCCACCTTGTTGTTGGCGCATGGTGGGCAATACCGCGTGCACGCAATAAAAAAGCCCCGACAGGTTGATGGCCACCACGTCGTCCCAAGCCTCTGGGGTGACCACATCGAAATTGCGCTGTGTGGCGTTGGTGCCCGCGCTGGTGATCAGCATGTCGATGCGGCCGTGCCTCGCCACGATGTCTTGGGCGGTGGCTTTGACGGCGTGTTTGTCTGCCACATCCAGCAGCACCGCTTCGGCGCTGCCCAGACTTTGCAGTTGGGCCAGTGCGCTGGCGTTGGTGGCTGCATTGCGCCCGGAAATCACCACATGGGCACCGGCCTTGACCAGTTCAACCGCCCCAGCCAGTCCTATGCCGCTGCCGCCGCCCGTGATCCAGGCCACTTGACCATTGAGTGAAGTTGTCATTTGCTGTCCTGATCAAAATTGAAGACTTGGCTCCGGATCTGCCCAGAAAACCATGGGGCTATTGAAGCAGCACCAGTGCCTGGCGCCCTGATGCAGAGGTGACAGCAGGCGAAGCTATTTGAGGGGGCTAGGGGGATGTGGCGCGTTGGGTACCGCCAAAGGGTATTGCCCAATTCAAGCCAGTGCAGGAGACCGACCGCCATGAAAAAAGGGCTGTGCTTGCACACAGCCCTTTGATTTCTGGCTCCTCAACCTGGGCTCGAACCAGGGACCTACGGATTAACAGTCCGGCGCTCTACCGACTGAGCTATTGAGGAACAGCTTTCAATTATAGGGTTGTTTTTGACCTGTTTTGAGAGCGGGGTGCGGTTTTTTGTAATTTTTCGATCAGGTGTTTCAGACCCTTGGCGGTCTGCTCGGGCTGGTGGGCACCGGTGATGGCGCGCACCACGGCGATCGAACCCACACCGCTTTGCATCACGGAGGGCATGCGCTCTTCGTCGATGCCGCCAATCGCCACTAGAGGGTGGTGCTGCATCAGCTGGGCGTAGGCGTTCAGGCGTGACAGGCCTTGGGGCGCTGTGGCCATGCGTTTGAGCGTGGTCGGGAAAATAGCACCCAGCGCCAAATAACTGGGGCAGGCGGCATCGGCACGCAGCATTTCTGCGTAACCATGTGTGCTCAGGCCCAAGCGCAATCCGGCCAGCCGCAATTGCGCCAAAGGCGCGTCATTCATGTCCTCTTGGCCCAAATGCACGCCGTAAGCACCTTCTTCGATGGCGATTTGCCAGTGGTCGTTGATGAACAGCAAGCTGTCGGTGCCGCGCACGGCTTGAACCGCGAGCCTAACTTGTTGGCGAATGGCATCAGGGTCTTCGGATTTGAAGCGCAACTGCAGCGTCTGCACCCCGGTCTGGGCCATGCGGTGCACCCATTGCGCATCGGGCAAAACCGCATACAGGCCAAGATTGCGCGGGCAGGGCGCAAAGGCCTTGTCTCTGGGGTGGGCGCTGAGGCCAAAATCTTGCGGCTGTGTGGGCCAATCGGCCACAGAAAAATGGCCGGTACGCAGGGTTTGCTGGCGCCATGCCTGCGCCACGCATTGGGCGTCATGCTCCAAAAAACCGAGTTGTCGGCATGCTTGCAAGACCCCTGCGTGTTCCACATCCCAACCGGCCTCTTGGTCTTGCATGCTCATGTCGTCGATGCGGGGCTCGCCTGCCAGCATGCCTGCATGAGTTTGGGCTAAGGTTTGTGCAATGCCCTTGCTGGTGGCCATGGATGTGTTCATGCTTGGTGCCAAAAAGGGGTGCCGAGCACGGGTGTGCTGGGCTGAGCGTTGTCTTGCGCTTGCATGGCGCCCGCCAAAAACGCGGAGCGGCCTGCCGCCACCGCATGGGCAAAGGCCTGCGCCATGCGCACCGGGTCTTGCGCCAAGGCCACGGCCGTGTTGAGCAGCACCCCGTCGTATCCCCACTCCATGACTTGGCAGGCGTGCGAGGGCAAACCCAAGCCCGCGTCCACGATCATGGGCACATTCAGCCGTTCTCGCAGGGTGCGGAGCGCGTACGGGTTGATCGGGCCTTTGCCGGTGCCGATGGGGGCTGCCCAAGGCATCACAGCCTGGCAGCCCACGTCCACCAAGCGTTGGCACAAGACCAGGTCGTCGGTGGTGTAAGGCAAAACTTTGAAGCCGGACTGGATGAGCGCCGCAGCTGCAGCGGGCAAGTTCAGGGTGTCGGGCTGGAGTGTGTAGTCATCTCCGATCAATTCGAGTTTGATCCAGTCGGTCTCAAAGACTTCGCGCGCCATCTCTGCCGTGGTGATGGCCTCTTGTACGCTATGGCAGCCTGCAGTGTTGGGCAAGACAGGCACTTTGACTTGTCGCAGCAGGTTCCAAAAACTTTGCGAGGCCTCGCCGCCACTGCCCGTTTGCCTTCGCAAGGAAGCGGTCAACATGGCCGGGGTTGAATGCTCAATGGCCTCGATCAAAACGCTGGGCGAGGGGTAGCGTGAGGTGCCCAGCATCAGGCGGCTGTCAAAGCGTTCGCCGTAAAGCACGAGGGGATCTGGGGTCAGCGAGGGGGTGTTCATGGGGAAGTTCGTGGGGTCTTAACCGCCAGTGATGGGCGAGATCAATTCAATTTGGTCGCCATTTTGCAGCAGGTGCTCAGGGTATTGGGCCCGAGGGACAAATTGCAAATTGACCGCAGCGGCAAAGGGTGGAGAAATCTCAACCTGCGCAATGGCGTCGGCCAAGCTGGTCCCTTGCGGCAGCTTATAGAGGGCTTGGTTGATGCGCACTTGGATGGTGGGTTCAGGCATGTTGGAACTTCAAGTTGAACTGTGTGGCCAGATCTGTGGTTTGGTGTTGCACCCACTCCATCACCACGTCCAGCATGGCGGGGGAGATCAAAAAACCATGGCGGTACAGGCCGTTGATTTGCAAGACGCGTTCGCCCAGGCAACGGATGGCGGGCAGGTTGTCGACCAAAGTGGGGCGGGCTTGGGTGCTGGCCTCCAAAATGCGTGCCTCGGCAAAACCGCTGTGCACCGTGTAGGCGGCGCTCAGCAGCTCTAAGGTGGAGCGGACGCTCACGGCTGACAGGTCTTCGGTCTCGATTTCGGTCGCACCGATCACAAACACGTGGTTTTCTTTGGGCGCAATGTAGATGGGGTAGCGTGGGTGGATCAGCCGTGTAGGCCGCTGCAGTTCGACGTCGGGTGCGTAAAGCCGCAGCACCTCGCCCCTGACGCCGCGCAGTTGCCTCCAGTTTTCGCGGGCGCCCAGACCTCGGCAGTCAAAAACCCAGTCGGGTTGCCCGCTCTGGCCGGGTTGAAAGTCGTCGGGCGATGCCGGGCTGTTCCAACGGACCTCCACACCCAGTTGCGCCATGCCTTTGAGCAAAGAGGCCAGCAATTCGCGGTTGTCGAGTTGGCCTTCACCGGGCAAATACAAAGCTTGGTTGAAGCGTTGCTCCATACCGGGCTCCAAGCTTTGCAAAGCCTGTGCATCCAGCCTTTGGGTGGTGGGCAATTCGGGGCATTGGTCTTGTGTGCGCAGCAAGAGGCCCTCAAAGCGTTTGGCCTCGGCCGCGTCTTGTCGGTGCCACAGCACCAAGGTGCCGTTTTGCTGGAAAAACACCGGCTCAGGCAGGGCTGCGATCAACTCAGGCCAACGCGTCAGGCCATGGTGGCCCATGCGCACCACAGGCATTTCGGTGATGGCCGATTCGGCCAAAGGCGCCAGCATGGCTGCGGCCACGCGCGCGGCCGAGCCTTGGCCGTCTTCGCCTTGCGCTTCGTGCACTTGCACGCGGTGACCGATTTGGGCCAAGGCGTTGGCCAACATTCGGCCCATCAGGCCTGCGCCCAAAACCACACTGAAAAGGGGCTTGTTCATGTCAAAGATTCCAGTCGGGATCGCCGATAATTTGCGGCATGAATCACCATCCTCAACGTTACGCGCGCTTGCTCACCATTGCTGGATCGGACAGCGGCGGGGGGGCCGGCATTCAGGCCGATCTGAAAACATTTGCTGCTTTGGGCTGCTATGGCATGAGCGCGATCACCGCTCTCACAGCCCAAAACACGGTGGGTGTGCAGGGTATTCATGCGGTGCCCGCGTCGTTTTTGAAAGCGCAAATTCAGGCGGTGATGGACGACATCGGCGTGGATGCCCTGAAGATCGGCATGTTGCATGAGCCGGCCATTGTGTCGGTGGTGGCTTGGGCCATTGACCATTACAAGATTCGCCAAGTTGTGCTGGACCCAGTGATGGTGGCCACCAGTGGTGACCGATTGATCGCCCAAGAAACTGTGCAAGTCTTGGTGCGTGAATTGTTTCCGCGCGTCTCGGTGGTCACACCCAACCTGGATGAGGCCCAGTTGCTGCTGGGGCAATCTATTCCCGACGCGCAGGCGCTGGACGCTGCGGCGCAGGGGCTCTTGGCGCTGGGCGCCAAGGCGGTGTTGCTCAAGGGCGGACATTTGGTCGGCGATGAGGTGGTGGACCTGTTGGTGCAGACCGAGGGGCCCACACGCCGCTTGGCGTCGTCCCGCATCCCCAGCCGCAATGTGCATGGCACGGGCTGCACGCTGTCGTCGGCCATCGCGGCCCACCTGGCACTGGGTCACAATTTGGAAGATGCGGTCGTGTTGGCCCGCACATTCATTTTGAATGCCATTGAACAAGGCGCACAGGTGCAGACCGGTCAAGGGCATGGACCGCTCAATCATGGTTTTTCTCCCCAACCCTTGCGCCGACTGGCTACCGCAGCCAGTGCGCAAGGCTGAGCAGTTTGGTTGCCATGATGGGGGAGTTTGGCAGTCAAGACAGCGTTCGGCAAAATGACCTCAAATCAGGCCAAGACGTTTGTGCAGGACGGTCGACGTGGTGGTGTACTGCAGCAAGATTTTTTCTTGGGGCTTGAGCAAAGCCACTGCACCGAATGCCGCCAAAGTGGCTTCGTGGAAACCACAAAGGATGAGTTTCTTTTTGCCGGGGTAGGTGTTGATGTCGCCGACCGCAAAAATACCGGGCTCAGACGTGCCAAAGTTTTCGGTGTTGACCACCAATTGCTTGCGCTCCATGGCCAGCCCCCATTGCGCAACGGGGCCTAATTTGGGCGACAGGCCCAGGCAGGTTTGCAGGACATCCAAGGTCAACCATTCGGATTCGCCTTGCGGGTTGAGCAACTCCAGGGCGTGTAGTCGGCCCGCCTCGACCCGAAGGCCCGTGGGCTGACCTGCCATGAAACGCATGCGGCCCTCTCGGCAGGCTAGGCGCATGCCGGCGATCAAATCGGGTTCAGCACTGAATTGGTCACGGCGGTGCAGCAGGGTAACGCTGGCGGCGGCTTGTGGGCCTGTGCTGGCGTCCAAGCAAGTCTGCAAGGCGGCGTCGCCATCACCGGCCACCACCAAGTGTCGGCCGGCCCAATGCTCGGGCACCGGGTGTTCGGCAAAGACTTGCGTGCCTTCTAAGGGCGCTAAGCCTTCGAGTGCCAAGCGGCGCGGCACAAAAGCACCCACGCCTGCTGCAATGAACAAGGTGTGGGTCAGAAATTTTTGTCCGGTATCGGTCATCACGACCAGGCGCTGGTCGGCTTGGCGTTCGATGTGGGTGATGTGCTGACTCAGGTGCAGCGTGGGCTTAAAAGGCAAGACTTGTTGCTGCAAGCGCTCGACCAAGTCTTGGCCGGTGCAAAAAGGAATGCCCGGTATGTCGTAGATGGGTTTGCTGGCGTAGAGCTCGGCGCATTGCCCTCCCACATGGGGCAGGGCATCGACCACGTGGCAGTGGATCCCTTGAAGGCCCAGCTGGAAGACTTGGAAAAGGCCTACCGGGCCCGCGCCGATCACCAGGGCCTGTGTTTCGATCGGCGAACGCATGGGCCGGGTCAGCGAATCAACTCGGACAGCTTGCCGGTCTTGTCTTTCCAGTCGTCGGCGTTGGGCATCGGGGTTTTGCGCTTGGTGATGCTCTTCCAGCCCGGCAACAAGGCCAATTCGGCATTGAGTTGAGTCATGTGTTGCTGGTCGGCGGGCAGGTCCTCTTCGGCAAAGATGGCGTTGACCGGGCACTCTGGGATGCACACAGCGCAATCAATGCACTCATCGGGGTCGATGGTCAGAAAGTTGGGGCCTTCGCGAAAGCAATCCACGGGGCAAACGTCCACACAGTCGGTGTATTTGCACTGGATACAGGATTCGGAAACAACGTGGGTCATGATGGACTTGGAGTGAAAGAGTTTTGCGCAGCCAAACGACGCAGTTGAACATTTTAAGGGGGTTTCGGCGGCGCCCGGCCCCCAGGCTGGCGGTGTCTATGAGGCCAGCAGGGCTTTGGGCCACAGATATGGGGTTCCGTTTCAGTTCACCAACACGGCACCCGAGGTCTTGTGGCTGGCCGTGTCCACCAACACCATCGCGCCCAAAATCCGCGATTGTGTGAAAGGCAGCGTTGCCAAGGGCTCTTGCAGGGTCAACATCACATGGCCGATGGCATTGGGGGGCAGTTCGGTGGCTTCTTCTTCGGCCAAGCTGTTGACGTTCAAGCGGTGCACCACGTTCTGCACTTTCACCTTGACCCATCGGTGACCGTGCAGTGCCCAGTAAAGGCGGCCTGCTACCAGGGGCTCGTCGTCCATCCAAGCGATGGTGGTGCTGAGCTGGCGCTGGCCTTCGGGGCTGCCGTGTTCGGCCAAGAGCCAATCGCCACGCGAGACATCCACTTCGCGGTTGAGCACGATGCCTGCGCTGTGGCCTGCGGCCTTATCCAGCGCTTGGCGGGTGGCGCTCAGCACTTGGGATACCACGGCGGTTTGGCCGCTCGGGAAGACCCTGACGGTCTGGCCCGGCGCAATGCTGCCCGTGGCCACACGGCCCCAAAACACGCGGCGGCCTTGGGTGGTCACTGCGGAGTCATGGAATTTTTCGACCCATTGCACCGGGAAGCTGAAGGCCACATCGGTCTCGGCGGGGGTGACCGGAAGGTCTTCGAGGATGCTGAGCAGGCTGGGGCCCGCGTAGCCGCACCAGTTGGTTTGCTCGGCGTTGTGGGTCTCTACCACGTTCCAGCCTTTCAGGGCCGACACCGGCACCATGGCCGCGATGCGAATGCCTGCGGCTTGAGCAAATTTTTCCAGAGCACCTGCGATATTTTTGTAAGCCGCTTGAGCATCGCCCACAGCATCGAGCTTGTTGATGGCGAACACGATGGACGGAACGCGCAGCAAGTTGACCAAGAGCGAATGGCGGCGTGTTTGAGGCAACAGTTGCAATTCGGGGTTGGCCCAGTCGAGCTTGATGGCATCGACCAGCACCACAGCCGCATCCGCACTCGATGCGGCCGTGACCATGTTGCGGGTGTACTGCTCATGGCCGGGCGCGTCGCCGATGATGAACTTGCGCGCTTCGGTATTGAAATAGCGATACGCCACATCAATGGTGATGCCTTGCTCGCGTTCGGCGCTCAGGCCATCGGTCAGCAAGGCCAGGTCTGTTTCTCCTGAGCGCTGCACCCCGGCCAAGTGGTCTTGCAGCACGGCCTTGGTGTCCACCAACAAGCGGCCAATCAGCGTGCTCTTACCGTCGTCGACCGAACCGCAGGTGATGAATTTCAGTGCGTTCATTAAAAGTACCCGTCTTTCTTGCGCTTTTCCATGGAAGCATCGGAAGTCTTGTCGTCCATGCGCGTTGCGCCGCGCTCGCTCACATCGGCGGCCAGTGTTTCAATCACAATTTGCTCGGGGGTGGCGGCAGTGCTTAGCACCGGGCAGGTGCAGGTGATGTCGCCCACAGTGCGAAAACGCACCTTGCGCAGCACCACAGTCTCGCCGTCTTGGGCGGGTGTTAGCGGGGTGACCGGTACCAGCAGGCCCCGGCGGTCTAACACCTCGCGCTGGTGCGAGTAGTAGATGGAGGGCAGGGCCACTTTTTCTCGGGCAATGTATTGCCATACGTCCAATTCGGTCCAGTTGCTGATCGGGAACACGCGAAAGTGTTCCCCGGGCTGCAGTTTGTGGTTGAACAGCGTCCAAAGCTCCGGGCGCTGGGCCTTGGGCTGCCACTGGCCGAAGCTGTCGCGGTGCGAAAAGATGCGTTCTTTGGCGCGAGCCTTTTCTTCGTCACGACGCGCGCCGCCGATCAGCGCGTCAAAGCCGAACTCTTCAATCGCTTCGAGCAGCGTGACCGACTGGTGCACGTTGCGGCTTTCGCCTGGGTGGGCCAGGCGCACTGTGCCGCGCTTCATCGAATCTTCGACGCTGCGCACGATCAGCTCTGCGCCCAGTTCCTTAGCACGGAAGTCACGGAAGTTGGTGACTTCTTGGAAGTTGTGGCCGGTGTCGATCATGAGCAACGGATAGGGAATGCGGCCGCTACCGGAGGGGCTGGTTTTTCCGCCAAAGGCTTTTTCGGCGCATTTGAGCATGACCAGCGAATCCTTACCACCCGAAAACAGCAGGGTGGGGCGCTCGAACGCGGCCGCCACTTCGCGCAGGATGAAGATGGTCTCTTCTTCCAATGCGTCCAGGTGTGCATTGCTCAGGGTGTTCAGTTCGGTGGTCGTTGTGGCGGCCATGGTTTTCTCTTATCTTCTTGTAGGCGTCCGCAGTGGGGGCTCCTACATCTCATTTGATCTGCGGTGTGTCTGTTATTTCTTGACGTGCAGTCCGCATTCCTTGGCTGCCTCGTCCTCCCACCACCAGCGCCCGGCGCGGAACTCTTCACCCACGCTGATGGCCCGAGTGCAAGGCGCGCAACCAATGCTCGGAAAAAATTGGTCGTGTAGCGGGTTGTAGTCCACCTTGTGGGTAGCGATGTAGTGCCACACGTCGCCCCAAGTCCAGCAGGCCAATGGGTTGAATTTGTAGAGTGACTTGGTGGCCACTTCACTTTCGTCCAACACAGGCACCTCGGCGCGGGCTGTCGACTGCTCCTGGCGTAAACCAGTGATCCAGGTTTTTTGGCCTTTCAGGGCTCGGGACAGCGGTTCCGTTTTTCGGATGGCACAGCAGGCTTTGCGCAGGTCGATGCTCTGGTAGATGGCGTTCTGGCCTTGTTCGCGCACGAACTCGATGACCGATTGTTGAACGGGGCGGTACACCACGATGGGCGCACGCGAATGCGCTTGGGTGCGCTCAAGTAGCGCCAAAGTCTCGGTGTGCAGCGAACCGGTTTCGAGCACAAATACAGGAATGTCCAGCTGAAGGCTGTTGATGAGGTGGGTGATCACCATGTCTTCCGCCCCTAGGCTTGAAGCTTGCGTCACCGGAGCAAAATCGGCCGCAGCCCGGTGTAGCAGCGCCTGAGTTTCGGCCAGCTTGGCTGCAAATTGGGGGCTGGCCTTGGCGTGCAAATCCGTGGCTTTGGCACGGGCGTTGCGAGGGGACAAAAGGCTGGAAGTCATCAGGTGTTCAGGGCGAAGGGTGGTTGCGTTGCGGCTGCCGAGCCTTGGTAGAACCCGGCAAAGCGGGCGAACTGGCGTTGCGCGGCTGAGGCGTCCACGCCCTCGCGCAGCACGGCCACGTCAAAACCGGTGCGTTGCATTTGTACCAACTGGTCGATCAGCACATCACCCGTGGCGCGCAATTCGCCCGCAAAGCCCAAGCGGCGGCGCAGCAAAAAGGCTTGGCTGTATGCCCGGCCATCGGTGAATTTGGGGAACTGCAAATCGATGCGCGTCACACCGCTCAGGTTGAGGGTGCGCGGGTCCACGTCGTTGGCCAGCAAGATCGAGGCTGGCGATTGGCCAGCAAGATGTTCGGGAGCGGTGAGGATCTTCATGGTCAGTTTTCCCGGCCTTCAGGCGGTGGTTTCATAGCCGTGGTGACGAGCGGCGTTGGCCGCCGTCTTGAACGGGTCTTGCCCCACGCGGCGCAGGGTTTCAATGAAGTATTCGTGGCGTCCTTGCGCGGGCAAGCGCAGCGTTTTGTAGGTGTCCAAAACCGCTTCGATCACGTCGGGCACCTCAACCGACGAAAACGCTGGACCCACCACTTTGCCGGGGCCTGTGGGGCCGGACAGCGCTTTGCCATCTGAGCCACCCAGCGTCACCTGGTACCACTCCTTCCCGTCCTTATCCACACCCAAAATGCCGATGTGGCCCGAGTGGTGGTGACCACAGGAGTTGATGCAGCCGCTGATGTGAAAGTCGATGTGGCCCAGGTCGTTGAGTTCGTCCAGGTCTTGGTAGCGCTCAGTGATGGCGGCCGCCAAGGGCAGTGAACGGGCATTGGCCAAAGCGCAGTAGTCACCGCCGGGGCAGGCAATCATGTCGGTCAATAGGCCAATGTTGGGCTGGGCCAGACCGAGCGCTTTGGCTTCGCGCCATAGCGCATGCAGTTGGTCTAGGCGCACCCAAGGCAGCACCAGGTTTTGGCTGTGTGTCACGCGGGCTTCACCTGCGGAGTATTTGGACACCAAAGCGGCGGCGCCATCCAGCTGGTCGGCGGTGGCGTCGCCCGGCGCTTGGCCCGGACGCTTGAAAGACAGGGTCACGGCACGCAGCGCGGGGTTCTGGTGCGGTTGGATGTTTTGCGCCATCCAGCGGGCAAAGGCGGGTGTTTGTGCTGCTTCGATGCTCACGTTGGCGCCAGCCTTGGCCGCCCAA
The DNA here is from genome assembly GCA_943331105.2 of Akkermansia muciniphila. Classification (GTDB taxonomy): domain Bacteria; phylum Pseudomonadota; class Gammaproteobacteria; order Burkholderiales; family Burkholderiaceae_C; genus Limnohabitans_A. Next base: position 142,968 of record CALQKH020000006.1, read on the forward strand.
TCTGCGGAGTCGGATGGCAGGTCCAGGGCTGGCGCTGCAAAGCAAGCGGCCACGCGGTCAAATTCAGCTTGTGGGATGGTGTGCAAGCCGCCGTCTTTGACCAGAATGTCTTGGTACTCGGCTTCGACTTCTTCAAAGTAGCGCTGGCCCTTGGCTTTCACCAAAATTTTGATGCGCGCTTTGTAGATGTTGTCGCGGCGGCCCCAGCGGTTGTAGACGCGGATCACGGCCTCGAGGTAATTCATGATCTGGTTCCAGGGCAGGAAAGCGCGAATGACCGAGCCCACCATGGGGGTGCGCCCCATGCCGCCGCCCACTTGTACCTTGAAGCCCACTTCGCCCGCGGCGTTTTTCACCATCTGAAGGCCCACGTCATGCCAGCCGATGGCGGCGCGGTCCTCCAAAGCGCCGGTGATGGCGATCTTGAACTTGCGTGGCAAAAAGGCAAATTCGGGGTGCAGCGTGCTCCACTGGCGGATCAGTTCGGCATAGGGCCTGGGGTCTACCACCTCGTCCACGGCCACTCCGGCCAACTCGTCGGTGGTGGTGTTGCGGATGCAGTTGCCGCTGGTCTGAATGCCGTGCAGGTTCACGCTGGCCAAGAGGTCCATCACATCGGCCGATTTGGACAGGGGAATCCAGTTGAATTGAACGTTTTGGCGGGTGGTGAAGTGACCAACATGGGTGGTCAGTTTTGGGGCGGGTCCTGCAATTTTGTCCTGCATGGCTTGGGCCTGGGCCAACAGGGTGGGGTCAGGCGTGTCGTACTCGCGGGCAATTTGGGCCAGTACCTGCAACTGGTTGGCTGAGATCTCGCCATAAGGGACGGCCACGCGCAGCATGGGTGCATAGCGCTGCACGTACCAGCCGTTTTGCAGGCGCAGGGGCTTGAACTCATCGGCGCTCAACTGACCGGCTTGAAAGCGCTCCAGCTGGTCGCGGTGCTGCGCTGCGCGAGCGCGCAAAAATTGTTTGTCAAATTGGGTGTACTGGTACATGGGTCGTTGATTTGGAAAATCAGTGGGGACCGGCTGGATAAGCGGATCAACCCAACGGTTTCATGCTTTTCCCTGGATAAGTGAGCTTCTGAATGTAGACCTTGCTTATTCCAAAACAAACGACTTTTTAGTTTTGCATATATTCTTTAGTTGCATAAGAGCGTTGGTGATCCTCTGCAAAAGCACAGGTTCTGAGCGTCATGTGGATCTGTGTTCCCCTGATGCGAGAGTCAGGTGCGCCCACAGCTGGGTTGTTTCGGTCTATAATTGACCTGTTTTGCGACTTGCAGAACGCACGCCATTTGCTTTTCCGGCAGTTGGCGCAAGTCATTTACCCGCTCAAATCCTTCACTGGAAGCCAGCGAAACAACAAGGAAACACCATGATTGCATCCTCAATCAAGGCAGAGGTCGTCAAGGCCAATGCACGCGCTGCCAACGACACTGGGTCCCCAGAAGTCCAAGTGGCTTTGCTGACAGCCCGTATCAATGAGTTGACGCCCCACTTCAAAACACACGCCAAAGACCATCACGGTCGCCGTGGTCTGCTGCGCATGGTGAGCCGTCGCCGCAAACTGCTGGACTACCTCAAGTCCCGTGATGCTGACCGTTACGTTGCGTTGATCGCCAAACTTGGCTTGCGTAAGTAACCGTCTATCCAGATGAAAAGCGCCTGAGTTAGTTCACTAGCTCAGGCGCTTTATTCTTTTTTTCTGTCGGAATTTGTCTCAAAGAACCCGCGCTGTGTCATTCCACAAGGCTTTCATGCAAATGTTGGCAAGGTTTTGTGGAATGGCATCGAGTTCAGAGCGTCAACTTCCAGGCCCTCGGCGCAGCCTCATGCGCTTTTGTTTTCAGGAGTTCTGAACATGTCCATTTTCAATAAAGTTACCAAAACATTCCAGTGGGGCCAGCACACGGTCAAGATGGAAACCGGCGAAGTCGCTCGCCAAGCCGGCGGCGCTGTGCTGCTCGACATGGACGGCACTGTGGTGCTGGCCACTGTCGTGGGCTCCAAGATCGCCAAGGCCGGTCAAGATTTTTTCCCGCTCACGGTCGATTACATCGAGAAGACCTATGCCGCAGGCAAGATCCCTGGCAGCTTCTTCAAGCGTGAAGCCAAGCCCAGCGAGCATGAGACCCTGACCAGCCGTCTGATTGACCGCCCGATCCGTCCTCTGTTCCCAGAAGGTTTTTACAACGACGTGCATGTGGTCATCCACACCGTGTCTCTGAACCCTGAAGTTGACGCCGACATCGCCGCAATGATCGCCGTGTCAGCCGCCTTGTCCATCTCGGGCATTCCGTTCAACGGCCCCATCGGTGCGGCCCGTGTGGGTTACATCAATGGTGAGTACGTTCTGAACCCCGGTCAGACCCAGCGCAAAGACAGCGTGATGGATCTGGTGGTGGCCGGTACTGAAGCCGCTGTGTTGATGGTCGAATCCGAAGCCCTGCAACTGTCCGAAGAAATCATGTTGGGTGGTGTGGTGTACGGCCACACCCAATCGGCGATTGCCATCAACGCCATCCACGAGTTGGTGCGCGAAGCCGGCAAGCCTGTTTGGGACTGGCAAGCGCCTGCCCGCGACACGACTTTCGAAGCCAAGCTGGCTTCTTTGGCAGAAGAGAAGTTGCGCGCGGCCTACCAGATCCGCAACAAGCAAGCCCGCACACACGCTTGCCGCGAAGCCTACGCTTCGGTCAAAGTGGCTTTGGCTGAAGAGGGTGTGGCATTTGACCCGGTCAAGCTTGACAACCTGTTGTTCGAAATCGAAGCGCGCATCGTGCGCAGCCAGATCCTGGCTGGTGAGCCCCGCATCGACGGCCGCGACACACGCACTGTGCGCCCCATCGAAATCCGCAACAGCGTGCTGCCCCGCACCCACGGCTCGGCCTTGTTCACACGTGGCGAGACCCAGGCTTTGGTCATTACCACCTTGGGCACCGAGCGCGACGCACAGCGCATTGACGCGTTGGCTGGCGAGTTCGAAGACCGCTTCATGTTCCACTACAACATGCCTCCCTTTGCCACTGGCGAAGTGGGCCGCATGGGCAGCACCAAGCGCCGTGAAATCGGCCACGGCCGTTTGGCCAAGCGTGCTTTGGCCGCGGTGTTGCCGAGCAAAGAAGAGTTTCCCTACACCGTGCGTGTGGTGTCCGAGATCACCGAATCGAACGGTTCTTCGTCCATGGCTTCGGTCTGCGGCGGTTGCTTGTCGATGATGGACGCTGGTGTGCCGATGAAAGCCCACGTGGCCGGTATCGCCATGGGCTTGATCAAGGAAGACAACCGCTTTGCGGTGTTGACCGACATCTTGGGTGACGAAGATCACTTGGGCGACATGGACTTCAAAGTGGCCGGCACCACCCACGGCATCACTGCACTGCAGATGGACATCAAGATCCAGGGCATCACCAAAGAGATCATGCAAGTCGCTTTGGCCCAAGCCAAAGAAGCCCGCATGCACATTCTGGGCAAGATGCAAGAAGCGATGAGCCAAGCCAACACCGAGGTGTCTGATTTCGCACCCAAGCTCTTCACCATGAAGATCAACCCAGAGAAAATCCGTGACGTGATCGGCAAGGGCGGCGCAACCATTCGCGCCTTGACCGAAGAGACCGGTTGCCAGATCAACATTTCTGAAGACGGCACGATCACCATCGCTGCAACCGACGGCGAGAAGGCCGAAATTGCCAAGAAGCGCATCGAGCAGATCACGGCCGAAGTCGAAATCGGCAAGGTCTACGAAGGTCCAGTCACCAAGATCCTGGACTTCGGCGCTTTGATCAACCTGTTGCCCGGCAAAGACGGTTTGCTGCACATCAGCCAGATCGCCCACGAGCGCGTTGAGAAAGTCACCGACTACCTCAGCGAAGGCCAGATCGTCAAAGTCAAGGTCATGGAAACCGACGAAAAAGGCCGCATCAAGTTGTCGATGAAGGCTTTGTTGGACCGTCCTGCACAGGCCTAAATGGCGCTTTGGTTTCGGGTGGTCAATGGCTGCTCGAAACCCGCGTTGATTCACCATGAACGTCATTGAAATCCAAAGCTTCGGCGCCCCTGCGGTGCTGGTGCCCGGCACCCGTCCTGAGCCCATGGCCGGGGCAGGCGAGTTGCTCATTCGCGTCTCGGCCAGCGGCATCAACCGCCCCGATGTGCTGCAGCGCACCGGCAACTATCCTGTGCCACCGGGTGCGTCGGATATTCCGGGCCTCGAGGTGTCAGGCGTGGTGGTGTCTGGCGATGCCGCCGCCATGGCCCAAGCGGGTTTGGCTGTGGGCGACCGCGTGTGCGCGCTGGTGGCCGGTGGTGGTTATGCGCAGCTGTGCGTGGCCCCTGTGGCCCAATGTTTGCCAGTGCCCAAGGGCCTGACGGACACCGAAGCCGCTTCGCTCCCCGAGACCTTCTTCACCGTGTGGAGCAATGTGTTTGACCGCGGGCGCTTGCAAGCGGGCGAGACCTTGTTGATCCAGGGGGGTACCAGTGGCATCGGCGTCACAGCCATCCAGATGGCCAAAGCAGCCGGTGCGACGGTGATCGTGACGGCGGGCTCAGACGCCAAATGCCAAGCCTGCTTGGATTTGGGTGCAGACCACGCCATCAACTACAAAACCACCGATTTCGTGGCCGAGGCGAAGCGCCTGACTGGCGGCGTGGGTGTGAATGTGATTTTGGACATGGTCGCGGGTGATTATGTGGCCCGCGAAGTGGAGACTTTGGCAGAGGATGGCCGTTTGGTCATCATTGCTGTGCAAGGTGGCATCAAGAGCGAGATCAATGCCGGCTTGGTATTGCGCCGCCGCTTGACCATCACAGGCTCTACGCTGCGGCCTCGTCCTGTGGCCTTCAAGGCGGCCATTGCCCAGTCCTTGCGTCATACCGTGTGGCCTTGGATTGAGTCAGGCCGCATCAAGCCGGTCATTCACAGCGTGTTTGGCGCGATGGATGCGGCTGGTGATCTGCCATCGGGTGCGGCCCAAGCCCATGCCCTGATGGAGAGCAACCAGCACATCGGTAAATTGGTGGTGACCTGGTGATGAGCAAGTCTCTCAAATTGATGATCGGCAACTGGAAGATGCATGGCGATTTGTCAGCCAATGCAGCTTTTGTCGCTGGGCTGAAGGCTGAGGTGTCAGGGCTTGATTGCCGCGCGGCATTGTGTGTGCCGGCTGTTTATCTGGCTCAAATGCAGGTTTTGTTGTCTGGCTCTGGCATCGATTTGGGAGCCCAAGACCTCTCTGGGCACGAGGTAGGCGCTTTCACAGGCGAGGTCTCTGCCCTCATGCTGCGCGACTTTTCGGTGCGCTATTGCATAGTGGGTCATTCTGAGCGTCGTCTGTTTCACGCCGAATCAGACGCCTTAGTGGCCGCCAAAGCCCAGCGCGCATTGGCTGCGGGCATCACACCCATTGTGTGTGTCGGCGAGAGTTTGGCCGAACGCGAAGCGGGCCAGACCGAGGCCGTGGTGAAGCGTCAGCTGGCAGCAGTGATTCAAATCAACGGTCACTGCATCAGTGAAATTGTGGTGGCTTATGAACCGGTTTGGGCGATCGGTACCGGTCTCACTGCTTCGCCCGAGCAAGCCCAAGAGGTCCACGGTGTTTTGCGGTCTCAATTGATGGCCGCCTCTTCGCACGCAGACCGGGTTTCTGTTTTGTACGGTGGCAGCTTGACGGCGCATAACGCGGCCGAATTGTTGGCCCAGCCTGATGTCGATGGTGGCTTGATCGGCGGTGCGTCGCTCAAGGCCCCAGACTTTTTATCCCTGCTGAAAGCCGCCTCGCGCTGAGCTTTCGATGCTTTTTTCTTGATATTTCGGAGAACTCTGATGAGCGTGATGTTGACTTTGATTTTGGTGGTTCAGATGTTGTCGGCCCTGGCCATGATCGGATTGATCCTGATCCAGCACGGCAAAGGTGCCGATATGGGTGCTGCTTTTGGCAGCAGTGGATCGGGCAGTTTGTTTGGTGCCACGGGCGGTGCCAACTTCATGTCCAGGACCACGGCGGTTTTGGCTTTTGTGTTTTTTGCCTGCACCTTGTCCTTGGCCTATTTTGGCAATCTGACCCCATCTTCGTCGGGCAGCGTCTTGGAAGGTGCTTCGGTCAGCACGCCAACGGCCCCGGTTGATGCCAGCCCGGCTGCGCAAATCCCAGGCAACACACCTGCGCCCGCTGTCGACAAAAGCGTACCACCAGCCATTCCAGCGAAATAATCCGGAATTGTCAGCTGCCGTTCAGCATTGCTGCTCTGCACAATTTTGCAGACCTATCGAAGGAAATCAAGGTAATTTCAGAGTAAAATAAGAGTCTATTCGGTGAGCGACATGCACTCAAGGTGTACCTCATGCAAACCGACTTGTGTATCCAGCCGTCGTGGTGAAATTGGTAGACACGCTATCTTGAGGGGGTAGTGGCGAAAGCTGTGCGAGTTCGAGTCTCGCCGACGGCACCAGACAAACAGAAACGCTCGGGCTCAAGGCCTGGGCCGATCATTCGGTCATCAACCGTCAGTCTCAAAATGAACCTCGAACAGTACCTTCCGATTCTCTTGTTCATTTTGGTCGGCATTGCTGTCGGCGTTATTCCCCAGGTTTTGGGCTATGTCCTCGGCCCCAACAGACCTGACGCGGAAAAAAATTCCCCTTACGAATGCGGATTCGAGGCTTTTGAAGACGCTCGAATGAAGTTCGACGTCCGTTATTACCTGGTCGCCATACTTTTCATCTTGTTCGATCTTGAAATCGCCTTCTTGTTTCCTTGGGCTCTGGCGCTCAAAGAGGTGGGGATGGCGGGTTTCATAGGGGCGGTTGTCTTTTTGAACATTCTGGTTGTGGGCTTTGTCTACGAGTGGAAAAAATGCGCCCTCGATTGGGAATGATCGTTTTTAGTGCACAGCAAACAGCCTGTTTGAGGATTCAAAATGATTGAAGGCGTGATGAAAGAAGGCTTTGTGACCACGAGTTACGACTCGGTGGTGAACTGGGCCAAGACAGGTTCGCTCTGGCCCATGACCTTTGGTTTGGCCTGCTGCGCGGTAGAGATGATGCATGCGGCTGCAGCACGCTACGACTTGGGTCGTTTTGGCGCCGAGGTGTTTCGTGCCAGTCCGCGTCAAGCCGACTTGATGATCGTGGCGGGTACGCTTTGTAACAAGATGGCCCCGGCCTTGCGCAAGGTCTATGACCAGATGTCCGAGCCGCGATGGGTCATTTCTATGGGCTCATGCGCCAATGGTGGTGGTTACTACCATTACAGCTACTCCGTGGTGCGTGGATGTGACCGGATTGTGCCGGTCGATGTTTATGTGCCGGGTTGCCCGCCAACCGCTGAAGCCTTGATTTACGGCATCATGCAGTTGCAGCAAAAAATTCGCCGTACGCACACCATTGCGCGTGCCTGAAGGGAATGACGATGAATTCTTTCGCCATTCGCCCCGAGGACTTGCGCGACACCCTGACCACGGCCCTGGGCGACAAAGCCCACGCCGTCAGTGTCGCTCTGGGTGAAGTCACCGTGCATGTGGGTGCATCCCAGTACCTCGATGTGATGACCTGCTTGCGTGATGCGCCGGGTTGCCAGTTTGAGCAACTCATCGACTTGGCCGGTGTGGATTACTCGGCTTACCGCGAAGTGGGCACCGACGGTCCCCGCTTTGGCGTCACAGTGCACTTGCTGTCTGTCAGCCTCAACCAGCGTGTTCGGGTCAAAGTGTTGTGCCCCGACGACGATTTGCCTTTGGTCGACTCGGTCAATTCTCTTTGGAATTCGGCCAACTGGTACGAGCGCGAAGCCTTTGACTTGTACGGCATTGTGTTTGAGGGTCACAACGACCTGCGACGCATCCTGACCGACTACGGTTTCATTGGTCACCCGTTCCGCAAAGATTTCCCGCTCTCAGGTCACGTTGAAATGCGTTACGACGCCGAACGCCAGCGCGTGATTTATGAACCCGTGAGCATAGAGCCGCGTGAAATCACGCCGCGCATCATCCGCGAAGACAACTACGGAGGCCTGAACTGACATGGCCGAAATCAAGAATTACACGCTGAACTTCGGCCCTCAGCACCCGGCTGCACACGGAGTGCTGCGCCTGGTGCTCGAATTGGATGGCGAGGTGGTGCAACGTGCCGACCCGCACATTGGTCTGCTGCACCGCGCCACTGAAAAGCTGGCCGAAAGCAAAACCTACATCCAGTCACTGCCCTACATGGACCGCCTGGACTATGTCTCCATGATGTGCAACGAGCACGCTTACTGCTTGGCCATCGAAAAGATGCTGGGCCTTGAAGTGCCCAAGCGCGCCCAGTACATCCGCGTGATGTTCTCGGAAATCACCCGCATCCTGAACCACCTCATGTGGCTCGGCTCGCACGGCAACGATTGCGGCAGTTCTACGGTTTTGATCTACACCTTCCGCGAACGCGAAGACTTGTTCGACCTGTACGAAGCCGTCTCGGGCGCCCGCATGCACGCGGCCTATTTCCGTCCTGGTGGTGTCTACCGCGACTTGCCCGACAGCATGCCGCAGTACAAGGTCAGCAAGATTAAAAATGCCAAGGCGATTGAGCAACTCAATAAGAACCGTCAAGGTTCGATGTTGGACTTCATCGACGATTTCACCCAACGCTTTCCGAAGTGCATCGACGAGTACGAGACCTTGCTCACCGACAACCGCATCTGGAAACAGCGCACGGTGGGTGTGGGCGTGGTGTCGCCAGAGCGTGCCCTCAATTTGGGCATGACCGGCCCCATGCTGCGCGGCTCTGGCGTGGCCTGGGATTTGCGCAAAAAGCAGCCCTACGATGCTTACGACCAGGTTGAATTTGATGTGCCTGTGGGCAAGACCGGTGACAGTTACGACCGCTATTTGGTGCGCATGGCCGAGATGCGCGAGTCCAACCGCATCATCGCGCAGTGCGTGAAGTGGCTGCGTGTCAACCCTGGACCCGTCATCACCGACAACCACAAAATTGCGCCGCCTTCACGTGAAGGCATGAAGTCCAACATGGAAGACTTGATTCACCATTTCAAGCTCTTCACAGAAGGTTTCCATGTGCCAGAAGGCGAAGCCTACGCCGCTGTCGAACACCCCAAAGGCGAGTTTGGCATTTACATGGTGAGTGATGGTGCCAACAAGCCCTATCGCCTCAAAATTCGTGCCCCGGGCTTTGCCCATTTGGCCACCCTCGATGAAATGGCCCGTGGCCACATGCTGGCCGATGCGGTCGCGATCATCGGGACCATGGACATTGTTTTTGGAGAGATTGACCGATGATCTCTGATTCCACAAGAGCACGCTTCGCGCGTGAGGTTGCCAAGTTCCCCTCAGATCAAAAGCAGTCGGCTGTCATGGCTTGTCTGTCGATCGTTCAACAAGAACAAGGCTGGGTCAGCCCCGACAGTGAGCAAGTCGTGGCCGAGGTGTTGGGCATGCCCGTCATGGCGGTGCACGAAGTCACCACCTTTTACAACATGTACAACCAAAAGCCGGTGGGCAAGTTCAAGTTGAACGTTTGCACCAACTTGCCTTGCCAGTTGCGCGGTGGTGCACAGGCACTCGCCCATCTGGAGCAGAAGTTGGGCGTGAATGTGGGCGGAACGACAGCCGACGGCCTGTTCACTTTGCAGCCGAGCGAATGTCAAGGCGCTTGCGCTGATGCGCCGGTGCTGCTGGTCAACGACCGCCACATGTGCAGTTTCATGAGCCACGAAAAACTCGACCAACTTGTTGACAGCCTGAAGAAAGCCGAGGCCGCCTGATGAACGTCGAACAAATCCTGAGCCAGTTCCAAGCCACGGGCGTGGAAAGCTGCTTCCATGATCGTCACATCAACCCGCAAATTTATGCGGGTCTGAATGGCCGCAACTGGGGCATTCAAGACTACGAAGCGCGTGGTGGTTATGCGGCTTTGCGCAAAATTTTGGGCAAAGACGGAGGCGAAGGCCTCACGCAAGACCAAGTGATCGCCACCGTCAAAGAATCGGGCCTGCGCGGTCGTGGCGGCGCGGGCTTCCCGACGGGTCTCAAGTGGAGCTTCATGCCCCGACAGTTCCCAGGACAAAAGTATTTGGTGTGCAACTCGGACGAAGGCGAGCCGGGCACTTGCAAAGACCGTGACATCATGGAGTACAACCCGCACACGGTGATCGAGGGCATGGCCATCGCGGCTTACGCCATGGGCATCAGCGTGGGTTACAACTACATCCACGGTGAAATCTTCCACACCTATGAGCGCTTTGAATTGGCGCTGGAAGAAGCCCGCGCAGCCGGTTATTTGGGCGACAACATTTTGGGCAGCTCTTTCAGCTTCCAGTTGCACGCTTCTCATGGTTTTGGCGCTTACATCTGCGGCGAAGAAACCGCCTTGCTCGAATCGCTCGAAGGCAAAAAAGGCCAGCCGCGCTTCAAACCCCCGTTCCCAGCCAGCTTTGGCCTGTACGGCAAGCCCACCACCATCAACAACACCGAGACCTTTGCAGCCGTGCCTTGGATCATCCGCAACGGTGGTCAGGCTTACCTCGAATGCGGCAAGCCGAACAACGGCGGCACCAAGATCTTCTCGGTCAGTGGTGACGTCGAGCGTCCCGGTAACTATGAAGTGCCCATGGGCACACCGTTTTCCAAGCTGCTCGAGCTCGCCGGTGGTGTGCGCGGTGGTCGCCAACTCAAGGCGGTGATCCCTGGTGGTTCGTCCTCTCCAGTCATCCCGGCCGAGTTGATGATGAAGCTCACCATGGACTACGACAGCATTGCCAAAGAAGGCGGTTCGATGTTGGGTTCGGGTGCGGTGATCGTCATGGACGAGACGCGTTGTATGGTCAAGGCCTTGGCGCGGTTGTCTTACTTTTATTCGCACGAGTCCTGCGGTCAGTGCACACCTTGCCGCGAAGGCACAGGCTGGCTCTGGCGCATGGTGGATCGCATTGAACATGGCCAGGGCCGCGCGAGCGACATCGACATGCTCGACAGCGTGGCTGGCAACATCATGGGCCGCACGATTTGCGCCTTAGGCGATGCCGCGGCCATGCCTGTGCGCGGCATGCTCAAGCATTTCCGTCACGAATTTGTACACCTCATCGAGCACAAGACCTCCATGGTCGGTGGCGATGCAACAGCGGTGAAGACCCATGGTTGAAATAGAACTCGACGGTCAGAAAGTGGAAGTTGCCGAAGGCAGCATGGTCATGCATGCCGCCGAAAAAGCAGGCACCTACATCCCCCATTTCTGCTACCACAAGAAACTTTCCATCGCGGCCAACTGCCGCATGTGCCTGGTCGAGGTCGAAAAGGCCCCCAAGCCCATGCCCGCCTGCGCCACGCCCGTGACGCAAGGGATGATCGTGCGCACCAAGAGCGACAAGGCGATTGCTGCCCAGAAGTCGGTCATGGAGTTCTTGCTGATCAACCACCCGCTCGATTGCCCCATCTGCGACCAAGGCGGTGAGTGCCAGTTGCAAGACTTGGCCGTGGGTTACGGTGGCAGCAGCTCGCGCTACGAAGAAGAAAAACGTGTGGTTTTCCACAAAGAAGTCGGTCCGCTGATCTCGATGGAAGAGATGAGCCGCTGCATCCATTGCACACGTTGCGTGCGGTTTGGCCAGGAAGTGGCTGGCGCCATGGAGCTGGGCATGTCACACCGGGGTGAACACGCCGAGATCGAAACCTTCTTGGGCCAGACGATCGACTCTGAACTCTCGGGCAACATGATCGACATCTGCCCTGTGGGTGCCTTGACCAGCAAGCCTTTCCGCTACCACGCCCGCACTTGGGAGCTGTCACGCCGCAAATCGGTGGCGGCGCACGACTCCTCGGGTGCGAACCTGATCGTGCAGGTCAAGAACAACCAAGTCATGCGCGTTGTGCCCCTGGAAAACGAAGACGTCAACGAGTGCTGGATCGCCGATCGCGAACGCTTCTCTTACGAAGCCTTGAATGGCCCTGAGCGCTTGACCCAGCCCATGCTCAAGCAGGGTGGTGAGTGGAAAACCGTCGATTGGCAAACCGCCCTCGAGTACGTGGCCAACGGCCTGCGCAACATCCAGCGCGACCACGGTGCCAACAGCATCGGCACCTTGGTCAGCCCGCACAGCACCTTAGAAGAGTTGTATCTGGCTGGCGCTTTGGTGCGCGGCCTGGGTTCGGACAACATCGATCACCGCCTGCGCCATGCCGAATTTGGCGCTGCAGAAGGTGTGCGCACCTTGGGCATGCCAATCTCAGCCTTGTCCAGTTTGCAGCGCGTTTTGGTCGTCGGCTCCAACCTGCGCAAAGACCATCCATTGTTTGCTCTGCGCGTGCGTCACGCCGTGCGCCATGGCGCTCAGCTGAATGTCATCACAACCCCTGCGGCTTTCAGCCACGCCGACGCTTGGGCCATGCCCGTGGCGCAGGCCGTGTTGTCCGACGATTCATGCTGGGCGCAAGCCTTGGTCGATGTGGCCGCTGCCATTGCCGCAGAAAAGGGCGTTAGCGCTCCAGCGGCTGGCAACGCCACAGCGCAAGCACAAGCCATCGCCAAGTCTTTGCTGGGCGGCGAGCGCAAAGCCGTGTTGCTGGGCAACGCTGCAGCGCACGCGTCCAATGCATCAAGCCTCTTGGCCTTGGCCAACTGGATCGCTGAGCAAACCGGCGCAAGCGTCGGTTACTTGACCGAAGCAGCCAACACCGTGGGTGCGCAGTGGGTCGGGGCCCAACCGCAAACCGGCGGCAAGCATGCAGGCCAGATGCTGGCTGGCGGCCTCAAAGCCGCGATCTTGCTCAATACCGAGCCTGAGTTCGACAGCGCCGCCGGTGCTGCTGCCTCCCAAACTCTGGGTCAGGCAGAGATGGTGGTCACGCTCAGCCCGTTCAAGGCCAATATGGCTTTCAGCGATGTGTTGTTGCCCATTGCCCCCTTCACCGAAACATCGGGCAGCTTCGTCAATGCCGAAGGTCGCCTGCAAAGCTTCCATGCCGTGGTCAAGCCATTGGCCGAGACCCGTCCTGCTTGGAAAGTGTTGCGTGTGTTGGCCAATTTGCTGGAGATCCCGGGCGTTTCTTTTGAGACCTCGCAAGACGTGCTGGCCCGTGCCACGGCACAACCGATGTCCGCCTCGAACGCAACGCGCGCCGCGATCACTTTGACCGCAACGACCACGGCACCTGTGAGCGCCTCGATTTACCAACTCGACGGCATCGTTCGCCGCGCGCCGTCTTTGCAATTGACCGCAGACGCACGTCAGGAGGTCGCCGCATGATTGACGCTCTTTACAACGGTGGCCTGAATCTGGTCGCCGCCAACTGGTGGGCCACCTTGGTCTGGCCTGTGCTGTGGATCTTGATCAAGATCGTCGCCATCTTGGCCCCGCTCATGGGCGCGGTCGCTTACTTGACGCTTTGGGAGCGTAAGCTTCTGGGTTTTATGCAAGTGCGCCACGGCCCCAACCGCGTGGGCCCGATGGGTTTGCTGCAACCGATTGCCGACGCCATCAAATTGCTGACCAAAGAATTGATCAATCCCACGGCAGCCAGCATGGGCCTGTTCCGTTTGGGCCCGATCATGGCCATCATGCCGGCCTTGGCTGCATGGGTGGTGATTCCGTTTGGCCCCGACCAAGCGCTGGCCAACGTCAACGCGGGCTTGTTGCTGGTGATGGCCATCACCTCGATTGAGGTGTATGGCGTGATCATCGCGGGCTGGGCTTCTAACTCCAAATATGCCTTTTTGGGCGCGTTGCGCGCTTCAGCCCAAATGGTCAGTTACGAAATCGCCATGGGCTTTTGCTTCTTGGTGGTTTTGATGGTGTCCGGCAGCATGAACCTGACCGAGATCGTCATGGCGCAAGGCAAGGGCGCTGCGGCAGACATGGGCCTGGGTGTGTTCTCTTGGAACTGGTTACCTTTGTTGCCCATCTTCATTGTTTATTTGATTTCGGGTGTCGCCGAAACCAACCGCCACCCCTTTGACGTGGTTGAAGGTGAAGCCGAAATTGTGGCCGGTCACATGGTCGAGTACTCGGGCATGGGCTTTGCCATCTTCTTCCTGGCCGAATACGCCAGCATGTGGTTGGTGTCGATTTTGGCGGTGATCATGTTCCTGGGCGGCTGGCTGTCACCCATTGACCACGCCTTGTTCAACTGGATTCCAGGCTGGATCTGGCTGGGCCTCAAGACATTCTTGGTGGTTTCCATGTTCATCTGGATTCGCGCCACATTCCCGCGCTTTCGCTATGACCAGATCATGCGTTTGGGCTGGAAGATCTTCATCCCTGTCACTTTGGTGTGGTTGCTGATCGTGGGTGCATGGTTGCACTCGCCTTGGAACATCTGGCTTTGAGCGGTTCACGAACATGACAACAATGACTGCTTCCTCTTTCTCGATCAAGGACTTCCTCAAGAGCTTCATGCTCGTGGAGTTGCTCAAGGGCATGGCCCTGACTGGGCGATATGCGTTTGCGCGCAAGGTCACGGTGCAATTCCCGGAGGAAAAAACGCCGCTGTCGCCACGTTTCCGTGGTCTGCACGCCCTGCGCCGGTATGACAACGGCGAAGAGCGCTGCATCGCCTGCAAACTCTGTGAAGCCGTGTGCCCTGCAATGGCCATCACCATCGAAGCCGGTCAACGCGAAGACGGTTCGCGCCGTACCACGCGTTATGACATCGACTTGACCAAGTGCATTTTTTGCGGTTTCTGCGAAGAAAGTTGCCCAGTGGACTCGATCGTCGAGACCCACATCTTGGAATACCACGGTGAAAAGCGCGGCGACCTGTACTTCACCAAGGACATGCTGTTGGCTGTGGGTGACCGTTACGAAAAAGAGATCGCCGCCGCCAAGGCCGCAGACGCTCCTTACCGTTGAACACTGCCAAGTCCTGAACATTTAAAAAGACCAAGCTATGGACGTCAAGACCGGTTTCTTTTACCTCTTTTCGGTGGTGCTGCTGTTTGCCGCTTTCCGAGTGGTGACCGCACGCAACCCCGTGCACGCAGTGCTGTACCTCATGTTGGCTTTTTCGCAGGCGTCGGCTGTGTGGCTGCTGCTGAATGCCGAATTTTTGGCCTTTGTGTTGGTCTTGGTGTATCTGGGCGCCGTGATGGTGCTGTTCCTATTTGTGGTGATGATGTTGGACATCAGCATCGACGCCGTACGCCAAGGTTTCTGGAAAAACTTCCCTTTGGCAGCCACTTTGGGTGCCATTGTGGCTTTGGAGATGGCCGCTGTGCTGCTCTCGGGCTTTCGCTTGTCTGAAGCTCCGGCCATGGCCCCTGGCGCAGTGCCGGTGGACAACGGCAAAGCCTTGGGCATCTTGCTGTACACCGAATACCTGATGCCCATCCAGATTGCGGCAGCCATTTTGTTGGTGGCCATGATTGCCGCGATTGCCTTGACGTTGCGCACCCGCAAGGACAGCAAGGCGATCGATCCGTCCATTCAAGTCAAAGTGCGTGCGGCAGACCGCATGCAGCTGGTCAAAATGGCGCCTACCCAAGCGGCACCGGCACCTGTTGCACCAACCGATACGCCAGAAGCCGAGGTGAAAAAATGATGACATTGACCCTGGGGCACTTTTTGTCGCTCGGTGCCATGCTGTTCGCGTTGTCCGTGATCGGCATTTTCTTGAACCGCAAGAATTTGATTGTTTTGCTCATGGCCATCGAGCTGATGCTGTTGGCTGTCAACATGAACTTTGTGGCTTTCTCACATTTCTTGGGTGACATGCACGGCCAGGTCTTCGTGTTTTTCATCTTGACCGTGGCGGCTGCTGAGTCGGCCATTGGACTGGCCATTTTGGTGCTGCTGTTCCGCAACAAGAACAACATCAATGTGGACGAACTCAATTCGCTCAAGGGTTAAAACAACATGAGTCAAACCCTCAACGCCAGCACGCTGTTGGCAGTTCCCTTGGCCCCATTGGTGGGCTCTTTGCTGGCCGGTATCTTGGGTACCCAATTGGGTGGCAACTGGATTGGTCGCCGCTTGTCACACACTTTCACCATTTTGGGTGTGTTGGTGGCCTTCATCCTGTCGGCGATGACGCTCAGCCAAGTCATCAACGGTGCCCGCTTCAACGAAAGCCTCTACACCTGGATGGTGGTGGGTGACTTGAAAATGGAAATTGGCTTCATGGTCGACAGCCTCACGGCCATGATGATGTGCGTTGTCACATTTGTCTCGCTCATGGTGCACATCTACACCATTGGGTATATGGATGAAGACGAAGGCTACAACCGCTTTTTTGCCTACATTTCGCTGTTCACCTTCTCTATGCTGATGCTCGTCATGAGCAACAACTTGCTGCAGTTGTTCTTTGGTTGGGAGGCCGTGGGCTTGGTGTCGTACTTGTTGATCGGTTTTTGGTACAACAAGCCTACCGCCATCTTTGCCAACATGAAGGCTTTCTTGGTCAACCGTGTGGGTGACTTTGGTTTCATCATTGGCATTGGCCTGATCGCGGCGTACACCGGCACGCTCAACTACACCGAGCTGTTTGCCAAAGCCAGCGAATTGGCCACCATCGACTTTCCTTGGTACATATTCGGCATGGACGCCATGCTGATTACCGTGATTTGCATTTGCCTCTTCATTGGGGCCATGGGCAAGTCGGCGCAGTTTCCGTTGCATGTTTGGTTGCCTGACTCCATGGAAGGCCCCACCCCCATCTCTGCACTGATCCACGCTGCCACCATGGTGACAGCCGGCATCTTCATGGTGGCTCGCATGTCGCCCCTGTTTGAGTTGTCCGATTCGGCACTCAACTTCATGATGGTGATTGGTTCGATCACAGCGCTGTTCATGGGCTTTTTGGGCATCATCCAAAACGACATCAAGCGCGTGGTGGCTTATTCCACTTTGTCGCAGTTGGGTTACATGACTGTCGCTTTGGGTGCTTCGGCCTATTCTGTTGCGGTATTCCACCTGATGACCCACGCCTTCTTTAAGGCGCTGTTGTTCTTGGGTGCGGGCTCCGTGATCATGGGCATGCACCACAACCAAGATATCCGCTGGATGGGCGGCGTGCGAAAGTACATGCCGATCACTTGGATGACATCGCTGCTGGGCTCGCTGGCCTTGATCGGTACGCCTTTGTTCTCGGGTTTTTACTCCAAGGACAGCATCATCGAAGCTGTGCACCTGAGCACCTTGCCTGCCGCTGGCTTTGCCAATTTCGCGGTGCTGGCAGGTGTGTTCGTCACGGCCTTCTATTCGTTCCGCATGTATTTCTTGGTTTTCCATGGCCAAGAGCGCTACGACCAAAATCCTGATGCACACCACGGACACGGTGATCACCATGGTCATGATGACCACGGCCATGACAAGCCCCATGAGTCACCTTGGGTG
The DNA here is from genome assembly GCA_943331105.2 of Akkermansia muciniphila. Lineage (GTDB taxonomy): Bacteria > Pseudomonadota > Gammaproteobacteria > Burkholderiales > Burkholderiaceae_C > Limnohabitans_A. Next base: position 160,291 of record CALQKH020000006.1, read on the forward strand.
GTCACGGTGCCCCTGGTGCTGCTGGCCATTCCTTCGGTGTTGATCGGTTTCATGACCATCCAGCCCATGCTTTATGGCGACTTCTTCAAAGACGTGATCTTCATCGACGCGGCCAAACACCCAGCCATGCAGCAACTCGGTGAGTTGTTCCACGGCCCGGTGGCCATGGCTTTGCACGGCATGACCATGGCGCCTTTCTGGTTGGCTTTGGCGGGCGTGGTGGCGGCTTGGTACATGTATCTGATCAACCCGAAAGTCCCGGCATTCTTCGCCCGCGCTTTGCGACCGCTGATTGTGGTCCTCGAGCAAAAATACTTCATGGACTGGTTCAACGAAAACGTTCTGGCCAAGGGCGCACGCGGACTGGGCCTTGGTTTTTGGAAGGTGGGCGATCGCACCATCATTGATGGCTTCTTCGTCAACGGCTCTTGGAAGTTGGTGGGTTGGGTGTCCGGTGTGGTGCGTTGGTTCCAATCGGGTTTCCTGTACCACTACGCTTTGGTCATGATTTTGGGTGTGTTCGTGCTGATGACGTATTTCGTCTGGCTTGCTTAACGGTTTTGAGGACAACATAAAAATGGGATTGTTAAGCCTTGCCATCTGGATGCCGATTGTTTTCGGTGTCATCTTGCTGGCCTTCGGTCGTGACAGCCAAGCGGGCGCAGTGCGCTGGCTGGCGCTGGTCGGTGCGATCGCCAGTTTGTTGGTCACTCTGCCTCTGATTTCGGGCTTTCAGCTCGGCACTTCCGAGATGCAGTTTGTCGAAAAATTCTCTTGGATTGAGCGCTTCAATGTGCACTACCACTTGGGTGTAGACGGCATCTCGCTGTGGTTGGTTCCTTTGACGGCTTTCATCAACGTGGTGGTGGTCATTGCGGGCTGGGAGGTCATCACCCGCAAGGTCAACCAGTACATGGCTGCCTTCTTGATCCTGTCAGGCCTGATGATCGGCGTGTTCTGTGCGCTCGACGGTATCTTGTTCTACGTCTTCTTTGAAGCCACCTTGATCCCGATGTACTTGATCATCGGCATCTGGGGCGGCCCCAACAAGATTTACGCGGCCTTCAAGTTTTTCTTGTACACCTTGCTCGGCTCTTTGTTGATGCTGATCGCCCTGATCTATTTGTACGTCACGTCGGGTGGCAGCTTTGACATCCTGACCTGGCACAAGCTGCCATTGGCGGGCGGCGTGCAGACCCTGTTGTTCTTTGCTTTCTTTGCAGCTTTTGCAGTCAAGGTACCCATGTGGCCGGTGCACACCTGGTTGCCCGATGTGCACGTCGAAGCGCCTACCGGTGGCTCGGCCGTTTTGGCGGCCATCATGCTCAAGCTGGGTGCCTATGGTTTTCTGCGCTTTTCAATGCCCATCGCTCCCGATGCGGCCCGTGAGTGGGGCATGCTGATCGTGGTGTTGTCTTTGGTGGCCGTGGTCTATGTAGGCTTGGTCGCCATGGTGCAACAGGACATGAAAAAACTGGTGGCTTACTCGTCTGTGGCGCACATGGGTTTCGTCACCTTGGGCTTTTTCATCTTCAACCCGCTTGGCGTGTCCGGCGGCATCGTGCAGATGATCGCCCACGGTTTTGTGTCAGCCGCCATGTTCTTGTGCATTGGTGTCTTGTATGACCGGGTGCACTCGCGTGAGATTGCCAGCTACGGCGGCGTGGTCAACACCATGCCCAAGTTCGCTGCTTTCGCCTTGCTGTTTGCCATGGCCAATGCCGGCTTGCCGGGCACCGCAGGTTTTGTGGGCGAGTGGATGGTGATTTTGGGTGCTGTGAAATTCAACTTCTGGGTCGGCTTGCTGGCCGCCTCAGCACTGATCTTTGGTGCTGCCTACACGCTTTGGATGTTCAAACGCGTTTATTTGGGTCCTGTGACCAATGACGACGTCAAGGACTTGACCGACATCAACGCCAGAGAATTCCTGATGCTGTCTTTGCTGGCTGTGGCCGTGCTCTACATGGGCATCTACCCCAAACCGTTCACCGATGTGATGGATGCCTCGGTGCTGGACTTGCTCAAGCATGTGGCTGTTTCCAAGCTGCCTTGAGCCGCAGGAAACAGACCGTTTCGCCTGAATTGAACAATTGAGAGAACACAGATGATGGACAACTCCAGCTGGATGACGATGTATCCGGAGATCGTGTTGCTGGTCATGGCCTGCGTGGTGACACTGGCTGACCTCTTCGTGAAAAGCCCCAAGCGCACCGGCACTTATGTGTTGACGCTGGCCTCTTTGGGGGGCGTCGCTTTGCTGCACGCTTTTTACGCCGATGCGGGCCAGACCCTTTACGGTTTTGGTCGCATGGTGGTCAGCGACCCGATGGGGCATTGGCTCAAGTGCTTTGCCACCATCGCTGTGATGGTGACCTTGGTGTATTCGCGCCCCTATGCTGCCGACCGCGACATGATGCGCGGTGGTGAAATTTTCAGCCTGAGTTTGTTCGCCCTGCTGGGCATGAGCATGATGATCTCGGGTCAGAACTTCATCGTGATTTATTTGGGTCTGGAGTTGTTGACCCTGTCAAGCTACGCACTGGTGGCCTTGCGCCGTGACCACACCCAAGCCACCGAAGCCGCCATGAAGTACTTTGTGCTGGGTGCGATGGCTTCTGGCTTCTTGCTCTACGGCATGTCCATGATGTATGGCGCTACCGGTAGCCTGGAGCTGTCGGCGGTGCTTAAAGCCATTGCTTCGGGCCAAGTGAACCACCAGGTGTTGGTGTTTGGTTTGGTCTTCATCGTGGCCGGCTTGGCTTTCAAGATCGGTGCTGTGCCATTTCACATGTGGATTCCCGACGTTTACCAAGGGGCCCCAACTGCAGCCACCTTGATGATCGGTGGGGCGCCCAAGTTGGCAGCCTTTGCTATTTTGGTGCGTTTGCTGGTGGAAGGCATGCTGCCCTTGGCGTTTGATTGGCAACAGATGTTGGCGCTGTTGGCGATAGGCTCTTTGCTCATCGGTAACTTGGCGGCGATTGCGCAGACCAACCTCAAGCGCATGTTGGCCTATTCGACCATCTCGCAAATGGGTTTTGTGCTCTTGGGTTTTGTGGCAGGCGTGATCAACGGCGAGACCACCCTAGCGGCCAATGCCTACAGCTCGGCCATGTTCTACATGGTGTCCTATGTGCTGACCACTTTGGCGGCATTCGGCATCATCATGCTGCTGGCCCGTCAAGGCTTTGAGAGCGAAGAGATCACTGACTTGGCAGGTCTCAACCAACGCAGCCCCTTGTATGCGGGCGTGATGGCGATTTGCCTGTTCTCGATGGCTGGCATTCCGCCCATGGTGGGCTTTTACGCCAAGTTGTCGGTTTTGCAGTCCTTGGTGGCATCCGGTCAGGCTTTCTACATGGGCTTGGCCATCTTTGCGGTCATCATGTCGTTGATTGGCGCTTTTTACTACCTCCGAGTGGTCAAGGTCATGTACTTTGACGAACCCGTCACGGCCACCACCGTGTCGGCCTCGCTGGATGTGCGCTTGGTCTTGTCCACCAACGGTTTGCTGGTGCTGTTGTTGGGCATTTTCCCCGGCGCGCTCATGGCTTTGTGCGCCGACTCGATCGTGCGTATGCTGGCCGTCTGATCGCTTTCAATCAGCATGAACACCTCCACCCAAATTGTCGCTTTGATCCTCTTGGCCTTGGTGGCGGCCAATGTGCCTTTCATCAACCAGCGTGTTTTGTTATTGGGACCACAGCGGCTTTCTAAGCCTTTGGTCTGGCGTTTGGCTGAGTTGGTGCTGTTGTACTTTGTGGTGGGCGGTGTGGGCTTGGCTTTAGAAAACCATGCCGGTCAGATTGCGCCCCAAGGCTGGGAGTTTTATGCGGTGACTGGCACCATGTTCGTCACCTTGGCTTTTCCGGGTTTTGTTTACCGCTACCTGATGCACCGCAAACACTGAGCGCAGCGCAGCCCTCAACCTTGCTGGCATGTCTGACGACCATCTGATCGAGCGCCGGGTTCACCAAGAGGAGCTCTTGCGTGGCCACTTCTTGCAGGTGTTGCGCGACACCGTGCAACTGCCCAACCACAAGCTCGCCACCCGTGAATACGTGGTTCACCCAGGTGCGGTGATGGTGATTCCCATGCTCGAGACCCCAGATGGTCTGCGCTTGGTGATGGAGCGGCAGTTTCGTCACCCCGTGGGGCAGGTCATGACCGAGTTTCCGGCCGGCAAGCTCGATCCCGGTGAGGATCCTTGGCTGTGCGCACAGCGCGAGCTCTTGGAGGAAACCGGCTATACCGCCCATCAGTGGGCACGCGCAGGGGTCTTGCACCCGGTCATCGCGTATTCGACCGAAGTGATCGAGATTTGGTTTGCGAAAGATCTGACGCTGGGAGAACGGCAACTGGACACGGACGAGTTTTTGGACGTCTTCACCGCCACCCCTGCTGAATTGATGGCCGCTTGCCAGCGAGGCCTGTTGACCGATGCCAAGACCCTAACGGGCCTGCTTTGGTTGCAAAATGTGCAATCCGGCCAATGGCCCCTCGAGTGGCAAACCATCGCCTGATGGCTTGCCGTGAAAGCCCGCACCACGTTGACGACCACCCCATGAAAGTCCTTGACTTGCAATGCAGCCTGGGCCACAGCTTTGAAGGCTGGTTCGGCTCTCAGGCCGACTACGACTCCCAGCGCGAGCGGGGCTTGGTCACGTGTCCCGTGTGCAGCGATAGCGAGATCACCAAAATGCTGTCTGCCCCTCGCCTGAACTTGGGCCATGGCACGGCCCCGGTTTCGCCTCAAGGGCAGGGCGGTGGCTCAGAAGTTGGTCCTGCAACTTCAGTCAATGGCTCTGAAGCGCCTTCCGAAGGGGCTGCGTCTACTGTCCCCGCGTCCCCCCCCGAACTTACCCATCCCAGCTTGCAACAAATTCAAGCGGCCATGATGAACATGGTCAGGCATGTCATGGCCAACACCGAAGATGTGGGCAGCCAGTTTGCCGAAGAGGCCCGCAAGATCCACTACGGCGAGCGCGAAGAGCGCAACATCCGTGGCCAAGCCACGCGCGAAGAAACCGAGGCCCTGATCGACGAAGGCATCGATGTCATGGCTTTGCCCGTGCCGGACAACCTCAAAGGGCCGCTGCAGTAACGCAGCCGCTGCGCCGCATGAAGCACGCCTTGCACATCGATGATGAAGAAGTTGAACTGACTGCCATCCGGGCGCAAGGGCCCGGCGGTCAGAACGTTAACAAAGTCTCCAGTGCGATCCAACTGCGCTTTGATGTTGCCCATTCGGGCTTGCCCAACGATGTCAAGCAGCGCTGGCTGCAATCGGGGGACAGCCGCTTGACCCTGGAAGGGGAATTCATTCTGAAGGCCCAGCGCCACCGGACCCAAGAGGCCAACCGGGTCGATGCATGGGCGCGGCTCTATGAAACTCTGGATCTTTACGCTAAGCCACCCAAGCCGCGCAAAGCCAGCAAGCCCACTTACGGCTCGGTGCAAAAGCGGCTGGAGGGGAAAGCAATCAAGTCGAAAATCAAGGCCTCAAGGCAGGCAAGAGATTGAGTTTTTGCTGCGAGACGAGCCAGTATATTCACCATCGACCATCGCTTCATGGGTTGAGGTCTATGCCGCTTCAAGACGATCGAGTGCGGCCAGTGATCGGCCTGATTGCTCGTGGCAGCCATGGCTCGGTTGTTTGAGATTGTCATTGTTCAACAAGGAAAGCGCTGATTTCATGGAGCAGGCGATCTCTGGCGTGTTCTAAGTGCAGCAAGTGCGTGCCTCGATGAAGAGTGACGAGTCGCTTGTTGGGTGCTCCCAGAGCATTCATCAGTGAAGCTGCGTCCACATCGCTCGAGAGCCTGTCCTGCGCACCCCGAAGTAGGAGCGTGTCACAGGAGACCTGGCTCGCATCGAACAAAGCCGATCCTTGCGTGACAGCCAAGGCATCCACCATAGGGCCAAGTGGCGCACGAAAGCCCCCCCATGCATGGAAGTCGTCTGAGGCCATCAGTGCCTGCTCAGCTGCAGCCAGTGCCTCAGGGCTGCGGAATCGGTTCGCATTTTCCTTGTCAATCTCCCAATCCCAATTCCGCGCTAAATCTCCAGGCTTGAACAAGAAATAGCCCCCGTGTTTGGGGTTCATCTGTCCTGGCGCGGCTGGGTTGTGCGCATCCCCGGCTGCACCGGTGCTGGGCTTCCAGACCGGCGCGTACAGAACCAACTTGCGGACCAAGCCGGCATGGCGCAGGGCATAGTTGACACTGCGCGCTGTTCCCCATGAATACCCCAGTAAATCAACCTGCGCTGCGCCTTCCTCATCAAGGACAAATCGAACAACATCTTCGAGATCAGCCACCGCATCGCGCATGCAACCCAGCGAGGGTGTGGTCTCCGCTGCTGGCCGATCCATGAATGGTGGGCGACTGGACAGACCATACCCGCGAAAGTCAAAGAGATAGACCCGAAAGCCTTGGGCGGCAAGCGCCTGCTGCATGGAGTAATCGGGCACGTCCAAAATGGCCGAGGCAGGCTGAAAGAAGCCATGAACCAAAACCAATGGGGTTCGCCCACGAGGTCCTCGGGCACGCACATAAAGCTTCTGGCCTTCTACCCAGGTACTCGGGACGAACCACTCCGAGGGTTCAAGGCTGCTAGGCGTTTCGTTATCGGGTGCCATGCCCACGGCCTTGGTGGCATCCATGCCTGTCGTGGCAAACGGACTCACTCTGCTTGTACTCCTGCCGTGCTCATGGCTTCGGCAATCAGTGGTGTCTCACGCTCCAACGCTGCCTTGAATTGCGCCGGGGTGTTGCCCATGGCCGACCACCCGAACCGAGCCAGAAAGTCTTGCATGGGTTTCTCTGCAAGAATTTTCACCACCCCATCTCGCACTTTGTTGACGACCTCTACCGGTGTGCCTGCTGGAGCAGCCAGCGCAACCCAACTTGGGACCGAAAAAGTGGCTTCGGTAAATCCCAGCTCGGCGTAGGTGGGTACGTCAGGCAGTGCTGCAGAACGCTGGCCACCGCCCACCGCCACAATCTTTCCCAAGCCTTTGATCTGTATGTCGAGGGCTGCAGGGACTCCCGCAATGGTCATCTGAATATGCCCCCCCATGAAATCCTGCACGGCGGGAGCGCCACCCCGGTAGCCCACGATGGTCATATTGGCGCGGGTCTTCTGCGCCAAGGCCGCTGCGATCAGGTGAGGGTAAGTCCCTGCGCCCCAAGTACCAAAGCTGATGGGTGGGCTTTTAGGGCCGAGGTCCTTGATCGAGGCTACCCCTGCGTCATTGCGCAGCACCAGCACGGGTGGTGTGCTGGCCACTTGCGTGATCGGGGCGAAATCCTTCAGGGGATCGTAGGGGAGATTCTTGAAGAGCCGGGGTAAATAGGTGAACGAGTCTGGGAGAGTGAACAGCAGCGTGTGGCCGTCGGCTGCGGACTTGGCCACTTCAGCAGCACCCAGGCTGCTGCTGGCTCCAGGCTTGTTGTCCACGACCACGGGCTGCCCGAATTGCTCGGCCAGCCCCCTTGCCACCTGACGCGCTGCAGCATCCACCGGCCCGCCAGCCGGATACGGAACCACGATGCGGACCGTCTTGCTCGGGTAACTTGCGGCCGTCTGTGCGTGTGAGGCACCAGTGGCCAGCACTGAAGCAGCCAGAGCCCAATGGATGAGATGTCGAATCATGATTGTCTCCTGATGGTGGTACCAAGTTCCCATGGTAGGACCCACCTTTCATTTGTGTGAACGATTGCACAGTTAGCAATCATCGATATGATCGATGGGAATAGATGGATCAAAACTGAGCAAGTGAAACAAGACGATGGGAATAGATGTCTCGCTCCTTCAGGTGGTTCGGGCGTTGGCTCGGCACGGAACGGTCACTGCCGCAGCTGCCAACCTAGGGCTGACGCAGTCCACCGTCAGCTATGCGCTTGGACGCCTGCGTGCCCATTACAACGATCAGTTGTTTGTTCCCGCTGGCAAGCAGTTAACGCGCACGCCACTCGCCTTGCGGTTGATTGAAGAGGCAGAGCGGCTTCTTCAGGACTTCGAACGTGTCGAGTTGATGACTGAGACTTTCGACCCCCGACGGTCAAGACGCAGGTTTCGAATTCACATGATCGATGTGGCCGAAGTGTTGATTCTTCCCGGCCTGATGCACCGGCTCAGCGAAGAAAGTCTGCCGGTGGAAATTGATGTGGTGAGGATCCCAGGCGTCGAAGTGTGGGGCGAGCTAGAGTCGGGCAGGCTCGACTTGGTGATCGGGACCCCATGGAAATCGCCGCCAACGCTGTTTCGGCAAAAGTTGTTGGCAGAGCACTACGTCGGGATTGCGCGCAAGGGACATCCTCTTCAGCATCAGCTGGAGTCGCTGGAGGGCTACCTGCGCTGTTCACACTGTGTGGTCAAGCCTAGGGGCCCAACTCTTGGGCGTATGGAGGCCGCCCTGGCATCGCTTTACCCGGAACGGCGAGTCCCGTTGCAGGTCATGGACTTTTTGTCAGTACCGTCCATCGTGGCCAGCACAGACATGGTGGCTGCTGTACCCTCAACTTTAGTGGCTCTTCACCCCAACAGAGACCAACTACAGGTCTTCAAGTTGCCCATAGCCCAGACGGGTTTCGTCGTGATGCAGCACTGGCACAAGCGCGTGCAATCCGACATGGCAAACGTCTGGTTGCGCCAGTTGTTAAAGGACTTGACGGCCAGTTATGCATCCCTGCCCGCCACCTTCGGCACAGACATGGATGACGTACAACGGCTCGGCGCTTGACCACCATCAAGCCATTCATCAGACCCCAAGTTTGCCTGCATCCATAGGCATTGCTGCGGTCAGCATTTGCGCGAGTGCTTCCGGTCCATCGGCCGCCACCACCACCCGATCCGGCATGCTGCGCAGCCAAGTGATCTGCCGCTTGGCCAGTTGGCGTGTGGCAAAGATGCCGCGCTCAAGGATGTCGGCTTCGCACCAGCCCGCGTCAAGACCTTCCCAAGCTTGCCTGTAACCCACGCAGCGCATGGAAGGCAAGTCAGGGTGCAAGTCGCCGCGCGCGCGCAGGGCTTTGACTTCGTCCATGAAGCCTGTCGCCATCATCTGCCCAAAGCGCAGCGCGATGCGTTGGTGCAGCCAAGCGCGGTCTTGTGGCTCCAGGCTGATGACCGGAATGTGCCAATCGGGCGCGTTGGCTTTGGCGCTTTGGTGAAAGGACGTCAGGGTCTGACCGGTGGCATTCCAGACCTCCAGGGCACGGCCAATGCGCTGGCTGTCACCGGGGGCCAAGCGCGCGGCTGTCTGTGGGTCTATTTGGGCCAGCTTGGCGTGCAGGGCCGGCCAGCCGATGAGGTCGGCTTCTTGGTGAATTTGGGCTCGGATCTCGGGGTCGGCAGAGGGGATGTCGTTCAGCCCTTCGAGCAGCGCTTTGAGGTACAGCATGGTGCCGCCCACCAGCAGAGGTGTTTTGCCGCGGGCGCAGATATCCTGAATCAGCCGAGAGGCGTCTTTGGCGAATTCAGCAGCGCTGTAGCTTTGCAGCGGGTCCAGCGTGTCGATCAGGTGGTGAGGCACGGCTGCCAACTCTTGGCGGCTGGGTTTGGCCGTGCCAATGTCCATGCCCCGGTACACCAGGGCCGAATCGATGCTGATGATTTCTGCGCCGCCTTGGGGGATAAAGCTCTCGGCCAAGGCCAGTGCTGCCGCTGTTTTGCCGCTGGCGGTGGGGCCAACGATGGCGATGGCATCCACCGGCCGGTCGGGTCGACCCAAGGCGTTGGGATTGTGGTGGCTGGAGATCATCTGATGCACGCCATGGGCTGGGTTCAGACTTGGGGCTCAGGCGCCAGCCGGTTGGGTGGACTGGACGATCGAGCGCCCAAGGCGCTGCACCACTGTCCAAGACACCAGGGCAATGAACACGCTCCAGAGCAGCAGGCCGTGGGCCAAGGCAAAGACGGGCTCATGCATCTGCGTACCCAACCAGCTGCCCATGGAAAAAGCACCCACCATCATCAAAAAGCCGTTCAAGGCCGAGGCGGTCCCGGCCCGCTCAGGGAACGGCCCGACCGCACCACTTTGTCCGCAAGACTGGTGCACGCCGTGTCCCAACATGAACAGATAAATGGGTCCCATGACACTGGCTGCGCCATACCAGTCTTGACCGTTGCCCGCATAGGCCAAAACGGCCATGCTGATACCGCCCAACAAGGTCAATATGGCGGCGATGCCCACGGCGCGGTGCACGCTGGTGCGGCGCAGCATCCAGCGGCACCAAAAAGTGCCCACGATATAGGACAGCGACATGCTGAGCATGAAAAACCCATAGGCCGTTTTGCTGTAACCCATGCTGCGCGTGAAGACAAAAGAGGAGCAGGCTAGAAATGTGAACAAACCCATGTAAGCCCCGGTCGACAAGGCACTCCAAGCACGGAAGGTGGGGTGTTGCGCAATTTGCCAATTGGCCCGCAAAAGTTGGCGCAGTTGCAGAGCCTTGGGGTTGGGTTGCGCCAAGGTCTCCTCAAAGCACCCAAGCAGCAGCCCAAAGGTGATGGCTCCAAACACGGCCAGCGTCAAGAGGGCCATGCGCCAGCCAAATGCATCCGTCAAGATGCCGCCAATGGGCGCGCAAGCGCAGGCGATGATGCCCAGCCCGGTGAGGGCTTGCGACATGACGTTGGCCCCTTGGGCCGGTGCGTAAAGGTCACGCACCACCGCCCGCGCGGCCATGACGCCTGCACCCATGGCCACGCCTTGCAGGGCGCGGCCTGCGATCAGCCAGGCCATGTTGGGAGCGAAGGCGCAGGCAATCGAGGCCACCACGTAAGCAGCCATACCCCAAAGCAGGATGGGTCGGCGACCAAAGCGGTCAGACAAGGGGCCCCACACCAACTGCGACAGGCCAAAGGCCAGCAGCAAAGCAGTCAGGGTGAGTTGAGCTTGGCCCATGTTTGCGCCAAAACCTTCGGTGATGGCGGGCAAGGCGGGCAGATAGAGGTCGGTGGTGACCGGTTGCAGGCCGAGCAGCAGCGCGAGGATCAGGACGATCAGTTTTTGCGACATGCTGTGTTTGCTGTGGTTTCTTCTTGGAACGCCAGCGTCGGGGCCAGTGCGCGACTGCCCTCATACTCGCTTCGCCCGCCAAATCGGGCAGTCGGCGCGCCGGCCCCGACGCTCGCTATGCGGTCGTTCAAAATCTGGCCCATCACCGACCTCGCAGAAACAGCGCGTCGAGATCGCGCATGCTCATCTGCCGCCAAGTGGGACGGCCATGGTTGCATTGGTCAGATCGTTCGGTGTCTTCCATTTGGCGCAACAAGCCGTTCATTTCATCGAGCGTCAGCCGGCGGTTGGCGCGGACAGCGCCATGGCAAGCCATGGTCGCCAAAATTTCGTTTTGGGCGCGTTGTACCACCGTGCTGGCGTCGTGCTGGGCCAACTCGGCCAGCACGCTGCGGGCGAGCTCCACCGCGTCGCCTTGGGCCAGGCTGGTGGGCACGGCGCGCACGGCCAAGGTTTTGGCCGACAGGGGAGAGATTTCGAGGCCCAGTTGCTCCAGCACCTCAAAGCAGGCTTCGGCCGTCGCTACTTCGGTGGGGGTAGCGGCAAAGGTCGCGGGGATCAAAAGCGGTTGGCTGGCGATGCGCGGGCCTTCGCTGCCTTGTGCGTTGAGCTGGTTTTTGAGGCGCTCGTAAACGATGCGCTCGTGGGCGGCGTGCATGTCCACCACCACCAGGCCTTGTTTGTTTTCGGCCAGTATGTAGACGCCGTGCAATTGCGCGATCGCGCGGCCCAAAGGCCACTCGCCTTCGGGCAAGGGTGTGGGCTCTGGCAAGTCGGCGGCGGGGCGGGGATTGACACGATCGACACCAAGCCAGGCTGGCGTGGGGCGTTCCTGAGCGCTCAGCTCCTGGCTGCGCTCGGGTGGATTCCAAAGCGCCTTGAGGTCGGCCATGGCCTGCTCACCGTCCACACGGGGACGCACAAAGGCCATGCCGCCTTGCTGCCAGTTGGCTGATTCGGGCAGGGCTTTGGGCGCAGAGGCTTTCAGCTCGAAAGCGTTGTCGGCGTCGTTTGGTGCATCGGCCAGCAGGTGGGCGCGCGGCGCGGCCAGCGCGTTCTCAAGGGCATGCCGCACGGCTTGGTGCACGGCACGGCTGTCTCTGAAACGCACTTCGATTTTGGTGGGGTGTACATTGACATCGACCAAGCTGGGGTCAATCTGCATGAACAGCGCGTAGGCCGGTTGTTTCTGACCGTGAAGCACGTCTTCATAGGCGCTCCGCGCACCGTGCATGACGACTTTGTCGCGCACAAAACGCCCATTCACATAAGCAAACTGGTGGTCGGGGCGTGAGCGGGCAGCGTCTGGCAAACCAGCGCGGCCGATCACCTTGAGCGGGCCTGCGTTGTATTCGACGGGGATGGATTGCGCCACGAAGTCCTCGCCCAATACGTCGGCCAAGCGTTGCTCCAGGCCCGAAGCGCCGGGGTGCACGCGCCACTGCTCGACCAGTTTGCCTTCATGCCATATGGCAAAGCCCACATCCGGGCGGGCCAAGGCGTGGCGGCGAACGGCCTCGATGCAGTGCGCTAACTCAGTGCTGTCGCTTTTCAAAAATTTTCGGCGGGCAGGGGTCGAGAAAAACAGCTCTTTCACCTCGACAGTGGTGCCCATCGCCCGGGCGGCGGGGCGGATCTCACCGGTGCGGCCATCCAAAGCAAAGGCGGTGGGCTGACCATCCATGCGAGAGAGCAAGGTCAGCTCTGACACCGAGTTGATGGCCGCCAGCGCCTCACCCCGAAAGCCCATTGTCATGACCGATTCGAGCTCATCGAGGTTGCCGATTTTGCTGGTGGCGTGGCGTTTGAGGGCCGTGGCCAGCTCGTCCGGCGCGATGCCGCCGCCGTCGTCCTCGACGGAAATCAGGCGTGTACCACCACCCATCAAACGCAGCGTGATGCTGCGAGCACCGGCGTCCATGGCGTTATCGACCAGCTCGCGTACCACCGAAGCCGGGCGCTCAACCACTTCACCAGCGGCGATTTGGCTGATCAGTTCATCGGGGAGTTCGCGGATGGGGCGGCGCGCGGGGGCCGGGGTCTGTTGTGAATGCACGTGGAGATTTTAGGGGGTCTGATGGGGGGGAGGAGTCCGGGGATAATCGGCTCATGGACATCTTGTTGCAACTCGTTGATTTCATCCTTCATGTGGACCGTTACCTGGAGGCCTTTGTTGCCCAACACGGGGCTTGGGTTTACGCCTTGTTGTTCGTCATCATTTTTGTAGAAACCGGCGTGGTGGTCATGCCATTTTTGCCGGGTGACTCTTTGCTTTTCATTGTGGGGGCCATGTGTGGCGCAGGGCTGATGAATTTGCCCTTGGTCATGGGCTTGCTGCTGGCCGCAGCCATTTTGGGTGACCAGATGAATTACACCATTGGTCGTTACTTTGGCCCGCGGGTTTTTCAGTGGGAAGAGTCCCGATTTTTCAGCCGCAGGGGTTTTGACCAAGCCCATGCGTTTTATGAAAAACATGGTGGCATCACCATCATCTTGGCTCGCTTCATGCCTTTCGTCCGCACCTTTGTGCCCTTTGTGGCGGGTGTGGCTGAAATGACGCGCAGCAAATTCACCTTTTTCAACGTGGTGGGGGCGCTGATCTGGGTGGTGGGCTTGCTGTTGGCGGGTTACTGGTTTGGTAACCTGCCCATCGTTCAAGAGCACCTTTCCAAAATCATTTGGGCCCTGATCATCGTGCCAGGCCTGATGGCCGTGTTCGGCGCCTGGAAGGCTCGACAGTCGGCATGAGAGCAGAACCTGGCGGACTTTGGGGTTCAAAGGCCCCGGTTTCGCGCCAGAGGTGGGTTGCGTGAAAAATAGTGCTGAATGCCCCGCATCAGGGCTTCTGTCAGTTGTTTTTGATAGGCCTCGCTGCGCAGCTTCTCTTCTTCCTCCGGGTTGCTGATGAAAGCCGTTTCGACCAGTACGCTGGGAATATCAGGGGCCTTGAGCACGGCAAAACCTGCTTGCTCTACCCGAGGTTTGTGCAGTCGGCCTACGCTGCCGATTTCGCGCAGGAGGTTGTTGCCCAATTGCAAACTGTCTTTGATCTGCGCGGCCGTGCTCATGTCGAGCAGGGCGCGCTGCACTTGGTTGTCTTGACCACCGAGGTTCATTCCGCCAATCAGATCCGCCTGGTTTTCTTTCTGCGCCATCCAACGCGCTGCCGCGCTGCTGGCTGCCCCTTGGCTGAGCGCAAAAACGCTCGCACCCCGGGCCTGAGGGGTGAAAAAAGCGTCAGCATGGATGCTGACAAACAAGTCGGCTTGTACCCGTCTGGCTTTTTGCACGCGAACATGCAGCGGGATGAAAAAGTCCGCGTCCCGAGTCAGGTAAGCACGCATGGGGTTGCCATTCACGCTGCTGACATTGATGCGGTCACGCAGCATCTTGGCGATGTTGAGCACCACGTCTTTTTCGCGGGTCCCGCCGGGGCCAATGGCGCCCGGGTCTTCACCGCCGTGGCCCGGATCGAGCGCGATCACGATCAGCCGGTCGGTCGTGTCTTGCGAGGCGGATGGAGGCGCTCGTCCGGGTCTGTCCATGAAGGTCTCGGGTTTGGACAGAGCGTCTTGGCGCCGGGTGGTGACACTTGGGGCCGGTGGCATCGGCGCGGGGATGGCTGCACTGGCCGATGACTGGCTCTGGCGGGCGATCAACTCCCCCAAGGGGTCGTTGAACGATGCGGGGCCAGAAGGCAGTCCCATGGCAGTTGCGGGCACGGAGGTCGCCATGCGCTGCTGGATCAATTGTTCCAGCGGGTCGACCGCTTGAACAGGGTAAAGGTCTAACACCAGACGGTGGGCATAAGGCGCGACGGGCGTGAGGCTGAAAACCTGCGGTGTGATGGGGTGCTTGAGGTCGATCACCATGCGCACCACGTTGGCGTTGAACTGGGCCACCCGTATGCCTGCAATATTCGGGTCCGAGGCTTGAACTTTACCCACCAATTCACGCAGGGCTGCGTTCAATTGCATGCCTTCGATGTCAACGGCCAAACGCGGGGGCGAGGCCACAAAGGTCTGCGTGGTTTTGATCGGGGCGTCCGACTCGAGCGTGACCCGGCTGTAGTCGGGGGCAGGCCAGATGCGGACCGCCAACATGTTGGCTCCCCGGGCCAGTTGTGCTGCGCCCAGGCTCAGCACCAAAAAACCTGCCTTCACCAAGCGGCGCCGGTCATGACGCATTGAGGGCTCCAGTGGCGGGTGGCTTGGGCGATGGGTGGGAATTCAGCCAAGCATCTAACCAAGCTTGACCTGCTGGCGTCTGTGCGCTGATGCGGACTCGGCGCTGGTCTTCATCGATCGCCTCTAAATCAATCACCCAGTCGGGCGGCGGCAATTGACCGGCCACTTTGTCTGGCCATTCCATGAGTTTGAGGCCTGGTCCGGCAAAGATGTCTCTGAAACCTGCGTCTTCCCACTCCTGAGGGTCGTTGAAACGGTAAAAGTCAAAATGCCAAATGGGCCAAGCCGTATCGCCTGTGAGCGCTTGGTGTGGCTCAACCACGGCATAAGTCGGGCTTTTGATGCGACCCATCACCCCGGCCGCGCGCAACAGGTGGCGCACGAATGTGGTCTTGCCCGCGCCCAAGTTGCCACGCAGTTCGACGCGTGCATCGCGCCCACCGGGCCAGTTTTGCAGACCTTGCGCCAAGTGCGCGGCAAAGTTTTGCGTGGCAGTTTCGTCCGACCACAGGCCTTCCCAATGCGCGGCGGTGTTGGGGCTTTCTACAATCGGCGGGTGACTGCTCAACGTACTCAAATCGACCTTCTTGAACTGTGGCCCCAGATCCAGATCTGGGCGCGTGAATTGGGATTGTCCCAAATTGGCGTGAGCGGTATCGATTTGTCCTCGGCAGAGCCCGGATTACAGGCTTGGTTGGATGCGGGATTTCATGGCAGCATGGCTTACATGCAAAGCCACGGCATGAAACGCGCCCGCCCAGGCGAGCTGCAACCGGGCACGGTGAGCGTGATCACCGCACGGATGGATTACTTGCCCGAGGGCACACCAGATGATTGGCTTGCCCGTGAAACCGCGCGCAGTTTGCAGCCCGGCGAGGCGGTGGTGTCGCTCTATGCCCGGGGTCGGGACTACCACAAGGTTTTGCGCAGTCGTCTGCAAAAACTGCAGGACCGAATTGCCGATGCGATTGGCCCCTTTGGCCACCGCGTGTTCACCGACTCGGCCCCGGTCATGGAGGCCGAGTTGGCCACCCGCAGCGGCTTGGGTTGGCGTGGCAAACACACGCTGGTTCTCTCCCGCGAGGCGGGGTCGATGTTTTTCTTGGGTGAGTTGTTTGTCGACTTATTTTTACCCGAAACGCCCGCTGCTTCGGCGCATTGCGGCCAGTGCACCGCCTGCATGGACCTGTGTCCGACACAAGCCATCGTGGGGCCTTATCAGCTGGATGCGCGGCGTTGTATTTCATACCTCACGATCGAGCACGAGGGGCCGATCGACGAAGCCTTGCGCCCGCTGATTGGCAACCGCATTTACGGTTGTGACGACTGCCAGTTGGCATGCCCTTGGAACAAATTCGCGCAAGTCAGTACCGTGCCGGATTGGCAAACCCGAGAGGGTTTGGGCGCATCCAGCATCGTCGATTTGATGCGCTGGAGTGAAGCCGAATTTTTGCGCCGCACCGAAGGCAGCGCGATTCGCCGCATTGGCCACAAGCGTTGGTTGCGCAATTTGGCGCTGGCTGCGGGCAATGCATGCGCGTCGCAGTCCTTGCAGGTTGAAGAGCGCAGGGTTTTACGGCAAGCCTTGACGGCCCTGATTCAGCACCCTGACCCGGTGGTGCAAGAGCAAGTGGCTTGGTCTTTGGCGAGAGCTTGATGTGCTCAAGGGGTCAATGACCCAATGGCCTCAAAACTAGATCACATAATTGCGCAGCACACCCAGCGCAAACGGCAGGCTCAGCATGCCGCCCAAAGTGGACAGGGTCACCAAACCTGCGACATAAGGCCCGTTGTAGCCCATGCGGGCGGCCAACAGATAACAGGTGGACGCTGTAGGCAGTGCCGAAAAAGCCAACAAAATGGTGGACTGCACCGAGTCGAGCTTGAACAGCACACACATGCCCAATGCGATCAAGGGCATGAGCAGGTGTTTGATCGTCAGCACACAAGCGCCCAGCAACTTGCCTTGTCGCAGAGAGTCCAGTTGCATGCCAGCTCCAGCAGACATCAAGCCCAACGCCAAGGATGCGGAGCCAATGCGACTCACACTCGGTTCGATCCAGGTGGGAATGCGAAAGCCAAGCAGGTTGGCAACCAGACCCGAAGCCGTGGCGATGATCAGCGGATTGCGCAGCAGTTCGCGCAAAAAACCGGTGTTGGCTTGCCTGGCCATGGGCCAGACTGCCCCGATGTTGAACATGGGCACACAAAAACCGATCAGTACCGCGATCAGCAGCAAGCCCTGTGGTCCTGCCAAGCGCTCGGCCAGCGCCAAGCCAATGAAGGAGTTGAAGCGAAATGCCACTTGCGCGCTGGCGGCATGGTCTCGCGGGTCCAAGCGGTGCCCAAGGATGGGCCAATAGGGCAGGCTGTACGACAGCAAAATAGAGCAGATCGCCAAGCTCAAGCCCGCACCGATCAGGCTGGAGGCGGCCACCACATCGAGAGGGCTTTTCAGAATCGAATGAAAGAGCAGCACCGGGAACAAGAAAAAATAAACCAGTCTTTCAACTTGTTGCCAGACTGCACGGTTCAGGGCTGTGAAGCGGCAAATCAAATAGCCGCATAAGACCAAGGAAAAATCTGGGAATAGAAGTTCTGCAAAGTTCACTCAGCTAGGATAACAAAGTCCGCACTAGGCCAGCGTTTATCCTGTCACTTGGGTTCATATGCTGATTTTTTATGCTGATGTGGGTTTCCCCCTCTCCGTTTTGCTCTTTTTTTCCTATGATGTGAACTTTTTTTGGGGAGTTTTTCATGAAGCGTCGTTCTTTTGTTCATGCGGCCGGACTGGCTGCAACGGTCTTGGCCAGCGGCAGCGTTTTGGCTCAGGCTTATCCCAACAAAACCATCAGGTTGCAAGTGCCGTTTGCGCCTGGCGGCACGACCGACATCGTGGCCCGCGTGATCGCTGAGCCGCTGGGCAAAGCCCTGGGCCAGAGCGTGATTGTTGAAAACAAAGCCGGTGGCGGTGGTGTGGTGGGTGCCACAGAAACCGCGCGCGCAGCGCCCGATGGCTACAACTTGGGCATGGCCACGGTGTCGACCACTGCGGCCAACCCCGCCATCAACCCCAAGATTCCGTACAACGTCCTGACCGACTTCACGCCCATCATCAACATTGCGGCCACCCCCAACGTGATTGCGGTGCACCCCAGTTTCCCAGCCAAGGATTACGCAGGCTTTCTCGCTGAAGTCCGCAAGAACCCTGGCAAATACTCCTATTCCTCCTCGGGAACCGGCGGTATCGGCCACTTGCAAACCGAGTTGTGGAAAAGCCTGACCGGCACTTTCATCACGCACATCCCTTACCGCGGTGCAGGCCCGGCCCTGAACGATACCGTGGCCGGCCAAGTGCCAATCATTTTTGACAACTTGCCATCGGCTTTGCCCTTCATCCAGTCTGGCCGTTTGGTCCCCATTGTGGTCGCAGCACCCCAGCGCCTGACGCAGTTGCCCAACGTGCCCACATTCAAAGAAGTCGGTTTGGAGCCGGTCAACCGCATGGCTTATTACGGCATCTTGGGCCCCAAGAACCTGCCCAAGGAAGTGGTTGACAAGATCAGCGCTGGGGTGAAAAAAGCCCTGCAAGAGCCGGGCGTGACCAAGCGCATCAACGACACTGGCTCTTTGGTGGTGGCCAATACGCCTGA
Source organism: Akkermansia muciniphila (assembly GCA_943331105.2). Taxonomy (GTDB): domain Bacteria; phylum Pseudomonadota; class Gammaproteobacteria; order Burkholderiales; family Burkholderiaceae_C; genus Limnohabitans_A. The sequence continues at coordinate 179,157 of CALQKH020000006.1, forward strand.
AGAGTTCACCGCTCAGATCAAGGCCGAGTTCGAGGTGTACAAGAAGGTGGTTGACCAGCAAAAACTCAAGCTGGACTGATCAAAGTCCATGCACGAGACCAGCCAGAGTGCCATCGACGGTTTTGCCGAGGCGCTCTGGCTGGAGGATGGATTGGCCACCAACACCTTGGCCGCTTACCGTCAAGACCTGTCTCTCTTCGCCACCTGGCTTTTTTTAACGCACAGGCTGGCGCTGGAGGCGACCCAAGAACACCACCTGCAGGCTTACTTTGCCGAGCGCCACGGGCAAACCAAGGCCACATCGGCCAACCGCAGGCTCACCGTGTTCAAGCGCTTTTTTCGTTGGGCGCTGCGTGAACGTCGGATGACGGTAGACCCCACGTTGCGCATGTTGGCGGCCAAACAAGCGCTGCGAGTGCCCAAGACATTGGGCGAAGCCCAAGTTGATGCCTTGTTGTGCGCGCCGGATGTGGGCACCCATCTGGGTCTGCGAGACCGCGCCATGCTGGAGCTCATGTACGCCAGTGGTCTGCGTGTGAGCGAACTGGTCAGCCTCAAAACATTGCATTTGTCATTGAACGAAGGTGTGCTGCGCATCATGGGCAAGGGCAGCAAGGAACGCTTGGTGCCTTTTGGCGAAGAGGCCCGCGAATGGCTGCAGCGTTATTTGGCCGAGGCCCGTCCCGCCATGCTGGGTCAGCGTCAAACCGAAGACCTGTTTGTCACCACGAGCGGTCCCAAACCGGGCACCGGCATGTCGCGCGTCATGTTTTGGAGTTTGGTCAAGCGTTACGCCATCGATGCGGGCATCACTGCACCCCTGTCACCCCACACGCTGCGCCATGCCTTTGCCACGCACTTGCTCAACCATGGCGCCGATTTGCGTGCGGTGCAGATGCTGCTGGGCCACGCTGACATTTCAACGACCACCATCTACACGCATGTGGCGCGTGAACGCCTCAAGACCTTGCACGCGCAGCACCACCCAAGGGGCTGATCAGTCGAGGGGAGCGACCGTCACCGCCACCTCCAGTGTGTGGGCACTGCCCCCTTGCAGAACACCTCGCAGTGGCGAAACATCTGCAAAGTCGCGGCCCACCGCCAAACGCACGTAGTCAACACCAGGGCTGGCCCAGCCAGTGCGGTTGTTGGTGGGGTCCAGGTCAAGCCAGCCTTGGCTGGCATGGGTGGCCAACTCGGGCAGGAACACCGAGGCCCAAGCGTGGGAGGCATCGCTCCCGACCAATCGGGGTTGACCCGGCGGGGGCTGGGTCAGCAGGTAGCCGCTGACATAGCGTGCGGGCAGGCCGAGCGAGCGCAGGCACGCCACCAAAATATGGGCGAAGTCTTGGCACACGCCGCGTTGCTGGGTCAGTGCGTCGAGTGCGGGTGTGTTGATGTCGGTGCTGGCCGATTCATAGCGAAAATCGCGGTGCATGCGGGCTGTGAGTTCTTGTGCAGCTTGTACCAAGGGACGTCCGGGTGGAAAGCTGCTTTGGGCATAGGCCAAAAATGCTTCGTGAACAGGGGCATGGTGCGAGCCGAACACCAAGCCGCTGTGCACATCGCCCGCATGCCCGCTCCTGTAACGGAAGTGCTCACGTACCGATTCCCAGCTTTGGGCGGTGCTGGCTGCGGCAATTGCGCAGGTGTCGATCTCGCTGTAGGCACGCACCAGCAAGCCATCGTGCGGATTCGTCAGGGCCCAATAAGCGCGGTGGTTCAAAAAGGCGTCGATGCTGTGCAGCACCAAGGCATCGGGCTCGATCTGCATCCAGTGGCGGATGATTTTTTGGCAAGGCGTGTCTGCCGCTTGCAGGTGTGCCACATGCTGCGCGGTTTGCACATCGGGGCTGTAGCGGTAGCGGGTGTCGTGGGTGATGGCCAAACGCATGGTCTGTTTGAGTTTCAAGAACTCATGCTGTAGCGTGCTTCGCCACTGTGGGTGAAAAACAGGGCGCACAACTGGTCTGACACCTCGCGTGCCGTGGTTTCGCAATGGGCCAAGGTGCTCTGCAGGGGCGGTGGCACTGGGTCGTCGTTGGCATGGGCTTGGTTATGGGCAGTGGCAGGCCATAGTGATTCGGTGGTCATGCCCATCAAATCCGGCACCCGTTGGGCCAAGCTCAGTGTGGCGCCATCGGCCAGTGTGCCCATGCGCCGAAGGCGTGATCGCAAGGTCTGCGCCACCCAGCCCAGTGAGCGCGGGTTGTCCGGGTCGGTCACCAGCAACGCCACCAAGGCTTGGGGGGTGCGGCTTTGCTGGTGTTGGGCATGGAAGCTGATGGTGCTGTCAAACAGCTCAAGGACGACATCGAATCCAGCCTGCTCTTCAAGCAGGCCCAGTTGAACGGCCTCGCTCAGGGCATGGGATAAAAACGCCAACCGCTCAATGTGGCGACCCAGTGAGAGCAAACGCCAGCCGTCGTCGCGGCTCATTCGATCGGTTTGTGCACCGGTGAGCGCGGCCAGCATCTGGCTGGTGTCGGCCAGCAGGCGCTGCACGGTCGGGGTGTCGGTCAGCGCGGTGGGTTTCCCGGATTCAAGTTGGTCTTCGCAGGGTTGGAAAAAGCGGGATTCGGTTTGCTCCAGCAAGCGCCAGTGCTCGGGCGACAGCCGTTCGCGCACCGAGGCCGCTGCCAAACGAACCGAGCGCAAGTTGAAGCCCACGCTGGTGGCCAGTTCTTGGTCCCACAGACCCGCGATCAGTGAGCGTTCGAAAACACGGTGCGCTTGCCCGGCATTCGGCACCCCCGCCCGGACCAAGCCATGCCGTATGGCCATGCGGTTGATGAAGTTCAGCAAGCCCAGCTGATGTTGGTTTTCTCCGTTCAGAACTTCTAGGCTCAAACGCACCAGCCGCAAGGTGTTTTCGGTGCGCTCGGTGTAGCGGCCCATCCAGAACAGGTTTTCGGCGGCGCGGCTGGTGACCAGGCGCTGGCGCTGCGCAACGGCTTCGCTGGCGGCGGGGATGGCGCTGTGGTCTGTCGCGGGCTCTGACGCCGAAGACTGAGACTGAGACTGAGACTGAGACTGAGACTGAGACTGAGACTGAGACTGAGACGGCGATGACCCACTGGTGTGGGTGACCTGTACAGCTTGTTCTGCGGGGCTTTGCACCCACACGTCGGCACTGCTGCCGCCGCGCTGCATGGAAGCGATGCCCTCGCGCGTGCCCAGTCGGGCTAATCCGCCGGGCAGAACCTGCCAGCCGCCATGTGCGTCGGTCACGGCAAATACCCGCAACACCACCGGGCGCGACTGGATGCTGGATGCACCATCAGGTCTGGTTTGCCAAGTGGGTTGGTGCGACAGTGGCAACCACGACTGAAGGGTGTGCGCGTCGGGGTCGCGCAAGATTCGGCCAGCCCATGCGTCTAGTTCTTGACTTGACAGGCTGTGGCCCAGCACGGGTTCAAAACTTTGCCGGTCGGTGTTGTAGGGGTAGGTGGGTTTGATCACGCAGCTTTTCATGCGGGGCAGCACGTCTTGCAACGCAGCCGCCTCACCGCACCACCAACTCGGAATTGCGGGCAGTTGTAGGGCCTGCCCTAAAAGTTTGCGAGCCAAGGCCGGCATGAAGCCCAGCAACGCGTTGGACTCCAAAAAGCCAGAGCCTGGCGAATTGGCCACCAACACGTTGCCGCTGCGCACAGCTTGTAAAAGTCCTGGCACACCCAGTGTGGAGTCGGCTCGCAATTCCAGCGGGTCGAGCCAGTCATCGTCTACACGTTTGAGCAATCCATGCACTGGTTGCAGGCCTTGCAGGGTTTTGAGGTACAGCTTTTCATCGCGCACGGTCAGATCGTTGCCCTGGACCAAGCTCAAGCCCAAATAGCGGGCGAGGTAGGCGTGCTCAAAATAGGTTTCGTTGTAAGGACCCGGTGTGAGCAGCGCAACATGGGCTGCAGGGCCCGCAGGGCTCCTGGCCTTGATGCCGTCGACCAACGTGCGGTAGGTTCCAGCCAAACGCTGCACGGGCAGGGCCTCGAAGGCCTGCGCAAACTGGCGAGACACAATTTGCCGGTTTTCGATCAAATAACCCAAACCCGAAGGGGCTTGGGTTCGCTGAGACAGCAGCCACCAGCAGCCGTCCGGGCCTCGCGCCAAGTCAAATGCAGCCAAGGACAAATAACGTCCACCTACTGGGGTCACGCCGTGCATGGCTGGCAGATAACCCGGGTGTCCTTGAACCAATGCGGCGGGCAATTGGCCTTGCAACACCAATTGCTGGGGGCCATAGGCGTCGGCCATGATGCTTTCCAGCAGCTGCATGCGCTGCAACACACCAGATTCAATCTTCAGCCAGTCGGCAGCGCTCAGCATGAGCGGAAAGAGGTCCAGCGACCAAGGCCGTTGCGGTTGGTCGGCGGCGGCGTACACGTTGTAGCTGATGCCGTTGTCACGCACCTGCCGCTGCAGGTGGTTCATGCGGGCGTTCAGGTCTGCTACTTGGTGGGTGGGGGGCATGTTCAGTGGGTCAATGAACTGCTGCCAAAGACCGCTGACCATAGGGTCTGCCAAATGGGCGGTGGATGTCTTGGCCCTGATGACCGCGCCACGCAGCTCGTCCCAATGACCAAGGGGTGCCCGCTCTTTTTGAAGCGCCAGCCAGTTTCTGGCCTGCGCTTCGATGGCGTCTTTCGGTGTTGGAGAATGCCCATTCATCGGGTCATTGTCGTTGATCCACAGCGCCTCAGGTCCAAGGTGTAAGGGAACTCAGGGCTTGCGTGCAGCAAGGCATTGGGCTGCAAAGTCGGCAGGTTTTTCATGCTGCCTGGGGTGTGGCCCATGCGAAAGAACCGGGCCATGCGTCGGCTTTCTGCCTCGTAGGCATTGACAGGAAAGCCTTCGTAACTGCGACCACCTGGATGCACCACATGGTATTGGCAGCCGCCCAAAGACCGTTTCATCCAGGTGTCGAACAAATCCACCGTCAGCGGCGCGTGTACCCCGATGCTTGGGTGCAGCGACGAGGGTGGGTTCCAGGCCTTGTAGCGCACGCTGGCCACGAACTCGCCCACCACGCCCGTGGGCTGCAGGGGCAGCGGGTGGCCGTTGACGGTGACGGTGTGGCGTGCGGGGTTAAGGCCGCTCACATGCACCTCAATGCGCTCCAGTGATGAGTCCACATAGCGGGCCGTGCCGCCGCCACCGCTTTCTTCGCCCATGACGTGCCAAGGCTCCAGCGCATGGCGCAGTGTGAGCACCGCACCATCGACCTGAACTTGACCGACCAATGGGAAACGAAATTCGAAATGCGGCGCAAACCAGCTTGGGTCAAATCGAAAGCCCGCATCGCCCAGCTCGGTGAGCACGTCGTCAAAGTCTTTGTGAATCCAGAACGGCAGCATGAAGCGGTCATGCAATTCGGTGCCCCAACGGGTCACGGGAGCGGCATAGGGTGCATCCCAAAAGCGGGCCACCAGCGAGCGCAGCAGCAACTGCTGCACGATGCTCATGCGCTCGTGGGGAGGCATCTCAAAGGCGCGCAACTCCAACAAACCCAAGCGCCCGGTGCTGCTGTCGGGTGAGTACAACTTGTCGATGCAAAACTCGCTGCGGTGGGTGTTGCCGGTCACGTCGATCAGGATGTTTCTGAGCGTTCTGTCGACCACCCAAGGTGGCATGTCTTTGCCATGGTTTTGTCTGTGCCGAACGACCTCGCGCAGCGCGATTTCCAGTTCATAGACCTGGTCGTTGCGCGCTTCGTCTACCCGCGGCGCTTGGCTGGTGGGGCCGATGAACATGCCGCTGAACAGGTAGCTCAAACTCGGGTGGTTGTGCCAATACAAAACCAAGCTGGCCAGTAATTCAGGGCGGCGCAAAAAGGGGCTGTCGGCCGGAGTGGCTCCACCCATCACCATGTGGTTGCCGCCGCCAGTGCCCGTGTGGCGGCCATCGGTCATGAACTTTTCAGCCGACAAGCGCGTCTGGAAAGCGGCTTGATAAAGAAATTCGGTGTGCGCGACCAACTCGGTCCAGTTGTGTGCTGGGTGGATGTTGACTTCGATGACGCCGGGGTCGGGTGTGACCTGCAAGAGTTTGAGGCGCGGGTCGCGCGGTGGCGGGTAGCCCTCCAGGATGATTTTCATGCCCAGCTGGCGGGCAGTGGCCTCGACTTCGCTGACCAGCGCCAAGTAGTCTTCAAGTCGGGCCAGTGGCGGCATGAAGACATAAAGAACGCCTGACTTTTCACCCTTGGCATCAGCCTCCGCTTTGGGGCCGTTGGCGCGGTTCGGGTCGCGCACTTCCACGCACAAGGCAGTGCGCACCACGGAGGAATCTGACTGGAATTTTTGGGTTGCTGCGGCTGCCGTCTGGGCCGGTGCATGGCGTGGCTGCACGGTCAATGGGGCTGGGGCAGGCAGTGCGCTGCGAGGTGCGAGATGTGGTGAAAAAGGGTCTTGATCGATCATGTGCCAGCGCTCCGTGGGCGCAGCCCAAGGCAATGAGTCCAAGGGCAAACGCCAGCCCATGCTGGAGTCGCCGGGCATCAGGTACATGCGCTCCTCGCGCACAAACCAAGGCCCGGTTTGCCACTGCGTCCCTTTCAGCTCTGAGTTCTCGCTTTCGGACGGATCGATGGGCTGGAGCGGCAGCACATAGCCCACCGCAGTGTCCAGCCCCTGGCTGAAGATGCGGCGCAAACGAATGCGTTCCATCTCGTCGTCCAAGCGGGCATCGAACGGGTCCACGTTGACAGGCAAGCGGCGTTCGCGCCAGAGGTAGTACCAAGTGTCCTCAAACCCGGGCAGCACGGTGTCGCCCGGTAGGCCCAACTGTTCAGTCAGGGCTTGCATGAAGCGCAGCGCGTCAGCGCTGGTGTAGCAGCTGGGTTCGCGCTCGTCCGCAAACACTGCAGGGTCTTGCCAGCAGGGCATGCCGTCGGCCCGCCAGTAAATGCTGAGCGCCCAGCGCGGCAACTGCTCACCGGGGTACCACTTGCCTTGGCCAAAATGCAAAAAGCCGCCTTGCCCGTATTGCTGGCGCAGTTTGTGCACCAACTCGGTGGCCAAGCCCCGCTTCGTTGGCCCCAAGGCGTCGGTGTTCCACTCGGCACCGTCGCGATCTTGCGTGGACACAAAAGTGGGCTCGCCGCCCATGGTCAGGCGCACGTCTTCGGCCTGCAGTTGCTCGTCCACCTTGTCGCCCAAACTCAGCACATCTGCCCATTGCGTGTCGGTGTAGGGCTTGGTCACGCGGGGCGATTCGTGGATGCGGGTCACGCTCATGTCGTGGCTGAACTCGACCTTGGCCTCGTCCATCAGGCCTTCTATGGGTGCAGCGGCTGACGGCTGCGGTGTGCAGGCCAGGGGAATGTGGCCCTCGCCCGCCAAGAGGCCCGAGGTGGGGTCCAGGCCCACCCAGCCCGCACCTGGCAAATACACCTCGCACCAGGCGTGCAGGTCGGTGAAGTCAACCTCGGTGCCGCTCGGCCCATCGAGCGATTTCACATCGGGGGCCAGCTGGATCAAATAGCCCGAGACAAAGCGTGCGGCGATGTTCATGTGCCGGAACAATTGCACCAGCAACCAAGCGGTGTCGCGGCAAGACCCGCTTTTCAGGGTCAGAGTTTCCTCGGGCGTTTGCACACCCGGCTCCATGCGGATGGTGTAGCGGATGTCTTGGTGCAGGCGCTGGTTGATCTGCACCAAAAAATCGATGGTGCTCTGGCGTTGACGGTCCAAGCTGGCCAGGTATTTTTTGAAGAGTGGCGTCTTGTGGTCCTTGGCCAGATACGACTGCAACTCGTCGCGTACTGTGTCCGAATATTTGAACGGCACCTCTTCGGCCGAGGGTTCTAGGATAAAGTCAAAAGGGTTGAACACGGCCATTTCGCTGACCATGTCCACGGTCACTTTGAAGGACGTGGTTTTTTTCGGAAAAACCAAGCGCGCTTGGTAGTTGGCAAAAGCGTCTTGCTGCCAATTGATGAAGTGTTCTGCGGGTTCGACTTGGAGGCTGTAGCTCAGGATGCGGCTGCGGCTGTGCGGGGCCGGGCGCAAGCGAATGACTTGAGGGCCAAGCTGCACGGGACGGTCGTAGGTGTAGTGGGTGACGTGGTGCAGGGCAACGTGTATCGACATATCTCGTTCAGCGCAACAGGGGCTGCACGCATGACAAATGCAGCTTGGGCAGTTACAAACAAGCAAGACACGCGCCAGACCTGCTTTGCCAAATTATGCTGATCAAGACCCCTTTAAAGGGGCAGCGAGCAGTTGGGGCGTGTCAGCACCAGTGGGCGAAGACCCGCGATTTCCATCAACAGCCAAATCAGGGGGGCTGACGTGAAGCGTTGCTGCACTGCAGGTGTGGGGCTGCCGTTTGTGGCTGTCATGGGGCGAAACCCATGATGGCCATGGCTTGGGCGCGTTTTTTGGGGACGAGCCTCTTGGCTTGGTGCTTGGGGGTGGCGCTGCAGTTGCAGCAAACCGTGTTGTGGCCTGTGTTCATCTATGGCGCCGGCTTGATGTTGGCGTGTGTGGGTGCATGGGCCTTGCGTCGCTTGGCTTTGGGGCCAGGTGCTTCCGTGCTGGCCTGGGGTTTGATTTGGGCATGGGCTGCATTTGCCGTGACGGGCTTGCACGCCCAGTCACGCGGGGCCGCCATGTCACCGTCTTTGGAGGGACAAGACCTGGATGTGGTGGGTGTGGTGCAAGCCATGCCCCAAAGGCAAGACCTGGGTTGGCGGTTTCGTTTTCGGATTGAGCAGGCTTGGTGGGTCGATGCGACCGGCACTTTGCAGCGTGTGCAACTGGCGCGTGATTTGCCTTCGCAGGTGTATTTGGGTTGGTACGGTCAGGATGGCGCCCATGACAGCGGCTGGAAACTGACGGCCCTGCCCGAGCCGGTGAAGGCCGGAGAGCGTTGGCGCATGCGAGTGCGCATGAAAGCGCCGCACGGTCACATGAACCCGCGCGGTTTCGACTACGAGTTGTGGCTGTGGGAGCAGGGCATTGGGGCCACGGGATATGTGCGCACCCGCGCCAAAGACCCGTCGCCCCATCTTTTGGCCACCACTTGGTGGCACCCGATCGAGCGTCTGAGGCAAATGGTGCGTGACCGTTTGCTCACGCGTTTGGCCGGACCTGGAACCGATGCTGAAGACGCCAAACGTGCCGGGGTGTTGGCGGCCTTGGTGGTGGGCGATCAGGCGGCGATTGACCGCAGCGATTGGGATGTGTTCAGAGCCACGGGCGTGGCGCACTTGATGAGCATTTCGGGCTTGCATGTGACCATGTTTGCCTGGCTGGCCTCTGCCTGTGTGGGCTGGGCTTGGCGACGTTCGGCGGTGTGGGCTTGGCGTGGTTGGAGGGGGCCAACCCTATGGCCTGCGGTGCATGTGGGAGCAGTATCGGGTTTGTTTTTGGCGGGCTTTTACGCCTTGTTCAGTGGATGGGGATTGCCCGCTCAGCGCACCTTGTTGATGCTGTTGGTGGTGGTGGTGCTCAGGGTATCGGCACGCCACTGGCATGGTACTTTGGTGTGGTTGACGGCTTGCGCTGTGGTGCTGGCGTGGGACCCGTGGGCGCTGCTGCAACCGGGTTTTTGGCTGAGTTTTGTGGCCGTGGGGGTCTTGATGGCGTCTGACCCCCAAGCTCAGCGGCAGCCCAATGGCGCACCAGAAGTGGGTGCGAGCGACGCACCGAGTTGGCGTGATGGCGCCAGGCTTGGGCCATTTGCGCACCGTTTGGGTGCGTTGCGCTTGTCCAGGTGGTGGAGTGCTTGGTGGCTCAAACTGAGGTCCCTTCTGCGCGAGCAGGCCAAAATCACTTTGGCCTTGGCGCCATTGACCTTGTTGTTTTTTGGACAAGTGTCTTTGGTGGGCTTGTTGGCCAACATTCTGGCCATTCCCTGGGTCACTTTGGTCATCACACCGCTGGCCATGCTGGGCGTTTTTTTCTCTGGCGTCTGGGATGTGGCCTCTTGGGCCTTGCAGCCTTTGTCGGCCCTGCTGGCATGGCTTTCGTCTTGGCCCCTGGCCAGCGTCTCCACCGCTATGCCGCCTTGGGGTTTGGCGCTGTTGGCCCTGGCCGGGGCATTGGGCCTGGTGCTGCGCATGCCCATGTCTTGGAAGCTGCTGTGTTTGCCTTTGCTCTGGCCGGTTTTGTTGTGGTCGCCGCAACGCCCCGAAGATGGTCAGTTTGAGTTGCTGGCTGCCGATGTGGGGCAGGGCAACGCGGTCTTGGTGCGCACCGCCACGCACAGCCTCTTGTACGACGCGGGACCGCGTTACTCACTTGAGAGCGATGCCGGCCACCGGGTGCTGGTGCCCTTATTGGCCCACATGGGTGAACGTCTGGATGTGTTGATGCTCAGCCACCGTGACAGCGATCACACGGGTGGCGCAGCCGCGGTGTTGGGCATGCAAAAACAAGCGGCCTTGTGGTCTTCGCTCGAAGACGAACACCCTTTGCACACCCTGAGGCCAGGCTGGACGCGTTGCCAAGCAGGGCAGTCCTGGGCGTGGGACGGCGTAGCTTTTGAAGTGCTGCACCCACCGCCCCTTGATGCGCTGGCCAAAAAGCCCAAGCCCAATGAAGTCAGCTGCGTGCTGCGCATCAGCACTGCTCAGGGCAGCGCTTTGCTGGCGGGCGACATTGAGACCCGGCAAGAATTGGCGCTGGTCAACCTCGGCTTGAGTCCGGTGGATGTGCTGCTGGCACCACACCATGGCAGCAAGACCTCCTCGAGCTTGCCCTTTTTGCAAGCCTTGCAGCCCCGGATTGCACTGGTGCAGGCGGGTTACCGCAACCGGTTTGGTCATCCGGCGCCAGAAGTGGTGGCGCGTTACGCGGCACAAGGCGTCCAATGGGTCGAGAGCACGCGGTGCGGCGCCGCCACTTGGCGCAGCCAAGCGCCAACCCAAGTGGCGTGTGAACGGGGTGAGCGTCAACGGTATTGGCACCGCAAATTGCCGTTGCCTGCCAAGCCTTGAATCGCGTTGCCTTGAAACCACGGGTAGGTATATATCTTGCATAACTTGATTCAGGAGTGAAGACCCATGCGCCAATTCGACGAGATGTACAGCCGCCTGCCCGCAGTGGGCGATGGCGGTGAAGTCCGAAAGCACTACCAGGCTTACGCCCGTTGGTTGCAAACGCAAGCCCCGCACGCCATGGCTGCACGGCGCGAAGAGGCTGAGATGATTTTCAGGCGCGTGGGCATCACTTTTGCGGTGTATGGCGACAAGGACGAAGATGCAAACACCGACGAGGGGGGCACCGAGCGGCTGATCCCGTTTGACCTGATTCCCCGCGTGATCGCCGCCCAGGAGTGGCACAGCATGGAAGCCGGCTTGGTCCAGCGCGTGACCGCCCTGAATCGCTTCATCCATGATGTTTATCACGATCAGGAGATCCTCAAGGCAGGGGTGGTGCCGCGTGAGCAAATCGAGCGCAACGCCCAGTTTCGCCCTGAAATGTTGGGCGTGGACGTGCCCAACAACACCTATTCGCACATCAGTGGCATCGATATCGTGCGCGCCCCCGACAGTTCGGGCAAGGGCGAGTATTACGTGCTGGAAGACAACCTGCGCGTGCCCAGCGGCGTGAGTTACATGCTGGAAGACCGCAAGATGATGATGCGGCTGTTCCCCGAGTTGTTCAGCCAGCACCGCGTAGCCCCCGTGGCGCATTACCCCGATTTGTTGTTAGAGACTTTGCGTGCCTCCAGCCCTGCCAGCACGGCCGAGCCCACGGTGGTGGTGCTCACCCCTGGCATGTACAACAGCGCTTACTTTGAACACGCCTTTTTGGCCCAGCAAATGGGCGTGGAGTTGGTCGAGGGCCAGGACCTGTTTGTCAAAGACAAGTTTGTGTACATGCGCACCACGCGCGGCCCCAAACGGGTGGACGTGATTTACCGCCGGGTGGACGATGATTTTTTGGACCCCAATGTGTTCCGTCCCACTTCAACGCTGGGCTGCGCTGGCCTGATGGACGCCTACAAGGCAGGGCATGTGGCGATATGCAATGCCGTGGGCACGGGCGTGGCGGACGACAAGTCGATCTACCCGTATGTGCCCGAGATGATCAAGTTTTACCTGGGCGAGGCGCCTATCCTCCAAAATGTGCCCACATTTCAGTGCCGCAAGCCCGAGGATTTGCAGTACACCCTGGCGCACCTGAAAGATTTGGTGGTCAAGGAAGTGCACGGCGCTGGAGGCTACGGCATGCTGGTTGGCCCGGCATCGACTGCCGCAGAAATCGAGCGATTCAGGGCGGCTTTGTTGGCCAACCCCGAGGGCTACATCGCCCAGCCCACGCTCAGTTTGTCCACTTGCCCGACCTATGTGGACAGCGGCATTGCACCTCGCCACATTGACCTGCGCCCCTTTGTGCTGAGCGGCCGCACGGTACAGATGGTGCCCGGTGGGCTGACCCGCGTGGCGCTCAAAGAGGGCTCTTTGGTGGTCAACAGCAGCCAGGGCGGCGGCACCAAAGACACCTGGATATTGCAGGACTGAAGGGACAACGCACATGCTTTCAAGAACCGCCGACCATTTGTTCTGGATGTCCCGCTACATGGAGCGGGCCGAGAACACCGCCCGCATGCTCAACGTGAGCTACGAGACCTCGCTCCTGCCGCAATCTGCCGCCGCTGTGGAAGCGGGCTGGGAGGGTATTTTGTCGATCAGCGAGCTGCTGCCGTCTTATTTGGCACTGTACAAAACCATCACTTCACGCGATGTGATGGCCTTCATGGTCAAGGACGCCAACAACCCCTCATCCATTTTGTCTTGCTTGCGTGCGGCGCGAGAAAATGCCCGCGCCGTGCGCGGCACCTTGACCACCGAGGTTTGGGAGACGCAAAACCAGACCTGGCTGGAAGTCAACCGCATGCTCAAAAGCGGCGAATTTGAGCGCGACCCGGGTCAGTTTTTCGAGTGGGTCAAGTTCCGCTCGCACCTGTCACGCGGCGTGACGGTGGGCACCATGCTGATGGATGAATCCCTGTACTTCATGCGCATGGGCACATTTTTGGAGCGGGCCGATAACACCGCGCGTTTGGTGGATGTCAAGTTCCACGCCATGCAAAACGATTTTTTTGGCGCGCCGCAGTTGGGTGTGCTTGAGACAGAATCCACGCAGGAATACGATTTTTACCACTGGAGTGCCATCTTGCGCAGCGTGAGCGGCTTTGAGGTTTACCGCAAGGTCTACCGCGACGTGATTCGCCCTGAGCGCGTGGCGGAGTTGCTGATCTTGCGCCCGGACATG
>CALQKH020000007.1 GCA_943331105.2 Akkermansia muciniphila
AAAGCCAGCGTGGCTGGTTTCCGTGCTGACTACAACCTGAGCAAGACAGCTGCTGTGTACGCTGGTTACGAGAAGTTTGACAATGGCGTCAACACAACGACCAACGAGACCACCATCGCTTCCGTGGGTCTGCGCAAGTCGTTCTAATCCCATGCTGGCGCAAGCCAGTTGAGATTTAGACAAACAAAAAACCCACCGTGGCAACACGGTGGGTTTTTTTATGGTTGACGCCAGCTGAGTTGCTTCAGCGCAAGCGGTTTCATACCACTGCGTGACAAGCGATCTTGATGCCTTTGAAGTCGCGCAACGCAGGCCTTTCCGCACGGCAGATGTCGGTGGCCTGGGGGCAGCGTGGGTGGAAGGTGCAGCCGCTGGGCGGGTTGAGGGGGTTGGGCACCTCGCCTTGCACGGGCGTGCGGGCGCGGCCGGTGTCGTGCATCTTGGGGATCGCGTCCAGCAGCATCTTGGTGTAAGGGTGCTGCGGGTTGCCAAACAGCGTGTGCTTGTCGGCCAGCTCTACCAAGCGGCCCAAATACATGACACCCACCTGGTCGCTCACATGGCGCACCACGGCCAGGTTGTGGCTGATGAACAAATATGTCAGCCCGCGCTCGCGCTGCAGGTCTTTCATGATGTTGAGCACTTGCGCCTGCACGCTCACATCGAGCGCCGAGGTGGGCTCATCGCACACCAAAAACTCGGGGGCCGTGGCCAAGGCACGGGCAATCGAAATGCGCTGGCGCTGCCCGCCCGAGAACTGGTGCGGGTACTTGACCATGTCGAGCGGCGACAAGCCCACCGACTTGAGCAACTCGGCCACGCGGGCCTTGAGCTCTTCGGCGTCACTGATCAGGCCATGCTCCTTGAGCGGCTCGCCAATGATGTTGTCCACCGTCCAGCGGGGGTTCAGGCTGGCATAGGGGTCTTGGAAAATCATCTGGATGCGCTGGCGCATGGCCTTGGCATCGCTCGACTTGAAAGCCGCGTGGGCGTCTTGACCGTCAAAGGTCAGGCCGCCACGTGTGGGCTCATAGAGGCCCACCAGCAGGCGTGCCACGGTGCTTTTGCCGCAGCCGGACTCGCCCACTAGGGCCAATGTTTTACCGCGTTCGATCTCAAAGCTCACGCCGTCCACGGCATTCAGCAACTGGCGCGGTTTGCGCTCGATGACGCGGTTGAGCCACGGCGCCGACACGTCAAAGGTTTTGGCCAGATCGTGTGCCACGACCAAAGGCTGGGGTTTGGCATTCAAGAGTTTGTCGCTCATGCGGCGCTCCCGTTGTGCAGCCAGCAGGCCGCTTGGGTCGAACCGGCTTGGACCAGATCGGGCCGGTCTTGGCGACAACGCTCAAAGACTTGCGGGCAACGCGGGTTGAAGGCGCAGCCTTGCGGAATGGCGTTCAGGCGGGGCATGGCGCCGTCAATCTGGTTCAGACGTTCGCAGTCACTGCCCATGTCGGGGATGGAGGCCATCAGGCCAGCGGTGTAAGGGTGGGCCGGGTGGTTGATGACCTGGTGCACCGGACCGATTTCGGCCACGCGCCCGGCATACAGCACGGCCACGCGGTCGCAGGTCTCGGCGATCACGCCCATGTCGTGGGTGATCAGCATGACGGCTGCGCCCCGGTCCTTGCAGACCTTTTTGAGCAAGCTGATGATCTGCGCCTGGATCGACACATCGAGCGCGGTGGTCGGCTCGTCGGCCACAATCAGCTGCGGCTCGGCAGCCAGAGCCAGCGCGATCACCACGCGTTGGCGCATGCCGCCCGAAAACTGGTGCGGGTAGTGGTCGATGCGCTCTTCGGCGGCCGAAATGCCGGTGTCTTTGAGCAGCTGAATGGCGCGTTGACGGGCCTCTTGCGGCGTCACAGACAGGTGCGCCAAGATGGTTTCGGTCAGTTGCTTGCCAATCGAGTAAAGCGGATTGAGCGAGGTCAGTGGGTCCTGAAAAATCGCCCCAATTTTGCGACCCCGAATGTGGCGCATTTGGTCGGCGTCCAGATGGTCGATGCGCTCGCCTTCCAGCAAAATTTGACCGCTGGCCACTCGGCCTGGCGGCTCCAGCAGGCCAATGATGGCTGCGCCCGTGAGGGATTTGCCCGCACCCGACTCGCCCACCACACCCAAAATTTCGCCTGGGGCGATGTCGAACGAAATGTCGTCCAGTGCACGCAGCGTGCCATGGCGGCTGGGGAATTCCACCACCAGATTCTTGACTTGTAAAAGGCTCATCGCAATCTCGGATTCAGCGCGTCGCGCAACCAGTCACCCAACAGGTTGACCGACAAAGCGATCAGCACCAGCATCAGCCCCGGAAAAATCGTGATCCACCATTCGCCCGAGAACAAATAGTCATTGCCAATGCGGATCAAGGTGCCCAATGAAGGCGATGTGGGCGGTGCGCCCACGCCCAAAAACGACAAAGTGGCTTCGGTCAGGATGGCCGTGGCCACCTGGATGGTGGCCAGCACCATGACCGGGCCCATCACGTTGGGCAGCACATGTTTGAACATGATGCGCAAGGGCGCCACACCCGTGACACGCGCGGCTTGCACGTATTCCTTGTTGCGCTCGACCAAGGTGGTGCCGCGCACGGTGCGGGCGTATTGCACCCAACCCGTCAGGGTGATCGACAAAATCAAGACACCAAACGCCAAGGATTCATGGGCATCGGGAAAAAGCGCACGTCCCACACCCGCGATCAAGAGGGCCACCAAAATCGCTGGAAACGACAGCATCACATCGCACAAGCGCATCAAGAATGCGTCGATCCAGCCGCCGCGAAAGCCCGCCAACAGACCGAAACCCACGCCCACCACCACCGACAAGACCACCGACGCGAGGCCGACGACCAAAGAAATGCGCGAGCCATAAATGATGGCCGACAAAATGTCACGGCCTTGGTCATCGGTACCCAGCAAGAACTTGGTGCTGCCGCCCTCCATCCAGGCGGGCGGTATTCGGGCATCGCTCAGCTCCAGTGTGGCCAGGTCAAATGGATTGGTCGGCGACACCCAGCCTGCAAAGGCTGCACAAAAAAGGAACACCACGGCAATGGCCGCTGCCACCATCGCCGTGGGCGATTGGCGGAAGCTGTAGCCCACATCGCTGTTCAGCCAGCGCTTCAAAACATTCATGGCTTACTTGACGGAGATGGACTTGAAAGGCATGTAGTTGTCACCACGCTGGGTCAAGCTGACCTTTTTGTTGATGCCCCAAGCCAAGGCTTGCTGGTGCAAAGGCAAGTGGCCGATGTCGGCACTGTGCAGTTCAAAGGTCTCGCGGATCATGGCGCTGCGCTTGGCCGGGTCGGTCTCGCTTTGCACCTTGATCATCAATTCATCGACCTTGGGGTTGCAGTAAGAGCCCAGGTTGAACTGGCCTGCGCCCTTGTCGTCAGGGCAACGCATCAAGGCGTTCAGAGCGTTGTGGGCGTCATAGGTGCTGGGGGTCCAGCCCAGCAAGTAGAAACTGGTGTCACGGCGCAAAATTTTGGGGAAGTAGGTGCCTTTGGTTTCGGCTTTCAGGTTGACTTTGATGTTCGCCCGGGCCAAATTGGCGGCCACGGCTTCGCAGATCTGACCGTCGTTCACATAGCGGTCGTTCGGGCAGTTCATGTCGATGGTGAAGCCTGTGGGGTAGCCCGCATCGGCCAACAGCTTTTTGGAGGCTTCGATGTCAAAGGGCAATCGCTTGTTGAGTTCGGGGTTGAAGCCATTGATGCCGGGGCCGACCATCAGGGCGGTCGGATTGGAGGCACCCCGCATCACGGTGCGCTTGATGCCTTCGATGTCAATCGCTTGGTAGAAAGCCTGGCGCACGCGCTTGTCTTTGAAGGGGTTTTTGCCCTTCACACTCGAGTACAGCAACTCGTCGCGCCGCTGGTCCATGCCCAAAAAGATGGTGCGCAGCTCGGGCGCCACCATGGCGCGGGTGTTGGGGCTGGTGTTGATGCGCGGCACGTCTTGCACCGGCACGGGCTCCATGATGTCGATCTCGCCGGACAGCAAAGCCGCCACGCGGGTGGGGTCGTTGGCAATGACCGAGAAGATGACTTCGTCCACGTTGCCTTCGATCTTGCCCCAGTAGTTGCCGTTGCGCACAAAGGTGGTGCGGATGTTGGGCTGGCGCTCACGCAGGCGGTAAGGGCCTGTGCCGTTGGCGCGGAAAGATGCGGCGTTTTCAATGCCTCTGCGGCGGTCCACCGGGCGTGTGGCCTGGTTGTCCTCGCACCACTTCTTGCTCATGATGAACACGGTGGACAAGACATTGGGAAGGATGGGAAATGGCGATTTGGTCTCGATTTCAATGGTGTGGCTGTTGATTTTGCGCACTTCTTTGATGTCGTTGGTGTTGCTGCGCATGTCGGAGCCTTCACCAGCAGCACGGGCCAAAGAGAACACCACGTCGTCGGCGGTGAATGGCGTGTCGTCATGAAAGCGCACGTTTTTGCGCAACTCAAAGCGCCATACCGTGGGCGATGTCTGCTTCCAAGAGGTGGCCAGACCGGGTTCAAATTTCAGGTCTTTGCTCACGCCCACCAGCGACTCGTACACGTTGTTGGTCACGCTCAGTTGCAGCGATTCGTTCAAAGAATGCGGGTCCATCGACAAAGCATCACCCTGGTTGGCAATGCGCACGGTGGCCGCATGCGCAGCACCCAGCGACAAGGCCGAGACGAGGGTGGCGGCCAACAAGCCACGGGACAGTTTGGAAATGCGCATGGGATTCTCCTGGGGTTGAATGTGCATGCCGATCAGGCGGCTGCCTGGGGCTGAAGGGGCAAGGCTTGCTCCACCAAACTGGCGTGCAAGGCCGCGCCCAGTGGCAAGATCTCGTCGTTGAAGTCGTATCGGCTGTTGTGCAGCGGGTGCGGGCCAGGGCCGTGCGGCAGGCCTTGGCCTATGCGGATGTACGCACCGGGTTTGGCCTGCAGCATGAAAGAGAAATCTTCGCCACCCATGCTGGGCAGCATGTTGCGCCAGACCTTGTCTTCGCCCACCAAGCTGGCGGCCACATCGCAGGCGAACTGGGCCTCAGGCACGGTGTTCACGGTGGCGGGGTACACGCGTTCGTAAGTCAACTCGGCCGATGCGCCAAACCCTTGGGCAATGCCGACGCACAAAGAACGCAAACGGTCTTCGATCAGGTCTTGCACGCTCTCGCTGTAGGTGCGCACGGTACCGACCAAGGTGACTTCGCCGGGGATCACGCTCATGGCGCCGGGGTGGCCGCCTTGCATCGAGCAAATGCTGACCACGGCCTGGTCAAAAGCCGAGAGGTTGCGGGCCACCACGCTTTGCGCGGCGGTGATGATGTGGCCTGCCACCAGCACCGGATCGATGCCTTGGTGTGGGCGCGCGCCGTGGCCGCCTTTGCCGCGGATGTGGATCTCGATGCGGTCCACCGCCGCCTGCATCGGGCCGGGGGTGATGCCGATCACGCCCAGGGGCGTTTCGGGCGAGTTGTGTTGGGCATAGACCTGCTCACAAGGAAAGCGCTCGAACAAGCCGTCTTGCATCATGGCGCGGGCACCTGCATAGCCTTCTTCGCCCGGCTGAAAAATCAGCACCGCGGTGCCATCAAAACGCCGGGTTTCGGCCAGATAACGGGCCGCACCCATGAGCATGGCGGTGTGGCCGTCGTGGCCACAGCCATGCATCAGGCCGGGCTTGGACGACTTCCAGTTGCACTCATTGAGTTCGGTCAAAGGCAGCGCGTCCATGTCGGCCCGCAGACCGATCATGCGGCCGGGGTTGCTGGCCGAGCGTCCTAGGCCGTGTACCAGCGCCACCACGCCGGTTTTGCCGATGCCGGTGTGGATGCTGTCCACGCCGCAGACCTGCAGCATTTCGGCCACGCGGCGCGCGGTGTAGACCTCTTCAAAGCCCAACTCGGGGTGGGCATGCAGGTCGCGCCTGAAGGCCGTGAGCTCAGGGTGGAACTGGGCAATGCGGGCAAACGCCGCTCCGTGCCCCAACACCGATTGCAAAGAAGCGCCCATGCTCAGTGGCCTCCGGGTTTGCCCACGCGCAGGCGCGGGTCGACCACAAAGTACAACAAATCCACGATCAGGTTGATCACCACAAAGATCAGCGCAATCAGGCACAAATAAGCCGCCATGACCGGTATGTCTGCAAACGTGACCGCTTGGATGAACAGCAAACCCATACCAGGCCACTGGAACACCGTCTCGGTGATGATGGCAAACGCGATCAAGCCGCCCAACTGCAAACCGGTGATGGTGAGCACCGGCACCAAGGTATTTTTGAGCGCATGGCCAAAGTGGATGGTGCGGTTGGACAAACCCCGTGCACGGGCGAACTTGATGTAG
This sequence comes from Akkermansia muciniphila, assembly GCA_943331105.2. Taxonomy (GTDB): domain Bacteria; phylum Pseudomonadota; class Gammaproteobacteria; order Burkholderiales; family Burkholderiaceae_C; genus Limnohabitans_A. The sequence continues at coordinate 6,335 of CALQKH020000007.1, forward strand.
TCGGTGCGCAGCACCTCGAGCATCTCGGCCCGCACCAAACGCATGATCAGTGTGAGCTGAAAAATCGCCAAGGTGACGGCCGGCAACACGATGTGGTGCCAGCCCTTGGCGGTCACCAAGCCGCTGGACCACCAGCCCATTTGCACCACCTCGCCCCGGCCAAAGCTGGGAAACCAGCCGAGCATCACGGCGAACACCAAGATCAGCAAAATGCCAATCAAAAAGGTGGGCAAGGACACACCCAAGAGCGACACCGTCATGAGGAGTTGGCTGGTCCAAGTGCCCCGGCGCAAGGCGGCGTAAACCCCCATGGGGATGCCGATGAGCAAAGCCAAAGAGGCGGCCACCAAAGCCAGCTCCAAGGTGGCGGGCAGGCGCTCGGCAATCAGGCGCGAGACCTTGGCGCCTTGGCGCAGGCTGAGGCCAAACTCGCCTTGCACCGCGTTGACCAAGAAGTGGCCAAACTGCACAAAGAACGGCTGGTCCAGACCCAGCGCGTTGCGCATCTCGTCGATTTGCTCTTTGGTGGCGTCTTGACCCAGCAAGAACACCACCGGATCGCCCACATACTGGAACAACAAAAACGCGATGAAGGCCACCGTGACCATGACGATCACGGCCTGGATCAGCCGCTGCAAGATGAAAGCGAGCATCAGTTGACCTTGATCAGCGTCCAATCCAGACGGTTGTCAGGGCGGTGTACCACTTCCACGTTTTTCTTCATGGCCCAAGGAATCACTTGGTTGTGCAGCGGGATGTGCGACACGGTGTCGTTGGACAGTTGCAAACCTTCGGTCAGCAAACGGTTGCGCACCGGCAGATCCGTCTCGGTCTTGGCGCGGTCCACCACGTAGTCCATTCGGGCATTGCTGTAGCGTCCCACGTTGTAGTTGCCATCTCCCCCTGTGCCCACGCTGCGTGTCAGCGACTGCAGGCTGTAGAGTGCATCGAAGGTGGGCACGCCCCAGCCCAGCATGTAGATGCTGGCTTCGTAGCGCTGGATCATGGGGAAGTAAGTGACCAAGGGCAAGGTGCGCAGCTTGGCACGCACGCCCACTTTGGCCCACATGGCGGTGATGGCCTGGCAGATCTCTTCGTCGTTGATGTAGCGGTTGTTGGGGCAGGCAAAGTCCACCTCGAAGCCGTTGGGGTAACCGGCTTCGGCCAACAGCTTTTTGGAGGCGTCGAGTGAATAAGGGAAGCGCGTGTTCACGCCTTGCGTCCAGCCGTTGACTTGTGGCGCCACCAAGGCGCCGGTATTTTGCGACAGGCCGCGCATGGTGACGCGGTGGATGGTGTCGATGTCGATGGCTTGGTACAGCGCCTTGCGCACCTTGACGTCCTTGAGGGGGTTTTTGCCCTTGACGTTGGAGCCCGGCAATTCTTCACGGTGCTGGTCCATCCCTAAGAAGATGGTGCGGTTTTCAATGCCGTCCACCACCCTCAGGTTGGCGTTGTTGCGCATGCGGCCCAAGTCTTGCGGGCTGGGGTCCAGGATAAAGTCAATCTCACCCGACAGCAAAGCGGCGGCGCGGGTGGCTTCGTTCTTGATGGGGGTGTAGATGATTTCGGTCACGTTGGTCGGTGCATTGGCCCAACCCCACCACAGCGGGTTTTTCACCAGAACCAACTTTTGGTCAGGCTGCCATTCCTTGACCATGTAGGGGCCGCTGCCCATGGCGTTGCGGTGGGCAAAGTTTTCTTCCTTGGAGCGGATGTCCTTGGGCTCCATGGATTTGTTCTTTTCAGCCCAAGCCCGGCTCATGATGCGCAGCTCGGTCAATTGGTTGATCAGCACCGGGTTGGGGCCGCTCAGCATGACGTCGACCGTGTGGGCGTCCACCTTGACGACGCGGCTGATGCCTTGGGCGTAAATGTTGAAGTTGGAGGTTTTGGCGCGTGCGCGATCCAAAGAAAAGACCACGTCATCGGCCGTCAAATCGGTGCCGTCACTGAACTTGACCCCTTTGCGCAGATTGAACCGGTGCTGTGTGGGCGTGACTTCGCGCCACGAAGTGGCCAAACGCGGCTCGATCTTGAAGGTTTTGCTGTTGTAGTAGAGCAGCGAGTCAAAAATGGCGGCGTGCACCCCGTTGCCCAAGGCGTTGTTTTGAGAATGGATGTCCAGCGTGGGGATGTCACTGGCGCTGGTCCATTTGAAGGGCTTGGCCTGAACCATGCCTGCAGAAACCAAACCGGCCAAAACCAAAGAAGTGGTGAGGACACCGGACAGCCATTGGGGCGCTAATTTCTTCATTCAATCACCTCGTTCGTTGCAGTTGTATGACAGATAAGTGTGCAACATTTGTGCCTGTTGCAGACAGAGGGAATTCCCCCAAAGTGCCTGTCGCGCACCGGACTGGTGCATTCAGTCAAGGTGCACCTTGCCGTACCAAGCCCGTGTGGTGCTGCGGGTGTTGTCGGTGTCGGTCATCAGGCCCACCCCCAACAGGGCGCCGGGGGCTTCGCCAAAGGCTTTTTCGAAATCAGCCCGAATGCTCCGGGTGTAGCTCAACCAGGTGCCCACACGGCCGGGGCCAGACTCCACTGCCAGTTTGCGGATGCGGTCGGTGCGGGGGTTGACGATCACCGACTCGGGCGGGCACTGGTTGCACCACACGTACATCAGGGTGGCATAGGGCATGGGCTCACCGGTCAGGCTGTGGGTGAGTTCGCTCAGCATGGCGTTTTTGGGGCTGAACAGCTGGCGGTCGCCTTCGAACACCAAAATCAGGCGCACCGGCGAGTCTTCGGTGTCGCGTTGCTGCATGTCAGCCCCGGGAATCAGACGCTCCACCCGCCAATCAAACGTCAGGCGGCCCAATTGCTCAGGTGCGATGCGCAAACGCTGGCGCAGCATGCTGGCCGATGCCTCGGCCTGCGCTTGCAGGGCATAGCCTTGGGGTTGGCGCTCAAGTTTGTAGGCCGTGCGCAGCTTGCCCGGCAAAACCATTTTGTCCCATTGCGCGGTGTCTTTGGCGCTGAAATGCAAGGGCAGCTGCTGCAAAGGTGCGGGTTTAGGAGGGCTATCGGCCTGCGGGCTTTGGGGCATCCCCGAACAAGCGACCAGACCCCAACACCAAGCCAACACCCACAAGCACCTGGCGAAGGTGGTCGAAGGCATTGCCGAGGGTTTCAGCGAATGGTGAGCCGCTTTGTAGCCGTTTATCATGAGCCGATTTGATCTGACGAAAGTGACAAGATGTTAAATCGCCGCCGCCTCGTACAAGCCGCCCTTTTGTCTGCAGGGGCATTGAACACCGCCTGGGCCCAAAGCAGTTTCCCCAGCAAACCTCTGCGCATTGTGGTGCCCTTTGGGGCAGGTGGCGTGGCCGACTTGACGGTGCGGGCCGTGGCCCAACAGCTTTCGGTCAACGTGGGTCAACCGGTGGTGATCGACAACCGACCTGGCGCGGGCGGCATCGTGGCGGCCGAGCAGGTGGCCCGTGCCGAGCCCGATGGCCACACTTTGTTGCTCATGTCCAACGGCACGGCCGTGAGTGCGGGCTTGTTCAAGGCCTTGCCCTTCAACCCCCGTACCGATTTTGCGCCTGTGTCTTTGCTCGGCCTGTTTGACATCGCCATCGTGGTGCCCGAGACATCGCCGCACAAGACCTTGGCTGACTTGGTCAGCTTTGGCCGCGCCAACCCGGGCAAGCTCAACATGGGCACCATCAACATTGGCAGCACGCAGCACTTGGCGGGCGAGTTGTTTCGCACGCAGGCCAATTTGATTGCTCAGATCATTCCCTACAACGGCACACCCGCCGTCATCAACGCCTTGCGCGGTGGTCAGGTCGATGTGGCGGTTGAAATCTTGGGCCCGCTCAAACCCCAGATCAACGCCAAAGCCGTGCGCCTGCTGGGCGTGATGGGTGCCAAGCGCCCCAAGGACTTGCCACAAACCCCGGTGGTGCGCGAGTTGCCCGGCCTGAGCGATTTCAACGTGTCGTCATGGAACGCCTTGGCCGCCCCCGGCAAGACGCCCGCAGCCGTGGTCAGCCGCCTGAACGCCGAGTTGGTCAAGGTCTTGGCCATGCCCGACATGGTGCAGCGCCTGGCCGGCTTCAACGTTCAAGCCCAGTCCAGCACCCCCACCCAACTGGCCCAGTTGCTCGATGCCGACATCAAACGCTGGACCGATGTGATTCAAAAGGCGGGCATACCGCAGCAGTGATCTGTTGGTGACGTAGCTCCCAATCTTTGGGCTACCGCCACCGCTTGTGCGAGCCACCTGTGACGTGCCAGAAGTTTTTGAACAGCACAGGTGCCTTAACCGTTGAATGATTGCTTGGAAATTATTGCACTTAGTGCAATGATTCGATCATGTCTGAAATCGTGCAAGTCTTTGTTACCAAGCCTTCGCACGCTGGATGCGAAAGAGCCAAGTCACCCATTTGGACATTTTGGGTGCTGCGGAAGAAATGGTGCAGGGTTTGATTGACGCCAATCTGGGCGGTCACTTGGTCAAAAAGCGAGTGGCACTGCGTGGCCGCGGTAAAAGCGCTGGGGCTCGGACAATTGTTGCAACCAAGTTCGAACAGCGTTGGATTTTTTTATTCGGTTTTGAAAAGAATGAACGATCCAACATCGATGCCAGCGAACTCAAAGTGTTGCAGGAATTGGCGGCTACGCTGCTGGACTTTGATCAACAAGCCATTGCCGTGGCCGTAGACGCCGGTCAGTTGTTTCAATTGCAAGGAGAAGAATAATGTCGACCAAACGCAAAAGCAGAATTTTGTCGGAAGTCCATGAAACAGCGATGGGTCTTAACCGTGCTGGATTGATCAGCAAAAGACGCATGGCTGAATTTGATGCCCTGTGCAATCTGGAGGTCAAACCGATCTCCCCGGGTCAGATTCGTCAATTGCGTGAAAAAGAGCATGTGAGTCAGGCCGTTTTTGCGGCCATTCTCAACACCAGCATTTCAACCATTCAGAAGTGGGAGTTGGGGGACAAAAAGCCCAGTGGCCCATCACTCAAGTTGCTTAGTTTGCTTGAAAGAAAAGGACTGGAAGCAGTCCTCTGAAGCGCTCCCAACCAGTGGACCGAAGGCTCACCTTCACGGACGTCGCATCAGGCGTTTCCATAAAGCGGTTTGACTCACGATGGTCAGTGTCAAGGCCAATAAAATGACCGTTGACAAGGGGGATGTGAAGAACTCGCCCAAAAATTGCCCCACTTGGCCTTCGGCCGAAATCATGGCCTGACGGTAGCTGCGGTCCATCAAGGGGCCCAAGATCATGCCCAGGATGATCGGGCCGACTTGGTAGCCGTACATCTTGAGGAAGTAACCAAAGATACCGAAACCCAACATCCAATAGACATCGACCGGGTTGTTGTTGATGGCGTAAGCACCCACAGCCGACAAGATCAGAATCATCGGTAACAAAATCGGTTTGGGTGTTTCCACCAGTTTGGCAAACAGCTTGATGCCGGTCAGGCCAAAAAAGAGCAAGAAGAAATTGGCCAACACCAGCGTGCCCACAATGAACCAAAACAGATGGGGCGTTTCGATCATCAACATCGGACCTGGTTTGAGGCCATGAATGTAGAGTGCGCCGATGATCACGGCCGTCACAGCATCGCCTGGAATGCCCAGTGTCATCATCGGAATGTAGGCACCACCCACCGCCGCGTTGTTGGCCGATTCAGGTGCCACCAGCCCCTCGTGAGCGCCTTCACCAAAAGGGTGTGAGGGGTTTTTGACGGTTCGCTTGGCATGGTCATAGGCCATCAATGCTGCGATATCACCACCCGCACCCGGCAAAGCACCCACCACCACGCCAATGCCCGAGGTGCGCAGTGACAAAGGCAAGTACTTGCGAATCAGACCCCAAGAAGGAATGATCTTGCTGACGTTTTGCTTGACCGCTTTGAGTTTGAGTTCATGCAGTTGAACCAACACCTCGGCCACACCAAAAAAACCGATCATCGCAGCCACATAAGAAATACCAGCGGTCAATTGCATGTTGCCAAACGTCATGCGCGGCTCGGCGGTCATCGGGTCCAGACCGACCATGCCAATGAGCACGCCCAACGCACCTGCAAAGATGCCCTTGGCCAATGAGCCGCCCGACAAAGCGCCCACCAGCAAAATTCCCCAAATGGCCAGCATCAGGTAGTCGCGCGGAGCAAACATCAATGCAAAATCAGACAAGGCTGGCGCAGCGACCGCCAAGGCGGCAATGCCGACAAAACCGCCGATGACCGACATCACGGTGGTCAAGCCAATGGCTGCACCCGCCTCACCCCGCTTGGCCATGGGGTAGCCATCCAGCGTTGTGGCGACGGCTGCCGGTGCGCCTGGGATATTGAGCAAGATGGCGCTGCGCGAACCGCCATAAACGCCCCCCAGAAAAATGCCCGAGATCAGGGCCAAGGCATCGTTGACAGGCCATTTGAAGGTGAATGAAATCAGGATAGACACCGCCATGGTCACGGAAAGACCGGGAATGGCGCCAATGTAAATGCCAGCAAAGGTGCCCGCCGCGATCAAGAAAACCAGATAGGGGCTGGTCCACGAAATCAAGAAAAATTCAAGCGCTTGCATCATGTCCACAACCCCGTCAACCAGGTGCCTTTGGGCAAGATGACAGAAAACACCGTCTGAAAAATCAGGTACACCACGGCCAACGAGACCGCGCTCAACAGCGCGTTGAAGAGCCAGCGCGTGCTGCCCAGCAATCGCATGGACAGCACCAAAAACAAATAGGCCGACAACACGAAGCCCAATTTGGACAACAGCAACATGAAGAGCACAACCGTTGTGGTGAACATGACCCACACCTGCGGGGTGATGCGCCGGATGAAATGGCTTGAAGGGCTTTCGCCATCATCCGGCGCGACCAGCGGGTGCTGGGCGACACCAAACAAGGCGATCAGGGCCGTGATCACCATCACCAAGGCCGACATCATAGGAAAAACGCCGGCCGAGGTGATGGATTCAAAACCGGAGATGCCATAGGCCTGATGTAATAAATACAAACTGCCCAGCATCAGCAACAGTGTGAACGTCAACTCACCGGGCAAACGTGATTTCTTCTCAGGCATGGTCATCTCCGCTGCAAGCCTGCATCAGGGCTTGGCAATGCCCAGATCGGCGGGCGACTTCTTGGCGACACCAGCCTCTTGGAGTGTCCAGGCAGTGACCGACTGCCACTTTTTCAAGAAGGCATCGGCCTCGTTGCCCGATACGTTCATCATGACGTTGCCGCGGTCGGTCATCAGTTTGACGAACTGGGGGTTGCTGGCCGCGGTTTTGAAGGAAGCCGTCAGCTTGGCCTTGACGGCATCGGGCACATCCCGCTTGACGAACACGCCATAAAACGGACCCCAAGGCAAATACTTGCCAATGCCCGGCAGATCAGCGGTCAAGGCCGGAATGCCCTCGTAAGGCCTGTCGCTCAGCACCGCCAAGGCCTTCACGCGTCCTGCCTTGATGTGCTCAGACGCAGCGCCCAAGCCCACGGGCATGAAGTCCACATGCCCGCCTTGCAAAGCTGTCAGGCCTGGGCCTTCGCCGTCAAAGGGCACGGCGGTCACAGGCATCTTGGTGAGGGTGCCAATCATGGAGCCCACGCTGTGCGGCAGTCCGCCGGGGCCGGTCGAGCCCATCTTGACTTTGCCGGGGTTGGCTTGGGCCTCGGCCAGCACGTCTTTGAAAGACTTCCAAGGCTTGTCCTTGTTGGCCACGATGACCACAATGCCACGGCCCAAAATGTTCACCGGATAAAACTTGGAATAGTCCAGTTCACCCAAGCCCAACACACCGTGCAACTGTGGGTTTTCTGCCCCCATCAGCAAGGTATAACCGTCCGATGGCTGCTGGTTCACAAAATTGGTCGAGATGGCCCCTGCACCGCCTGACCTGTTTTGCATGATGATTTTTTTGCCCAAGGCTTCTTCGGCAAACGGGGCCACTGCGCGCGCCACCACATCGGTAGCGCCACCGGCGCCCCACATGATCACACCCGACAACTCACGGTCCGGGAAGGCTTGGGCAGATGCCACACCGCTGGCCACCACCAAGGATGCCAGCGTCAAACTGCGGCGAACAAAATTCATGAATATCTCCTGTGATGAATGGAAGGCAACGCCCAAAATGAGATGACGGCGTTGAACGATCTTAGGGCCAGTCCAATGCCATACAAGCCGCATCAGGGAAAGCCCCAATAAGCTTCGACCTCAAATTCCCCGCACCCAAGCAGGCAAGGGTGCCGCTTTGTGCAGCACGTCTTGATGCAACCAAGTGGCACTCTTGCGGGCGCGCTCGGCCACCGTGTCCAGCGGCAGTTGCTGGTAGTCGTCGTTGAACACTTCGAAGCTGTAATCGCCCCGGTAACCGATGCGGTCCAAGCGCAGCACCAGATCGGCCAGCTGCTCGCTGTGCACGCCCTCACCTGGAAACACACGGAAAGTGCGTGCCGTGGTCATGCGTTCTTCAAAGGTCGGGGTTTCTTGCCACATGAAGTCCGACAGCTGTACCAAAAAAATCTTGGACGGGTCCAGTTCTTCGATGGCGTCCAAGGAAGTCTTGGCCGCGAAGATGTGGAAGGCGTCGATGCCAATGCCCAGATTGGGGCAATCGGCGCGGCACACCACATCCCAGCTGGTGGTGAACTCGTTGACCGTGCGGCCCCAAGACAGGGCTTCGTAGGCGATCTGGATGCCCAGCGGCACGGCCAACATGGCGAGTTTTTTCAGGTCGGCGGCGATGGCGTCAAGGTCTTGTGTGGCGTGACGCGAAGTGGACGAACACACCAGCAAAACTTGGCTGCCAGTGGCGGCGCACATCTCGAGCATCGATTTGGCGATGTCGAGTTTGTAGCTGTGCAGGTGCCCTGACAGGCCTTCAAAATCGCGCAACACCTGAAAGCCTGTGGGCCGCATGCCGCTTTCGCGCACGGCCTCCACCGCAGCCTTCACGCCCCCAGGGTGAGTCACCAGATCGCGCGCCATCAGCATCACCTGAGAAAAACCGACCGCCTTCATGGCGGCCAGCTTGGCCTCTAGCGTGCCTGCCATGGTGATGGTGTCCATGCCGTAGCCGTCAAGCATGTTCATGCGCGGCCTCACTGGTGAACCAGTTCAAAGGCCACCGAGCCCAGCGTGGCGCGGGTGAGCGCACCCCGGTCTTCAGGATGCAACCGGGTGGATTCGACAAACTCCACCCCACGCGCCTTGAGCGCCGCCACGGCCTGGCCCACATCGGGCACGCCCAAGCCCATGCGCTGCAAAGATTCTGGGCTGTCATCGGCATCCATCCAGGGCTCAGGCTCCACCAGTTGCCACAAGAAGCTGCCGCAGGGGCTTTTCATCAGCTTGCCCTTGGGCAAGATGCCAAAGCGCTCTTCGTCGGGAATGCTGTTGAAGTCGAACATGTGTTCGTAATAGGTCAGCCAGTCGGCGCTGCGGGCGGCACCGATGTACTGCACCACGCCAAAGTAGCGCATGCCTGCCAGCGCAGGCGGGTTCGGATCGACCGTGGGAATGGGCTTGAAGTCGATGTCGTAGATCGAGAACTCTTGCCAGCGGTCTACAAAGTAAAAGCGACTGCCACCCGGGCCATGGATGGCGGGGATGTGCAGTTCCATGGCCTGCGCGTGGCTGTCCACGGTCCAGGCACCCAGCTCAAGGCAGCGGGTGTGCGCCTTCAGAGCATCATGCACGCGGAATGCCACCGCAGAGATCACGGGTTGGCCATCCACCGTGCCACTGACCCGCGCATCGTCGGGGCTGGCGTTGACCACCAGGTTCATGCTGCCCTGGCGGTACAGCGTCACCTCGCGAGAGCGGTGACGGGCCACCGGGCGAAAGCCCATGTTTTCGAGCACCTGACCCAAGGCCTGCGGGCGGCTGGTGGCGTATTCGATGAATTCAATGCCTGCGATGCCCAATCGGTTGGGCATTTCTGGGACGGCCTCGCGGTCCACTTTGTTCAAGCTCATCTCAAGGCTCCAGTGGGCTATTCAATAACTCAATTGCGCCACACGGCGCAGCACTTCGGCAGTGGTCGTGGGCAGGCCAAAAAATTCCAGGTAGGCAGGGATTTGCTCGTACAACATGTCAGTGCCCACCTGTGTGCGGCAGCCGCGCGCTTGGGCGGCCGCCAAAAATGCGGTGGTCTCGGCCTTCATCACCACCTCGCCCACAAAAGTCTCGGGCGACAGCCGCGAGACATCCAGGGGCAGCGGATCGCCTTCGTTCATGCCCAAGGGCGTGGCGTTGACGACCAGATCGTGCCCCGCTGGATCGTTCGACCCGGTGCGCACCTCAATATGGGGGTAGTTGTCTTGGAGTCGCTGGGCCAGTGCTTGGCTGCAAGCGCTGTGGACGTCAAACAAACCGATGGCCGCAACGCCCGCACCCGCGAGCGATGCCGCAATGGCAGAGCCCACACCGCCCGTGCCCACCACCAGTGCGCGTTTGGCGCTCAGGTCAAAGCCCTTGCGCTGGACGCCGCGCACAAAGCCTGCGCCGTCAAACATGTCGCCCACCAAGCGGCCATCGGCCAAGCGCTTGACCGCGTTGCAAGCCCCCGCCACCCGCACGGTGGCGGTGACTTCATCGATCAAACCCACGGTACTGACCTTGTGCGGCATGGTGATCAGCGCGCCCCGGATGTTCTCCAGCATGAACACCGACTTCAAGAGTGCGCCGTAGTTCTCTGGCTTGCAACCCATCGGCACCACCACGGCGTTGATGCCCGCCTCGTTGAAGTACGGGTTGTAAATCATCGGCGACTTGAAGGTGTGCGTGGGGTAGCCAATGTGGGCGATGAGTTCGGTATTGCCGTTGATCATGTTGCAGGGTGAAGCCAGGTGGGCGAATGCCGTTCAGAGGAAAAAGCCATGGCCAGCTTGCGCTGGACCATGGCCTGCGCCATCACTTGCGCAGCTTGGCCAGCTCGGCCTGCAGCTCGGTCACGGTGGCGGCAATCGCCTCGCCGTGCTTGGCAATCACGGGCTTCATCTTGTCGCGCAAGATGGCCACTTCGGCCGGTGGCAAGCTGGTCACGAGCATGCCGTTTTTCTTCAGGTTCTCCAGCAAACTGGCCTCTTGGGCGCGCGCTTGGGTGCGCTGGAACTTGGAGGACTCGGCAGCCGCGTCGCTCACGATTTTCTTTTCAGCGGCAGACAAGGTGTCCCAAAACTTCTTGCTCATCACGACCGACTGGGGGTTGTACTGGTGACCGGTCAGGGCCATGTGCTTTTGCACTTCAAACAGTTTGGCGCCGTTGATGGTGGCCACTGGGTTTTCCTGGCCGTCCACGGCTTTTTGTTCCAGCGCAGCGTACAGCTCGGGGAAGGGCAGCGGTGTGGGGTTGGCACCCAGCGCTTTGACCCAGTCCACGTTGATCGGGTTGGGGATCACACGCAGCTTCAGGCCTTCGATGTCCGACACCTTGTTGATGGCGCGGCGGCCGTTGGTCAGGTGGCGAAAGCCCAGCTCATAAAAGCCCAGTCCCACCAAGCCTTTTTCTTCCAGTCGGGCGTGCATTTTTTTGCCAAAAGCACCGTCCACCACCACATCGGCTTCTTGGCCGCTGGCGAACATGAAGGGGAAGTCAAACACGGAAAATTCACGCACTTGCGAGGCAAAGATGCCCGAGTTCATGGACGCCATCTCCAGCGTGCCGCCTTGCAGGGCCGACACGTTGGCCTGGTCGCTGCCCAGTGCACCACCGGGGAAGATGTTGACTTTGATCTTGCCGCCCGAGTTTTTCTCGACGATTTCCTTGAACTTCTCCATGCCCTGAACGATGGGGTGACCCGCCGCATTCTGGTTGGCGAACTTGATGGTTTTGTCTTGCGCCGAAGCCACACCCACCGCCGCCAAAGCCACGGTCGCGATCAAGGATTTGATGAATACACGTTTCATGAGATGTCTCCAAAGTTAAAGTGAATCGGACGTACGCTTGTCATTTGTGGGGCTCGTCGTCTGGCGTACCCGGTCAGACGACCCCCGAAAAATCAATAAAACCAGCGGGCTGGCACCATGACCAAGGCCGGGAAGAGCACCATGGCAAACATGATGGTGAACTGGGCGATCATGAACGGCATCACGCCTCGGGTGACTTCGTCCATGCTGATTTTTCCAACACCCGCCACCGCGTTGAGCACCGTGCCCACGGGCGGTGTGATCAGGCCAATGGCGCAATTGATGATGAACAGCACACCGAAATAAACCGGGTCGATGCCTGCGGCCTTGACCACCGGCATGAGCACCGGGGTCAACAGCAAGATGGTGGGCGTCATGTCGAGTGCGGTGCCCACCACAATGATGATCACCATGATGGTGAACATGAGCAAACGGGGGCTGTCGAGCAGGGGCTGCAAAATCTCGATCAATTGCGCTGGCAAGTTGGCCACGGTGATGAGCCAGGCCGACACCATGGCGGCGGCCACCAAGAACATCACCACCGCGCTGGTTTTGGCCGAGCTGACAAACAAGGGGTACAGGTCTTTGAGGCCCAACTCGCGGTAAACGAATGTGGAAATGAACAAGGCATAGACGGCCGCCACCACCGCCGCTTCGGTGGGGGTGAACACGCCGAACTTCAGGCCCAACACCACGATGAGCGGCATGACCAGCGCCCAAGTGGCCTCGCGCATCGCCACCAGGACCTCGCCCAAGGATTTGCGTGGCGGCACCTGCACCATCTCACGACGCGCCAACCACCACCAAGTGACCCACAGTGCAGCTCCCAGCATGATGCCGGGCACGATGCCAGCCATGAACAGCTTGGAGATAGATACATTGCCCGCCACCCCAAAGATCACGAACCCGATGCTGGGGGGAATGACCGGGGCGATGATGCTGGCCGACGCGATCAAGCCCGCCGAGCGAGCCCGGTCATGGCCAGCGGCCACCATCATCGGCAAAAGCAGGGCCGACAGCGCTGCCGCATCGGCCACGGCCGAGCCCGACAGGGCCGCCATGATCACGGCCGCCATGATGGTCACATAGCCCAGGCCACCTTTGATGTGGCCCACGCAGGCCATCGCAAAGTTCACGATACGGCGCGACAAGCCGCCTGCGTTCATGATCTCGCCCGCCAGCATGAAAAACGGTACGGCCAGCAAAGGGAAGCTGTTGGCGCCTTCGAGCAGGTTTTGCGCGAGGATCTGGGCATCGAACATGTTCAGGTGCCACATCAGCGCCACGCCGCAAACCATCAGCGCAAAAGCGATCGGAATGCCAATGGCCATGGCGCCCAGCAAGGAAAAAATAAAAACAGCGATCGTCATGTGCGTGTCCTGTGCCTTCAATCTTTGCCGTGGCTGTTGTGGGGTACCGATTCGGACTCTTGCACCATGACCAGGTCTTCATCGCGCACTTGACCGGTGAGCAAGCGAAACAAGTCGGTCAGCAATATCAAACCACCCAAGACCGCAAACACCACGCCAGGGGCGTACACCCAAGCCATAGACACTTCCATCACTGCGCTGGTGCTGCCCAGGTTGATGACGGTTTGTTGGTAGGCGCCTTTGAACAGCAGCCAGCAGATGAAGAGCATGGTGAGGTAAGACAAACCCAAGCAACACTTTTTGCCCAGCGGGCCCAAGCGGCTCAACAACATGTCGGTGCCCAGGTGTCCATGTTCTCTGAGGGCCACCACCGCGCCCATGAAGGTCATCCAGACGAACAACCAGCGCGACAATTCTTCAGACAAGGTGATGCCCGAGTTGAACCCGTAGCGCATGACCACATTGCCAAACACCAACACCACCATCACGGCCAGACACAGGGCGATGACAACGCTCAGGAATTTGCAAAAACCATCAATGAATTTTTGAACCAACACACGTCTCCGATTCAGGACTCTCGATAATGTACGAACTGGTTAGTTTTTCAGGGATTGGTGATTACCCTAGGTTTTGACGTTATGACGGGCTAACTGTTATGCCGTAACGGAATGACTGACAAAGCGCAGGATCAGTTCCACCACATGCTCGCGCTTGAGGGTCTGGGCCTTGGTGGGGCTGGCTTTGTCCTGAAAAATCACGCCAAAGGTGTGGCGGTTGGAGACGTTAAAAAACGTGAAGGCCGAAATGGCCGAGTGGATGTCCACTGGCTCTAGCCCTGGGCGAAACACGCCGTCCTGCACCCCACGCTCGTACACATCGCGCACAGCGCGAATGGCCGTGGAGTTGAGCTGCTGGATGTTGTTGCTTTGACGCAGGTAGTCGCCGCGCTGGATGTTCTCGTTCATCACCAGGCGGATGAAGTCCTCGTTGTCGCGGTGGTGGTCATACGTGAACTCGACCAATTTTTGTAAGGCCGCCAGCGGCGGCAGATCGCCCAAGTGCAGATCCGACTCAATGGCCCGCATGCGGCGGTAAGCCTCTTCGAGCACGGCCAGGTAAAGCCCGTCCTTGCTGCCGAAGTAGTAATAGATCATGCGCTTGCTGGTGCGCGTGGCTGCCGCAATCGCGTCGATCCTCGCCCCCGTGAGCCCCTTGTCAGCAAACTCGTGCGTGGCCACGGCCAGGATCTCGGCCATGGTGCGCGCCGGGTCGTTGGTGCGGCCGGTCTCTTTGGCTGCCGCTGGAGCGGCTAAAGGATCGATGGTGACGGGGTGGCTGGGTTCCATAAACTTTGCAACAGTCTGGGTAGCGCTGACGCAGCGCCGGATGCCAACGTACCCGCTGGACAAGCGCGAAGTATAGGACGCCCCTGCAAGCGCCAACCTCGTGGCGCTTGAGGGGACTGCTCTAGATTGTTGCCCTCGTTCAGCGCGGCGCGATGCGGCTGGCCAGAGGGCGAGGCGTGTAAGCGGTGTCAAACCGGCACTCAGCCGCTTGCGCAGGCCGCAAGGCTGGGCATCGCGCGGCAATACCGCCAGGTGTGGGCTTGGTGCCTTGGTTGACCCATGTCAAGAGCGCCTCAAACAGCGGTGGGTAAATCGCATCGCCCAGATAGCTGTGCTCTGAGGAGTTCACATACGTTTGCACCAGGCGCGCGCCGTTGCCAGACGCTTCCATGCGTTGGCGAAGGGTGTCGCTGCCCTCGACAAAGACGGTGGAGTCGCCGATGCCGTGGGTGGTCAAGACCGGCACTTTGAAACGGCCTTGGTGGTTCACGTCGGCATCAAACCTGGCGCTTGCCTTGGCATCGGCCTTGAAGCGAAGCACTTCGGCATTCAAGGCCGCATCGTTGGCGGAGCCACTGTAGTTGACGGTGTCATTGCCGAAGGGACTGGCCCCGCCGCTTTTTTCAACCACATCGCGCAAGGTGAAGGTGCCCCAGTTGACATGGCCCACGATCGAGTTTTCTGGGATTTTCAAGACATAGACGATGGTTTTAATTTTTTGGGCTTCCTCGGCCGTGCGTTGTGCTGCTGGTTTGCGCAAGCCCAGACAAGCGTTGACCCGATTGGCCAATTCGGCGGCGGTCATTTTGCTGTCGGCAGGCAAGCCCAAAGACAAGGGGTACTGCGGCTCATCGGGCCGGGGATGGTTGCGGCACAGGTGCTGGTAGATGGCACGCAAGTCCAAACGGAAATCGTAGGTGGTGGGTCCGGCCACCACGCCGCTGGTCAGCAAAATGCCTTCCCATGATTTGGGGTAAAGCTCAGCCGCCCGGGTGGCCACCATGGCGCCCCAAGATTGCCCGTGCAACAAAGTGCGTTGGGGCTTGGCCACATGGTCCACAAAGATGCGGCGGACACGCTCGGTGTCTTCGGCCGCCGTGGTCACGGCAAAGCCGCCTTGCCTGAACACCGACCCCGCCCAAGCATGGCCTTCTGTCAGGGTGATGGCCCAGCGCTTGATGTCTTCATCAGCCCGTGACGCTTTGGGTTCACCCAGTGCAGGGCCGCCATGGGCGTGCACCACCAGCACACCGCTCCATTTGGCGGGCGTGGCGATCAAATAATGCGAGCCCGCCGAGTCTTGCCCCCGCAAACACTCTGTGCCCGCAGGAACGCCCTCAGGACAGGCCACTTTGGCTGGAGGGGCTTCTTTGGGCAGGCTGACGCAACCCGTCAATAACATGAGGCCTGCAATGGACAGGCCGAGTTGAATGGCGTGTTTTGCTGGGAAGTGCGATACAGACTGCGCGGCAGCTTGTAGGGTGCGGGCAGAGAAAAAAGCTGGGTGCATGTTGAACATCCTATGGACGTTTCAATCTATCAGCCGCTGCCTTGAGCGTCACCCGCGTTATCCCTTGTCGTTGAATAGATTCAGTCGCTGCAGAGACAGCGTTCAAGCGTAAAAAAAACCCACCGCGTTGTCACGGTGGGTTTTTGATTTTCTAAACCTCAACTGGCTTGCGCCAGTGTGTGATTAGAAAGTGTGGCGAACACCGATAGCAGTGGTATTGATCTTGCCACCTTCAAGCGCATTGGTAGCTGCAGAGGCTGCGCGGCCAGTGTCGAAGTTTTCGTAGGCGGCGTAAACTGCAGAGCGCTTGCTCAGAGCGTATTCAGCACGTAAACCAGTCACTTTGCGTGTGATCGCACCAATGTCCTGCTTTGCGTAGCTACCATTCAGGGTGATAACACCCATCACATGGCGCAGACCAAAACGGGTACCGTCGGTCGCTTGGTTTGCGTTAATTGCGCCCAGTGGGAACAAGCCTGCAGCAGATGCAGCGGCACCGATGGTGTCACCCTTGTTCCAACCAGCAAACAGGGTCGTGCTGCCGATCGCGTAGTTGACGCCAATGGTCTGGAAACTGGATTTTGCGGTGTTGACAGGCACAACGGTCGCCGTGACCAAGTTGGTTGTACCGTCAGAGCTGATGTTGGCGAAGGCAACAGTCAGGGGGCCTTTGGCGTAACGCAGACCCACTTCAGTTACTTGACGCTGGTTGGGGATGCCTGCAAAAGAATCGGCGGTAGTGTTGTCAGCACCAGGAGCATACTGAACGGCTGCAGTGAAGCCATTCATTGCTTTAGTGTCGTAACGAACGGAACGTGCGTGACGAGTAGCCATGCCCACGCCAGCGTTTGTCAGGCCATAGCCACCACCTACAGCGGTACCCAATGGAGAAGCAGCGCCGAAGGCGTCAAGTGATGGAGTATTGACGCGACCAAGTTTGACAGCACCGAACCCGCCGCTGAGTTCAACAAACGTTTGGTGAGTAGCAATGCTGCCGCCATCAACCAGAATAGCGCGGGGATCAAGCTCGACGCGAGCAGTTGCGCGCAAGCCACCGCCCAGATCTTCAGAAGAAACGAAGTTGATAGCAGAGGTAGAAGAACCGTTGTAGCTTGAGTTAAGAGTCTGGTTCTTAACAACCGAGCTGCCACCACCCACGTTCATGTAAGCGATGTCAGCTGTACCAGTGATGCTGACGGACGACTGTGCGAAAGCGGTGCCAGTGGCTGCCAATGTAGCCAGAGCAGCTACATTTTTGACATTATTTGAGAATAAAGAGTTATTATGTGAATGTCATTCTATTTTTTTATAGCTTCTCATGACCGTCCGCCCTCTCTTCGGTTTCTTGTGCGCAAGCCTTGACGACTTCTTGGTAAAACCCTTGAACATCGTAGGGGAATCGGGTGCATCTGCCGTGGCCATTTTGGATGCCAATCAGCCGGTGTTTTATGTGGTCAGTCCTGATGCATGGCGGGAGATGTCGAGGGGACAGAGGGGGTCAACTCAAAACATTAAAAACAATAAATTTGAAGACGAGGAGGGGTCTGATGGTTTGGACGACGCCCCTTCGACCCCACATCGGTCCAAAAGCCATCCGCGCAAGCGATCGGTCATGACCGATTCGGTCATGACGCAAGGGGCGATGCGCTCAAATAACTTCGATGTATTGGCCGATCAGTTGATTGCGCAAGAAAACCAGCGCGTCCAACGCGGCGAGTTGAGTGCGGCTTCGGTGGGTATTTTGAAAAACCGCCTCGACGCCCATGTGTTGCCGTATTTCAAATACATTCCGCCCTCTCAGGTCACGCCGGTGATGATGGACGCGTTTGTCAAGCGCTTGACAGACGCCCATTTGAGTTCGACCACGGTGTCGCAATACCTGGTGGTGGTGCGCAAACTGCTCAAGCTGGCCATTCGCCACGGTTTTTTGCGTGAAGTGCCCGAGTTGCCCACGATCAAGGTGGCCAACCGGCCCCGCTCCATGCTGAGTCTGAAGGAGTATGCGGCTGTGGTGCGCACCGCGCACCGCCTGGCCCGCCACGGTGACAAGGCCCCCGAGGTCAAGGCCTCTGCCGGTCACCGCGAGCGTTTTTGGGTGCAGCCGCGCAACCTGAGTTTGCCACCCGACATGGCTTGGGCCATTCGCTTCATGGTCAACAGTTTTGTGCGTCCCGGTGATTTGCGCCAACTCAAGCACAAGCATGTGCAGGTGGTGCGGGGCAGCAGTGTGTATTTGCGCATGACCTTGCCGCAGACCAAGCGCCACGACGCGCCCATGGTGACATTGCGCCCGGCGGTGCAGGTCTATGAGGCTGCACTGGCGCAGGCGCAGCGCGATGGCCGTGGCGGGCCAGAAGACTACGTGTTTTTGCCCGCCGAGACGGATCGCAATTACGCCTTGGCCGTGTTGGGTTTTTGGTTCAAATGGGTGATGCGCGAGGCGGGTGTGGCCCCAGAAGATGCGATGGGCCGTTTGCGCACGCTGTATTGTTTGCGGCACACGTCCATCATGTTTCGGCTGCTTTATGGCCAGGGCATCGACATGCTGACATTGGCCCGCAACGCCAGAACATCGGTGCAGATGATCGAGCGTTTTTATGCGTCAGCGCTCGACGGCGAGATGAACGTGGCCATGCTGCAAAGCCGGCGCACGTCCAAAAGCTGAGGTGTGAGTGAGGCAGCACCCTCAAAAAAACCCCTGCAAGCTGCCCTGCAGGGGTTGATTGGGGGCGAGGGCTGCTGGCCTCGATAGAAGACCAGGCCGCGCAGGCTTCAGCCGGGTCGGATCTGGCCTTTGATGACCACGTCTTTCCAGCGGGCTTGTTCACGGGCCACGTAGGCGCCGTACTCGGCAGGCGTGCCGCCACCGGCAATGGCGCTTTCGGCGGCGTTTTGCGCAATGACCTCGGGCGATTTGACGGCCTTGGCGCACTCTTGCTGCAGCCGGTTGATGATCTCTGGAGGTGTGCCGGCGCGGGCGTGGATGCCGTACCACTGCACGGTTTCAAAGTCTTTGTAGCCACCCTCCATGACGGTTGGGACGTCGGGCAGCACCGGAATGCGCTCGGTGGTGCCTGTGGCAATGCAGCGCAAAACACCGCTCTTGATGTGCGGCAAAAGGGCCGGTGTGCCTGCAGACATCAGTTGAATGCGACCCGCCAGCACGTCGTTCAGCGCGGGGCCTGTGCCGCGGTAGGGGATGTGCGTGATGAACATGCCGGTGGCCAGTTTGAGGGCTTCCATGGCCAGGTGGCCTGCGCTGGCGTTGCCGGCAGATGCGTAGTTGAGCTGACCGGGGCGGGCGCGGACGTAGGCGACCAAGGACTTCATGTCGGTCACGGGCACGTCTTTGTGCACCACAAACAGGCTGGGCACGCGGGACAGCAAGGTCACGGGCACAAAGTCTTTGTTCACGTCGTAGCCGCTGTCGGGGTAGATCAGGGGGTTGACCGCCATCAGGCCGATGTGGCTCATGACGATGGTGTAGCCGTCGGCTGGAGCGCGGAGCATTTCTTGCATGGCGGGTACACCGCCACCACCGCCTTTGTTGTCAATGACAAAAGACTGGCCCATTTGCTTGGTCAGCTGGGCTGCAATGCCGCGGGCCACGATGCTGGAGGTGCCGCCAGGCGCAAAAGGGATGATCCAGCGGATGGGCTTGCTGGGCCAGGCCGATTGGGCATGGCCCGACACACCCGTTGCGGCCAGACCGGCCGCGCCCATCCACTTGAGGTAGTCGCGTCTTTGAATGGGGGAGTTGTCGTCGTGACTCATGTTTTTAAATTTGGTTCTAAGACAATAGAAAGTGCATATCAAATCAAAAAAAGCATGCTGTTTGAAGAGGGGAAATACGTATCAAAAGCTTTACTTCAATAGGGATTTGTTGCTGCGAATTTGTCGCCAAAGCGTTGGCGCCACCAACAGCAACAAAGATACCGCCATCAGACTGCCCGACAAGGGCCGGGTGAAGAAGGTGGACCATTCACCCTGGCTGATGGTCAGTGCTTGGCGCATGGACTGCTCGGCCATGGGCGCCAAAATCAAGCCAACGATGAGGGGCGCGGCCGGAAAGTCAAAGCGGCGCATCAAGTAACCCAGCAGGCCAAAGACAAACAACATGCCGACGTTGAACACCGAGTTGCCTGCGCCGTAAACACCCGCTGTCGAGATGACGATGATGCCTGCATACAGCCAAGGCGGCGGGATTTTGAGCAACTTGACCCACAGGCTGACCAAGGGCAAGTTCAAGACCAGCAAGATGACGTTGCCGATGTACAGGCTGGCGATCAGTGTCCAGACCAGGCCGCCTTGCTGGCTGAAAAGCTGTGGTCCGGTCTGGATGCCATAACCTTCAAAGGCCGACAGCATGATGGCGGCGGTGGCCGATGTGGGGATGCCTAAAGTGAGCAAGGGCATGAGCACACCTGCTGCTGCGGCGTTGTTGGCGGCCTCAGGCCCAGCCACCCCTTCAATTGCACCTTGGCCAAATTCTTCTGGGTGTTTGGAGAGTTTTTTCTCGGTGTAATAAGACAAGAGGGTGGGCAACTCGGCTCCACCTGCGGGCATGGCGCCGATCGGAAAGCCAAAGAATGCGCCCCGGAACCACGCCTTCCAGGAGCGGCCCCAGTCTTTTTTGCTCATCCAGAGGCTGCCCGAAAGCTTCATGACTTCGCCGCCCTTGGACTCGCGCCCTTGCCAGGCCAAGTACAGCGCTTCGCCCACAGCAAACAAGCCCACCGCAGCCACGGTGACTTCGATGCCGTCGAGCAGTTCGGGGCGACCAAAGGTAAAGCGCGGCTGGCCGGTTTGCAGGTCGACGCCGATCATGCCCAGCAGCAAGCCCAGGCTCAGGGCCACCAAGCCGCGCAACATGGAGTTGCCCAGTACGGCGGACACGGCCACCAGCGACAGCACCATGAGGCTGAAGTATTCGGCCGGGCCAAAGGCCAAAGCCGCATCGACCACCAGAGGCGCAAAAAAGGTGAGGGCCAGTGTGCCGATGGTGCCGGCCACAAAGCTGCCGATGGCGGCGGTGGCCAGGGCTTGACCAGCGCGGCCACGGCGGGCCATTTTGTTGCCCTCTAAGGCGGTGACCACCGCTGCCGATTCACCCGGGGTGTTGAGCAAGATGGATGTGGTGGAACCACCATAGGCTGCGCCGTAGTAGATGCCGGCGAACATGACGAACATGCTGGTGGCGGGCACATGGTAAGTCAGGGGCAGCAGCAAGGCGATGGTGAGCGCCGGGCCAATGCCGGGCAACACACCCACCAGTGTGCCGACAAAGCAGCCAATGAAACCCCACATCAGGGTGGTGGGTTGCAAAGCAATGGCAAAGCCACCCATCAGGGCGTCAAAAGCTTCCATGGGGTATCCGATTCAAATCAACCAAGGCAGTGCAGGCCCAAGGCCCACGCCCAGCAAACGGGCAAACACAAACCAGAACACGCTGGCAATCAAGCCGCACACGAGCAGTGACTTGCCATTGAAAGGGGCATCAAAAGCACGGGCAATGCACATGCCGCACAGGGTGGCCGGCAGTATAAAACCCATGGGTATGACCAACACGATGAAGGCCACCCCACCGCCCAACAAGCTGAGCAGGCGGGTGGTTGAGCCGGGCAGGGCTTCTTGCCCGGCTTCCTGGCTCAAGTCCACCTGTTGGCCGCGCCAAGCGCTCAAGCCGTAGAGCAGCGCCACCAGGGTCAGCCCCGCCACGATGGCGGCAGGGGCCAGCACCGGGCCCACGGTCATCTGCATCAGCGATTGCGGAATGACCGTGAGCTGCCATGCGGCGACGCCGCACACGGCCAACAGCAATAAGGCCAGGCGCAATGGCGTCATGCCAGACCCAGTTCTTTCATCAAGATTTCTTTGTCGGCAATGTCTTTGGCCAAATCGCGCTCAAAAGGGCGCTCAGTCATGAAGGCATTGGTCCATTTGCGGGTCTCGAGTTCTTGCTTCCAACCGGCCGATTGGGTCAGACGGGTCACAAAGTCGATCAAGTTGTTGCGCTGTGCATCGTTGATACCGGGGGCTGCAAACACGCCGCGCCAGTTGGATTCGCTCACGTTGATGCCCAGTTCGTTCAAGGTCGGCACGTTCACGCCAGGTATGCGGCTCTTGCCCGATACGGCCAGAGGGATCATCTTGCCGGCCTTGATTTGTTCTTCAAACTCGGAATAGCCAGAAATACCCGCCACCACCTGGTTGCCCAGAATGGCCGCGTTGGCGGGGCCGCCGCCTGCAAAGGCCACATAAGCGGCTTCGCGCGGGTTTTTGCCCAGCGCTTTGATCAGCATGCCCAGGATCAGGTGGTCGGTGCCGCCTGCGCTGCCACCGGCCACCGAGACGGCTTTGGGGTTGGCTTTGATGGCGGCTTCCAGCTCTTTCCAAGTTTTGATCTTGCCCGCTGCAGGCACCACGATCACGCCGGCTTCTTCGGTCAGGCGTGCAATGGGCGTGACGTCTTTGATGGTCACGGGGCTCTTGTTGGCGATGCCTGCACCAATCATCACCGAGCCACCCACCATCAGGATGTTGCCCTGGCCTTTGCGCTGGTTGACAAAGCGGGGCAGGCCCACCATGCCGCCAGCGCCGCCGACGTTTTCAAAGGCCATATTGCCCACCAAGCCAGCAGCCTTGGCAGCGCGCTCGATGGCGCGGGCTGTGCCGTCCCAACCGCCACCGGGGGCCGCAGGCACAAACATGTTGAGCGTTTCAAACATGGGTTTGCCTTGTGCCCAAGCAGGCAGGGCCAAAGAGGCACCCGTGGCAGCGCTGAGGGCCAGAAAATCGCGTTTGGAAATGTGCATGGAGGTCTCCTGTGTGAAAATAAAAAACCACTGTCAAGGCCCATGCCTTGTGCAGATGTCTCGATTCTGGCGCTCAGCGCCGCACCAAGCTGTCAATCACCTGTCAAAGCTGTTCAGTGAATACCCTCAAGCCCCGCGTACTGTTGGTGGAAGACACGCCTGAAATTGCCTTGTGGCTCGGTACAGCTTTGCGCCAAGGGGGCATGGAGGTGGCCTTTGCCACCGATGGTTGGCAGGCCGATCGTTGTCTGCAAGCGGGGCACGGCATGGATGCGGTGTTGCTCGATTTGCAGTTGCCAGGACAAGACGGTTTGGCTGTTTTGCAAGCGCTGCGTGCACGGGGAGACACCGTGCCGGTGTTGATTTTGACGGCCCGCGCCAGTGTGCCGGACCGGGTGTTGGGCCTGAACATGGGCGCCGATGATTACCTGCCCAAGCCCTTTGACCTGAGTGAATTGGAGGCGCGTTTGCAGGTGTTGTTGCGCAGGCAAGGCAAGTCCAAAGCGGCCAGTCTGCGTTGGGGACCTCTGGAAATGGAGCCCGACAGCGCTGCAGTTTGGGTGCACGGCCAGCCTTTGGCGCTGACCAAGCGCGAAGCTGCGGCGCTCAGGGTGTTGCTCGAATCGCCCCAGCGCGCCGTGAGCAAAGAACATTTGCATGCCGAAGTGTTTGCCGATGACAGCGCTGGCCTGGAAGCGGTGGAGGTCTTGATCTACCGTTTGCGCAAAAAGCTCGAATCGGCCGAGCCTTTGGGCAACGGGTCACCGGGGGTGGCAATCACCACTTTTCGGGGCTTGGGGTACATGCTGACCCCATTGGCCACGCAGGTTTGATGTGAGCGCTGCTTTGCCTGAAAGGTCAGCTTCCATGGCGTCTTTGCGTGGGCGTTTGTTGGCTTGGATTTTGGGTCCCCTGACGGCGCTGATTGCCCTGAACGCTTGGGTGGGTTATGACCACGCGGTGCAGGCGGCCAACGAAGCCTATGACCGATCTTTGTATTTGGCCGCCCGGACTTTGGCCGAAGAATTGGTGTGGGTGGATGGGCAAGCCCAGCTCGAGTTGATGAAGGCGGCCGGGTATTTGTTTGAGAACCACACGGGCTCGCGATTGTTTTACAAGCTCAGCACCGTGCAAGGGCAGTGGTTGGCAGGGGCCCGTGATTTGCCCCATTTGCCCGAACGCCAAGAGGCTTCGGTTCAATTTTTTGCCTTGGTGCGTTTCGGGGATGTTCAATACTCGGGGCAGTCGGTCCGTTTGGTGCAGCTAACCCATGTCATGCCCGATGCAAGCCTGTCGGACCCGCTCATACACATCACGGTGGCAGAGACCCGAGAGTCTCGCCAGCAGATGATTCAACGCATTCTGGGTGACACCTTGCGAAGCCAGGGCTTGTTGTTGCTGGCGGCGGCCTTGTTGGTGAATTGGGCGGTGGGTCGGGGAATTCGGCCATTGGAGGCTTTCAGGCAGCAATGGGCCAAAAAACGCGACGACGATTTCTCGCCCGTTCACACCCCCGATATGCCGCGTGAGCTGAGGCCTTTGATGGACACGCTCAACGCCTATGTGGACCGATTGGGGCGTTTGATCGAGATCCGCAAGCGCTTTCTGGACAATGCGGCGCACCAACTTCGCACGCCCTTGACGGTGCTCAAAACCCAGCTGAGTTTGGCCCAGCGCAATGCCGAACCCGAGCAAGCGGGCGCATTGTTGCAGGCGGCCCATCAAACCACCGAAGGGGCGGTGCGCTTGACCGAACAAATGTTGGCCTTGGCCCGTGTTGAGCATGCGCGCGAAATACACCCTGCTCAACCGCTGGATCTGGTGCAGCTGGTAAGGCAGATCACCGAGTCCTACGCACTGCGCGCCCATCAGCGGGCTTGCGATCTGGGTTTTGATGCGCTGGTGCCAAGCTGCAAGGTGTCAGGTGTGGCTGTGCTTTTGCAAGAAGCGGTGGCCAACTTGATCGACAACGCTTTGCACCATGGCCCTGCGGGGGCGCGCATCACGACGCGTGTGGGCCCCGGTTGGGTCGAGGTAGAAGACGATGGCCCAGGCATTGCGCCAGAGCATCAGGCGCATGTTTGGGAGCGGTTTTACAGGGCGGCGCCTTCAGGTGTGGTGGGCAGTGGTTTGGGATTGGCCATTGTGAGAGAAATCGCGCTCCAACACGGTGCGCAGTGGCGCTTGCAAAGCCCTGTCAAAGAAGGCCGGGGGGTCGCCATTCGCCTGAGTTTTGTCAGCGAGTGGCCAGCGGACACTTGACGTCGTCGTCCCAAGGAATGGGCTTGGCAGGCATGGCCGCGCAAGCCCCAGAGGCGCTGCAGCTGGGGTCGAGCTCTTTGAACTCCAGCCTGAGTTCGACTCGGCGACTTTTTTCGGGTTGGTTCAGGATGGCCGAATTGAATGACGAGCCACCCACAAAAAACATGTCGCGCACGGCCTGGCGGTCAGATTGACGGGGTGCTTTGGCTGCAGTGTCATCGAGCAAGACACACAGCACCCGTTGGGACCGCGCCAAACTGAGGTTGAGGTTGTAAAGGTAAGAGCCTTCTGGGCTGGCGTAGCCCTCTAAAACGAAGCGTTTGAGCCACATTTGACAGGCAGGTGTCCGCGCGACGTCCAGCATTTTGGGCACGAAGTCACGCAAAAAATCAGCCCGTTGTGCATCCAGTTGGTGGCTGTCCTTGGGGAACTCGGCCAAGGTGCCCAATTCCAGTGTTTGCCCACGCAGTTGAACGCCTGCCAATGACTTTTCTTGGGTCATTTGGGCGATGTCTTGAAGGCAGGTCGAAATGCCCTTGTCGCGCTGGACCCGCTGGTCGTCTTGTTGTCGCAAGCCTTCGGTCACGCTGAGCAAGGCCACCGCCATGGCCACCAAAAACAAGACCATCAGCGCGGTCATCAGGTCGGCAAACGAGATCCAGAAGGGTTTTTCAGCCTCGTTTTTGCGCCTTTTGAGCGGTGTTTTTGGGGTATTCAGCATGTGCAGGTTCAGCGCGAGCGGGCAGCAGGAGCCCCACTGCGCAATTGCTGCAAAATTTTGTGCGACAGACTGGCTTGCATCTCTGTCGCCAGTGTGAGCCTTTCAAGCTGCTGTGCTCCGACATGGGGTGTGAACAGGCTGTCCAGGTTTTGCTGCAGTTGCTCCACTTGCTGGTAGCGACCCGTCAGCAGAGATTTTTCAAGCCAGGTGAACACCATGGCCAAGGTGATGGCCAAGGCGGAGACCAAAAATGCATGGCCTACGGTTTGTACCAATTGGCTCAACTCGCTTTGCACTTGAGCGGGGTTGGACACATCAAAGCCAATCAAGCCCGCAATCAGTCCGGTGAACGTGCCGATGATGCCGACCCCAGTCAAAATGCCCGGAATATGGGCGAAAAAATGGGTTTGGAGCGGCGAATCCACCAAGGACTGGTCGGTGAAAAAGTTTTCAGCGTGGCTGCTGGCTTGCCACTGCCCGGCACGGGCCTGTGAGGTCGATTCGAGGTGTTGCAGGGTGTCCACCGCTTGTTGGTATTCGGCCCAGAGTGCGGCCATTTCTTCATCAGCTGAGGCCAAGTGCTCCATGTCGGCAAGGTCCAATCGCCCGCCGTCAGAGCGCATGTTCATGTTCGCAAAAAAAGCGCGGGACAAATGGCTGACGCGTTGCCTGGCTGCACCCAGGGGCCCAGTGTCGGCGCTTTCCCATTGTGGTTGCAGGCTGGTGGCGTATTGCTGCCAAGCGTGACGCAACGCGGGCGTGGTCATGGCGCTTTGTTCAATGGCGTCCAAATCGATGGGTGCCCCCGGACTTTGCCCAAGCCATTGGCTCAAGTGGGTGTTGGCTTGGGCCAATTGGACTTTCAGGCGCAAAGCGGGCAAAACAAAGTGCGTGGTGCAGTGCAGTGCGATCCACACGATCACGGCGGTGACGGTCCACAGGTGCCAATAAGCTGCAAGGTGGTTCATGGGTTCTGTGATGTCGTGGGTGAGTCTTTGGGGCCAATTCAGTCTAGCAAAAGCCAAGGCCAAAGACCTGCGGCTCACCGGGGCTGCTGCCAAATGGGCTTTGTAGACCCAAGGTCTGGGCTAGAATATGCGCTTCCGAGGAGCGTTGCAGCGCCCCCTGGCTTGTCACCCAAGCCGGCAGCGGGGCGTGAGGCTCGGAACACTTCAACAGCAACGACGCTCATCCACTTGACGTGTGGTGAGCCTGTTTTTCCCAATTCAGTGCCCGTGCCCACGCCTGTGGTTCATTCACATTGCTTGGAGCTTTTCTCATGAATGCACGTATTCCTACCGCCGTCCACACCGATTGCGTGATCGCCGACATCGGCCTGGCCGATTGGGGCCGCAAAGAAATCAAAATCGCCGAGACCGAAATGCCCGGACTCATGGCCATCCGCGAAGAGTTCAACAAGGCCCAGCCTTTGAAGGGCGCGCGCATCACCGGTTCGTTGCACATGACCATCCAGACGGCCGTGCTGATTGAAACCTTGCAAGCCTTGGGTGCCGACGTGCGCTGGGCCTCTTGCAACATCTTCTCCACCCAAGACCATGCCGCCGCTGCGATTGCTGCCAAAGGCACGCCCGTGTTCGCCATCAAGGGCGAAACCCTGGCCGACTACTGGGACTACACCCACCGCATCTTTGACTTTGGCGCCGCTGGCACCGAAGGCGAAGGCCCCAACATGATCTTGGACGACGGCGGCGACGCCACCTTGCTCATGCACCTGGGCAAGCGCGCCGAAACAGACGCCTCTTTGATCGCCAACCCGACCAGCGAAGAAGAAGTCTGCTTGTTCGATGCCATCAAAGCCAAGCTGGCCGTGGACCCCACTTGGTACAGCCGCAAGGGTGCGCAGATCATCGGCGTGACCGAAGAGACCACCACCGGCGTGTTGCGCCTGAACGAAATGGCCGCCAAGGGCAGCTTGATGTTCCGCGCCATCAACGTGAACGATTCGGTGACCAAGAGCAAGTTTGACAACCTGTATGGCTGCCGCGAATCTTTGGTGGATTCCATCAAGCGCGCCACCGACGTGATGATTGCAGGCAAAGTGGCCGTGGTCGCTGGTTACGGTGATGTGGGCAAGGGCTCGGCCCAAGCCCTGCGCGCCCTGAGTGCCCAAGTCTGGGTGACCGAGATTGACCCGATCAACGCCCTGCAAGCGGCGATGGAAGGCTTCAAAGTGGTGACCATGGAATACGCTGCCGACAAGTGCGACATCTTTGTGTCCGCCACCGGCAACAAGAACGTGATCCGCTACGAGCACATGGCCGCCATGAAAGACGAGGCCATTGTGTGCAACATCGGTCACTTCGACAACGAAATCGACGTGGCTTCGCTGGAAAAGCTGCAGTGGGACGAGATCAAGCCCCAGGTCGATCACGTCATCTTCCCCGATGGCAAGAAGATCACCCTGCTGGCCAAAGGCCGCCTGGTGAACTTGGGCTGCGCCACTGGCCACCCCAGCTTCGTGATGTCGTCCTCGTTTGCCAACCAGACCATCGCCCAGATCGAGCTGTTCACCAAGCAAGACCAGTACGAAAACGGCAAGGTCTATGTGTTGCCCAAGCACCTGGACGAAAAAGTGGCGCGTTTGCACCTGAAGAAAGTGGGCGCCATGCTGACCGAACTGAGCGAAGAGCAAGCCGCCTACATCGGCGTGTCGAAAAACGGCCCTTACAAAGCCGACACGTACCGTTATTGAACACCACGCATGCGCATTGACCAACTTCTTGTCGAGCGCGGCCTGGCCGCTTCTCGCTCCCAGGCTCAGCGACTGATCGCCGGGGGCGTGCAGTGGCAGCAGCCCGACGGAATTTGGCGTGCGGTGGTGAAAAACCGCGATGAGGTGCCCGAGAGCGCTGCACTGCAGCTGCTCGACGATGCCGAGTCGCGTTATGTTTCGCGCGGTGGCCTCAAGCTCGAAGGGGCTTTGAAGGCCACGGCCGTGCAGGTGCAAGGCTTGCGCTGCCTGGATGTCGGGCAAAGCACCGGTGGTTTCACCGACTGTTTGTTGCAACACGGTGCAGCCGAAGTGGTCGGCATTGATGTGGGCCATGCCCAAGTGCATCCGCGCATCAGCCAAGACGAGCGGGTGGTGTGCATTGAGGGCGTGAACGCCCGCGATGTGGTGCCGGGTGACGAACGGGTGCCTGACGCACTCGAAGGTTTTGACCTGGTGGTGGGTGATGTGTCGTTCATCTCGCTCACGCTGGTTTTGCCGGGTGTGGTGCATTTGCTCAAGCCCACGGGCCAGTTGCTGATGCTGGTCAAACCCCAGTTTGAGTTGCAACCGGGCCAAGTGGGCAAGGGCGGCATCGTCAAAGACGAGAGCCATTACCCTTTCATTGAAAACCGTGTGCGCACCGCCTTGACCGATTTGGGCTTGCAGGTGAGTGCGTGGATGGACAGTCCCATCGAGGGCGGTGACGGCAACCGTGAATTTTTTGTGCAGGCCTGCTGGCCTGACCCTGCTGCGGTGCAGCCTGCGCGTGAAAAAACGCGTGTGGCGCATGAGGCCGATCTGGCCGCCAAGGCGTATGCCAAGGCCAACGATTATTGAATTTGAAGGTGAAGCGATGTCTGGTTTGAAGCTGCCGATCAGCCTGGAATTTTTCCCACCCAAAACCCCTGAAGGCACCGAAAAATTGCGCGGTGTGCGTGAGAAGCTGTATGCCCTCAAGCCCGAGTTTTGCTCGGTGACCTATGGTGCAGGTGGCTCTACTCAAGAGGGCACTTTTGCCACGGTGGGTGCGATCCAGGCCGAGGGTTTGAGCGCCGCTTGTCACTTCTCGTGCATTGGCGCGACCAAGGTTTCGGTGCGCGCCGAGCTGGCCACACTCAAGGCCATGGGCGTCAAACGTTTGGTGGCTTTGCGGGGCGACTTGCCCAGCGGTTATGGCGCAGGGGGTGAGTTCCACTATGCCAGCGATCTGGTGGCTTTCATCCGCGCAGAGACCGGCGACGATTTCCACATCGAGGTGGCCGCTTACCCCGAGATCCATCCTCAAGCCAAGTCGCCCGAAGCCGATTTACAGGCCTTTGCCACCAAGGTGAAAGCCGGTGCTGATTCGGCCATCACGCAATACTTCTACAACAGCGATGCGTATTTCCGTTTTGTGGACGACGCCTACAAACTGGGCGTGGATGTGCCCGTGGTGCCCGGTATCATGCCCATCACGAGTTCTTCGCAGTTGCTGCGCTTTTCAGACGCATGCGGGGCCGAGATCCCACGCTGGATCAGGTTGCGCCTGCAAGCCTATGGCGACGACGTGGCTTCGATCAAGGCCTTCGGCTTGGATGTCGTGTCTGACTTGTGCGAGCAACTGATCAATGGCGGCGTGCCCGCCATCCACTTCTACACCATGAACCAGAGTGCCCCTACGCTGGACATTGTGGAACGCCTGAACGGCCGTTGATCCCTGTCTCAGTGGCTTGACGCACAAATCACCAAAAAGCAACGCAGACCTTTGATGCACATCAAAGGGTTCTGCTGCGGCAATCCCTGCCTGAGTGCATTTGATGTGCCTCAAGTTGGCACTTCTTTGCCGATATTCCAATGGAATCGAGAGGTTTGTCTCTCGCTTACACAAGGAAATTCGACATGAATAAACAAACTGGGTGGGTAGCACTGTTGCTGGCGGGATCGGTCTCCGGCGTGATGGCTCAAAGCCTGAGCGAGAGTCCTTGGCAAATTCGTTTGCGCTCCGTGCATTTGGACAGTGTCAACAAGGACACGACTTCTTTGGGTCTGTCCATCGACAACAAGTCATTTGCAACCATCGATTTCTCGTATTTTTTCAACAAGAACATGGCCGCAGAACTGAGCTTGACCATGGACCAGAAGCAGCGGGTCTATGCCAACGGCACCGACATCGGTTCCTTCAAGCATTTGCCACCGACTTTGCTGCTGCAGTACCACTTCACAGACTTTGATGGTTTCAAGCCTTATGTGGGCGGCGGTATCGCCTACACCCACTTCAGCAGTGTGTCATTGCCCCCGGGTCTTTCTTTGGACAGCCACAATTGGGGGACGGCCTTCCAAGTGGGTGTGGATTTTCCGATCGATAAAAATTGGTCCATCAACCTGGATGTGAAAAAGGCCTACATCCGAACCGATGTGTATGCCGATGGCAGCAGCTTGGGCCGCTTGCGGGTGGACCCTTTGCTCTATGGCGTGGGCATTGGCTACCGTTATTGAGGATTTGATCCACCGGGCCATCCAGCCCGTGGGCATCCTCGCTCAAAGGTAGGGGTTCGACAACCCCAACCCGGCGAGGATGGCCACCTCGTAGGCTTCCATCTCTTGCGCGTCAGCGGTGCTGGTTTCGTGGTCCCAGCCCTGCGCGTGCAGTGTGCCGTGCACCAGCAAATGCGTGTAATGCGCTGCCAGCGTTTTGCCTTGTTCTTTGGCCTCACGCGCCACCACCGGTGCACAGAGCACCAAGTCTGCCATCACCACCGGTTCTTGCTCGTAATCAAAGGTCAGCACATTGGTGGCGTAGTCCTTTTTGCGGTAACTCTGGTTGAGTGCGCGGCCTTCTTCTTCGCCCACGATGCGCACCGTGATTTCGGCGTCATCGGCCAGCGCATGGCGAATGGCGCGGGTGACCGCGTGGCGGGGCAAGGCTGCGCGGTGGCGGGCTTGGTGTGGAAAGTCGCCAAATTGCAGAGACAGTTGGAGTTGCTGGAGGGCCATTTTTTGGGGTTGTGGTGTCAGTCGTCAGTTGGCAGGGATTTGCGGCGTGTGGTAATGCCCGCGCGCAAGGCTGCGCTGCCTTGTGCGTCATAAGCATCCACAATCCGGGCCACCAAGGGGTGGCGCACCACATCGGCGCTGCTGAAACGTGTGAAGGCAATGCCTTTGACGCGCTTCAGAACCCGTTCGGCGTCGATCAATCCAGACAGCTGTCCCTTGGGTAAATCGATCTGGCTGACATCGCCTGTGATGACGGCCTTGGCCCCAAAGCCGATGCGCGTCAAAAACATCTTCATCTGCTCGGTGCTGGTGTTCTGCGCTTCGTCCAGGATGACAAACGCGTTGTTCAGCGTGCGCCCGCGCATGAAGGCCAGTGGAGCGACTTCGATGGCGTTGCGTTCGAAGGCTTTTTGCACCTTGTCGTGACCCATCAGGTCGTACAAGGCGTCGTAGAGAGGACGCAAATACGGATCCACTTTTTGAGACAAGTCGCCCGGCAAAAAGCCCAGGCGCTCACCGGCTTCCACCGCCGGGCGCGTCAGCACAATGCGCTGCACGCTGGCGCGCTCCAGCGCGTCCACCGCGCAGGCCACGGCCAAATAGGTTTTGCCTGTGCCCGCAGGCCCGATGCCAAAGCTGATGTCATGGCTGGCGATGCTCTCCAGATAGGCCGCTTGCACCGGGGTGCGGGCCTTCAGGTCGGCGCGGCGTGTTTGCAGCGCAGGCAAGTTGGGTTCCTCGCCCCCGTTGTCGCCCAGCAGCATGAGTTGCACCATGTCTGGCGCAATCGGTCGGTCTGCGCGTTCGTAGATGGCCTGCAAAATCTCCATGGCCTGCATGGCCAACGCTTTGGGGCCGTCCACCTTGAACTGTTCGTGTCGGTGCGCGATGCTCACTTGAAGACCCGCTTCGATGGTGCGCAGGTGCGCATCCATGGGGCCGCACAGATGAGACAAACGGGTGTTGTTGTGCGGCGTGAAGGTGTGTCTGACAATCAAGTTGATAATCCTAGCTGTGCGCGGTGTATGGCCCAAATGGCCAAGGCAAAAGCGCATTCTCTCCCATCACAGGCATTTAAGGCGTCACCCTCCATGATTGGCAAACTCACCGGCATTTTGAGCGACAAAAACCCACCGGAGGTGGTGGTGGACTGCCACGGTGTGGGCTATGAGGTGAACGTGCCCATGAGCACCTTTTACAACCTGCCCGCCACGGGAGAAAAAGTCACGCTGGTCACACACTTTGTGGTGCGTGAAGACGCGCAAATCTTGTATGGCTTTGCCACCTTGAGCGAGCGTGAAGCCTTTCGTCAGCTGATCAAGATTTCCGGTGTTGGCCCCCGCACGGCCCTGAGCGTGTTGTCGGGCATGAGCGTGAGCGATTTGGCACAAGCCATCACCACCCAAGAAGTGGGGCGTTTGGTCAAAGTACCCGGCATCGGCAAAAAAACCGCCGAGCGCTTGCTGCTCGAACTCAAAGGCAAGCTGGGCGGCGACCTGGGCGGCCTGTTTGCCGTCAACACCAGCGACGCGCAAAACGACATCCAACAAGCTTTGCTGGCGCTGGGCTACAGCGACAAAGAAGCCGCTGCGACCCTCAAGAGCTTGCCCTCGGATGTGGGTGTGAGCGAGGGCATTAAGCTGGCGCTCAAGGCCTTGAACAAATAAGCATTCGGGTAGCCTTGCATTTGGATATCCGCTGGATATACTAATGTCATGAAAACCACTGCACTGACTATTTCTACCTGGGGCAACAGCCACGGCATCCGGCTCAGCCGTGAGCTGATGCAGTCGCTCGGCATCACGCCCGGCACGCCTTTGCAGGCCACGGTGGTGGCCAAAGGTTGTCTGGAGTTGCGTGCTGTCGCTCAGAGGCCTAGCCTGCAAGACAAGCTGGCCGCTTTTGACCCCCAAGTGCATGGCGGTGAGGTCATGTCCGATGCGCCGCAAGGGGTGGAGTTCGGTGCTGGCGCCGAGGGCTTCAAGTGAGCCGAGCCTTTTGGGTGCCTGAGCGGCAAGACATCATCTGGATCAACTTCAACCCGCAGGTGGGCCGCGAGATGCGCGACATACACCCGATGTTGGTGCTTTCGCCCAAAGCCTTCAACGACAGAACGTCCATCGTGATTGGCTTTCCCATGTCCACGGCAGCCTACAACGCCACCAACCCTTTTGCGATTGACAACAGCAAAACGGCCAAGCAGCCGAGTTACATCATTTGCAATCAACCCAAGAGCTTCGACTGGCGACAGCGTGGTGCCAAGCCGCATCCTTGGAAGCGCGTCAGCAATGACATCTTCCAGACTGCACGTCTTGAGCTCAACGACATCCTCGAATTGGTCACCCCATGAGCATTCGCACCGATGACTTTGCACCGCAGCCCGAACCTCGGGTGATTTCTGCCGCCCCGGTATCGCACCAGGAAGAGGCGATTGAACGCGCCCTGCGCCCCAAGCTGCTGGACGAATACGTCGGCCAGGTCAAGGTGCGCGAACAGCTGGAGATTTTCATCAGCGCGGCCAAAATGCGCGAAGAGCCGCTTGACCATGTGCTGCTGTTTGGCCCGCCCGGTCTGGGCAAGACCACACTCAGCCACATCATCGCCGCCGAGTTGGGCGTGAACTTGCGCCAGACCAGCGGTCCGGTGCTGGAAAAACCCAAAGACTTGGCAGCGCTGCTGACCAATTTGGAGCGCAACGATGTGCTCTTTATTGACGAGATCCATCGCCTGTCGCCCGTGGTCGAAGAGATTTTGTACCCGGCGCTGGAGGACTACCAGATCGACATCATGATCGGCGAAGGACCTGCGGCCCGCAGCATCAAGCTCGACCTGCAGCCATTCACCTTGGTGGGTGCGACCACCCGAGCGGGCATGCTCACCAACCCGCTGCGTGACCGCTTTGGCATCGTGTCGCGGCTCGAGTTTTACACGCCCGAGGAGCTGACCCGCATCGTGACGCGCAGCGCCGGTTTGCTCAAAGCGCCGATTGACCCGGAGGGCTCGTTTGAGATCGCCCGCCGCTCACGCGGTACGCCGCGCATCGCCAACCGCTTGCTGCGTCGGGTGCGTGACTATGCTGACGTCAAGGGCGACGGCACCATCGACAAAGGCCTGGCACAAAAAGCCTTGGTCATGCTGGATGTGGACCCTGAAGGCTTTGACCTGATGGACCGCAAACTTCTCGAAGCCGTGATTCACCGCTTTGACGGCGGGCCTGTGGGTTTGGACAACATCGCCGCCAGCATTGGCGAGGAGCGTGACACGATCGAAGACGTGATCGAGCCGTATTTGATCCAGCAAGGCTATTTGCAGCGCACCCCGCGCGGCCGAATCGCCACGCTGGCAGCGTTCCGGCATTTGGGTGTTACACCGCCGAAAAACTTTGGGCAGTGATTAACCGGTTATCGGCACTGGCTTGGCCCCGATAATCGCTCCATGACTGAAACCCCTCAAGACGCGACATCGATTGGCTTTGCCCAGTTGAAACTGGCTTCGGCCACTTTGCAAAACTTGGCGCAACTGGGCTACACCCAGATGACGCCCATTCAAGCGGCCAGCTTGCCGCTGACCTTGGCTGGGCAAGACCTGATCGCCCAAGCCAGCACTGGCAGTGGCAAAACCGCCGCATTTGGCCTGCCCCTGATCGAGCGCCTGCAAACAGCTGGCTCGCCCAGCGCCGCCATCCAAGCGGTGATCTTGTGCCCCACCCGAGAGCTGGCTGACCAGGTCACTCAAGAAATCCGTCGCCTGGCCCGTGCTCGCCAAAACGTCAAAGTCGTCACCCTGTGTGGTGGTGTGGCCCTGCGCGGCCAAACGTTGAGTCTGGAGCATGGCGCCGATGTGGTGGTGGGCACGCCCGGTCGCATTTTGGACCACTTGGAGCGCGGCTCTTTGAGCTTGGCAGGCGTCAACACGCTGGTGCTGGACGAGGCCGATCGCATGCTGGACATGGGCTTTTTTGACGACATCGCCAAAGTCGTGCGCCAGTGCGCCAAAGACCGCCAGACCTTGCTGTTTTCGGCCACCTACCCCGAAGGCATCGCCAAATTGGCCGCGCAGTTCATGCGGTCGCCGCAGACCGTGAAGGTGCAGGCGCAACACAGCGCGCACAAGATCCGTCAAATTTTTTACGAAGTGAACGAAAGCCAGCGCCTGGATGCCGTGTCCAAACTGTTGGCGCATTTCCGCCCCGAACGCACGCTGGCTTTTTGCAACACCAAGCAGCAGTGCCGCGACTTGGTGGCGGTGCTGCAGGCCCAAGGCTACAGCGCGCTGGCGCTGTTTGGCGAGTTGGAGCAGCGCGAGCGCGACCAGGTGCTGGTGCAGTTTGCCAACCGCAGTTGCTCAGTGCTGGTGGCCACCGATGTGGCTTCGCGCGGGCTGGACGTGGAAGGGCTGGAGGCGGTCATCAATGTCGATGTGACGCCCGACCCGGAAATCCATATCCACCGCATTGGTCGCACGGGCCGGGGCGATGCCGAAGGCCTGGCGCTCACGCTGGCCAGCATGGACGAGATGGGCTCGGTCGGCAAGATCGAGGTGATGCAGGGCCGCGAATCAACCTGGGCACCTTTGGCCGACCTGGTGCCTGGTGCGGGTGGACTGCTGCAGCCGCCCATGCGTACCTTGCAAATTGTGGGTGGACGCAAAGAGAAGATTCGCGCGGGTGACGTGATGGGTGCGTTGGCGGGTGAGTGCGGTTTGACGCGTGAGCAGGTGGGCAAAATCAATGTGAACGAGTTTTCGACCTATGTGGCGGTGCAAGCGGGCTTGGCCAAGAAGGTAGAAGCCCAGTTGTCACATGGCAAGATCAAAGGCAAGAGTGTGAAAGTGCGTTTGCTCTGAGGCGTTTATGGAAACCAAGTGGTTGGAAGATTTTGTGAGCTTGGCTGAAACCCGCAGTTTCAGCCGTTCGGCGCAGCTGCGCCATGTCACACAACCCGCGTTCTCACGCCGCATCCAGTCGCTCGAAGCTTGGGCGGGAGCTAACTTGGTGGACCGAAGTTCTTACCCCACCCAACTCACGCCAGCGGGCGTGACCCTGTACGCGCAGGCGTTGGAAATGCTGCAGGCGCTGCAAAACACCAGGGCCATGCTGCGTGGCCACAATGCCGTGGGTCAAGATTTCATCCAGTTTGCTGTGCCCCACACCTTGGCTTTCACTTTTTTCCCGGCTTGGATGGCGGCTTTGCGAGAAAGCTTTGGTCCGATCAAAAGCCGATTGAGCGCGCTCAATGTGCACGAGGCGGCCATGCGCATGGCCGAAGGCGGGTGCGATGTGCTGATCGCATACCACCACCCGTCGCTGCCTTTGCAGATTGACCCGGAGCGTTATGACATGGTCGTGCTGGGGCACGAGGTCTTGGCGCCTTACGCCCCCTCTCGCCCGGATGGGCGCGCGCTGTTCAGCTTGCCAGGTCTCGCTGCCAAGCCACTGCCTTATTTGGGTTATGCGCCAGGCGCTTATTTGGGTGAGATCACTGACTGGATCTTGAAGCAGGCCGGAACGCCGGTGCATTTAGAGCGGGTCTACGAGACCGACATGGCCGAGGGCTTGAAGGTGATGGCGATGGAAGGGCATGGCGTGGCATTTTTGCCCCGCAGTGCGGTGAAGAAAGAAGTCCATGCGGGTGCCTTGGTCGAGCTGGCGCTGCCTGAAGGACAATCTTTGGCGCTCAACATGGAGGTGCGGGCTTACCGGGAAAAACCGCTCTCAAAACCTTCAGCACCAAGCCCAGCGTACTTGCTTTGGCAGCATTTGACTCAAAGCACTGGCCCCATTCATTCTTCTCGTTGAGTGTTCATCTTTTGTTAATGTTTGCTGTTCGACTCTCAGGGAAAACCTGAGAAAAAAAGACCTCACAACAGGCTATATTCACTCCCTTGACTGGACAGGCACGCTTTGTGCAAAAGACCGGTGTGGAGGAGAGGGTGATGCGCCATCTTGGTGCAAATCCTGCTGAAACCCTTGTTCATCAAAAGACCTAGGGAACTTACCTAGGCAATCCATGTCCGGATTTGTCATTTAATCTGAGTGTGGCGTTTTGCTGCTCAATCGTTATGAAGAGGATTCAACCTATGAAGAAATATGCACACACCGTGATCGGTACCGTACTGGCTACGGCCGGTTTGTTGGCAGGCACATCTGCGATGGCCGGCAAAACTCTGGACCAAATCAAGCAGCGTGGTCAGATTGTTTGCGGGGTGAACACAGGCTTGGCAGGTTTTTCGGCCGCTGACTCCAGCGGCAACTGGTCGGGTCTCGATGTGGACCATTGCCGCGCAGTGGCTGCTGCCGTTTTGAGCGACGCCACCAAAGTCAAATACGTGCCCCTGACCGCCCAACAGCGCTTTACGGCCTTGCAGTCTGGCGAGATCGACGTGTTGGCCCGCAACAGCACCAGCACGCTCAGCCGTGACGCCTCTTTGGGTCTGCACTTTGCTGGCGTGAACTACTATGACGGCCAAGGCTTCATGGTTCCCAAAGGCAAAATCACCAGCGCCAAGCAACTCAAAGGCGCTACGGTCTGCGTGCAATCTGGCACCACCACCGAGAAAAACCTGACCGATTACTCACGCACCTACAAACTCAACCTGAAGCCTGTGGTGTTTGAAAAAGTCGAAGCCGCGACTGGCGCTTACTTCGCGGGCCGTTGCCAGGCTTACACCACCGACACTTCCGGCTTGGCCTCTGTGCGTGCCAAGGAAGCCAAGGACCCAGCAGCCCACGTGATCTTGCCCGACCTGGTCTCCAAAGAGCCCTTGGGCCCGATGGTTCGCCGTGGTGACGACGAGTGGTTGGCCATCAACAAGTGGGTCTTGGCTGGTCTGATCGAAGCCGAAGAGTACGGCATCACCCAAGCCAATGCTGACCAGATGAAGACCAGCGACAACCCACAAGTGGGCCGTTTGTTGGGCGTGACCGAAGACTTGGGCAAGCATTTGGGTCTGGACAAAGAGTGGCTCTACCGTGCGATCAAAGTTACCGGCAACTACGGTGAAATTTTTGAGCGCAATGTCGGCCCCAAGACTTCCATCAACCTGCCACGCGGCATGAACCGTCAATGGAATCAGGGCGGCTTGCTGTATTCGGCACCGCTGCGTTGATGTCCTGCCTTTTTTGAAGGCTTTGAATACGCCCCTTCTTGGGGCGTATTTTTTGCCAATCCGTTTTTAATCAGGCAGCTAGCATGTCCCATTTTTCAATGATCGAGGCCAGACCCTCACCCGATAAGAAAAACCGGTCGATTTCGTGGAAAAGCCGCGAAGGGCGATCGGTGATCTATCAGATCGTGGCGATCTTGTCGGCTTTTGCGCTGGTGGCGTTGTTGGTGCGCAATACCCTTGCCAACATGCGTTTGCGAGGTATCCAAAGTGGCTACGACTTTTTATTCCAACCGTTTGGCTTTGACATCAGCGAGACGGTGATCGAGTACGCACACAACAGTTCGTACTTTGTGGCGTTTGCCATTGGCATGCTCAACACCTTGAAGGTGGCCATCATCGGCATCGCCTTGGCCACCGTGCTGGGGGTCTTGATTGGTGTGGGCCGTTTCTCGACCAACTTTTTGGTCAAGAAAATTTGTTATGCCTTTGTGGAGTTTTTCCGCAACGTGCCGGTCTATTTGCAGTTGCTGATCTGGTATTTGGTGTTCGCTGAAGCCTTACCGGACCTGGAAAACGCCTGGAATGCCGGTCATTTTTACCTGAGCAAAAACGGTATTTCTTTCCCTTGGCCTGTCTGGCAGTTGGGACAAACACTGGCCTTGGTGGGGGCGGGTTTGGGCCTGGTGTTTGGGCTGTATTACCGGCGCTTGGCGCGCGCGCACTTTGACCGAACAGGTCAGCCGCGTCCCGTTTTGTGGGTAGCTCTGGCCGCTACCCTGGGCTTGTCTGTGTTGGGCTGGCTGGCAGGGGGTGCCCCTTCGGAGTGGGATTTGCCCAAGGTGGGTGATTTCCAAATCGAAGATGGTGGCGCCTTCAGCCCCGAGTTCATGGCCTTGTTGTTTGGCTTGGTGTTTTACACAGCCGCCTTCATTGCCGAGGTGGTTCGTTCGGGCATCGCTTCGGTGTCGCTGGGTCAGCATGAGGCCGCAGCCTCTTTGGGCTTGACCAAAAACCAGTCCATGCGCTTGGTGGTGTTGCCGCAGGCTTTGCGGGTGATCATTCCGCCGCTCACCAGCCAGTACCTGAACCTGACCAAAAACTCGTCTTTGGCCGTGGCGATCGGCTACCCCGAACTGGTGTCGATTGCCAACACCACGCTCAACCAGACCGGCCGCGCCATTGAAGCGCTGTCGATTGTGATGTTGGTGTACCTGACCCTTTCTCTCATCACCTCGGCGCTCATGAACTG
The DNA here is from genome assembly GCA_943331105.2 of Akkermansia muciniphila. GTDB lineage: Bacteria > Pseudomonadota > Gammaproteobacteria > Burkholderiales > Burkholderiaceae_C > Limnohabitans_A. Next base: position 46,305 of record CALQKH020000007.1, read on the forward strand.
GTTCAACGCCAGTGCCGCCATCCAGGAGCGCTGACATGACCACTGTTTTCAAATCCTCTGATGCGCGACCCATGCCAGGGCGCAGCGCAGGTCTGGTGGCCTGGTTTCGGGCCAACTTGTTTTCCAGCGTTGGCAACAGCCTGTTGTCGGTGCTGTTGTTGGCCGTGTGCCTGTGGGTCTTGTTCTCATCGATGGACTGGGCCGTGGTGCAAGCGGTTTTCGGTGCCAATTTGCAGGCGTGTAACGACGTGCGCGGCGTTGGCGCCTGCTGGGGCGTGATCACCGAAAAAGGCCGTTTGATCGTGATGGGTCGTTATCCGGAGGCCGAGCACTGGCGTCCTGTGATCGCCACAGCCTTGATGCTCGGCGTGGTCGTGATCAGCTGCATGCCGCGCTTCTGGAACAAGGCGCTGCCACTGATTTGGGCACTCATGCTGGTGGTTTATTTCATTCTCATGAAGGGCGGCTGGATGGGCCTGACCGAGGTGGACACCGACCAGTGGGGCGGCTTTCCGCTCACGGTCATGCTCACGGTGATCTCCATGACGCTGGCGTTCCCGCTGGCCATCTTTGTGGCGCTGGGCCGTCGCTCCAACATGCCCGCCATCAAGGCTTTGTGCACCCTGTATGTCGAGTTGATCCGCGGCGTGCCGCTGATCACTGTGCTGTTCATGGCCTCGTTCATGCTGCCCTTGTTCATGCCCGAGGGCGTGAAAATCGACGTGCTGGTGCGCGTGGTAGTGGGTATCACGCTGTTTTCTGCGGCCTACATGGCGGAGGTGATTCGTGGTGGCCTTCAGGCCTTGCCAAAGGGTCAAACCGAAGCTGCAGCCACTTTGGGTCTGACTTATTGGCAGACCCAGCGCATGATTGTTTTACCGCAAGCCTTGGCCACCGTGGTCCCCTCCATCATGAACACCTTCATTGGCTTGTTCAAAGACACCTCGTTGGTCACCATTGTGTCGCTCTATGAGCTGACCGGTGCGTTGGGCTTGGCGCTGAACTCGGACGCCGACTGGCGCCCCTTCAAGATCGAAGCCTACCTCTTCATCACCTTCATTTATTTCGCGTTCTGCTTTGCCATGTCGCGCTACAGCCTGTGGATCGAAGAACGCACGGCCGTGAGCAAAGTCCGCTGAACGAAAGACACCTATGACCTCTAACGCGAACCCTATCATTGAATTCAAAGGCGTGAACAAGTGGTACGCCAGCAATGGCTACCACGTACTGCGCGACGTGAACCTGCAATTTGCCAAAGGCGAAAAGGTTGTGATCTGTGGCCCGTCGGGCTCGGGCAAATCCACCTTGATCCGCTGCATCAACGCTCTCGAGGAGTACCAGGAAGGCACGCTGACCGTAGATGGCACCTTGCTGGGTGACGATCTCAAGGGCATTGACAAAGTACGCCGTGAAGTCGGCATGGTGTTCCAGCAGTTCAACCTGTTTCCCCACCTGACGGTGATGGAGAACCTGATCTTGTCACCCACCTGGGTGGCCAAGATGCCGCGCAAGGAAGCCATCGACAAAGCCATGGTGCAGCTGGAGCGTGTGCGGATTTCTGAGCATGCGAACAAATACCCCCTGCAGTTGTCCGGCGGCCAGCAACAGCGCGTGGCGATTGCCCGTGCGCTGTGTTTGACGCCCAAGATCATGCTCTTCGATGAGCCCACCTCGGCGCTCGACCCCGAGATGATCAAGGAAGTGTTGGATGTGATGATCGAGCTGACCAGCCAGGGCATGACCATGTTGTGTGTGACGCATGAAATGGGCTTCGCCAAGGCGGTGGCCGATCGCGTCATCTTCATGGACCAGGGTCAGGTGGTCGAACAAGCCCCGCCTCAGCAATTCTTTGATGCGCCACAAACCGACCGGGCACAAGACTTTTTGTCCAAGATCCTCGGGCATTGAGAGTATTCCACCGCAAACGTTCGCACCAGTGTTGGGGTCACGGGTTGGGGCGATTTGGCGAGCTTGCGAGTATGAGCCCCGGCCTGTGACCCCAACTCTGGTTCCAATCAGTGAACCCCAATGACCTGCCTGTAGGTTTGCGACAATACGCCCCATGACCCAAGAACTCACCCTTATCCGTCCCGACGACTGGCACCTGCATGTGCGCGATGGTGCCGCCCTGAACGTGGTGGTGCCGCACACCGCTGCGCAATTTGCCCGCGCCATCATCATGCCCAACCTCAAGCCGCCCGTGACCACGGCCGAGCAAGCGATGGCCTACAAGCAGCGCATCTTGGACGCCGTGCCTCCGGGTATGGCCTTTGAGCCGCTGATGACGCTGTACCTCATAGACAACTTGGACCCGGCAGAGATCGCCCGTGCCAAAGCCGCAGGCGTGGTTGCTTGCAAGCTGTATCCGGCGGGTGCCACCACCAACAGCGACGCGGGTGTGACGGATTTGCGCAAGATTTACCCTGTGCTCGAAGCCATGCAACGCGAAGGCGTGTTGCTCTTGGTGCATGGCGAAGTGACCACGTCCGACATCGACCTGTTTGACCGCGAAGCGGTGTTCATTGAGCGGCACTTGATGCCTTTGCGCCGGGATTTCCCCGCATTGAAGATCGTGATGGAACACATCACCACCTCGGAGGCTGTGCAGTACGTGTCTGCAGCTGACAGCAACTTGGCGGCGACCATCACGGTGCACCATTTGTTGTACAACCGCAATGCGATTTTCACGGGGGGCATTCGCCCGCATTACTACTGCCTGCCTGTGCTCAAGCGCGAGACGCACCGCCAGGCGCTGGTGCAGGCGGCCATCTCGGGTGACCCGCGCTTCTTCTTGGGCACCGACAGTGCGCCCCATCCGGCCCACTTGAAAGAGCACGCCACGGGCTGCGCCGGTTGTTACACCGCGCACGCGGCCATCGAGATGTACGCCGAAGCATTTGACCAGGCTGGTGCATTGGACAAGCTGGAGGGCTTTGCCAGCTTCTTTGGGGCCGATTTTTACGGCTTGCCGCGCAACACCGACCGCATCGCCTTGCGCCGTGAAAACTGGACGCCGCCCGAGAGTTACGCGTTTGGTGAGGCCGAACTCAAGCCCCTGCGCGCCGGTGAGAGCCTGCCGTGGCGTCTGCTGAGCGCCTGAACCCCAACCGTTCAGCGAGCCGCTGCGCAGCTGCTTCGGCGCTGCGCGTGGGTGACATCAATTGGTGCGCCCCTTGGCTGGCTGACTGGCGCGCTGTGGGCGAACCCATGGCCCGACAAGTGGCGTGGGGTTGCCCTCAGCACCAGGCGTTGAATGCAGCCCAATGTGCGCCCGTGCGTTTTGTGCCCCAAGACGACCTGCCTGAAGGCCAAGCCTACGAGGACTTTATCTTTGCCACGCGCCAAGTGCCTACCCGCGAAGGCTTGCACGACTTTTTCAACGCCTTGTGCTGGATGCATTTCCCTTTGGCCAAAAAGCGCCTGAACCAGTTGCAAGCCCAAGAAATCGCCCGTGCTGGTGTGGGTCAGGTGCGCGGCAAGGTGCGCGATGCGGCGACCGTGTTCGATGAAAATGCTTTGCTGGTCCAGCCGTCTGACGCTTTGTGGGAGGCGCTGACCGATCACCGATGGGCTGACGCCTTGCTGGGATTGAGAAGTGAGTGGGCGCACACACGCGTGTGGGCCTTTGGCCATGCAGCTTTAGAGAAAGCCGTGCAGCCCTACAAGTCGATCACAGTGCACATGTGGCGTGTGCCGCAGGGTGTGCCGCCACAAGACATCGATGCTTGGCTGGCGCAAGACTTGACCGAGACCAAGCTGTCGCAAAAACCCTTCAGCCCTTTGCCGATGCTGGGCTTGCCCGGTTGGTGGCCCGACAACAAAAACCCTTCTTTTTACGCCGACCCCACCGTTTTCAGGCCCAAACGGCGCTCAACCCCCAACGAAAAACCACACGCCGATCAGGATTACGAAGCACTGTCTTGAATTTGTATTTTGAGACCCTAATATTCAATCCCACGTGCCCGCGTCTTTCGGGCTGAAAGTGAAACTCAATATGAAACGCATTTTTCTTTTTGTCATGACCAACCTGGCTGTGGTGGTCGTGCTGGGCATTGTGGCCAACCTGCTGGGCGTCAACCGGTTCTTGACGGCCAATGGTCTGAACTTGGGCGCACTGCTCGGTTTTGCCCTGATCATGGGCTTTGGCGGCGCCATCATCTCCTTGTTGATCAGCAAGCCTATGGCCAAGTGGACCTCGGGCGTCAAAGTCATTACCCAGCCCGCCAATGCCGACGAAGCCTGGATTTTGAACACGGTGCGCAAGTTCGCCGACCAATCTGGTATCGGCATGCCCGAAGTGGGGATCTTTGAGGGAGACCCCAATGCGTTTGCCACCGGCGCTTTCCGCGATTCCGCCTTGGTGGCTGTGTCCACAGGCTTGCTGCAAAACATGACGCACGAGGAAATTGAAGCGGTGATTGCACACGAAGTGGCGCACATTGCCAATGGTGACATGGTCACCATGACCCTGATCCAGGGCGTCATGAATACCTTTGTGGTGTTCATCTCGCGCGTGGTTGGTTATGCGGTGGACAGCTTTTTGCGCAAAGGCGACAGCGAAAACACGGGCCCCGGCATGGGTTACTACATCACCACCATCGTGATGGACATTTTGTTGGGCTTTGTGGCCGCCATCATCGTGGCCTGGTTCAGCCGTCAGCGTGAGTTCCGCGCCGATGCCAGCGCTGCGCAGTTGATGGGGCGCAAGCAGCCCATGATCAACGCCTTGGCCCGTTTGGGGGGGGTGCACACCGCCGAGTTGCCCAAGACCATGGCCGCCATGGGCATTGCGGGTGGCATTGGTCAGTTGTTCAGCACGCACCCGCCGATTGAAGAGCGCATCGCCGCGCTGCAAAACAGCGCCTTATAAAGACGTCTCGTCTTTGGCCAATGCGTCCAGGTGGGATGTGTCTCCCCATCCCACCAAGGACAGGCCTTCAGGTGTCCATAACAAGCGGTTGACTGCGGTGTTGGTGAGCGACCAAGTGCGCGGGGCCTGATGGTCCAGGCGGGTGGCCGCGCGATACAAGATGTCGAGCACACCGCCATGGGCCACCAACACAATTTGTTGCCCTTTATGTTGAGCTGCCAACTCGTTCACGCTGTTCATGATGCGCTGATGCAAAACCAGCAGTGATTCGCCGCCACCAGGTGGCGTCCACTCGGGTGTGCGTTTGCGCCATTGCACAGCGTGCTCAGGCCACTCTGCTTCTACTTCTGCAAACGTCCGCCCTTGGAACACGCCAAAATGCCGTTCGCGCAAACCCACATGCGTACGCACAGTCTGTCCCATGGCATTGGCCAGGGCTTGTGCTGTGGCGTGCGCCCGTGACAAGTCACTGGCATAAATGGCATCCACCATTTCACGACCAGTCAATGCGCGTGCCAAGCGATCGGCCTGCAGCAGCCCTGTCTCGTTGAGTGGAATGTCCAAGTGACCTTGGAGGCGTGTGTCTACGTTCCAAGCGGTTTCTCCGTGGCGAATCGCCAGAATGCGGGTGACGTCCATAGGGGATGCGCTCAGCGCGGCAATTCAATGTTGACCCGCCGCAAGCCCGATGGCGGGTTGGGGAAATTGGCCAGTGCGGCTTGAAAAAGTGTGGCAAAAATCGGCACGCTGTCGCTCCATGGCCCAGAGTGGCTCGCCCGCGTTTCGTAGACCACTTGGCCAGATTTGAGGTCACGCAGGATCAAACTGACTTCTCGTCGGTAATGGGTGGGTGGCGGAAAGCGCATGCCCATGCCCACGCCAATGTGCGATCCAAATCCACCGCCAAAGCCCGAACCCACGGCGATGCTGCCATAAGGTGCCCAACCTGGGGCGAGCGGTCGGCCCCAAGGGTCGGCTAAATAGCGGTTGCCAACGAAGCCCACCAACACACTCAATTGGGCCCCCGCATCGTCGCGCACCAAGCCTACGGCGGTCATGGCGGCTTGGGCTTGTTGTTCGGCCAAGCCCGCTTCCGGGTTGCTGGCTTGAGAGGGGAGGCGCTCAAAACGGTAGGTAGCACCTTGCAGGTTCATGCCCGCTGGAACGGCTGGCACCGAAATCACATCGCTGTCGATCAGGCGCATCGAAGCACAGCCCGACAGCAGACCCAGGGCCGCTGCGGCCAAGGCCAACAAAAAACGCCGAACGATCGTGTTCATGAAGATGCTCTCTTGGTGGTTCACATTGAAATGACCTGGATGCCAGGCAAGGAGGATTCCTTGAACTCTTCCTCGTCAAAAGCCTTATCGCCGTCGTCTGATTCGATGCCTGTGATTTTCAGGTCCTTGAAGCCGTGCAATTTGGCGTCCATCAGATGCGAGGGCACCACATTTTGCAAAGCCGAGAACATGTTTTCAATCCGTCCAGGGTGCTTCTTTTGCCACTCGCGCAGCATGTTGCCCACCTGCAGACGTTGCAAATTTTCTTGGCTGCCACACAGGGTGCACGGGATGATAGGGAACTGTCGGTGCGCTGCCCAACGTATCAGGTCGGACTCGGCCACATAGGCCAGTGGGCGGATCACCATGAACTCGCCGTTGTCGCTGACCAGCTTGGGTGGCATGCCCTTGAGCTTGCCACCAAAGAACATGTTCAAAAAGAAGGTCTGCAACATGTCGTCGCGGTGGTGGCCGAGCGCCAGCTTGTTGCACTTCAACTCGCGCGCCACGCGGTACAAAATGCCCCGGCGCAGGCGCGAGCACAGGCTGCACATGGTCTTGCCTTCGGGGATCTTGTCTTTCACGATCGAATACGTGTCTTGCGTCTCGATGTGGTACTCCACGCCCAGCTCTTTCAGGTAGGCAGGCAGGATGTGCTCAGGGAAACCCGGCTGCTTTTGGTCGAGGTTGACCGCCACCAGTTCGAAGTCCACCGGGGCGCGGGCCTTCATCTTGAGCAGGATGTCGAGCATGCCGTAGCTGTCTTTGCCGCCTGACATGCAGACCATGATGCGGTCGCCCTCTTCGATCAGGTTGAAGTCACTGATCGCTTGGCCCATTTGGCGGCACAGGCGTTTTTCGAGCTTGTGGGTTTCGCGCTCGATCTTGACGGCTTTGGCGGCCTCTGATTCGGCTTGCGCTTGAATCCAGGCGTTGTCGGCTTCTGTGTCTGTGTTCATGAGGTTCACCACTGTCCGGTTTCCATGCGAATGGCCACTTCGCAGTCTTCAAAAATTTCAAGTTTGGCAATCTTGACGCGCACACCCAACACGCCGGGCAACTGCATCAGGCGGTTCGAGAGTTTGCCGATCAGTGTTTCCAGCAGGTTGATGTGCTCAGCCGTGCATTCGTCGATGATGATTTTGCGCACTTTGCGATAGTCCAGCACAGAGTGGATGTCGTCGTCGCTGGGCAGCAGGGGCTGCGTGCCCAGGTTCAGCTCGGCATCGACCTGAATCGGTTGCGGGTCGGTTTTTTCATGTTCGAGGATGCCCAGGTTCGCGTCAAAGCGCAAACCGGTCAGCGCCAGGGTTTGGTGTCCGGCTGGGGTTTTCATGTCGGGCTTTTGGTCTGGAAAATTTCCACCCCAACCGCATCGCAGTCCGGGTACACATCGGGTTTGCAGCTGGACAGGCGCACCGCCTGCACCTGCGGGTGGGCGATCAGCTCGCGCATCAGGTCGTCGCACAAAGTCTCTTGCAGCACGATGTGGCCCTGGGCCACCCGGCGCGCAATCACCTCGCGGATGAAGTCGTAGTCCACCACCTCGGCCAAGTCATCTTGCGTGGGGGTGGACGCGCTGTAGGGCACAAACAGCTCCACATTGAAGACGATGCGCTGAGGGCCGAGCTTTTCAAACTCGTGGGCACCGATGCGCACGTCCACCGTGTGGTTGCGCAAAAACAAGCGGCGGCAGTTCAGCGCCAAATCGGTCATCAGGTCGCTCATGCTGCACCTTTCGGGTCGGCCAGGAACATCACATCCCGCGCCAAAGGCACCAGGTGCTGGCCATTGTCCACACACACCGTGGTGCCGGTGATGCAGGGGTTTTGCGCCAGGAAAAGGCAAGTCGCCGCCACCTGCGCCGGGTCGATCGGCTCGCGCAGCAGGTTCACACGGCTGGCGCGGTCAAAGTTCTCTTGCGTTTGCGGGCCGCTCAAAAACATCAGGCCTGGTGCCACGCCGCACACGCGCAAGGGGGCCAGGGCCTGGGCCTGCAAGGCCACGGCACGCTCCAGCGCCAGTTTGGACACGGTGTATGAAAAGTAATCCCGGTTCAGGTTGAACACCTTCTGGTCCAAAATGTGAACCACGCTGCGCTGGCCGGGCGTGGCCTTGGGCGCGGCTTGCTGGGCCATGAGTGAGGCCAGCAGCATGGGCGCGATCAAATTCACTTCGAGTTGCAGGCGCGCGCCGGGCAAGTCCATGTCCGTGCCTTCATCGGGCTCGAACAGCGAGGCGTTGTTCACCAAGCAGTCGAGCGGGCCGTGGCTTTGTGCGATCTGCATCATCATCTGTTCGACTTGTGCGCTCTGTGCCAGATCGGCCTGCACGCATTCAACCAAGCCCCCTGCGGCCTGCAGTTCCGCCTGCAGCGCCTTGGCCGCATCGGCCGAGCGTTGGTAATGGCACCACACGCGCCAGCCCGCCGCCACAAATTGGCGAACGATCTCTGCGCCCAGGCGGTGAGCGCCTCCGGTGACCAGAACTTGTTTCATGAAAGGGTGGACTGGGCAGACGGCACTGCGCAGGAACATCCGAGGTACAAAGGGCTGAATTATCGGGCAAGCCATGGATTTGTCGCCCGGTACCATGGCAAACCCCCGTACACCTTCGGCGACAATCAGCGCGTGAGCTTGCCGAATCCCCATCCCCCTGCTGAATTGACCCCGCTTATCCACCAGGCCATTGCCCAAGCCGGTGGCTGGGTCGGTTTTGACCGTTTCATGGCCATGGCCTTGTACGAGCCGGGCTTGGGCTACTACACCAATGCGCTGCAAAAGTTCGGGGCCATGCCCGCTTCGGGCAGCGACTTTGTGACCGCGCCGGGCATGTCACCCTTGTTTGGCCAAACCTTGGCCGTGCAGGTGCGCCAGGCGCTGCAGGCCACGGGCACCGATGAAGTTTGGGAGTTTGGCGCGGGCACCGGGGCACTGGCCCTGCAACTGCTGGACAGTCTGGGTGATGCGGTGCGCCGTTACACCATCATCGATTTGTCAGGCACTTTGCGCGCCCGTCAGGCCGACAGCTTGTTGAAACACGCCGACAAAGTGTGCTGGCTCGACGCCTGGCCCGACGCCATCGAGGGCGTGGTGGTGGGCAACGAGGTGCTCGACGCCATGCCGGTTCAACTGCTGCAACGCACGCAGGGTGTCTGGCATGAGCGCGGGGTTGTCAGTTCGGGGAGTGACTTCGCCTGGCAAGACCGTTTGACCGACCTGCGTCCGCCTGTGGTCGTCGAAGGCGAGCACGACTATTTGACCGAAATCCACCCCCAAGCCGAGGCCTTCATCGCCAGCCTGGCCGAGCGCTTGCTGGCTGGGCGGGGCGGGGCGGCGTTTTTTCTAGATTACGGTTTCCCCGAGGCAGAGTACTTCCACCCTCAGCGCCACATGGGCACCGTGATGTGCCACCAACGCCATCAGGCCGATGACAACCCCTTGGTGGCAGTGGGCCAAAAAGACATCACGGCGCATGTCAACTTCACCGGGGTCGCCTTGGCGGCGCAAAACACGGGGCTGAATGTGCTGGGCTACGCCAGCCAAGCTTGGTTTTTGCTGAACTTGGGGCTGGCCGAGCGCATGGCCGAGGCCTCTTTGGCCGAACGCAGCCAGGCGCAGCGCCTCATCAACGAGCACGAAATGGGCGAGTTGTTCAAAGTGGTTGGGTTCGCCACGTCGTCCGATTGGGCGGCCCAGGGCTTTGCCCGGGGCGACCGCTCGCACCGCCTTTAACCGGCATTCAGGCAAGCTATGTTGCGCTGGCTCATCGTGGTGTTTCTGGCCCTGATCATTTTCAGTGGCTTGCAAAAGTGGCTGGAAAAGCTGGGTTTTGGCCGCTTGCCGGGGGACTTCCGGTTTAGGCTGTTTGGGCGCGAATGGTTCATCCCCTTGACCAGCACGTTGTTGCTCAGCATGTTGGCGGCAGCCATCGCGCGGTGGGTCTGAGCTGGGGTCAGTCAGGGCCTGCAACACGAACGTGTTACAGTGCGACACGCCATTGGCGACTTATGCCCATCTAGCTCCTTGCGAGCCGATAGCGCATCCCGGCAGAGGGATGCCAGTCTTGTCCTCCACTGTGCACATCGCCCGCCATGCTTTCAAAGCTGGGCCCAGACGATTTTTTGCTTCCCTTTTCATGCACCTCTGCACGGTGCGGTTGTTCGCCAAGCTTTGCAGCTGGCATTCAAGGGAGCTTTTTGGCAGCAGGACATGCCAAGAACCGTTGCGCCAAACAGCCCCCTAGAGGGCCTTGTGTGCGGTTCGACCCCCTTCGTTAAAATACATGACTCTCTTTTACTGTTCACACCAACCCATCTCCATGGGAAAATTCCGAATTCAACCGTGCTCCAGGGCTTTGCCCAATGGCGCATTTGCCGCGCAAGTGTCTGTGGCCAGTGGCCGCGGCAGCGCCAGCACCGACCGCGTGATGCGTTTTGTGCCTGAATTTGCGACGCCTGCCGCCGCCAGCCAATACGCCCTCGATGAAGGCGTGTTGTGGGTGGAGCGCCAGACGATGAAACCGATCCTGCTTTGAGAAAGACGTTTTAAATGGCTAAAGAAGAACTGATTGAATTGATGGGCGTGGTCAACGAGGTGTTGCCCGACACCCGTTTTCGCGTGACGCTGGACAATGGTCATCAATTGATTGCTTATTCCGCTGGCAAGATGCGCAAGAACCACATCCGCATTTTGGCGGGTGACCGCGTGACGCTCGAGCTCTCGCCCTACGACTTGAGCAAAGGCCGCATCAGTTTCCGTCACTTGGCTGGACGTGCACCGATGGCGCCTCGCCGCCCACCCGCACGCTGATCCTGGTCGCTTCTTTGCGTTGACCTGCGTCAACGCGCAAGGCTCTTGAATCGCGGAGCATGATCCCCAAGTGTTTTTGAAATACAGGGGAACCCATGACCGTTTCAGCCGACGCCTTGCACATTGTTTGTCCGCAGTGCCACACCACCAACCGCGTGCGTGTGGCCGATCTGCACAACACCCCCGATTGCGGGCAATGCCACCAAACCTTGTTTGCAGGACACCCGCTGGCGCTGGATGCGGCCAGCTTTGACAAGCACATCGGCCGCAACCAAATACCAGTGCTGGTGGACTTCTGGGCCCCGTGGTGCGGCCCTTGCCGCATGATGGCCCCGGCGTATGAGCAAGCCGCTGGTCTTTTGGAGCCCCAAGTGCGGGTGGCCAAGCTCAACACCGAAGAGGCGCAAGCCGTCGCCGCACGCTTCAATATCCGCAGCATCCCCACACTGGCCTTGTTTGTCGGCGGCAAAGAAGTCGCCCGTCAGGCCGGTGCTTTTCGCACGGCGCAAGACATCGCCGATTGGGCGCGTTCTCACCTTTGATCTGAAGTACTTACAGCACTTGCGCAATGGCCTTGACGCGGGCCTTGGCGATTTGCGCGCCAATTTGCGAGCCTTTGAGACCTTGAGCCGCCGCCGCTTGCGCAATCGGAGCGGTCTCTACAGACAGCGCAGCTTTCTGCGCCTGCTGCAATCGTGCTGCTTGCGGGTAGGTTGCCTCTTCAAAACCTTGCCGCCCTCGTGCATCGCATTCGCAGGCTTCTAAAACCATGGCAAAACGCTGCGGCTGGCGTATGGCGTCGCAGCGCTCCAGCAAGCGCATCACGGCTTCGGCGTTCAGCTCGCCGCTGCGGTGGATGTTGCCGTGCTCCCGCGCCACCACCTCGGCCAATTCCTTGCAGTCGGTCGGTACGCGCAGGCGTTCGCACACCTTTTGCAAGAGCTTCACGCTGCGGCCTTCGTGGCCGATGTGACGCGGCAGCACGTCGGCGGGCGTGGTGCCTTTGCCCAGGTCGTGCATCAGGCAGGCCACGCGCACAGGCAGCGGCATGTTCAGATGAGCGGCCATGTCCATCACCAGCATCATGTGCACGCCAGTGTCGATTTCGGGGTGGTATTCAGGCCGTTGGGGCACGCCCCACAGACTGTCCAGCTCGGGCAGCAAGACTTGGAGTGCGCCGCATTCGCGCAGCACCTCGAACATGCGAGAAGGCCTCTCGCTCATCAGCCCCTTACTCAACTCCTGCCAAACGCGCTCGGGCACCAGGTGGTCGGCCTCGCCGTCCTCCACCATCTGGCGCATCAGCGCCATGGTTTCAGCGGCCACAAAAAAGTTGGCAAAGCGCGCCGCAAAGCGTGCTAAACGCAGGATGCGCACCGGGTCTTCGGCAAAGGCATCGGTCACATGGCGCAGCACCTTGTGGTTCAGGTCAGCCTGCCCGCCATAGGGGTCCACGATCTGGCCTGCCCACGCCTCGGGCGCGGCATGGGCCAGCGCCTCGGGCACGGCCATGGCGTTGACGGTGAGATCACGCCGAGCCAAGTCTTCTTCCAGCGTGACGCCAGGGTCGGCCTGCACCGCAAAACCCTTGTAGCCGCGTGCTGTCTTGCGCTCGGTGCGGGCCAAGGCATATTCTTCGCGACTTTGGGGGTGTAAAAACACCGGAAAGTCCTTGCCCACGGGCACATATCCCTGCGCGCTCATGGCTTCTGGCGTGCTGCCCACCACCACCCAGTCGCGGTCATTCACGATCTGGCCCATCAAGGCATCACGAACCGCACCGCCGACGACAAAAACGTCCATGATGGTCTTCAGCGATGGAGCCGGAAAGGCTCTTCAAAGTCGATGAAGTCCTGCTCCGCCAGTGCTTCGTCGATCCAGGCTTTCACGCCGGGCAAGGCGCACACGCGGTCCATGTAAGCGGCCACATCGGTAGGCACGGGCAAGGCGTAGGTTTTGATGCGCATGACCACTGGCGCAAAGTAGGCGTCGGCCACGCTGAAGTTGCCAAACAGCATGGGGCCGCCGTGCTCTGCCAGCAGACCGCTCCACAAGCTGCAAATGCGTTCCAAGTCGGCACGAAGTGCGGGTTTGTCGCGCAGCGCCAAAGCCCCGATCTCGGGCAGGTGCGCCTCGATGTTCATGGGGCAGGCACTGCGCAAGGCCATGAAGCCGCTGTGCATCTCGGCGCAGATGCTGCGGGCGCGTGCTCGGGCAGCGCGGTCCTGCGGCCAAAGCTGCTTGTCTGGGAATTGCTCGGCCACATATTCCGCAATCGCCAAGGTGTCCCAAATGGCCAGGCCATCGTGCACCAGCACAGGCACTTTGCCCACCGGGTTGACGTCTTTGAGCGCGGCCTTGAACTGCGAGTCGGAGGCGAAGCTGTCAAACCGGACGTAGACCTCTTCAAAGTCAATGCCCGCCTGGCGCAGCATCACCCAAGGGCGCATTGACCAGGACGAGTAGTTTTTGTTGGCGATGTAGAGCTGGATCATTGTTTTCTCCCGTGAATCAGAGCCCACATGTTAGCGGTCACGGCTGTAGACGAGGTGCATATTGCACCGCTAAGGTGTGTGATGGCATGCGGCGGGTGACGATTTTCGGTACCCCGTCATGAGGAACCCGCCGCATACCCTCACGCATCCACCCAAGTCCTTTGCAGTTGGGGTCAGCGCCCCGCCCCCGCACGCCAGCGGTTCAACTTGCTGCGTGGGCCTCGGTGACCGAGATACCTGGGCGCCACACCCGCTGCAGATGCTGCCGTGATGCCCAGCGCGGACAACCCTGGGTGTTGGCCCGTGGCCACGTTGTCCACTTTCATGGACGCCAAATTGTCTCGGCTCATCAAAGGCTCACCCGGGGCCAACTCCATGGCCGCCGCTTGCAGCCAGCCCACCCACATCGGCAAACCAATCACCGGGCGACCCCGGCCGTGGTTCACCCCCGCCCACTGGCCAGCGCGTTGGACCAACTCGCCCAAGGTCAGCACATCCGGGCCGCACAGCTCGTAGGTCTGACCGATGGTGGCGGGGTTTTGCAAACAGGTCACCACCGCGCGCGCCACATCCCCCACCCAAACAGGCTGAAAGCGTGTGCCACTGCCTGCCAAGGGCATGAAAGGCGCTAAGCCCTGCAAGTCGGCAAACAGGTTGAGGAATTTGTCTTCGGCACCAAAAATCACGCTTGGGCGCAGCACCGTGAGCTGCAAGCCAGCACTTTGCACCACGGCCTCGCCGCGCGCTTTGCTGCGTTGGTACATCGAGGGGCCTTGTGAGTCGGCCCCCAAAGCGCTGACATGCACCAAACGCTGAACGCCAGCGCGCTGCATAGCACGTGAAATTTTGCCCACCAAATCGACGTGCACCTGCTCAAAGCGTGCTTCGCTGCCGTGCAACACAGCCACCAAGTTCACCACCGCGTCATGTCCGGGCATCAGGCGGGCCAAATCGGCCTCGCTGTGCACAGAGGCCTCCAAAACTGTCAGGCCGGGCAAACTTTGCACTTTGGCCGCATTCACGGCGCGGCGCGTGGGTACCGTGATCTGCCAACCCAAGCGGGCGAGTTGCTCGCAAATCTGGCGACCCACAAAGCCGCTGCCCCCCAAAACCAAGATGCGCGGCGTGCTCATGATGCGTTCAAGCCTGTCGCGGCCTGGTGCATGGCATCCATGGCTTGGTCAATGATTTGGCGGCGCCATGAGTCGGTGTCGGTGTAAAAAGCGTTCATCAGTTCTTGTTTGATTTGTTGTTGCAGCGAATCCGATGCTTCGGGGTGCATGTGCAGCCAGTGGTCGCCACGCAGCGCATGCAAGACCAGCTCAGGCGCTTGTGTGCCGTATTCCATGGCGATGCCTGTGTACTCCGCTTGCGGGCACTCTTGACAGGCGGCCATCCACATCAAGCCCGTCAGCATGGGGGAGCTGGAGGAGCCGTCATAAATGGAGGTGATGCCTTGGCCCCACCACTTCTTGGCACGTTGGTAGGCCGCTGCATCGTCGGGGCAGGCAAAGATGCGTTCTCCCACACCGCTTGGGCCTAAGCCCGTGTGCAGATCGATCCAGGCCAGCTTTTGACAAGACTGACCGTATTTTTGCAACATTTTCCGCACAGTCAGGTTGCTCCAGGTGGGGGCTTGCCCTCCAAAAAACAGACCTTCGGGGAACTCATGTTGCCCTTTGGAAATGGCAGCCTGAAAGGCTTTCATGCCGCGCTCGGTGATGTATTGGTTGGTAGCGGCCTCATTGGCTGCATCGGGTGGCCAAACTTCCGGCAAAAGCAGGGGCTGTATTTCGCGGTAGGCCGCGTTGTCGGGCAGGGGCTTGGAGAAGTCTTGGAAATTGCGATTGATGTCCACGTTTTCATGGGTCACCCGGCGCACATGTGAAAAACCATGCGGGTTGAGGGCGTGTATGTAGAGCACGGCCACGCCTTGGGCCTTGGCCGCGTCACGCCAAGCGGTGTTTTGCAAGGCGTGGATTTGAACCCCTGACCCGCAATAGCCTTCAACGCCGTGGCAAGCACTGCTGATGAGCAAAAGGCTTTGAGCATTGGCGTCACCGTCGAGCACCACGTCCATGGCCAGTTCTTCACCGTCCCGGCCTTTGAGTGGATGGATGTTCGAATCGACGGGCAAACCAGCTGCCAGAGCAGCATTCAGAAATTTTTCACGAGCTTGCGCATAACTTTTGGAAAAGCCGCTTTGGATATGGTCCATGCGCGGCCTGTTCAAGCGGTTTGGGTGGGCTGGGCCAGCCACTGCGTGGCCAACTCCACCCAATACGTGCCGCCCAATGGGATCAAATCGTCGTTGAAGTCGTAACTCGGGTTGTGCAGTGTGCAAGGGCCGCCGCCGTGGCCCATCTCTCGGTGGGCGCCGTCGCCATTGCTGATGAAGACATACGCGCCCGGCTTGGCTTGCAGCATGTACGAGAAGTCTTCGGCGCCCATGGTGGGTTCTTGTTGCATCACATGGTCAGCGCCCACGATCCCATTCATGACGTTGCGTGCAAAGTCGGCCTCCAAGGCGCTGTTGATGGTGGGCGGGTAGTTGCGGTGGAATTCAAACTCACATTGCGCGCCAAAAGCTGCGCAAAGCGACTCGGCCACTTGCTTCATGCGGTTTTCGATCAGGTCCAGCACTTCAATGCTGAAGGTGCGCACCGTGCCTTGCAACTCGCAAGAGTCGGGCACCACATTGGTGGCTTCACCTGCGTGGATCATGGTGACGGAGATCACTCCCGCATCCACCGGTTTTTTGTTGCGGGTGATGATGGTCTGAAAGCCCTGCACCATCTGGCAAGCAATTGGCACCGGGTCAATGCCGTTGTGCGGCAGTGCGGCGTGACTGCCCTTGCCGCGGATGGTGATCTTGAACTCGTTGCTCGACGCCATGACCGGGCCGGGGCTGACCGCAAAAGTGCCCACGGGCGCGCCAGGCCAGTTGTGCATGCCAAACACGGCCTGCATGGGGAATTTTTCAAACAAACCGTCTTTGATCATCTCGCGGGCACCGCCGCCGCCTTCTTCGGCGGGTTGGAAGATCAAATAGACCGTGCCGTCAAAGTCGCGGTACTTGGAAAAATGCTTGGCTGCCGCCAACAGCATGGCCGTGTGGCCGTCATGGCCGCAGGCGTGCATCTTGCCCTGGTGTTTGCTGGCGTGGGCGAAGGTGTTGAACTCCTGCATGGGCAAGGCGTCGATGTCGGCGCGCAAGCCAATGCCGCGCCCGCAAGCGCCGCCATCACGACCATGCACGATGCCCACCACGCCCGTGGTGCCCATGCCACGGTGGATGGGGATGCCCCAGTCGGTCAGCTGCTGGGCGACCACGTCGGCCGTACGCACTTCTTGGAAGCACAGCTCGGGGTGGGCGTGGATGTCTTTGCGGATGGCCGCTATGCTGGCCGCGTCGGTGAGGATGGTGTCGATGAGTTTCATGGTGTTCAGTCTAGCGATAGTGGGTCTATTTTGCCAACTCCTGATTCGCCACCCACAGCGCATCGGGGACATGCCCGTGTTTTACCCCGCGCAGGGCATCGGCCACAATGGGGGTCGCGCTTTTTGGAAGACCCCACATGCCGTCCTTGTCAGCCAATACTTTGGACCACGATACCCCCCCAATCGTGCGCGGCGCCTGCCCGCATGACTGCCCCGATACCTGCGCCTTGCTGACCACGGTGGAAAACGGCCGTGCCACCAAGGTGCAGGGCAATCCGGCGCACGCGCCGACCGACGGCGTGTTGTGCACCAAAGTTTCGCGCTACGCCGAGCGCACTTACCACCCCGATCGCCTGCTTCAGCCTCTGCGCCGTGTGGGCCCCAAGGGTTCGGGTCAGTTTGAGCCTGTGGGCTGGGATGAGGCTTTGGATGCGATTGCTGCCCGGCTGAAAACCATCGCTGCGTGCGACCCTCAGGCTATCTTGCCTTACAGCTACGCGGGCACCATGGGCTTGGTGCAAAGTGAGTCGATCGCGGCGCGGTTTTTCCACCAGCTGGGCGCATCGCTCTTGGACCGCACGATTTGCGCCTCTGCCGGTGCCGAAGCCCTGACCCAAACGCTGGGCAACAAGGTGGGCATGAAGGTCGAGTTTTATGCCGAATCCAAGCTCATCGTCATTTGGGGCAGCAACTCGATTGGCAGCAACCTGCACTTTTGGCGCATCGCCCAAGATGCCAAGCGAAACGGGGCCAAGCTGGTCTGCATCGACCCCCGGCGCAGCGAGACGGCCGAAAAATGCCACGAACACATCGCCCTGCGGCCCGGCACCGACGCCGCGCTGGCGCTGGCCCTCATGCACGAGCTGATCGTGCATGGCTGGCTCGACCAAGATTACATCGACCGCTATACCCTGGGCTGGGACGCCCTGAAAGCGCGTGCCTTGCAGTGGTCGCCCGAGCGGGCGGCCAAGGTGTGCGGCGTGCCGGTCGATCAAATCCGTCAGCTGGCCCGCGACTGGGGCACCACCCAGCCTGCGGCCATTCGCTTGAACTATGGCATGCAGCGCGTGCGCGGTGGGGGTAACGCGGTGCGAGCGATTGCTTGCCTGCCTGCACTCACCGGGGCCTGGCGGCACCGGGCGGGCGGGGTCTTGCTCAGCAGCTCGGGGCATTTTCCGGTGCGGCGGGCGGCTTTGCAGCGGCCAGACTTGTTGGGCGAGCGGCGTCCGCGCACCATCAACATGAGCACGATTGGCGACGATTTGCTTCGCCCGGCTTCGCCCACGTTTGGCCCCCAAATTGAAGCCCTGATTGTTTACAACAGCAACCCGGTGGCCGTCGCCCCCGAGTCGGGCAAGGTGGTGCAGGGCTTTGGCCGCGAGGACCTGTTCACCGTGGTGTTGGAGCATTTCCAGACCGACACGGCAGATTACGCCGATTTCATCTTGCCCGCCACCACGCAGCTGGAGCATTGGGACATCCACACCAGCTACGGCCATACCGATGTGCTGCTCAACCGCCCGGCGATTGCGCCTGTGGGCGGTGCGCGCACCAACACCGACATCTTCCGGGCGTTGGCTGAGCGCATGGGTTTTATCGATGCGTGTTTTGCCGAAAGCGACGAAAGCCTGTGCCGCAGCGCCATTGGTGATGAAAAAGACTTTGAGCAGTTGTTGGCGCACGGGTTTGCTTCTTTGCCTGTGCCCGATGCGCCGTTTGCACAAGGTGGCTTTCCCACACCTTCGGGCCGCTGCGAGTTTTTCAGCCAGCGCCTGGCCGATCAGGGCCTGGATGGCTTGCCCGACCATCTGCCCAATTACGAAGCGTCTGGCAGCGATGTGCGCTACCCGTTGGCCATGATCTCGCCGCCTGCGCGCAACTTCCTCAATTCGACCTTTGTCAACGTGCAAAGCCTGCGCGATATCGAAGCGGAGCCGGTGCTGGAAATGCACCCCGAAGATGCGGCCCAGCGGGGCATCGCCGACGGCGCGGTGGTGCGGGTTTTCAACGACCGGGGCACTTACCACTGCAAGGCGCGGGTGAACCAGCGTGCACGGCCTGGTGTGGTCAATGGTCTGGGAATTTGGTGGCGCAAGCTGGGCTTGAACGGCACCAATGTGAACGAGTTGACCAGCCAGCACCTGACCGATTTGGGCCGTGCGCCCGTGTTTTACGACTGCTTGGTGGAGGTGGCGGCATGCCTGAATTGAAAATTGAACGTGAACACACCCTGGGGCTGGACGGCGCACGCTTGGTGGCCGAACGCTGGCGCGAGCAGGCCGAACAAGAGTGGGGCATGACCTGCGCTTCAGAGCCTGGCGAGGCCTTGGACCGCCTGCGTTTTGAGCGCAGCGGTGTGAGTGGCGAACTCTGCGTCAGCGCCACCCGCTTTAACCTGCAGATCAAGCTGGGTTTTTTGCTGGGCGCCTACAGCGGCAAGATCGAAGAAAAGATCAAAGCCAACTTGGACGCCTTGTTGGGCCCCGTCGCCTGATTCGCCTCATGGCAGGTCGTTGTTCACCGATGCCATGTTGTTGCGTGGCCCAATCTGCCCCAACCGTGCTTTGAGCGATTGCGGCTGGCGCGTCAGGATGGCGGCGTAGTTGGTGGTGTTGGCCAACACTTTTTTCACGTAATCGCGCGTTTCAGAAAATGGGATGTTTTCAGCCCATATGGCCGCTTCGAGCAACGGGCCCTTTCGCCAGTTTCGGGGCCTGCTGGGGCCAGCGTTGTAGGCGGCGGTGGCCATGGGCATTGAGCCTTCAAAGTCGTCCAGCACCAGTTTCAAATAAGCCGTGCCAATCGTCACATTGGTTTCGCGCTCGTTGATTTGTTGGGGCGTGAATCCCGCGAGGCCGATTTTTTGAGCAGTCCATTTGGCCGTGGCGGGCATGACCTGCATCAGGCCCGAGGCGCCCACATGCGAGCGTGCATCCATGATGAAGCGGCTCTCTTGACGGATCAGGCCATACACATAAGCGGGGTCCAAGCGGATGTCGCCAGAGCGGCGTATCACCAGCTCGCGCAGGGGCATCGGAAAGCGTTGTTCGTGGTCAAACACCTCCTTGGTGCGCTCACTGGTGTTGATGCAACGGTCCCACACTTGGCGCTGGCAGGCCAAGTCGGCTGCCGCCAGCAGTTCGCGATCGTTCATGCCGCCGGGGGTGTGCAGGTTGGTGCTGTAGTTCCATTCGCGGTTGCCCTCGGCCCTCAAGCCCAAAGCGATGGCATACAAGGCGCGTTGCAAACCGGGGTGCGTCAGTGCAGCGGATTTCTCAGACGGCGTCAGTGGCGATGGGCGCTCGGGCGTGGTGATGGCCTGGCCCAACTCTTCCAACGCCAATTGCTCGTAAAAACCGCGAACGCTGGCGATTTGGGTCAACAAGGTTTGGGCTTCGTGGCGTTGGACTTCGGTGGGGGCCAGGGCCAGCAGGGCGCGGGCGCGCCAATAGGTCCAAGCCGGGTCGCTGCGCGTACCCGCGCTCAT
This sequence comes from Akkermansia muciniphila, assembly GCA_943331105.2. Taxonomy (GTDB): domain Bacteria; phylum Pseudomonadota; class Gammaproteobacteria; order Burkholderiales; family Burkholderiaceae_C; genus Limnohabitans_A. Next base: position 66,689 of record CALQKH020000007.1, read on the forward strand.
GGCTTGGGTGGCCGAGAGCACATGAGGCCATTGGCCTTGGCGCAGGGCCGCACGCACTTTCCAAGTCAGCAAGTCGTCGTTCAGGTCACTGTCTTTTTGAACCTTGGCAAAGTAGGCGCTGGCGTTGTCTTGCAGTTTTTGTGCGGCTTGCTTGCCGATCACGGCCCAAGTCCAGTTGCGCTCTTCGGCACTCAGTTGCCGTCCCCATTGCTGCTCGAGCAATTGGGCCGCTTGATCGGGCTGACTGGCGGCCAAGCGGATCAGCGCCAACACGGCCAATTCTTTTTGGTTGCGCGTGATGGCCAAAATGCGTTTGTTCAGGTAGCCCGATGGATCGGCGTGGATTTTGTTCACTTGTTCGCTGGCGCGCGGTGCTTCAATGTCCACAGCCGCTTGGGCGGCGCGAGGCCGGTTGGCGTCCATGGCGATGCGGGCTTTGCGCCAAATGTCCAGCGCGTTGATTTGCCGCCCGGAATGCAAGTGTTCGGCCACATAGGTGCAACCGTCGTCTGCTTCGCGCAGTGAATACCAAATGCGCTTGGCCTCTTCGACCACATCGGCTTTGGTGTTCATGGCTTCGGTGGCCAAGGCATAGCAACGCACTTCGCGGTCATCGCGCATGCGAAAGCGTGGGTATTCGGCGGTGAACGTGGCCCAGTTGCGGCGTTTGCCCAGTTGTTGTAACCAATCGTTGCGCAGGCGGTCTTCGTAGTAGCTGCCTGCGAAGTTGTTCAAAAATTGGCGTATTTCCGATTCTGAAGCGGTGTCCAGCCGGACCCGCATCTCCCAATAGGCGGCCAAAGGCTCCAACACGTGTCCGCGCACTTGGGGCAGCAGGGCCGACAAGCGTTTGGCGTCGTTTTTGTTGTAAGCCTTGTGCATTTCAAGCAAGGCTTCATCGCCCTTGCTTTGGGCCTGTGCCGGCATGCTGAACAAGCCGGTGGTGACCAAGCTGGCCAGCAGTGTCAGAATCAGAGTCAATTTCATGGGTGGATTATGGACAAAGCTGAAGCCAAAAAGGCCCTGCGCAAGGCCTTGATTGAAGAAAGACTGCACCTGCCAGACCGTCTGTCACGGGCCGAAGCTCTGCAGCGCGTCATGCGCATTTGGTTGTTTGACCGCCCAGACACCGTGATTGGGGCCTATTGGCCCATCAAGGGCGAGTTTGATCCTTTGCCTGCGCTGCACCGTTGGAAAGAGGATGGCGAACTGCATGGTGAGCCGCAGCGCCGCCAAATTGGTTTGCCCGTCGTCAACAAACAGCACAAAACCCTGACTTTTCACACCTGGTACCCGGGCTGCCCGATGGAAGAAGACGCCTACGGCATCCCCAAACCCAAAGACACCGAAATCATCGTACCTACTTTGCTGTTTGTGCCCTGCGTGGGCTATGGCATTGGCGGTTACCGCTTGGGTTATGGCGGTGGCTTTTATGACCGCACTTTGGCCACCCTGCAACCGAAACCCTTCACAGTGGGACTGGGTTACACCCACGGTTTCTTGGATGACTTGGAGCCCGAAGACCACGACGAGCCACTGGACGCGATCTTGAACGACAACGGGGTGGTGTGGCCGGTTTGAGCCAGACCCCAGAAAACCATGGCCCGACCCAAATCCGCTACTCACGACATCAAGCGCGATGCCATTTTGGACATCGCCGCGCAATGCTTTGCCCAGCGCAGTTATCCGGCCGCCAGCATGAACGAGATTGCCACCGCGTGCGGCACATCCAAAGCCCGGCTCTACCATTACTACGAGAGCAAAGAGGCCATTCTGTTTGACTTGTTGGACCGTCACACCCAACGCCTGTTGGCGGTGATCGCGCAAACCGAAGCCACGGCCCAGCGCAAAGACCTGAACGAACGCGCTACTTTGCACGAGTTGGTGCGGGCGTTCTTGCAGGAGTACGAGAACTCGGCCACGCGGCATGCGGCGCTCTTGAACGACACCCAGTTTTTGAGTGATCTGCCCGACCCGGCCTTGAACACTGCGCACGTGTCGCCGCGTGAGCTGATCCTGAACCGTCAGCGTGACATCGTTGCCGCCATGACCCGCTTCATGAAAAGGGCCTACCCAGAGCGCCTGACTCCCACCAACCAAACCGCCTTGACCATGATGCTGTTGGGCATGATCAACTGGACCTTCACTTGGCTTCGCCCGGGTGGGCCGATCAGTTATGCGGCCTTTGCCGACGAGGTGATTGGCATGTTGGAAAAAGGTTTGGGCTGAGGTTCAGGATCACGGTTGGTTGGAGGGTTGGAATTTAACAATCCGTAATGCATTTCGTTTAGGTAAAATCAAAACTTCACCGTCTGGAGCATTTTCATGTCCAAAACACCCGCCAAAGCCCCTGCAAAAGCCCCCATCAAAGCATTCGCCAGCCAGGCGGACTTGACCGAAAAAAAGATCACATTTGAGCAACTCAGCGAGCACTGCTGGGCTTACACCGCAGAGGGTGACCCCAATTCGGGCGTGATCATCGGGGACCGTTTCATCATGGTCAGCGACGCCACGGCGACGCCTGACATGGCGAAAGACCTGATCAAGAAGATCCGTACCGTCAGCGACCTGCCCATCAAATACGTGCTGCTGACGCACTACCATGCGGTGCGTGTTTTGGGCGCCTACGCCTACGCCGCCGAAGGCGCGACCGAGATCATCGCCAGTGAAGGCACGCTGGACCTGATCAAGGAACGCGGCGCACAAGACATGAAAAGCGAGATGGAGCGCTTCCCGCGCCTGTTCCGAGGTGCCGACAGCATCCCCGGTTTGACCTGGCCGACCATGGTGGTGGGCGGCGGTAACCCCACAAAAAGCGAGGTGCCCGGCAAGCTCAGCATCAACTTGGGCGGTGTGGTGGTGCAAATCTGGCACCCAGGCCCGGGTCATACCCGTGGCGACACGATTGCTTGGGTAGAAGAGGAAAAGGTACTGTTTTCAGGTGACTTGGTCGAGTACGAAGCCGGTGTGTACACGGGCGATGCGCAGCTCGAAGAATGGCCTGCCACGCTGGAAGCCTTGCGCGCTTTGAAAGCTGAATTCATCGTACCCGGCCGCGGCGAAGCCATGAAGGGCAACGCCAACGTCAACAAGGCGCTCGATTACACGCAGCGCTGGGTGACCACTTTGTTCCAGGCCGGCAAAGAAGCGGTTGCAGGCAAGATGGACCTCAAAGCCGCCATGGCCCACACGCGCAAAAGCATGGATCCAGTTTTTGGCCATGTGTTCATTTACGAGCACTGCCTGCCGTTTGATGTGACGCGCGCCTACGACGAAGCCAGCGGCATCAAGAACCCGCGCATTTGGACCGCAGAGCGCGACATGGAGATGTGGAAAGCGCTGCAAAGCTGAAGCCTGTCACGCACCTCACAAAAAAACCCCGCGCAGTCAGACTGGCGGGGTTTTTTGTTGGGTGGGCAGAGCGTGGTGCGTGGAGCCCGGCTGTTCAGGGCCGGGTCAGGTCTTGGATGTCCCGCTCATAGGCCCGCAAGCGCCGAGCCACCCGCACCCGCTGTTCGGGCGTGGTGGTGTTGTGCAGTTGAGCCAGGTTCTCGCAAGCCCTTTGCGACAAACTTTGGAAAACGGCACGCTGCGCCGCATCCGTGGGGGTCAGCCAGCGCTGCCAAACGCCCCACAACTGGGCTTCGGCTTGGGCCGGTGTCATGCCACTTTGGGCCACGCGTTGCAGGGTGGACAGCAAATCTTGTTGGCGACGTTGGCGGTCGCGCCGTCCCCACTCTGCTGTCCAAGGCGACTGGGCCAGTTGTGCCCTGACCATGCTGATTTGCGCCGGATTCAGATCCCCGTAAAACGAGTTGAAGCGGTTCACCGCCTTGTCCAAGCGGCGGTCCAGCCGGGCTTGTGCATCGCCCTGCAGCCACTCTTTTTCCCAATCTTCATTTTTGCTTTCCCATTGGCGAGCGATGTGGCTCAGTTGCCTTGGTCCCAGCGCCAAAACAACCGGAGCCGCTTGCACCACCGCTTGCCGCATCAAGACATCCAGCCGGGCTTGGACATCGGTGGCCACGCTGCAAACCTGCTCGGCTTGCAAAGGACCTGTGGACAGCTGCCCGATGCGTTGCAGCACCTCGCCATAACCGGCCAACTCTTCGCGGCGGTGCCACTGGTACAGCTTGTCAATGGCCTCTTTGGCTGCAGGCGTTTGCGCGTTGCTGAACGACACCGTGCTGTCGAGCCACCAATAGGACAAGGTTGGCAATTGCTGGTAACCGAGTTTGATGGCGCTGCACGCGGGCAAGAGCACCAGCGCCAAAACGGCGAGGCCGAAACGGATCATTGCAGGCCCTGCAGGATCAGGCGCCATTGAATCAAGGTGCCCGTGTTGCCCAGTGAGCGGTCCTTGACCTGAAGGGCCCAGCGTCCTTGTGATACGGGCCCTGTGCCAATCGCGGACAGCAGTTGGATGCTTTGCAGTTGACCTTGCTCGGAGTCACATGATGAACCCAAAGGGGTCGGTGAAGGCAGCGTCAGGGCAAGGGCTGAATTGGGCGGGAGGATGGACCAGCTCAAGTCAGCAGGGCTGGTGTGTGCCAGACACATCTCAATCCTGGCAGACGAAACGGATTTCAGGCTGCAATTTTGGTTGTCCCAGGTCACGGTGATGCCACTGGTGTTGTTGTCCGGGATCTGCAAGCCCGACAGGGCTGGTCGGCCCGCCCACAAGCTGGTTGAGTCGCAAGTGACGTCTCGCAAGGTGCTTGATTCCTGCACTTGTGATCCGCCGCAGCCAGCCAAGATCAGGGAGCCGACCAAGCCGACACAAGCCAGTCTGAAGGAAAATTGACGCATGTTAAGAGTGCCTTTAGAGCGAATCATAGGCCCGATGCGGGACAGCGATAATTTAACCATGGGTGATCATCTTTAAAAATCGCCGGGTACATCTGAAAGTTTGAAGTCTATGAAAGCCTCTTTCCCCCCCATCGACGTCGTCATCATGGCTGCTGGCAAAGGCACCCGCATGAAAAGCCGCTTGCCCAAAGTGCTGCAGCGCTTGGCGGGTGTACCGCTGGTGCAGCATGTGCTCAATACTGCGGCGCAACTGAACGCCCGCTCTGCCGTGGTCATCACCGGCCACGGCGCTGACCAAGTGGAACCTTTGGTTCTGGCCTCGGGTCAGGCGCTGGCCGTGCAATGCGTGCGCCAAGAGCCGCAACTGGGCACCGGCCACGCTGTGCAGCAGGCGGTGCCCGTGCTGCCCGACGATGGGGTGGTGGTGATCTTGTCGGGGGACGTGCCGCTGACCCAGGCCGACACCCTGCAAGCCCTGATCGCGCAATGTGGTGGCGCCAAGCTGGCGCTCTTGACCATTTGCCTGCCCGACCCTACGGGCTATGGTCGCATCGTGCGGCAAGGTGATGCTGTGCAAGCCATCGTGGAACAAAAAGACGCGACCGATGCGCAGCGCCAGATCAACGAGGTCTACAGCGGCATCATGGCCGTGCCCTCTCGCCTGCTCAAAGTCTGGCTGGGGCGCATCGACAACCGCAACGCCCAAAACGAGTACTACCTGACCGATGTGGTCAAGCTGGCCGTCGCCGACGGCGTGCCCGTGGTAACCCACACCATCAGCGACCCGGTGCAGGTGGCTGGCGTGAACAGCCCGGTGCAACTGGCCGAGCTGGAACGCGCCCACCAACTGCGCCAGGCGCATCGCCTGATGGAGCAAGGCGTGCGCCTGAAAGACCCCGCCCGCTTGGATCTGCGCGGCCAGCTCGATTGCGCGCAAGATGTCGAGATCGATGTGAACTGCATTTTTGAAGGCAGCGTGTCCTTGGGCGAAGGCGTGAAGATCGGTGCGAACTGCGTGATCGCCAACTGCACCATCGGGGCAGGCGCGGTGATTCACCCCTTCACCCACATCGACGGCGAAAAACTCGGTGTGTCGGTGGGCGAAGGCGCCCTGATAGGCCCCTTTGCCCGTCTGCGCCCCGGCGCGCAGCTGGGGGCCGAGGTCCACATCGGCAACTTTGTGGAAGTCAAAAATTCCACCATGGCCAAGGGCGCCAAAGCCAACCACTTGGCTTATCTGGGCGACGCCACCGTGGGCGAGCGGGTGAACTACGGTGCGGGCAGCATCACCGCCAATTACGACGGGGCCAACAAACACCGCACCGTGATCGAGGCCGACGTGCACATCGGCAGCAACTGCGTGCTGGTCGCCCCCATCACCATCGGTGCAGGTGGCACCGTGGGCGGCGGCTCCACCATCACCAAGAGCACCGAGCCAGGCTCGCTCAGCGTGGCGCGCGGCAAGCAGGTCAGCATCGCGAACTGGGCGCGGCCCAAGAAGCAGCCCAAAGCCTGAGGGTGCCCGTTCAGCGTGCTGTTCAGCGCTGTGTGCCGGACTTTTTCAAAGCCGCCCAGGCCATGCGGTCCACCCAACTTGGGGCGAGTAACTTAAGCCAGCGGCCCACATGTCCGATGGGGTTCATCAGCAAGTCGCGTTGGCGTCGCTCAGTGCCTTGCAAGATTTTTTGTACGCACAACTTGACCGGCATGGCCTTGTCTTCGCTCAGGCCGCTGGAGCCTGCAGGCTGGCCCAGGGCATTGAAGCCGCGGCGGCGGATGTCGGTGGCCACCACGCCGGGGTAGGCAATCGTCACCGACACCCCATCGCTCAGCAATTCGGTACGCAGCGCCTCCATGAAGCCATTCATCGCAAATTTGCTGGTGCAGTAAGCCGTGCGACCCGGCACACCCACCAAGCCCGCCAAAGACGAGACCGCCACGATGCGACCGCGTGAGGCTTTGAGGTGCGGTAGCGCGGCATGTGTGCACCAGATGGTGCCCCACAGGTTGACCCGCATCAGCTCTTCGTACCATCCCAAATGGGCTGCATCCACTTCTTGCAGCAGGGCGTGAGCAGATACACCGGCGTTGTTGATCAGCGTGTCGATCCGGCCAAAATGCTGCACGGTTTGTGCGATCAGGGCTTCGCAGTCTGCGCGCACGCTGACATCGGTGGGCACACACAACACCTGCGCCCCGTGCTGGCGACAGGCATCAGCCACCGCTTCCAATTTGGCCGCCTGGCGGGCGGCCAGCACCAGCGCCACGGCGGCACCTTTTGTGCGGGCCAGCTGCATGGCCATTTCGGCCCCAATGCCTTCAGATGCACCCGTGATGATGATCACATTCATGCCAGATTCCTTGTGGTGGACTTGCGGAAGCTGTGCACGCCCGGTTTGCTTCAGGATTCTTTCACACTCGCGTGCACAGGGCGCAGACTATTAAATCTCGATCCAATCGAACGATTCATTCGTTTTGTGCTATATTGGTGCCATGCAAACCCTGACTGCTAACGAAGCCAAAACCCAGTTCGGCCATTTCATCGATCTGGCGCAACGCGAGCCCGTGCGCGTCATGCGCCGTGATCGTGTGGTCGGTGTCATGGTCTCCGCGCACGACTACGAAGCCATGCGTGAGTTTTACGCCAACCGCCTGCAGCACACCTTGGTGGACACGGCGACCAAGGCTGAACGTGCGGGCTTGACCCCTGAGCTTCTGGAAGATTTATTGCGTGACGAGTCTTAAGCTGGTCATGGACACCAACATCCTCATCAGCGCTGCACTTTCTGTACAAGGTGCGCCTGCGCAGTTGGTGCTGTGTGCCCTGGCTCGGCACCGTTTGGTGTTTTCTCAAACAACGTTTGAAGAGCTGCGCACGCGGATTTACCGACCCAAATTTGACCGTTACATCTCCTTGGACGACCGCGAGCGTTTGTTGCGCGACTTCAATGCCAGCGCGATTTGGGTGGATCCAGGAGAGCCTGCACAATATTGCCGGGATCGCGATGACGATCATTTCATTGAAGCAGCGCTCAAGGCCCAGGCCGATTACTTGGTTAGCGGCGACAAGGATCTGCTGGAGACGCCCCCCGTACAAGGACTGCACGTGGTGTCGGTCCATCAGGCAATGGAAGCTTTGGGGCTTTAGTCGCTGGCCAACAGCGGCCAGGTCGTCGTGAACTTGGCGCGTTTGGTCGCAAAAAACGCCTTCACATTGCGCACGTTGGCGTCTTGGGTGAACAGGGTTTGGCTGATTGCCAGATAGTTAGGCATGTCGCGGGCCTGCACCACCAGCATGAAGTCAGGGCCTGGGGACACGCGCCAGCACTGCTGTACCGCATCGTGCGTCACGGCGCGGGCCTCGAAGGCGTCGAGGTGTTCGCTGCCTTGTTTGTCCAAAGACACCTCGACCATGGCCGTGAGGCCGTGGCCCAGCGTGGCGGCTAGCCTGTCGGTGCTGAGCACCGCCACTTGGCGCTCAATCCAACCGCCTTCAACCAAGCGTTTGACTCGGCGCAGGCAAGTGGGGGGCGAGACGTTGACCTTTTCCGCCAGCGCCACATTGCTCAGGCTGGCGTCGCGTTGCAGGCTGTCCAGCAGTTGCAGATCGATCGCATCAAGTTCATTGTGTTCCATATAAATGATTTTATTGAAATAAAATTCCAATTTATCGTGAATGTGAAATTATCATTTAAATAAAATCAATAAATTAACGAGAAATTTCTTTTTGATCGTTCTAACATCCAGCACATTGCTTGTTTTGGAGCTTCAACATGTGTGGCATCGTCGGCGCCGTTTCTTCCCGCAACATCGTTCCCATTCTCGTACAAGGCCTGCAGCGGCTCGAATACCGTGGCTATGACTCTTGCGGCGTGGCCGTGCACGCGGCCAGTCTGGGTGGCAAGGGCGGTTTGCAGCGCGCTCGCAGCACCTCGCGTGTGGCCGAGTTGATGGACCAGGTCAAGGTCGATCACATCGAAGGCGGCACCGGCATCGCCCACACCCGCTGGGCCACGCACGGCGCACCTGCGGTGCACAACGCGCACCCGCACTTCAGCCACGGCACGGGCGCAGCAGACACCAAGCCTGGCAAAGTGGCGCTGGTGCACAACGGCATCATTGAAAACCACGAAGAGCTGCGCGCCGCCCTGCAAGCCAAGGGCTATGTGTTTTTGAGCCAGACCGACACCGAAGTCATCGCCCACCTCGTGGACAGCGTGTATGACGGCGACATTTTTGAAGCCGTCAAAACCGCCATCCGCCAATTGCACGGCGCATATGCGATTGCCGTGTTCCACAAAGACGAGCCGCAGCACGTGATCGGCGCTCGCGCAGGCTCACCGCTCATCTTGGGCGTGGGCCAAGGCGAAACCTTTTTGGCCAGCGACGCGATGGCTTTGGCCGGTGTGACCGATCAGATCGTTTATCTGGAAGAAGGCGACGTGGTCGACATCCAGCTGGGCAAATACTGGGTGGTGGACCGTGATCACAAGGCGGTGAGCCGCGCCGTGAAAACCGTGCACGCGCACAGCGGCGCGGCCGAACTGGGGCCGTATCGCCACTACATGCAAAAAGAAATCTTCGAGCAGCCCCGCGCCATTGCCGACACGCTCGAAGGCGTGGAGGGCATCACGCCCGAGTTGTTTGGCGACGGTGCTTATTCAACATTCAAGGCCATCGACAACGTGTTGATCTTGGCCTGCGGCACCAGCTACTACAGCGGCTGCGTGGCCAAGTACTGGATCGAAGCCATTGCCAAAGTGCCTTGCCAGGTCGAGATCGCCAGCGAATACCGTTACCGCGAATCGGTGCCCAACCCCAACACCCTCATCGTCACCATCACCCAAAGCGGTGAAACCGCCGACACCTTGGCGGCGCTGCGCCACGCCCAGAGTCTGGGCATGAAGCACACACTGACCATTTGCAACGTGTCCACCAGCGCCATGGTGCGCGAGTGCAAACACGCCTATGTGACCCGCGCCGGGGCCGAAATCGGCGTGGCCTCGACCAAGGCATTCACCACGCAACTGGCCGGTTTGTTCTTATTGACTCTTGCGCTGGCGCAGACCCAAGGGCGCCTCAGCGACGAAGAGGAAGCTGGGCACATCAAGGACATGCGCCACCTGCCCGCTGCGCTGCAGGCGGTGCTGGCGCTGGAGCCGCAAATCATCGCGTGGTCGCAAGAATTTGCAAGCAAAGAAAACGCGCTGTTTTTGGGCAGGGGCACCCACTACCCGATCGCACTCGAAGGCGCACTCAAGCTCAAAGAGATCACCTACATCCACGCCGAGGCCTATGCCGCTGGCGAGTTGAAGCACGGCCCCTTGGCTTTGGTGACCAGCGCCATGCCTGTGGTGACGGTCGCACCCAACGACCAGCTGCTCGAAAAGCTCAAGAGCAACATGCAGGAAGTGCGGGCGCGCGGCGGTGTGCTCTATGTGCTGGCCGATGGCGACACGAAGATTGAAAGCAGCGAAGGCGTGAATGTGATTCGCATGCCCGAGCACTATGGTGTGCTCTCACCCATCCTTCACGTGGTGCCTTTGCAGCTGCTGAGTTATCACACCGCGTGTGCGCGGGGGACGGATGTGGACAAGCCTAGGAACTTGGCAAAGAGTGTGACGGTGGAGTAAGGGGCCCCAGCGCTTAAACCATCAACAGCGTTTTGATTACTCCATCCACGGACAGGATGATGAATTTGGTGTTGCCTTTGACGTTCACACTTTGTTGGTGTCGCTGCTGCGCTGGCGTGCTTGATTTGACAATGCAGGCACCGACGGCCAAGCCCCATCGCCTTGAACCCCACACGGTTAATTCTCTGTCTGGTTCAAGTTGGTGTTAATTTAAACAGTTTCGCGCGCCCTGCGCATTTAACCCGCACCGAACCATGACGCTTCACACCGCCTTGCCGCAGCCACGCACCCCGTCTTCAGGCTTGTCCCATGTTCGAGGGTTTGACGATCAGCCCCTGAGCAACGCTTGTTTGCACGAGTTGCTGGACCATGCTGTGCAGCGCTGGCCCGAGCGGGATGCGGCTGTTTTTTGTGCCGAAGGCATACGTTGGAGTTGGGCTGAGTTTCAAAGCCAAGTGAACGCTGCCGCAGCCGCCTTGCATGCACTGGGAGTGCAACGTAGCGACAGGGTGGGCATCTGGTCGCCCAACCGTTCAGAGTGGCTGGTCACGCAATTTGCCACGGCCCGCCTGGGGGCGATTTTGGTCAACATCAACCCTGCCTACCGTGTGGCCGAGTTGGCTTATGCGCTGAACAAAGCCAGCGTATCGGTTTTGGTCAGTGCCAGCCGTTTCAAAACCAGCGATTACCTGGGCATGTTGGTTCAGCTCGGCTTTGGTGCTGCTGATTCACAACTGCCAACTTTGCGGCATGTGATCCGTTTGGGTGCAGGGGGCCATGCCGACATGGTGGATTGGTCGGCCTTGATGGCACAAGGCCACACCCGCTTGCCCGATGCGCAAAGCCTGAATGCCCACCAGGCCATCAACATCCAGTTCACCAGCGGCACCACGGGTGCGCCCAAGGGGGCAACGCTGACGCACCACAACATCGTGAACAACGCCATTGCCGTGGCTGCTTGCATGCGCTTGTCTGAACAAGACCGGCTTTGCATTCCGGTCCCGCTTTACCACTGCTTTGGCATGGTGTTGTCGGTCTTGGCATGTACCTCGGTGGGGGCAGCCATGGTTTTCCCGGGTGAAGGTTTTGACCCCGTGGAGACCTTGTCTGCTGTACAAGCCGAACGCTGCACGGCTTTGCATGGCGTGCCCACCATGTTCATTGCCGAACTCGATCACCCCGAATTTTCGCGTTTCGATTTGAGCACCTTGCGCACCGGCATCATGGCGGGTGCGCCTTGCCCCATCGAGGTGATGCGCCGGGTTCAGTCGCTCATGCACATGCGCGAGGTGACCATTGCTTACGGCATGACAGAGACCAGCCCAGTCAGCTTTCAAAGCGCCACCGACGACCCGCTCGACAAGCGGGTCACCACCGTGGGCCGCGTCTTGCCTCACTTGGAAGTGCGTATTGTGGATGCGCAGCGCCAAACCGTGCCAATTGGTGAAACGGGTGAGCTGTGTACGCGGGGCTATTCGGTCATGCAGGGCTATTGGGATGAGCCAGAACGCACGGCCGACACCATCCAAGACGGCTGGATGCACACCGGCGACTTGGCCACCATGGACGCCGAGGGGTACTGCAATATCGTGGGGCGCTTGAAGGACATGGTGATCCGCGGTGGAGAGAACATCTACCCGCGTGAGATCGAAGAGTTTTTGTTTCGCCATCCCAAAATTGCCGCGGTGCAGGTTTTCGGTGTGCCGGACGAGCGTTATGGCGAGCAGCTTTGCGCTTGGGTAGTGCAGCGCCCGGGGGCCGAATGCACGGAACAAGAGCTGCGAACTTTTTGTGAGCAAAATATCGCGCACTTCAAAGTGCCCCGTTACATCCGCATGGTCGAAGAACTGCCGGTCACGGTGACGGGCAAGCCGCAAAAGTTTTTGATGCGCGAGGCCATGGTGGCCGAATTGGGCCTGAACCGCCCGACGTCAGCCTGAACCTGAAGCCTTCGTGCAGCCTTCATGAAGCCTTCACCATCGCCAAGCCCCATAGAGGTTCTGTCTTCGGGTGTGCATGGCAAGGGCGTGTTTGCCACACGCCACATGGCTGCAGGTGAACGGGTCATCGAGTATGTGGGTGAGCGCATCAGCATGGCTGAAGCCATTCGCCGCCACCCGCACGATGCGGCCAACCCAGACCACACTTTTTACTTTCACTTGGACGATGGCCAGGTGATCGATGCGCTGTACGGTGGCAATGACTCTAAATGGATCAACCATTCGTGCCGCCCCAATTGCGTGCCCGATGAAGTCAAGGGCCGCATTTACATTGTGACGCGAAGGCCCGTCTTCAAAGGGGAGGAGCTGAACTTTGACTATGGCTTGTTCAGTGACGAGCCCCTGACCGATGCGCTGAAAGCCCGGTATGTCTGCCGCTGTGGTGCTCCCAAGTGCCGGGGCACGATGCTGACAGACTGAGCGCTCAGACCCTGATGCCTGCCCCTGCTGATCAAAAGCCTTGGCGTTTTTGGTCGCGCAACATGAACAGGTACAGGCTTTCTACCTTCTCGCGTGCCCAAGGGGTTTTGCGCAAAAACTTCAGGCTGGAGCCCACGCTGGGCTCGTGGGTGAAGCAGCGCACGGGGATGCGTCGCCCCAGATCGTCCCAGCCATAAAAGTCGGCCAGTTGGGTCACGATGGCTTCCAAGGTCAGGCCATGCAGTGGGTTGCGTGGTTGTGATGGCTGTGGGGGCCGATGTGCTGGGGCGCTTGAATCCAGGGTGGTTGGCGAAGGGTCAGGCGTTGGGGTGGTGTCGTCGGCTTGCATGGGCCGATTGTCAGCGCAAAAAGCCTTGTCAGTCAGCATTTGAGTCTGTTGGTGTTTTAGCGCACAGTGGTTGAGCCGCTTGGGGCCCTAGGCTCGGACTTTGCCAAGAGCGCGATACCCGATGACTGTTGCTGAACTGAATCCTTCCGACTTGCGCCTGACCGTGGACCCTACTTCTTTGGGCTTTGAGGACACGTCCGAGTTGTTGGGTTTGCCATGGCCTTGGTTCGGACAAGAGCGTGCCGAGACGGCTGCCCGGTTTGGATTACAGATCCGTCAGCCGGGCTATAACCTGTTGGTTTTGGGCGCTGTGGACACGGAAAGAACACGCATGCTGACGCGGCTCATGCTCGAGCAGGCCGCCTTGCGACCTGTGCCCCCGGATCTGTGCTTATTGAATAACTTTGAACAAACTGGTCAAGCCTTGGCGATCCGGGTGCCAGCTGGTCAAGGCAGACACTTGCACCAAGGCATGGCCGCCTGGGTGCAAGCCATTCAGGGGGAAGTGCCTCAACGCTTATTGGAAGCCGATTTTTTGGCTGCGCGGTATGAGCTTGAACAAACATTCAAAGTCAAAACAGAAGTGGCTTATGCCGTTCTGACCGCATACGCGCAGCTTCATCATTTTGCGGTGGTCCGCGACCAAGGCCACATGGTGTTCACCCTGAAAGACGTCCATGGTGAACCCGTGACCGCCAGCAAAGCCTTGTTGCTCAGCGCAGCGGAACGCACAGCGTTGAACGCGGCCGAAGAGGCACTGCGGGAAAAAATGGACCAGTACCTTGAATGCGCTCGTTCCACAGAGCATGCCATGGCCCAAGCGCTGGCTGCTCTGCGCCAGCGCTTTTTGCGCCCAAGCTTGGCGCATGGCTTGGCCCAGTTGCGCCAAGCGCTGAACTTCCCGCCTGACACCGATGCGCGGCTGGCGGCCTACATGGAGCTGGCTTTGCAATGTGTGCTTGAAAAGCACAGCCTGCTGATGCACGGTGACCAAGAATCGACGCGACGGGCAGAGTTGGCCCTGCTGCTGTCGTGGCTCAAGGTGAACGTGGTAGTGGACCACCACGCCTCAAAAGGCGCACCGGTTGTTGTTGAGGACAACCCTGTTTTCAACAACCTGTTTGGCAGCATCGCCCTTGCGGCTGACGGTGGGGGGCAGGAGATCGATTTCCTAAACCTGCGTGCGGGCAGTTTGCTGCGGGCACATGGTGGTTTTTTGATGTTGCACCTGCAAGACCTTTTGGCCGATGCACCTGTATGGGAAAGGCTTCGTAGACTCATGCGCAGCGGCCGATTGCAGCTGGAACCGCTGGGTTTTTCATCCAGCGCTGCGCCTGAACCGCACTTGTGGTCTGAGGCGGAGGATGTGGACATCAAGCTCGTGCTGATCGCTTCGACCGAGGCTTTCAATGCGTTGCAAGAGCTTGACCCCGATTGGGCGTGTCACTTCGCTTGCAAGGTGGAGTTGGCCGAAAGCTTCAAGGCGACACCCCAAAATGCACTGGCCATGGCCGTGGAGGTGGCACACATTTGCCAACGCTTGGGTTGGTTGCATTGCACTGCCGGAGCGGTTGCGCGGGTCATGGAGGACAGCCACCGTGCAGTGGGCGACCAAACGCGCCAGAGCGCCCGCACCGGTGTGTTGCGAACCTTGGTGGTAGAGAGCCATGCATTGGCACAAATGCGAGGGGCGGAACGGGTGGAGGCGCAGGATGTGCTGGTTGCCAGCCAGAACCAAAGAGCGCGACGTGATGGCCTTGAAGCGCGGGTTCAAGACAGCATCGCCAGCGGTGAACGCTTGTTGGTGGTCAGTGGTGAAAGGGTGGCGCAGGTCAATGGTTTGACCGTCATGGACCAAGGCGACCACAGTTTTGGGGTGCCTGTGCGGGTCACCGCCCGCGCGTTCGCGGGCGACGAGGGCCTGCTCAACATCGAGCGGGAAGTCGATATGTCCGGGCCTATTCACGACAAAGGGGTGCTGATCTTGCACAGCTATTTGTCGGGTTTGTTTGCCCACATTGCCCCTTTGTCGATGAATGCCGCGGTGGTGTTTGAGCAAGAGTACGGTGGTGTGGAGGGCGATTCGGCCTCTTGTGCCGAGTTGTATGCCTTGTTGTCCAGTCTCTCGGGCTTGCCTTTGCGCCAGGGCATTGCCGTCACTGGCGCAGTCAACCAGCAAGGTGATTTGCTGCCGGTAGGCAACATCAACGAAAAGATCGAGGGCTACTTCCGCAGCTGCGAGTTGTTAGGACTGGATGGCCAACAAGGGGTTTTGATGCCGGCGCGCAATCGGCGGCACCTGATGCTTGCACCCCAGGTGGTGCAAGCCGTGGCACGGGGTCAGTTTCACATCCATGTGGCGGACCAAGTGGGAGAGGGCATGAGCCTGCTGACAGGGGTTCCTTATGGCCTGTGGGGTCCCGGTGGGTATGCGGTGGGTTCGGTGCTGGCCCGTGTTCAAACCACGCTGCAGCGTTTTCGCCATGCCTGCGAGCTGTTGGCTTCGCACCGGTC
The DNA here is from genome assembly GCA_943331105.2 of Akkermansia muciniphila. Lineage (GTDB taxonomy): Bacteria > Pseudomonadota > Gammaproteobacteria > Burkholderiales > Burkholderiaceae_C > Limnohabitans_A. Next base: position 82,414 of record CALQKH020000007.1, read on the forward strand.
GAAACGTCGATGGCGTGAGGTTCGGTGATGGATTTCGCTGACAAGGCCGAAAGCTGACTACTGGTTTGAAAGTAATGATTTTGATATTTTTAAGGATTTCCGTTTGTCCTTGGCTTGGCTATCGTGGTCATCAGGCCTTACCCCAGGTGGCGCGGGGCAGCATGTGCCATGTTTCAGAAAGAGCAATCCATGAGCATTGAACTGGTTTTGGCAGATCCCCATCCGGTGCTGCTCGAGGGTTTGTCGCAGGTTTTTCAAGAATGCCCTGAGTTTGTCGTCAAAGCCTGTGCCAGTTCGGGAGACGATGCACTGGCCGCAGTGAAAAAACACCAACCCGACATCCTTGTCATGGATGTTTCTTTAGCCAATCGAAGCGGCTGGTCGGTCTTGGAGGACGTGCAGCAACACCACCCGCTGACCCGACCTGTGGTGTTCACGGATGCACCGATTGAAGATGTCATGCGTGTCATCGATTGTGGTGTGCCGGGTTTGGTGGGGAAAGACAAGTCACGCCAAGAGTTGGCGAGTTGCATACAGGCGGTCCATGCGGGGCATCAATGGTTGGACCGGGACCTGACCCTGAAGACCATGTCTGTGCTGATGGCGCAGCAAAAGAAAAAGCCGGTGGTTGTTACGCCTTTGACGCCCAGAGAGTTGACCGTGGCCCGCATGGTCACGGAAGGTTTGCCGAATAAAAAAATCGCCAGCCAGCTGTTCATCAGTGAGGGCACTGCCAAGCTGCACCTGCATCACATTTACCAAAAATTGCAATGTCCCGGACGCATGTCTTTGCAGCGCTACATGCAAGACAACGGTTTGATGTGAAGCTCATCCATCTCGATTCAACCAACAGGAGAAGACTCTATGGCAAACGATAAGCAAACCCATGAAATCGAAAACTTGGAAAACATGAGCCACCATTACAAGCAGGCATCTGAGGAGTTGCTTCACGCTTACCAGCGCAATAAGGAAGCTGCACGCCATCACGATGCAGGCGCGTTCAAGGCGGCATTGCACCACGCCAAGTTGTCCAAGCACCACAGCTTCAATGCCCATGCACACTTGACCGATGCGCTCGGCATAGCTGAGAAGCTTGATGCGGCTCAGCCCTGGCCCAGTTTGGCTGCGCGCCCGCCATCTGGCTCCGGCGTTCATTGATTCGCTGATTCTTTCTCTCTTTGTGTGCTGTTGCGAACAGTCAAAAACCGGGAGGCTTTTTACACTGAATCCAGTACTTGCATTTGTGGTCTCGTCTTGATGGACGGCCGTTGGTTGCGGTACAAGATCAAAAAAGGAGCGTTTCCATGTCCATTCGTGTTTTGTTGTCGTCCAAGCACAAAGTGGTGTCAGAGGGCATCGCCGCCGTCTTGAGAACGCACCCTGACATTCATCTGGTCGGGATGGCCGATACAGACGCGACCACACAAGCCCTGTGCGCGGAGTCGGATCCCGATGTCCTGTTGATCGGTATGCATGCCAATGGGCAGCAAGATTTGTCCTTGATGCAAAAAATTGCCCAACAACCGATCAGCCCCCACATGGTGGCTTTTTCGGGAGACACCGATCGGCATTCAGTCATTGAAATTCTGGATGCCGGCGCGAAGGGCTATGTGTCGACCACCAGCAGCATTGACGAGTTGATGTTGGCCATCCGATCTGTGGCTTTGGGACGGGTTTATTTGTGTCAGACTGCAGCTTCGGAAATGATGGCGTCTGTGCGCAACTTTCGTTCAGGTCAGGGCGCCGGGAAAAACCATTTGGGAAACCGCGAAGAACAAGTTTTACGCTTGATTGCTGATGGTTTCTCTTCCAAGGAAATTGCCCGAAATTTGCAAATTGCCCCCAGTACCGTTGAGGTACACCGGCGCAACATCATGCGCAAAGTGGGCTTGCACAAAGTGGCAGATTTGACCCGCTACGCCATCCGCAATCAGATGGTTTCGGTTTGATCGTGAACATGTGCTTGCGCGCACGATGAGCACTGCAGAATTCAGCTTGGCTGGGCAGCTTGCGCCAAACCGGGCAAGTCCAGCACATGCACTTGGCCGCGTGAATAGGTCAAAAGCCCTTGGTCGCGCAGCCGGCCCGCAGCCAGAGTGATGCTCACCCGCCTGACGCCCAGCATCTGAGCCAAGTGTTCATGTGTCATTTGCAAGGTGTTTGTTTGGGCGGTCTGTGCCGACAGGACCAGCCAGGCCGCCAGCCTGGCTTGGATGTCCAGGGTCTGAATACTCGCAGCCAACGAGGCCACATGCGTGACCAGCAACCACAACTGTTGTGCAATGGCATTCAGTATGGCAGGGTGCTCAAGTGCCAGTGTTTGCAGGGTTGGGGCCTGGATGCACCATGCCTGGCCTGCGCTTTGCACCCGGTGCTGAATACCGTGTGGGCCGCTGTTGAGCACATGGTCCAGTCCTACCGCATGCGCAGCCCCGAGCAAGCCAACAGCCAAGCCCGCATGGTGCTCGTCTTGAACCATCATGGCCACAGTGGCACCCGCCAAAAAATAAACCAGCGGCTTACTGTCCTGGGAATTGAGCCATTGCCCAGCTTTCAAGGAGACGGGCAGGCAAGCGTTCAACAGCAGTGATTGCTCCTGCTCAGGCAGTTGAGAAATGAGCCCGTTGTTTGTAAGGTTCACAAAAGACAATCGTGCAGATGGAAAGCGTGAGCTGACATGATCACAAATGGAATGTGGGGTTGAAGGGCATGGAGAAAGCTGTGTGAGTATAAGTTCGGTAAATCCTGAGTAAATCACGTTTTCAATCCATATTTATGTTCGATAAAGAACATAGAATCCGAGTAATCCATATTTCTTATCCTTTCGATTTAAAACAGTGACCTTCCCCCATTCGACCAATTCATTGATGCAGCGTTTGCAACAGGCAGCACCGGGACTTGTGCCAGCCTGTGGGCGGGTCGATCTCAAGCCTGGGCCTTGGCCGGGCCCGGATGGCATTTCCGATGACTGCCTGTACTTTCCTGAAACGGCTTTACTGGCTTTGTCCTTGCCTTCTTCGAAGAGCGGATCCAGCACACCCCAAAGCGCACGTCTGGCCTTGATGGGGCGCCACAGCGTCTGGTCACGCCGCCAGGCGCTCTCCAGCGATTTTCTGGCCGAGGTGCTCGTCCCCGGTCATGCCATGCGGGTGTCCGATTCGGTGGTTCGTGCAGTCAAAACGACTTTGGCAACGTGGTGGTTGCAGGTGGCGACCAGCAACCAGCATTTGATTTCCCAAATGGCTCGCATGACCTTGTGCGCGCACAAGCACAGCGCACCACAAAGCCTGGCCAGCTGGTTGCTGATGGCCCAGCACAACAGCGGCGCCAGCCCGCTTCTGATGCCCATGGTGACCTTGCGTGACTGGCTGGGATGGGCCCCCGATACATGGCAAAGTGCCTGGGGTGCACTGGAAAGCCAAGGGGTGGTGGCTCTGATAGGTCAGGGCCCATCGGCAAAAATTCAGATCAATGCTTTGGAGGCGTCTGGTTTGGCCTGTGCCTGTCACCAACTGGCCAAACTGTATGACCCAGGCCAAGGCTCATGGCGCTGATGGATTGGCCAGCATGGCCCGGGCCAATGATTCGGCCACCTTGATGCCGTCCACCCCCGCCGACAAAATGCCGCCCGCATAACTGGCGCCTTCACCCGCAGGATAAAGACCTTGGGTGTTGGTGCTTTGGTGGTCGTCGCCGCGCGGGATGCGCAGGGGCGAAGAGGTGCGTGTTTCCACCCCGGTCATCACCGCATCGGCCATGTCGTAGCCCTTGATCTTGCGGCCAAACACCGGCAGCGCTTCGCGCATGGCCTCGACCGCGTAGTCGGGCAACACATCGGCCAAGTCGACCCACTTCACGCCAGGTTTGTAAGACGGCAGCACGCTGCCGCAGGTGGTGGAGGGGCGCTGCGCCAAAAAGTCGCCCACCAGTTGGCCAGGGGCTTCGTAGTTGCTGCCGCCCACTTCAAAGGCGCGGGTTTCGAGTTGCCGCTGCAACACGATGCCGGCCAGTGGGTGTGGGGCAGGCTGTTGTTGTGCGGCCAATCTATCCGCTTCTTGCTCCAGCTGCGCACCGTCCTGCTCGCCAAAGGCGGCTTGCCAAGCGGCGGTGTCCAGCGGGTAATCGGGCGGGTCAATCGCCACCACCATGCCCGCGTTGGCGTTGCGTTCGTTGCGCGAGTACTGGCTCATGCCGTTGGTGACCACGCGGCCCGGCTCGCTGGTGGCCGCCACCACGGTGCCACCGGGGCACATGCAAAAGCTGTAAACCGCGCGGCCGTTTTGCGCGTGGTGCACCAGTTTGTAATCGGCCGCGCCCAGCAGCGGGTGGCCTGCGTGGCGGCCCCAGCGGGCCTGGTCGATCACGCTTTGCGGGTGCTCGATGCGCACGCCAATCGAAAACGCCTTGGCCTGCATGGCCACGCCACGGCGGTGCAGCATGACAAAGGTGTCGCGCGAGCTGTGGCCCAAGGCCATGACGGCGTGGTGTGTGTGCAGGGTGTGGTGTTCGCCTGTGCGCAGGTCTTGCACCTGCAGCCCGGTGAGCTGTTGGCCGTCTGCGGTCGGCGTGAGCAGCACATCGCTCACGCGCTGCTCAAAGCGGATCTCGCCGCCCAGCGCAATGATTTGTTCGCGGATGTGCTCCACCACCTTGACCAGCTTGAAGGTGCCAATGTGAGGGTGCGCGGCGTACAGGATGTCGGCGGGGGCTCCTGCCTTGACGAATTCGTCCATCACCTTGCGGCCCAGGTGGCGCGGGTCCTTGATTTGGCTGTAGAGCTTGCCGTCAGAAAAGGTGCCTGCGCCACCTTCGCCAAACTGCACATTGCTTTCGGGGTTGAGGACCTTTTTGCGCCACAGGCCCCAGGTGTCTTTGGTGCGTTCACGCACAGGTTTGCCACGCTCCAGCACGATGGGTTTAAAACCCATTTGCGCCAGGGCCAGGGCGGCGAACATGCCGCAGGGTCCAAAGCCCACCACCACCGGACGCTCGCTTTGTGTTACGCCAAAACTGGCTGGGGCCTGGCAAGGCGGATGCCAAGCCATGTCGGGTGTGGGCTGGATGTGCGGGTTTTGATCGAACTTGCGCAGCAAGTCGACTTCAACTTGTGCATCGGCGAACGACAGGTCCACGATGTAGACCGCCAGCAAGTCGGCCTTGCGGGCGTCAAAGCTGCGTTTGAAGACGTTCATCGAGGCGATGTCGGGGGCGCTGATGCCAAGTGCCTGCGCCGCCAGTTGGCGCAGGGCAGCTGTGGGGTGCGGTGTGGGCAGGCGGTCTTCGTCGGTTTCGGACGGTGCGTCGGCCGCGCGGCGCGATTCAATCGGCAGGGCCGACAAGGGGAGTTTGAGTTCTGAAATCCGGATCATGGCAACCTCTGTGGCTTGTGGTTATCAAGCAAGAAGCGCTGATTATCCTTGAGGCAAGAAGCCATCGACCGACAAATAGCGCTCGCCCGTGTCGTAGTTGAAGCCCAGCACGGTGGCTCTGGCAGACAACTCGGGCAGTTTTTGGGCGATGGCCGCCAGCGTGGCGCCAGAGGAGATGCCGACCAACATGCCTTCTTCGCGGGCCGAGCGGCGGGCGTATTCACGGGCAGCCTCGGCGTCGATCTGGATCACGCCGTCGAGCAGGCTGGTGTCCAGGTTTTTGGGAATGAAACCCGCGCCAATGCCTTGAATGGGATGTGGCGCTGGCGATCCACCTGAGATCACAGGCGATGCCGCAGGCTCGACCGCAAACACTTGGAGATTGGGGAATTTGGCCTTGAGCACACGGGCCACACCCGTCAGGTGTCCGCCAGTGCCCACGCCTGTGATGAGGGCGTCGATGCCTTGCGCAAAGTCGGCCAGGATTTCCTGTGCCGTGGTGCGCACATGCACGTCGGTGTTGGCCGGATTTTCAAACTGCTGGGGCATCCACGCGCCCGGGGTACTGGCCACCAAGGCCTGGGCGCGGGCGATGGCGCCTTTCATGCCTTCGGCGCGGGGCGTCAGGTCAAAGCTTGCGCCATAGGCCAGCATCAGGCGGCGGCGCTCGACGCTCATGCTGTCGGGCATGACCAGCACCAGCTTGTAACCCTTGACGGCGGCCACCATGGCCAGGCCGATGCCGGTGTTGCCCGAAGTGGGCTCGACGATGGTGCCGCCGGGCTTTAAGGCGCCAGATTTTTCAGCGTCTTCGACCATGGCCAGCGCAATGCGGTCCTTGATCGAGCCGCCGGGGTTGCTGCGTTCGGACTTGATCCATACATTGGCGCTGTCGCCAAACAGGCTGTTGATGCGCACATGCGGCGTGTGGCCGATGGTGTCGAGGATGCTGTGGGCTTTCATGGCGGCTCCGAAGGGTTGATGCGGTTTTGAACCATTGTGAGCGAGGGTGCCGAATGCCGATGTCTTGCACAGCACAAACAGAGCTTGGCCCATGACACTGCGAGGCGCAGTGCCCGTGGATGCGCTCAGGTCATAATCACCGGGTGAAGCACGCCAGACCGCCGCTGGTGCAATTTCCGAAAGGAAGCACTGGAGGAACGTCCGGACTGCACAGGACAGCGTAGGAGGCAACGCCTCTCCACCGTGAGGTGAGGATCAGAGCAACAGAGACGAGCCGATTGAGTTCGGGTGAAACGGGCAATCTCTACGCGCAGCAATACCAAGTAGGCCTTCCTGAAGGTGTGCGGTTCGCCGCATGGCTTCTCCCTGTGGTTCCGCGGGGTGAGTTGGCGGGTAGGTAGCACCGAGCCGGGAGGGCGACCCCCGGCCCAGAGTAATGGCGGTCACGCAGCGGGCAACCGTTGTGCACAGAATCCGGCTTATCGGCGGGCTTCACACTTTTTTCAGACCCACAAAAAACCCGCCGAAGCGGGTTTTTTGTGAGGTGTAGCTGAAGATCAACCGCGTGAGGGCATCAAGCTTCCAGCCAGAGCGAACACCGAATTGGGGGCGGTGATTTTCATCGCACTTTTGGGCTTGGCAAACACGCCGCGCTTGACGGCAGGTTGGGGAGCTGGTTCGACCGTAACACCTTTTGTGCGCTGTTCGGCAACCAATTGACGCAAGGTGATGGACTGCAAATGGGTCAGCATTTTCTCATTCAGGCTGGCCCACAGCTCGCTGTTCATCCAGCCGCCTTCGGCCGAAGCCTCTTCGTCTGATGGGGCATCTACAGCACCCACAATGTCAGCCATGGTGATTTTTTCAGCATTGCGTGACAGCGAATAACCGCCGCCAGGACCACGGGTGCTTTCAACCAAGCCGTGTTGGCGCAACTTGCTGAAAAGTTGTTCCAGATAGGACAAGGAGATTTGGTGGCGCATGCTGATGGCGGCCAAAGATACGGGTCCGCGGTCTTCTCGCAACGCCACATCAATCATGGCAGTGACTGCAAATCGGCTTTTGGTGCTCAAACGCATGGTGGGCTCCTTTTAGCGTTGTAATGGGCTGTGGATACAGTCCGAACCTAGGGTGTCAAAACATATCGTGTACGTTTGTGACTGATCGGTCATTTCTCAAACTGTCATTCAGTTGAGGGTACAACGCGATTATTCAAGGCGAATAGGCGCATTTGGGGTTTGTAGGGGATTAACAGAAGATTAAAACCTTTCATGTCCTTCCAGTTGCCGCCATTGACCCGGTTCCAGAGGGGCCAGACTCATGCGTCCCACCCTTTGGCGACGCAGGTCTTGCAGGGGGCATTGTTCGTCCAGCCAGCGGCCCAGCTCCAGTCCATCGATGTCTTTGCCCGCGATGCGCAGCACCGTGAGTTGGTCGGTTTGGCGGTTGATGCTGGCCCGGATGCCTGGCCCGTTCAGGGCCTTGAGCAGGTCCTCGGACACTTCGCCGCCCACGGTGGCCATCCATTCTTGCTCCATCGGGCTTCGGCGGTCTTCCAGGTGGCGCAGCACGCTCACGTCGTCCGTGAAGATGCACAGACCACTGGTGGGTTTGGCCAGCGGTAAAGGCATGTGCATTTTGGACAAGCGTGCAGGTCCCCAAATGCCGGGCTGGGGTGCTTTGAGGCCCGCGGTGTCTTGCAGCCAAGCCAAGTTGGCCACCCGGTGCGCGGGTTTGAACAGCACCAGGGTCATGGGGGCCAGCGCAGCCATGGAGACCAGGCGGTTCACCTGCACGGTTTGTTCTTCACGCACACGTCGGGCCGGGTCGGTCACGACTTGGCCTGCCACCTGTACACCACCAGCCACGATCAGGGCTTCGGCCTCGCGGCGCGAGCAGTTTTGCTCGGCAGCCACGCGTTTGGCCAGGCGGATGCCTTCTTCAGAGGAAATCATCAATGCTTTCAAAAATACCCAAAGCGAATCAAGACAGGGCTTGTTCGCGGATGTGGTCCACATGTGCTTGGAGCGATCGGGCCGCCACGGGCCACAGACGGGATGGCACATCGTCGTAGGCTTTTTCCACCCATTCCTGCAGGCTACCCTGGGGCAGGGCCTGCATGGCGGCGGCTATTTGGCCTCGCGTTTGAGACGATGAGCCTTCAGGTGCGTGATGGCTTGGTGGGCAAAGCCCAGCACATGACCGTGCGCGGGCAAGATGAATTCGATGCCCCCTGCATTGCAGGCCGCTGCCAGTTTGTCCAGCGATTCCAAATAGTCACCCATGTGGCCGTCGGGCGGGTCGATCACGGTGGTGCTGCCGTTGAGCACATGGTCCCCAGAAAACAGCAAACCGTCTTCTTCGAGCACCAAGCACAGGTGATTGGCCGCATGGCCAGGGGTGTGCACCACGCGCAGGGTGTGGGTGATTTCACCGTCCACCCCAACACCTTGCAGCACCAGTTTTTCACCGTCGCCCAGCTCGCGCTCGGGTGTGAAGCGGCTGTTGGCGCGGGCGGTGGGCTTGGAGGCCAGGCCCAGAATCGGCGGCTTTTGGGTGCACAGCGCCTGCAGCGGCGCGGCGCCTGGGGAGTGGTCCGGATGAGAGTGGGTACACACAATGGCTTTGATTTGCCCCCCTGCGGCACGCCACAGGCGCTGCAGGTGTTCGTCGTCAGCGGGGCCAGGGTCGATGGCGATGTAGCCCGTGTTTGGGTCGCCCACCAAGTAGCTGTTGGTGCCGGGGCCGGTCATCACGCCGGGGTTGGGGGCAGTCAGGCGCTGCACGTTTTTGAGCAGCGGCACTGCTTGGTCTGTCTTCCAGTCCAGGTGGTGGTGGATTTGCCCGTCGGGCGTGACCAAGGCCAGCTCGCCAAACGGGGCTTCGTGCTCCATGTAACGCGCTTCGTTGCCCGCCAGCCAGCCGGCGCGAGGGCAGCTGGTCCACAGCGGTTCGTCGTTGACAGCGCAGGCCAGCAACACCGCATCGACCGTTGTAAACGCTTTCAGTCGCTCCAGCGTGCGAATGGTGGGGTACACCATGAAAAACTGACCGGCTTCATGGCGCGTCAAAGCCTCCATCGGGCTTACCCAAACAGGCTCAAATTGTTCGGTTTCGTCAGCCACAGGGGTTTGGCCTTCGGGCATGCGGGCCACCAAAAAAGGCACGTCAAAGCGGCGCGGCAGATCGCGGTCGGTGATCCAGTGGGCCAGCACGAAGACCTGGTCGGCCGCCAGTGTCAGGTCCAGAGCTTGGCACTGTGGGACAAAAGTGGCTTTGCGGTCAATTTGCGCAACGTCGCTGTGGTTGGCCCAGCGGCCATCGGCATGGCGGGCGAACAAAATGCCCAGTTCCTCAAAGCTCTCGCGGATGGCGGCAATCGCCTGCGTCAGGTGCAGGTCGGTTTGTTTCGGGCGGCGCTGCGCCATGCTGTGCGCCTGGGCGTCGGCTGCATCAATGCCGCCACCCGGGAATACATAGGCGCCGGGCGCGAAACTGGCCGTCATGGAGCGGCGGGTCATCAGCACTTCAAGGCCTGGCGGCCCATCTCGCAGCAGCAGCACGGTGGCGGCTGGGCGCAGGGGCGCGGGTTCACGTTGGGGGTGTAAGAGTTGGGATGTGCGTGCCATGCCCCATTATCGGTCGGGCCAGAGCCTCCCAAGCGTGATAATCGGCTGCATGCACATTCGCTTTACCAAGATGCAAGGCGCGGGCAACGATTTTGTCGTGCTCGACGAGACGCAAGCCCGCCTGGGACTGAACACGGCCCAATACCGTTTTCTGGCCGACCGCCACTTTGGCGTGGGGGCCGACCAGATCCTGTCCGTTCGGCCATCGCCGGCGCCGGGCCTGGACTTTGAATATGTGATCCACAACGCCGATGGCGGCGAGGTGGAGCATTGCGGCAATGGGGCCCGCTGCTTTGTGCGCTTTGTGCGCGACAAGGGCCTGACCGACAAAAGCACCGTGCGCGTGAAAGTGCAAAAAGGCGAGATCGAGCTGCGCTTGAACCCTGACGGCCGCGTGACGGTGGACATGGGCACGCCGGTATTCGACTGGGCGGTTGTGCCTTTCAATCCGATGGGCCTCATCAGCGATCAGGTCAACGCTTGGCCGGTGTTTGACTTGGATTTAGGCGCACTGGGCCTGGCTCGCGTGGCTGTGGTGTCCATGGGCAACCCGCACGCGGTGCAGCGCGTGGACAACGTGGACACTTTCCCGGTGCTGGTCCAGGGCCCGCTGATCGAAAATCATCCGGCTTTCCCCAACCGGGTGAATGCGGGCTTCATGCAAATCGTCTCGCGCAGCCAAATCAAATTGCGCGTGTTCGAGCGGGGTGCGGGCGAGACGCTGGCTTGCGGCACGGGTGCGTGTGCGGCGGTGGTGGCCGGCATTCGTCAGGGCTGGCTGGACAGCCGGGTGGACGTGCAGGCCTTGGGCGGCATGCTCACCATCGAATGGGCGGGGCAGGCCGACAGTCCTGTGCTGATGACCGGCCCGGCCACTTCTGTGTTTGAGGGCGAGATCGATGTGCCCGACACCCTTTACTGAATTTCTGGAGCCAAGACATGACCACGCCTGAACCCATGAGCCCGATCACCGAAGACGATATTGCCAATTATTTGGTGAATACGCCTGATTTTTTTGAGCGCCATGCCTCTCTTTTGGCCACAGTGCAACTGACGCACCCGCAAAGCCATCGCGCTGTGGGTTTGCAAGAGCGCCAGGCGCAAATGCTGCGCGACAAGATCAAGGGCCTTGAGCACCGCATCATGGACATGATCCGGCACGGCAATGAAAACATGATCTTGACCGATAAGCTGCACCGCTGGTCTTGCGAATTGTTGGTCACCCCCCACGATCAGTTGGCAGAGTCCGCTGTGTTCAACATCCGCGAGTTGTTTCAAGTCCCCCAGTTGGCTTTGCGCTTGTGGTCTTTGGACGAGGCCCATGCCGCAGCGCCTTATGCCCAAGGCGTGACCGAGGCGGTACAAGCTTTGGCCACTTCTTTGGACACGCCCTACGTGGGGCCAAACTCCGGCTATGAGGCGGTGCAGTGGTTGGACCAGCCCACCCAAGCCGCTTCGGTGGCTTTGCTGGCGCTGCGGGCTGCACCCGGTCAACCGGCTTTTGGTCTGATTGTTCTGGCTTCGCCCGATGCCCAACGCTTTAACAACCAAATGGGTACCGACTTGCTGGAGCGTTTGGCCGAGTTAGCGGGGGCTGCTTTGTCTGTTTTGCGGGCACCCTGACCGGCCATGACGACAGCAGTCCAGGACCCCTTGGTCACGCGCTACTTGGACCATGTCCGTTTTGAAAAGCGCTTGGCCGCAAGAACCTGTGCGCTGTATCAGCTGGATTTAATCCGTCTGGCCGAGATGGCGGTGGCATCCCAAGTGCCTTTGTTGCAGGTGCAAAGCGGTCATGTGCGCCGCTGGGTGGCCCAAATGCACAGCGCCGGCCGCAGCGGGCGGGGCATTGCGCTTATCTTGTCTGGCTGGCGCGGGTTTTATGCATGGTTAGGCCGAGAGGGGTTGATTCCGCAAAACCCGGTGTCCGATGTGCGTGCGCCGCGTGTGACCAAGCCCTTGCCCAAAGCCTTGGGCGTGGACGAAGCCGTGCAACTTGCCGACCATGAAGAGACCAACGACGACCCTTGGCTTGAAGCTCGGGATGCTGCGATGGTCGAATTGCTTTATGGGTGTGGTTTACGCATCGCCGAGTTGACGGGCTTGGATGTGGTGGCCAGCACAGATGCTGTTCGCGCCGGTCGCGGTTGGATTGACCTGCCCAATGCCGAGGTACAGGTGCAAGGCAAGGGCAGCAAACGCCGCAGCGTGCCTTTGGGCCGCACGGCCTTGGAGGCCCTGACCCACTGGTTGGCCGTGCGACCCCAGTTGACCGGCATGCTCACCCATTCAGTGCCCGGCGCATCCAGTTTGGCGTTGGCGCTGTTTCCCGGGCAGCATGGAACAAGGCTCACGCCACGCGCTGTGTCTCAGCGCCTGAAGCGCCGCAGCCTGCTGGCAGGATTGGCTACGCCGGTGCATCCGCACATGCTGCGCCATTCCTTTGCCAGCCATGTGTTGCAGTCGAGTGGCGATCTAAGGGCCGTTCAGGAGCTGCTGGGTCACGCCAACATCAGCACCACGCAGGTGTACACACGACTGGATTTTCAGCATTTGGCTAAAACCTACGACGCAGCGCACCCGCGTGCCAAGCGGAAATGAAACTCTGGCGTTGCCCTCAAGTTTGTCAATCCTCTCTTGAGGCCAAGCCCGTGCGGCTGAACCCAGGCTTGAAATCATCGCTAAACTCCCCAACTCTTGTTGTCTTGTCTCCTACCGGAACCGCTCAATGTCCTTGATCCCCACCACCATCCTGACCGGCTTTTTGGGCTCGGGTAAAACCACTTTGCTCAAGCGCGTGTTGACCGAGGCCCATGGCCAAAAGATAGCGGTGATTGAAAACGAGTTTGGTGAAGAAAACATCGACAACGACATCTTGGTGTCAGACACCAACGAACAAATCATTCAAATGAGCAATGGTTGCATTTGCTGCACCATCCGCGAAGACCTGCGCGTCACCCTGCAGTTGTTGGCGGCCAAGCGTCGCAAGGGCTTGCTCAGCTTTGACCGCATCGTCATCGAGACCACTGGCTTGGCCGACCCTGGGCCGGTGGCGCAGACCTTCTTCATGGACGATGAAATTGCCGAGACGTTTTTGCTCGACTCCATTTTGACCCTGGTGGATGCCAAGCACGCTGCCCAGCAATTGAACGACCGCCAAGAAGCACGGCGTCAGGTGGGGTTTGCCGACCAGATTTTCATCAGCAAGGCCGATTTGGTCTCCCCTCAAGAATTGGACGCTTTACAGCATCGCCTGAAACACATGAATCCGCGTGCGCCCCAAAAAGTGGTGCACTTTGGCGAAGTGGCCTTGTCGGAGGTGTTTGACCTCAAGGGCTTCAACCTGAACGCCAAGCTGGACATCGATCCTGACTTTTTGAAAGACGATGCCCACGGGCACGGCCATGACCATGAGCACGGGGATCACTGCGACCATCCTTCGCACCAGCATGGTGCGGCGCAGGGCCACGACCACGAGCACGGTGAGCATTGCGATCACCCATCGCACCAACAGACCCAAGGCCACCATCACCACCATGATGACGACGTGAAAAGCTTTGTTTTCAAGTCGGAGCGTGCGTTTGACCCTGCAAAGTTAGAGGACTTTCTGGGTGCCATCGTGAACATTTATGGTCCGCGCATGCTCCGATACAAAGGCATCTTGAACATGCAAGGGACCGAGCGCAAAGTGATTTTCCAGGGTGTTCACCAACTCATGGGCAGCGATTTAGGACCCATGTGGGCTGCAGGTGAGGTCAAAATGAGCAAGATGGTGTTCATCGGGATTGACTTGCCCAAAGATATTTTGATGCAAGGACTTGAGCAAAGTTTGGTGTGAAGCGTTTGCTCTTGGCATTGGGCGAGGTCGTTCTTTTTTCACCAAAATCGCTTTAATCGTTTGGCGTCAGATTTTTTACCGTTCTAGTCGCTACAATCGCCCCGCCTACAACAGTGCCTTTGGGGACTGTTTTCAGCCGAATCCGCGATGAATCCATGGGTTCGAGATCAGAACGAACAGGGTTCCTTCGGCGCGTGCGGTGTGCGTGCTGTTTGAGAGCTGCCTTTTTACACGGCTAGGAGACAAGACGTGACGACCCCCAAAAAAGCACCTGCCAAAGCAGCCCCTAAAGCTGCAAAGACAGCAGTGACTGCCCAGAAAAAAACTTCGGCAGTGAAGCCTTCTGTTGTAGCCAAGCCCTTGCCAAAAGCCAAATCTGTGGCTCCGGTCAAAGCAGCCAAACCCGCGCCTGCAAAAGCCAAACCCGCGCCTGCAAAAGCCAAATCTGTCAAAGCGGCGCCCGGCAAAGCCAAAACAGTTGGAGCTTCTCTTGCTCAACCCAAGCCAAAGACCAGTCCTTCCTCCAAGCCTGCTGTCAAAGCCAAGTCACCACCTGCCAAATCGGTGCCAAGTCCTGCAAAGTCCGCCAAATCGCCGTCCACGATAGCCAAAACTGTTGCAGTCAAGTCTTCTGTGTCCAAGCCAAGCGCTGTCAAAGAGCCCTCGAAAAAGTCTTTGCCAGCCCCTCAAGTGAAACCCATGACCGTTCAAACCAGCGGGGCTGTTGAAGCCTCCATTGCAACTATTCCGGCCGCGCCAGTGGCGTCAGATCAGCCTGTGCGTGCTGCCCGCCCGTCCGCCAGGTTGGCGCAAATCACGGTTCCCTCATTGCCGCCAGCCGTTGCGTCCACTGCCGCCAAGTCGAGTTTTTTGCCGAGTTCAGCGCCCCCCATTCAAAGTGTTCCTTTTGCACCGATCAAAAAAGACCCTAAGCTTGCTAACAATTGGAAATCCAAAAAATTCGATGTCCTGACCGATGCGGAAATCTTGGCCATGCCTGATGACGTGTACATGAACGACACGCAGTTGGCCTATTTCCGGCGCAAGCTCAGCATCCTCAAGCAAGACATCCTGAACAGTGCTGGCGCGACCACAGAGCACCTGCGTGAGGACACCGTGGTGGTGCCCGACCCTGCTGATCGCGCCACGATCGAGGAAGAACATGCTTTGGAGCTTCGCACCCGTGATCGCGAGCGCAAGTTGCTCAAGAAAATTGAACAATCGATCCAACGCATCGACGCTGGCGACTACGGATTTTGTGATGAAACAGGCGAAGCCATTGGCGTAGGTCGCTTGTTGGCCCGCCCCACGGCCACCTTGTCTTTGGAAGCACAGCAACGCCGTGAGTTGAAGCAAAAAATGTTTGGTGATTGAACAGATGTCCAACCGGGCGCCCCGATCAGCCAAGCCTTTCAAAACCCCTTCATTGGGGTTTTTTTACGACTGCATGCCTCATATTATTAAAAGCGTCAGATGACTTGCATCAAATGACTTTGTTATTTTTCGGTTTTTATTCCTTGAGACCTTACTTTCATAGCCTCTTGTAAGTGCCTAATTTACAAGGAAATTTAGGCTTTCAATGGTTTCGATTTCGTCGCTAAGCCCTTGATTTCATTGAAAAAAAACGATCTTCGCTGCTTGAGTTGGTGAGAAATCCTGATACAGTGCAAAAAAGTGCAATTAAGTGGGGAAAAGTGTCTTCGCTGGTGCATTGCAACTGAAAAAGGTCGTAGCTGTGTTTCAAGGGGCTTCATCGCTGAGTCTGGATGCCAAAGGGCGGTTGTCTGTGCCGACCCGGCACCGTGACGTCTTGAGCGCCACTGCACAAGGCCAGTTGACCATCACCAAACACCCGCATGGTTGCTTGATGGTCTTTCCCCGCCCTGAATGGGAAAAGTTTCGCGAACGCATCGCGGCATTGCCCATGTCAGCCCAGTGGTGGAAGCGCATCTTTTTGGGCAATGCCATGGATGTGGAGATGGATGGCACGGGCCGTGTACTGATCTCGCCCGAATTGCGACAGGCTGCTGGCATCTCCAAAGACACCATGCTTCTGGGTATGGGCAACCACTTTGAGTTGTGGGACAAAGTCGCTTACGACGCACAAGAGGCGCAGGCCATGCAGGGTGAAATGCCCGATGTGTTCAAAGACTTTTCCTTTTGAGCGCCATGACCGACAGCGTATTGACCCACACCACAGTTCTCTTGAATGAGGCTGTGGACGAGCTGCTGCAGGCTTCTGCTGGAGCCGATGGTGTCTATGTGGATGCGACATTTGGCCGTGGCGGACATTCACGTCTGATTTTGTCGCGACTCTCGGCGCAGGGTCGATTGCAAGCTTTTGACAAAGACCTGGAGGCGATTGCCGAGGCTGCGTTGATTGCAGACAGCCGGTTTTCCATCCGTCACGAAGGGTTTTCAAACTTGGGTGAACTGCCTCTTGGCAGTGTGGATGGTGTGCTGATGGACTTGGGCATCAGCTCCCCTCAAATTGACAGCCCCGAGAGGGGTTTTTCTTTTCGTTTTGACGGCCCACTCGACATGCGCATGGACACCACGCGCGGACAAAGTGTGGCCGATTGGTTGGCCACTGCAGAGGTGGATCAAATCACGGAGGTGATACGTGACTATGGCGAAGAACGGTTTGCTTTTCAGATTGCAAAGGCGCTTGTGGCTCGCCGACAAGAACGGGGCCCAATTTCAAGCACCACCGATTTGGCCCAGCTCGTGGCTGACACGGTCAAAACCCGCGAGCCGGGCCAGAACCCTGCAACGCGGACATTTCAGGCTTTTCGGATTTTCATCAACGCAGAGCTTGCGGAGCTTGAACAAGCGCTAGAAGCCAGCTTGCAGGTCATGGCGCCGGGCGCGCGGCTGGTGGTCATCAGTTTTCATTCGCTCGAAGACCGCATCGTCAAGCAGTTCATGGCCAAGCATGCCAAAGAAGTGGTGGACCGGCGCGTGCCCTTTGCCGAGCCGGTCAAAATGCGTTTGAAGCTGTGCGGTCGGATTCGCCCCAGTGAGGCGGAGGTCCGCGGCAACCCCCGTTCGCGCAGCGCCATCATGCGCATGGCACAGCGCACCGAGGTGCCCGCATGATGCGCCTGAGCATGCTCTTGCTGATCGCCACGGTGGGCAGTGCCTTGTGGCTGGTGCACAGCCATTACGAGTCCAGGCGCCTGTTCATGGCGCTGGAGTTGGCGCGCAAAGAGAGCCAGCGGATTGAAGTGGACCTTGACCGGATGGAAGTTGAGCGACGAGCCCAAACCACGCCTTTGCGTGTGGAGAAAATCGCACGCCAGCAATTGCAAATGCGCAATGTTTCACCAGCCATCACCCAATACGTGACCACAACGGGTGCAGCCAACACGACCGTACCCGTGAAAACATCCAGCGCTCTTGCTGATGGTGGAGCAACTCGATGAACCGCGGTCGCAGCGTGCAGTTGAGCTCCAGCCCTTTGCTGGCCAGCAAGACGCCAGTTTGGCGCAGCAAATTGATCGTGGGCTTGATGGCTTTGGGATTCACGGGCTTGGTCGGCCGTGCGGCGCATGTTCAAGTGATTGACAATGACTTTTTCATTCGGCAGGGTGAAGTGCGTTTTGCCCGAACCTTGACTTTGCCCCCTAACCGTGGCCGCGTACTTGACCGTAATGGTGTGTTGTTGGCTTCCAGTGTCCCTGCCCCCAGCATTTGGGCCAATCCGGAAGACTTGGAGCGTGACCCACTCAAACTGCGCCAATTGGCCAAGTTGCTGGAAATGGCCCCCGCCGAACTGGAAGCCAAGCTCAAGAACGAAGAGAAAACCTTTGTGTGGCTGCGCCGCCAGATGGACGAGTCGGTGGTCAAAGAAATTCGTGCTCTCAACATCAAAGGTGTGTATGACATCAAAGAGTACAAACGACTCTATCCTGAGGGTGAGGCTGCAGCGCACATCGTGGGCTTTACCAACGTCGAAGACAAAGGCCAAGAAGGCGTTGAGCTGATCTTTCAAAAGCAGTTGGCGGGTCAAGCGGGTTCTAGGCGCGTGATCAAGGACCGCTTGGGCCGCGTGGTCGAGGCGGTGGGCGAGACTGTTCAGCCCGTAGATGGCCAAGACCTGCAGTTGAGCATTGACAGCAAGGTTCAGTTTTATGCCTACCAGACCCTGCGTGATGCCGTGGCGCAGCACAAGGCCAAGGCGGGCAGTGTGGTGGTGCTGGACGCGCAAACCGGTGAAATCTTGGCTTTGGCCAACTACCCCAGCTATTCGCCTGACAAGCGCGGCAACCTGACGGGCGAGCAGTTGCGCAATCGGGCGTTGACCGACAGCTTTGAGCCTGGCTCGACCATGAAGCCCTTCACCGTGGCCTTGGCGCTGCAGCAAGGGCTGGTCAAGCCCGAAACACCGATTCAGACCGCTCCGGGCAAGATCACCATCACCGGTTCCACCATCAGCGATGTGCACGCTTATGGGGTGCTGACGGTCAACGAGGTCATCCAAAAGTCCAGCAACGTGGGCACGGTGAAGATGGCCATGCAATTGCAGCCCCGTGAAATGTGGGAGATGTTTGCAGACCTGGGTTTTGGCCAAAAGCCTCAGTTGCCCTTTCCAGGTGTGGTCAGCGGTCGGCTGCGCCCTTACAAGACCTGGCGTCCGGTCGAGCAAGCCACCATGAGCTACGGCTACGGTGTCTCCAGCAGTTTGTTTCAAGTGGCCCGTGCTTACACCGTCTTTGCCCGCGATGGCGAAATCGTGCCCGCGACGCTGATGAAAACCAACCAACCGGTGGTGGGCACGCGCGTGTTCAGTCCCGAGCATGCCATTGCGATGCGCAAGATGCTGCAAATGGCGTCAGGCCCCGGCGGTACCGGTCAAAAGGCCCAGACCATGGGTTATTCGGTGGGTGGAAAGTCAGGGACTGCGCGCAAGCAAGAGGGAAAAGGCTACGCCAGCAAAAAATACAGGGGATTTTTTGTCGGCATTGCGCCGATTGACCAGCCACGCATCGTGGTGGCGGTGATGATCGATGAACCGTCCAATGGGGTGTATTACGGCGGCGCCGTGGCTGCGCCCGTGTTCAGCCAGACGGTGCAGCAAACATTGCGTTTGATGGGCGTGCAGCCTGACATGGCCGTCAAGCCACAAATTGTGGCCAAAGCCGTCGAGGAGTCGTTCTGATGCAGACCTTGCACAGCGCCTCACAAGCCGCCTCTTGGTTGCGCACCCGTGTGACCGGTGCACTTCGTACTGACAGCCGCCAGGTCCAGCAAGGTGATGCTTTCATCGCTTGGCCCGGCGCAGCGACCGATGGGCGTCGATTTTTGGCGCAAGCTTTGGCGCAGGGGGCCAGTGCCTGCCTGATGGAAGAAGAGGGCTATGCGCCTTGGTTGACCTCTTTGCAGGACGAAGTCAGCACCGACAAACTCGCCTGCATGCCCCAGCTCAAAACCCAAACAGGTTGGGTGGCTGACGCTTACTATGAGCAGCCCAGCCAAGCTTTGCAGGTGTTGGCGGTCACGGGCACCAACGGTAAAACGTCGACCGCTTGGTGGTTGGCGCAGGCTTTGTCCTCGCCCGTGTTGGCACAGTCTTGCGCTGTCATCGGTACGCTGGGTGTGGGGCGCGTTCCCCATTTGGTGTCGACCGGCATGACCACTCCCGATCCGGTGTTGGTGCAGCAAGAGTTCCGTGCTATGGCCGATGCCGGCGTGACCCATTGCGCCATCGAGGCTTCGTCCATTGGTTTGGCCGAAGACCGACTCAATGGCACGCAGATCCGCGTGGCGGTGTTCACAAACTTCACGCAAGACCATTTGGACTACCACGCGGACATGGGGCAGTACTGGTCTGCCAAAGCGGCGCTTTTCAGCTGGCCTGGATTGCAGGCTGCGGTCATCAACACCGACGATGCACAAGGCGCACTTTTGGCCAGCCAGTTGCAGGGCGGCCCTTTGGATGTATGGACATGCTCCAGAAAAGGTGCTGCACGCTTGAAAGCCCGTGCTTTGCCAAGCACTGAGGGTTTGGTGTTTGACGTGATCGAAGGCGATGCGGTGCAGCCACTTCGCACCGATTTAATCGGTGAATACAACATCGACAATTTGTTGGGCGTGATCGGCAGCTTGCGTGCTTTGGGATTTGATTTGGTGCAGGCCGTGCAGGCGTGTTCGCACTTGAGTGCAGTGCCTGGCCGCATGCAAAGGGTTCGGATCGACCCATCGCCTTCGGAGCAAGCTGCAGGCTTGCCCCTTGCGGTGGTCGATTACGCACACACGCCCGATGCCATCGTTCATGCCTTGGCAGCGCTCAGGTCGCAGGCCCTTTTGCGCGGCGGCCATTTGTGGTGCGTGCTGGGTTGTGGTGGTGACCGAGATGCCTACAAGCGCCCCTTGATGGCGGCTGCAGCAGAGGCGTCTGCCGATCGCGTGATGTTGACCAGCGACAACCCTCGCTCTGAATCACCTGAAGCGATTTTGGCGGCCATGGTCGCAGGGCTCAAGCGCCCAAGTCAAGCCTTAGTCCAAGCTGACCGTTCCTTGGCGATTGCCCAAATACTGGCTCAGGCGGCGCCACAAGACGTGGTGTTGGTGGCCGGTAAAGGTCACGAGACCGAACAAGAAATCATGGGCGTGCGCCATCCATTTTCCGATGTGGTGCATGTTCGCAAGGCCCTGCAGCAGCGCATGGCGCAATTTCAGGGGGTCAACGCATGAGCGCGGTTCATACCCCCATGAACTTGAAACTTGAATCGGCTTTGGCCTGGCTGAGCCAAGCGCGCGGCGTGAAGCTGCAATCTGTGGTGGCTGATCGGGTACACACCGACAGCCGCAGCTTGCGTTCGGGCGATGTGTTCGTGGCTTTGCGCGGCGAGCGGTTTGATGGCAACCAGTTCATCGCCCAAGCCAAGGCACAAGGCGCAGTGGCCGTGCTGTGTGAGGCCTCTGGTGAAGCCGAGGCTGCTGCCCAGGGATTGCCTGCGTTGGTGGTGCCTGACGCCCGCTTGGCCTTGGGAGAGTTGGCGGCGGGTTGGCGCGCGCAGTTTGATCTGCCTTTGATTGCTGTGACCGGCAGCAATGGCAAAACCACCGTGACCCAAATGATCGCGGCCATTTTGCGTGCGCATGTGGGTGTCGATGCCTTGTCAACGCAGGGTAACTTGAACAACGACATTGGCGTGCCCTTGACCTTGCTCAATTTGCGCGCTCACCACCGCATGGCGGTGGTGGAGTTGGGCATGAACCATCCAGGCGAAATCGCTTATTTGGCCCAGCTGACCCAACCCACCGTAGCCCTGGTCAACAACGCACAGCGTGAACACCAAGAATTCATGGGCACCGTTGAGGCCGTGGCACTTGAAAACGGTGCAGTCTTGCTGTCTTTGCCCAGCCAAGGCGTGGCGGTCTACCCTGCGGACGAAACGCATACCCCCGTTTGGCAGTCCCAATCGGCTTCTCGTCCACAACACACGTTTGCCATGGGACATGGCGATGGCGTTGCCGATGTGCGGGCGGCTGTGGTGGTCTGGCAATCGGGTGCTTGGCAATTCACACTCAAAACTCCAGTGGGCACAGCCCCTGTCCGCTTGCATATCGCTGGTCGACACAATGTCAAAAATGCCTTGGCCGCCAGTGCTTGCGCCTTGGCTGCAGGCGTGCCGCTGGTGGCGGTGGCTCAGGGTTTACAAGCCTTTGAGCCGGTCAAGGGTCGGTCGCGTGCTTTATTGGTGCACACCTCAGCAGGCGAAATGACTTTGGTTGACGACACCTACAACGCCAACCCCGATTCGGTGCGTGCGGCCATTGATGTGTTGACCGAATTGCCTTCGCCACGCCTCTTGGTCTTGGGCGACATGGGCGAGGTCGGTGATCAAGGACCGGCATTCCATGCCGAAGTGGGCGCCTATGCGGCGGAGTGCGGAATTGAGGCTTTTTACACCTTGGGTGACTTGTGCCAGCACGCGGGTCAGGCTTATGGGTCAGCGCAACACTTTGACAACATGGACAGCCTGTTGGCGGCCGTTGCCAAGCATGCGGCGCACTTTCAGAGCATGGTCGTCAAAGGGTCTCGCTTCATGAAGATGGAGCGTGTGGTCGAGGCGGTGCAAGCCTTGGACTTGTCGAACAGCTCACAGCAAAACAATAAAAAAGGGGAGGCTCATGCTGCTTAGTTTGGCCCAATGGCTGCAAAGTTTATCGCCTGAGTGGGGCTTTTTGCGGGTTTTCCAATACATCACGTTTCGTGCTGTGATGGCAGCGATGACCGCCTTGCTGATTGGACTGGCTGCTGGGCCATGGGTGATTCGGCGTTTGACCTCACTCAAGATCGGCCAACCCATCCGCGGCTATGGCATGGCATCGCATTTGGCCAAAAGCGGCACGCCCACCATGGGCGGTGTGTTGATTTTGATGTCCATCGCCATTTCGACGCTGTTGTGGTTTGATTTGTCCAACCGCTTTGTGTGGATTGTGCTCATCGTCACCTTGGGTTTTGGCGCAATTGGCTGGGTCGATGACTGGCGCAAAGTGGTCAACAAAGACCCCGAAGGCATGCGCTCGCGTGAAAAATATTTCTGGCAATCGGTGGTTGGTCTGCTGGCGGCCCTGTACCTGGTGTTCAGCATTTCTGAAAGTTCTAATGCACGGGTGATGGATCTGTTTGTGCAATGGGTTCTGTCTGGATTTGATGTGAACCTGCCGCCCAAAGCGGGCTTGCAGGTGCCCTTCTTCAAGGAAATCAACTACCCCTTGGGTGTGCTGGGCTTCGTGGTCTTGACTTATCTGGTGATCGTTGGCTCGAGCAATGCTGTCAATTTGACCGATGGCTTGGATGGCCTCGCCATCATGCCGGTGGTGATGGTGGGTTCGGCCTTGGGTGTTTTTGCTTACGTGACAGGGAGCTCTGTTTTTTCCAAGTACTTGTTCTTTCCACATATCCCCGGATCAGGTGAACTTTTGATCTTTTGCGCCGCCATGGCAGGAGCTGGTCTGGCCTTTTTGTGGTTCAACACCCATCCTGCCCAAGTTTTCATGGGGGATGTGGGGGCCTTGGCATTGGGCGCCGCCTTGGGCACCATCGCCGTGATCGTGCGCCAAGAAATTGTGTTGGCGATCATGGGTGGCATCTTTGTGGTCGAGGCCTTGTCGGTGATGGCACAGGTGACTTACTTCAAGTACACCAAGAAAAAATATGGCGAGGGTCGTCGCATCTTGAAGATGGCCCCTTTGCACCACCATTTCGAAAAGAGTGGCTGGAAAGAAACGCAAGTCGTCGTGCGCTTCTGGATCATCACCATGCTCTTGTGTTTGGTCGGCCTGTCGACCCTGAAGCTGAGATAAGCCATGCAGCTCCAAGGCCAACACGTTCTGATTCTCGGTTTGGGTACATCCGGCTTGGCGATGGCCCGCTGGTGCGCCCGCGCCGGAGCCGAAGTGTCTGTGGCCGACACCCGTGATGCACCGCCCCAGTTGGCGGCATTGCAGGCCGAGTGGCCATCGGTGCGCTTTATGGCGGGACCCTTCTCAGCTGACTTGGTCCAAGGCACGTCGGTGCGCGCCGTGTTTCGCAGTCCCGGTTTGGCGCCCGATGTGGTCGCGCCGGTGGTGAATGCCGCGCAAGCCATGGGCTTGTGGCAGGGCGTTGAACTGACGTTGTTTGCGGTTGCATTGAGCGACTTGTACACACGATTTGCTTACAAGCCCCAAGTGTTGGCGATCACGGGTACCAATGGCAAAACGACAGTGACCGCACTGACCGGTCAATTGGTGGCGCGTGCAGGCAAGTCGGTGCAGGTGGCGGGCAACATTGGCCCCACACTGCTGGACACTTTGACCCAAGCTTTGGCTCGGGCGCAAGCCCAAATTGACGTTCCGGCCGAATCAGAGACGCCAACCAAAGCAGACTCAGAATCAGCAGAAGCTGATTTTCCAACAGCGGCCACATCGACTGAAGCCGAGCCCGAGGTCACCAAGCGGCACCCTTTGGCGGCAGCCCTTCCAGAAGTGTGGGTCTTGGAATTGTCCAGCTTCCAGTTGGACAGCTGCGAGGGCTTTGAGCCCACAGCTGCCACGGTGCTCAATGTGTCACAAGACCATTTGGACTGGCATGGCGACATGTCTGTCTATGCGGCGGCCAAAGCCCGTATTTTTGGTGAACAAACCCTGATGGTGCTCAACCGCGAAGAGCCCCTGGTCATGGCCATGCGGCCAGCGCCTGTTCGAGTCAAATTGCAAAAGCCCATAGAGCGCGAATGCCTCCTGTTTGGTGGTGACATGCCGCAGCGACCCGGTGATTTCGGCATCGAAGTGGCCAACGGCATGACGTGGCTGGTGCGTGCACTCGAGGCCGATGAAACGCATCGCCGTCGCAAGGACCAAGAAGACGATTTGCACATCCAACGCTTGATCCCTGCCGATGCCTTGCGCATCCGGGGTCGGCACAACGCGGTCAATGCGCTGGCGGCGCTGGCCTTGGCCAGCAGCGCAGGTTGTGCTTTGGGCCCCATGTTGTACGGTTTGCGCGAATACCGGGGTGAGCCCCATCGGGTGGAGCCGGTGGCCATCATCGATGGCGTCGAATTTTTTGACGACAGCAAGGGCACCAACGTGGGCGCCACTGCGGCCGCCCTCAAAGGTTTGGGCACTGATCGCCGTATCGTGGCCATCTTGGGTGGGGAGGGCAAGGGTCAAGACTTCTCGCCCTTGGCCGAGCCCATCTCACGCTTTGCCCGTGCCGTCGTGCTGATCGGCCGCGATGCCCCGCTGATCCGAGCTGCACTGCAAGACAGCGCAGCCCCACTGCACGATGCCGCCGACATGGCCTCAGCCGTCACCTTGGCTGCCGAGTTGGCCCAAAGCGGTGATGCGGTGTTGATGTCCCCCGCTTGCGCCAGCTTCGACATGTTTGACCACTATGTGCACCGGGCTGAGGTGTTTGTTCAAGCTGTCAGCGAATTGGCGGATGCCGCCGGTGTCGCCATGGAGGGCGGGCTGTGAGCGAAGTCATGTCTTTCACCCAGCGGCTGCAAGCCAGTGTTTCACGCACGGGCAGGGTGTTGACGGGCGGCGCTTGGGGTGGTCAGGCGGCGTCTCAGCAGGGGTTACCAGTCAATCTGGGTGACTACGACATGGCCGGCCATTCACGGGGCCAAGGCTCTCGCATGATGGGTGTTGACCAAAGCCTGGTTTGGGTGGTCGTGGCCTTGGTGTTGTGGGGCATGGTGATGGTGTATTCGGCCTCGATTGCGATGCCTGACAACCCGCGCTTTTCACGCTATGCCCACACACACTTTTTGATTCGCCATGTCATGGCCATCACGGTCGGTTGCGTCATGGCTTTGCTGGCTTTCCAAGTGCCCATGGAAACTTGGGAAAAAATGGCCAGACCGCTGTTTGTGTTGTCCTTGATCTTGTTGGCCTTGGTGTTGTTGCCCTTTATTGGCAAAGGCGTCAACGGCGCACGGCGCTGGATCTCTTTTGGCGTGATGAATTTTCAGCCCTCAGAGTTGGCCAAGTTGGCGACCATCATTTATGCCGCCAATTACATGGTGCGCAAAATGGAAGTGAAGGAAAACTTCTTCAAGGCCGTCTGGCCCATGGGCGCAGCGGTCGGTTTAGCAGGTGTGTTTTTGTTGGCGGAACCCGATATGGGCGCCTTCTTGGTCATTGCGACGATTGCCATGGGCATTTTGTTTTTGGGCGGCGTCAATGCGCGGATGTTTTTCCTGATCTTGGGTGTTTTGATCTTGGCATTTGTCGTCATGATCGCCGAGTCTCCGTGGCGCCGCGAGCGTATTTTTGCTTACCTAGACCCCTTCAGTGCCGAGCACGCCTTGGGCAAAGGCTATCAGTTGACACACTCATTGATCGCGATTGGCCGTGGCGAAGTGTGGGGCGTGGGTTTGGGCGGCAGCGTCGAAAAACTGCACTGGTTGCCCGAGGCGCATACCGATTTCTTGCTGGCCGTGATTGGCGAAGAGTTTGGCCTGATCGGCGTGTCCTTGGTGATCTTCATGTTCCTCTGGCTCAGCCGCAGAATCATGGTGATCGGGCGTCAGGCGATTGCCCTTGAGAAAGTGTTCTCAGGTTTGGTGGCGCAAGGCGTGGGCATTTGGATCGGCTTTCAGGCCTTCATCAACATGGGCGTGAACTTGGGTGCATTGCCCACCAAGGGCTTGACTTTGCCTTTCATGAGTTACGGCGGATCCGCCCTCATGATGAACCTGATTGCTGTCGCTGTGGTGTTGCGCATTGATGCCGAAAACAAACAAATGATGCGTGGAGGCCGATCATGACCACCCAGCAAAAAACAGCGCTGGTCATGGCCGGGGGCACAGGCGGCCATATTTTCCCGGGCTTGGCGGTGGCTGAAGCGCTGCGCGAGGCGGGCTGGCAAGTTCACTGGTTAGGAGCCCCCAACAGCATGGAGCACGACTTGGTGCCAGCACGTGGCTTTGCGTTCGAACCCGTGGCTTTTGGCGGTGTGCGTGGCAAAGGCATTCAGACCTTGGCTTTGTTGCCATTGCGCTTGTTGCGTGCATTTTGGCAAAGTCTGCAGGTGGTGCGGCGCGTCCAACCTGATGTGGTGTTGGGCTTGGGTGGCTACATCAGCTTCCCGGGGGGCATGATGGCCAGCCTGTGGGGCAAGCCCTTGGTTTTACACGAGCAAAATTCGGTCCCTGGTTTGGCCAACAAGATCTTGTCGCAGCTGGCAGATCGGGTATTCACGGCCTTCCCCGGGGTGTTCAAAACCGGACAGTGGGTGGGCAATCCCTTGCGACGCGCTTTCACCGCGCAAGCCTCGCCCGCAGAACGTTTTGCAGGTCGTACCGGACCGCTGCGCTTGCTGGTGGTGGGTGGCAGTTTGGGGGCCAAAGCCTTGAACGACTTCGTGCCGCAAGCCTTGGCCTTGATGAGCGCCGACAAGCGCCCCGTGGTCATTCACCAAAGTGGCGCCAAACAAATCGATGCACTGCGCAGCAACTACCAAGCTGCTGGCGTTGAGGCTGAATTGACCCCTTTCATCGACGACACGGCCAGCGCTTTTGCGCAGGCCGATGTGGTCATTTGCCGCGCTGGTGCCAGCACCGTGACCGAGCTGGCCGCAGTGGGTGCGGCCGCCTTGTTTGTGCCTTTCCCTTTTGCGGTGGACGATCACCAAACCACCAATGCCCAGTTCTTGGTGGCCGCAGGGGGCGGATGGCTCACGCCACAAGCCGAATTGAACGCGCAGGGCTTGGCCGATTGGTTGAGCAGCCTCGACAGAGCTCAGCTGTTGGCGGTCGCAGACAAGGCCAGTGCGCAGAAAAAAATTCAGGCAACCCGGGAGATCTTGATGGCCTGTGAGGAGTTGGCAGCATGAAACACGCCATCCGGAAAATTCACTTCATTGGTGTCGGCGGCTCGGGCATGAGCGGCATCGCCGAGGTCTTGCTCAATTTGGGCTACGAAATATCGGGCTCAGACTTGTCAGACAGCGCCACTTTGCGCCGATTGGCCGCGCTCGGCATCGATACCCATGTGGGCCACAGTGCTGAACATGTGAAAGATGCCGATGCAGTGGTGACTTCCACTGCCGTCAAGTCAGACAACCCCGAAGTGCTGGCAGCTCGCGCACGCCACATCCCGATCGTGCCGCGCGCGGTGATGTTGGCCGAGCTCATGCGCATGAAGCAAGGCGTGGCCATCGCCGGTACCCATGGCAAGACCACCACCACCAGTTTGGTGGCCAGTGTTTTGGCTGAGGCCGGTTTGGACCCGACTTTTGTGATCGGCGGGAGGCTCAATAGTGCCGGAGCCAACGCCAAATTGGGCACCGGTGATTACATCGTGGTTGAGGCCGACGAGTCCGACGCCTCGTTTTTGAATTTGCTGCCAGTGATGGCGGTGGTGACCAACATCGATGCCGACCACATGGAAACTTATGGCCATGATCTGGCCAAACTCAAAGGCGCTTTTGTCGAGTTTTTGCACCGGATGCCCTTTTACGGCACGGCGATCGTGTGTTCAGACGATCCAGGTGTGCAGTCCATTGTTGAGCGCATCGCTCGGCCCGTGACCACTTATGGTCTGCACGAAGGTGCGCAAGTGCGGGCCGTTAATGTGAAAGCCGACAACGGGCAAATGCATTTCACGGTGCAACGTCGCAACGGCGTCACGCTGCCTGACTTGCCCATCGTATTGAATTTGCCTGGCGAACACAATGTGCTCAATGCCTTGGCAGCCATCTCGGTGGCAGTGGAGTTGGGTGTTCAGGACGCGGCTGTGCAAAACGCATTGGCCCAATTCAAGGGTGTGGGCAGACGTTTCCAGCGTTATGGTGAGGTGGCCACTGCCGATGGCGCAGGCCGTTTCACGGTCATTGATGATTACGGTCACCACCCTGTGGAGATGGCGGCCACCTTGGCGGCAGCGCGCGGCGCGTTTCCAGGCCGTCGTTTGGTCTTGGCATTCCAGCCACACCGTTACAGCCGCACACGCGATTGCTTTGAAGACTTTGTCAAAGTCATCAGCCAAGGCTGTGACAGTGTGTTGTTGTCCGAGGTCTATGCCGCAGGTGAGGCCCCGATCGTGGCGGCAGATGGCCGCTCATTGGCGCGTGCCTTGCGTGTGGCGGGCAAGCTGGAACCCGTGTTTGTTGACCAAATCGCCGACATGCCACGCATGGTGATGGGCAACGCACGCGATGGCGATGTGCTCATTTGCATGGGTGCTGGCTCCATTGGTGCCACGCCAGCACAAGTGGTGGCTTTGGCCGGTTTGGTGGCCACTCAGGAGGCTTCGGTATGACCGGTACAAGTCTGCCATCCTGTGCACATTTGGGCAAAGTGGCGGTGCTGATGGGCGGGCGTTCAGCTGAGCGTGAGGTGTCCCTCATGTCGGGCCAGGGCGTGCTCAAAGCGCTGTTGGACAGCGGTGTCGATGCCCATGCCTTTGACCCTGCACAGCGCGACTTGACGGCTTTGAAGCAAGAAAGCTTTGACCGCTGCTTTATCGCCTTGCATGGCCGATTTGGTGAAGACGGCACCGTACAAGGTGCCTTGGAGTTGATGGGCATCCCTTACACCGGATCGGGCGTCATGGCGTCCAGCATGGCCATGGACAAGGTGATGACCAAGCGTGTCTGGCAAGCCGAAGGCCTGCCCACACCGCGCCACGTATTGGTGCATCCATCTCAGATCGACACCGTCTCGAGGGAAGCTCTGATTGCGGCCTTGGGCTTGCCCATGATCGTCAAGCCAGCCCAAGAAGGTTCATCCATCGGCGTGAGCAAGGTCACCCAAGCAGCCGATTTGACCGCAGCATTGCAAGCCGCTGCCGTTTGCAACAGCGATATTTTGTGTGAGCAATGCATCGTAGGGGACGAGGTGACTTGCCCAGTATTGGGCGATGGCGATCATGCCCAGGCCTTGCCCATGATCCGTATCGTCGCGCCAGACGGCAACTACGACTACCAAAACAAATATTTCACAGACGACACACAGTATCTGGTGCCCTGCGGATTGCCCGAGTCAGAGACGGCAGCCATCGACGCATTGGTCATCAAGGCCTACCAAGTTTTGGGCTGCAGGGGCTGGGGTCGCATCGACGTGATGATCGACGCTGCCACGCGCCAGCCTTATTTGCTGGAAATCAACACATCGCCAGGCATGACGGGCCACTCCTTGGTGCCCATGTCAGCGCGTGCGGCAGGCATGTCTTACGAGGCTTTGTGCTGCCATTTATTGGCCCATGCCGGCCTGGACTACAAAGGGGCTGCCAAGTGAGCACAAGCCTGCCTTTGCCCACCGATGTTCGGCTCATGAACCTTGCGGCAGGTTTGCTGTCGCTGGTATTCGTGGTGCTGGTTTTGGGCGGCGGGGCTTGGTGGGTGCTGCGTCATCCAAAATTTGCCATTCAATCGATCACTGTGCAGGGCGAGGTGGTTCGCAGCCACGCAGCGAGTTTTCGCAACCATGTGGTGCCGCAATTGAGTGGCAATTTTTTCACCCTCAATTTGGCGCAAGCGCAGCAAGCGTTTCAGTCGGTGCCCTGGGTGCGCGAGGCGGTGGTGCACCGCGTTTTCCCTGGACAACTGCGTTCGGTGGTGGTGGAGCATCAGCCAATGGCGACTTGGGGTGAAGAGGGCGGCAACTTCATGGTCAATGAGCAGGGCCAAGTGTTTGAGGCGCCTGTGGAAGACGTGGACATTGAGAAACTGCCGCGCATGCAAGGACCTGAGGGTACATCTCTGTTGGTCACGCGCATGTACCGGGTCATGACGCCTTTGTTTGAAACCCTGGACTTCAGACTTGAAAAAATCGAATTGACGGCCCGTGGCAGTTGGCGGGTTTGGACCGAAAGCGGCGCACTCGTGGAGTTGGGGCGGGGTACGGAAGCTGAGTTGATGCAACGGGTGGATTTGCTCTTGAGGACATTGCCCCAAGTCACGGGCCGGTACAACCGGACACCCATGGCTTTGATGGGCGCCGACCTCAGGCACAAAGATGGTTATGCCTTGCGTTTGCGGGGTGTGAGCACGTTGGCTGAGAACGACAAAAACGGTCTTGATGGGTCAAGACGATGACATTAAACGGAAACGGTGGTTGACATGGCAAAAGAGTACAAAGATCTGGTCATTGGCTTGGACATTGGCACCTCCAAGGTCATGGCGGTGGTGGCCGAGGTCATGCCTGATGGTCAACTCAAGATCGCAGGTCTTGGGATTGCGCCTGGCAATGGCCTCAAGCGGGGCGTGGTGGTCAACATCGACGCCACAGTTCAAAGCATTCAGCAGGCCTTGAAGGAAGCCGAGTTGATGGCCGATTGCAAGATCACCCGAGTCAATTGCGGCATCACTGGCAGCCATATTCGCGGTATCAATTCCAGCGGCATGGTGGCCATCAAGGACAAAGAGGTGACCCAAGCCGACTTGGCGCGCGTGATGGAGACGGCGCGTGCCATCAACATCTCCAGCGATCAACGTTTGCTGTTGGTCGCACCCCAGGAGTTCGTGATCGACGGTCAAGAAGTCAAAGAGCCGATCGGCATGAGTGGCATGCGCCTGGAGGCCAAAGTGCACATCGTGACCGGTGCCCAAAGTGCGGCAGAAAACATCATCAAGTGTGTCCGCCGCTGCGGCCTCGAAGTGGACCAACTGCTGCTCAACCCACAATCGTCCAGCTTGGCTGTGTTGTCCGAAGACGAGCGTGAACTGGGCGTAGTGTGCGTCGACATCGGTGCGGGTACGACAGATGTCGCGATTTTCGCCAACGGCTCCATTCGCCATACGGCGGTGATTCCGATTGCGGGCGACTTGATCACCAGCGACATCGCCATGGCTTTGCGAACGCCCACCAAAGATGCCGAAGACATCAAAGTCGAGAGCGGTTATGCCAAGCAAATGTTGGCGGATCCCAATGCGCAGGTCGAGGTGCCAGGCTTGGGTGACCGGGGCCCTCGCATGCTCAGCCGCCAGGCATTGGCCGGGGTCATCGAGCCACGCATTGAAGAGATTTTCTCACTCGTGCATCAAGTGATCCGTGAATCGGGCTACGAAGAGGTCTTGTCTTCGGGCATTGTTCTGACCGGTGGCAGCGCGGTGATGCCCGGCATGATTGAGTTGGGCGAAGACATTTTCCTCAAACCCGTGCGCAGGGGCCTGCCCAAATATTCGGGTGGGTTGGCCGACATGGTCAGCCAACCCCGTGCGGCCACAGTGATGGGCTTGCTAGAAGAGGCCCGACTGGCCCGTTTGCGTGGCTACAAAGTGACACAAAAGAAAAGCTCTGTGAACAACGCTTTCGGGCGTTTCAAAGACTTCATCGTGGGGACCTTCTGATGCGCTGGGTCCTCGCATTCACCATTCGTGGCAGCCCTCTTTGGTCCAGGCCTTGTCGATGTTGACAAGCCTTTGACCCCTCATCCATTGATTTCAAAAAAACGTTTACAAATTCCGGCACCTGCAGATATTTAGGAGAGCACCATGACCATTGAAATGATCCAAACCGAAGAATTCAACCAAGGCACCCAGATCAAGGTGATCGGCGTGGGCGGCGGCGGCGGCAATGCTGTTGAGCACATGATCGTGAGCGAGGTCCAAGGCGTTGAGTTCATTTGCGCCAACACCGACGCTCAAGCGTTGGCACGCAGCGCTGCACACCGCTTTGTGCAACTGGGTCAAACCGGTCTGGGCGCTGGCAGCAAGCCCGACAAAGGCCGCGAAGCCGCTGAAGCTGCTGAGGCGGAAATTCGTTCCGCCATCGAAGGCGCGCACATGTTGTTCATCACCGCCGGCATGGGCGGTGGCACCGGCACCGGCGCCGCCCCCGTGATTGCCAAGATCGCCAAAGACATGGGCATTCTGACGGTGGGTGTGGTGACCAAGCCCTTCGACTTCGAAGGCAAGCGCCGCATGACCAATGCCGACGAAGGCATGCGAGAACTGGAAGCCAATGTGGATTCCTTGATCGTGGTGTTGAACGAAAAACTGCTGGAGTTGCCCGGCGGTGAAGACATGACGCAAGACGAGGCTTTCTCGCACGCCAACGATGTGCTGAAAAACGCCGTCGGCGGCATTGCAGAAATCATCAATGTACCCGGCCATGTGAACGTCGACTTTGAGGACGTGCGCACTGTGATGGGCGAGCCCGGCAAAGCCATGATGGGTACGGCAGCGGCAAGCGGCCCAGACCGCGCCCGCATTGCGGCAGAACAAGCCGTGGCTTGTCCTTTGTTGGAAGGTGTGGACCTGAAAGGTGCACGCGGCGTTTTGGTGTTGATCAGCGCGGCCAAGGGCTCTTTGAAATTGTCCGAGTCCAAGCAAGCCATGAACACCATCCGCGACTGCGCTTCCGAAGAAGCCCACGTCATCTACGGCACGGCTTACGACGAAAGCTTGGGTGACCAGATCCGCGTGACTGTGGTCGCCACCGGTTTGGCCAAGGCCGGCACTGTGCGTCCGGAACTCAAGGTGCTGCGCACCGGTACCGACAACGTGCCTTTCATGATGGGTGGGCAAGATGCGGTGTCTGCGCCTTTGAACTCGGCAGCCAGCTTGGGCGCCAGCGGCATGAACACACCGGCCATCTGGCGCAGCAACCGCACCCACGCGGCTGCGCGAGTAGACGGTATGGCCAATGCCGGTATGGACGACATCGAGATCCCAGCCTTTTTGCGCAAACAAGCCGACTGATCTTCACATACTTGGTTACATCGCCTTAAAGGCCAGGCGGGCAGCAATGCCCTTCTGGCCTTTAAAATTGGCGCATGCTTGCACAACGCACACTCAAAACCTTGACCCAAGCCGTAGGCGTGGGTTTGCACAGTGGCCAGCGGGTCGAACTGACTTTGCGCCCTGCTGCACCCGACACGGGCATCGTGTTTCGCCGGGTCGATCTGCCGGAGCCTGTGGACATTCCTGTCCGAGCCGAATCGGTCACCGACACCCGCTTGGCCTCGACCATCTCGGTGGGCCAAGCCAAGGTTTTCACCGTCGAGCACCTGATGTCAGCTTGCGCTGGGCTGGGCATCGACAACCTGTATGTCGACATCACGGCCGAAGAAGTCCCCATCCTCGATGGCTCTGCCTCTTCTTTTGTCTTTTTGTTGCAAAGTGCGGGCATCGTCGAGCAAAACGCGCCCAAGCGGTTTTTGCGAGTGCTCAAGACGGTTCAGGTCAGCGAGGGCGAGGGCGCCAACATCAAGTGGGCCAAATTGGAGCCTTATCACGGCTACAAGCTCAGCTTCGAGATCGACTTTCGGCACCCTGCGGTGGACTCGACAGGCCAGCAGGTGATGTTTGACATGTCAGAGGGTGTGTATGCGCGCGACATTGCCCGTGCCCGCACGTTTGGCTTCACCAAAGATGTGGAGATGATGCGCGCCAACGGCTTGGCCTTGGGTGGTGGTTTGGACAACGCCATCGTCATGGACGATTACAAAGTCTTGAACGCCGACGGTTTGCGGTACGACGACGAGTTCGTCAAGCACAAAATCCTGGATGCCATGGGCGACCTCTATATCGTGGGCAAGCCCTTGTTGGCCGCCTACAGTGCCTTCCGTTCGGGTCACGCCATGAACAACCTGTTGCTTCGCGAGTTGCTGTCGCAGCCTGAAGCCTATGAGGTGGTGACTTTTGACAAAGCCAGTCAGGCCCCCAAAGGATTTGCGGCCCTTCAACCGGCTTGGTAAGCCGAAGGGTCGAGGTCAATCGACCTCATGCCAACCTCCAGATGAGTGTTCGGCTTCAGGCTTGACGGGCTTTTTGGGGCCAAAGCACGCAAGCGATGGAGGCCACCATCAAGCCCACAGCAGCCCAGTCTTGCCAATGCAGCAACTCATCGAGCCAAACCGCACCACTGAACACGCCCAGCACGGGAATCAGCATCACGCTCAGGGTCGACGCCACGGGCGGCAAACTGCGCGCCAGATAAAACCAGGCAGCGTGTGCAAAGCCAAACACCAACACCGCATTGAACACAATCGCAAACCAGTTGGATGGCGAGGGTGCCACCCATTGATCGGATTCAAACACCAGCGCCAGCACCGTCATCACACCGGTGGTCATCAAGGTCATCCAGAAAGAAATGGCCAAAGTGGGCACGGGCATGGAGGTGCGGCGTAGCATTTGCGTGCCCAACGCCCAAGTGCTCGCAGCTGCCAAAGCCAATAGCACGCCTGTGGGTTTGCCACTGAGATTGGCCAGTTCGTGCCACAACAGCAGCAGCACCCCCAGACTGGCGGCGGCAACACCTGCCCAAGAGCGCTTGGCCAGTTGGTCGCCAAAAAACCAAGCCCCCAACAAGGCCGAGAACATGGGCATGGTGTAACCCAAAATCGCCGCCCGGCCGCTCGACAAAGATTGCACCGCGATGATGATCAAGGCGTGCCAGATGAACATGTTGAACACCGCCAACACCAGCAGCTCACGCCAATGCGCACGGGGAATTCGAAACGGCACCTTCATGGCCACCAGGGCCAAACCCAAAACGGGTGTGCCCAGCCAAAGGCACAGGCTGCGAAACGTCAAGGGCGGAAAGCCGGTGACCCCCAACTTCATGATGGGCCAGTTGATGCCCCACACCAGGGTCAGCAAAACCAGCAGGGTCCATTGTGTGGAAGTCAATTTGTGCATGGTCCGCATCTTAGACGGCCCATGTCACAACAGGTGTCACCCAACCAGCTTCATGGCGCCCCCTTAAAATCATCGGCATGACCTTTTTAGACATGCTGCGCGCCGCTGAGCGCCAAAACGGCTCCATGCTCTGCGTGGGCCTGGACCCTGAACCCATCAAATTCCCGGACCGCTACAAAGGCGATGCCAACAAGATCTACGACTTTTGCGCCGCCATCGTAGACGCCACGGCCGACCTGGTCAGCAGTTTCAAGCCGCAAATCGCCTACTTTGCCGCGCACCGCGCCGAAGGCCAGCTCGAGCGCCTGATGGAACACATGCGCAGAGTGGCGCCCCATGTGCCCATCATTTTGGATGCCAAGCGCGGCGACATCGGTAGCACGGCCGAGCAATACGCCAAAGAAGCCTTTGAGCGCTATGGCGCCGATGCCGTGACCCTGTCGCCTTTCATGGGTTGGGATTCGGTGGCCCCCTACCTCAAGTACGAAGGCAAAGGCGCATTCTTGTTGTGCCGCACCTCCAACCCCGGCGGCGACGACCTGCAAAACCAGCGCCTGGCCTCTGTGGAGGGCCAGCCGCTGTTGTATGAACATGTGGCTCGTTTGGCCCAAGGCCCCTGGAACCTGAATGGCCAACTGGGTTTGGTGGTCGGTGCTACGTATCCCGCTGAGATTGAGCGCGTGCGCGAACTGGCCCCCTCCGTGCCTTTGCTGATTCCTGGTGT
Organism: Akkermansia muciniphila; assembly: GCA_943331105.2. Taxonomy (GTDB): domain Bacteria; phylum Pseudomonadota; class Gammaproteobacteria; order Burkholderiales; family Burkholderiaceae_C; genus Limnohabitans_A. The sequence continues at coordinate 118,028 of CALQKH020000007.1, forward strand.
GGGTGCACAAGGCGGCGACGCCGTGGCCACCGTGAAAGCCGGCTGGCGGGCTCATGCCGACGGCAGCAGCGCTGGCGCGATCATCGTCAACTCATCGCGTGCGGTGCTGTATGCATCGAGTGCTAATGACTTTGCCGAGGCCGCACGCAAGGTGGCCATGCAGACCCGCGACACGCTCGAAGCGGCCAAGGCCTGAAGCCTTTGATGACCACCGCCGTCAAGCCAGCAACCGACGGCATGCATCGGATGGCCCTGCTGTCATTGCTGACCGCAGTCTTTCTCGGCTCTCTCGATCAGTCGGTGGCCAACACGGCCTTGCCTGCGATCGGTGCGGCCATGCAGCGCACGCCTGCCGAGTCGGTTTGGGTGGTCCATGCTTATCAGTTGGCCGTGGTGGCCGTGTTGTTGCCGCTGGCCACGTTGGGGGACCGCTGGGGCGCACGCAAGGTGTTTTTGCTGGGCATGTTGCTGTTCAATCTGGCGGCGCTGGGCAGCGCCTGTGCCACGAGCTTGGAGTGGTTGGCCTTTTTCCGTGCCATTCAGGGTGTGGGTGCGGCAGGGGTCATGAGTGTCAACTTGGCCCTGGTTCAGCGCATTTTCCCGCCTGAGAAGTTAGGGCGCGGTGCGGGGCTCAATGCCCTGATCGTGGGTTTGGGCTTCAGCTTGGGGCCGACAGTGGCCTCGTTGTTGCTGGCCGTCTTGCCTTGGCCCTGGTTGTTTGGTGTGCAGGCCCCGTTGGGCCTGATGGCCGGGTTGCTGGCGCGGCGTTACCTGCCTCGCACGGAAGCGGCAAAGACCGACGAGCCCTATGACCGTGTGCTGGCGCTGATGTCGGCTGTTTGCTTTGCTTCGCTGGTGTTCACGCTCAGTGCCATCGCGCAGCAAGAAGGTGTTGTCGTGGTGGTCGGCGCACTGTTGCTCATGTTGGGCAGCGGCTACTGCTTGTTGCGCCGCCAGCGAGGGCATGTGTCGCCTGTGCTGCCGATGGATTTGATGCGCAGGCCCTTGTTCAGCTTGTCGGTCTTCACCTCGTTCAGCGCTTTCACGACCCAAGGCTTGGCGTTCGTGGCTTTGCCTTTCTTTTTTCAACAGCAGCTGGGCCGCCCTCCCTTAGAAACGGGGGTGCTCATGTCGGTTTGGGCGCTGGTGGTGGCCATGATGGCACCCGTCGCAGGCACGCTGTCTGACCGATACCCACCCGCGATCCTGGGCGGTGTGGGCTTGAGCATTCTGAGCATGGGCATGGCCGGTTTGGGCGTGATGAGCGCCGATGTGCCGTTTGGCCTGATGGCGCTGTGCATGGCGCTGTGCGGTATGGGTTTTGGCTTGTTCCAGTCGCCGAATTTGCGCGCCATCATGACCAGTGCACCGGCCCACCGCACCAGTGGCGCCAGTGGCATGGTGGCCATGGCGCGGCTGATCGGACAGGCCAGCGGGGCGGCTTTGGTGGCCCTGTGTTTCAACTTGTTTGGGCCGCTGGGCGCGGGTCAAGCCATCCTATTGGGGGCCGTGGCGGCAGGCCTGGGGGCTGTGCTGAGCATGGCCCGACTGCGCGTTCGGTAAGGCGCGAGCTGGGATGCTCACCCCTGCGCCGCCTGCTGCACCTTGTAAACCAGCTTGCGCGCCATGCTCCAGCGGTGCACTTCGCTGGGGCCGTCGTACACCCGGAAGGCGCGCATGTCCAAGAAAATGCGCATGACCGGCGTTTCAGCCGTCACGCCTTGCCCTCCCAAAATCTGCACGCAGCGGTCCACCACGCGCCATTCGGCCTCGGAGCAAGCCACTTTGGCGCGGCTCGATTCAAAGCCGCCTTTGTGGCCTTGGTCGAGCAGCCAAGCCGTGTGCCAGATGTGCAGGCGGGCGGTGTGCAGGTCGATGTCGTTGTCGGCCAACATGAAGCCCACGCCTTCGTGTTCGGCCAGCGGTTTGCCAAAGGCTTGGCGGCGGCTGGCGTAGTCCAGTGCAATGTCGTGCGCACGGCGAGCCTGCCCCAGCCAGCGCATGCAGTGGGTCAGGCGTGCAGGGGCCAGCCGAATTTGGGCATAGCGAAAGCCTTGGCCAACTTCGCCCAGCACATCAGTGGCTGGCACGCGCAAGTTGTCAAAGCGCAGCACGCCATGCCCGCCGGTAAAGCAGTTGTCCATCGCGTCCATACTGCGTTCGTGCAAGATGCCGTCTTTCGCCATGTCGGTCAAGAACATGGTGGCGGTGCCGTCTTCCATGCGGGCCATGACGATGGCGTAGTCGGCCCCTTCGGCCCCGGTGATGAACCACTTGAGGCCGTTGATCACATAGTCATCACCATCACGCACAGCAGAGGTGGTGAGCATGGACGGGTCGGCCCCCGCGCCGGGTGCGGGTTCGGTCATGGCAAAGCATGAGCGCGTGAGGCCCGCTACTTGCGGGCGCAGCCAGCGTTCTTTTTGGGCTGGGGTGGCGACTTCTTCCATCAAATGGATGTTGCCTTCATCAGGGGCATGGATGTTGAGTGCGGTGGGCCCGAGGTTGGAATAGCCAGCTTCTTCAAAGACCACGGCTTTGGCCATGTGGCTCAGGCCCAGTCCACCCATTTCTTTGGACGCATGGGGCGTGAGCAAGCCCGCTGCGCGTGCGAGAGCCACCAGTTCTTCGCGCAGTTCTTTGGAGGGGCCATGCGGGCCGTGGCGTGGGTCGCCTTCTAGAGGGATGACCTGCTCTGCAATGAACTGCCGCGTGCGATCACGCAGGGCCGCAATGTCGGGTGGAATGTCGAAGTTCATGGGTCTGAGGTTTTTAGAAAAATCGTGAATAAAACGGTCATGCAATGATTGGAAGGCTTGGCGCTACCGTGTGCTGTCCGGCCTGTGACTTGCTGTCGCCCTTGTGTCTAAGGCTGGAGCTTTGAAGGCGGCTTGTCATTTGCGGGGCATGCCTGAAATCCAGCGGGTGCTAGTCTCTGCGAAACAACCTGCAAACCCGCCCATGCCCCCGCCAAAAGAAGGACACACCATGAAGCTTTACACCGCCTACCGCGCGCCCAGTCCCCGCCGGGTGTTGATGTTTTTGATCGAGAAAAACATCACCGGCATTGAGATGGTGAACATGGACTTGAATGGTGGCGAGCACCGCACACCGGCTTATTTGGCCAAAAGCCCCTTGGCCAAAGTGCCTGCGCTGGAGCTGGATGACGGCCGCGTGATCACCGAGACACGGGCCATCTGCACTTTGCTGGAGGGCCGCTTTCCCGAGCCCAACCTGATGGGCGTGGACGGCGACGAGCGCGGCTTCATCGAGATGGCCGACCGTCAGGTGGAGTTGTACTTGCTGGGCGGCATAGCGAATGCGATACGCCACAGCCACCCGGGCTTGGCTGCTTTGGAAAAGCCGCAGTTCCCCGAGTTCGGCCGCTCTCAGGCCGAGAAGGTGCGCGACGTGGCGCGCGGCTTTGACCGGCGCCTGCAAAGCCAGACCTTCATCGCCGGCGAGCGTTTCACCATTGCCGACATCACCGCATTTTGCGCGCTGGAGTTTGCGCGCGGCTTGATGAAGTTCGTACCCGGCGACGAGGGCATGCCAGCCCTGCAGGCTTGGCGCGACCGCATGAACGAGCGGCCCAGCGCCAAGGTTTGACGGTTCAAAAGAACGCCATCGTTCGAACTTCTATGCTTTCACGGGTGGCTGCATCTGGAAGCGTGTTGGGGTCTTCAAAGGCCGAGTGGCCCATGAAGCGGCAGCGACCGTCTGTGCTGGAATCGTAGGTCTTCAGCAGCAAAGCCTGGTGCGCTTGCATGTGCGGGAAATACACCCAACGGTGCTGTGGGTTGTGCCGCATGACGTAGATCTCCCCCGTGCGGTCACTGTATTTCAGGTCCATGCGCAACAGGTCTTCGGGGTCGTGGGTCTGTGCGTCGATCATGGCCAGAGGCAACTCTTCAACCCGTTGGTACAAAGGCTTCCACACGTTGTAAAAAGCCACACGGTTTTGCAGCAGGGTTTCGGCCCTGTCTTTCACCACGTCTCTGACACGCTGTGGGCCGCTCAAGACGGTGTAATCGCTGTGCACCAACAAGACAGCTGGACGCTGGGCTTCTGTCTGAACCTTCAGGTCGGCAGGCATTCGTTTGCGAATGGTGTGGTCAAAGACCACCACTTCGCGTGCGCCAGTATGGCGCTTGACGTAGTCGATGACCTGTAGATAAAACACCTGCCTGATCAGCTCCTCGTTGTCGAATTGGGTGTACTGCGCGCTGAACTCGTGCAGTTCAAAGCCTTGCTTATCGACTGAAAGCTGATCCACTTCATGCCATCCATCGTGGATCGATACGGCGTGTGTATCGGTTCCAGGTGGGTTGAGATCAGGTTTGTGCAGGGGTTCGTAAAAATAGTAATCAATCGGTCGACCGTTGTCGACCGAGTAATTCATGTCTGCTTGGACGACATTCATGGTCATCATGCATCAGCCTTTTGGGTGGTGAAGCCTTCACCGATCCAGGTATTTTCCCAGCAAGGCAGGGCTTCAATGTGGTCAAACATCCAGCGACGGATGTGGGGGAAATTGGCGAGTGGTAACTGTTGCCACCCGTGCAAGTGCATGGGCGATGCAATGGCGATGTCTGCGATGGTGGGTTGGGGTGTACCCGCTATCCATTGGTGCGACGCCAGACGCGCTTCCAGAATGCCAGCCAGTTTGTTGAAGTTTTGCAACTGCGCTTCCAGGATAGCGGGGTCAGCTGAACCGCCCAGCAATGGTTTGACGCAGTTTTCAACCAGGTAAACATAGCAGCTGGGGAACCAGCTGGATGACTCCCAAAGTAACCAACGCTGAATGTCTGCTCGGGTTTGAAGGTCGGTGGGGTAATGGGCGGCGGCTTGATGCTTGTCTGCCGCATACATGAGGATCGCATTCGATTCCCACAAAATGAAATCACCATCTTTCATGGCGGGCAAAGCAGCATTGGGGTTGAGGGCCATGAATGTGTCTGATTTTTGTTCGGCCTTGAAATAGTCCACATGGACCAGTTCGTAAGGCACTTTCATCAGTTGCAGTCCCGCGAGGACTTTGCGGCAATTGACGGTGATCGGGTCGGCGTAAATGTGCATGTTTGTCTCCTGTTGTGGGGTCTTGGATGGCGGTCAATGCTTGGACCGCCAAACAATTCTCAATTCGGCCAATGGTTTCCACAATATGATTGAAAAGAAACCGAGTGTCCTTAAAATGGAAACAATGAATGCACTTCAGGTGTTTTTCTGAGGGCGCATGATGGGTCAACAGGAGTGTCCGAATGATCAGCTCTGACATGCTGATGGCTTTTACCAAAGTGGCAGAAAACCTGAGCGTCAGCAAAGCCGCGCTGGCGTTGTCTGTCGGTAAAAGTGTGGTCAGCAAAAGGATTGCGCAACTCGAAACCCATTTGGGAGCCACCTTGTTCAGCCGAAGTACGCGCCATATTGCGCTGACCGCTGCTGGTGAGACCTACCTTGAACATGCCCAACAAGCCTTGCTGGAATTGAGTGCTGGTGAGGAACGGTTGACGGCCTTGCGTTCGGATTTGAGAGGTCGAATTCGGGTGACAGCGCCAGTCTCCTGGGGGCAGCGAATTCTGTGCAAAAAAATGCCGGAGTTTCTTCGCATGCATCCGGGTATTGAGCTCGAGTTGGTGTTGTCAGACCGGATGATGGACCTCGCTTACGAGCGGATGGATGTCGCTTTCAGGTGGAGTTCTTTGCAGGACAGCAAAGAGCTTTTTATGAAATCCGTCAGCACCATTGATTGGGTTCTGGTGTGCGCACCGCAATACATTGCGGCGCATGGTGAGCCTTCATCACCTCAAGAACTGGAAGAGCATTTGTGCTTGTTTTATTGGCGGGAACCTTCGGACGACTGGTGGGTCTTAAAGTCAGGCGATCAAGTGTCGCGCGTGAAAGTCAGTGGCCGTTACCACGTGGACAGTCCTGACGCCGTCCTGGAGGCGTGCTTGCAAGGCTTGGGGATAGCTTTGTTGCCTGATTACCTTTGCGCCGATGCAATTGGGGACCAGCGTTTGCTCAAGGTATTGCCTCAATGGATTCCGCAAACCCGGTTCGGCAACCAGATCACACTGATGTCCCCACCGGACAGGATGCGGGTGCGGCGCAAAGAGGTGTTCATTGATTTTGTTGTCAATGCCTTGGTTTGAAATGGTTTGAGCGGCCTTGCAGGCTTGGCGCGACCGCATGAACGAGCGGCCCAGCGCCAAGGTTTGATCGGCTGAAAACGATCAGCTGAACACGCCGCCGTAGTCCTTGCGCAGTTCGTTTTTCTGAACCTTGCCAGTGCCGCCCACGGGCAAGGATTCGAGGAAGACCACATCGTCGGGCACCCACCACTTGGCCACTTTGGTGGCCAAAAAGTCCAGAATCTCTTGCTTTTCGACGGTTTGCCCCGGCTTGCGCACGATGAACAGCAGCGGGCGCTCGTCCCACTTGGGATGCTTGACGCCAATCACGGCGGCCATGGCCACAGCGGGGTGCCCGATGGCGGCGTTTTCCAGATCGATCGAGCTGATCCACTCGCCGCCGGTCTTGATGACGTCCTTGGTGCGGTCGCGGATCTGCATGGTGCCTTGTGCATCGATGGTGGCGATATCGCCCGTGGGGAACCAGCCGTCTACCAATGCGGTTTTTTCGGCCTTGAAGTAGCGCTCCACGATCCATTGACCGCGCACCATCAGCTCGCCTTGGGATGTGCCGTCGCGCGGCAGGGTGCTGCCGTTTTCATCCACAATTTTGATCTCGATGCCCGAGACCGCGCGGCCTTGCTTGGCCACGATGGCGTGTTGTTCAGCTGCAGGTTTTTGGCGGTCGGTACGGGTCAGCAAGCTCATGGTGGCCACTGCGGTGGTTTCGGTCATGCCCCAGCCGTGGCGCACCTCCACGCCATAGACGTCCACGAACTTGGCGATCAGCGCCATGGGCATGGCCGAGCCGCCCACGCAGGTGCGCTTCATGTGGGCAAAGCGCAAGTTGTTTTGCTCCACATGCTGGATCAGGCCCATCCATATGGTGGGCACGCCTGCGCTGATGGTGACCTGCTCAGCGTCCATCAGCTCGTACAAGCTGGGGCCGTCGAGCTTGGGGCCAGGCAGGACCAGCTTGGTGCCCGCAACGAGTGCGGCGTAAGGGATACACCAGGCGTTGATGTGGAACATGGGCACCACGGGCAAGATGGTTTCTTGTGCAGACAGGCCCAGCACATCGGGCATGCAGCCGGTGGTGGCGTTCATGACGATGGCGCGGTGTGAATACAGCACGCCCTTGGGGTTGCCGGTGGTGCCCGAGGTGTAGCACAGCGCTGCGCCGGTGCTTTCATCGAGAGCGGGCCAGTCAAAGCGGTCAGACAGGCCTGCGATCAGGTCTTCGTAGTTCAACACGTCAACACCGTCAATGGCGGGTGTGTTGGCCGCATCGGCCAGGCACACCCAGGCGCGGACTTTGGGGCAATGCGCGGCAATGCCTTTGACCAATGGCGCAAAGGTGGCGTCAAACAGCACCACTTCGTCTTCGGCGTGGTTGATCACATAAATGAGTTGCTGCGGGTGCAGGCGCGGGTTGCAGGTGTGCATGACCATGCCACTGCCCGAGACCGCGTAATATGCCTCCAAGTGGCGGTGGTTGTTCCAGGCGATCGACCCGACGGCGCTGCCGGCTTTCAGGCCCATCTGCGCCAGGGCGTTGGCCAGTTGACGGGAGCGGCGGGCCACTTGGGCATAGGTGCTGCGGTGCAACGGGCCGTGCGTCTCGCGTGAGACGACTTCTTGCTCGCCAAACTGTGCAGCGCCGTGTTCAAGAATGCCCGAAATGAGCAGGGGGCGGTTCATCATGAGGCCGGTTTGAGGCATGTTTGTCTCCAGTGTTTTGATTGATTTACAGCAGCGCCGCGTACACCAGGTTGCGGAACAGGGGGCGATAGTAGTCCCTTTGGTTTGGCGCTTGAATCATCAGCATGGCATACATGTCGAGCGCCGGGTCTATGAAAAAAGTGGTGCCCGCGATGCCCCCCCAGTAATACAGGCCCACCGAGCCGGGCACAGGCGACATGCCCAAATGGGTGCGCACAGCAAATCCGAGGCCAAAACCGTGGCCCGGGGGCAGCAGGGTGCCATCGGCCGGGATGCTTCCTAAGTGGTCGGCGGTCATGAAGTCCACCGTGTGCGGCCCCAGCAGGCGCACGCCGTTCAGCTCGCCCCGGTTGCGCAGGCATTGCAAAAAGCGGGTGTAGTCCATCGCGGTGGACATGAGGCCACCACCACCGCCTTCCATGGCGGGCACTTCTCGGGGTTCGAGCACCTTCATGGGCACGCCGCCATCGGGGTCGTGGGCAAAGGGCTCGGCAATCCGGTGTTGCTGCGCGGGGGGCACGGCAAAGCCCGTGTCCACCATGCCCAATGGGCCAAAGATTTCAGTTTGCATGAATGCGCCTAAACCCTGCCCGCTGACCACTTCAACCAGCCTGCCCAGCACATCGGTGGCGCGGCTGTAGGCCCACACGCTGCGGGGTTGGAACTGCAGCGGCAAGGCAGCCAATGTTTCTGAGAACTCGGCATTGGTCCGTTCACGCGAGGCGATCATGACTTGGTCGTATTGCCTTTGCACGGGCGAATCTCCCAAAAATTCATAGGTCAGTCCCGCGGTGTGGCGCAACAGGTCTTGCACCGTGGCGGCTTGCTGCACCGGCTCTAGGCCGCTGGCCGTGGCCACTTGCTGGTTCGCAAACTCGGGCAACCAGCGGCTGACGGGGTCGCTCAAGAGTAACTGACCGCGCTCTACCAGCATCATCACCGCCACCGACACGACCGGCTTGGTCATCGAATAAATGCGGAAGATGCTGTCGGTTTGCATGGGCGTGCCCGTAGCGGGGTCTTGCTGGCCCACGGCCTCGAACAGGGCGATTTGGCCGCGCCGAGCGATCATGGCCACGGCACCGGGTAACCTGCCGCTGCCCACTTCGCGGCGCAGCACATCCATCAGGCGCTGCGTGCGCTCGGGGCAAAGGCCCACGTCGGTGGGTTGGACGTGGGGCAATGTGGGGTGTGTGGTCATCGGGTGCTCCGGTTGAGGGATGTTTTGTACACCAGCCTTGTGGCATGGGGTATCTCCTGCGGCGCAGCGGTTGCTTGGCCTTGTCGCCCATGCGTCAAAGGCCATAACCCTCGCGCTGTGCGAGCCTTGTTAGACTGAATTCATGCGCATTTCAGAACTCTCTGCCAAGACCCAAGTGTCGGTGCACCGCTTGCGTCGCTACGAGGCTGACGGCCTCATTGACAGTCTGCGATTGGCCAATGGTTACCGCGAGTATGACGCGAAGACCGTCAAGCACGTCATCTTCATTGCCATGTCTCGGGAGATGGGATTTTCGCTGCCCTTTATTGCCGAGTATTTGCCACGCTTCAAAGCGGGCAAGTTGTCACCGCAAGACATGATCGAGGCGATCCTGGCGCGTGTGGCCGAGATCGACCAGCTCATGAGTGAGCAAAAAGCACTTCGTCAAAAACTGATGGACCACATCGGTTGGTTCAAAACCCAAGCCAGGAGAAAACCATGAGTCCCATTGAGATGCTGAAAAAAATCAACACCATGGCCGAATTCAACCGCTGGTGTGGCATTGAAGTGACGGTGGCAGAGCCCGGCTTTGTGGAAATCCAGATGCCTTGGCGCCCTGAGGTCGGACAGTATTCAGGCTTTTTGCATGCGGGCCTGATTGGCACACTGATCGATACCGCGTGTGGTTTTGCAGCAGGTACTGTGGCGGGACCGAACTTGTTGGCCGCTAACTTTTCGGTCAACTGCTTGCGCCCTGCCGTGGGGCAAAAATTCATTGCCAGAGCGCGCGTGGTCAAACCCGGCAAAGCACAGGTGTTCACCAGCTGTGATTTGTTTGCGGTGGACGCAGAGGGAGAAAAGCTGGTGGCGAATGGTCAGACTTTGCTGACGGTGGTCGCCGCTTAAGCGGTGCAGCGCGGCCAATGGCCCTCAAGCAGCAGGTGCTGCAAACCGCTCGCGCAAATAGGCCACGATCTCGGTCGAGTCTTGCAGCCAACGGGTTTGACCATCGGCTTCAGTGATCTTCAGGCACGGCACCTTGGTCGCGCCACTGCCTTGCTGCAATTCATTTCGGTTGGCTGCATGGTGCTGCGCATCGCGCTTTTCTATGGGCAGCGACAAGCGGCGCATTTCCTGGCGTACTTTGATGCAAAAAGGGCAGGTGCTGAACTGGTACAGCGCCAGACTTTGGCATTGCTGGTCCACGTTGGCTTGCGCCGCAGGCTCGCGCACCACGCCAGCCGGTTGGGTCAGCCGTTCTTTAAGCAACATGACGGGGCCGAGCACCAAGCGCAGGGTTCGGAAAAAGGCACGGATGACGGTTTTCATAGGGGGTTCAACAGTTCAAAAGTGGGTGGAAGAAAGAACAGGCAGCGCCGTCACAACAACCGCGCCAAATAGTGGCCCGTGAAGCTCGTCTTGTTTTTGGCCAATTGTTCAGGCGTGCCTTCACCCAGCACCGTGCCACCGCCCGCGCCGCCTTCAGGCCCCATGTCGATCAGCCAGTCGGCGGTTTTGATCACGTCGAGGTTGTGTTCGATGATGACGATGGTATTGCCCGCGTCGCGCAGCTGGTGCAAGACTTTCAGCAACAGGGCAATGTCGGCAAAGTGCAGGCCGGTGGTGGGTTCGTCCAGGATGTAGAGCGTGCGGCCGGTATCGCGTTTGGACAGTTCCAGCGCGAGTTTGACGCGTTGCGCCTCACCGCCAGACAAGGTGGTGGCGCTTTGGCCCAGGCGGATGTAGGTCAGGCCCACATCGAGCAGAGTTTGCAGTTTGCGCGCGATGTTGGGTACAGCACTGAAGAACTGGTGCGCGGCTTCCACCGTCATGTTCAGAATCTGCGCGATGTTCTGGCCCTTGTATTGCACTTCGAGGGTTTCGCGGTTGTAGCGCATGCCGTGGCACACGTCGCAGGGCACATACACGTCGGGCAAAAAGTGCATCTCTACTTTGACCATGCCATCGCCTTGGCAGGCTTCACAGCGGCCGCCACCTGACGATGCACTCACATTGAAGCTGAAACGTCCCGGGCCGTAACCGCGCTCGCGCGCGGCAGGCACCTCGGCCATCAGCTCGCGAATGTGGGTGAACAGGCCGGTGTAGGTGGCCGGGTTGCTGCGCGGCGTGCGGCCAATCGGCGACTGGTCGACGTTGATGACCTTGTCGAAATGCTCCAAGCCTTTGATCTCTTCGTGGGCTGCTGCTTCGTCGTGCGCCCGGTGAATCTGGTGCGCCGCAGCGGTATAGAGCGTGTCATTGACCAAGGTGGATTTGCCTGAACCCGACACACCAGTCACGCAGGTGAGCAGACCCACGGGAAATTTCACATTCACGTTCTTCAGGTTGTTGCCCGAGGCCCCGACGATTTCGATGAAGTCTTTGCCTGGCTTGTGGCGTTTCGGAATCTCGATCTTCTTGCGGCCCGACATGTACTGGCCCGTGACCGAATCGGGTGCGGCCATGATGTCGGCGCAGCTGCCTTGCGCCATGACGCGCCCGCCGTGTAAGCCTGCGCCCGGTCCCATGTCGATGACGTGGTCGGCCACACGGATCATGTCTTCGTCGTGCTCGACCACCAGCACACTGTTGCCGATGTCGCGCAGGTGTTGCAGCGTGCCGATCAACCGGTCGTTGTCGCGCTGGTGCAGGCCAATGCTCGGTTCGTCCAGCACATACATCACGCCAGTCAGCCCTGAGCCAATCTGGCTGGCCAGGCGGATGCGTTGAGATTCACCGCCAGAAAGGGTGTCGGCACTGCGGTCCAGGCTCAAATAATTCAGACCCACGTCGTTGAGGAACTTCAAACGCAGCGCGATCTCGCGCACCACCTTGTCGGCGATCTCGGCCTTGGCTCCGTGCATTTTCAGGCCCTGAAAATACTGCTGCGATTCGCCCAGGGTGATGTGGCTGATCTCGTAAATGGCGCGGGCCTGATCGCCTTCGCCAATGCGTACATGGCGGGCTTCGCGCCGCAAGCGCGTGCCTTGGCAATCGTTGCAGGCCTGCATGTTGCGGTAACGCGCCAGGTCTTCGCGCACCACGGCCGAGTCTGTCTCGCGGTAGCGCCGCGTCATGTTGGGGATGATCCCTTCAAACGGGTGCTTTTTGCTGACCTTTTTGCCTTGCGAGGCCCCGGACTCCATGGTGTAACTGAACTTGATCTCTTCATCGCCTGAGCCGTGCAGCAACACCTGTTGATGGGTGGGTGCGAGTTTTTCAAACGGCGCCTCGATGTCAAACTGGTAATGTTTGGCCAGGCTTTCGAGCATGCTGAAGTAAAAACCGTTGCGCCTGTCCCAACCCTTGATGGCGCCACTGGCCAAGCTGAGCGAGGGGAAGGCCACCACGCGTTCGGGATCAAAAAACGCCATGCTGCCAATGCCGTCGCAAGTGGGGCAAGCGCCCATGGGCGAGTTGAACGAGAACAACCTCGGCTCCAGCTCGCTGATGGAATAGGTACACACAGGGCACGAAAACTTGGCGTTGAACAGGTGTTCTTTGCCGGTGTCCATTTCCAGCGCCACCGCGCGGTGTTCGGCCAGATGCAGCGCTGCTTCAAAGCTCTCGGCCAGGCGCTGGCGCAGGGCGTCGCGGGCTTTTGCATCCTCCTCAGAGCGGACTTTGATCCGATCCACCACCACGTCGATGTTGTGTTTTTCGGTTTTCTTCAGCGTGGGCAAGTCTTCCACTTCAAAGGTCTGTCCATTGATGCGAAAACGCACATAACCCAGCGCCTGCATCTGCTCGAAGACTTTTTCAAACTCGCCTTTTTTCTCGCGCGCAATGGGCGCCAGGATCATCAGCTTGGTGTCTTCGGGCAAGGCCAGCACCGTGTCCACCATCTGGCTCACGGTCTGCGCCTGCAGGGGCAGCATGTGGTCGGGGCAGTAGGGTGTTCCGGCGCGGGCAAACAGCAGGCGCAGGTAGTCGTGGATTTCGGTCACCGTGCCCACGGTGGAGCGTGGGTTGTGGCTGGTGGCTTTTTGTTCGATGGATATCGCAGGCGAGAGGCCCTCGATCAGGTCCACATCGGGCTTGTCCATCAATTGCAAAAACTGCCGTGCATAGGCCGACAGGCTTTCCACATAGCGGCGCTGACCTTCGGCATACAACGTGTCAAAGGCCAAGCTGGACTTGCCCGAGCCCGACAGCCCGGTGATCACCACCAGCTGGTTGCGCGGGATGTCCAGGTCGATATTTTTCAGGTTGTGGGTGCGCGCCCCCCGCACGCTGATGTGGCTTTGCCGCAGCGCTGAGGCCAAATACCGCGCTGCATCGGGTTCATCGGGCATGAGAGGGGAATCTACAAGGTTCACAGTGGGCGGCCAAATCAGCAAAACCTTCGATTATCCCTGCTGGCGCTTTGGTGGGCGGAGCCTGTGTTTGATCAGGGACAATGGCGTTTTGGTTTTTGCCTTTTGATTTGCCTGCTGTGGCCGTTTTTGTGCACCCTCAATTTTCAGATGCTTTGGACATGACATCCAACGAGCGCCGCGCCACCGCCTCGTTGGCCAGCATTTTTGCGCTGCGCATGCTGGGTTTGTTTCTGGTTTTGCCGGTCTTTGCTCTGGAGGCTCGCCGTTACCCCGGCGGCGAAGACCCGGTCTGGCTGGGCTTGGCCATGGGCATTTATGGCTTGACGCAGGGCCTTTTGCAGTTGCCGTTTGGCATGGCCTCAGACCGTTTCGGCCGTAAGCGCGTCATTGTGCTGGGCTTGCTGATCTTCGCTTTGGGCAGTTTTTGGGCGGCTGCGGCCACCGACCTGATGGGTTTGATGCTCGGGCGCAGCTTGCAAGGTGCAGGGGCAGTGTCGGCTGCTGTCACAGCTTTGCTGGCCGATTTGACGCGTGATGAAGTGCGGACCAGGGCCATGGCTTTTGTGGGTGGAAGCATCGGCTTGATGTTCGCTTTGTCTTTGGTGGTGTCGCCTTTGCTGACGGCCTGGATCGGTCTGTCTGGGCTTTTTGGGCTCACGGGCTTGCTGGCTTTGCTGGGTATCGGGGTGGTTGTTTGGTGTGTGCCTCCTGCACCCTTGCCTTTGACTGGGCAGGGTCGCAGCCGGTTGCGAGATGTGCTGGCCCATGCCGATCTGATGCGTTTGAATGTCGGTGTATTTGTCTTGCATGCCGTGCAGTTGGCCATGTGGGTGTCGGTGCCGGCCTTGCTTGTGCAAGCGGGATTGCCGACTGCGCGGCACTGGCAGGTGTATTTGCCAGCAGTTTCTTTGTCTTTTTTGTTTTTGGGGGTGGTATTTGCCGCCGAACGGCGCGGGTATCTGAAAAAAGTCTTTCTTTTTTCGATCTTTCTGATCGCTTTGGTGGAGGTTGGCTTGCTGGTGCAGTCGGCAGGCTCCACCAGTTTGAGCGGTATGGCGCTCTTACTGCTCGTGTTTTTCTGTGGTTTCAATGCGCTGGAGGCCACCCAGCCCAGTTTGGCCTCGCGCATCGCGCCCCCTGCCATGCGGGGCACGGCCATGGGGGTTTACAACACGCTGCAGTCGCTGGGGTTTTTTATCGGCGGTCTGGGTGGCGGCTGGCTGGTCAAGTCTTGGGGCACCCCGGTGCTTTTTTTGTGCTGTGGTGTGGCCATCTTGGTCTGGCTGCTGGTGGCTTGGCCCATGCAAATGCCGGGCCGTGGGCGGACGGTCGGGCCAGCGCCCTGAGAGAAGGCTTGGGCGGCTGTAACCCACGCCAAGGGGTCGGATTGGCCCCATAATTGCTGCATCTTTTGAGGAGTTTTCATGGCATCCGTCAACAAAGTCATCATCGTCGGCAACTTGGGTGCCGACCCCGAAACCCGCTACTTGCCCTCTGGCGATGCGGTCACCAGTATCCGCGTGGCCACCACGGACCGCTACAAAGACAAACAGACCGGCGAGATGAAAGAGGCCACCGAGTGGCACAGCATCAGCTTTTTTGCCAAGTTGGCCGAGATCGCAGGCCAGTACCTGCGTAAAGGCAGTCAGGTGTATGTCGAGGGTAGCCTGCGCACCCGCAAGTACACCGACAAAAACGGCGTTGAGAAATACGCGACCGACATCCGTGCCGACAGCATGCAAATGCTGGGCAGCCGTCAAGGCATGGGCGGCCCATCTGAAGACGGTGGCGGCAGCGGTGGTGGCTATGCGCCTCGCGCAGCTGCACCCAACCGTCCCGCTGCTGCACCTGCGAGCCGACCTGCCGCAGCTACCAAGCCTGCTGCCAGCAATTTTGACGACATGGATGACGACATTCCTTTCTAATCAAAGCGCTCTTGGCGCACTGCCTCAACCCGTGGCCAAGCCCACGGGTTTTTTTATGGACTGACCCAGTACCGAGCCGCTGCCCTGTGGGATGAAGTTGCGGGACTGGTGTCTGCGTTGATGGCTTGGCTATTTGCGGCCACTTTGACCAGTATTTGGCAGGGTCAATTGCTTGTGCCGGAACCGCCTGCTGCTTGAGGTTGAGAAAGCGTTTTGGCCTTTGAGAGCAATTTCTTGTGGCCCCTTTGGCGGTTGCGGCCCAGCTCGGTCAGAATAGGCGCATGAACGAAATCACCTCCAGGTTCTTACCGCCAGAAGACGCCCAAAGGCGCGAGTTGCACAACGAAGTGCATGCGCGTCCGCCAGCCCGGGTCAGGTTGCCAGCGCTGATCGTTTATGTGGCGCTGCTCAACGAGGGCGTTTCGAGGGAGCAAGAATGGGCCCATTTGCGGCTTTTGCCGGGTCATGCTGATTTGGGGCTGGACCAATTGCAGGGCAATTTTTTACGTTTGCGCTGCGACCACTTCACCGTCAAATGGGAGCGGCATACCGAGTTCACCCGTTACTCCATTGTGCAAAATTTACCGGCGAATGCGCAATGGGGCGCCGACTTGCCCGAGTTGGCGCCGCATGTGGCCGTTGGCACCTACTGGCTGCGCGGTTTGCCTGGCCAAACCATGGCCGCCATTGAACTGGGCATGTTGCCGGTCGACATCGAGTCGCCCGATTTGATCGCCAAGGCCCAAAGCTGGTTGGGTGAGGGGACGGTTTTGGCGTCTCGGATGGGCAATACGGCCGAGGGCCTTTCCCATTCGTGCATCCTGACCCATTTCCGGATTGGGTCCGATGGTTTCGAGCGCATGTTGGTGGTGGCCCCAGAGAACACCAGTGAGGCCAGGGCCGGACGCATTTCTCAGCGCTTGCTCGAGTTGGAAACTTACCGCTTGATGGCTTTGAGGGGCTTGCCGGTGGCCAAAAACTTGTCGACCATGTTGTCAGCGGCCGAAGCGCAATTGGCCGACATCACGGGTTTGCTGGAGCGCAAGGGCGAGACCGATCAGGCTTTGCTGGATTTGTTGGTGTCTTTGGCGGCGCGCATCGAACGCGCCACGGCCGAACATGGCTTCAGGTTTTCTGCCACACGCGCTTACGACACCCTGGTCGGCCAACGCCTGACCGAATTGCGTGAGCGGCCCATTTCGGGCACGCAAACGCTGGGTGAGTTCATGCAGCGGCGTTTGTCGCCTGCCATGGCCACTGTGATGGCCACCGAAAAGCGGTTGGCGTCTTTGGCAGAGCGGGTTTCCCGCACCAGTGCCTTGCTGCGTACCCGGGTGGACATTGCGACCGAGGCCCAAAATCAGGTCTTGCTGGAAAAACTCACCCGGGGTCAAGAACTGCAACTGCGCTTGCAAGTCACAGTGGAAGGCCTGTCCATGGCCGCTATTTCTTATTACGTGGTGAGTTTGTTGCTATACGCCTTCAAGGGCTTGAAAGCTTATGGCTTGCCGTTCAATCCAGAGATCGCCGTGGCCATGCTGCTGCCTTTGGTGTTGTGGAGCGTGTGGCGCAGCCGCCAGAAAATCCACGAAAAACTGCAGCGATCGGACACTTGATTCATGGAGTTGAGGCAACTTCGGTATTTTGTGCGGGTGGTGGAGATGGGCAGCATCAGCCGGGCCGCCTTGGATCTGAACCTGGTGCAATCGGCATTGAGCCAGCAAATCACCCGCTTGGAGAGTGAGCTGAGTACGCGCCTTTTGCAGCGCAGCCCCCAAGGCGTTACGCCCACCGAGGCGGGCGTGGCGTTTTTCCGGGAGGCGCAATTGACCTTGCGTCACGCCGAGCAGGCCATACGCGCTGCCCAGCAGGCGCGTCTGACGGGGACGGTGAGCGTGGGTTTGGCGCCGACCACTGCGGCAGTGCTGGGTTTGCCGCTGATGCAGGCCATGCGCGAGCGTTACCCGGATGTGCGCTTGCACATGGTCGAGAGTTTGTCGGGCCACTTGTCGACCATGCTCAATGCCCGGCAGCTGGATCTGGCAGTCCTGTTTGACTTGCCGATGGCAGGTGGCCAATCCTTGCAGGCAGCCAGGCGCTGGAGTGTTTTGCCGCTGATTGAAGAAGATATTTTTCTCATTTCTGCACGATCGACCAGAGCCAAAAAATTTCCTCAAAGCCTGCGCATGTCTCAGCTGTGTGATGAGCCGCTGATTTTGCCGACGGGGCCGCATGGCTTGCGCAGTGGTCTGAATGCAGCATTTTCTCGAGCCAAGGTGGATCCGCTTGTGGTCATGGAAATGGACTCCTTGGCCATGCTGATGGATGCCGTGAGCGCAGGCCTGGGCTCTACTCTGCAACCTTGGGCAGCCGTAGCGCGGCTGCAAGGGGCTACCGAGAGCCTTTGCATGACGCGCATTACCGATCATCAAGTCAAACGTGTTAATTTTTTATGCGGTTTGTCGGATGATGAATTGTCGCCTGCAGCCTTGGCAACCCGCGTCGTTATGGCGGATTGTGTGCGCACTCTGGTTCGGTCAGGTGTCTGGTTGGGCGCGAGCCTGAGTGTTCCAGCATCCCATGTTGAGGGGGGCCAAGTGCAGGCGGGTGGTTCAGCAGGCCAAACTCTCCGCGGATTGAAACGGTCCATCAGCCAGTAGTCATCACTTTTCATGATACCCCCATCCTTTGGCGCTGGTGCACAGCCCAGTGTTCAGGGAATACATTTGAAAATTAATTTTCAAATGGGAGTTTTCATGGACTTGCAACTCAAAGACAAAACCGCCCTTGTGACTGGGGCCAGCGTGGGCATTGGGCGTGGCATTGCCAAAGCTCTGGCCGTCGAAGGCGTGCGTGTAGCGGTGTCAGCCCGTCGCGTGGACAAGTTGCGCGAGCTGGCGGATGAAATTGTGGCCGCTGGTGGACATGCACCTGTGATCATCGAGTCGGACCTGTATGCGGACGACGCAGCCAAGCGCTTGGCAGAGGCGGCTTTGGCGGGTCTGGGCAGCGTGGACATTTTGGTGAACAACGCTGGCGGCTCGCGCAGTTTCAAGGAGTTGCATGTGAGCGAAGAGGCTTGGCAAGAAGCCATCACCTTGAACTTTCACCGTCCACGCCAAGTGGCCGATGCTTTGATCGACCAAATGATTGAACGCAAGTGGGGCCGCATCATCAACATCACCGGCAAGAGCGAACCCGAACACACCAACGGTGCGTTTTGCGCCAAGGCGGGCATGCACAGCTGGGCCAAGGGTTTGTCACGCATGGTCGGCAAGCATGGGGTCACGGTGAACTGCGTGCCACCGGGGCGCATCCATTCCGAGCAGATTTTCCGCAACTACACACCCGAGTACCGCCAGTGGCAGTGCGACAACGAAATTCCTGTAGGCCGCTATGGCGAGCCAGAAGACATGGCCAACCTGGTCACCTTCCTGGCCTCGCCTTTGGCCAGTTACATCACGGGAGCTGTGATCCCAGTTGACGGTGGTTTGCGCAAATACCAGTTCTGATCTGATTTGGGCTTCGTGCCCTGTGCCTTTGCCCTGAAAGTGTTTATGACGGTCGATGTTTTGGTGATTGGCGGCGGTAACGCGGCCTTGTGTGCGGCGCTCATGGCCCGCGAAGCCGGTGCCAGTGTGATGCTGCTCGAATCGGCGCCGCGCGAGTGGCGCGGCGGCAATTCTGGCCACACACGCAATTTGCGCTGCATGCACGATGCACCGCAAGATGTCTTGGTCGATGCCTACCCGGAAGAAGAGTTCTGGCAAGACCTGCTCAAGGTCACCGGCGGCCTGACCAACGAGCATCTGGCCCGCTTGGCAATTCGCCACTCAGCCACCTGCCGCCCTTGGATGGTCAAGCATGGCGTGCGCTTTCAGCCTTCGCTGTCTGGGGCTTTGCACACAGCCCGCACCAATGCTTTTTTCATGGGTGGCGGCAAGGCGCTCGTCAATGCTTTTTACCGCAGCGCCGAAAATTTGGGTGTGAAAATTCACTACAACGCAGAGGTTGATGCGGTTGAGCTGGATGAAGGACGGTTTGTGGCAGCGTCCGTCATGCACAAGCAAGCCGATGGCAGCGTGCGGCGCGAACGCATTGAGGCCCGCTCTTGCGTGCTGGCGGCGGGTGGTTTTGAGTCCAACCGCGAGTGGTTGCGTGAGGCCTGGGGTCAAAACGAGCGCGGCGAATACCCAGCAGATCAGTTTTTGATTCGGGGCACGCGATTTAACCAAGGCGTGCTGCTCAAGCACATGCTGGACCAAGGCGCTGACCGCATTGGGGACCCGACGCAGGCGCACATGGTGGCCATCGATGCCCGTGCACCCTTGTACGACGGCGGTATTTGCACCCGCATCGACTGCGTGTCTTTGGGCGTGGTCGTGAACCGCGAAGCGCGGCGCTTTTACGACGAAGGCGAAGATTTTTGGCCCAAGCGCTACGCGATCTGGGGCCGTTTGGTGGCGCAGCAGCCGGGGCAGGTGGCGTATTCCATCATCGATGCCAAGGCGGTGGGCCGTTTCATGCCGCCCGTGTTTGAAGGCACCCAGGCGGATAGCCTGCCTGAGTTGGCCCGCAAGCTGGGCTTGGACGAGGCCACGTTCATGCAAACCCTGAACGATTACAACGCCGCTTGCCGCGAAGGCAAGTTTGACCACACGGCGTTGGACGATTGCCACACCGAAGGGGTCACGCCCGCCAAAACCCACTGGGCCAGGCCGTTGGACACTGCGCCTTACTACGCTTACGCCGTCAGGCCCGGCGTGACTTTCACCTATTTGGGATTGAAAACCGATGAGACCACCGCTGTGCGATTCAACGACCAGCCCAGCCCCAATTTGTTTGTGGCAGGGGAAATGATGGCGGGCAATGTTCTGGGCAAGGGCTACACCGCTGGCGTGGGCATGACGATTGGCACGGCCTTTGGCCGCATCGCGGGTGAGCAAGCGGCCCAAGCTGTGCAAGCCCAAAAGGAAGGAGCTTCCCATGCAAACGCTTGAACTCCTGACGCGTGACGCCCGTGCCCTGGCGCTTGGTGAGTTGACAGCCCCGGAAGCCGAAGTGGCGCGGCAGATGCAAATTTGCAATGGCTGCCGTTATTGCGAAGGTTTTTGTGCCGTGTTCCCAGCCATGACTCGGCGCTTGGAGTTTGGCAAGGCCGATATCCATTACATGGCCAACCTGTGCCACAACTGCGGCGCATGTTTGCATGCTTGCCAGTACGCACCGCCGCACGACTTTGCCATCAATGTGCCCAAAGCCATGGCCCAGGTTCGCGGCCAGACCTATGCCGATTACGCCTGGCCACCGGCCTTGGGCAGTTTGTACCAGCGCAATGGCTTGACCCTGTCGGTGGCGCTCGCTTTGGGCTTGGCACTCTTTTTGGCGCTGGCCATGCTGCGCCAAGGCACCTTGTGGGGGGCGCCAGTGGCAGGTGGCTTTTACGCGGTGTTTCCTCACAATTTGATGGTGAGCCTGTTTGCGCCCATCTTCTTGTTTGCGGTGTTGGCGCTGGCCCTCGGTGTTCGGCGCTTTTGGCGCGACGTGACGCCTGCCACCAGCGGTGCCGACCTGACGCCGCCTGCTGCTGCCGAGGCTGCGCACGACGCTTTGCGCCTGAAGTACTTGGACGGCGGCCACGGCGAAGGTTGCCACAACGAAGACGATGCGTGGACCCACGCCCGCAGGCGTTACCACCACCTGACGTTTTACGGTTTCATGTTGTGTTTTGCCGCCACCAGCGTGGCCACGCTGTACCACTATGTGTTGGGCTGGCCCGCACCGTATGACCTGACCACCTTGCCCAAGTTGCTGGGTGTCATTGGCGGGGTGAGCCTGACAGTGGGCACGGCTGGTTTGTGGCGATTGAACCTGCGCCGCCACCCAGAGCATGGTGACGCCGCACAAAAGCCCATGGACAGGGGCTTCATCGCCTTGTTGTTCTTGGTCAGCGTGACGGGTTTGCTCTTGTGGCTGCTCGGTCAAACAGCGGCCATGCCCTCGATGTTGGCGGTGCACTTGGGTGCGGTGATGGCCTTGTTCTTGACCTTGCCGTATGGCAAGTTTGCGCACGGTGTTTTCCGCACAGCGGCTTTGCTGCGCTTTGCCATCGAAAAGCGTCAACCCAACCGCTTGGGGCTGGGCGGGGAATAAATCAATCTGTTGTGGACGGGCAGGCGCTGGCCGAATGGATCACGCCGCCGCCCAAACACACTTCGCCGTCGTACAGCACAGCGCTTTGGCCGGGCGTGACGGCCCATTGGTCTTCGTTGAATGACAAATCAAAGCCAGCACCCCCATCTGGCATGGTGAGTGATTGCAGGGTGCACGGTGCATCGGTTTGTCGGTAGCGGGTTTTGGCGGCATAGGCACCGGGCTTGGGTGCCAAGCCCGCGCACCAGCTCACGTCTGTGGCTTGCAGTTGAGGCGACAGCAACCAAGGGTGGTCATGGCCTTGCACCACCCACAAGGTGTTGTTGGGGATGTCCTTGCGGGCCACAAACCAGGGTGTGTGTTCGCCCGCGCCTCGCAAACCTTGCGCCTGCAGGGCTTTCATTTCAGCGCCTTTGGCCTTGATGCCGCCTATTCCTAAGCCTTGGCGTTGGCCCAAGGTGTAAAAGCTCAGGCCCACATGCTTGCCGATCGTGCGACCTGACGGGTCTTTAATGGGGCCGGGTTCTTTGCTGATGTAGCGGTTCAAAAACTCGCGAAAAGGCCGCTCACCAATGAAGCAGATGCCGGTGGAGTCTTTCTTTTTGGCATTGGGCAGGCCGATCTCTTGGGCGATGCGGCGCACCTCGGTTTTGTGCAATTCGCCCACCGGGAAAAGCGTCTTACTCAATTGCGCTTGGTTCAGGCGGTGTAAGAAGTAGCTTTGGTCTTTGCTCGGGTCCAAGCCCTTGAGCAGTTCAAACAGGCCGCTGGCCGTGTTTTGTCGCACACGGGCGTAGTGGCCAGTGGCGATTTTTTCAGCCCCCACGCGCATGGCGTGGTCTAAAAAAGACTTGAATTTGATCTCGGCGTTGCACAGGATGTCCGGGTTGGGTGTCCGACCAGCTTGGTATTCGCGCACAAACTCTGAAAAAACCCGGTCTTTGTAATCGGCCGCAAAGTTGACATGTTCGATGTCGATGCCCAGCACATCGGCCACGGCGGCAGCATCGACAAAGTCGACGTTGGATGAGCAGTACTCGCTGTCATCGTCGTCTTCCCAGTTTTTCATGAAGATGCCAATGACTTCATGGCCTTGCTGCTTGAGCAGGTGTGCCGTCACGGCCGAATCAACGCCGCCGGACAGGCCGACGACCACACGTTTCAATTTGGACATGCTGCCATTATCCTTTGCGCCGTTGGGGCATGAGCTTGTGCACAAAGGCACTGGTTTGGCGGATCGGCGGGATAATGTCCAGCCTTATCGCTTGGAAGCCATGTTCAATCCTTGGTCGCAAGACCCCGACAGTCGGGCGCGTTGTCGCAACGCGTTGGCACGCCTTGTAGCGTTCACCCACCGTGGCTTGGCCTTGGTGGGTGCGCTGGTGGCCGCCTTGTTGTTGTTGATATGGTTGCAGCCGCTGTGGTTGCAGCCGGTGGAGCAACGCTTGGCCACCTGGTTGCGAGAGCGTGATGTGTTGACTGTTTTTTGGCCCCAGAACACAGCCGAGCGAGCCACGGCTGTGCATCTGCAGGATTTGCCGCCTCCTCAGGCTTCGGTGGCCATTTGGTTGGCACGCAAGTACAAGGTGGCGCCTGAGCCTTTGGCGGCCTTGGTGGCCGAGGCCCATGTGCTGGCCAAATCGTCCAAATTGCCCGCTCACCTGATTTTGGCCGTGATGGCCTCAGAATCGAGTTTTCATCCCTACGTTCAAAGTCAGGCCGGTGCGCAAGGATTGATGCAAGTCATGACGGGTATTCATGCCCAACGCTACGAGGCTTATGGCGGGCCTTTGGCGGCTTTTGATCCGGTGACCAACTTGCGAGTGGGTGTTGCGGTTCTGGCCGATGCGATCAAACTGCGTGGCGGATCACTCGAGGAAGGTCTGCTGTTTTACTTGGGGGGCTACGCCATGACCGAGGACAACGGGTATGTGGCCAAGGTCTTGGCTGAAAAATCACGCTTGGATGCCGTTGCCGCAGGTCAAAAACTCCCAACGGATTGATCTTGAGGGTTAATTGTCGGTTGTTGGGTTTGATGCACGGACAGCGTCACAAGCGGCTGAAGAAAACGGCACTCATCACCAAGCCAGTGGCGATGACAAACCAGCGCACCCCATGAACAGGCAAGCGTTTGGCCAAACGTGCACCGATCCAACCCCCAGCGGTCGCCAAGGCCATCATCCAGACCGCTTGTGGCCAAACAATGGCGCCCGCCAGCGCAAAGGCCAGCACCGAGAGCAACGACAAAACAAATGAGTTGAGGTTCTTGAGCGCATTGACGGTATTCAGCCTGGATTCACCGGTCAGGGTGTAAAGCGCCATCAGCAAAATGCCCAGTCCTCCGTTGAAATAGCCCCCGTAAATGGCGACAAGCATGAGACCGGGCTGGCGCCAAGAAAGTTGAGCTTGTCCGAAATTGCGCTTGGCCAGCCAAGGGCCTGCTGCAAACAGCGCAGTGGCCAACAGCAAAAGCCACGGCACCAAACCTGAAAAGACTTTGGCAGGCGTCACCAGCAACAAGCCGGCACCGATCAGACCGCCCAATGCGGCAATGATGACTTCCCTTTTCAGCAAACTTTTGGGCAATGCCTTGAGCTCTGAGCGAAATCCCCATGTGCTGCCCAAGTAGCCCGGGCTCACGGCCATGGCACTGGTGGCGTTTGCGGCAAGAGGGGGGACTCCAGCAAACACCAAGGCTGGAAAAGTGAGAAAACTACCGCCCCCAGCGATGGCATTGAGCACACCTGCTGCAAAAGCTGCGCCACCCGTGAGCAGCCAAAGGGCTTCACTGGACCAGGGAGCGCTCATGATGCCAAAGGAGGCAAGTTGGCCACTGCTGAATCGGTATGGATCACGCCCAGAGGAAATCGTTGCCCAGCCAGGTGGTCTTCTATACAGCGCAGAACCAAGGGGCTGCGATGACGATCGGCGCTGTCGCGCACTTCCTGTGGCGTCATCCAAATGGTTCGGACAATGCCTTCGTCCAAACTCAGGTCAGGCCTCACCTCGCCAATGTCACCGCAAAAGGCCATGCGCACGTAGGTGATGTCTTCGCCTGTTTGTGGTCTCTGAAAGCGAGATAAGTAAATACCTACTAACTCTGTAGGCCAGAAATCTCTTGCAGTTTCCTCCAAGGCCTCGCGAGCACAGCCTTCAGCAGGTGACTCGCCGGGGTCGAGGTGGCCCGCCGGGTTGTTCAACCGAAGGCCTTCTTGGGTGTGTTCTTCGATCAGCAAGTAGCGGCCTTCTTTTTCAATGATGGCGGCGACGGTGACATTGGGTTTCCAGCGTGTGTCCATGGGTGGGATTATCGGTCCCCCGAAACCCTTAGGCTGACCTGGAGCGATCACTGGGTCCGGTGGAGGCCCGGCAATGCACAATATTGGTGTGCACTGATGTTTTGATTTGTTCAGGGCTCGGGGCCCATGGCCATGCCACTTGGAAGATCTTGGTGAAAGGGGGGACACATTGACTTCGGTTAAGCTGTTTTCCTTTGGTTTTCTGGACAAAGTGAGGAGACAGACATGCAAACAGGCGATTCAGCCGCCACGCCCCAGCGTATTGGCGTGCCCAAAGAGGTTTTTCCTGGTGAAAAACGGGTGGCCACAGTTCCCGATGCGGTGACCAAGTTGGTCAAATTGGGCTTTGCCGTGGTGGTGGAGCAGGGTGCGGGCGATCTCGCTGACCTGTCGGATGCTGCTTACATCGAAGCTGGTGCCACCATTGCCCCGAATGCTGCGGCGCTGTGGAGTGGCTGCGATATCGTTTTCAAAGTCCGTGCGCCTACGCCGGACGAAGTGGCGCTGATGCACGAAGGCCAGACCTTGATCGGTTTCTTGTGGCCCGCACAAAACCCTGATTTGATGCAGCAGCTCGTGGCCAAAAAGGTCACAGCGCTGTCCATTGATGCTCTGCCCCGCACCTTGAGCCGCGCCCAGAAAATGGACGCGCTGACCTCGATGGCGGGTGTGAGCGGCTACCGCGCGGTGGTCGAGGCGGCCAATGCGTTTGGTCGTTTTTTCAACGGCCAGATCACGGCCGCGGGCAAAGTACCCCCCGCTAAGGTGTTCATTGCCGGTGCCGGTGTAGCAGGTCTGGCCGCCATTGGCGCGGCCGCCAGCTTGGGTGCCATCGTGCGCGCCAACGACACCCGCGCCGAAGTGGCCGACCAAGTCGTGTCGCTTGGCGGTGAGTTCGTCAAAGTCGATTATGAAGAAGAAGGCTCGGGCGGCGGCGGTTACGCCAAGGTCATGAGCGAAGGCTTCCAGGCCGCGCAGCGCGAGATGTACGCCAAACAAGCTAAAGAGTGCGACATCATCATCACCACTGCGTTGATCCCTGGCAAACCCGCGCCCAAGCTGATCACCGCCGAGATGGTGCAAAGCATGAAGCCCGGCAGCGTGATTGTGGACATGGCCGCAGAACAAGGCGGTAACTGCGAACTGACTGAGCCCGGCAAAGCGGTGGTCAAGCACGGCGTGACCATCGTGGGCTACACCGACTTGGCCTCGCGCATGGCGCGCCAGTCGTCCACGTTGTATGGCACCAATCTGTTCCGTTTGACCGAAGAGCTGTGCAAGACCAAAGACGGCGTGATCAATGTCAACATGGAAGACGACGCGATTCGTGGTCTTACCGTGGTCAAAGATGGTGCAATCACTTGGCCCGCGCCGCCCCTGGTGGCGGCACCCAAGCCCGCCCCCAAGCCAGCTGCAGCACCCAGCGCCAAAAAAGGCCATGGCCACGGCGAGCCCTCGGGCCCGATGCCTGTGGGCCAACTGCTCATCGTTTCTGCGGTCGCTGCTGTGCTGCTGGTACTGGTGGGCGCGTATGCGCCAGCGGCCTTCCTGTCGCACTTCACGGTGTTTGTGTTGGCCTGCTTTGTGGGCTACATGGTGGTTTGGAACGTCAAGCCTGCACTGCACACCCCACTCATGAGTGTGACCAACGCGATCAGCTCCATCATCGCCATCGGTGCGCTGGTGCAGATCTCGCCTTTGGCTGCGGCTGGGCGGCCCAACACGCTGATCGCCATCTTGGCGGCTTTGGCGCTGGTGCTGACAGCCATCAACATGTTTGGCGGCTTTGCCGTCACCCAGCGCATGCTGGCGATGTTTCGAAAGTAAAAAACTTTGGGGACAGATCTTTAGCTCTGTCCCCAACTGATTAAAGAGACACTTATGAACTCAAGTCTGGCCACGGTCGCCTACATTGGCGCGACCATTCTCTTCATCCTCAGCCTGGGTGGTTTGTCCAACCAGGAAACCGCACGGCGCGGCAACCTTTACGGCATGATCGGCATGAGCTTGGCCGTGCTGGCCACCATCTTTGGCCCGCAAGTCACAGCCGAAGGCATTCCCATGATCGTGGGCTCGGTGCTGGTGGGCGCCATCATTGGCTTGTACGCTGCGCGCAAAGTGCAGATGACGCAAATGCCCGAACTCGTGGCGCTCATGCACAGCATGGTCGGCATGGCCGCGGCGTTGGTGGGTTACGCTACTTATGTGGACCCAGAAGCTTCCAAGAATTTGGAAGGCGCGGCGCATGCCATCCACGCCGGTGAAATCTACATCGGTATCTTCATTGGTGCTGTGACCTTCTCGGGTTCTGTGGCGGCATTTGGCAAGTTGTCTGGTCGCATTGGCGGCAGTCCCTTGTTGCTGCCTGCGCGCCACTGGCTCAACTTGGCGGGCTTGATCGCGGTCATTTATTTTGGCCGTGAGTTCATGTTGGCCGAAACGCTGGAAGAAGGCATGGTGCCTTTGTTCATCATGACGGCCATCGCTTTGCTGTTTGGTATCCACATGGTCATGGCCATTGGTGGTGCGGACATGCCTGTGGTCGTGTCCATGCTCAACAGCTATTCGGGTTGGGCCGCAGCGGCTACCGGATTCATGCTGAGCAACGATTTGTTGATCGTGATCGGCGCGTTGGTCGGCTCAAGTGGCGCGATTTTGTCCTACATCATGTGCAACGCGATGAACCGCAGTTTCATCAGCGTGATCGCTGGTGGCTTCGGTACCACGGCTGCAGCACCCAAGGCCGCTGGTGAAGCGTCTGAGCCTGTGGGCGAGGTGAGCCCGATCTTGGCCGCTGAAACTGCTGAGATGTTGCGCGATGCCAAGAATGTGATCATTGTTCCTGGTTACGGCATGGCGGTGGCGCAGGCCCAGCACACGGTGTTTGAAATCACCAAGACACTGCGCGACAAAGGCGTGAACGTGCGCTTTGGCATCCACCCGGTGGCCGGTCGCATGCCCGGCCACATGAACGTGCTGTTGGCCGAAGCCAAAGTGCCCTACGACATCGTGTTTGAGATGGATGAGCTCAACGATGACTTCCCGGACACCGATGTGGCTATTGTGATTGGTGCCAACGACATCGTGAACCCGGCTGCGCAAGATGACCCCACCAGCCCGATTGCTGGCATGCCGGTGCTCGAAGTTTGGAAGGCCCGCACCAGCATCGTGATGAAGCGCTCTATGGCCAGCGGTTATGCCGGTGTGGACAATCCACTGTTTTATAAAGAGAACAACCGCATGTTGTTTGGCGATGCCAAAAAAATGCTGGATGAGGTGTTGGTGGCCTTGAAGTCATAAAAAGCCTCTTTGTCGTCGCAACCCAAGAAGGGGGGTGAACATTGTTCATCTCCCTTTCATTTTTTTGGGCGTAAACCCCGATGTTTTTCAGTCAGGTCGCTGTCAGATATCAGTTAGACTGAATTTCAGGAGACCACGACATGTTGAACCCCGTTTGGTTGAAAAGTTACCCTGCTGGCATTCCCGCTGAAATAGCTTCTGACCCCTACAGCTCCTTGGTCGGTTTGCTCGAAGACAGTTTTGCCAAATACGCTGACCGTTGTGCCTACAGCTTCATGGGCAAGGACATCAGCTTTGCCCAAACCAACGAGGAAAGCTTGGCAATGGCTGCGTATTTGCAGTCCTTGGGATTGAGCCAAGGCGATCGCGTGGCCATCATGATGCCCAACGTACCGCAGTATCCGGTGGCTGTGGCGGCCATCTTGCGTGCCGGTTTTGTGGTGGTCAACGTCAACCCTTTGTATACCGCCCGCGAGCTGGAGCATCAACTCAAGGACTCGGGTGCCAAAGCGATCGTGATCATCGAGAACTTTGCTGCGACGCTTGAAAAATGTATCCCTCAAACACCTGTACAGCATGTTGTCGTGGCTGCTATGGGCGACCGTTTGGGTGTGCTCAAAGGCAGTTTGGTCAACTACGTGGTGCGCAACGTTAAAAAAATGGTGCCTGTTTTTCACCTGCCTCAAGCGGTCAGGTTCAATGATGCGCTGAGCAAAGGTCGGCAGCTGGCTTTTCGAAAGCCCAATTTAACGGCCGACGACATCGCTGTGTTGCAGTACACCGGTGGCACCACCGGGGTGTCCAAGGGCGCCGTACTTTTGCACCGCAACGTGATCGCCAATGTGTTGCAGTCTGAGGCTTGGAATGAACCGGTCATGAAGCGCATTCCGGCTGGCGAGCAACCTACCTCGGTGTGCGCTTTGCCGCTGTACCACATCTTCGCCTTCACGGTGAACATGATGCTGGGATTGCGCATGGGCGGAAAAACCATCTTGATTCCCAATCCTCGTGATTTGCCTGCTGTTCTCAAAGAGTTGTCCAAGCACACGTTTCACAGCTTCCCGGCCGTCAATACCTTGTTCAACGGCTTGGCCAA
This sequence comes from Akkermansia muciniphila, assembly GCA_943331105.2. GTDB lineage: Bacteria > Pseudomonadota > Gammaproteobacteria > Burkholderiales > Burkholderiaceae_C > Limnohabitans_A. The sequence goes on from CALQKH020000007.1 coordinate 147,177, forward strand.
CCATCCCGATTTCGGCACGGTGAACTGGTCTAACCTCAAGGTGTCCTTGGGCGGTGGCACGGCTGTGACGCCCAATGTGGCCCAGCTTTGGCTGGAGAAAACCGGGTGTCCAATTTGCGAAGGCTATGGTTTGTCCGAAACCAGCCCTTCCGCCAGCTGCAACCCGACCACCAGCACCGAATTCACGGGGACCATTGGTGTGCCTTTGCCCAGCACCTGGATGAAATTGCTCGATGACGATGGTCACGAGGTGACGGAGCCCGGACAGCCTGGGGAAATCGCCATCAAGGGGCCGCAGGTCATGGCCGGTTACTGGCAGCGCCCCGATGAAACGGCCAAAGTCATGACGGCCGATGGGTTCTTCAAATCGGGTGATGTGGGAACTTTGGACGCGCGGGGTTTCTTCAAGATCATTGACCGCAAAAAGGACATGATCTTGGTCAGTGGCTTCAATGTCTATCCCAATGAGGTGGAAGAGGTGGCTTCAACTTGTCCCGGGGTGCTCGAGTGTGCGGCGATTGGTGTGCCCGATGAAAAAACGGGCGAAACTGTCAAGTTGGTGGTGGTCAAAAAAGACCCGACTTTGACAGAAGCCAAGATCATGGCCCACTGTCGTGAGCACATGACCGCCTACAAACAACCCAGGGTGATCGAGTTCCGTACCGAGTTGCCCAAAACACCGGTGGGGAAGATTTTGCGGCGTGAGCTGCGCAGTCCAGCTTGATGCCCTGGAACCTGTCGAATGGGGCCTGAGGGGTGGCCATGATCGGCATCATGAGTGCCATGCACGAGGAGCTGTCTGCTGTTCTGGCTGAAATGGCAGACCAGCAGCGTGTCACGGTCGCAGGCAGGGATTTCTGGGTCGGCCATTGGCAAGGCCATTCGGTGGTGGCGGTGTTGTCGCGCATTGGCAAAGTGGCAGCCTCAACAACAGCCAGCATTTTGCTCGACCGCTTTCAGGCAGGGAGTGTGGTCTTTACAGGGGTTGCAGGCGGCTTGGCCCCAGAAGTTCGCGTAGGTGATGTGGTGGTGGCCCAAGGCTTTATTCAGCATGACATGGATGCATCCCCCTTGTGTCCAAAATACGAAGTGCCTTTTTATGGGCGTGCCTGTTTCGATGCAGCCCCCAGTTTGTCTGCTCAATTGGCACGCGCCAGCGCCCAAGTTCTGGCTTCAGCCTCTGAGCATTTGGGGCATGAGGCGATGGGTCAATTCAAGGTGTCGTCGCCCCGCGTGCACCAAGGCTTGCTGATCAGTGGGGACCGCTTTGTATCGACCTCTGCTGAAAGCCGGATTTTGTCCAAGGCATTTCCATCCGCTATGGCCGTGGAGATGGAGGGCGCCGCAGTTGCCCAAGTTTGCTGGGATTACAAAGCTGCTTTTGCGGCGGTGCGCACGGTGTCTGATCGCGCCGACGACGCTGCCCACATGGATTTTCAAAGCTTTGTCAGCGGTGTCGCCAGCCGTTACAGTTTGGCAATTTTGTCCCATTGGCTGAAAGAACTGCCAAAAGAAGGCCCCAGCATCACTTGAGCCAGCCGCGGCGGCGGAAGTACCACATGGGCACCACCGCACTGGCGACCATCAAGCAAAGGGCGAATGGGTAGCCCCATTTCTGAGACAGCTCCGGCATGTACTGAAAATTCATGCCGTACAAGCTGGCAATCAAAGTAGGTGGCAGTAAAGCCACGCTGGCCACAGAGAAGATCTTGATGATTTTGTTTTGGTTGATGTTGATGAAACCCACGGTGGCATCCATCAAAAAGTTGATCTTGTCAAACAAAAATTCAGTATGCGAATCAAGGGAATCGATGTCGCGCAAAATTTGACGCGCTTCTTCGAACTGCTCGGCATTCAACATTTTGGAACGCATCATGAAACTGACAGCGCGTCGGGTGTCCATGGCGTTGCGGCGAATGCGACCGTTCAAGTCTTCTTGGCGGGCGATCGCACCCAATACTTCACCTGCCATGGCATCGGTCACATCGCCTGAAAGCACTTTTTTGCCAGCGCTTTCCAGTTGGTCGTAAATGCCTTCCAATGTATCGGCCGAATATTCGGCGTCAGCGTCAAACAGTTTGAGCAGCACATCCTTGGCGTCTTCGATCAAGCCAGGGGCTCGGCGCGCGCGCATGCGCAGCAGGCGAAATACCGGGACGTCTTCATCGTGGATGGAAAACAGCACACCTTGACTTTTCAGTTCGGCGTTGTGTTGATTCAAGATAAAGGCGCATCGCACCGTGCTGGGTTGCTCTTCATTGGCGACCAAGAAGTCGGAGCGGATGTGTAATTCGCCGTTGTCTTCTTCATAAAAACGGGCGGATTCTTCGATGTCCTCGTCCATCGCATCTTCCGGGATGGACAGGCCAAAGTACTGCTTGATCCAGCGCTTTTCTTCCAGCGTGGGCGACTCCAGGTCGACCCAGATGGGTTGAAAGCGGGAGAGTTCTTCCAGCGACTCGATCTCTTCCTGAAAGAGGCGGCCGTTGACAAGGGTGAAGATGTTGAGCATGGCGAATCCAAAAAATGGCCAGATGCCAAAAGTTCAAAGGGGCGGCGAAGGGTTCTTGGCAGCTTTCGAACGATGGGCATGGTGCTCAGCGCGTTCGAAAGCTACCAACTCGGGGTAGTTTCCACAGCAATGTGTCTCCAGAATGAATGGATTGAATTATCGCACTTGATAAGTCGATTCGGCGGTCAAGAAATCAAGGATTTCCGCGGACCTGGTGGTCACGTCCGCTTGCCCCAAGGCCATCAAGGCCCTGATAAACCCTGGCTCAAACAGCAAGTAACTGGCCAATGCCGCCCCGCTGCCTTGTAATGCACCCAAGCCCTCGAGTACCCGCAAGATGGGCTTTGGCAGTGTGTGAACATGAGCCTGAGCCAACTCATCCAGCGAGGCGCTGGGTTGAAGTGTGAGCACCTCAACCGACCGAAAAGGCAATTCGGCAAGTACCGAGTCAGGCAGTTTGCGCAAGGATTGGTTGATGCGGCTGATTTGCTCCACGTCGGCTTCCAAGGTGTCATGGAAGACGCTGGCCATCGCATGTCCTGCGATCGTGCCCAAAGAGGGCCGTCCGTTGTTGCGACAGGGCGTGCCCAAACCGGCACGCTGGGGTTGGCTCACGCCGATGGCCAAAATCCGATCAGCGCCCAGCTGCACGGCAGCTGACAAGGGGGATATTTGCCGCATCGACCCATCTCCAAAAAACTCCATGCCACCGTCTACCCAAAGCGGTGTGGCCGGAAAGATGAAGGGAATGGCGCTTGACGCCATCAGATGCTCGATCGTGATGGGTTGTTGTTCGGCACGACGGCCAGGACGGCTCCAAGGAATCGGCAAACCGTCCTCGGTTTGACAAAAAGTCCAGTGCTCACCGCTGGAGTAACTGGAGGCGGTCACAGCCAAGGCGTGCAACACCCCTTTTTGCAGCGCCGTGTCGATGCGGCTCAGTTCGATCGCTTTGTGCAAAGTGTTGACCAAGGCCAAGCTGTCCATGGCTGCAGCTTGTTGGCGAGCCGATAAAACCAAACCCAAGGCTGTGGCCCATCGGCTAAAGCGCGCCAGGGGTGTCTGAGGCAGGTGATAAACCGCATCGGTGCGTATGCCCTGCCAAAAATGGGCCAAATCGTCCAGCGCGCCCAGCCCTTCCATGGCCCGGCTGGCCAAAAAAGTCGCATTCAGAGCGCCAGCAGAAGTGCCCGTGAGCACTTGAAAAGGAAAACAAGGGGCATCTTTGGATGCGCCCAGCAGTCGACCTATCGCCTGTAAAGCGCCGGCTTGGTAGGCCGTGCGAGCGCCGCCGCCCATCAAAACCAGACCATTCAACCGGGGTGCTGCCGCAAGCGGGGGACTGGTTGCGTTCAGAGTGTCAATGTGCATGGTGTTCAAGGGGGCAGTCCGTGGGTGTTAGATTCTCAACCAACGCGAAGGCATTGTTTCATGATCCCCCACTTGACCCCACGGCGTGAGCGCTGGCTGCTGTTGACATTGGCGGGCATCCAATTCACGCACATCCTGGATTTCATGATCATGATGCCGCTGGGGCCGCAGTTCACAGCCCTGTTTGGGATCAGCAACGCCCAGTTCGGTTTGTTGGTTTCGGCTTACACCCTGTCAGCCGGTTTGTCTGGGCTCATGGCTGCCACCTATATTGACCGTTTTAGCCGCAAGCAGTTGCTGCTGACCATGTACACCTTGTTTGGTTTGGCCACCTTGGCCTGTGGTCTTGCGCCTGATTACTTTTGGTTGATGGTGGCGCGCATTGCCGCAGGTTTGTTTGGGGGCGTTTTATCGGCCTTGGCTCAGACCATCGTGGGCGACGTCATTCCGTTTGAGCGTCGTGGCAGGGCCATGAGTGTGGTCATGACATCTTTCTCGGTGTCTACGGTGGCGGGAGTGCCCTTGGGCCTGTTTTTGGCAGCGCATTTCAATTGGCATGCTCCATTTTTTGGGATTGCCTTCTTGGTGGGGCTGCTGGCACTGGGCGCTTGGCAGACCTTGCCCCGCTTGGATGCGCACTTGCACCACCCTGAGCGGGTGAACGTGTGGCGCGGGATCGGTCAGGTGTTGGCCGAGCCAAACCATCTCAAGGCTTTTGGCGTCACGGGTTTGATGATGTTTGCGGGCTTCACAGTCATTCCCTACATCACGATTTACCTTCAGTCCAATGCTGGCATGAAAAACGATGAGGTGCCTTGGATCTATTTGTGTGGCGGTCTAACGACCTTGTTGACGGCGCGCTACTTTGGTCGATTGACCGATCGGGTCGGCAAAGTCAAGGTGTTTCAGCGCTTAGCGGTGGCGGTGGCTTTCCCCTTGATGGCGACCACGCTGTCGGAGGGCTTGCCATTGTGGGGGTTGTTGCTGATTTCGACTTGGCTGTTCACCATGATGAGTGGTCGGATGATTCCCGGAATGGCCATGATTTCATCTTCCGTAGAGCCTCGTTTGCGCGGTACCTTCATGACGCTCAATTCGGCGGTCCAATCCGCTGCCATGGGGTCTGCTGCTTTGGTGGGAGGGCTCATTATTGGGCGCGATGCACAGGGACACCTCACACTTTACTGGGTTGCAGGATTGTTAGGGGTGGTGGCAAGCTGCCTCAGCGCTTGGTTGGCAGGGCGTTTGCACTTGCATGGCGCGCCAGCTTGAATTGCTGAGGCCCTTATGGGGACTGAAACTCGTTTGGGTGGCAGAAAAAACACCACCACGAATTGTTTCAAGTCGGACAATAGCACCGAAACGAGGCCTTGTGGCCATTGAGGGCTGACTTTTTAGGTTTAGTTGGGGATGTATTGCTTTTCGGTGATGTGGGGCGCATAGTGGGGTTGAACCACCTGAAAAGTGGTTTCTGAGCCCCGCCTCGGTGGGGCTTTTTCTACCCTGCATCTATGGAGGCGACACTCATGAATTTAATCATCAGCGGACACCATTTGGAAGTGACCCCTGCCTTGCGCCAGTACGTCACGGGGAAACTCGATCGCATCACCCGACATTTTGACCAAGTGGTGGATGTGAAAGTGCTGCTGACTGTCGAAAAGCAGAAAGAGAAAGAAAAGCGTCAAAGGGCCGAGTGCAACATACATGTCAAAGGCAATGACTTGTTTGCCGAGAGCGCACATGAAGATCTTTATGCCGCAGTGGATGAGCTGGTGGACAAACTCGATCGTCAGGTGGTCAAACACAAAGACCGGATCACCGATCACCATCACGCAGCGCCCAAACGCATGATGTGACCCATCCTCTTGAGCCCAAGGCCGCTGCAGAGCGGCCTTTTTCATGGCGCATGTCGTCTCTAAATGGCAACAAACTCGTAAAAATGGCTTCGGTTCCTTGGCCGGCCAGAGCTTGGGGCCGTTCGGGTGCATAATCCGGCCTCGACCATGAACCGACTCTCATCCATACTGCCTGTTGCACAAGTTCTTGTAGGAGTGGAAGCCACCAGCAAGAAACGCGCATTCGAAGAAGCCGGACTTCTCTTTGAGAATCTCCACGGTTTGTCTCGTGCTTTGGTCACGGACAGCTTGTTTGCACGTGAGAGGTTGGGGTCGACAGGTTTGGGTCATGGCGTGGCCATCCCGCATGGCCGCATCAAGGGCCTTAAGGCGCCTATGGCCGCCGTATTCCAGTTGGCCGAGCCGATCGGTTTTGATGCCCCCGATGAGCAGCCTGTTAATTTGCTGATTTTTTTGCTGGTGCCCGAGGCTGCTACGCAAAAGCACCTTGAAATCCTTTCTGAAATCGCTGAGTTGCTGAGCGATACCGTGCTGCGTGAAAGCATCAAGTCCAGTACGGCCCAAATCGGTTTGCACCAATTGATTGCCCAATGGCAGTCGGCCCAAACGGCCTGACTGCTCTGCGCTGAAACTCTGCGATGAAGCCTTCCGTCATCAGCGCCGATGTTTTGTTTGAAGACCATCGGCAGCAACTCAAATGGCAGTGGTTGGCGGGACTTGGCGCCTCCGAACGACGCTTTGACGAAGTCGCTGTGCGCGAAGCCCGCTCAGGTGCCGACTTGGTGGGGTACCTCAATTACATCCATCCTTATCGCGTACAAATTTTGGGCCCACGCGAAGTGGCTTACCTGACCAGCGGTTCGGATGAAGACTGTGCCCGTCGTACGGCCCGCATCGTGACCCTGGAGCCTCCTGTTTTGGTGTTGGCCGATGGTCAGACTGCCCCAGATGCACTTTTGGCCATGTGTGAACGGGCTCAGATCCCTATGTTTTTGACCGAGCAGTCGTCGGCGTTTGTGATCGATGTGCTGCGGGCTTATTTGTCCAAACATTTTGCCGACCGCACCACGATGCACGGTGTGTTCATGGACATCTTGGGCATGGGTGTGCTGATCACCGGCGAGTCTGGCTTGGGCAAAAGTGAGTTGGGTTTGGAGCTGATTTCCCGCGGTAACGGCTTGGTGGCCGACGATGCCGTCGATCTGTACCGCATCAACCAGACCACCATTGAGGCGCGTTGCCCTGATCTGTTGCAAAACCTGTTGGAAGTGCGCGGCATTGGCTTGCTCGACATTCGGGCCATTTTTGGTGAAACCGCGGTTCGCCGCAAGATGCGCTTAAAGTTGATCGTTCATTTGGTGCGGCGCGAAACTTTGGAGCGCGATTACGAACGATTGCCTTCAGAGCCTTTGCGCCAGGATGTGCTGGGGATTCCTGTGCAAAAAGTGGTGATTCAAGTGATGGCGGGCCGCAACATCGCGGTTTTGGTGGAGGCGGCTGTGCGCAATACGATTTTGCAGATGCGCGGCATTGACACTTACCAGGAATTCATCGAGCGGCAGCGCCGTGCCATGGAGTAACCCACTCAGTTGTTCAGCGTGCGTTCCGGTGGGGACACGGATTTTGAGTGCAGTGGGCGTACAAGCTCAGAGCATGGTCGGCAATCTCAAACCCTTTCGCTTTGGCGACAGCATGTTGGCGTGATTCGATCTCTGCATCGTAGAATTCTTCAACCCGGCCGCAATCGAGACAGACCATGTGATCATGGTGCTGCCCCTCGTTCAACTCGTAAACCGATTTGCCGCTTTCAAAGTGGTTGCGACTCAAGATGCCTGCTTGTTCAAATTGGGTCAAAACCCGGTAAACAGTGGCCAATCCAATGTCTGCGTTTTCCAGAAGCAGGTGACGAAAAACATCTTCTGCTGTCATGTGACGCATGGAGCCGCTTTGGAAAACTTCCAAAATTTTCAGTCGCGGTAAAGTGGCCTTGAGCCCGTTGTTTTTCAGTTCATCAATCTGACGCATGGGATGGGGTAGTCCTGTCGTTGGGTAGCGGTTTGTTTGCAAAGCTGCCGCTACAATGGACATGATCATATCGGCACCCATCCAACCATGACCGCATCCCCGACATTTCGCTCGTCCTGCCGTTATCTGGCTGTGGCACTCCTGCTTTTTGGATTGGCGGGTTGCAGCGGCTTAGCCGGTGTGAATCGAGACACATTCAGGCCCTATGTGCCCGAGGTGGTGCAAGGCAACTTCATTTCCAAGGAGCAAAGACAAGTCTTGCGCCTTGGCATGGCGCGGGTGCAGGTGCGCGAAGTGTTGGGCACACCCTTGGTCGCCAGTTTGTTCCATGGAGACCGGTGGGATTACGCATTCAGCATCCAACGGCAAGGCGTTGCACCTCAAAATTTCAGGCTCACGGTTCATTTCAAGGACGATCTGTTGGACCGCATTGAAGGTGACGATTTGCCCAGCGAATCCGAGTTTGCCGGACGCCTGATCAAGCCTCGAGCTCCAGGCAAATTGCCTGTCTTGCAAGCCAGTGAAGAAGACCTCAAGAAGTTCTCCACCACGCCGGCTTCCAGGCCCGTCAACCCGCCGGCACCCGCAGCCCCCCGAACTTATCCACCCTTGGAGCCCGTTTCGCGCTGAGCGCGTCGGTCGCTTGTGTCCAGCTCGGCGGTTGAGCCCCCATTTCATTCAAATCCAAATGACCACTTTGAAACAACTGCCCATCACCGTCGCGGGTGCCTCTGGCCGCATGGGTCACATGCTCATTGAAGCCATTTTGGCCACTGACGACTGCCGTCTGTCAGGTGCCCTTGACATCGCCGCCAGCCTTGCTTTGGGCCAAGATGCCGGAGCAGCCTTGGGCCGGATCACAGGAGCGCTGGTCACAGCTGACCTGCACGCAGGCTTGCAAGGATCGGCATGTTTGATCGATTTCACCCGTCCAGAAGGCACACTGGCCCATTTGAAAGTCTGCCGCGAATTGGGGGTCAAAGCGGTCATAGGGACCACGGGTTTCACGGATGCCCAAAAAGCCGAAATCGCCCAGATTGCCCGTGACATTGCCATCGTCATGGCGCCGAACATGAGCGTAGGCGTCAACGTCACTCTCAAGCTTTTGCAAATGGCCGCGCAGGCCATGCCTACCGGCTACGACATTGAAATCATCGAAGCCCATCATCGGCACAAAGTCGATGCACCGTCGGGTACAGCACTCAAGATGGGTGAAGTGATTGCCGAAGCGATTGGGCGTGATTTGAACGAATGCGCCGTTTACGAACGTTATGGCCATACCGGCGAACGCGACCCATCCACCATTGGGTTTTCCACCATTCGGGGCGGTGACATTGTGGGCGACCACACGGTGCTCTTTGCCGGCATAGGCGAGCGCATTGAGATAACGCACAAGTCATCCAGTCGCTCAACTTACGCTCAAGGCAGCCTTCGAGCGGCACGCTTTTTGTCAACGAGAGAGCATGGCTTGTTTGACATGTTTGATGTGTTGAGTCTGCGCTGAGGCGCTTTCACCCACAACACCATGAACTTGCACGACTTTTGGCTGCACAGCGACGCCGTGAGTCAGTTTTTGGCGGTGTTGCTCTTGGCCCTGTCTGTGGGCTCATGGGTGGTGATGGCTTGGAAATGGCGTTTGTTATCGCGTGTGAGTCAAGACGTGCCCCGCAGTGTGGCCGCTTTTTGGCAGGCACCAGGCTTTGAAGATGCACGCCAGCGGGTGGCCCAATTTGACCGTGATGCCTGCGTTTTGCCCATGTTGGATGCGACTTTGTTGCCCTTGGGCGGCACTTTGGCGTCATCTGGCGACCGACACCACCAACTGACGCGGGTGCTGCGCGATGCGATGCAATCGGGGATTCGCCGAATGCAGTGGGGGCAAACATGGTTGGCCACTGCGGGAACGATTTCACCCTTCATCGGCTTGTTGGGAACGGTCTGGGGTATTTTCAACGCTTTAGCGGGGCTGGCAGAGGGCGGGGCCATTCGCATCGAAGAGATTGCCGGGCCCGTGGGCGAGGCCTTGGTCATGACCGCTGCTGGTTTGGCGGTGGCGATTCCGGCAGTCTTGGGCTACAACCTGTTGGGGCGGCGCATTGGCCAAATCGAGGCGGAGCTTGAGGGCTTTGCGCACGATGTGCGAGCGCTTTTGTCCAAACCTGCGGACTGATGCAACATGCCCTTTGGTCGATTGTCCAGCCGTCGCTCCGATGCGCCTATGGGTGACATCAATGTGACCCCATTGGTGGACGTGATGTTGGTCTTGTTGGTGATTTTCATGGTCACAGCCCCTTTGATGACCAGCGCCATTCGGCTGGATTTGCCCCAAAGTCAAGGCGCAGATACAGGTGCATTGGCTTCTTCAGTGGTCTTGGTGGTGGATGCCCAAGGGGTTTTGTACTTGAACGATCAAGTCATATCGGAGAACGCCTTGAAAGCGCATCTTTCCCGTGTGGCCCTTCGCGATCCGCAAACCGAGTTGGAGCTCAGAGCCGATGCCACGGTGCCCTATGGTCGGGTGGTCGAAGCCATGGGTTTGGCTCAAAAAGCGGGCCTGACAAGAATTGGCTTTGTCGCCCAGTTGGCGAATCCTTGATAGACCTGGGCTTGGTGCGTCCCGAGCGCCCAGATCGCCGAGTCCCAAGCCCTACAATTTAGCCCTATGCAAGACAAGTACAACCACCTTGAAGTCGAACCCGCAGCGCAGTCGCGATGGACGGCCCGCGATGCCTACCGTGTCACCGAAGACGCCAGCAAAAAGAAGTTTTACGCCTGTTCCATGCTGCCTTACCCCAGCGGTAAGCTGCACATGGGCCATGTGCGCAACTACACCATCAACGACATGCTCACGCGCAGTCTGCGCATGAAGGGCCACAACGTCCTCATGCCCATGGGCTGGGACGCGTTTGGCCTGCCGGCCGAGAATGCCGCCTTGAAAAACGGCGTGCCCCCGGCCAAATGGACGTACGAGAACATCGCGTACATGAAAAAACAGATGCAGGCCATGGGCCTGGCCATCGACTGGTCGCGCGAAGTTGCCACCTGCGACCCAACCTACTACAAGTGGAACCAGTGGCTGTTTTTAAAGATGCTGGAAAAAGGCATTGCTTACCGCAAGACCCAAGTCGTGAACTGGGATCCGGTGGACCAGACGGTGTTGGCCAATGAGCAGGTGATTGACGGCAAAGGCTGGCGCACGGGCGCTCCGGTCGAAAAGCGTGAAATTCCGGGCTACTACCTGAACATCACCCAGTATGCGCAAGAGCTTTTGGACCATGTGCAGATCGGCAACGACAAGGCCACACTCAACGGCTGGCCTGACAAAGTGCGGCTGATGCAGGAAAACTGGATTGGCAAGAGCGAAGGAGTGCGCTTTGCCTTCCCCCACGACATCAAGGGCGCTGACGGTCAGCTGATTGGTGACGGCAAGATGTACGTCTTCACCACCCGCGCTGACACCATCATGGGCGTGACCTTTTGCGCTGTGGCGGCTGAGCATGCTTTGGCTTTGCATGCTGCAGTATCGAATCCCGCTCTGGCGGCATTTTTGGAAGAGTGCAAGAGCGGCGGGACGACCGAGGCCGAAATGGCCACCCAAGAGAAAAAAGGCATGGCTACCGGTCTGTTTGTCATGCATCCTTTGACGGGTGCACAGGTCGAGGTGTGGGTGGGCAACTACGTGCTGATGTCTTACGGCGATGGCGCTGTGATGGGCGTGCCCGCGCACGATGAGCGCGACTTTGCGTTTGCTTTGAAGTACGCCTTGCCGATCCAGCAAGTGGTGGCACAGCGTGGGGCGGCCTTGTCGTCGCCTGCGTCGGGCGCCTCAGACGCAAGCTCAACATCGTTGCCCAACGCAGGCAACACCAAGACCGCTTTTGATGATTCCACTTGGGCCGAGTGGTACGCGACCAAAGATGGCGTGTGCATCAATTCGGGAGATCTCGATGGCCTGAGCTTCAAGGCCGCCGCCAACAAAGTGGCCGAGTTGCTGGCCGCCAAAGGCCTCGGCGAAAAGAAAACCACTTGGCGTTTGCGCGACTGGGGTATCAGCCGCCAGCGCTACTGGGGAACACCGATCCCGATCATCCACTGCGAAGAGCATGGTGCGGTGCCTGTACCCGAAAAAGACCTGCCTGTGGTGCTGCCGCAAGACTGCATCCCTGACGGTTCGGGCAACCCGCTCCTCAAGCACGAAGGTTTCCACGCGGGTGTGACCTGTCCGGTGTGCGGCAAGCCTGCCCGCCGCGAGACAGACACCATGGACACCTTCGTGGATTCGTCATGGTATTTCATGCGCTATTGCGACCCGACCAAAGCCGACGGCATGGTGGGCGAGGGTGCAGATTATTGGATGCGTGACCAACAACTGGCAGCGGGCGGCAGCGGCATGGACCAGTACATCGGCGGCATCGAGCACGCGATCTTGCATTTGCTTTACGCGCGCTTCTGGACCAAGGTCATGCGCGATCTGGGCCTGGTTAAAGTGGATGAACCCTTCAGCAAACTGCTCACGCAGGGCATGGTGCTCAACCACATTTACTCACGCCGCACCGCCAAGGGGGGCAAGGACTATTTTTGGCCGCACGATGTCGAACATGTGCTCGACGAGACGGGCAAAGTGGTGGGTGCCAAGCTCAAGAACGAAGCCGACAGTGGCGACGGTCGCTTGCCCGTGGGCACCGCCATTGACTACGAAGGCGTGGGCACCATGTCCAAGTCGAAAAACAATGGTGTGGACCCTCAAGACCTGATTGAAAAATACGGCGCCGATACCGCGCGTCTGTACACCATGTTCACCGCGCCACCCGAGGTGACGCTGGAGTGGAACGACTCGGCCGTGGAGGGCAGTTACCGCTTTTTGCGCCGGGTCTGGAACTTCGCCTTCAAGCACCACGCTTTGCTGCGCACGGCCACGGGCCAAGACTTGAGTCAAGCCGCTTTGGGCGATTCGGCCAAAGCCTTGCGCCGCGAAATGCATTTGGTGCTCAAGCAAGTGGGCTACGACTACGAGCGCATGCAATACAACACGGTGGTGTCCGGTTGCATGAAGCTGCTCAATGCACTGGAAGACTTCAAGCCCGATGCCAGCTCAGGTGACACTGCTGCCCTGTGCGAAGGCGTGTCCATTCTGATGCGCATGCTCTACCCCGCTTGCCCACACATCACCGATGAAATTTGGCAGCAATTGGGGTATGCCCAAGCAGTGGGTGAGTTGCTCGATGCCCCTTGGCCGGCCTTGGATGAATCGGCCTTGGAGCGAGACCAGATCGAGATGATGCTGCAAATCAACGGCAAGCTGCGTGGCGCCATTTGGGTGGCCGCCAGCGCCGACAAGGCCCAGATCGAAGCCGCTGCTTTGGCGGCGGAGGCCTTTGTCAAGCAAGCTGCAGGCGCTGCCCCTAAAAAGGTGATCGTGGTGCCTGGGCGCTTGGTCAACATCGTGGTCTGAATCGGCTGGCCCATGAGCATCCCGCGCCGCTACTTTTTGCAAGGTTTATGGGCCATGCCTTTGACCGCAGGGCTGTCGGCGTGTGGTTTTCAGTTGCGCAGCGTGGGGGACTACCCCTTCAAAACGCTGTACGCCAATTTCGCGATCAACTCGCCTTTGGGTGTGGAATTGCGTCGGAATTTATTGGGCACCGGCCGCATTGACGTGTGGAGTGAACCAGCGCAAATGCTCAAAGCCGATGCCATTTTGGACATTTTGAGTGAAGAGCGACAGCAGGTGGTGGTGGGCATCAATGCTTTGGGCCAAGTGCGCGAATTGCAACTGCGTTTGCGGGTCAGGTTTCGCTTGCGAACGCCCGACGGCGTGATTTGGATCGATGCGGTGGAGTTGGCCCAGCAGCGCGATTTGAGTTTCACTGAGACCGCCGCTTTGTCCAAGGAAATCGAGCAAGGCATGCTTTACCGCGACATGCAAACCGACATCGTGCAGCAGATCATGCGGCGTTTGGCGATGGTCAAGCCGCCATCCAAGGCGCCGCTTGTGCCTGCGCCCAAGCCCTGATCCGCTCATGCAATTGGCCTCATCTCAGCTGTCGTCTCATTTGCAAAAAGGCTTGCGCAACCTGTATGTGCTGCATGGCGATGAGCCGCTGATGCAACAAGAAGCCGCTGACGCCATCCGTGCGGCAGCTCGGCTTCAAGGTTATACCGAGCGCAGCGTACACACCGTGTCAGGCGCGCATTTTGATTGGAGCGAGGTCTTGGCCGCGGGCGGTTCGCTCAGCTTGTTTGCCGACAAACAAATCGTGGAAGTGCGCATCCCCTCGGGCAAGCCCGGCAAGGAGGGCAGTGCCGCCCTGCAGCAATTGGCTGCTTCCACCCAAGGCAATGACAGCACGCTGACCCTGGTCAGTCTGCCCCGTCTGGATGCTGCCACCCGTAAAGGGGCTTGGTTTGGCGCACTCGAAAATTTTGGCGTTTCGGTTCAGATCGACCCGATTGAACGCAACGCCTTGCCCCAATGGATTGCTCAGCGCTTGCAAATGCAGGGTCAAAATGTGGCTGCTGGCGATGAGGGACAGCGCACCCTGCAATTTTTTGCAGACCGGGTAGAAGGTAATTTGTTGGCCGCATTTCAGGAAATTCAAAAATTGGGGCTGCTTTATCCGCAGGGGGACATCAGCCAAGCCCAAGTGGAAGCTGCAGTGGTCAATGTGGCTCGCTATGATGTTTTCAAGCTGTCTGAATCGGTGCTGTCTGGGCAAGTCGCCCGCGTCCAACGCATGCTGGACGGTCTGCAAGCCGAGGGCGAGGCGGCTGTGCTGGTGCACTACACCATCGCCGAAGATATCCGTGCCCTGAAACGCGTAAAAGCTGCCATGGCCGCAGGCAAGCCCCTGCCCATGGCGCTGCGTGAGCAGCGCGTTTGGGGACCGCGTGAGCGCTTGTTTGAGCGCGTGTTGCCCCGAATGACAGAAGCCCGCCTGAACGGCCTGCTGCAGTCAGCCCACCAAGTGGACGGCATTGTCAAAGGCCTGAAAGTCCCGGACTGGCCCACCGATCCTTGGCAAGCTTTGCAACGATTGGCCCTGAGATTTTCGCGTTTTTGCATGGTGCGCTGAGACCCATCCCCATCTGTATCAGCATCTGCGAAAATGTTTCCATGACCGAATTGAACACCGCTGCACACATGCAGGCCTTGGGCCAGCAAGCCAAAAAAGCGTCGGCTCTGATGGCCAAGGCCTCCGCAGCCACCAAGAACGCGGCTCTGCGCCGTTTGGCTGCTTTGTTGCGCAACAACACCGATGCCCTGCAAATGGACAACGCCAAAGACCTGGACCGCGCTCGCGCTGCCGGTTTGGCCGAACCCATGGTGGACCGTCTGAAACTCACGCCCAAGGTCTTGGAGACCTGTGCCCAAGGCTGCGAGCAATTGGCCGCGATGCCCGACGTGATCGGCGAGATCATTGGCATGAAGCAGGTGCCCAGTGGTATCCGTGTGGGCCAGATGCGGGTGCCGATTGGCGTGTTCGGCATGATTTTCGAAAGCCGCCCCAACGTGACCATCGAAGCGGCCAGCCTGTCGATCAAGAGCGGCAATGCCTGTATCTTGCGCGGTGGCTCTGAGGCCATCGAGTCAAACAAAGCCCTTGCCCAGTTGGTGCAGCAAGCCCTCACCGACAGCGGCCTGCCGTTAGACGCGGTTCAACTGGTGCAAACCACCGACCGCGCAGCTGTGGGTCAACTCATCACCATGCCCCAGTTTGTGGATGTGGTCATTCCGCGAGGCGGCAAGGGTCTGATCGAGCGCATCAGCGCCGAAGCCAAAGTGCCCGTGATCAAGCACCTGGACGGCAATTGCCACACCTATGTGGACGAGCCTTGTGACATTGACATGGCCGTGCGGGTGGCCGATAACGCCAAAACCCACAAATACAGCCCCTGCAATGCCAGTGAGAGCTTGTTGGTGGCGCAGGGCGTGGCGGCCGATTTCTTGCCCAAAATTGGTGCGGTGTACGCCGCCAAAGGCGTGGAGATGCGTTGCTGCCCAGAATCCAAGGCCATTTTGAGCCAGGTGAATGGGGCCCATTTGGCAGACGCCACCGAGCAAGATTGGTTCGAAGAATACCTTGCGCCCATCATCAGCATCAAGGTGGTCGCAGGCTTGGACGAAGCCATTGCCCACATCAACCACTACAGCAGCCACCACACCGACGCCATCTTGACCCGCGACCACATGCACGCTCAGCGCTTTTTGCGCGAGGTCGACTCGGCCAGCGTCATGGTCAACGCCAGCACCCGCTTTGCCGATGGTTTTGAATACGGACTGGGCGCCGAGATCGGCATCAGCACCGACAAGTTTCACGCCCGGGGTCCGGTGGGCATCGAAGGGCTGACATCGCTCAAGTACGTGGTGCTGGGCGAAGGCGAAGTGCGTGCCTGATGCTTGCAAAGCCAGGCTTTGGCCTCATATGAATTTTGTTTTTGTTAACCAAGCCCCTTAAAGGTCGCCCATGGTCCCCCACCTCGTCACCGCCTTGACTGGCCCCATCAATGAGCTGGAACAGCGCATTCTCGATTCCATGCCCGCCATCGAGCGTTGGTTTCGTCTCGAGTGGATGGAGCACACCCCCCCGTTTTACACCTCGGTCGATATCCGCAACGCGGGCTTCAAACTCGCCCCGGTGGACACCAACCTGTATCCGGGTGGCTGGAACAACCTGACGCCCGAAATGCTGCCTTTGGCTGTGCAGGCGGCGCAAGCGGCCATCGAGAAGATCTGCCCCGAGGCCAAAAATCTGCTGATCATTCCGGAAAACCACACCCGCAACACCTTTTATCTGTCTAACGTGGTTCAGTTGCAGCGCATCTTCCACATGGCAGGTCTCAATGTGCGCTTGGGCTCGATCAATCCCGAGATCAAGGAAAGCACCACCATCGAGTTGCCCAATGGAGAAAGCGTGACCTTGGAGCCGGTGGTGCGCAGCCAGCACCGCTTGGGCCTGAAAGACTTCGATCCCTGCACCATCTTGCTCAACAACGACTTGTCCGCTGGCGCGCCAGGCATTTTGGAAGAGCTGCACGAGCAGTTCTTGCTGCCACCCCTGCACGCGGGCTGGAGCGTGCGGCGCAAGACCAAGCACTTTCAAAGCTACGAAGAAGTGGCCAAGAGATTTGGCAAACTGTTGGGCATCGACCCGTGGCTCATCAATCCGATGTTCAGCCAATGCGGCGACGTGAACTTTGCCGAAGGCACGGGCATGGATTGCCTGCGCAGCAATGTGGATGCGCTCTTGACCAAAATCAAGCGCAAATACAAGGAATACGGCATCAATGAAAAACCGTTTGTGGTCGTCAAGGCAGACAACGGGACGTATGGCATGGGCATCATGACGGTGCGCGATGTGGCCGACTTGGACGCCTTGAATCGCAAGACCCGCAACAAGATGAACGTCATCAAGGACGGGCAGACCGTGAACGACGTCATCATTCAAGAAGGCGTTTTGACCAACGAGCGCATCAATGACGCCGTGGCCGAGCCGGTCGTCTACATGATGGACCGCTATGTGGTGGGTGGTTTTTACCGGGTGCACGCCGAGCGCGGTGTCGATGAAAACCTGAACGCCCCAGGCGCGAGCTTTGTGCCTTTGGCCTTTGCCGACACACCGCACTTGCCCCAACCGGGCGTGAAACCGGGTGCCAGTGTGCCCAACCGTTTTTATATGTATGGCGTGATCGGCCGTTTGGCCATGCTGGCGGCCAGTTACGAGTTGGAAGCCACAGACCCCGAGGCCGAGGTTTACGACTGAAGTTCGGGGTGGCCAGATTCTCGGCTGAAACCCAAAAGTTGCTGCGCTGCAACATTTTTTATTCTGCCCGAGACAGCCCCGAGTGAATGGGCGCAAAATAGCGCCTACCTGCGTCACAGCCCGATTTTTCGGGCTCATTTATGTCTTCTACAAAGTCCTCCCTCACCGCCCTGACACTGGGGGCCATTGGTGTGGTTTATGGCGACATCGGCACCAGCGTGCTGTATGCCATGAAAGAGGTTTTCGGTTCTGGCCATGTGCCCTTCACGCCAGACAACGTCTACGGCATCCTCTCCATCTTTTTCTGGACACTGACCACGATCGTGTCCCTGAAGTACGTGGTCTTGGTGCTGCGGGCCGATAACCACGGTGAAGGCGGCTTGGTGGCCATGTTGGCTTTGGCCTCACAGTCGGTCAAAGACCAGCCGCAGTTGCGCAAGGTGCTCTTGATGGTGGGCATCTTTGGCACTTGTTTGTTTTATGGCGATGGTGTGATCACGCCTGCCATTTCGGTGTTGTCAGCGGTCGAAGGTCTGGAGATCATCTCGCCCGCCTTCAAAAAATCGGTCATTCCCCTGACCTTGGTCATTTTGTTCGTGCTGTTTTGGGTACAAAAACGCGGAACAGCTGGCATCGGCCGCTTTTTTGGGCCCATCACCTTGGTTTGGTTTTTAGCCATTGCCGCTTTGGGTTTGGTGCACATTGTTCAGCGCCCTGAAATTTTGTTGGCGATCAGCCCGCACTATGCGCTGAGTTTCATCTGGCACAACCCGGGCACCACCTTCATCATCTTGGGTGCGGTCGTCTTGTGCGTGACCGGTGCCGAGGCGCTTTACGCTGACATGGGGCATTTTGGCAAAAAGCCAATCCGCTTGGCTTGGTTTTCGGTGGTCATGCCTTGCCTGACGCTCAATTACTTCGGCCAAGGTGCGCTGCTGTTGGCGGAGCCTGAAGCGGTCAAAAACCCCTTCTACATGATGACCCCCGACTGGGCCTTGTTGCCCATGGTGGGCTTGGCCACGATGGCCACGGTGATTGCGTCACAAGCCCTGATCTCAGGTGCTTTCAGCGTCACCAAGCAAGTGATTCAGCTGGGCTACCTGCCACGGTTACAGGTTTTGCACACCAGTGAGACCGACACGGGCCAAATTTACATGCCCTTTGTGAACTGGAGCTTGTTTGCGGCGATCGCTTTGGCGGTCGTGATGTTCAAGTCGTCGAGCAACTTGGCTGCGGCCTATGGCATTGCCGTTTGCACCGACATGTTGATCACCACCGTGCTCACCTTTTTTGTCATTCGCCACGCTTGGAAGCTGCCCTTGGCCCTGTGCATTGGGGCCACCGGCTTTTTCTTATTGGTTGACTTGGCGTTTTGGGCTTCGAACATGTTCAAGTTATTGGACGGCGGCTGGTTCCCCTTGATGCTTGGGGCCGTGATCTTTACGTTCATGC
Source organism: Akkermansia muciniphila (assembly GCA_943331105.2). GTDB lineage: Bacteria > Pseudomonadota > Gammaproteobacteria > Burkholderiales > Burkholderiaceae_C > Limnohabitans_A. Next base: position 166,154 of record CALQKH020000007.1, read on the forward strand.
TCACATGGCACGATGGTCGTCGACTGCTCAATGCATCCCTGCGTTCAGACGCCTTGCGATTGACAGATTTTCTGGAAGCTGTTTTTGTGGCGCCTCCAACCCGGGTCACGGGCACCGCTGTGTTTTTGACCGCGGAGGTCGGTACGGTACCCAATGCCTTGCTGCACAACCTGAAGCACAACAAAGTTCTGCATGAGCGGAATTTGTTTGTGACGGTGCAAAACCTTGAAATTCCACGCATGCCCTTGGCACAACGTCTGGAAGTCACCGATCTTGGCAGTGATTGTTGGCAAGTCATTGTCAACTATGGATTCAAAGACAACCCAGACTTGCCGTCCGCGCTGGCCAACATTGGTGGCAGCGGTGGCCGTTTGGACCCCATGATGACCAGTTACTTTTTGTCGCGCGACATTGTGATCCCTACCATCGGCGGTGGCATGGCCACATGGCGCGAAAAACTCTTTGCCCAAATGCACCACAACGCCAGTGGTGCAGCGGCATTTTTGAACTTGCCCACCAATGCGGTGGTCGAGTTGGGCTCCAAGATCGAAATTTGACGCGCTGTGGCCACGACTCACCTTCTGTATTTGCACGGTTTCAGATCATCGCCGCAGTCGGTCAAGGCCCAAACCATGGCCAAGCTGGTGCAGTCACAGCACCCTGAAGTCACTTGGTGGTGTCCCCAACTGCCCGCATCCCCCGCACAGGCCATGGCCTTGCTGTTGGAGGGTACAGCCGCCTGGCCGCTTGAGCAGATGGCAGTCATGGGTTCTTCTTTGGGAGGTTTTTATGCCGCATGGCTCTCAGCGCACATGGGGATCTCTGCGGTGCTGATCAATCCGGCCGTAAACCCCTCACGCGATTTGGCGCGCTACATCGGCGAGCACCCGGTCTGGCAAGACCCGTCGCAAAGCATCTTCTTCGAGCTGGCTTATGTGCAAGAGCTCCAAGTTCTTGAAAGTCAGCCCTTGCCAACCCGGCCCGCCACGCTGGCCTTGATCGCCAAGGGCGACGAGGTATTGGATTGGCGCGAAATGCTGGCCCGCCATCAGGCTGGGCAGGTGCGCCTGATCGAGGGCAGCGACCATGCCCTGAGTGATTTTGACGACCACTTGCCGCAAATCCTTGAATTTTTGCGCTTGGCCTGAGTCCTTGCCCAGGATTGGACAGGTGGCATGGGAAAATCCTGTCATGTACGTATTATTTGAAGATGCCGGCAAATTCATGGCCGGTCGCATCATGTCTGAAGCCGAGGCCTCGGCGCAGGTCGAACTCGACTCCGGTAAACGGGTCAAGGTCAAATCGGCCCACATGCTGCTGAAGTTCGACAAACCGGCCCCGGCCGCTTTGTTGCTCGATGCCGCCGCCTTGAGCCAAACCATCGAGTTGGAGCTGGCCTACGAATGCGCCCCGGACGAAGAGTTCGGCTTTGGCGACCTGGCACAAGACTATTTCAGCGCCAAAGCCAGCACCACCGAGCAGGTGGCGGCTTTGCTGTGCTTGCATGAAGCGCCGCATTACTTCCGCCGGGGTGGTGCCAAGGGGCGCTTTCGCAAAGCCCCTGCCGAAATCGTGCAGCAGGCCTTGCTGGCCATTGAAAAGAAAAAGCAGGTTCAAGCCCAGATCGAGGCCTGGTCGGCCGATCTGGTGGCCGGCACTTGCCCTGAGCCTATCCGCGAGCAGCTCTACAAAATCTTGTTTCGCCCCGACAAAAACACGCCCGAATACAAGGCCGTGGTCGAAGCCAGCAAGGGCAGCCAGACCGCACCATTGGATTTGTTGCAAAACGCGGGTGCCATCGCATCGCCGTGGGATTTCCATTGGCAGCGGTTTTTGTTTGACCTGTTTCCCAAAGGCACGGGCTTTCCTGTTTTGCAGGCGCCTGCCATTGCAGACGAATTGCCATTGGCGCCGGTTCATGCCTTCTCCATCGACGACTCGCACACCACCGAGATCGACGACGCCTTGTCACTGCAAGGGCTGGGCAGCGGCCGCGTTACCGTGGGGATTCACATCGCCGCTCCCGGTTTGGCCTTGTCACCCGGCAGCGCCATCGACCAGCTGGGTCGCGCTCGCCTGTCCACGGTCTACATGCCGGGCTACAAAATCACCATGCTGCCCGACAGCGTGGTGCAGGCCTACACCCTGATCGAGGGGCGAGATTGTCCGGCGGTGTCGCTGTACGTCACTTTCAGCGAAGACACGCTGGAGGTGCAAAGCGCCGAAACACGTCTGGAGCGCGTGCCAATTTTGGTCAATTTGCGCCACGACCAGTTGGACGAGCGCATCACCCAAGAATGGCTGGAAGGCGAAGATCAAAGCGATCATGCCGATGTGCCGGTGAGCCGTGCCACGCTGGGCTTTTTCTGGCGTCTGGCGCAAACCCTCAAGGCCCGGCGCGAAGTGGTGCGCGGCAAACCCGAAAACTTCAACCGACCGGACTACAGTTTCAAGTTGGAGCGCGCCAGCAACGACACGCCGCCCTTGGGGGACGAAACTGTGCTCATTGGCACCCGCAAGCGCGGCGCGCCACTCGACTTGATGGTGGCCGAGGCCATGATCTTGGCCAACAGCACCTGGGGCCAGTGGATGGCCCAGCTGGGTGTGCCCGGCATTTACCGCAGCCAGGCCAGCCTGGCTCCCGGTGTGAAAGTGCGCATGGGCACCAAGGCCTTGCCACATGCCGGCATTGGCGTGCCCAGCTACGCCTGGAGCACCTCGCCGCTGCGCCGCTACACCGATTTGGTCAACCAATGGCAAATCATTGCCTGCGCCAAGCACGGCGCCACAGCCGCATTGGCCGCGCCCTTCAAGCCCAAGGACGCCGAGTTGTTCTCCATCATCAGTGGCTTTGATGCGACCTACAGCGCCTACAACAGCGTGCAGTCCAGCATGGAGCGCTACTGGACACTGCGCCATGTGCAACAGCAAGGGCTTGAGGAGCTGGACGCCAGTCTGGTCAAGGAAATGGGGGGTGGCATCTGGTTGGTACGTGCCGACACTTTGCCCTTGATGTTCAGCGTGATGGGTGCGCAAAATTTGCCACGAGGGGCGCGGGTGCGCGTCAAACTGGCTGACGTGGATCTCATGGCTCTGGATGTGCGTGGCACGGTGATCGCCCATTTGGACGCAGATGCTGCACTGGACGGGATGGCCGTTGAGACCGATGAAGACGAAGACAATCTGCCCGCTGGCCCTGTGACCATTGCGGTGGATTTGAGTGACAGTCCGCAGGATCTGCCTGCTTAAGCCCAGCGAAAGAGCCTGAGCCATGCGCGCATTCGGACGGTGGTTGTTGCTCTTGCTCTTGGCCTTTGTGGGCCTGCAGCTCTTTTTTGCGCTGCGCGTGTTGAGCATGCAGTGGCTGATGCCCGAATCCACGGCCTTTCAGCGTTCGCAGGCATGGCAAATCCTCAAGCGTGATGGTCAACTGCCTTGGCGCCAAGAGCCAGTGGTTTTGAGTGCGGTGGGCACCAAATTGCAGCGGGCTGTATTGGCCTCAGAAGATGCCGCTTTCACCCAACACCAAGGCATTTGGTGGCAATCGGTGGAAAGCGCATGGGAGAAAAATGCCAAGGCCAAAGCCCAGGCTGAAAAACGTGCCCAGCGGCAACCCGAAAAGCCTGTCGCTGTAAAGATCGTTGGCGGCTCGACCATCACCCAGCAGTTGGCCAAAAATCTTTTTTTATCCGGTGAGCGCACTTTGCTGCGCAAGGCGCAGGAGGCCCTGATCACCGTGACGCTTGAAACTTTTTTGAGCAAAAGCCGTATTTTGGAAATCTACCTCAATCAGGTGGAGTGGGGCGAGGGTGTCTTTGGCATTGAAGCGGCAGCCCAGCATTACTTTCGCAAAAGCGCGTCCCAATTGAATGCTTGGGAGTCCGCGCGTTTGGCCGTCATGTTGCCGCGCCCGCGTTACTTTGAAAAACTGCCGCAGTCACCCTATTTGGCGCAACGCACCGAGACCATCATGGCCCGCATGAACGGTGTGGTTTTGCCATGAGTTTGACCACCACAGCGCCCCCAACCCTGCGCATTTTGGGCATCGATCCTGGCTTGCAAACCACGGGCTTTGGCGTGATCGACATCACGGGCTCGCGCCTCGGCTATGTGGCCAGTGGCGTGATTGAGACCACCCGCGAGGAAATGGGCAACCTGCCCGCGCGTCTCAAAGTCATTTACGACGGTATCCGAGAGATCACCGAGCGTTACCAGCCCGATGTGGCCTCGGTCGAGATTGTCTTCGTCAATGTCAACCCGCAGGCCACCTTGTTATTGGGGCAGGCCCGAGGTTGTTGTGTCACGGCATTGGTGTCTTGTGGTCTGCCTGTGGCCGAGTACACCGCCCTCCAGATGAAGCAATCGGTTACTGGCCATGGCCGTGCCGCCAAGTCGCAGATTCAGGAGATGGTCAAGCGTTTGTTGCAGCTGCCTGTAGTGCCTCGACAAGACGCAGCGGATGCCCTGGGAATGGCCATTACACATGCCCATGCCAGCCCGTCCATGAACAAGTTGGCGGCACAAGGGGTGTTGAGCCGTAAAACCCATGGCATGTTCAGAAGCGGCCGCAGCCACTGAATCCATCGGGTGAGGGCGTCAGACCTCGAAGTTGTCGATCAGCCGCGTGCTCCCCAATTTGGCGGCACCCAAAACCACCAAGTGATCGCCCGCTTGTGGCGCTTGCAGATCATGTCGGCGCCGCACCGTGAGGTAGTCGGGTTGCCAACCGCGTTGACGCAGACTTTGCATGGCCTGGGCCTCAAGCCCGGGCAAATGCTGGGCCAGTGCATCGGCTGCGGCCAGGGCGTCACGGCTCAAGGCGCGCAGGGCCAGTGACAGTTGCAGCGCTTCGGCGCGTTCGCTCTCACTCAAGTAGCCATTGCGTGAACTCAAAGCCAAACCGTCCTCGGCACGGCAGGTGTCCACCCCGATCACCTCGATGGGCAGGGCAAATTGGGCCACCATTTGGCGGATCACCATGAGTTGTTGGTAATCCTTCTTGCCAAAAACTGCCACGCCTTGGGCTTTACCCGCAAACACACTGGAGAACAGTTTCATGACCACGGTGGAGACGCCAGTGAAAAAACCCGGGCGAAATTCGCCCTCCAAGATGTCACCCAAGGCCGGATCGGCCTGCACCTTGACGGTCTGCGGTTGCGGGTACAAGTCCGTTTCGCGCGGCGCGAAAACCAGGTCGCAGCCCGCCGCTTCGAGCTTGGCACAGTCGGCTTCCCAAGTGCGGGGGTAACTGTCGAAGTCTTCGTGCGGCAAAAACTGCAGGCGGTTCACAAAGATGCTGGCCACCGTGAAGTCGCCCTGCGGCCGTGCCCGCTCAATCAGTTTGATGTGACCGGCATGCAAGTTGCCCATGGTGGGCACAAAGGCGGGGCATTGACTGGGTGCCAGGTGTTGGCGCAGTTCGGCAATCGATCGGGCGATGAGCATGAGAGAAATCGCCCTTACCAGGCGTGCAAGGCATTGTCAGGAAAGCTGCCGTCTTTGACAGCGCGCACATAAGCAGCCATGGCCTCCAAAACGCTGCTTTGACCGGTCATGAAGTTCCGCACGAACTTGGGGTTCTTGCCCAGGTTGACGCCCAGCATGTCGTGCATGACCAGCACTTGCCCCGCCGTGCCATGGCCTGCACCGATTCCGATGGTGTGGCAGCGTGGCAAAGCCAAAGTGAGCTCGGCAGAGAGGACGGCAGGCACCATCTCCAATACCAGCATGCTGGCACCGGCGTCTTGCAGTGCCAAGGCTTCTTGGCGCAGCTTGTCGGCCGAATCCCCACGCCCTTGGACGCGGTAACCGCCCAGTGCATGCACGGTTTGCGGCGTGAGGCCAAGGTGGGCGCAGACCGGGATGCCGCGCTCCACCAAAAACCGAACGGTTTCGGTGGTCCAACCACCGCCTTCTAGCTTGACCATGTGGGCGCCAGATTGCATCAGCACGTTGGCGCTGCGCAAAGCCTGTTCGCGCGACTCTTGGTAAGTGCCAAAGGGAAGGTCGCCAATGATCCAGGCGGTACCTTGCACACGCTGGATGCCACGCACCACGCTCTCGGTGTGGTATCGCATGGTGTCCAGACTCACCCCCACGGTGCTGGTCAGGCCTTGGCAGACCATGCCCAAGGAGTCACCCACCAAAATACAGTCCACACCCGCAGCGTCAGCGACCGCTGCAAAGGTGGCGTCGTAGGCAGTGAGCATGGTGATTTTTTCGCCGCGTTCGCGCATCTCGTTCAGGCGCGGCAAACTCACAGGTTTGCGTGTGGCCACAGGCGAGGCGGGGGGGAGTGTGCCGTAGGGGGTGGCGATGGATGAGGTCATGAAGGGTGCTTTCAGAGCCACGGGTGTGACGCGTTCACTGGGGTGTGTAGGCCAAGCGGACGTAAATGGGGGCAAAAGCTTCGGCTTGGGTGATCTCGATCAAGGTCTCTTTGGCCAACTCCAACAGGGCAATGAAGGTGACCACCAAAACAGGGGTTCCCAAGCTGGGGTCAAACAGTTTTTCAAATTCGACAAACTTGCGGCCCTGCAGGTGCTTCAGAACGATGCTCATGTGTTCGCGGACGCTGAGTTCTTCACGGCTGATTTTGTGGTGCTGCACCAGGTTGGCACGTTTCAGAATGTCGCGCCAAGCCGATTGCAGCTCGTCCATGCTCACATCGGGAAAGCGGGGTTGAAGGCTTTGTTCGATGTGAACTTGGGTGTTTAAAAAATCACGGCCATATTGCGGAATCGCATTCAGCTGCATGGAGGCCAGTTTCATTTGCTCGTATTCGAGCAGGCGGCGCACCAACTCTGCACGAGGGTCTTCGACTTCTTCGCCCTCGGCTGCACGTTTGGGTGGCAACAACATGCGTGATTTGATCTCGATCAGCATGGCCGCCATCAACAGGTATTCGGCAGCCAGCTCGAGGTTGCGTTGGCGGATTTCGTCCACATAACTCAGGTACTGGCGCGTCACACCCGCCATGGGAATGTCCAGGATGTTGAAGTTTTGCTTGCGGATCAAATAGAGCAACAAATCCAGCGGCCCTTCAAAGGCCTCTAGAAAAACTTCCAAAGCGTCAGGCGGGATGTACAAATCCCGCGGCATGGAGAACAAGGGCTCTCCATACAGACGGGCAACCGCCACGCTGTCCACCAGCACGGGCAAGGCCGAGTCCAAGCCCTCAGGGGCTGATTCGAGATCGGTGAAAGCCGTGCTCATGCAGGAGTAGGGCTGGATCAAGCCTTGGTTTGGTAAACGTAGGGCTGTTGCGCCACACGTGCCGCTTTGGCTTGGGCTTGGAACTGAGCGTCCATGCCGGTGTCCCACAACAAAGCCCGGCCTTGGCGTTGTTCAGCTTCGAGTTCAGGGCGCTCGACTTTGAGTTGGGCCAGAAACTGTGTGGTGTCAGAGGTGTAGTGGGGGCGTGCAAAGGGGAACATGGCTGACCTGTTGAACAAAGCACTCATTTTAAGGGCTCAGACCGGTTCCGGATCTTCCAAGTCGATGTGCTGGGAAAAGCCAGAGCGTTCCAACAAAGAGCGCGGCTGGGCATTGAGTCCGTGCAGCACCAAGCGACCTTGGCGTTTGCCAAGGCTCCGCTGGAGTTGTTCCAGCGCATCCAAGCCTGTGGTGTCCAAAGAAATCAGTTGACGCGCATCCAAACGCATCACCAAGCCCGGTGTAGCCGTGTCGGCCAAGCGCTGCAATGGGTCGAGTTTGGCCACCGCACCGAAAAACAAGGCGCCGAACAAACGTGCCTGCACACTTGTCTCGGTTTGAGAGTCAATGTCCGCGCTGAACAAGTGGCTTTGGCGGCGCACAAACAGAACAAAAGCCAGCACCAAACCCAATTCCAGAGCCACCGTCAGGTCGAACACAATGGTCATGACAAAGGTCGAGACCATCATCAGGCGGTAGTGGTTGCTGAATTGCTTGAGGCGGGCGAACTCTCGCCATTCCCCCATGTTCCAAGCCACGAACAACAAGACCCCTGCCAGCACCGCCAATGGGATGTGCATGGCCAACGGCGCGGCCAGCAAGACCACGGCGGCCAAGGTTGCGGCGTGCACGATGCCCGCGATGGGTGATACGGCGCCAGATCGGATGTTGGTCACCGTGCGGGCGATGGTGCCGGTGGCGGGCATGCCGCCAAAAAAAGGCACCACAGCGTTGGCAATCCCTTGAGCCATGAACTCTTGGTTCGGGTCGTGTTTGGGTGTGTCACTCAGTTGGTCGGCCACGCGAGCGCATAAAAGCGATTCGATCGCACCCAGCAGCGCAATGGTCAAGGTGGGGACCACCAAGAGCTTGGCTGTTTCCCAAGAAAAGGCGGGCCACTCCAACACCGGTAAGCCTTGGGGGATGCCGCCAAAGCGAGAGCCGATGGTGTCGACCGGCAGGTTCAGTGCCCAAGCCAAAAGCGTCAAACTCACCAAAGCGATCACTGGCGCGGGCACCCGCGAGGTGGCTTTGAGTGCACTGATGCCTTGGATGCTGTCGAGTTGGCGGCGAAACTGCGAGTCCACGGCCCACAAGCGCGGCCAAAGAAACAAGCCCAGCACACACACCATGGCCAAGCCAAAGGCGAAGGGGTTGAAGCTCCCGATGGCGCCGGATAACGTGCCGATTTGGCTGAAGAAGTCGGCCGGCATTTTTTCAACCTGCAGGCCCATGGCATCGCGCAGCTGCGACAGACCAATGAGCACCGCAATACCGTTGGTAAAACCAATCACCACGCTCACCGGCACATAGCGCACCCAACTGCCCAAGCGCAACCAACCGAGCAAAAACAGCAGCACACCGGCGCTCACGGTCGAAATCAACAGGTTGGCCAAGCCGTAGCGTTCGACGATGCCGTAGACGATGACAATGAAAGCGCCCGCCGGGCCGCCGATTTGCACCGAGGTGCCGCCCAAGGCCGAAATCAAAAAGCCCGCGATGATGGCCGTCCACAAACCGGCCTCGGGCTTGAGCCCGCTGGCGATCGCAAAGGCCATGGCCAAGGGCAAGGCCACAATGCCCACCGTGACACCGGCCCCCGCGTCGAGGGCCAACTTGTGTCGGGTGTAGCCCCTCAGGTCTTGCAGGAGGCGGGGGCGAAAGGGCGCCAGAGGCGGTAAACCGGGGAACATGTCGGAGATGTTACTCCCCGGCTGTTCAGATTCATGTCGGCCTTGTGTCTCAGTGGATGCGCATGCCGGGCTTCGCGCCGGGCCAAGGCTGCAGCACAAAGATGCCGGGCTCAGCCTTTTCGTCGGCGTGGCTGGCCGCCAGCACCATGCCCTCGGAGACGCCAAACTTCATTTTGCGCGGGGCCAAGTTGGCCACCATCACGGTGAGTTTGCCCACCAAGTCTTCAGGCTTGTACATGCTGGCGATGCCCGAGAACACGTTGCGTGTTTTGCCCTCGCCCACGTCCAGCGTGAGGCGTAGCAATTTAACCGAGCCTTCCACCGGTTCGCAGTTCACGATCTGGGCTATGCGCAGGTCCACCTTGGCAAAGTCGTCGATGCCAATGGTCGGGGCGATCTCTTCGCCGCCGGGGATGACTTTTTCTTCCACCACGGCCGGTGGCTCGAAAAGGGCTTCGAGTTGTTCGGGTGTGACGCGTTGCATCAGGTGTTGGTAAGCATGGATGGTGTGGCCGGCGCCCAGCAGATTTTGTGCTTGGGCAAAGCTGAAGGGCGCCACGTTCAAAAAGGCCTCAACCTGCGCGGCCAAAGAGGGCAACACGGGTTTGAGTTGCAAGCTGAGCAAGCGGAAAGCTTCGATGCAGGTACTGCACACGTCGTGCAAACGGGCGTCTTGGCCTTGTTGTTTGGCCAAGTCCCACGGTTTGTTTTGGTCCACATAGCTGTTGACCTTGTCGGTCAGCAGCATGATTTCGCGCAGGGCTTTGGCGTATTCGCGTTCGTCGTAGAGCGCAGCAATGCTGGGTGTGGCGGCTTGCAAGGCCGAGAGCAGGGCTTGACCGTCGGTGCTCACGGGGCCGAGTTGGCCGCCAAAGCGCTTGGCGATGAAGCCGGCCGAGCGCGAAGCGATGTTGACGAATTTGCCAATCAGGTCAGAGTTCACCCGGGCCATGAAATCTTCGGCGTTGAAGTCAATGTCTTCATTGCGTGCTGACAGTTTGGCTGCGAGGTAGTAGCGCAGCCACTCGGGGTTCATGCCCAGGCTCAGGTACTTGAGCGGGTCCAGGCCGGTGCCTCGGCTCTTGCTCATTTTCTCGCCGTTGTTCACCGTCAAGAAGCCGTGCACGAAAACGCTGTTGGGTGTTTTACGGCCCGAGAAATGCAGCATGGCCGGCCAGAACAGTGTGTGGAAAGTGACGATGTCTTTGCCAATGAAGTGGTATTGCTCCAGCGCCGGGTTGGCCATGTAGGCGTTGTAGTCCTCGCCACGCTTGTCCAGCAGGTTTTTCAGGGACGCCAAATAACCCACGGGCGCGTCCAGCCAGACATAAAAGTACTTGCCGGGTGCGTCGGGGATTTCAATGCCAAAGTAAGGCGCGTCGCGCGAGATGTCCCAGTCGCCCAGGCCTTCGCTGGTCGTGCCGTCGGGGTTGGTGCGCACCGAAAACCACTCTTTGACCTTGTTGGCCACCTCGGGCTGCAGCTTGCCGTCTTGCGTCCACTGGCTCAAAAATTCAACGCAACGCGGGTCGGACAGTTTGAAAAAGAAATGCTCGGAGGTTTTGAGCTCCGGCTTGGCACCCGACAGGGCTGAAAACGGGTTGATCAGGTCGGTGGGCGCGTAGACCGCCCCGCAGCTCTCGCAGTTGTCGCCGTACTGGTCTTTGGCATGGCACTTGGGGCACTCGCCTTTGATGAATCGGTCAGGCAAAAACATGTTCTTTTGCGGGTCAAAGAACTGCTCGACCGAGCGCACCTCGATCAGCGAGCCGCCATCGGCAGCCGAAATGTCGCGCAGGTCACGGTAAATCTGGCGAGCCAGCTCGTGGTTCTCAGGCGCGTCGGTGCTGTGCCAGTTGTCAAACTGAATATGAAAGCCGTCCAAGTAGGGCTTGCGGCCTGCGGCGATATCGGCCACAAACTGTTGGGGCGACTTGCCCGCTTTTTCAGCCGCGATCATGATGGGCGCGCCGTGCGTGTCGTCGGCGCCCACAAAATTGACCTGGTGGCCCTGCATGCGCTGGACCCTGACCCAGATGTCGGCCTGGATGTATTCCATGATGTGGCCGATGTGGAAATTGCCGTTGGCGTAGGGCAGGGCCGTGGTGACGAAAAGCTGGCGGGGCGCGGTGGGGGCGGACATGGTGGGGCAGTTTGTAGGGGAATCGACGATTTTAGGGTGTATGGGCTGTCTTGTCGGTAAACTTCGGCCCATTCTAGAAAGTGACCATGGCGACCACCGAACAACTCATCCAGGCTCTGCAAGCCGTCATTGACCCCAACACGGGCAAAGATTTCGTATCCACCAAAACCCTGAAAAACCTGCAAGTCGAAGGCGGCGATGTGTCCTTTGATGTGGAACTGGGCTACCCGGCCAAAAGTCAAATTCCTGGCATTCGCCAAGCTTTGATTGCTGCCGCCAAAGGTGTGGCGGGCGTGTCCAATGTTTCAGCCAATGTGACCAGCAAGATCACCGCCCATGCCGCCCAGCGCGGCGTGGCCCTGCTGCCACAGGTCAAAAACATTGTGGCTGTAGCCTCGGGCAAGGGGGGCGTGGGCAAGAGCACCACCGCCGTCAACTTGGCGCTGGCCCTGGCGGCCGAAGGCGCCAAAGTGGGCTTACTGGACGCCGACATTTACGGCCCCAGCCAACCCATGATGATGGGCATCGAAGGTCGCCCCGAAAGTGAAGACGGCCAAACCATGGAGCCCATGGAGAACTACGGCGTGCAGGTCATGTCGATTGGTTTCCTGGTCAACGCTGACGAAGCCATGATTTGGCGCGGCCCCATGGCGACCCAAGCGCTGGAGCAGTTGCTGCGCCAGACCAACTGGAAAGAGTTGGATTATTTGATTGTGGACATGCCCCCTGGCACTGGCGACATCCAATTGACGCTGTCCCAGCGCGTGCCCATGACGGGCGCCGTGATCGTGACCACCCCCCAAGATATCGCCCTCCTGGACGCCAAAAAAGGCGTGAAGATGTTCGAGAAGGTCGGCGTCCCGATTTTGGGTTTGGTTGAGAACATGGCGGTACATGTGTGTACCAACTGTGGCCATGTGGAGCACATTTTTGGCGCCGATGGAGGCAAAAAAATGGCGGCCGAATACGGCATGGATTACCTCGGTGCCTTACCCCTGGACATGCAAATTCGCCTGCAGGCCGACAGTGGCAAGCCCACTGTGGTGTATGACCCCGACGGCGAAGTGGCCCAAATTTACAAGGCCGTGGCCCGCCAGGTGGCGGTCAAGATCGCGGCCAAAGCCAAGGATTTTTCCAGCAAGTTCCCCAGCATCAAGATCAGCAAGGACACCTGATCGGCTGGCGGTCCATGAAAAAAACCGGCCTGAGCCGGTTTTTTTGCTTTCAGCCTGCCGCGTTTTCCAAGTCGCGCAACCGAAAGCGCTGGATCTTGCCCGTGGCGGTCTTGGGCAACTCGGCCACGAAGTCAATGAAGCGCGGGTATTTGTAAGGGGCCAGACGCTCTTTCACGAAGGCTTTGACTTCTTCTTGCGTCAGGCTTTGACCGGGCTTGAGCACGATGAAAGCCTTGGTTTTGGTCAAACCGTCGGTGTCTTGTTTGCCAATGACGGCCGCCTCCAAGATCGAGGGGTGTTGCACCAGGGTGGACTCAACTTCAAAGGGCGAGACATAGATGCCGCTCACCTTGAGCATGTCGTCGTTGCGCCCGGCGTAGGTGTAGTAGCCGTCGGCATCACGCGTGTATTTGTCGCCACTCTTGGTCCACACACCCTGGAAGGTGTCGCGTGTTTTTTCTCGGTTGTTCCAGTACATCAAGGCACTGCTGGGTCCCTGGATGTAAAGGTCGCCGATCTCGTTGTGTCCCGTGATGACGCTGCCGTCTTCGTTGCGCAGTTGCACCTCGTAGCCGGGTACGGCTTTGCCGGTCGTGCCGTAGCGCACGTCACCAGGGCGGTTGGACAGGAACACGTGCAGCATTTCTGTGGAGCCGATGCCGTCGATGATCTCGCAGCCAAAGTGCGCGGTCCAGCGCTCGGCGATGTCGCGAGGCAGCGCTTCACCAGCCGAAGAGCACAAGCGCATCGCCACCTTGCTTTTGGCCGGCAAGTCTGGGCTGGCCAGCATGCCGCCGTAGCCTGTGGGGGCACCATAAAAAACAGTGGCTTGGTGGTCCACCATGCGCTTGAAAGTCGCTTGAGGGGTGGGGCGTTCGGCCATGAGCACCACCGTTGCCCCCACGCTCAACGGGAAAGTGAGCGCGTTGCCCAGACCGTAGGCAAAGAAGAGTTTCGCGGCCGAGAACACAACGTCGCTCTCGCGCAGTTCGAGCACGCCTTGGGCATACAGTTCGGCCGTCCAGTACAGATTGCCTTGGCTGTGTACGGTGCCCTTGGGCTTGCCGGTCGAGCCTGAGGAATACAGCCAAAAAGCCGGTTCATCGGCCAAGGTTTGGGCGGGCAGCACAGGCTTGTTTTGGGCCACGCAGTCGGCCATGTTGAATTGACCCCGAGTCAAAGCGCCTGTAGGGCGCGAGACCAGCACTTGCCGGACCTCGTTTTTGACCATGTCCAGTGCACTTTGCAGTGTGGGCAGCAGCGCACCCGAGACAAGGGCCGCTTGGGCCCGGCTGTTGCTCAGCATGAAAGCATAGTCCTCGGCAGTGAGCAGGGTGTTCACCGCCACCGGCACCACCCCCGCATAAAGTGAACCCAGAAAGGCCACCACCCAGTCGGTGCTGTCATGCATCAGCAAGAGGACGCGCTCTTCGCGTTTGAGGCCCATGGCCTGCAGACCGCCTGCAAAACGGCGGATCTGTTCGGTCAGCTCACCATAGGTCAATGTGCTCACATCGTCGATCAACGCGGTTTTGGCGGCGCGCCCGGCATTGATGGCAATCAGGTGTTGGGCAAAGTTGAAATCGGCGCTGGGGGCGGTCACGGGGCGTGTCATGTAGGTCTCCTCGGATGTCTCTGATGTTGTTGGAATGTGGGTGGCTTGTGAAGGGGGTTTACAAGGACAAGGCGGTGCCTTGCGCGTCCAGCTGGTCCAGTGCCAGTGCGCTGCCTTGCACCGCGCTGCGGCGGTGGTAAAAATTCAGGGCTCTGAGGCCCCCCAGCTCTTCACCGCCGCCCGCGCGGCCAGGGCCGCCGTGCAAGCTCATGGGCATCACGTTGCCGTGGCCGTTGTGCAAAGCCGCCACATCGGGGGACACAGCGTGCACACGGCCATGGCTGCTGGCCAGCTCGACCGAGGCTTGGGCTGTGAAGGCCGGGTCTTCGCTGTAGACCGAGCACACCAGTGAACCTTCGCCGCGGCGGATCATGGCGTAGGCTTCATCAATGCTGTCATAAGGCATCAAGGTGGACACGGGGCCAAACACCTCGACCGCGTGTAGCACCTGGGCGGTCAGGGGTGACTCGGTGCCCAGCAACACGGGCGCCACGCAGGCACTCGATGCATCGGCATCGACCAAGGCAGCACTGTTGCCGTCAAACAAAACGTCCGCTTCGGTTTTCAGCTGAGCCAGGCCTGCCAGCACGCTGGCTTTTTGTTCTTGACTGACCAGGGCGCCCATGCGCACGGTCTCATGGCGTGGGTTGCCCACGGTGGTTTTGACCAAGCGCGCGCCAATGGCGTCTGCGGCAGCTTTGTACAAAGCGCGGGGGACAAAGATGCGGCGGATCGCGGTGCACTTTTGGCCCGATTTGACCGTCATCTCGCGGGTGACTTCGGCCACCAGCAACTTGAAGGCTTCGCTGTCTGCGGTCGCGGCAGGCGAGAGCAGGGCTGAATTGAGGCTGTCGGCCTCGATGTTGCAGCGCACCGACAGCTCAGTCACGGCACGGTGGCTGCGGATGATCTTGCCCGTCTCGGCCGAGCCAGTGAAGCTGACCACGTCAAAGGCTTGCAGCTGGTCCATAAGGCCTGCAGACGAGCCGCAGATGACCGACAAGGCACCCACAGGCAGCACACCGGCGTCGATCACGTCCTTGACCATGCGCTGCGTCAACCAAGCGGTGGCTGTTGCGGGCTTGATGATCACGGGAACGCCCGACAGCAGAGCGGGTGCGGCTTTTTCCCACAGGCCCCAGCTGGGAAAGTTAAAGGCGTTGATGAACAGCGCTACGCCATGCGTGGGCACCTGGATGTGCTGAGTCTGAAAAGCGGGGTCCTTACCCATGCGGATGCGTTCGCCGTCGAGCAGCAGTGTGGCGTCGCCCAGGGCCGCGCCCTGTTTGGCGTAGTAGCCCAGGGTGAAGAGAGCACCGTCGATGTCCACGCCCGAGTCCTTGGCCACGGTGCCGCTGTTGGCGGTGGCAATTTCGTAATAAGCATCGCGATTGGCTTGCAGGACTTCGGTGATTTTTGTCAAAAGGGCTGCGCGTTGGCCATAGCTCAGGGCACGCAGGGCCTTGCCGCCTTGTTCACGTGCAAATGCAAATCCTTCTGCCAGGTCGATGCCGCCGCTGGACACCCGGGCCAGTTCCGTGCCCAGCACCGGGTCAAACATGGGCGTGCCCGCACCGGTGCCGATTTGCCAGCGGCCTGCGAAGTAGTTGGGGAGCAATGCGGTCATGTGAAAGGCTTTCGGTTGGAATTCGAGGCAAAACGGATCAACAGGCACTGAAATGCCACAAGGGACTGTTCCTCTTGGCCAGTTGGCGGTATAAACACGGCTTCATGCAGTATCGTGCCTGCCAGTAAGTATGCATTAAAGTGCATGTTTTGTGCCTTCAGAAATTATAGGGTTTTCCCTTGATCGCAAACACCATGTTGAATTTGTCCTCCATTGACACCACGACCGCCGCAGCGGCTGAATCAGAAGCCAAGCGCAACCCATTTTTGGTCACGCTGGGTGAGCGGGTGCGCAACCTGCGTTCGCGCCAAGGCATGACGCGCCGCGCCGTGGCTCTGGCAGCCGATGTGTCCGAGCGGCACCTGGCCAACCTGGAGTACGGCACAGGCAATGTCTCTGTCTTGGTCTTGCTCCAGGTGGCCAGCGCCTTGCAATGCTCATTGGCTGAATTGCTGGGCGATGTGACCACCACCTCGCCCGAGTGGTTGCTGATCCGCGAATTGTTGGGCAAGCGCAGCGAGGCTGATTTGCGCCGGGCTCGCGAACAGTTGGGTGAAATGTTTGGCGAAGGTGGTAATGCGCAAGAGCGCAAAAACAGAATCGCGTTGATTGGCTTGCGAGGCGCTGGCAAGACAGCATTGGGTCAACGTCTGGCCGATGACCTGGGCTTTCCCTTCATTGAGCTGAGCCGAGAAATTGAGCAGTTCGCGGGTTGCCAGATCAGCGAGATCCACAATCTTTACGGGGCCAATGCCTATCGCCGCTATGAGCGTCGCGCGCTGGAAGAGGCCATACAAATTTACCCCGAGGTGGTGATCGCGACACCCGGTGGATTGGTGTCAGATTCGGCTAATTTCAACTTGCTGCTTTCCCACTGCACCACGGTGTGGTTGCAGGCGGACGCCACAGACCACATGGGCCGTGTCGCTGCGCAAGGCGATATGCGTCCGATGGCGGCCAGTCGTGAGGCCATGGAGGATCTCAAGCGCATTCTCGAAGGGAGAGCGGCGTTTTATTCCAAGGCCGATATGACCATCAACACCAGTGGCCGCACCGAGTCGCAAGCTTTTGATGCTTTGAGGACTTTGGTTCGCCAACATGTGCAGCGACCCGCTTGAGGCCACCGAGGATGAAACAAATACAAGGGTAATCACTTAGCAAATGCAGTAAAGTGCATATTGCGCATGCGATTGAGGTGCAATAAAATTCAAATCAACATGCACTGAATTGCATTTTTGACTGAAATCAACCCATTTCACCGCCGGAGACCACCATGACGACATCCTTTCAGGTCAATTACCAGACCAACCCTTCCGAGTACAAGCACATCCACCTGGCCTTTGAGGGCGAGATCGCGACCTTGTCGATCAACATCAACGAAGACGCAGGCATCCGCCCTGGTTACAAACTCAAGCTCAACAGCTACGACCTGGGTGTGGACATCGAACTACATGATGCGCTGCAGCGCATCCGCTTCGAACACCCCGAAGTGCGCTCGGTGGTGGTGACCAGCTTGAAGGACCGTGTCTTTTGCTCCGGCGCCAACATCTTCATGCTGGGTGTGTCCACCCACGGCTGGAAAGTGAACTTTTGCAAGTTCACCAACGAAACCCGCAACGGCATCGAAGACTCCAGCAAGCACGACGGTCTGAAATTCGTCGCTGCCTTGAACGGCGCTTGCGCGGGCGGTGGCTACGAGCTGGCCTTGGCTTGCGATGACATCGTCTTGGTGGACGACCGCTCCAGCGCCGTGTCGCTGCCTGAAGTGCCCTTGCTCGGCGTGTTGCCTGGCACCGGTGGTTTGACCCGTGTGACCGACAAACGGCATGTGCGCCACGACCTGGCCGACATCTTCTGCACCAGCGTCGAAGGTGTACGTGGTCAAAAGGCCGTGGACTGGCGTTTGGTCGATGCGATTGCCAAGCCTGCTGTTTTCAAGGATGTGGTCAAAGCGCGTGCCACACAGTTGGCTGCAGGCAGCATCCGCACGGCAGGTGCCAAAGGTGTTGAGCTGACCCCTTTGAAACGGACCATGGCGGCTGACGCACTGACCTACACCAACGTCACCGTCGAGATCGACCGCGCCAAGCGCATCGCCACTTTCACCGTCAAGGCCCCTGCCACGGCACAGCCCAGCGACATCGCCGGCATCGAAGCCGCAGGTGTGAACTGGTGGCCCCTGCAGATGGTGCGCGAACTGGACGACGCCATCTTGCACATGCGCACCAACGAACTCGACATTGGCACCTGGCTGCTCAAGACCTCTGGCGACGCCTCGGCTGTTTTGGCCTCTGATGCGAGCTTGCTGGCCCACAAAGACCACTGGTTGGTGCGCGAGACCATCGGCCACCTGCGCCGCACATTGGCCCGCTTGGACGTGTCCTCGCGCAGCCTTTTTGCCTTGATCGAAGAGGGGACTTGTTTTGTCGGCACACTGGCTGAGTTGGCGTTTTGCGCCGATCGTGCCTACATGTTGGCCTTGCCTGACGATGCAGCCAGAGCGCCCAAGATCCAGTTGAGTGAAA
>CALQKH020000008.1 GCA_943331105.2 Akkermansia muciniphila
AGGGCAATGGCATGCGCGGCATCGACGCCCGCCTGAATTTCAACAGCCCCTTGCATGTGCGCCACATTGAGAACCTGGCCAACATGGCCAAAACCGGCTTGTTCGTCTACAAGGGCCGGGGCAACGCGGCCGATGCGGTGTTTGTGTCAGGCGAGTGCGCCATGACCACCGGCTCGTCTGCGCTGTACGGCAACATCAAGCGCAACGCCAAATTCGCCGGTGGCATCAGCACCTTGCCTTACTACCCCGATGTGGCCGGTGCGCCGCAAAACACCGTGATTGGCGGCGCCAGCCTGTGGGTGATGTCGGGCAAAAAGGCCGACGAATACAAGGGCGTGGCCCAGTTCTTCGCCCATTTGTCCAAGCCCGAGGTCGATGCCCGAAGCCACCAGCGGACCGGCTACTTGCCTTTGACACCCGCTTCATTTGAGTTGACTGAAAAGAGTGGTTTCTACAAGCAAAACCCGGGTACCGACGTCTCCGTTGATCAAATGATCCGCAAGACCACTGAAAAGTCGCGCGGCATCCGCTTGGGCAACTTTGTTCAGATCCGCACCATCAACGACGAAGAGCTCGAGCAAGTCTGGGCCGGTAAAAAAGAACCCAAAGAAGCATTGGACGCCGCGGTCAAGCGAGGCAACGAGCAACTGGAGCGCTTCCAGAAAGCCAACAAGTAAACCTTTCCTGGGCCGCTTGCTGCCCAGCGTGTGTCTTGAAAGCAGGGCCCTGGGGTCCCTGCTTTTTCAGCTTTTTAGCTTGTCTGAACTGAGCCTCCATGGAAAAACGCGTTCGATTCCAATCCCGATGGTTGCCCTGGCTGCTCATAGCGCCGCAAATGGCCATTGTGCTGGTGTTCTTTTTTTGGCCCGCCGCTCAGGCCTTGTACCAAAGCGTGTTGTCGCAAGACGCTTTTGGCCTCAGCACCGAATTTGTTGGCATGGAGAACTTCGAGCGCCTGTTTGCTGACAGCACCTACATTGAATCCTTCAAGACCACTGCATTGTTTTCTGTGTTGGTGGCCTTTTTTGGCTTGAGCATTTCGCTCGTGCTGGCCGTCATGGCCGACCGCGTGCTCAAAGGCGCGGCCATCTACAAAACCCTGCTGATCTGGCCTTACGCCGTGGCCCCGGTGGTGGCGGGGGTGCTGTGGTTGTTCATGTTTGCCTCGCCCATGGGGGTCATCGCCTTTTATTTGCGCTCGGTGGGCATTGAATGGAACCACCTGTTGGACTCCGGCCACGCCATGACGCTGATCGTGGTGGCCGCCGTGTGGAAGCAGATTTCCTACAATTTCCTTTTCTTTCTGGCAGGACTGCAGTCCATCCCCAAATCACTGTTGGAGGCAGCGGCCATCGACGGGGCCAGTCCTTGGCACCGCTTTTGGACCATCGTGTTTCCATTGCTCTCTCCCACCACGTTTTTCCTCTTGGTCATCAACGTGGTGTATGCCTTTTTCGACACCTTTGGCATCATCGACGCCACCACCCAAGGTGGCCCGGGCAAAGACACCGCCATCCTCGTTTACAAGGTCTATTACGACGGCTTCAAGGCGCTGGACATGGGGGGCTCAGCCGCCCAATCGGTGATTCTGATGTTGATTGTGGTGGCGCTGACGGTGGTGCAGTTCCGTTTTGTCGAGAAAAAAGTCCAGTACTGAGCCCGCCCATGATTGAAAAACGCCCCGGCCTCACGGTCCTGTCCCACCTGGTGCTGATCCTGGGGGTGGTGATCGTGGCCTTCCCGCTGTACCTGACGTTTGTCGCCTCAACCCAAAGCGCCACCGAAATCGCCCAATCGGTGCCCATGTCCATGTGGCCTGGCAACCACGCCCTAGAGACCTACAAAACCGCGCTTTTTGGCGGAGAAACCAGCGCCGGTAGCCGCATCCCAGCGGCAGCGCCCATGATGTGGGTCAGCCTGATCAGCGCGCTGGTGATTGCCATTGGCAAGATCATCATCTCTTTGTTGTCGGCCTTTGCCATCGTTTATTTCCGGTTCCCCTTGCGCAATCTGGTGTTCTGGATGATTTTTGTCACCCTGATGCTGCCCGTTGAGGTGCGCATTGGCCCCACTTACGAAGTCGTGGCCAACTTGGGCATGCTCAACAGCTACGCGGGCCTGACGGTGCCGCTGATCGCCTCGGCCACGGCCACCTTTTTGTTCCGTCAATTTTTCTTGACCGTGCCCGACGAGCTGGTCGAGGCCGCGCGCATGGACGGGGCGGGACCGATGCGTTTTTTCTTTGACATCTTGCTGCCGCTCACCCGCACCTCGATCGCCGCCTTGTTCGTGATCCAGTTCATTTATGGCTGGAATCAATACCTGTGGCCCCTCTTGGTGACCACCAACGAAAGCATGTACCCCGTGGTCATGGGCATCAAGCGCCTGATCGCGGGAGAGGCTTACACCGAATGGAACGTGGTCATGGCCACGGCCATTTTGGCCATGCTGCCCCCGGCACTGGTCGTCATCCTGATGCAAAAATGGTTCGTCAAAGGACTGGTTGATACGGAAAAGTAATAACCCAAAAAAACACATGGCTTCCATCACCCTTTCTCACATCCTCAAAACCTACGGCGCGGGCGACAAAGCCAACACCGTCATCCACGACCTGAGCGCAGAGATCGCGCACGGTGAATTCGTGGTCATCGTCGGCCCCTCCGGCTGTGGCAAATCCACCCTGCTGCGCATGGTGGCGGGCCTCGAAGACATCTCGGGCGGCACCATCTCCATTGGTGAACGTGTCGTCAACGACCTGGAGCCCGCCGAGCGCGACATCGCCATGGTGTTCCAGAACTACGCGCTGTACCCGCACATGAGCGTGTTCGACAACATGGCCTATGGCCTGAAAATCGCCAAGGTGCCCGTGAACGACATCAAGGCCCGGGTAGACAAGGCGGCGGGCATCCTCGAATTGAGCCAGCTGTTGCAGCGCAAGCCGCGCGAGCTGTCGGGCGGCCAGCGCCAGCGCGTGGCCATGGGCCGCGCCATCGTCCGCCAGCCACAGGTGTTTTTGTTTGACGAGCCGCTGTCGAACCTGGATGCCAAACTGCGCGCCCAGACGCGGCTCGAAATTCAAAAATTGCACCGCGAACTCGGCATCACCAGTCTGTTTGTGACGCACGACCAAGTCGAAGCCATGACCTTGGCCCAGCGCATGATCGTGATGAACGGTGGCCACATGGAGCAGTTCGGCACGCCTGAAGAGGTCTACAACCGCCCTGCCAGCACCTTCGTGGCCAGTTTCATTGGCTCACCCCCGATGAACCTGCTCGAGCAAGCCCCAGACACACCCGCAGACCGCATTCTGGGCATCCGGCCAGAGCACATGGACATCACGCCCAGCGGCTGGCCTTTGCACGTGGAAACGGTGGAACTGCTTGGGGCCGAGCGCTTGGTGCACGCCCGTTTGGGCACAGAAAGCCTGACGCT
Source organism: Akkermansia muciniphila (assembly GCA_943331105.2). GTDB lineage: Bacteria > Pseudomonadota > Gammaproteobacteria > Burkholderiales > Burkholderiaceae_C > Limnohabitans_A. The sequence continues at coordinate 3,433 of CALQKH020000008.1, forward strand.
GCGCCTGGACGCATCGCTGCCCGCTCCTTCAGCTGGCGAGTCCTTTTGCATCACCCCTCGAGCGGACAAACTGCACTGGTTTGACGCCAAAACGGGCCAGCGCATCACCTCCGCATGAACCCCACAGCTGTGAGCGCCCTCCCCGCTTGGCCTTACCCGCGCTGGATTGCGCACCGGGGCGCGGGCAAGCTCGCGCCGGAAAATACCTTGGCCGCCTTCCGGCTGGGGGCGGCGCATGGCTACCGCATGTTCGAGTGCGACGCCAAGCTCAGCGCCGATGGTGTGGTTTTTTTGATGCACGACGCCACGCTGGAACGCACCACCAACGCCCACGGCATCGGCGGTGAACTGCCCTGGCATGCCCTGTCGCAGCTGGACGCAGGCAGCTGGCATTCGCGCACTTTTGCGGGCGAATCGCTACCCACGCTCGAAGCGCTGGCGCGGTTTTGCCTCACCAACGATCACCTGCTGAACATCGAGATCAAGCCCACCCCTGGCACCGAGTCCGCCACAGGCGAGGCTGTGGCGCGTCTGGCCGCCCAACTGTGGCAAGGCGCGGTAGTGCCGCCACTGTTGACGTCATTCAAACCCGATGCGCTGTCAGCCGCAAAAGCAGCGGCACCCGAGCAGCCACGTGGCTTGCTGGTCGACACGCTGTGGTCCGGATGGTTTGAAAAAACCCAAGAACTCGAATGCGTGGCCGTGGTCGCCAACTACGCCCTGTGGGATGCAGCCACCGTGGCCCGCGTGCACAACGCAGGCATGCGATGCCTGAGCTACACCGTCAACGACGATTGGGCCGCCCAGCACCTGCTGGCGCTGGGCACCGATGGCATCATCACCGACCGGGTGGACCTGTTCAGCCCCAACTGACTCAGTCGAGCTTGGCGCCCGACTTTTGCACGACTGACGCCCACCGTGGCATTTCTGTGGTCAGGAATTTGGCAAAGTCATCGGCTCCCAAAAAAGCCGGATCTGCCCCTTGCGCCACCATGCGTGATCGGATGTCGGTTTGGTTCATCACCGCTTTGAACGCGTCACTGAGCTTGTTGACCACCTCTTTAGGCGTACCTGCAGGGGCCAAGAAACCATAAAAACCCACCACCTCGAAATTCGCGATACCGGTTTCGATCACGGTCGGGATATCGGGCAGTGCCGGGTTGCGCTCTCGGCTGGTCACTGCCAATGCCCGCACTTTGCCCTGCTTGTGGTACTGGGCTGCTTGGGGAATGCTCTCGGCCATGAACTGGACTTGTCCCGCCATCAGATCGGTAAAAGCCGGTGCACTGCCCCGATAGGGAATGTGGACCATGAACAGCCCTGTGGCCGACTTGAACATCTCAGGCACCAAGTGGCTGCTGCCGCCATTGCCAGCCGAACCGTAATTGATCTGGCCAGGACGGGCCTTGGCGTAGGTCACGAATTCCTGCAACGAATTCACGGGCACTTTGGGGTTGACCATCAAGGCCAATGGCTGCATGGCCGTGCGGGCCACTGGCACAAAATCGCGCAATGTGCTGTAAGGCAACTTGGTGTAAAGCGCCGGGTTGATGACCATCACGCCGGTGTTGGCCAGCATGAGGGTATGGCCGTCGGGGGCTGATCGCATCACCTCCTGCGCACCCACCGTACCACCAGCGCCCGCTTTGTAATCCACCAAGACGGGCTGCCCCAGAAGGGTCTGCAGGCGGTCGGTCAACAAACGGGCATGTTGGTCCAAAGGCCCACCCGCTGGGAAACCCATCACCACCCGAATGGGTTTGGTTGGAAATGCCCAAGCGCTGCTGAAAGCCAGCGCCAAACCCAAACCGCCAATGGTGAACCAAGTGCGTTTTTTGAAGCACCACATGATGTGTCCTTTTTGAATGATTTTGATAAAGAAAAGTCCGATGAAGCTCAACGGTTGATCCACGCCCGCTGCATGAGCCATTCAACCGTCGCAGCGACCAACACCAAGGCGATGTAAGTGCTCATCTTGCCGTCTTGACCATGCAGCCACAGGCCCAACACCAGCACGCCAATGCCAATCAGCGCGTGCACCCACATCCTGTGGCGGATGGACTTCGAACTGGACCCCATCACCCATCGGCCCGCCCAAGGCATGAACACGGCCATGGCCAAAGCAGGCAAAACAAAGCCCAGCAGGTGAAACACCAACAAGCCCAACGTCATAAAACCTCATTTTTATCAGAAGGCAGGCACCCGAAAAGTGCCTCAGAGGGCCAAATTGTGCCTCCAAAGCCACGTCAAGGGGGCATGTCGTGATTGTGTCAAGCAAAGTTGACACAACATCCCTATAATCCACTTCATGGCTGTCTGGACTCTCGGTTTGAACCACACCACCGCACCGCTCGATTTGCGTGGTCGGTTTGCGTTTGCCGTGGACAAACTGGTGCCCACCTTGCACGGCTTGCGCCGTGATTTGGCCAACCGCATCGCTCAAGAGCCCGAAGCGGCTATTCTTTCGACCTGCAACCGAACCGAAATTTATTGCGCTGCCGACCAAGCTGCCACCAACGATACCCTGAGATGGTTAGCGCAAACCGGTGGTGTCAGCGCGTCCGAATTACACGCGCACACTTATTTGCTGGAGGGCAATGAAGCCGCCCGCCATGCCTTTCGCGTGGCCAGTGGCTTGGATTCCATGGTGCTGGGCGAGGCCCAGATTTTGGGACAACTCAAAGACGCCGTGCGAGCGGCTGAACAAGCCGGTGCTCTGGGCAGCACCTTGAACCAACTTTTTCAGCGCAGCTTTGCCGTGGCCAAGGAAGTGCGCAGCTCGACCGAGATCGGGGCACACTCCATCAGCATGGCAGCCGCTTCGGTAAGACTGGCCAGCCAGTTGTTTGAAGACCTCAAGGACATACGCATCCTGTTCGTTGGCGCTGGCGAGATGAACGAGTTGGTGGCTACTCACTTTGCAGCCAAACAGCCCAAAGGCATGACCATCGCCAACCGCAGCTTGGACCGGGCCGAATTGCTGGCCCACCGCTATGGGGCAGATGTCATGCCCTTGGCCGACTTGCCTGAACGCTTGCACGAATATGACGCTGTGATCAGCTGCACAGCCAGTACCTTGCCCCTGATTGGTCTGGGCGCGGTCGAGCGGGCCCTGAAAAAACGCAAATACCGTCCCATGTTCATGGTCGACCTGGCCGTGCCACGCGACATCGAACCCGAAGTCAAGTCACTCGAAGACGTGTACCTTTACACCGTGGATGATCTGGCCAGCGTGGTGCAATCGGGTCAAGCCCATCGGCAAGCCGCCGTCGCCGAAGCCGAGGTCATCATCGATGCGGGCGTGCAAAGCTTCATGCACTGGATGGGTCAGCGCTGTTCCGTGCCACTGATACAACAATTGCAAAACCAAGCTGATGCTTGGCGCGAAGCCGAACTGTCCCGTGCCCGCAAGTTGCTGGCCCGAGGCGATGATCCGATCGCCGTGATGGAGGCCTTATCCAAGGGCCTGACCCAAAAAATGTTGCACGGCGCTTTGGCTGAACTGCGCAGTGCAGCTCCGGACAACCGCGAGCAGACCATGCAGACGGTGCAGCGGGTTTTCCTGCGCAAAGAGCGTTAGCGGCTGACTTTGCAAGGCGGGGCTTGGGCCCCGACAAATTCTTTAGTCCCTCAGAACGCCGATTCTGCTGAGACAAATGCCAAGAGTCACCGCTGAAGCTCCAACCCCATCCTGGCTGCATGAAACCCTTTTTGATCCAACAACTCGAACGCTACGCTTTGCGCTTGACGGAGCTGGACTTTTTGCTGTCGCGCGAAGACATCATGGCCGACATGACGCAGTTTTTAAAGCTCTCGCGTGAACATGCCGAGGTCAGCGCAGTGGCCTCCCGCTTTGCCCGATTTCAGCAGCGCAACGCCGATCTGGCAGCAGCCCAAACCATGCTGGCCGATGAAGATATGCGCGAGATGGCCGAAGAAGAATCGGCCAGCGCCAGCGCCGAACTGCAACTCTTGGACGCCGAGCTGCAACGCATGCTGTTGCCCAAAGACCCAGACGACGCAAGGCCAGCCTTTGTTGAAATCCGCGCGGGCACCGGAGGTGACGAGTCGGCCCTGTTTGCGGGGGACTTGCTGCGGATGTACACGCGCTATGCCGAAAGCCAAGGCTGGCGCTGCGAAATCGTGTCGGAATCGGTGAGCGAGCTAGGCGGTTACAAGGAAGTCGTGGTGCGCATCGAGGGCGATCAAGTTTACGGCGCTCTCAAATTCGAATCGGGTGGCCACCGAGTACAACGCGTGCCCGCCACCGAAACCCAAGGTCGCATCCACACCAGTGCCTGCACCGTGGCAGTACTGGCCGAACCCGACGAGGCCGAGGCCATCAAAATCAACCCGTCTGAATTGCGCATCGACACCTACCGTGCCAGCGGTGCAGGTGGGCAGCACATCAACAAAACCGATTCGGCCGTACGCATCACCCACTTGCCCACCGGCATCGTGGCCGAATGCCAGGATGGCCGAAGCCAGCACAGCAACAAAGCCCAGGCCCTGAAAGTGCTGACGGCCCGCATCCAAGAAAAAGACAGGGCTGAACGCGCCGCCAAAGACGCTGCAGAGCGCAAAAGCCTGATCGGCAGCGGGGACCGTTCGGATCGCATCCGCACCTACAACTTTCCCCAGGGCCGTCTGACCGACCACCGCATCAACCTGACTTTGTACAAGCTCCTCAGCATCATGGAAGGCGACTTGCAGGATGTGGTCAACGCTTTGCAAAGCTACGAAGCCGCCGAACAGCTGGCCGCGCTGGAAATCGGGGCCACCACCTGATGCACACCGCTGTCACCGTGGACCAAAGCCTACGCCAAGCCCAATCCCTGGGTTTGGCCCGGGTGGAGGCGCAAATGCTTCTGCTGCACTGCCTAGGCCGCCCGCTTCATGAGCGTGCCTGGCTGCTGGCCCATGACACCGATGCCCTGACGCCGGCACAAGAAGCGGTCTGGCAAGCCGCACTGCAGCGCCGCTTGAGCGGTGAGCCCGTGGCTTACATCACCGGGCGCAAGGATTTTTTTGGTCTGACCCTGCACGTGGACGCCCGGGTGCTGGACCCGCGCCCCGACACGGAAATACTGGTTGAATGGGCGCTTGAATTGCTGCCTTTGGGCCAAACAGCCCGCGTACTGGACTTGGGCACCGGCAGCGGGGCCATCGCACTGGCCCTGCAGCACCAGTGCCCTGCCGCCCAGGTGATGGCGGTGGACGCCATGGCCGACGCTTTGGCCGTGGCAGGTGCCAACGCCCAACGCTTGAACTTGCCCGTGAAGTGCGTGCTCAGCCACTGGATGGACGCGGTGCCGGGCCCGTTTGACTTGATTGTCTCTAACCCGCCCTATGTGGCCGAAGGCGACCCGCACCTGGCCGCCCTGGCCCATGAGCCCCAGCGCGCCCTGACAAGTGGCACCGATGGTCTGGATGACATCCGCCAGATCATTTCCCAAGCCCCCAGCCGACTGGCCCCGGGCGGCTGGCTGCTGTTGGAACACGGCTGGGACCAGGCGGCCCCGGTTCAGGCCCTGCTGCGCAGCGCCGGTTTCGAGGAGGTGCAGTCACGCCAAGATCTGGGCGGAATCGAGCGCTGCACCGGCGCGCAGCTGCCCCACTGCACCTGAACCTTGGGTCTGCCTGAGCTTTAGGCTTGCCAGGCACGCAGGCGACAGACTTCGCGGCCCATGGGTGTTCTCCCCGTTGCATCACAGTGGCAATTGCCCCAGCATATGGGGTCAGGTTATCCACAGCTACAGGAAAAACACCATGAACTTCATGCCTTTCAAACTCATCAAAACGCTTGTCACTGCCAGCTGCGTGCTCGCTTGCGGCTTGGCTGCTGCGCAAACTTACCCCAGCAAACCCATCAGCCTGGTGGTGCCTTTTGCGGCGGGTGGCCCCACCGACATCGTGGCGCGGACTCTGGCGGCCAACATGAGCAAAACACTGGGCCAAACCGTGGTGGTCGAGAACAGGGTGGGCGCTGGTGGCACACTGGCCGCTGGCTACGTGGCCAAGGCCACCCCCGACGGCTACACCTTCCTGATCCACCACAACGGCATGTCGACCGCGCCTGCGTTGTACCGCAAATTGGCCTACAACCCCATGACCGACTTCGAGTACGTCAGCCAGGTGGTGGACGTGCCCATGACCATGCTCGGCCGCAAAGACCTGCCAGCCAAGAACATGCAAGAGCTCGGCGCCTATGTCAGAGCCAACGCCAAAAGCATCAACCTGGCCAATGCGGGCTTGGGTGCGGTCTCTCATTTGTGCGGCATGTTGTTTCAGCAGGCGCTGGGTGTGGACCTGACCACGGTGCCGTTTTCGGGTACAGCCCCTGCCATGAACGCCTTGCTGGGTGGACAGGTCGACCTGCTGTGTGACCAAACCACCCAAACCACACAGCACATCAAGGCGGGCACCGTGCGCATGTATGGCGTGACCACCAAACAGCGCATACGCGCCTTGCCCGATGCGCCCACGCTCAATGAAGGCGGACTGAAGGATTTTGAGGTCATCGTCTGGCACGGCGTGTACGCCCCCAAAGGCACGCCCGCTGCTGTGATCGACAAGGTGGGTTCTGCCATCCGCGCCAGTTTGAAGGATCCAGCGTTTGCGGCTCGCATGGCCGATCTGGGTGCCGAGATCGTGCCGGAATCCAAGCAGTCATCCGAAGGTCTGCGCAGCTGGCTGCAATCTGAAATCGGTAAATGGGGTCCGGTGATCCGCTCTGCGGGCGTGTACGCCGACTGAGACCCTTTCAGCACACCGGCTCAGGCCAGCTCTGAAATTTCGATCAGGTTCAGGTCTGGGTCGCGGACATAGACGGACCTGATTTTTTGCGTGGCACCCGTGCGCATGACCGGTCCTTCCACAATGGGCCAGTGGTTTGCGTGCAAGCGGGCGATCACCTTGTCTAGCGGCTCGGAAGCGATGAAACACAGGTCCAGCGCGCCGGGTACAGGCAGATGGGCCTTGGGTTCCAGCTCCTTGCCGCGCACGTGGAGGTTGATTTTTTGGTTCCCAAACTTGAACGCCTTGCGGGTCACGGGCGGGGTACCGCCCACAAAGCTCTCGAGCGTCATGCCCATGACACGGGTGTAAAAGTCGACGCACGCGTCTTCGCTGAAAGTCGTCAACACCAGGTGGTCGAGGTGGTCAATCATGTGCCTTGTCTGTTCTTTCGTAGTTTGGGCCGAGTCCCAAACCGCATTTGGACCGAAGACTCGCTCTCGGCAAAAACGGTGACTGGCGTGACCCCGACCCTTACAAGCTTGCAGGTTATCAATCAGAGAGATAATCTATCCTACCGAAAAACGGCACCATTTGGAGAAATACCATGAGCGACACCCAACAACGCATCGACGAACTCGTCAAAGGCAACGACATCACCCTGTTCATGAAAGGCAACGCCAGCTTTCCCATGTGCGGATTTTCGGGCCGTGCGATACAACTGCTGAAGGCTTGCGGCGTGGACCCCAAAACCGTCAAGACCGTGAATGTGCTGGATGACGCCGAAATCCGCCAAGGCATCAAGGAATACAGCAACTGGCCCACCATCCCTCAGCTCTATGTCAAGGGCGAGTTCATTGGCGGATCGGACATCATGATGGAAATGTACGAATCGGGTGAACTGCAGCAGGTCATCAACGGCCAGGCCTGATGGGTTGCTTCAGCTGAAGCCTCAAGCCTGTCAAAGCCACCTTCGGGTGGCTTTTTTACGCCCTCAATCCAAGGGGTGCAACCAAGCCCGCTGCGCCGCTGTCACTTTTTGCGGATAAAACGACTGCCCACGGCTACCGTTGTAACGGCCCAAAGCCATGAAAATATCGCCCCGTTCGCGGTCCAGGTAGTGGCGCAGGATGACGCAGCCAAAACGCAGGTTGGTCTGCATGTGGAACAGGCGACTGTCGTCGCCGTCGCCGATCAGTCGCGCCCAAAAAGGCATGACCTGCATGTAGCCACGTGCGCCAGCACTGGAAATGGCGTATTTCCGAAATGCGCTTTCGACCTGCACAACGCCCAGCACCAGCGACAGCGGCAGCCCTGCTCGACGGGCTTCATACCAAAGGGTTTGCAAGAACTCTTGCCGCTCAGTGGGGTGCTTTTTGTAGCGCGTCAGACGCTGACTGCTGGCCTCTTGCCACTGCGCATAGGCCTGTTGATCAGAAGCGGTGGGCAACAGGGGTTCAGGGGGAGCGGCCACCGCAACGGCCGCGCTCAGGGCAGAACGCACGGCGTGCGACAAAGGCTCTTCAATTTGCCGTCCGGCGTTTGCCAACCCAACGGGCAACAAAGTCCCACACAGACTGAGCAAACAAGCTCGGCGACTGGGCAAGACCGGGCGCGTCATGGGCCGGGGCGCGCGGCTCAGGAGGCTAAACGCCCCTTGAGGTGGTTCAAAATATCGGCCACAGCCACTTTGCTGGATTCGGCGTCGCGGCGGTGCTGGTACTCGACCAGACCGTCTTTCAAACCCTTGTCGCCAATCGTGATGCGGTGCGGCACGCCGATCAGTTCCCAGTCGGCAAACATGGCGCCAGGACGCTCGCCACGGTCGTCCAGGATGACGTCGACCCCATCGGCCAGCAGGGCGGCGTAAATCCGCTCGGCTTCAAGCTTGACGGCCTCGCTGCGGTCCATGCCGATGGGACAAACCACCACGGTGAAAGGCGCAATCGCGTCGGGCCAGATGATGCCGCGCTCGTCGTGGTTTTGCTCGATGGCTGCGGCAGGCAGGCGCGTCACGCCAATGCCGTAACAGCCCATCTCCAAAAACTGGGGCTTGCCGTTTTCGTCCAAAAATGTGGCATTCATCGCCTTCGAGTATTTGGTGCCCAAATAGAACACATGGCCCACTTCGATGCCTCGCTCAATGGCCAACTCGCCCTGGCCGTCGGGCGATTTATCGCCGGCCACCACGTTGCGGATGTCAGCCACCAAAGCGGGCTCGGGCAGGTCACGGACCCAGTTGACGCCAGTGATGTGGAAATCTTCTTCGTTGGCACCGCAAATCCAGTCGACCATCACGGCCACATCCCGGTCGGCCACCAGGTGCACGGGCTTCTTCAGATTCAAGGGGCCGAGGTAGCCGGGCTTGCAGCCGAAGTGCTCTTCGATCTCGGCCAGAGTGGCAAAGCGAAAGCCGCCTTCCATACCGGGCAGCTTGCCGACCTTGACTTCGTTCATGTCGTGGTCACCGCGCAAGAGCAACAGCCAGACTTGCGATTTCACGATCTCGCTCTGCTCATTCAGGGTGTCTGTGGCCAACACCAGAGATTTGACCGTGGTGGACAGGGGCATATTCAACAAAGCAGCCACGTCTTCGCAGGTGCTCTTGCCGGGGGTGGGGGTCTTGGTCAAGGCTTGCGTAGCCGCGCCGCGGGGCTGGCTGGGCGCTAAAGCTTCGGCCTTTTCGATGTTGGCGGCGTAGCTGCTGCTGGGGCAATACACGATGGCGTCTTCGCCGGTGGCAGCGATCACCTGGAACTCTTCGCTCAAATCGCCCCCGATGGCACCGCTGTCGGCCGCCACGGCGCGGTAAGTCAGGCCAAAGCGATCAAAGATTTTACGGTAAGCACCGGCCATGACTTGGTAGCTGGCCTTGGCGCTGACCACGTCACGGTCAAAGCTGTAGGCATCTTTCATGGTGAATTCGCGCCCGCGCATCAGGCCAAAACGGGGGCGACGCTCGTCGCGGAACTTGGTCTGGATTTGATAGAAATTTTTGGGTAACTGTTTGTAGCTGCGAACTTCTTGGCGCACCACATCGGTTACCACCTCCTCGCTGGTGGGCTGGATCACAAAGTCACGGCCATGGCGGTCCTTGATGCGCAGCAACTCGGGGCCCATCTTGTCAAAGCGGCCTGTTTCCTGCCACAGCTCGGCCGGCTGCACCACGGGCATGGTCATCTCAATCGCCCCTGCGCGGTTCATTTCTTCGCGAACGATGGCTTCGACTTTGCGGATCACGCGCAAGCCCATGGGCATGTAGTTGTAGATACCTGCGCCCAGCTTTTTGATCATGCCGGCGCGGGTCATCAGCTTGTGGCTGACCACTTCAGCGTCGGCTGGGGCTTCTTTGAGGGTAGAAATGAGGAACTGGGAGGCTTTCATCGCGGCGGGCTAACTCAGCAGGGGGATCAGGGAAACATCCAAGAGCCAGCGCCGGTACGGCGTGCATAATGGACACAATTTAAAAATTTGAGGTTGATTATGCTTGACCGTGAAGGCTTTAGGCCGAACGTCGGCATCATTCTGCTCAACCAGAAAAACCAGGTTTTCTGGGGCAAGCGCATCCGCACCCACAGCTGGCAATTTCCGCAGGGTGGCATTGACCGGGGCGAAAGTCCTGAACAGGCCATGTTCCGAGAATTGCACGAAGAAGTCGGGCTCCAACCAGAGCATGTGCGTATCGTGGCCCGAACCCGTGACTGGTTGCGCTATGAGGTGCCAGACCGCTTCATCCGCAGGGATGCTCGCGGCTTTTACAAGGGCCAGAAACAAATCTGGTACCTGCTGCAGATGGTCACGCACGACCACCATTTGAACCTGCGCGCTACAGACCACCCCGAATTTGACGCTTGGCGTTGGAACGACTACTGGGTACCGCTGGATGTGGTGGTGGAGTTTAAGCGTGGCGTTTATGAGATGGCACTGACCGAATTGGCGCGTTTCTTACCCCGTCAGGACCGACAAAACCGTTATTTGCGCAGCGGCAACCGTGGGCCTCGGGAAGGCATGGAACAGGAAGGCGGTGTCATGGACATGCAGCCCCCGACGCACATGGAATTGCCGCCTGGCGCCAGTTTCGATCCCAACCCTCAAGGCTGAGTCCAGGTTTGCGTCAACGGGACAAGATCAGGTTGTCCCGGTGCACCATCTCGGGCTCTGCTGAGTAGCCCAACAGAGCCTCATAGTCATGTGAGGGTTTGCGGCATAGCAAACGGGCCTCGGCACTGGCGTAGTTGGCCAAACCCCTGGCAATCTCGATGCCTTGCTCGTCTTTGATGGCGATCACGTCACCACGGGAAAAATCTCCCGCCACGCCCGTCATGCCTATGGGCAGCAGACTCTTGCCCTCTGTCAACACCTTGTGCGCTGCACCAGCATCGACGGTGACCGAACCACGCAATTGCAGGTGATCGGCCATCCACTGTTTACGGGCCTGCTGTTTGGCGGTTTGGGCCACCAACAAAGTCCCCATGTTGTCGCCTTGACACAAGCGCAGCAGAGCATCAGGCTCGCGCCCCCAAGCGATCACTGTAGAGGCGCCTGAACCTGCTGCCCTCTTGGCCGCCAAAATTTTGGTGATCATTCCGCCCTTGCCCAAACTTGAGCCCGCACCACCTGCCATGGCTTCAAGCGCGGCATCGCCAGCGCGGGCTTCGTGGACAAAAGTGGCAGAGGGGTCTTTGCGGGGATCGGCGGTGAAAAGGCCTTTTTGATCGGTCAAGATGATCAGCAAATCGGCCTCGATCAAGTTAGCGACCAAGGCCCCTAAGGTGTCGTTGTCACCGAACTTGATCTCATCGTTGACCACCGTGTCGTTTTCGTTGATCACGGGCAGCACGCGGTGCTGCAGCAAGGTGAGCAAAGTGGAACGGGCATTGAGGTAGCGTTCACGATCGGCCAAATCGGCATGGGTGAGCAGCACCTGAGCACTGCCCATGCCGTTTTCGCGCAGCTTGGTCTCGTACATCTGCGCCAAGCCCATCTGGCCCACGGCAGCGGCGGCTTGCAGGGCGGGTACCTCAATCGGGCGGGTCGTCCAACCCAAACGCTTCATGCCTTCGGCGATCGCACCGCTGGACACCATGACCACTTCTTTGCCCTCTGCACTGAGCAACGCCATTTGGCGACACCATTCGCCAATCGCATCCTCGTCCAGCCCCCGTCCTTCGTTGGTCACCAGGCTGGAGCCGACTTTGACAACGATGCGGCGGGCGTCACGCAAAAGGGTGGAAACGGCGGCAGAGGTCATGCTGAAATGTGGTCTTGGCGTTGAAACAGCGCTGATCAGAGATAGAAAGGGCCTTCTCAGCCGGCATCCGAGGGCAGCGGCTTGAAGCGGGGATCCTCGGCATCGGGCTCTTGGGGCTTGTCCTGGTCCTTGAAGCGGGGATCGATGTCCACCACCCCTTGCTCGATGATTTGCTGAGCACGGATGTGCTTGTAGATCTCTTTGATCAGCGGCTCGCAGCCTTCGCGGGTCAAGGCAGAGATCTGGAAAACTGGTCCTTTGTAGCGCATGCGCTTGATGAAGTCTTTGACGCGGGCTTCGCGCTCCTCGGCGGGCACCATGTCCAACTTGTTGAGCACGAGCCAGCGCGGCTTGTTGTAAAGCCCTGCGTCGTATTTTTTGAGCTCGGCCACGATGGCCTTGGCTTGCTGGACTGGATCGACGTTCTCGTCAAACGGGGCAAAGTCCACCACATGCAACAACAAACGGGTACGCTGCAAATGCCGCAAAAACAAATGGCCCAGACCCGCGCCTTCAGAGGCCCCCTCGATCAAACCCGGAACATCCGCGACCACAAAGCTTTGCTCGGGGCCCACACGGACCACGCCCAAGTTGGGGTGCAAAGTAGTGAACGGGTAATCGGCAATTTTGGGACGCGCATTGGACACTGCCGCGATGAAAGTCGACTTGCCTGCGTTGGGCATGCCCAGCAGACCCACATCGGCCAACACTTTCAGTTCAAGTTTCAGCTCTTTTTTCTCACCCAACCAGCCTGGTGTTTTCTGGCGCGGGGCGCGGTTGATCGCGCTTTTGAAGCGCATATTGCCAAAGCCGCCATCGCCACCCTTGGCGATCATGATGGTTTCGCCAGGCACCAGCAATTCATAAAGTACTTCTCCGGTTTCGGCGTCGGTGATGATGGTGCCCACCGGCATTTTGAGGGTGACGTCGTCACCCGCAGCGCCGAACATGTCGGAGCCCATACCGTGCTGGCCGCGCTTGGCTTCATGGCGGCGCGAATAGCGGTAATCGACCAAGGTGTTCAGGTTGATGTCGGCAAATGCGAACACATGTCCGCCACGACCACCATCCCCTCCGTTGGGGCCGCCAAATTCTTTGTACTTTTCATGGCGGAACGAGACGCAGCCGTTCCCGCCGTCACCTGCGGCGATGTCAATGTAGGCTTCGTCAACGAACTTCATGAGATTTCCAGTGTAGCTTGGGGTCCGCCGTCAAAAGACAAGCGGGCCAAAATGCGAAAAGCCCCGGCTTGCGGGGCTCCTCACTGCCATGGGCGGTACAGGCTTAAACAGCCGGTGTCACGTTGACCATGTGCTTGCTCAGTTCACCTTTGGTGGAGAACGACACGTGGCCGTCAACCAGGGCAAACAAAGTGTGGTCTTTGCCAATGCCGACATTGCTGCCCGCGTGGAACTTGGTGCCACGTTGACGAACGATGATCGAGCCAGCGCTGATCAGTTCACCACCGAAAGCCTTGACGCCGAGCATTTTTGGCTTGGAATCACGACCGTTGCGCGTAGAGCCGCCGCCTTTTTTCTGTGCCATGACCTATTCTCCTCAGGCAGCGATCGCACCGATTTGCAGTTCGGTGAACTGCTGACGGTGACCCTGACGTTTCTGATAGTGCTTACGACGGCGCATCTTGAAGATGTGCACTTTGTCGTGCTTGCCATGAGCCACCACAGTGGCTTTGACTGTGGCGCCGGACACCAGGGGCGTGCCGATCTTCAGGTCTGCGCCGTTGCCGACTGCGAGAACTTGATCGATCACGATTTCCTGGCCAACGTCCGCAGCAATCTGTTCTACTTTAATTTTTTCGCCAGCGACAACACGATACTGTTTGCCACCGGTTTTTATGACCGCGTACATAAATGACCTCTTTGAATGGAAGTTTCCAAGGGCTAATCCCCGAGGAACCTGAGATTTTAGCATGTACCCGCCCAATCAGGCAAATCATCCAGCGCAAACTTGCACCCAAGGCAACGCAGAGAATGGGTTTCCCTATAATGCAACCACTTTAAAACGCTTCATGAGTGAGCGTTTTTGCCGCCTCGGCATCGCCGGGTAACCCTGCCGGATTTTCCATTTGTCAGCCTCAGAACACAGCACAGCCGCTGCCCTCGAACTGGTAGCCCCCGACATGGCCGCTGTCGACCGCGTCATTGCCCAACGGCTTGATTCAGGGGTTCCTTTGGTGGGTGAAGTGGCGCAATACATCATCTCTGCAGGTGGAAAACGTTTGCGTCCGGTTCTGCTGCTTTTGACCTGCGGGGCTTTGGGCTACAGCGGTGAGCAGCGCCACAACTTGGCTGCCGTTGTTGAATTTATCCACACCGCCACTTTGCTGCACGACGATGTCGTGGACGAATCCACTTTGCGTCGTGGTCGCCCTACGGCCAACGAAAGTTTTGGCAACCCCGCCAGTGTGCTGGTCGGGGACTTTTTGTATTCCCGCGCTTTCCAAATGATGGTGGACGCCCAGAGCATGCGGGTGATGCAAACCCTGGCCGACGCCACCAACGTGATTGCCGAAGGCGAGGTGCTACAACTCATGAACATGCACGATGCCTCGCTGAACGAAGACGGGTATCTGCGCGTGATTCGCTCCAAAACTGCCAAATTATTTGAGGCCAGCGCGCGATTGGGCGCGATTTTGGCGGGCAGTGATGCCTCGATCGAAACCGCTTGCGCCGACTATGGCCAAGCTCTTGGCACGGCCTTCCAAGTGATCGACGATGTGCTCGATTACGACGGCAACGCCGCAGAGATGGGCAAAAACCTGGGCGATGACCTGCGCGAAGGGAAAACCACCCTCCCATTGATTTTGGCCATGCAGCGCGGCAACGAGGCGCAAAGGCAGACGGTTCGCGAAGCAATCGAGACAGGCAGCGTCGACAAAATCACCGAAATTGCCGCCATTGTCAGAGCCACTGGTGCCTTGGAAGCGACGCGCAATGCCGCTGCTGCCGAAGCTCAACGTGCCATCGATGCGGCCATGCTGCTGCCTGACAACCCACACCGCACCGCCATGGTCAATCTGGCCTCACAGTTGCTGAATCGGCGCACTTGATCGACATGCGAAGCCTCTCATGTTCACTTTGGGTGCTGCTCAGCCTAGGCAACCTGAACGCGTTGGCCGCCACGCCCAAGTGGGACGCCATCACCTTGAACGATCAGGGCATGTTTTTCATCGATGCACACACCATCAAGGATGAAGGGGGACGAAAAGTTTTGTGGAGTGCCGTGGATTACAAAAAACCTCAAAGAACCGCCGATGGCGTGGCTTATTTATCGGTCCAAACCCAGCTTCAAATCAATTGCAATGCCAAAATGGCTCGGGTGATGCACATGACCTACTTCAGTGGCCCCATGCTCACTGGCAAGCAAGTTGGCCGCCAAGGCATGCTCCACGAGTGGATTGAGATTGACCCTTCCTCTGCCATTCATAAAATCGCTCGCCGGGTTTGTTGAGCTTGTCGCGTTGGTGATCCTAAGAGTTGACCAAGCTGTGTGATATTGATTGCTGTCCCTTGGTGATCGCCAAGGGATCCAATCAACAGGAGACAACATGCGATCAATTCGCCAAAAATGGCTTCACTTGTGCACTCTGGGTTTGTTCGGGCTGTTGGCCTTGGGCGTCCAGACCTCGGTGATGGCCCAAGCCTATCCCAACAAACCCATCAAAATGATCGTGCCGTTCCCGGCTGGTGGCACCACAGACATCGTGGCCCGCATCGTGGCCCAACGCATGAGCGAATCCATGGGGCAACCCGTCACCATCGACAACCGGGGTGGGGCAGGCGGTGCCATTGGGGCTGACTTGATGGCCAAAGCTGCACCCGATGGCTACACCATCATGATGCACAACCTGTCTTTTCCGCTGGCTTCGGTCGCGCAAACTTTGGCCAACCGCTCACCCTTTAACGTGGATACCGACTTTGCCGGGGTGTCGATTGCGGTCTATGTGCCATTTGTGTGGACTTCAAGCCCCAGCGTCCCAGCCAAAGACCTGAGGGAGTTGGCTGCATTGTTGCGTGCTAACCCAGCGTTGCAATACAACTACGGATCGACCGGTCCAGGCTCCACCATGCACGTTTTAGGTGAGGCCTTCAAAAAGGAAGGCAGAGTCAACATCACCCATATTCCGTTCAAAGGCGCAGCCCCTCTGAAACAGGAACTGCTGGCAGGCCGCCTTCAGGTCGGGGGGGATCAGTTGTCCTCGTCCTTGGCGGAGATCAAGGCCGGAACGCTCAAAGCTTTGGCCACCACAGCCTCCAAACGCATTCCTGGCTTGCCAGACATTCCCACGGTCAGGGAGTTGGGCTTTCCCAACCTTGAACTGGAAGGCTGGAACGGCGTCTTTGCACCCGCCAAAACACCCAAGGACATCATTGAACGCCTGAACAAAGAAGTCATTGCAGCCGTTCGACACCCCGATGTGGTCAAACGACTGAACGATTTGGGTGCAGAGGGCGTTGGCTCAACGCCAGCCGAGCAAGATGCGATGCTGCGGCGGCAAATGGACCAATTCCGCGCCATCATCCGCGAAATGCGCCTCGAGTAAATCGGCGGCTAGGCAACCTCGCCCAAAGCTCAGGCGCGGTTGCCTTGTGTCAACCACCACACCAACAACTCGGAGCAATCTTTCCCATCCAATCCGCTGTGCGCAGCGGCTTCAAATTGCTTCAAAGCGAGTGCGGTCAGTGGCATCTGTCGTTGGACCTCTTGACCCTGATCCAGCATGGCTTGCATGTCTTTGCGCATCGTGGCCACATTGACGGTGATCTGATCGCTTTTTTTCTCCTCCAAAGTTTTGGCGATCATGGCACCGCGTACCTTGAGCATGTTGGGCCCACCAGAGGAATCGGACAAGATATCGATCACACGCTGAGGGTCCAGCCCCAAGGGCTCAACCAAGGACAGTGCCTCGCCCAATGTTTGCCAGTACACCATCAAGGGCAGATTGACGGCCAACTTCATGGTGGCACCCGAACCATGTGGTCCGACATGCTCCACGCGACGACAAATGACATCCAGTAATGGACGCACGGTCTGCAAGTCATGGTCGGCACCTCCAACAAATCCAAGTAGCTTGCCCTCTTTAGCGGGTCCCACACTGCCGCCGACAGGACACTCCAGAAAATGCGCGCCCAGTGCCTGAATCCGGCGGGCCATTTCTTGAGGTTTGGCTGGACGCACGGTGCTCATGTCAATGAAAGTCTTGTTCGACACATGGCCAGACAACAGACCGGTCTCTGAGCTGTACACATCGTCCAAAGCAGCCTCGTTGGTCAACAGTGTGATCACCACATCCACCGACTCTGACAAAGACTTGGGCGATTGAGCCCATTGGGCGCCAGCATCCAGCAAGGGCTGCGCCCGCTCTGCTGTTCGATTCCAGACCGTCAGCTCGTACCCCAAAGAGAGCAACCTCAAGCCAATAGCCGAACCCATTTTTCCAATACCTGCAATACCTATTTTCATTTTTGTCTCCGAGCTGAGATAGAAGCAGTGATTGTGAAGCTGTTTGCCACACCTCAGTGAATGAAAAGTCATGGACCCTGGCCGCGTTGTTGCACTAAAAAAACACAACATCTGCCAGTCATCAGCCTGTTCGGCATTTACAAACGCCCTGAACACGGCCATGATTTGATATCTTTGGTACTCAATCAAGGAGCCTTCATGGAATCAGCATCAGCACGACCAAAGCCTTCTCCGAGCGCAGAAGATGCCCCTGTGGTGACATACGTACAGCAACTGTTCGAACAGGCTGTATCGCTCAAGGCCTCGGACCTGCATTTCGAGCCTTATGAGCACCATTACCGGGTGCGGATGCGTGTCGATGGGGAATTGCGTGAGGTGGCCTCGCCGCACATGGCACTGAAAGATCGGTTGGCTTCCCGCATCAAAGTGATGTCGCGTTTGGACATCGCTGAAAAACGCTTGCCACAAGACGGGCGCATGAAACTGCATTTGGAAGACGGTCGGGAGTTGGACTTGCGGGTCAGCACCTTGCCCACCCTTTTTGGTGAAAAACTGGTGGTCAGAGTTTTGGATTCGGCCCAGGCCCAGTTGGACCTCCAAGGCCTTGGCTATGAGCCTGAAGACCTTGAGCGCTTATTGACTGCAATCCGTGCGCCCCACGGCTTGGTGCTGGTGACCGGCCCTACAGGCTCTGGCAAAACACAATCCCTGTACGCCTGCCTGAACCTCCTCAACACACCAGAGGTGAACATCGCCACAGTAGAAGACCCGTGCGAAATTCAGCTTGCAGGCATCAACCAAGTCAATGTGCAAGACAAGCCGGGCCTGAGTTTTGCCTTGGCTTTGCGGGCATTTCTGAGACAAGACCCTGACATTTTGATGGTAGGCGAAGTGCGGGATCTGGAGACGGCCACCATCGCCATCCAAGCGGCACAAACCGGGCATTTGGTGTTATCCACTTTGCACACCAACGACGCTCCGGCTACTTTGGTGCGTTTGCGCAACATGGGCACCGCCCCCTACAACATCGCCGCCAGCGTGAGATTGGTGACAGCACAACGCTTGGTGCGCTGTCTGTGCCCTCATTGCAAACAAGCCACTGCCCTGCCCGCTGCCATTTTGCTCAAAGCCGGTTGGCCAGAAGCCTTGAGCCCCACAGATACAGTGCAGGCTTTTGAGGCAGTTGGCTGCGCACTCTGCCACAAAGGTTTTTCTGGGAGAACCGGTATTTTTCAGGTCATGCCTGTGAGCGCCGATATGCAAAATTTGGTGTTGCAAGAAGCTGGCATTCAGGAGATGGTGCAACAAGCCCGCCGCGAGGGCATCAACAGCTTGCGGGTCGCTGGCTTGCGCAAAGTGCTGCAAGGCATCACCTCGCTGGACGAGGTTTTGGTGGCCACCCGAGACGACTCATGAACGCTGCCAAACCACCTGGATCAAATTCAACTTTTCGATGGTCGGGTCGCGACAAACAGGGTCGCCACCAAAGCGGTACGCTCCAAGCTTTGCATGCCGACTTGGCCAGAGCTCAAGTGCGCCGACAGGGAATACAAAATGTACAGGTGCAGCGTGTGTGGTGGTCAAGTCCTGACGGGATCAAAAGCAAAGACTTGGCCACCATGACACGGCAATGGGCGGCGATGCTCAAAGCTGGGGTGCCCGTGGTGCAAGCCTTGGCCATGTTGTGCCGCAGCATGTCCCACAAAAACTTAGTGCGTGTCATGCAATCCGTTTTGAACGACGTGGCATCCGGTATCGCACTGCACGATGCCCTGGCTCGTCACCCTCGGCACTTCAGCGGTATCTTTGTGCACATGGTCCAAGCGGGTGAATCAGCAGGCATCTTGGACGAGATCATGGAGCGCCTGTCACAGACCCTCGAAAAAAACGAAGCTCTGCGCTCCAAAATCAGCTCAGCGCTGATGTACCCCACCGCTGTATTGACGGTGGCCATGGGTATTTTGGGACTGATCTTGGTGTGGGTGGTCCCGGTGTTTGAGGACGTGTTTCAGTCCCTGGGAGCAGAGTTGCCTTGGTCCACGCGAATGGTCGTTGGCCTGAGCGACTCGCTGATCCAAGCTTGGCCAGTGGTTCTGTTCGTATTGGCGTTTCCCATCTGGGCGGCCCGACACCCAGGGCTTGCAGCCAAGCGTGTGCGCAAATGGGCCGCACAATGGTTTCTGACTTGGCCAATTCTGGGGCCACTTTTGACCACGGCCATCGTGGCGCGTTGGTCACAAACCCTCTCGGCCTTGCTGTCAGCCGGCGTACCCTTGGCAGAAGCGTTGGGGTCTACAGCCCAGGCATGCGATCATCCAGTCTTTGAAAGTGCCACATTGCAATTGCAAAGACGGGTCGTTCAGGGCAGCAGTTTGAGCGAGGCCATGGGGCAAACAGCACGCTTTCCGGCGATGATCGTGCAGTTGTGCGCAACAGGCGAGGAAACAGGCGCTTTGGACAGCTTGCTGGGCAAAGCTGGGGGCCTGATGGTTACCGAGTTGGACGACCAGGTGAATGGTTTGACCAGCTTGCTCGAGCCCCTGATCATCGTGGTACTGGGTGGGTTGATTGGCGCCATTTTGGTGGCCATGTACCTGCCTATCTTCAATTTAGGACAAGTGTTTTGACATGATCGAAGGCGTTTTGGCACTTGGTTTGGCAGGCTTGCTGGGCCTGATGGTTGGCAGCTTTCTCAATGTGGTGATTCACCGCCTGCCGCTGATGCTGCAGGCCCGGTGGAACGCCGAAACCACGGCCACATCAATTGAAACGCCCTCTTTCAATTTGGCTGTACCGCGTTCGCATTGCCCGCAGTGTCAACACGCTCTGCGATGGCATGAAAATATCCCTCTTTTGAGCTTCATTGCCTTGCGCGGGCGATGCGCTCACTGCCGAGCCCAGATCAGTTGGCGATACCCGGCCATCGAACTGATCACCGCGGGCTTGTTCATCGGTTTGATGGCCAAACACGGCTGGGGCTTTGAGGCCTTGGCTTGGGCTGGTTTTTCAGCGGCCTTGGTGGCTCTGGCTGCCATCGATGCCGACACCCGCTTGTTGCCCGATGCCATCACGCAACCCTTGGTTTGGGCCGGCTTACTGGCATCAAGTGTGGGACTCTCAGGGATAGGCTTGAACGAGTCTTTATGGGGCGCTGCAGGTGGCTACTTGTTTTTATGGTCCGTTTTTTGGCTGTTCAAGGCAATAACAGGCAAAGAGGGCATGGGGCAAGGTGACTTCAAACTGCTGGCAGGTCTAGGGGCTTGGTTGGGCTGGCCAGCGTTGCTGACCTTGGTGCTGATGGCATCCCTGACGGGGATTTTGGGCGGCCTGATCCTGAAATGGCGAGGCCGATTGCATGAAAATGGCGAATTGGCTTTTGGGCCCTACCTTGTCTTGGCAGGCTTGTGGGTCATGGCTTTTGGCACCCTTCCCTGGTTTTTGATCTGAATACAGGACCCACATGACGACTCCTCAACCGACCCGCAGCCCTTGGCGTATCGGACTCACAGGCGGTATTGGCAGCGGTAAAAGTACTGTGGCAAATATGTTGGCTACACACGGCGCTGCTGTCATCGACGCGGACTCGATTTCACGCGGCCTGACGGCACCCGGTGGTGGGGCCATGGCGGCAATTGCCCTGACCTTTGGGCCCCAGATGGTCGATGCCCAAGGCGCCATGGACCGGCAAGCCATGCGCGCTTTGGTGTTTCAAAACCCCCACGCCAAACAACAGCTGGAGGCCATCATTCATCCCTTGGTCAGCCAGACCACTGCAGAACAAACCCAAGCAGCGGTGCAAAGTGGTCGGCGCGTGTTGGTGTTTGACGTGCCTTTGTTGGCCGAATCAGGCGAACGCTGGCGCAAACAAGTGGACAGGGTCATTGTGGTGGACTGTGATGCCGACACCCAGCGCCAAAGAGTCATGGCTCGAAGTGGCTTGGCCCCCGATGAAATCGACCGCATCATCGCACTGCAAGCCACCCGTCCAAAGCGCCTGGCTTGCGCCGATGGGGTGATCTTCAATCAGGGTTTGAGCCTGGCTCAATTGCAGACCCAAGTGGCTCAATTGGCTGCTGACTTCGGGCTATGATGACGACACTGGAAAACGCCGCGTGATACTGTACGAATACCCTTTCAATGAACGCATCCGCACTTACCTGCGCTTGCAACAACTGTTCAACCGCTTGGGCCAATTGATGGCCAGAACGGCTGCGCTGGACCACCACTTTGCACTGACCACTTTGTTCGAAATCATCGAAGTGGCCTCGCGCTCGGAACTCAAGTCCGATGTACTCAGAGACCTGGAACGCCAAAAACAGTTGTACAACGGCTACCGTGGCAACCCGGCCATTTCTGAAAAGGCCCTGGATGGTCTGATCGCGCAACTCGACGAACACTTTGAAGCGCTCAACCAAATCAGCGGCAGGATTGGTCAAAGTCTGAATGACAACGACTTTCTGATGGCACTGCGAAGCCGCGCAGTGATCCCAGGCGGTACCTGCGAGTTTGACCTGCCCGCCTATTATGCTTGGCAACACCACGATGCGGCCAGCCGCAGCCATGATCTTTCGCAATGGGTCGCACCCTTTGGCCCCTTGGCGCAGGCGGTCAAATTGCTGTTGCAAATGCTACGGGAATCCGGCTCCAGCCAAAAAGTCATGGCCACGGCTGGTCAGCTGCAACAAAATCTACCGCAAGGCCGCACGTTTCAATTGCTGCGCCTCAAAATCGATCCGACACTTGGCATCACCCCAGAGATCAGTTGCAACCGCCTGCTGGTGGTGGTCCGCATGCTGCGCCAGCAAAGCGACGGCAAATTGGTGGCCACCACAGAAGATGTGCCGTTTGAGATGTCTTTGTGCGCATGAGCGATTCGAACCAGCCCCAAGAATTCACGCCCCGAAAGGTGCGCTGCCCCGCCTGCGCGGGCACCAGCCTTTACAGTCCCCACAACCCCTACCGACCGTTTTGCAGCGCCCGTTGCAAGGGCGTGGACTTAGGCGCCTGGGCCAGCGAAGAATTCAAACTGCCGGACGACACTCCGCCCGATGAGTCTTTTGGCGATCCACGCTTGCAGTAAGCCGGGAGCGAAAGGCCTAGGGCCAATCAGACGCCCCCCTATCGTGCTCTTAAACGTGCGTGGCACCAGTGAACTGACGCTCCTCGGCCAGCCAAGCCAACACGGGGATGGTGCCCGGTAAAACCGGCATGACACTCACTGGCAGAGATTGCCAAGCGTGTGATTGCGCTTCGCGCATCTGCAACTCTCCCTGCCAGTCCCAGACCTTGCAGAAATGCAAACGCACCAAAGCGTGCGGGTAATCAACCATCTGGGTTTTCCAGACTTGGGCGGCACCGATGGTGATGCCCAGCTCTTCATTCAACTCGCGGCGCAGAGCTTGCTCGACCGACTCGCCCGCTTCGAGTTTGCCGCCCGGGAACTCCCAGTAGCCCGCATAGACCTTGCCTTCGGGGCGCGAGGTCAGCAAAAAATGGCCATCGGCTTGTACCAAAATACCCACCGCTACATCGACCATGTCACGCTCGGCCTGACCAACGCTCAGGCCTTCGCGTGCGCGGTCGCCATCGGCCACCAACAGACCTGCGCTCATGCGTTGTCGGCTTGGCGGCCCATCATGTCGCGCGCAAACTGGTAGGCCACACGGCCGCTGCGCGAGCCGCGCTCCAAGGCCCAAAGCAGAGCATCAGGGCGGGCAGTCTCGATTTGCGCAGGCGTGGCACCCAGTGCGCTGAGCCATTGCCCGGCAATGGTCAGGTACTCATCTTGGGAGAAGGGGTAAAAACTGATCCAAAGGCCAAAGCGTTCGGACAGCGAAATTTTTTCTTCCACACCTTCGCCTGGGTGTACTTCGCCGTCTTCGGTGTGCTTGTAGGTGAGGTTCTCGCTCATGTACTCGGGCAGCAGGTGGCGGCGGTTGCTGGTGGCGTACACCAGCACATTGGGCGTTGAAGCTGCCACGGTGCCATCCAGAATCGACTTGAGTGCCTTGTAGCCAGGCTCACCATCTTCAAAGCTCAGGTCATCGCAATAGACCACAAACTTTTCGGGGCGACCCGCCACCACTTCGATGATGTCGGGCAAGTCGATCAGGTCTTCCTTGTCCACCTCAATCAAGCGCAGGCCCTGAGGTGCATAGGTGTTCAGGCACGCCTTGATGAGTGAGGACTTGCCCGTACCGCGGGCACCCGTCAGCAGCACGTTGTTGGCGGGACGGCCGTGCACAAACTGCTCGGTGTTGCGTTGCAGCTTTTCCTTCTGGTCGTCGATTTCTTTCAAATCAGCCAGTGTCATGGCTGCCACGTGACGCACCGGCTCCAGCACGCCATGACCCGATGAACGTTTGCGGTAGCGCCAAGCAATGGCCTGCGTCCAATCAGGCGCCGATAGAGGCTGGGGCAAGACCGTTTCGATGCGGTCGACCAACTGGCTGACTTTGGCCAGCAGCTGGTCCAAAGCTGAAGAAGAAGCAGGTGAATTCATGACCGGTAATCCGCGTTGATGGTGACGTAATCGTGGCTCAGATCGCAGGTCCAGACAGTGTCGGTGGCTCTGCCCCGGCCCAGGCCCACCCGCACGGTGATCTCGCTGCCTTTCATGACGCGCTGACCGTCTTCTTCGCGGTACTCGGTCCGGCGGCCACCTTGCGAGACCACATGCACATCGTCCAGATGCAACTCAATCAGGCCCTGGTCCAAGTCTTCAATGCCGGCGTAACCCACTGCCGCCAGAATGCGACCCAGGTTGGGGTCGCTGGCAAAGAAAGCCGTTTTGACCAAGGGCGAGTGCGCGATGGCATAAGCCACCTTGCGGCATTCTTCGCCCGTACGTCCGCCTTCAACTTGCACCGTGATGAATTTGGTAGCGCCCTCGCCATCGCGAACGATGGCATGCGCCAACTGGCGGGCCACTTGCACCAAGCCCTTGAGCAACGCTTGGCCATCGGCGCTGTCCAGCGAGGTGATGGGGGTGTGACCCGCCTTGTGCGTGGCGATCAGCATGAAAGAGTCGTTGGTCGAGGTGTCGCCATCGATGGTGATGCGGTTAAACGAACCATCGGCCAGCTGCTTGGCCAGTGCGGGCAGCAAGGCCGGATCGATGCAGGCGTCGGTGGCTACAAAGCCCAGCATGGTGGCCATGTTGGGGCGGATCATGCCCGCGCCCTTGCTG
Organism: Akkermansia muciniphila; assembly: GCA_943331105.2. Classification (GTDB taxonomy): domain Bacteria; phylum Pseudomonadota; class Gammaproteobacteria; order Burkholderiales; family Burkholderiaceae_C; genus Limnohabitans_A. The sequence continues at coordinate 28,092 of CALQKH020000008.1, forward strand.
ATGCCGGTGATGCTCACGGTTTGGCCACCCACATGCACCTGCACGCTGGCCGCTTTGGGCACGGTGTCGGTGGTCATGATGCCTTCAGCAGCTTGGCCCCAATGTGCAGCTTGTGCGTCGGCCATCGCAGCGGGCATACCGGCCACGATGCGGTCTACGGGCAGCGGCTCCATGATCACGCCCGTTGAAAACGGCAGCACTTGCGCAGGCGTGCATTGCAGCAGACTGGCCATGGCCTCGCAGGTTTGGCGCGCATGGGCCAAGCCCGGTGCGCCCGTGCCCGCATTGGCATTGCCCGTGTTGATGACCAAGGCACGAACTGTGCTGCCTGCGCTCAAGTGCTCACGGCAAACCTGCACTGGGGCAGCGCAAAAACGGTTGCTTGTGAACACCCCTGCCACGCTGACACCTTCGTCCAGCAAAAACACCGTGAGGTCTTTGCGGTTGGCTTTGCGCACACCCGCTTCGGCAATGCCTATGCGCACGCCAGCAATAGGGTTGAGTTGGGCGGGGTCCAGTGGGGGCAAGTTCACAGGCATAAATATCCTTCAGAAAACAATCTAGCATCGAGCAGCAAAAGGACAAAAACGGGCCGGAGCCCGCTTTGTGAGTCCCCCCAAGTTAGGCAAGCTTGCCGTGGCAGTGCTTGTATTTTTTACCGCTGCCGCAGGGGCAAGGGTCGTTACGTCCCACCGGACCATACGCCTGCTGCAAGCTTGCCAGATCGGCGGCCACAGTTTGTGGTTGGCCGGTTTCGTCCGGAGCGCTGTAGGTCACGTTGCTGATTTGCTCGGCACGCTCCTCAATCGCTTGAGCTGCCTGCTGTATCTGGTCGCTCGACTCGATGCGCACGGTCATCAGCGTGCGGGTCACTTCATTCTTGACACCATCGAGCAACTGACCAAACAACTCAAACGCTTCGCGCTTGTATTCTTGTTTGGGTTGCTTTTGGGCATAGCCACGAAGGTGAATGCCTTGTCGCAGGTAATCCAGTGAACTCAAATGCTCGCGCCAATGGGTGTCGATGCTTTGCAGCAAAATCATCCGCTCAAACGAGACAAAACTGTCACCTCCCGCCTGATCCAACTTGGCTTGGAACTGCGCATGGGCTGCAGTCACGACCATTTCCAAAATATCTTCCTCAGAGATGGCATTGGAATCTTGGACTTTGGCTTGGAGTTCCAACTGGATGCCCCATTCATCGGCCAACACTTTTTCCAGGCCAGGCAAGTCCCACTGCTCTTCCACCGATTCAACTGGCACAAACTGGCGCACCAAGTCGGTGAAACAACCCTCACGCAAGGCGGAGATTTGGCTGTGCATGTCTTGGGCATCCAAGATGTCGTTGCGCTGTTGATAAATCACTTTGCGCTGGTCGTTGGACACATCGTCGTATTCCAACAATTGCTTGCGGATGTCGAAGTTACGGGCCTCGACTTTGCGCTGGGCACTTTCAATGCTTCGCGTGACGATGCCCGCTTCGATGGCTTCGCCCTCAGGCATTTTCAAGCGGTCCATGATCGAACGCACGCGGTCGCCCGCAAAAATGCGCATCAACGGATCGTCAAGGCTCAAATAGAAACGTGATGAACCAGGATCGCCCTGACGCCCAGAGCGACCACGCAACTGGTTGTCAATGCGACGTGACTCATGTCGCTCGGTGGCAATGATCCGTAGCCCACCCAAAGCCTTGACCTGCTCGTGCACCAATTTCCACTGCTCGCGGAGCTGGGCCACCTGGGCATTACGCGCGTCAAGCGGCAAAGCCTCGTTGTTTTCAATCGCCTGCGCATCCTTTTCGATGTTGCCACCCAAAACGATATCGGTGCCTCGACCCGCCATGTTGGTGGCAATCGTGATCATGCCGGGACGACCCGCTTGGGCCACGATGTCAGCCTCTCGGGCATGTTGTTTGGCGTTGAGCACCTGATGCGGCAACTTTTGCTGGGTCAGCAGCTGGGCAATCAATTCAGAGTTTTCGATCGATGTTGTGCCCACCAAAACGGGTTGACCACGCTCATGGCATTCGCGGATGTCGGCAATGGCCGCGTTGTAACGTTCTTGCGAGGTCTTGTAGACACGGTCCAATTGGTCTTCACGCTGGCTCTTGCGGTGCGGTGGAATGACCACTGTCTCAAGACCGTAAATTTCCTGGAACTCGTACGCCTCGGTATCGGCCGTACCCGTCATGCCACCGATCTTGTTATAGAGGCGGAAGTAGTTCTGGAACGTGATGGATGCCATCGTCTGGTTTTCAGCCTGGATCTGCACGCCCTCTTTGGCCTCAACGGCCTGGTGCAGGCCATCGCTCCAGCGGCGACCGGTCATCAATCGCCCTGTGAACTCGTCCACGATCACGATCTCACCCTCCTGAACCACATAGTGCTGGTCCCGGTGGTACAGGTGGCGCGCACGCAAAGCAGCATTCAAATGGTGCATCAGCGTGATGTTGGCCGGGTCATACAGGCTGGCGCCTTCAGGGATCAAGCCCATCTGAGACAGCACAGCCTCGGCTTTTTCGTGGCCGTCTTCGGTCAAAAATACCTGGTGGGATTTTTCATCGACCGTGAAGTCACCCGGTGTGATGATGCCCTCACCTGTGCGCGGGTCCGCCTCTCCTTCTTGTCGTGTCAGCAATGGCACCACTTGATTCATGGCCATGTAGGTGGCGGTGTGGTCTTCGGCTTGCCCGCTGATGATCAATGGCGTGCGCGCCTCATCGATCAAGATCGAATCCACTTCGTCGATGATGGCGAAGTTCAAGGGACGTTGCACACGGTCTTGGGCCTCGTAGACCATGTTGTCGCGCAGGTAATCGAAACCGTATTCGTTGTTGGTTCCGTAGGTGATATCGGCGTTGTAGGCCGCTTGCTTTTCTTCGCGCGGGAGCTGAGGCAGGTTGATGCCCACGGTCAGACCCAAAAAGTTGTACAGCTTTCCCATCCACTGGGCATCTCGGCTGGCCAGGTAATCGTTCACGGTGACCACGTGCACGCCTTTGCAGGCAATGGCATTCAAGTATGCGGGGAGTGTGGAGGTCAAAGTTTTGCCTTCGCCTGTCCGCATCTCTGCAATTTTGCCGTTGTGCAAAGCAATACCACCTGCCAACTGCACATCAAAGTGGCGCATTTTCATGACGCGCTTAGAACCCTCGCGCACCACCGCAAACGCCTCCGGCAACAAAGCGTCCAAACTCTCGCCGGCTGCAGCACGGTCTCGAAAGCTTTGGGTTTTGGCGCGAAGCTCATCGTCGCTCAGGCTTTCGAGTCCAGCTTCTAAGGCATTGATGCGCTCTACCGTTTTGCGGTACTGCTTGAGCAACCGATCATTGCGGCTGCCGAAAATTTTGGTGAGGAATGGGATGGCCATGTCAATTTGATCCACCAACAGCACAGGTGCCGAAAGTCAGACCGTCTGTCCTGTCTCGTAATGCGTTTCACAAATAAGGGCGACACAGACCCGCTGTTATTTCACCCTGTCAAGCCAGTCCAATGGACGGCTTGCACAACTTGAACATTTTAACGCTTGGATGCTCATCATTGAACCATGGCCTTACGCTGCCCCGACCTGCTGGATAATGGTTGTCAAACCTATACATCATGCAAAGACGCCATCAAGCTATTCCTCTACAACAAGCGGCTCAGGAATCTCCAGCCTTGGCCACACTGATGGACCGTGTGCGTGACTCATCTCTTCGCCTTCAAACCGTTAAAAGTCTTTTGCCTGGGCCTTTGCGGACCAGTGTCCAAGCTGGGCCCCTGGAGGATGGTTGCTGGTGCCTTCTGGTCGCCTCCAATGCGGTTGCAGCCAAATTAAGGCAATTGGTCCCTGCTTTACAAGCTCATTTGAATCAACAAGGTTTGGGCGTGGCCACGATCCGCATCAAAGTGCAAAACAGTTGATCTGATGTGAACGCGAATCACCACAAAAAAAGCCCTGATCTTTCTAGATCAGGGCTTGAATGGTGGTGCCGCTTGTCGGATTCGAACTGACGACCTACCGCTTACAAGGCGGGTGCTCTACCAACTGAGCTAAAGCGGCACGGGCTGAATTCTAACTTGCGCGAAGCCCATCTTGGCATCAGGGTTCGATTTTTTTATTTGATTCTCTTGAGTGTTGGACGAGATGGACTCGGTGTCGTTGGGGCTGGTGGCACACCGTCCACTTCGGGTTGAGCCATCTCTTCGGTTTCAACAGCCGTCAAAGCCACCGATTCAGCAGGCTCATCGCTGACAGGAAAGGCCATACCCTGACCATTTTCTCGGGCATAGATGGCCATGACTCGGTGGATGGGAACCATGATTTCCCTTGGCTTGCCACCAAAACGCGCCTTGAATTCAATAAAGTCGTTGCCCAGCTTGAGTGAACTGGTGGCATCCATGCTGACATTCAGCACAATTTCGCCACCTTGCACGTATTCACGCGGCACCTGCACAGAAGCATCGACTTTGACGGCCACGTAAGGCGTGAAACCATTTTCAGAGCACCAGTCGTACAAAGCACGAATGAGGTATGGCCTCGTCGATGGCAGTTCCGTAGAGCTGATCATGCTGGTTCCTTCGCCTGCATTGTTGACCGGTCCAAGTTCACATCACTTGCGCATGACCTTTTCCGAAGGCGTCAGCGCTTCGATATAGGCTGGGCGTGAAAAAATGCGCTCAGCGTATTTCAGCAAAGGCGCAGCATTTTTGCTCAACTCGATGCCGTAGTAATCCAAACGCCACAACAAGGGTGCGATAGCGACATCGAGCATGGAGAAGTTGTCGCCCAGCATGAACTTGTTCTTCAGGAAGACAGGTGCCAATTGCGTCAAGCGATCACGGATGTGTGAACGCGCCTTTTCGAGCGCCTTGTCATTGCCCTTGAGCGAGCGGTTTTCCAAGGTCAACACATGCGCGAAGAGCTCTTTTTCAAAATTGAGCAAGAAAAGTCTAACCCGGGCGCGGTCAACGGGGTCACCAGGCATCAGCTGGGGGTGAGGAAAGCGCTCGTCGATGTACTCGTTGATGATATTGGACTCATAAAGAATCAAATCACGCTCAACCAAAATAGGCACTTGCCCATAGGGATTCATCACGTTGATGTCTTCAGGCTTGTTGTACAAGTCCACGTCACGGATTTCGAAATCCATGCCCTTTTCGAACAGCACAAAGCGGCAGCGGTGAGAAAAAGGGCAAGTCGTTCCGGAATAAAGCACCATCATGGTGGAGGCTCCTCAAAAAATCAAAAAGAGTGGGAGGCCCAAAAGCCTGCCACTCCAAAGGACCCGGCTGAATCGCCGGGTGAAAGATCAATTACTTGACGTCTTTCCAGTATGCCGCATTCAAACGCCAAGCAATAAAGGTAAAGAATGTCAAAAAGATCAGGACCCAAACGCCGATCTGCACGCGTTGGTTCTGAGCTGGCTCAGCCATCCACTGCATGTAGCCAACCAAGTCACCAATGGCTTGATCGTATTCCAATGGGGTCATCGTGCCAGGCTTGACCGTGTTCCAACCTTTGAAAATCTGGACCTTTTGTCCTTTTTCATCTCTTTCTTCAAAGACAGGCTCACGCTCGCCTTGAAGCTCCCAAAGGGGGTTGGGCATGCCCACGTTGGGGTAAGCGAGATTGTTCCAACCGGTAGGCTTGGTGTCGTCACGGTAATACGTGCGCAGGTAGGTGTACAGGTAATCTGCACCCGTACCGCCTGGGCCCGAACGCGAACGCGCCATCAAAGTCAAGTCTGGTGGATTCTTACCGAACCAATCTTTGGCCTGCGCCGGGTCGATGGCCACTTTCATGGTGTCACCGACACGGTCAGTTGCAAACATCAGGTTGTCTTTGATTTGCTGATCGGTCAAGCCGATGTCTTTCAGGCGGTTGTAGCGCATGAAAGCAGCCGAATGACAGTTGAGGCAATAGTTGGCAAACAGCTTGGCGCCGTTTTGCAGGGCTGCCAAATCATTGGTTTTCTTGGGTGCTTTATCCCAAGCAATGCCGCCGCCAGCAGCGTGCGCGCCAGCCACCATACCCAAGGCCATCACAAAGCCGAGTGCGAGTTTCTTGAGGTTTTTCATGTTCTTGAATCTCCGGGATCTCAGTGAGGCGTGAAGGTCACGCGGTCAGGCACTTGTTTGAACGTGCCCAGCTTGCTCCACCAAGGCATCAACAAGAAGAAGCCGAAGTAAAACAGGGTACCCACTTGGGATACGCGCTCACCGATGGGCGAAGGTGGCTTGACACCCAGATAACCCAAGATCAGGAAGTTGATGACAAACACGGCATACACATACTTGTGCCAGTCGGGGCGGTAGCGGATCGACTTGACAGGGCTGTAATCCAGCCAAGGCAAGAAAAACAAAATGATGACCGCGGCGCCCATGACCACCACACCCCAGAATTTGGCGTCAATCGACAAGAGCAGGACGCAAATCACAATGGTTGCCCCTACCAAGCCGCCTTTGAGCAAAGTCGGCAGCTTGCCCTTGGCCACAGCCAAGAACGCACCCACCACCACGCACAAGACCAGCACGTACATCATCTCAGTGGTGATGGCACGCAACATGGAATAGAAAGGGGTGAAGTACCAAACCGGAGCAATGTGCAAAGGTGTGGTCAGCGGATCAGCTGGAATGAAGTTGTTGTATTCAAGGAAATAACCACCGAATTCGGGGGCAAAGAACACCACCGCGCTGAAGGCCATCAGGAACACGCTCACCGAAAGGATGTCGTGAACCGTGTAGTAAGGGTGGAAAGGAATGCCGTCCAGCGGGTTGCCCTTGGCATCTTTCGGCGCATTCGCCGCCTTGATCTCTACACCATCAGGGTTGTTGGAACCCACTTCGTGCAAGGCAATGATGTGTGCCACGACCAGACCCAGCAGAACCAATGGGACCGCAATCACGTGGAAGCTGAAGAAACGGTTCAAAGTGGCGTCACCGACCACAAAATCGCCGCGGATCAGCAAGGCAAGGTCAGGACCGATCACCGGCACGGCCGAGAACAAGTTCACGATCACCTGAGCGCCCCAGTAGGACATTTGGCCCCAAGGCAACAAATAACCCATGAAGGCTTCGGCCATGAGCACCAAGAAAATAGCGCAACCGAAAATCCAGACCAATTCGCGTGGTTTGCGGTAGGAGCCGTACATCAAGCCGCGGAACATGTGCAGGTAAACCACCACAAAGAAGGCCGAAGCACCGGTGGAGTGCATGTAACGGATCAGCCAACCCCAAGGCACATCGCGCATGATGTATTCGACCGAAGCGAATGCCAAAGCTGCATCAGGCTTGTAGTGCATGACCAAGAAAATACCGGTCACGATCTGGATGACCAACACCAACAAAGACAAGGCGCCAAAAACGTACCAAATGTTCAGGTTTTTGGAGGCGTAGTACTCGGACAGGTGGTCTTTGTACAGCTTGGACGCCGGAAAGCGGTTGTCTACCCAATTGAGAAGCTTTTCGCCAGCAGGGGCGTTCGGAGAGATTTCTTTGAATTCAGCCATGTTGTTCTCCATCAGGCCTTCTTGTCTTCACCAATGAGCAACTTGGTGTCTGACAGGTACATGTGTGGTGGCACTTCGAGGTTATCGGGTGCGGGCTTGTTTTTGAACACGCGGCCGGCGAAGTCAAATGTGGAACCATGGCAAGCGCACAAGAATCCGCCATTCCAGTCATCGGGCAAAGAAGGCTGCGGACCTGTCGCGAACTTGTCGGCTGGCGAGCAACCCAAGTGGGTGCAAATGCCCACAGCCACCATGATCTCGGGCTTGATCGAACGGTGCTGGTTTTTCGCGTATTCGGGCGTAGGGTATGCGGTCCGCGCAGAAGTGGGGTCAGCCAACTGAGCTTCGGTTTTCTTCAGGGATTCAATCTGCTCATTCGAGCGCTTCATGATCCAAACAGGTTTACCGCGCCATTCGACCGTGAGCTTTTCGCCCGGGTTCAAGGCGGAAATGTCCACTTCAACAGCCGCACCGGCAGCCTTGGCACGTTCGGAAGGTTGGAAACTGCTGACGAAGGGGGTGGCCACGAAGCCAGCGCCTACGGCACCTGCGCAAGTGGAGGCAATCAGCCAAGTCCGCTTGCTGTTGTCGACTGGGGTGTCACTCATAGGAATCCTCTAGCGGGTCGTTATCAGGGTCAACCCGAGATTGTAGCGGAGTGAAACATCCAAGTGTCTTACAAGTGGATAGGCCTCAGCGTCAATGGGTCACAATCCCATTCTCAAAGTACTGCCGAGGATTTTTATATGTCATTTATTCAAGAATTCAAAACATTTGCACTCAAAGGCAACGTGGTCGACCTGGCCGTAGGCGTCATCGTCGGGGCCGCGTTTGCCAAGATCGTAGACTCTCTCGTGGCGGATGTCATCATGCCTTTGGTCAGCGTGGTCTTTGGTGGCCTGGACTTTGGCAATTACTACTGGGCGCTGTCAGGACAAGATGGCAATCTGCCTTTGGCAGAAGCCAAAAAAATGGGGGCAGTTTTTGCCTACGGCAACTTCATCACCGTGTCTTTGAATTTTTTCATTTTGGCCTTGATTATTTTCGTCATGGTTCGACAGATCAATCGACTCAAGGCGCGGCAGCCGGCTGAGGTCACCCCCGCCAAAGCGCCAGAAACCCCAGAAGATGTCGTTTTGTTGCGTGAAATTCGCGACAGCCTCAAGCGCAAACCCTGAGCAACATGCCCATCGTGTTGCAATGTACCCACTGGGTACCGCTCAGTGGGCACCCAAAACTCTTTGCCGCGCCATGCGAATGGCTTGAATCAGGCTGCTGGCGTCGGCCTTTCCGAGGCCGGCCAAATCCATGGCCGTTCCATGGTCTGGGCTGGTGCGGACCAAAGGCAACCCCAAGGTGATGTTCACACCCTGCTCTACACCCAAGTACTTCACAGGAATCAAGCCTTGGTCGTGGTACATCGCGATCACCACATCAAACTCGCGTTGGCCATCCGGACTTTGGCGTGCCCGCATGAAAACCGTATCGGGGGCAAAAGGACCCTGCACATCGATGCCCTCCGCGCAGGCCGCGGACACGCAGGGCTGCAAGATCTCGATTTCTTCTCGGCCAAACAGCCCACCCTCACCTGCATGTGGGTTGACCCCTGCCAGGGCAATGCGCGGCTTTCGGCCCAACGAAGGGCTGAGCGCACAGTGCGTGATGCGCAAGGTCTCCAGAACCCGGTCGCGGGTGATGGCGTCCAAAGCCTCTCGCAACGATAAATGGATGCTGACGAGCACAACACTCAGTTCTTCGTTGGCCAGCATCATGCGCACAGGCATTTGTGCCACCGTCACCCCGGTATGCCGGGCCGACTCGGCCTGGAGTAATTCCGTGTGACCCGGGTATTGGTCATAAGGTGCGCCCGCTGCATGCAAAGCCTCTTTGTGCAATGGCGCTGTGACCACGGCTGAAATTTCACCACGCAGCGCTGCACGGGTGGCCCATAACACGGCATCTCCAGCCAAGCGACCTGCTCTGGCATCGACCCGCCCCCAGGGCAAGCTGGGCGCCACGGGCACCACCTGCAAAACAGGCAAACAACGCGGCGGCATATCCATGGCTTGGGCGGGAGATTCGATTTCGCAGACCGGAAAACAGGACTTCTTCTGCACCAAGGCCATGGCTCGTCGCATCAGGCCCACGTCGCCCGCCACAAAACAACCCCGCGTCAGCTCAGGTGCAGTGCACCACGCCTTGGCAATGATTTCAGGACCGATGCCACAGGGGTCACCGGGCGTGATGGCGATGGGCAAGGTCAATCGAGTCATATCCATAAAACAATACCCAATCAGGCCGGGTTGTCGATCTCGATGAATTGGTGCTCAATGCCCAACAATTGGGCCACATGCGCCCCCAAGGCGGGTGCGCCGTAGCGTTCTGATGCATGGTGGCCACAAGCCAAAAACGCGATCCCCGTTTCGCGCGCCAAATGGGCCTGGGGTTCAGAGATTTCACCGGTCAAGAACACATCAACGCCCTGGGCGATCGCTGCTTCAAAATAGCCTTGAGCGCCGCCCGTGCACCATGCAACACGGCGAATCACTCGGCCGCCTTCACCCACGCATGTCACCGGACGCCCCAAAACACCGGCCACGTGATCGGCCAAGTCTTGAGCGCTCGACCAAGAAACCGCTGGGGTGCCGAAAAACCCGAGGTCTTGCTCACCAAACCGGCCCTCTGCCTGAAAGCCCAACAATCGGCCCAACTGGGCGTTGTTGCCCAATTCGGGATGGGCATCCAAAGGCAGGTGGTAGGCAAAAAGATGGATGCCATGGGTCAGCAACAAGCGCAGCCGATCGCGCATCCAGCCTGTGACGCGGCCGTCTTGACCCCGCCAAAACAAACCATGGTGCACCAACATCGCGTCTGCGTTGTCCGCAATAGCCGCCTCGATCAAAGCGCGACTGGCGGTGACGCCGCTCACCAAGCGTTTGATCTCGCGGTCCCCCTCGACCTGAAGCCCGTTGGGGCCGTAGTCGCGGAATTTTTCGGGTTGGAGCAAAGCATCCAAAGCTTGGCCCAGAGTTTTGGCATCGGTCATAGATGATGATTGTGGCTCAGGTGAGCCACACAGATTCGAATTTGGTAAATCAACACCAACGCACTACACAAGACCTGAATCAAGGACAATCTGTTGATATGAAAAGAATTTGGCTTTTGTTTTCACAGTGGGTCACCGTTTTGTTGGCCATTTGGTTCGTGGTCGCCACTTTGCAGCCCGAATGGTTGCGAGGCACCCAAGCCTCCATGAAGGGCATGACCTTGCTGCAAGCACCTGCTGCGGTCAGTGGCAGTCGTGCCCTGGGCAGCTTGAGCCTCCCCGCGCAAAAAGCTTCACCAGCCGTGGTGAGCATCAACACCAGCAAGGGCAAAAACAACAACCCTCATGGCCAAGACCCCTGGTTCCGGTTTTTCTATGGCGAACCAGACGAGCAAAACCCTGCCGGTTTGGGCAGTGGCGTCATCGTCAGTCCCGAGGGGCATATTCTGACCAATAACCATGTCATCGAAGACGCAGACGACATCGAAGTGGTGCTCAGTGATGGCCGCAAAACCATGGCCAAAGTGATTGGCACCGACCCAGACACCGACCTGGCCCTGCTGCAGATTCCGCTGAAGAATTTGCCTGTCATCGTGCTCGGGCAAACCCAGGACATGCAAGTGGGCGATGTGGTTTTGGCCATTGGCAACCCCTTTGGCGTTGGCCAAACCGTGACTTCGGGCATCGTCAGTGCTTTGGGCCGCAGCCAACTGGGCATCAACACCTTTGAAAACTTCATCCAAACCGACGCCGCCATCAACCCCGGCAACTCAGGCGGGGCCTTGGTCGATGTGAATGGTCATCTGATGGGCATCAACACCGCAATCTATTCCCGCTCGGGTGGCAGCATGGGCATTGGTTTTGCCATTCCGATTTCGACAGCCAAACAGGTCATGCAAGACTTGCTGAAAAACGGCAAGGTGATTCGCGGCTGGATCGGGGTCGAACCGCAAGACCTGTCCCCGGAGCTGGCTGAAAGCTTCAAACTGCCCTTGGTGGGGCAAAACGCGCTGAAGTCGGGGGTGGTGATCTCTGGTGTTTTACAAAACGGCCCAGCCGCCAAGGCGGGCATTCGCCCGGGCGATGTGATCATCCGTGTGGGCACCCAGCCGGTAGGCAATGTGTCTGATCTGCTCAACCAAGTCGCCAACCTGACACCGGGGGTGCCGGCCGAACTGGTGATCTGGCGCCAACAAGCTCAGTTGTCTTTGCGCCTCACCCCAGCCGAAAGGCCTTCGCCCAAACGCCAAGCCCGTTGAAGGCCAGCGCTTGGCAATTAAGCAGCTTCGTCGGCTGCTGCGTCAGGCGCTTGGGTGTTTTTGATGAAGATTTGTGCGGCCCAGATGCCCAACTCGTAAAGCAAGCACATGGGAATGGCCAGGGCCAACTGCGAGACCACGTCCGGCGGTGTGACGATGGCCGCAATGACAAAAGCCAAGACCACGAAGTAGCCCCGAAACTCTTTGAGCTTCTCTACGGTCACCACATTCATGCGGGCCAAGACCACCACAGCCACAGGCACCTCAAAAGCCAGGCCAAAGGCTAGGAACATCGACAACACAAAGCTCAGATAGGCCTCAATGTCAGGCGCAGCGGTGATGCTTTTGGGGGCAAAGCTCTGGATGAAACTGAACACCTGGCCAAACACAAAGAAATAACAAAACGCCACGCCTATGAAAAACAGCAAGGTACTGGACACCACCAAAGGCATGACCAGCTTCTTTTCATGGCTGTAAAGACCGGGTGCGATGAAGGCCCAGAGTTGGTACAAAACCACCGGCAAAGCAATGAGAAAGGCGCTCATCAGCAAAATTTTGAGCGGCACCATGAAAGGCGAAATCACCGAAGTCGCAATCAGCGTTGCACCTTTGGGCAAATGCACCACCAAGGGGGCGGCCAAAATGTCGTACAGATTGCCAGGCCCTGGATAAATCGCCAAGGCAGCAGCGGCGAGAGCAACCGCTGCGACGGCCCACATCAACCGATCACGCAACTCGATCAAATGCGCCACAAAAGGTTGCTCTGAACCTTTGAGTTCGTCGTCGGGCTGGGAAGGGGTTTCAGACATGGGATGGGTCAGTCAAACGGGCGCACAGCAAGCGCGCCAGTTTCAATAAGAATTAAGAGGCTTAGGCCGGTAACGGGCCACACGGGCAGCACCCGACAAGGCTTTGGTGCGAACCCCAGAACGGGCTTTGTACCACTGGGGCATCGCACCCCGCTTGAGACGCCAGTTCTTCTCGGGACGTTTGTAGTAAGGCGGTGGCGACTCGATGGCAGGCAAATCGCTGTTTAAGCCCGATGTGGTGTCTGCCCAGTCTTTTTCAAAATCAGAGGCCGTGGTTTGAACCGACTGCTCCACATCGCGGGCCGCCGTCTCCATGGTCTCTTTCATTTTTTTGAGTTCTTCCAAGTCCATCGACCGATTGACCTCGGCCTTGACATCCGAAACGTAACGCTGCGCCTTGCCCAAAAGTGCCCCCAATGTGCGGGCGACTTTGGGGAGTTTCTCGGGGCCAATGACGATCAACGCCACCACCCCGATCAGGGCCATTTTCGAAAAACTTAAATCCAGCACAGTGAAACGTTCAGTCGTTCAAAAGATCAAGACTTGGTCTTGGCTTCGACGTCGATGGTGGTTTTTTCGGCCTGAGCGGGTGTGGATGCCGTGACCTGACCGGCAACAACGGGCGCGGCCTCGTCGGCTTTGGTGCCGCCCTCTTTCATGCCGTCCTTGAAGCCTTTGACAGCGCCACCCAAGTCAGAACCCATGTTCTTGAGCTTTTTGGTGCCAAACACCATGATCACGATCAACAGCACGATCAGCCAGTGCCAAATGGAAAAAGTACCCATGAAAATCTCCTGTTAATGCTCGGATTCTAAGGGGATAGACACCCCGGATCTGATCGGCCCTGATGAATGAAGGATATGAGGGACAAAGCCCAGATTTCAAGCCCTCATCAGCCCCGCAACCAAGGACGCGGACCGCCCATGACGTGCATGTGCAGGTGGTGCACCTCTTGGCCACCCTCGGCACCGTTGTTCACCACAATGCGGAAACCACCATCGGGGTAAGGGTTGCAACCCTCTTGCAAGGCCAACTTGGGGGCCAGGGTCATCATGTGACCCATCAGGCCCGCATGTTCAGGGGCCAGGTGCGCCATCGAGGGGATGTGCAGCTTGGGGATGATCAAAAAATGGACGGGCGCCCAGGGGTTGATGTCATGGAAAGAGAAGACGTGCTCGTCTTCGTAAACCTTGCGCGAGGGAATTTGGCCCGCAATGATTTTGCAAAAAATACAGTTGGCTTCGGTCATGGCTTGCTTGAAATGAGAAAAGGGGTTCAGTCGGTCACTGGCCGTTGCGCATTCAAGCGCACCATGCCATGAACAATTCGGTATAAAAACCAGATGGAAATGGCCACCCAGGCCAGCCAGCCGGGGAAAAACATCAACAACCACAGAGGCGAGGTCAGCAAATAAAGCAAAGCGGCCCAGATCACGGTGCGGATGCGGTAGCGGAAATGCGTGGCCTCCCAGCCAGCTGTGTCGCCCTTTTTGACCAAATCGATGATCAGCGCCACCACCAGCAAGGCCGGGCCCATCTGGGCACCCGGAATCACGGCACTCACCGCCACGATCAGGTGCAGGATGTAGCTGACCCAGCTGATGGTGTGGGTGCTGTCGTCCTGCAGCTGATCGTTTTCGGGCGGGTGGTTCATGGCTTATTCGCCCAAACGCTCACGCTCTTGCACTTTGCGCAGGGCTTTTTCTTCCAAGCCGCTCAGGCCCTCGCGGCGAGCCAGCTCGTTGACCACGTCGGCAGGTGTCAGGCCATAGTGCGCCAGCGCGATCATGCTGTGGAACCACAAATCGGCCACCTCGCCCACCAGCTTGGCTTTGTCACCACCATGGTCCACGTCTTTGGCGGCCATCACGGTTTCGGTGGCTTCTTCGCCGATCTTCTTCAAAAAGGCGTCGGGCCCTTTGTGCAGCAAGCGGGCCACATAGCTTTTTTCGGGGTCACCGCCGTTGGCGATCTTGCGGCTTTCGACCACAGCGGCAAGGCGGTCAAGGATGTCCTGGTTGCTCATAGGTTGGCGGGTGCTCACTTGTAAATGGTTTCAGGGTCCTTCAGGACCGGCTCGGTCGCCTGCCATTCGTCGGCCTGCAAGCTCTGGAAAAAGCAACTGTGGCGGCCCGTGTGGCAGGCAATGCCCGGCTCGTGCCCCAGCTGGGTGATTTTGAGAAGCACCACATCGTTGTCGCAATCGATGCGGATGTCGTGCACCGTCTGCACATGGCCCGACTCCTCGCCCTTGAACCACAGTTTGTTGCGCGAGCGGCTGAAATACACCGCCCTTTTCAGCTCGGCCGTCTTTTGCAAAGCCTCGCGGTTCATCCAGGCGAACATCAGCACGTCGCCAGTGTCTTTTTCTTGGGCGATCACAGGCACCAAGCCTTTGTCGTCCCATTTGATTTGATCGAGCCAGTTCATAGGGGAGTGATCTTAAGACATTGGGGTGTCAGGACAGCAGGCGCACCCGATAGCACCACGAAACCAGCTACACCAGCGTCTTATCAGGTTGCACAAAACATCCATTGGTTGCAAAATACAACCCATTAAGGAGAAGCACCATGGCTGTTGCAATGAAACTGTCTGACGAGTTGGTTGAAGACGCCAAACCCTACGCGGCGGCCGAGCACCGCTCTGTGCCCAAGCAAATTGAATATTGGGCGCGCATCGGCAAAGCCGTGATCGACAACCCCGACATGCCTTTGCGCCTGATCCAAGACACCATGCTCTCGCGTGAAGAAGTCAAAGCCGGACTGGCTGCGCCTTATGAGTTTGGCTGATGCTGAAAGTCAGCGCCTCGCCATCGTTCAACCGGGTGGCCAAAAAAATTCACGCCCGCGACAAAAAAATACTGGATGAAGCCATCAAAGCCATTCTTCAGAATCCGCAGCTGGGCGATGAAAAGAAAGGCGACCTCGCGGGTGTGTTCGTCTACAAATTCAAATTGAACGGCCAAGAAACCCTGCTGGCTTATGAACTGCAACCGCACAAATCAGCCCCTACTGAAGCCCTGCTGCTGGCGGTCGGTCCGCATGAAAATTTCTATGCGGGGTTGAAGCGTTGATGGGCTATGGCTGACTTGTGCATGAACACACTGTGGGGGTCTTCCGTGTAGGTGCCGAACGGACCTCGACGGCTGTAGCCAAGTCGCTCATACAAAGCGATGGCTTCGGGTTGAAGGTAACCCGTTTCGAGCATGAAAAGATGGCAGCCGCGGGCTTGGGCCTCTGCTTCCAGAAATAGCAGAAGCGAACGGGCGATGCCTCTGCCGCGGTGGCTGGGCAGCGTGAACATTCTCTTGAGCTCACCATAAGCGGGCTCGAGCACGATGGCCCCACAAGCCACCGCATGGCCCCATTCATCGCGTGCGACCGCGAAAAGAACATTCGGCTGCGACAGGGCAGCCATGTCGATCCCGTGGTGACTCTCTGCTGGATAAAGCGGCTTCTGGTAAGCGTCCAGCTGCTCAATGAGCGCAAGAACTTCGGGCTGGTTGGCGGGCTCTATGGCGATGAGCATCAGGTCTTTTTCATGCGGTCTCTTGGCAGCCCTGCTGCTTGACGACCCGTTCGGTGGAGGCAGGGAACTTGCTCAACTTGTCTGCAGGACGACGAGGACGGGCCAACAGCTCACCCCCGCAGTTGGGGCACTTGCCGGCCAGCACACTCTCTGCACATGCCGCGCAGAAGGTGCATTCGAAAGAGCAAATGCGCGCTTGTGTGGAATCGGGGGGAAGGTCTTTGTCGCAGCATTCGCAACTTGGGCGCAATTGAAGCATGGTGTGATCCTCTGTTCAGTTAGTTGGCCATCACCGCGCATACCACTCAAGTCGCTCTTGAAGGGTACCCGTGTGCAACTCAAACAGATTGTTATCGAAATCGTAGAAATACAAAGAGCGCCCTTCTCCCTCCACACGCGGACGTGGGGGCTTCACCTCCACACCAGCGGCGATCAAGCGGCTTTCGTAAATCGCAAGTTCATCGTCATCGACGGCAAACGCCACATGGCGGTACGAACGCTCAAGCGGCTCGCCCTGCATAAACGCCAACCAAACACCACCGAGCAGGAAAAACTTTTCACGCGACAAGGAGAACTGACGATCTTTGCTGTCATAGACCTCCACAGCACCCAAGGCCTGACTGAACAACGCTGCGGAGCGCTCAAGGTCACGCACGATGAAGGTGAGATGACTGACGCCTCGTATGGTCATGTGACTCCTAACTTTGAAACAGTTCGGTGCACAGCAAAGATTGCAAAGCGGCACGTATAAGCGCTTCACTTTCAAGGATATCTTGGTTGCTGGATCGCTCGGGCTCGATTGACCGTAGACATGGGTTGGTGCATAAGGTTGCTGTGTAAAGCCTGTCGTTAATGCTGAACCACTAGCTTCAAATTTCAAACCTAGGTACACCCGTGCTAATGATTAGGACTGGCCAGCACTTGACTCAAGCTGTTGAATGAGGCCATTCATCTCAACAAGAATTTCCTCGATCTGGGGGCCAGCATATCCTCCTCGTGTGTGTTCCAGAAACTTCAGGCTATCGATCTTTATTAGCTCGAGTTTCGTTTGGAGTACATTGAATTTCAACTGCACAATTGACTGATTCAATTGCATCTCATGGATTTGAGATTGCTTAGACACTTCACCACGCGTGCTTTGCATCTCATTTAGCTGTGCAGTGAAATCGTCTCGTTGAAGCTTGATCTCCCGTTGCTGGAGAAGAATAGTAAAAACGAGACCAGCAAATCCGAGACCCGTGAACAGCGATGTCACAGCGCCGTAGGAATCACCAAAAACACCTCGATCTTGTGGGCTGGTTAAGTGCGGCGCCAGCTTTTCAGGGAGCCACACCCAGATTGCCACCACGGCGACAATGAGTACGAACAGAACCAATAATGACACCGCCCAATGATCAAGACGACTCTTGCCTTGCTGCATACAACTCCTCTCGTTCATGTTTGACGCCTAACTTTGATGTGGATAACAAACCAGCCAATATGACTGGGAGTCAGCAGAAAACATGGCCGCAACATTGGCAAAAAGTCGTTTGACACCATGGGGTACCTCTCGGCCTGACCGCAACTACTAGAAAAGGCATCCTTAAACTCTACTTCGCTTTTGTCTGTCAAGGGGTTGCTGTACCCAGCGTGAGGCATTTAAATATAGCACTATAGATTTAATTAATAAATTTATTTTTATATTTTCAAAACAAAAATACGATCCCTCGCCACGAAACTGGGAGGACCGATGTTCCAACTGCACCGGGTTGTGATCTGTCAGCGAAAGGTTAAAGGTGGCTGATTAAAACCTAACCTGAATCCCCCGCTCCCGCATCCGCACTTTGGCCTGCTGCACGGTGTACTCACCGTAATGGAAGATGCTCGCGGCCAGCACCGCATCCGCGCCGCCGATGCTCACGCCATCGGCCAGGTGGTCGAGGTTGCCCACGCCGCCCGAGGCAATCACGGGCACGCTCACCGCGTCGCTCACGGCGCGTGTCAGCTGCAAGTCAAAGCCGCTTTTGGTGCCGTCGCGGTCCATGCTGGTGAGCAGGATTTCGCCCGCACCGTACTCGGCCATTTGGGTGGCCCAGGCCACCGCATCCAGGCCCACGTTTTTGCGGCCGCCGTGGCTGTAAACGTCCCAGCCGGGGCCCATGGGCAAACCGTGGGTGCCGATCCGTTGCTCGTCCTCAGCGGTGCGGCGCTTGGCGTCGATGGCCACCACGATGCATTGCGCACCGTATTTGGCCGATGCGTCACGGATGACCTGCGGGTTGGCAATCGCGGCGGAGTTGAAGCTGGTTTTGTCGGCCCCTGCATTGAGCAAGCGGCGCACGTCTTCCACGGTGCGCACACCGCCACCCACCGTCAGCGGAATGAAGACCTGGCTGGCCACGGCTTCGATGATGTGCAGGATCACGTCACGCCCGTCGCTGGTGGCGGTGATGTCCAAAAACGTGAGTTCGTCAGCGCCCTGCTCGTTGTAGCGGGCGGCGATTTCCACCGGGTCTCCGGCGTCGCGCAGTTCGACAAAGTTGACGCCCTTGACCACGCGACCGCCGGTCACGTCGAGGCAAGGGATGATGCGTTTGGCGAGCATGGCGATTTCTCTTTTGGGGGGTTGTTCAAGGGTTCTGGACTTGCAAGCGCTGCCAGCCCGCCCAGCGCCCGCCCGCAGGCAAGGTGATGGGCGCATAGACCTGCGCGGCTTCGACGCACAACATGTGGCGCCAACCATCGTCGGGCATGTCGGCCAGGCGCTTGCACAGGTCTTGCGCGGGGTTCCAGACCACGGTGTTGGCCCAGCTGGGGCTTTGGCGAATCCGCAAGCTGCCGTTCAGCGTCATGGGTTGTGGCCCGGCCTCGTACACGCGGTCAAATTCGGCGGCAAAGCGCAGCGTGTCGGCGGCTGGCGCATGGCGGTCGGTGAGCGAGTCCCATTCGGGCTGGCCGCCCAGGCCCTGCAGCGTGGCCTGCGTCACGTCGGGCACGGCCAGATAGGTGTGCAGCGCGCCAGAGAATGCCATCGGCCGTGTGTCGGTGTTGTGCACGTTCAGCGTCAGCTGCAGTGCGCCAGGGCTCAGATCGATGTGCAGCTGCGCCTCAAAGGCCTGGGGCCACCAGGCGCGGGTCTGGGCGCTGTCCGCCAGGCGCAGGGTCAGTTGGGCGCGGTCCGAAGACAGCATCGGGGCATCGGCCTGCCAGGCCACGTGGCGCGCAAAGCCGTGTTTGGGCAGGCGCTCGGCCAGGGGGCCGCGTTGGTTGAACTGCGGAAAGCACACCGGCACGCCACCGCGAATGGCGGCCTGGCCGTCCAAAATGCTTTGGGGGCTGAGGTACAGGCGCTCTTGCCCGCCCGACAACCAAGACAGCACATGCGCACCGTGCAGCGTCACCAGCAAGCGGTCGCCTTGCGGCAGGCTCAGCTCTCGGGCGGGCAGGCCGGCGAACGCGGTGTCGCGACAGGTGGCCTGGGCGCTCATGAGAAAAGGATGGGAAAGGGTCAGCCGTTGAGCTCGTCGGCGCGTTGCTGCGCCTGCGCAAAGTCCAGGTCGCCCGAGTACACGGCGCGGCCGCAGATCACGCCTTCCACTCCTTCGTCTTCCACGGCGCACAGCTGCTCGATGTCGGCCATGTTGGACAGGCCGCCCGAGGCGATCACGGGAATCGTCAGGGCCTGGGCCAGTTTGACGGTGGCATCGATGTTGATGCCGCTCAGCATGCCGTCACGGCCGATGTCGGTGTAGATGATGGACTCGACGCCCCAGTCTTCGAACTTCTTGGCCAGGTCCACCACTTCGTGGCCCGTGAGCTTGCTCCAGCCGTCGGTGGCCACTTTGCCGTCTTTGGCGTCTAGGCCGACGATGATGTGGCCGCCAAAGGCGGTGCAGGCGTCTTTCAAAAAGCCGGGGTTCTTGACGGCGGCGGTGCCGATGATGACGTAGCGCAGGCCGCTGTCGATGTATTTTTCAATCGTGTCCAGATCGCGGATGCCGCCCCCCAGCTGCACCGGGATGTCGTCGCCCACGGCCTTGAGGATGGACTTGATGGCCCCGAAGTTTTGCGGCTTGCCCGCGAACGCGCCATTCAGATCCACCAGGTGCAGGCGGCGTGCGCCTTTTTCGAGCCAGATGCGGGCCATGGCGGCGGGGTCTTCGCCAAAGGTCGTGGCTTGGTCCATATCGCCCTGTTTGAGGCGAACGCAGTGGCCGTCTTTGAGGTCAATGGCGGGGATCAGAATCATGGCGAGTTAAATGCAGGTGAAGGAAGCAAAACGGCAGTGAAAACTTCTCAAGGCTGCCAGTGGAGGAAATTGCGGAACAAGGCCAAACCTTGGGCCGCGCTTTTTTCGGGGTGAAACTGGGTGGCAAAAATGTTGTCACGGGCAATCGCGCAAGCAAAGCGACCGCCGTAATCGGTCTGGGCCGCGCTGTGCGCCGGGTTGGTCACCCGGGCATAGAAGCTGTGCACAAAATAATACCAGCTGCCGTCCTGCACGCCCTGCCAAAGGGCATGCGCTGGGGCGTCTTGCCAGACCTGGTTCCAGCCCATTTGCGGCACTTTGTAGCGGGTGCCATCGGGCTGGATGCGCCCGGCCAGATCGAATTTGACCACGCGGCCAGGGATCAAACCCAGGCCGGGTGTATCGCCTTCGTCGCTGTGGTCCAGCAGCATTTGCATGCCCACGCACACGCCAAACAAGGGTTTGCTGGCTGCGGCTTCGAGCACGGCGTGCAGCAGGCCGGACTCGCGCAACTCGCGCATGCAGTCGGGCATGGCGCCTTGCCCTGGCAAGACGACGCGGTGGGCGTTGCGCACCACTTGCGGGTCAGAGGTCACCGTCACTTCGGCATGGTCGACGCTGGAGGCGGCGTGCATGACCGCCTGCGCCACACTGCGCAGGTTGCCCATGCCGTAGTCCACCACTGCAACGCGATTGACGGTCATTTCAGAGCGAACCCTTGGTCGATGGAATCACCCCTGCGGAACGCGGGTCCAGCTCAAGCGCCGCTCGCACAGCGCGGGCAAAGGCCTTGAAGATGGTTTCGCACTGGTGATGCGCGTTCACGCCCTTGATGTTGTCGATGTGCAGCGTGCACAGCGCGTGGTTCACAAAGCCCTGGAAGAACTCGTACACCAACTGGGTGTCGAGCGAGCCCAGCGAACCGGAGGTGAAGTTCACGTCCATGTGCAAACCGGGGCGGCCCGAAAAGTCCACCACCACGCGGCTCAAGGCTTCATCCAGCGGCACATAAGCGTGGCCATAACGGCGAATGCCTTTTTTGTCGCCGATGGCTTGCGCAAACGCTTGGCCCAAGGTGATGCCGATGTCTTCCACGGTGTGGTGGCCGTCAATGTGCAGGTCGCCTTCGCAAGCGATGTCCAGGTCGATCAAACCATGGCGGGCGATCTGGTCCAGCATGTGGTCCAGAAAACCGATGCCCGATGCCAGCTTGGCTTGGCCCGTGCCGTCCAGGTTGATGGCGACGCGGATGTTCGTCTCGGCGGTCTTGCGGGTGACGGCAGCGGTGCGGTTCATAAAGAAGCTTTCAAAGCAGCGAGGAGTTGGTCGTTTTCTGCGGCAGTGCCCACCGTCAGACGCAAGCAGTTGGCCAGCAATGGGTGCATTTTAGAAATGTTCTTGATCAACACCCCGTGGGCCTTCAAACCGTCAAAGGTTTTGGCCGCATCGGGCACACGGGCCAAGATCATGTTGGCTTCGCTCGGGAAAGGCTGCACGCCAGGCAAGACGGTCAATTCTTTCAGCAAACGGGCGCGTTGCGCGCGCAGGTCTTGGGCCTGGACGGCAAACACCTCGGCGTGCTCCAGCGCAAACAAGGCGCACTCGGTGTTGAGCACGCTGATGTTGTAAGGCGGGCGCACCTTGTCGACCTCGGCCAACAAAGCCTTGGGGCCGATCATGTAGCCCAGACGCACACCAGCCAGTCCAAACTTGGACAGCGTGCGCATCAAGAGCACATGCGAGTGGCGCGTGATGCGGCCTGCGTAGCTGCGGCTGGCGAAGGGCTGGTAGGCCTCGTCCATGACCACCAGGCCGCCTTGAGCGCCTTGGGCGAGGACGATCTTTTCGATCGTGTCGTCGTTCCACAGGTTGCCCGTGGGGTTGTTGGGGTAAGCCAGGTAGACGATGGACGGCTTGTGCTGATCAATCGCGGCCAGCATGGCGGCTTCGTCGAGTTCAAAGTTGGCGGTGAGCGGCACGCCATGGAAGGCCAAGCCCTGCAACTGGGCGCTCATGGCGTACATCACAAAGCCGGGCAGCGGGGACAAGATGCTGGCCCCAGGCACATCGCAGGCCATGGCCAGCAAAGAGATCAACTCGTCCGAGCCGTTGCCCAACATGATGTCGAAGCCTTCGGGCATGCCCGCATAACTGGCCAGCGCATGGCGAAGCTCGTTCACACGCTCACCGGGGTATCGGTTGAGCGCCAGCGCGCCCAGTCGCTCACCCAAAACCTTTTGCAAATCAGCGGGCAATCTGTGCGGGTTCTCCATCGCATCGAGCTTGACCATGCCCGCAGAATCCTGGATGGCGTAGGCGTGCATGGACTGCACGTCCTGGCGGATGCGTTGCATGAGTTGGGGGCTGACGTTGCTCATTTCGTTTCTCGCATCGGGGGCACAGGGTTCAAACGGAGTTCGGCAGCGCGGGCGTGGGCTTGCAATCCTTCGCCATAGGCCAACTCAGCGGCGATCCGGCCCAGAGGCTGCGCACCGGCTTCGCTCACCTCGATCAGGCTGCTGCGTTTTTGGAAGTCGTACACACCCAGCGGCGACGAAAAGCGCGCTGTGCCGCTGGTGGGCAACACGTGGTTGGGGCCAGCGCAGTAGTCGCCCAGCGACTCGCTGGTGAAAGCGCCCAAGAAAATCGCACCTGCGTGGCGCAGCAACGGTTCCCAGCGGTGCGGGTCACGGCTCGACACCTCCAAGTGCTCTGGCGCGATGCGGTTGCTGATGGCGCAGGCCTCTTCCATGGTGCGCGTGAGGATCAGCGCACCCCGGTCGTTCAGGCTCTTGGCGATGATCTCGCGCCGCGGCATCTCAGGTAGGAGGCGGTCAATGGCGGCTTGTACCTCGGCGATGTAAGCCGCATCGGGGCACAGCAAAATGCTTTGCGCCAACTCGTCGTGCTCGGCCTGGCTGAAGAGGTCCATCGCCACCCAGTCGGCGGGCGTGGTGCCATCGGCCAAGACCAAAATTTCAGAAGGGCCCGCAATCATGTCGATGCCCACGGTGCCGAATACGCGCTTTTTGGCGCTGGCCACATAGGCGTTGCCGGGGCCAGTGATCTTGTCCACTTTGGGGATGGTGGCGGTACCGTAAGCCAGCGCGGCCACGGCTTGCGCACCGCCCACGGTGAAGGCGCGGCTCACGCCCGCCACACAGGCAGCGGCCAGCACCAATGGATTGCGCACACCTTGCGAAGGCACGACCACGCCATCCCTGCGGGCTGGCGTGGGCACCACCATGATGATCTCTTGCACACCCGCCACATGGGCGGGGATGGCGTTCATCAACACCGACGAGGGGTAAGCGGCTTTGCCACCGGGCACGTAAATGCCCACGCGGTCGAGCGGCGTGACTTTTTGGCCCAGCAGCGTGCCGTCTTCGTCGCGGTAAGACCAGCTTTCGCCCGACGCTTTCTTTTGCGCTTCGTGGTACTGGCGCACTCGGGCGGCAGCGGCTTGCAGGGCTTCGCGCTGCACGGCGGGCAGGCTGTCCAGCGCGGCCTGCAGTTCAGCCTGGGTGATTTCCAAATCCTTCACGTCAGCGGCTTGCAAGCCATCAAAACGCTGGGTGTAGTCGAGCACCGCCGCATCGCCACGCTGCTGCACATCGGCCAGGATGTCGGCCACGCGCTGCTCGATGGCGGCGTCGGTGTCGGCAGACCAATGCAGGCGCGCCGCGAAGGCCGCTTCAAAACCGGCATCTGCCGTGTTCAGTTGCAAAGGTTTGGCGTGCAGTGCCATGTTCAGTCTTTCTTCACAGCGCCCGCAAAGGCGTCGATGATGGCGCGGATCGGCGCTTGCTTGAGTTTGAGCGCGGCCTGGTTCACCACCAAGCGCGAGCTGATGTCCATGATGCGTTCGACTTCGACCAAATGGTTGGCCTTGAGCGTGTTGCCTGTGGACACCAGATCCACGATCGCATCGGCCAGACCCGTGAGCGGGGCCAGCTCCATGCTGCCATAGAGCTTGATCAGGTCGACGTGCACACCTTTGGTGGCAAAAAAGTCACGCGCAATGGTCGTGTATTTGGTGGCCACCCTCAGGCGTGCGCCGGTGCGCACGAGCGCTGCGTAGTCGTCATCTGCACGCACCGCCACGCTCATGCGGCATTTGGCAATGTTCAGGTCCAGCGGCTGGTACAGGCCTTGACCGCCGTGTTCGATCAGGGTATCGAGGCCCGTGACGCCCAAGTCGGCACCGCCATATTCCACATAGGTGGGCACATCGCTGGCACGCACCAGCACCACGCGCACGTTGGCTTGGTTGGTGGGCAAGATCAGCTTGCGTGATTTTTCGGGGTCTTCCAGCACCTCGATGCCCGCGGCATTGAGCAGCGGCAGGGTTTCGTCAAAGATGCGTCCTTTAGACAGGGCCAGCGTGATCATTTCACTCTTTCAATGTCGGCCCCCAGGCCGCGCAGTTTCAGTTCCATGCGGTCGTAGCCGCGGTCCAGGTGGTAGATGCGGTCGACAATGGTCTCGCCTTCGGCCACCAAACCGGCGATCACCAAGCTGGCCGATGCGCGCAGGTCGGTCGCCATCACGGTAGCACCAGACAACTTTTCCACGCCCTCGATCACAGACACCTTGCCGTCGATCTGGATGTGCGCACCCAAGCGCACCAGTTCGTTGACATGCATGAATCGGTTTTCAAAAATCGTTTCGGTCACTTTACTCGCGCCTTGCGAGATGCAGTTGAGCGCCATGAACTGCGCTTGCATGTCGGTCGGAAAGCCCGGGTATTCGGTGGTGCGAAAGCTCTGTGCCTTCAGGCGGCCCTCGGATTTGACACGGATGAAGCCCTCACCGTCTTCGATGGTAGCTCCGGCCTCTCGCAGCTTGTCAATGACAGCATCCAGGTGGTCAGCACGGCCGTGGCGCAGCACCACGTCCCCGCCCGTTGCCGCCACAGCACACAAGAAGGTACCCGCCTCGATGCGGTCGGCCACCACCTGGTGCTGAGCGCCATGCAGGCGTTCCACACCCTGAATGCGAATGCGGCGTGTACCGTGGCCTTCGATCTTGGCGCCCATTTGGATGAGCATTTCGGCCAAGTCTGGAATCTCCGGCTCCTGGGCGGCGTTTTCGAGCACCGTCTCGCCTTCGGCCAAGGCCGCAGCCATCATGAAGTTTTCGGTGCCTGTGACAGTGACCATGTCGGTGGTGATGTGAGCACCCTTCAGGCGCGTGCGACCCTCGGGCAAGCTGGCCAGCATGTAGCCGTGCTCCACCGTGATGATGGCCCCCATGGCCTGCAAGCCTTTGATGTGCTGGTCCACCGGGCGCGAGCCAATGGCGCAGCCGCCGGGCAGAGACACTTTGGCGTGGCCAAAGCGGGCCAGCAAGGGCCCCAGCGCCAGTACCGAGGCGCGCATGGTTTTCACCAACTCATAGGGGGCTTCAGGGTTGTTCAGACCACCGGCATTCAGGGTGACGC
Organism: Akkermansia muciniphila; assembly: GCA_943331105.2. Classification (GTDB taxonomy): domain Bacteria; phylum Pseudomonadota; class Gammaproteobacteria; order Burkholderiales; family Burkholderiaceae_C; genus Limnohabitans_A. The sequence goes on from CALQKH020000008.1 coordinate 53,893, forward strand.
GGCCGTTGTCGTGGTGCTCGGCCGTCACACCCATGTTGCGGATCAGCTTGAGCATGGTCGAGACGTCTTGCAGACGCGGCACATTGCTCAAAGTGATGGGCTCGGCCGTCAACAGCGCGGCGCACAGTTCGGGCAGGGCCGCGTTTTTGGCACCCGCCACTTCGAGTGTGCCTTGCAGGCGCTTGCCGCCGCGAATTTTCAGTTTGTCCATGGGTCAGAGGGGTCTTGCGTTGTCGCCAAAGGCGTTCAATGGTTTTGCGCAGCCCATTCGGCAGGCGTGAAGGTTTTCATCGACAAGGCGTGCACCTCGTCGGTGTGCATTTTTTGGCCCAGCGTGGCGTAGACACGCTGGTGCCTGGCGATAGGCCGCATGCCTGTGAAAGCTTCGGACACCACCACGGCGCTCCAGTGGCGGCCATCGCCATCCACAGTCAGGTGAGTGCAGTCGAGTCCTGCGGCGATGATGTCTTGAAGTTGCTGTGCGTTCATGAGGAGTTCAGCTCCGGATTTTGTAGCCGATGCGCAAAAGGTGAAGGGTCAAGCCGCTGATGATCGCCAAGGCGGTGCCCACCACCGCCAGGCTGATCCACGGGGAAACATCGCTTTGGCCAAAAAAGCCGTAGCGAAAGCCGTCGATCATGTAGAAAAACGGGTTCAGGTGGCTGAGCTTTTGCCAAAACGGCGGCAGAGAATGAATGGAATAAAACACACCCGACAAAAACGTCATGGGCATGATGATGAAGTTCTGGAAAGCGGCCATCTGGTCAAACTTTTCGGCCCACAAACCGGCGATCACGCCCAGTGCCCCCATCATGGCCGCACCCATGATGGCAAAGGCCAAAATCCACAGCGGGTGGACAAAGCGAATGTCGACCATCCAGCCGGTGATCACAAACACGCCCAAACCCACGGCCAGGCCGCGCACCACCGACGAGCCCACATAGGCCACAAACCAGCTGCGGTGCGACAGGGGCGTGAGCAACAAAAACACAATATTGCCCATGATCTTGCTTTGCACCAAGCTGGACGAGCTGTTGGCAAAAGCGTTTTGCAGCACCCCCATCATGATGAGGCCCGGCAGCAAAAACGAGGTGTAAGCCACGTTGTCATAGACCTTGACATGGTCTTCGAGCACGTGGCCAAAAATCAGCATGTAAAGCACGGACGTCAGCACCGGCGCTCCCACGGTTTGGAAAGCGACTTTCCAAAAGCGCAAGACCTCTTTGTACAGCAGCGTTTGCCAACCCGTCATGCCAAAGCCCCCGAGGCCAATTGTTTGCGGTTCATGACTTCGATAAACACGTCTTCCAGGTCAGCTTGGCGGATCTCGACGTCTTCCACCACCAAGCCCGCGGTGCGCAGGGTGGCCAAGTGGTTTTCGATCTCAACCGCGTTGTGCACGGGCAGCTGCACGATACGGCCAGTGACACGGGCGATGGCCGCCACATCAGCTGGCAAGTCACCATCGAGCTTGAAACGCAGCACTTGGCTGGTGGCAGAGCGCAGCAAATCAGACGTGCGCTCCAAAGCCAGCAACTGACCACGCTTGAGCATGGCGATTCGCCCACAAAGCGCCTCAGCTTCTTCCAAGTAATGGGTGGTGAGCAAGACGGTGTGTCCTTGCTTGTTGAGTTTGGCGATGAAGGCCCACAAGGTCTGGCGCAGCTCGACATCGACACCAGCGGTGGGCTCGTCCAGCACAATGACGCGTGGTTTGTGCACCAAAGCCTGCGCCACCAGCACGCGGCGCTTCATGCCGCCCGAGAGTTGGCGCATGTTAGAGCCCGCTTTGTCGGTCAGGCCCAAGCTGTCCAGCAGTTCGTCGATCCAGGCCTCGTTGTGCTTGACGCCGAAATAGCCTGACTGGATGCGCAAGGATTCACGCACCGTGAAAAAGGGGTCAAACACCAGCTCTTGCGGCACCACGCCCAGCAAGCGACGGGCAGCGGCGTAATCGGTTTGCACATCATGGCCATGCACCAACACGCGCCCGGTGGTGGGGCGGCTCAGACCGGCCAAGGTGCTGATCAGGGTGGTTTTGCCCGCGCCGTTGGGGCCAAGCAGGCCAAAGAATTCGCCCTCTTCCACGTCAAAGCTGACCTGGTCTAGGGCTTTGAACGCGGCTCCACCCGCCTGTTTGGCCGGATAGATTTTGGAGACGGTTTGAAAGGAGAGCGCTGGCATGTGAGGGGTCTATTTTAAGTGCTGGCATGCACACCCCGGGGTGGATCAAGGGGATCCAGACCAAATGGCCTGAAAAGCCAAATTTCAGGTCGGTTGCAGCAAATCAAGAACCCCATACAAACGGGCCAATTCAAGCAGACGCGGCGACATCTCCTCAACCCGTAAATCACTGCCCTTTTGGGTCAGCTCCCGACGCAAGCCCAAGAGCACCGCCAAGGCCGACGAATCGAAATCGACCAAATCGGCGGCATTGAGCACGACTTGAGGCGGCAAAACCTTGGGCAATTGCGCCACCCACTGCGCGAGGCAGGCGTTGGCCTGATCGTGCAACAGGGCCGTGGGCAACTTCAGAGGCGTCATCACAAAGGGGCTCAAGCTGGCTTGGCGTTGGTCTTGTTGCGAGCCGCCAAGCTGGCGATCAAAGCATCAATTCCACCCGCGTTGATCTCTTTGGTGAACTGATTTCGGTAATTTTCAACCAACCAAACGCCCAACACGTTGAGGTCAAAAATCATCCAACCTGCGCCTTGGCCGGCTGTTTTTTCAAGGCGGTAGTCCAGTTGAACAGGGTCGCCCTTGCCACGCACCTCGGTGTTGACGACCAAATTCTTGTCGTCTTGCCCTCTGCGCAGGGGCTTGACCACCACCACTTGGTCAGTGATTTGACTGAGTGCGCCCGAATAAGTGCGAACCAGCAAAGTTTTGAACTCGTCTTGCAGGCGTTTTTGCTGTTCAGGCGTGGCAGTGCGCCAAGCAGGGCCTGTGGCCAAAGCGGTCATGCGCCGGAAATTCACGTGCGGCATCAGTTGGTTGTCCACCAACTGCATGACTTTTTGGATGTCACCCGAGCGCAAAGCCTTATCGGCCTTGATCGCGTTGAGCGTCTCATTGGTGATGCGTTGAACAAACGCTTCGGGTGCTTCCTCGGCTGCAGACGCGCCCACCATCCCCAAAGACATGGCCAAGGCACAGATGCTGACCAGCCAGTGGCGGCGACTCAAAAAAGAAAAAGAAGAAATTTTGACCATGACTTAACTGTAAGACCAGATGCGAAAAGCGATGTGAGAAACTGTAACGGGCTTATTGAGACGCTGTTGGCGTTTCGTTGTAGTCGAAGCTTGAAGGTGGGTTGCCATCGTAGATGTCATTGCGCCTTTTTTGCAGATAAGCATCGCGCACGAACGAGTACGGGTCCAGAGATGAAGCCTTGATGGCATCCACCGTCTTGAGCAAACCTGCCCTCATGTCCACCAAGCGGGTGACCAACAAAGCATTGCGGGTGGCCTCATCTGCCAAATTGTTGGTCACATTACCCTGCATGTCTACCGGGAACGCCAATGCATCACGCAACGTAGAAGGCCCAAACAACGGCAGCATCACATAGGGACCCGGCTGAACACCCCAGTAGCCCAATGTCTGTCCAAAATCTTCACGGCGCTTTTCGATGCCCATCTCGCTGGCCACATCCAAAATGCCACCCAATCCCATAAAGGTATTGATGTTGATCCGCATGAAGGTCTCTACCGTGGCTTGACCTTTGAGTTGCATGGCGCTGTTGGCCATGGACCAAACATCGCCCAAGTTGCCCATGAAGTTGCTCACCCCGGTGCGCACCATGCTGGGCAAGACCCTCACATACAGCTGCGCAGCAGGCTTGAGCGCAGCCGTGTCTAACGCATCATTGAATTGGTAAATGCTGCGGTTCATGGGCTCCCAAGGGTCACGCGCATCGGCGCTTTTCACAGTGGCACACCCCTGCAAGACCAACACAACGCAGCCGGCCAACAGCATCCAAAATCGTTTTTTGAGCAAATTCATGGCTTTTGGCCCTCAGAAGATTTTTCCGCTTGGTTGAACAAAAACTGGCTGATCAAATTTTCCAGAATCACGGCCGATTGGGTTGAACCAATGCGGTCACCTGCAGCCAGGTTTTTCTCATCGGCTCCCGGCGATACGTCGAGGTATTGCTCGCCCAACAAGCCGCTGGTTAAAATTTTCAACGAGCTGTCTTGCGGAAAAGCGTGCTCGGTTTGCAAAGTCAAGGTCACTTTGGCTTGAAAAGATTCACCATCGAATTCGATGGTTTTGACACGCCCCACCACCACACCGGCACTCTTGACGGCAGCGCCGGGCTTGAGCCCACCAATGTTGTCGAACTTGGCCGTGACCTCATAGCCCTTGTTGAAGCTCCAAGTCAACAAGTTGGCTGCCTTCAACGCCAAAAACAGCACGGCCACAGCGCCGAGCAACACAAACAAACCGACCCACACATCATTTTTTGAACGTTGCATGCCGTCCTCCTCAAATACTGAACATCATCGCAGTCAGGATGAAATCCAGACCCAACACCGACAAAGAAGAAACCACCACGCTGCGCGTGGTGGCGCTGGCCACACCCTCAGGGGTAGGCTTGGCCACATAACCCTGCAGCAAGGCAATAAAAGTCACGGCCACCCCGAACACCACGCTCTTGATGATGCCGTTGCCCACGTCCTTGAACACATCCACGCCACCTTGCATCTGGCTCCAGAATGAACCGGCATCTACGCCGATGAGCAACACACCCACCACGTAGCCGCCCAAAATGCCCACCGCACTGAACACGGCCGCGAGCAATGGCAAGGCGATGATGCCGCCCCAAAAACGCGGCGCCAAAATGCGCTGCACCGGGTCCACGGCCATCATCTCCAGCGCCGTGAGTTGCTCACCAGCGCGCATCAAGCCGATTTCGGCCGTGAGCGATGCACCCGCGCGGCCTGCAAACAACAAAGCGGCCACCACCGGACCCAACTCGCGCACCAGGCTGAGCGCCACCAACAAGCCCAGCGCTTCGGCGGAGCCATAACGCTGCAAGGTGTAGTAGCCCTGCAGGCCCAACACAAAGCCGACAAACAAGCCAGAGACCGTGATGATCGCCAGCGAATAGTTGCCCAAAAAGTGCACCTGGTCGCGCACCAAACCAAAGCGCTTGAGGGCCACGCCCGACATGCCCAACAGCTTGAAAAACAAGCGGGCAGCAAAGCCCCAATCGGCCAACATCTGTCGGGTGTGAGCGCCCAAGGCGCCGAGCAATGAGACGATCATGCTGACCTCCCATAATCTTGCGCCGCATGGGGAGCCGGGTAATGGAAAGGCACCGGACCATCACTCAGTGCGTGAACAAACTGGTGAATCAGAGGGTCGGTGCTGGCCCGCAGTTCAGCGGGTGTACCCTGTGCGGCCACACCACCATTGGCCAAAATCACCACATGGTCGGCAATCTCAAAGGTTTCCGTCACATCGTGCGACACCACCACACTGGTGATGCCCAGGCTGTCGTTCAAACGGCGAATCAATCGGGCCGCAGTGCCCAAAGAAATCGGGTCAAGTCCGGCAAAGGGCTCGTCGTACATGATCAAGTCGGGGTCGAGCGCAATGGCGCGGGCCAGGGCCACGCGGCGGCTCATGCCGCCGGAGATCTCTGAGGGCTTCAAGTCACGCGCACCACGCAAGCCCACCGCGTCCAGCTTCATGAGCACGATGTCACGGATCAGGTCTTCCGACAACGCCGTGTGCTCGCGCAATGGGAAGGCCACGTTGTCGAACACGCTCATGTCGGTGAACAAGGCCCCAAACTGGAACAACATACCCATGCGGCGGCGGGCAGCGTACAGCTCGGCCTGGTGCATGGGGGTGATGTCATCACCGTCAAACAGCAACTGGCCCGAGCTGGCGCGAATTTGCCCACCAATGAGGCGCAGCACCGTGGTTTTGCCGCCGCCCGAAACACCCATCAGGGCCGTGACTTGTCCGCGCGGCACATTGAAGCTCAAGTTCTTCAAGATGACACGGTCGCCGTACCCAAAGCTCAGGTCGCGCAGTTCAACAAGAGGATGTGTCGTGGACGAAGTCTGCATTAAAGAACAAGAGCCGGACTGTCCGGCTCTTGAGATGGTAAAAACTCCCAGTAAGCGGTGTGCGTACCAGAAAAATAAGTTATTTTACTTAGAACAAATAACCCTCAACGCGGCAGATCACTGGCGCCCATGAGGAACTCGTCCACCGAACGCGCAGCCTGACGGCCTTCACGGATCGCCCACACCACCAAGGACTGGCCTCGGCGCATGTCGCCAGCGGCAAACACTTTGGGCACATTGGTGGCATAGCCACCTGTGAAGTCGGTGCTGGCCTTGGCATTGCCACGGGCATCTTTGTCGATACCAAAAGCGTCGAGCACAGTGGCAACCGGGTTGGTGAATCCCATGGCCAGCAGCACCATGTCGGCTTTGTGATGCTTTTCACTGCCGGCCACTTCAACCATCTTGCCGTCTTTGAACTCGACTTGAACGGTGGTCAGTCCGGTGACTTTGCCCTTTTCACCGATGAAAGCTTTGGTGGAAATGGCGAATTCGCGCTGCAGCAGACCTTTTTCAGCGCTTTCGTCGTGGCTGGAGCTGGTGCGCAGTTTCATGGGCCAATAAGGCCAGACCAATGCTTTGTTTTCTTTTTCGGGAGGCTCGGGCATGACCTCGAACTGGGTGACGCTCACAGCGCCGTGGCGAGTGCTGGTGCCCACGCAGTCGCTGCCGGTGTCGCCGCCGCCGATCACGATGACGTTTTTGCCGTCTGCGCGGAGTTGGCCTTTGAGCTTGTCGCCCGCATTCACCTTGTTTTGCTGGGGCAAGAACTCCATGGCGAAGTGGATGCCTTCGAGATCACGGCCGGGTACAGGCAAGTCACGCGACTGCTCTGAACCACCGGTCAACAACACCGCATCGAAGTCTTTCTTGAGTTGCTCAGCGCTGATGGTTTCTTGGGCCCAATTGGTGATTTTGGAATCCTTGGGCCACTCACCGACCAACACGCTGGTGCGGATCTTCACACCTTCGGCTTCAAGCTGCTGCACACGGCGGTCGATGTGGGTCTTTTCCATCTTGAAGTCGGGGATGCCGTAACGCAGCAAACCACCCACACGGTCGTTTTTCTCAAACAAGGTCACGTCGTGGCCTGCACGGGCCAGCTGCTGAGCGGCGGCCAAACCTGCAGGGCCAGCGCCAATGATGGCCACGGTCTTACCGGTCTTGACTTTGGCAGGACGGGGCGTGACCCAGCCTTCGGCCCAAGCGCGGTCGATGATGGCGTGCTCAATCGACTTGATGCCAACAGCATCGTCGTTGAAGTTGACCACGCAAGCCGCTTCGCAGGGGGCGGGGCAGATGCGCCCAGTGAACTCAGGGAAGTTGTTGGTGCTGTGCAGCACCTCGATCGCGTTCTTCCAGTCACCTTCAAACACCAGGTTGTTGAAATCAGGAATGATGTTGTTGACCGGGCAGCCGTTGTTGCAAAACGGTGTGCCGCAGTCCATGCAACGTGCCGCCTGGGTTTTGGATTGTTCTTCGGTCAAGCCGATCACGAACTCGCCGTAGTTCTTCAAGCGTTCGGAAACCGGCTTGTAGCCTTCTTCGATGCGCTCAAATTCCATGAAACCTGTGATTTTTCCCATGATGATTCCTTAAGCTTTTTGACGTTCAGCGCTCGTCGGGGTCAGGCAGCGACTGGTTGAGCTGCTTTTGCAGCTTTGCGTGCATTGATCTCGCCCAGGGCACGCTTGTATTCGTTCGGGAACACCTTCACGAACTTGGCGCGGGCGGTGGCCCAGTTGTCCAGCAACTCGCGGGCACGCTGGCTGCCGGTCCACTTGTGGTGGTCTTCCAGCAGTTTTTTGAGTTGTGCTTCGTCGGCTTGGTCGCGGTGCCAGACCTTGCGGTCCACTTGCGCTTCTTGTTCAGCAGCTGACAACACTTTTTCCATGCTGACCATGGCGGTGTTGCAACGCGACGCGAACTCGCCGTCTTCGTCGTACACATAGGCGATACCGCCACTCATGCCGGCGCCGAAGTTGCGGCCGGTTTTGCCCAAAACAGCGACAGTGCCGCCGGTCATGTACTCGCAACCATGGTCGCCCGTGCCTTCGACCACCGCTGTAGCGCCCGACAGACGCACCGCAAAGCGCTCACCGGCCACACCGGCGAAGAAAGCCTCACCCGTGGTCGCGCCATACATGACGGTGTTGCCCACGATGATGTTTTGTGACGCCACGCCACGGAACTCCAGGCTCGGGCGCACCACCACGCGACCACCGGACAAGCCTTTGCCCGTGTAGTCGTTGGCTTCGCCGATCAGGTACAGCGTGATGCCCTTGGCCAAGAAGGCACCAAAGGACTGACCGCCTGTACCTTCGAGCTGGATGCGCAAAGTGTCGTCAGGCAAGCCTTCGGGGTGCACCTTGGTCACCGCACCGGACAACATGGCGCCGACCGAGCGGTTCACGTTGCGCGCGACTTCCATAAACTGCACTTTTTCGCCTTTGTCAATGGCGGCGCGGCTCTTGGCGATCAGCACGTTGTCCAAGGCTTTTTCCAGGCCATGGTCTTGCGTGTCCACATGGCGCACGGCCACGGTTGACTCGACCTGCGGCACGGCCAGCAGACGACCGAAGTCCAAGCCCTTGGCTTTCCAGTGCGCCACGCCACTCTTCATGTCGAGCAGGTCGGCACGGCCCACCAAATCGTCGAACTTGGCAATGCCCAACTGGGCCATGATCTGACGCACTTCTTCGGCGATGAAGAAAAAGTAATTGACAACATGCTCGGGCTTGCCGGTGAACTTCTTGCGCAGTGCGGGGTCTTGCGTGGCCACGCCCACAGGGCAAGTGTTCAGATGGCATTTGCGCATCATGATGCAGCCTTCGACCACCAGCGGTGCAGTGGCAAAGCCGAACTCGTCTGCACCCAACAAAGCGCCGATGGCGACGTCACGGCCGGTCTTCATCTGGCCATCGGCCTGCACGCGGATGCGACCGCGCAAACCGTTGAGCACCAGCGTCTGCTGGGTTTCGGCCAGACCGATTTCCCAAGGCGAGCCTGCGTGCTTGACCGATGACCAAGGTGATGCACCCGTGCCGCCGTCGTGACCGGCGATCACGACGTGGTCGGCCTTGCACTTGGCCACACCGGCTGCGATGGTGCCCACGCCGATTTCGGACACCAGCTTGACGCTGATGTCACTGTGCGGGGCCACGTTCTTCAGGTCGTGTATCAGCTGGGCCAAGTCCTCGATCGAGTAAATGTCGTGGTGCGGTGGTGGCGAGATCAGTCCGACACCGGGCACCGAGTGGCGCAGCTTGCCGATGTAGTCGGACACTTTGCCGCCGGGCAACTGGCCGCCTTCACCGGGCTTGGCACCTTGGGCCATCTTGATCTGGATCTGGTCAGCGCTCGACAGGTATTCAGCCGTGACGCCGAAGCGGCCCGAAGCGACTTGCTTGATGCGCGAGCGCAGGCTGTCGCCTGCGGCCAAAGGCATATCGACTTCAACGTTTTCTTCACCGATCACGCTCTTCAAAGAATCGCCCAATTTGATCGGGATGCCTTTGAGTTCGTTGCGGTAACGGTTGGCGTCTTCACCGCCTTCACCCGTGTTGCTCTTGCCGCCAATTCGGTTCATGGCCACGGCCAGGGTGGCGTGCGCTTCGGTGGAAATCGAACCCAGCGACATCGCGCCGGTAGCGAAACGCTTGACGATCTCGGCTGCTGGCTCAACCTGCTCCAGCGGGATGGCTTTGGACGGGTCGATTTTGAATTCGAACAGACCGCGCAGCGTCATGTGGCGCTTGCTCTGGTCGTTGATGATCTGCGCGTATTCTTTGTAGGTGCTGAAGTTGTTGGCACGGGTAGAGTGCTGCAACTTGGCAATCGCGTCGGGTGTCCACATGTGCTCTTCGCCACGGGCGCGCCAAGCGTATTCGCCGCCAGCGTCCAACATGGTGGCCAGCAAAGGGTCATCGCTGAAGGCAGCGGTGTGCATGCGGAAGGCTTCTTCGGCGATTTCGAACACACCAATGCCGCCCACGCGACTGGAGGTGCCAGTGAAGTACTTGTTGATGGTTTCGGTGTTGATGCCGATGGCTTCGAACAACTGCGCACCGCAATACGACATGTAGGTCGACACACCCATCTTGGACATGATCTTGGACAAGCCCTTGCCGATCGCCTTGATGTAGTTGTAGATGGCTTTCTCGGCCGACAAATCACCCGGCAGTTCTTTATGCAGTGCGGCCAGAGTTTCCATGGCCAGGTAGGGATGCACGGCTTCAGCGCCGTAACCTGCGAGCACGGCAAAGTGGTGTACTTCGCGGGCGGTGCCGGTCTCAACCACCAAGCCTGCGGTAGTGCGCAGGCCTGCGGTCACCAGGTGCTGGTGAATGGCCGACAGGGCCAGCAGTGCGGGCACAGCCACTTGGGTGGCGCTCACGCCACGGTCGCTGATGATCAGGATGTTGTGACCGCCCTTGATGGCGTCAACGGCTTCGGCGCACAACGAGGCCAACTTGGCTTCCACACCTTCGCGACCCCACAACAAGGGGTAAGTGATGTCCAGTGTGGCGCTCTTGAACTTGCCCTTGGTGGCTTGGTCAATGTTGCGCAACTTGGCCATGTCTGCAAAATCCAGGATGGGCTGGCTGACTTCCAGGCGCATCGGCGGGTTGACCTGGTTGATGTCCAGCAGATTGGGCTTAGGCCCAATGAAGGACACCAGTGACATCACGATCGCTTCCCGGATCGGGTCAATGGGCGGGTTGGTCACCTGCGCGAACAACTGCTTGAAGTAGTTGTAAAGCGGCTTGTTTTTATCTGACAGCACAGCCAGTGGGCTGTCGTTGCCCATGGAGCCGATGGCTTCTTCACCCGCCGAGGCCATGGGCGCCAGCAGAAACTTGATGTCTTCTTGCGTGGTACCAAAGGCTTGTTGTAAATCGAGCAATGGCACATCAGAGGCCGGCGCCAATGCGGCTTCGGCCACATCGTCGAGCTTGATGCGCAGGTTTTCGATCCACTGCTTGTAGGGCTTGGCGCTGGCCAAACCAGCCTTCAACTCTTCGTCGTTGATCATGCGGCCTTGTTCCAAGTCGATCAGGAACATCTTGCCAGGCTGCAAACGCCACTTCCGCACGATCTTGCTTTCGGGAATCGGCAAGACGCCCGTCTCTGAGCCCATGATGACCATGTCGTCGTCGGTGATGATGTAACGCGAAGGGCGCAGACCGTTACGGTCCAAGGTCGCACCAATCTGGCGGCCATCGGTGAAAACGATGGAGGCGGGGCCATCCCATGGCTCCAACATCGCCGCATGGTATTCATAGAAGGCCTTGCGGCGCTCGTCCATGGTGGTGTGCTGTTCCCACGGCTCGGGGATCATCATCATCACGGCCTGGCTGATGGGGTAACCCGCCATCGTCAGCAATTCCAGACAGTTGTCAAAAGTCGCGGTGTCGGACTGACCGGCAAAGCTGATGGGGTAGAGCTTTTGCAGGTCATTGGCCAATACGGGCGAGGACATCACGCCTTCGCGGGCCTTCATCCAGTTGTAATTGCCCTTGACGGTGTTGATCTCGCCGTTGTGCGCCACATAGCGGTAAGGGTGGGCCAATGGCCACTCGGGGAAGGTGTTGGTCGAGAAACGCTGGTGCACCAGACCCAAGGCCGAGACGCAGCGCTCGTCTTGCAAGTCCAAGTAATACGTGCCCACTTGGTCGGCCAGCAGCAAGCCCTTGTAAACCGCTGTGCGGCTGGACATGCTGGGGATGTAGTACTCGTTGCTGTGCGTGAGCTGAAGGGCCTGAATGGCGGCGCTGGCGGTCTTGCGGATCACATACAGCTTACGCTCTAGAGCATCTTGCACAATCACGTCGGCACCACGGCCAATGAAAATCTGGCGCATGACCGGTTCTTTTTCGCGCACAGTGGGCGACATGGGCATGTCACGGTTGACGGGCACATCGCGCCAGCCCAGCACCACCTGGCCTTCGGCCTTGACGGCGCGTTCCAGCTCTTGCTCGCAAGCCATGCGCGAAGCATGCTCTTTGGGCAAGAACACCATGCCCACGCCGTATTCACCAAACGGTGGCAGCGCCACGCCCTGCTTGGCCATCTCATCGCGGTACAGCGCATCGGGCAACTGAATCAGGATACCGGCACCATCACCCATGAGCGCGTCAGCACCCACCGCACCCCGGTGGTCGAGGTTTTCAAGAATCTTGAGCGCCTGCGTCACGATGGCGTGGGTTTTGTGACCTTTGATGTGGGCCACAAAGCCGACACCGCAAGCATCGTGCTCATTGGCCGGGTCATACACACCGGTCGATTGGAAATGTTCTTTTGCACTGGCCGAAGTCATGGACGTTCCTAAGGGTTTTTACGCAGAGCGCAGAGTGTAGTGCACAGCAGCATCCATGCCAATCTTTTTAATTGGGGTCAGATCCCAATTAATTTGACTTTCGACATGACCACCAATTAATTGGGGACAGATTCAATCCAAACGCTTTTTGAATGGCCGCCCCGCCTTGCCAGGCACCAAACGGCGCAATGTGGCCTGCTGCAAGCCCTCCACAAAATCGGCAGATCCCAAGGCCCAGCCCGACAAAGCGCTTTGGGTCAGCTGATCTTTTTCACGTTGCACCAAACCCGTTTGCACCAGTTCGGCATAAGCCGCCTCGCGTGCAAAAGGCGTGTTGCCCAAGCCCCAAAACAGGGCATGCGGCTTCAACCATGGGTCATTCACCTGCCCAATACAGTGCCTATGACTGGACCACTTGAAATCAACAGGCTGCGCCACCATCCCCGCCCGCACTGGGTTCAGGTCGATGTAAACCATACAAGCCAAGAGATAACGTTCCGTCTCAATCAAATTGCTGCGGTAGCGCCCCTCCCACAGCGTCCCGGTGCGCCGATGCCGCAAATTGAAGTAACGCACATAGGCACGGCCCACCGCCTGCATCATCTGCGGCAGGCCCTCATTGGTTTCGGGCGTGAGCAGCAGATGAAAGTGGTTGTCCATGATGACGTAAGCATGGATGGCCACTTTGAAATTTTGCGCATGCTCTTGCCAAAGCGCCAGCAACCGCTCGCGGTCGGCGTCATCGCGCACGATGGGCTGACGGTCATTGCCGCGCTGGATAACGTGGTGCGGGTAAGCGGCAACGGTGAGTCGGGGTTGACGGGCCATGGGCGGCTCCTAGCTGAACAGAGGGAACCAGTTTAATTGGGATCTGACCCCAATTAATTCAGCGGATAGCGTGTGTCCATCAGTTCAGCCACCCCAAACTCGGTCAGCAAAGCTTGCAGGCGTTCGCCAGCCGTGCGCTTTTTCTGGCCGGTGTATTTGGCCAGGATCAGCTCGTTTTTCATGCTGTGTTCCCAGCCCACCAGTTCGGTCACGGTCACCTGGTAGCCCTGGGATTCCAAGTACAGACAGCGCAGCACGTTGGTGAGTTGGCTGCCCACTTCGCGGGTGTGCAGCGGGTGACGCCAGAGTTCGGCCAAGGGGGTGCGCTGCAGGTTGATCGCCTTGTTCTGGTTGAGCGCCCGGGCCAATTCGGCCTGGCAGCAGGGCACCAGCACCATGAACTTGGCATTCTTTTGCAAGCCAAAGGCGATGGCGTCGTCGGTGGCGGTGTCGCAGGCGTGCAGCGCAGTGACCACATCGATTTGCGCGGGCAAGGCATCGCTTTGCGCAGATTCGGCCACGCTCAGATTAAGGAATTGCATGCGTTCAAAGCCCAGCCGCTGGGCCAAGGCTTGAGACGATGCCACCAGTTCACTGCGGGTCTCGATACCGTAAATCGTGCCTTGACCCAGGGGCTTGAAAAACAGATCGTAAATGATGAAGCCCAAATACGACTTGCCAGCACCGTGGTCAGCCAGCGTCGCGCCTTCGGGCCTGACAGGCAATTCAAGCAGCAGCTTCTCGATGAACTGGAACAGGTGGTAGACCTGCTTGAGCTTGCGCCGTGAGTCCTGGTTGAGCTTGCCCTCGCGGGTCAGGATGTGCAGTTGTTTGAGCAACTCGACCGACTGTCCGGGGCGCACTTCGGGTGGTAACACGGATTCGGCGTTGTCGAAGGCAGATCGCTTTTTCATGGGCTAGGACCCACATCCAGCTTTTTCCAACCTGCAGCCCCCAGCTTTTCCAGCGTCTCGATGTTGGTCTCGTAAATCATCTCGGCTTCAGGAAAAGCCTCTACCGCCCGGTCGATGCTCTCCTCGCGCAGCAGGTGCAGCGTGGGATAAGGCGAGCGGTTGGTGAAATTGCCGATGTCGTCCGGCTCGGTGTCAGCGAACTGGAACTGCGGGTGAAAACTCGCCACTTGGAACACGCCTTCCATGTCGAGCTCTTCCAGCACGGCATCGGCCTCGTCCAGAAAGTCATTGAACTCCAGAAAATCTTGCAGCATCTGCGGCACGATCAAGAGCACGGTCTCGCGCTCTTCGGCGGGCATGGAGGCCAGCGCCTGCAGCTGCTCGATCAGCTCGTCGCGCAGACCCTCCAGGCCTTTGGCCTCGCTCAACACGCAATGGATCTGGCCTTTGACGTGCGGGGCTTTGGCAAAGGGGCAAAGGTTCAGGCCAATCACGGCGCGTTCGAGCCAGCGCACGGTGTCGGCAATTTCGGGGGTGCTCATATCGGTCATGGTCGAGATTGTGCCTGCGAGAGCAAGCGCCCAGCCTGCCAAGCCAGCGCGGCCCCCATCGCACAACATCCCACCGTGACCAGGGGCGTGAGTTGCCAACCGCCGGCCCGCGAAGCCACAGCGGCCATCACTGGCGGCCCAACGAATTGACCGAGCGCAGACAACTGCTGCACCCAGCCCACCGTAGTGGCCACTTGGTGCTCGCCCGGGGCCAGGCGCACCGCCAAACTGAAGAGCGTGCCCGGCACCAGGCCGCCCATGCCCGAGAACAACAACACCCCGGTAAAACGCAACCAAGGCAGGTTTTCGGTGAAGGGTGCGAAGGCCACGGTGCTGCCCAGCGCCATGGCGCCAAAGCCCAGCCACAGGGTGGCGCGAGGTGCCCAGCCGCGCTGCAGCAATCGGCCAGACGCCATGTTGCCCAAGATGTTTGCAGCTGCCGCCAGTGCAGTCAGCACGCCCAGCAGCGCACCGCTCAAGCCAGCCGCAGCATAAATAGACGGCAAGAAGCCCACCACCGACAACCATTGCCCCGAATACATGCCAAAGGTGAGGGCGACCAACCAAGGGCCGGGGGAAATCAAGGTTTGGCGCAGACGCTGCCACGCACCATTGAGTCTTTGGCTTTGCACCAAGATTGGGTCTGCCAAGTGAAGGGCTGATAACGAATCAGGTGACTCAACAGCCCGCACCAATGGCGGATCGGCAGGCACGCAGCGAACCAGCCACGCCGCCATCGCCAGCGATACGGCAGAAAACAGACCCCACCAAGCCCCCCAGCCCCAAACCGGGATGAACAGCGGCCCGACCAGCAAAGCCAGCGCAGTGCCGGTGGGCATGTAAGTGCCCCACAAACCCAGCATGCCCGGCAGTTGCGCAGGCGGCACCAACCGTCGAATCAGGGCTGGTGCAGGCAAAGCCACCAGCAAAAAGCCCAGGCCTTCGATGGCCCGCAGCGCCAACAAAGTGGACACAGAAGTGGCCAATGCGCCCAAGCCACTGGCCAGCGCCAGCAGGCACAAGCCGCGCACCATGCTGCGTCTGAGCCCCATGCCGTCGGCCCACAGGCCCATGAACACGGCCAAACTCATGCCCGCCAATTGAACGATGGACAACAGGAAACCCGACTGCACCAGTGTCAGGCCCAACTCGGCCTGCAGCACAGGCAAAGCGGGTGGCAACTTGCCCACTTGCAGAGCAGCCACGCCGCCAGCCAGCACCACAAGCCAAGCGGGCCGGCTGGCGGACTCACGGCTCACAGCAGCTTGCGCCCCGTCAGGCGTTCGTGTTCGCGCAGAGCAAAGCGGTCGGTCATGCCGGCAATGTAATCGGCCACGGTGCGATGGCCATCGGTGGCAGCGGCGAAATCCGGGGGCATTTCGGCAGGTTTGGCCACATAAGCCGTGAACAACTCTCTCACCACCTGCTGCGCTTGACCGGTGGTTTGCATGACCTGCGGATGGCGGTACAACTGCGCGTAAAGAAATTTCTTGAGCTCGCCACTGCGCGTCTTCATCTCGGCACTGAATGCCACCAAAGGACCTGCCATTCGGGCTTCGGCCAGCGTACCCACACCCGCCTTGGCAACGGCCTGGCGAGTGGTCTCGATCACGTCATACACCTGGTCGCTGAGCATGCGGCGGATGGATTCATACAACAAGCGGCGCGGCTTATCTGCCAAGCGCGGATGCTCAGCCATCGCTTGCTGGTGGTAGTGCGCAAACAGTTCGACTTGCAGCAGTTGCTCGATGCTGATCAGCCCCGAGCGCACACCGTCGTCGATGTCGTGCGCGTTGTAGGCAATCGCGTCGGCCAGGTTGCACAGCTGCGCCTCTAAGCTGGGTTGGGTGCGGTCGATAAAACGCCGCCCAACCCCTCCCGGCTCAGTCAGCTCCAGATGCTCAGCATTGGCACGCGAGCAATGTTTGAGCACGCCCTCGCGAGTTTCAAAACTCAAATTCAGGCCATCGAATGCTGGGTAGCGCTCTTCCAGTTTGTCTACCACGCGCAGGCTTTGCAGGTTGTGCTCAAAGCCGCCGTGTGCAGCCATGCATTCGTTCAGTGTGTCTTGCCCGGCATGACCGAAAGGCGTATGACCCAGATCGTGCGCCAGTGCCACGGCTTCGACCAAATCTTCGTTCAGGCCCAAGGTCCGGGCAATAGAACGGCCCAACTGAGCGACCTCCAATGAGTGGGTGAGCCGCGTGCGAAAAAGATCGCCTTCATGGTTCAGAAAAACCTGCGTCTTGTAGACCAATCGCCGAAAGGCGGTGGAGTGCACGATGCGGTCGCGATCGCGTTGAAAAGTATTGCGTGTGGGTGCTGCGGGTTCGGCAATTCTGCGGCCCCGGCTATGGGCCGGATCGCAAGCCAAGGTCGACAAGGGGGACTGCCCCTCGCTTGTTAGCTCCCACAAAGCCAATGACCCGGTGTGCATCGGCATCAGGCGCAACAGGCGTTGATCACCTCGCGAACCATGGCGTCGGGCGCACCGCACACCTTGGCCTTTCCAGGCCCGTCGATGACCACAAACTGAATGTCGCCACCGATGGCTTTTTTGTCCAGGCGCATGTGCTCGATGTAATGGCCCGCGTTGTCGGCGGCGTCAATGACCGGACCGCGCACCGGCAAGCCTGCGCGCTCAATCAAGGCCCGCAAACGCGCCACAAAGGCGGCATCAACGTGCCCCAACCGTTGCGAGAGCTCTGCCGCCATGACCATGCCGCAGCCCACGGCTTCGCCATGCAGCCAGACGCCAAAGCCCAGACCGGCTTCAATGGCGTGGCCGAAGGTGTGACCAAAATTCAGGATGGCACGCAGGCCGGCTTCGCGCTCGTCTTGGCCCACGACCCAGGCTTTGATTTCACAGCTGCGTTTGACGGCATGGGCCAGTGCAGCTGGATCTTGCGCCATCAAAGCGTCGATGTTCGCCTCGATCCAATCCAAAAACGCCATGTCAGCGATCGGGCCGTATTTGATGACTTCGGCCAGGCCCGCGCTCAGCTCGCGCGGGGGCAACGTGGCCAAGGTGCTCAAGTCACAGACCACGCGCACCGGCTGGTAAAACGCACCGATCATGTTTTTTCCCAATGGGTGGTTGATGGCGGTTTTGCCGCCCACTGACGAATCGACCTGCGACAAAAGTGTGGTCGGTACCTGCACAAAGGGCACGCCGCGCATGTAACTGGCTGCAGCAAATCCGGTCATGTCACCGATCACGCCACCGCCTAAAGCAAACAACACCGTTTTTCGGTCGCAGCCTTGGCCCAGCAAACCGTCAAAAATCAGGTTCAGGGTTTGCCAGTCTTTGTGCGCTTCACCATCGGGCAGCACCACGGTGTGCACCTGCTTGTAATGCGGCGAAATGGCATGGCGCAAAGCGGCTTCGTACAAAGGGGCAATCGTGTCATTGGTCACGATCATGGCCGTTGTGGCCTTGGGCAAACCCGCCCAAGTTTCGGGACGGCTCAGCAGACCTTGGCCAATCTGGATGTCGTAACTGCGGTCGGCCAGAGAGATGCCCACTGTTTGCAAGGGAGCGGTTTGGAGTGAAGAATTGGACTCAGACATAGCCCCCAAGTGTAGGGGTT
Organism: Akkermansia muciniphila; assembly: GCA_943331105.2. Taxonomy (GTDB): domain Bacteria; phylum Pseudomonadota; class Gammaproteobacteria; order Burkholderiales; family Burkholderiaceae_C; genus Limnohabitans_A. The sequence goes on from CALQKH020000008.1 coordinate 72,175, forward strand.
TTGGGTCGCAGCGCTGGCTCAACGAGGACCGGAGCTGGGTCTGAAGTTGGGGTCGGAGGTGGGAGCAGCTTCAGACACGGGCAGATTGGCAGGCAAATGGCCGGCCAACTCCAACTGCATCACGATCATGTTGACCAAGGTGGCCACCGAGGGTCGCCCGGTCTCAATGACAAAATGCGCGACCTGGCGGTACAAGGGATCTCGGGTGGCGTACAAATCACGCAAGCGCTTCAAAGGGTCGTCGACCTGCAACAAAGGTCTGGCGTTGTCATGGCGCACACGGCGAAACACGTCCTCGGGGGTGGATCGAAGGTAAATCACCTGGCCTCGTTCGTGCAAATGCTGGCGGTTGACTTCGCGCAAAACTGCGCCCCCACCGGTAGCGATCACACCTTGATGGGTGCTGCTCAAGTCGTCCAACACCTGTTGCTCCACATCTCGAAAGCGGTCTTCACCCTCGCGTGCAAAAAATTCACGGATGGCACAGCCCAAGCGGTGTTCGATCACATGGTCTGAATCCACAAAAGGCAGCCCCAAACGGCGGGCCAATTGCCTGCCGATGGTGGTTTTTCCCGAGCCCGGAAGGCCCACAAAGATGATGCGCACGTGAAATCTCTGGCCAAAAACATAACCGGCCTGTTGGAGGCAGGCGTACAACAAGTCTAAGTAAGTGTATTCGACCCTTTGCCGAAAGTCTGAGCACGACCGACCAAAACACCACAGCCAGCCAATCGCCTTTCAAGGTGTGGCCACTGCCGGGGCGTCGGCCATGACGCGGGGTGTCAGGAAAATCAACAGTTCACTGTTGCGCTGGGTCCGGTCACGGTTTTTGAACAACCAACCCAGGCCAGGCACCGTGCCCAAACCGGGTACCCTGGCCTCGTTGTCGCGATCGGTCTCTTCGTAAATACCGCCCAACACCACCGTGCCTCCATCCTCCACCCTGACTTGTGTTTTCACGTGCTTGGTGTTGATGGCAAAGCCCGCCGGGGTAATCTGACCCACGCTGTCGCGGTTGACGTCCACATCCAGCACCACCGAGCCGTCCGGGGTGATTTGTGGCGTGACCTCCAGCTTCAGATTGGCTTTGCGGAATGTGATCGAGGTGGCACCACTGGCCGAGGCCGTCTGGTACGGCAACTCGGTGCCTTGCTCTATCAGGGCTTTGGTCTGGTCGGCCGTCACCACCCGGGGGCGTGACACCACTTTGCCCCGCCCATCCGCTTCCAAAGCCGAGATTTCAACATTGATGAAACGGTCTGCCGCCGCATTGAACAATGAGACTGCAAAAGTGGACGGTGTTTGGAGGGTCTGACCCGCATTGCCAGCAGGCAACCTGACCTGATTGCCTGTGACCACCCCCGGACCGACCACAGCATTGCTCGCGCCCAAAGCCAAGGTGCTGTTGCTGCCGCTGACCTGCAAAGGCATGGCCAAACCAGCCCCTAAGCGAACCCCCAAAGATTCGCCAAATTGCCGCTCGGCTTCCACGATGCGGGCCTCGATCATCACCTGCCGAATGGGCACATCCAAACGCTGTATCAGGGCATCTACAGACACCAAGCGGGATGGCACATCGGACACAAACAACTGGTTGGTGCGCGGATCAAACAACACACTGCCGCGAGAACTCAACATGCGTCCACCCGTGCCGGTCAATCCACCAGGCGCTCCACCCTGCAGGCGCTGGGCCAAATCAGCTGCACGCGCATGCTTCAGTCGAACAGGCAGCATCTGCAAGGGACTGACTGCGTCCAAGGCTGCACGGGACTCCAATTGCTTTCTTTCTCGTGTCGCCCATTCATCTTGAGGCGCCACCCACAAAACCCGACCATCCAGGCGGTAAGCCAGTCCTTTGGCCTGCAAAACGATGTTCAAGGCTTGAGGCCACGGCACATCGGACACGCGCACCGTGACCTGTCCGCCCACCCCGTCTGCAGCCACCAGGTTCAAGCCTGAAAAGTCAGCAAACACCTGCAACAAGGTCTTGAGAGGCACATCTTGAAAATTCAAACTGATAGGTTGATCGGCCTTGGGTAAATGGGGACCTGGCTCCGATGCGGGTGCTACAAAGGACACACTGGCGACAGGAGGCGCAGCCGTTTGCGCCATCAAAAAACCACAGCCATTGATCCACAAGAGCCCATGCAGCCAGGACCCATAGACACCCCAACGGCCACACCGTGCATTTATGAATTTCATGGCGCCCTGACCTCCATCGCTATAGATTGAATGCGACCGACTGCATCACGCACTTCCATGTCATCTCGGCCAATGCGCCAGACCCGGTGCCCCTCTATGCTGAGCTGGCGACCCTCTTGGATGCGAAACCAATGTGTGGCGTTGGCCACCACGGCTTCAGCTTGCGCGCCTTGACGCCAAATACCAATCAGGCGCATGGGCAGCATGGGCAAACGCTCGGGTTCGTTCGAAAAAATCAGTGGTTTTGACAGCGGATCTGTAACAACTGCCGATTCGGACGGCACACCCACAACCACACCAGTCAGTGGCAGAACACCCGCTCGAGCCTCTTGGTTCAACTTTGGAGCCATTTGAATAGGCAGATCAAAAATCGATACGGCTTCTTTTTGAAGAAGGGCTTTGGGCCTATCGGATGATTCAACAGCAAAAAACACACCGTGCTCAGTGTCTGCAGACGCGCCAGGCTTGAACCAAAGGCGCCACACCACCTCGATGTCCACACCCTCCTTGTTGGCACCGGGTACAACCCGTAAACGATCCATCGACCAGATGGGGCCCATGCTCAACAGCGACGCCCACACCCCTGTCCAATTTTCAAAACGGGCTTGAAGACGGAAAGACATGGCTTGACTGGACAAAGGAGCGAGCACAAGGTCATTGACGGGCTGAACGCCCATTAACCTGACCCCATGCTGGGCCAACTTGTTTTGCAAATGGGTCCAAAGCCGTTCTTGTTGGTCTGTTGTTGGTAAACGATGGATCTCATCCGACGCCACAGGACCTGCAATTTGAGGACGCGCGATAGGCGCTGCCATCAATTGGGATTGCAATGCCTCAACCTCGCTTTTGAGCTGTGCACGTGCCAACCAAATTGGCGAGTGCCACCAAACGCCCAATGCCCATGCCAACAAACAAGCTGCTACCGCAAAGCCCCAACGACGCGCCCACCACCGAAACTGCGCCTGCACGCGAATACCCCAATCGGCCCCACCCACATCCCAAGCCGTCCACTTTTCACGCATCCAACTCAGATGGTTCATGGCACAGCCCCTTTGGCCACGCTTTGAAGGTCCGTTGCCATCGGCTTGAAGCCAGGCCATGGACTGACCCAGACGAAATCCAGCCCCAAGGGTTCTGAGTGACCTTCAAAGTTTGGCCCTGTTCGGATGTTGACGCTGGTTTGTCGAACCCAATCGGTTGGCGTTGAACTCGGCGTTGCATTCGAGGCCGCTGCTGGTGCCTCTGATTCGGGCCGGTGCGCCTCCAGTTGGGCCATCAACCGATGCCGTGAAGATTTCAAAGCATCAAAGTCACGGCTCCAACCACTAAGCTCCAGTTTTCCGGACCCCAGTTGCAAACGCGTCAGTCGCCACTTCGCGTCTTGAACCTCGCCCAGCAAGACTTGGTTCAACGCAATCCATGCATGGTGCTGTTGTGAAATTTTCCGAAGCTGCTGTGATTGTTGGCGTTGGCGGTCTTGCTCAGCAACCCTTTGCTGCGCCAACTTCTGCTGCTGACTGGACGCCAGCCACTGGGCTTGCAACTGGGTCTGTTGCAAGCGCAAGCTGTGCACAGATTTCTCTAAGGCCAACAAGCTTATTCCGGCCAACAAGGTCCCCATGGCCAAACCGGCGAGCGTGGTGATGACCCGGTGTCGTCTTCGGCGCTGCTGATGTAACGCCGGGTAGTTCATCAGATTCCAGGACAAACTCATGTCCACGCTTTCAGTGCCAAACCAGCTGCCACCAAGCGAGGGCCAGCCGGACTTTGGAGCACCTCTTGAACAGACTGCTCCAAGGTCATAGGGCCGACCCGGGCAGTGGGCATTGCCTCGGTGTCTGTCAGCCGTGCAAGATCAAATTGCCAGTCCTGCACAGGACGCGTCAACAAAACAGTCAGGCCGCCACACAAACAAGAAGCGGCTCTTTGAGCTGCTTGCGCTACAGGCTCCACACTGGCCAACTGCCAACCTGAACGTTGAACGCATTGGTTGAAGCGTTCAATTGAAGCTTTATTGCATGCCACCCATAGCAATTGGTCCAACACACCGTCAGACAACAAGTCCATTTGCCAATCAAAGCTGATTTCTTGTGGCTCAAGGTCCAATGTCCGCGCAGCCTCCAACTGGACTTCGGCTTCACGGTCGGATGGACCGAGGCCCACTGGAATGGCCAAAACACCGCTCACCACTTGGTCCATGGGCAAACCCATATTGACACGATGGCGGCCCTGAAACGCACCGCGGGAGGCGCCACTTTGACGCAATCCATGGGATACGCCCAAGACACTTTGATCTTCCAAATCGCCTGCGAGGTACTGAACTGTGTGCACACCCATCCATGGCGAGGCCTCTTTGCCCAGGCCGAGCAAAAACCAGCCCTTCTGCGCCGGTGCCAAGCCCCAAGCTTGCTTGACGGCTCGCGTTCGCAGCCGTTGCGAAAGCCATGACGCAAACTGCATGCCTTGCCCCTTTAAGAAATCTTCAAAAGTCTGTCCGGACATGTTTTGTAACATGAATACGGTTTTTGTCCTTATTTTTTTAAAACCATATAGCTCATTTATTTGAACTAGCGGGCAATGTGAGGCGTGTACTTTTTTATAATGTGAAGCCGCCTGTACTTTGCAGTCTGCCTCCAGCACACCACCTATGCCCTCCAAAGACAAGCCAGCAACGCCCACAAACCAGCCCTCAGGCGCCAATGCATCCTCGGGCTGGATCGCATTGATTTTCAAGATGGTTTTATGGGCCGCCGGTCTGCTGGCAGCTGGTCTGGCGAGTCTGTTGATGGTGGTGGGCGTGGCCATGGTCATGGCCTATCCGAACTTGCCCGATATCTCGGACTTGGCCGAGTACAAACCCAAACTGCCGCTCCGGGTGTTCACCGCCGATGGCCAGTTGATGGGCGAGTTTGGCGAGGAACGCCGCAACCTGACCCCCATCAAAGACATTCCCAAAGTCATGAAGGACGCTGTGCTGTCGATCGAAGACAACCGCTTTTACCAACATGGCGGCGTAGACTACTTGGGCATTTTGCGGGCAGGTATCGCCAACATGGGTCGGCTCAAAAGCCAAGGCGCTTCCACCATCACCATGCAGGTGGCGCGCAACGTTTACCTCTCTTCTGAGAAAACCTACACCCGCAAAATCTATGAGATTTTGTTGACCTACAAGCTAGAGCATTTGCTGACCAAGGATCAGATTCTGGAGATCTACATGAACCAGATCTTCTTGGGCAACAGGTCTTATGGTTTTGCCTCGGCTTCAGAGGCTTACTTTGGCAAAGCGCTGAAGGACATCACCATCGCTGAAGCGGCCATGCTCGCAGGCTTGCCCAAAGCGCCCTCGGCCTTCAACCCCATCGTGAACCCCAAACGCGCCCGCTCACGCCAGCTTTACATCATCGAGCGCATGGAAGAAAACGGCTACATCACCTCCAAACAGGCCGTGCTGGCCAAAGCCGAACCCTTGCGCCTCAGGTCTGCAGCCGACAGAAAGAATTTACATGCTGAATTTGTGGCCGAAACTGTGCGGCAAATGGTCTTTTCCCAATACGGCGAAGAGACTTACACACGGGGCATCAATGTGTACACCACGGTGCAATCGGCGGAGCAAATGGCCGCTTACAGAGCCCTTCGGCAAGGTCTCATGGACTTTGAGCGCCGACAGGTTTACCGTGGTCCTGAAAAGTTCATCCAACTGCCCAACGATCCCAAACTGGCCGAAGACGCCATTGACGACGCACTCGAAGATCACCCAGACAATGGTGACGTGATGTCCGCTGTGGTGCTGCAAGCTTCGCCCAACAAAGTGGTGGTGGTCCGCCAAAACAGCGAGCAGATCACCATCACCGGCGCTGGCCTAATGCCTGCCCAATCTGGCTTGTCTGACAAAGCCCCATCGGCCAAGCAAATCCGTAAAGGCGCCGTGATTCGCATCGTGCAAACGGCCAATGGCAACTGGGAAATCACACAGCTGCCCGAAGTTGAAGGCGGTTTTGTCGCCATGACACCCCAGACCGGGGCCATCCGGGCTTTGGTCGGCGGTTTTGACTTTGCCAAAAACAAGTTCAATCACGTCACCCAAGCTTGGCGCCAACCGGGCTCGAGCTTCAAGCCGTTTATTTACTCCGCCTCGCTCGAAGCCGGTCTTCGTCCAGCCACACAAATCAACGACTCGCCCCTGTTCTTTGACGGTGGCGTGACCGGAGGCCAACCTTGGGAGCCCAAAAATTACGACGGCAAGTTCGATGGGCCCATGAGCATGCGGACTGGTTTGGCCAAATCCAAAAACATGGTGTCTATCCGCATTTTGCAAGCCGTAGGGCCTCGCGCAGCCCAAGAATGGGTCACGCGATTCGGTTTTGACGAAGACAAGCACCCACCCTACCTCACCATGGCCTTGGGAGCGGGCTCTGTCACTGTCATGCAAATGGCCACAGGCTATTCCGTATTTGCCAACGGAGGCTACTTGGTACGGCCCCACCTGATCACCCGCATCACCGATTACAAAAATCGGGTTTTGGTGGAGAGCCCTCCCCAAGCACCCGCCGCAGACGCCCCACGTGCCATTCCCGAACGCAATGCTTTTGTAATGAACAGTTTGCTGCAAGAAGTCACACGTTCTGGCACTGCAGCGCGAGCGCAATCGTTGCTAAAAAGGCAAGATGTCTATGGCAAAACAGGCACCACCAACGACGCCATGGATGCCTGGTTCGCAGGCTATCACCCCAACTTGGCGGCAGTGGTCTGGATCGGCTATGACACGCCTCGCAAACTGGGTGACCGCGAAACGGGCGGCGGCTTGAGTTTGCCGGTGTGGATCAAATTCATGGAAACGGCTTTGCTAAGCCAACCATCGACCAGCCTACAAGCCCCAGAGGGCGTGGTTCAATCTGGCGGGGACTGGGCCTACACCGAATTCACTGGCGAGGCCGGTGTCAGCAGCTTGGGCATGGAGCCCGGAGGCGGGGGATCCAAGCCAGGCAGCATGCCGCCTGTCGACGAAAAAAGGCGGATTTTGGATCTGTTCCGCCAATGACGGTACCCGAACTGCCCAGTGGTCAGGGCTTGAAAAGCAGCGGCTGTCCAGATTGCTCTGATGCATAACGCGACAAGCTTTGCCAAAACTCTCCTTGGCCCTTGGTGTCTTGCCAAGCCGCTCCGTCAAACTTGTAGTGAAAACCACCGCAACGTGCGGCCAGCCACACCTCATGCAAGGGCTTTTGCAAATTGACGATGATTTGACTGCGGTTGGCAAAGGTCAAGGTGACCATGCCCCCCACGCGCTGGTTGTCAATGTCCACATCGGCATCGTCGTTCAGCGCATCGCAGCTGTTTTCTATCCCCGCCAACAGGCGTTCAGCTTGGTCCAAAAATTCAAGGTCGGTCATTACAATCGATGCATGTTGAAGGTAAAGAAGATTTTAGTCACCACGCTTGTCCTTGTTGGCAGTGCGGCCGTCTTGAGCGGCTGCGGTCAAAAGGGTCCTTTGCGCGCGCCTGATTCACCCGCCTCTGTCCATCGGGCCACTCTGCCCCAGTCGCTCAACCCTTGGCACGACCCATCCTCGGCGCAAACCCACCGCCGAGCACCCGAAACGTCCACCCCATCGGCTGGGTCGCGTGCGGCTACGCACGTTGCACCCGACACCCTCTTTTTGATCTCACCCTCGGCTTCTGATGCCGTCACACGATGAACGCCCCTGTCGCCCTCAAAACCTTGCCCGGACAACCGCACATCGCCTACCAAAACGATGGGCTGATGGTGGAAGGCGTGCGCTTGTCAGATTTGGCCAGTGAGTACGGCACGCCCTTGTTTGTGTACTCCAAAGCCGCCATGTTGTCGGCTCTGGGTGCATACCAGCGCGGCTTTGCAGGGCGCAAAGCGCAAATTTGCTACGCCATGAAGGCCAACTCCAGCCTGGCGGTGCTGCAAGTTTTTGCCGATGCCGGCTGCGGCTTTGACATCGTCTCGGGCGGTGAATTGGCCCGCGTCCTGGCTGCAGGGGGCGATCCGGCCAAAGTGATTTTTTCTGGCGTTGGCAAAACCCGCGCCGAAATGAAACAAGCTTTGCAAATCGGCATTGGCTGCTTCAACGTCGAAAGCGAAGCGGAGCTGGATGTGCTGAGCCAAGTGGCCGTCAGTGCCGGCAAAAAAGCACCGGTCAGCTTGCGCGTCAACCCGAACGTTGACCCCAAAACGCACCCCTACATCTCTACTGGTCTCAAAGGCAACAAATTTGGCATAGCACACGAGGACACCCTGCGCGCCTACCGCCATGCCGCCAGCTTGCCGGGTCTTCATGTGGTAGGCATTGACTGCCATATAGGCTCGCAAATCACCGAAACCACGCCATATCTGGACGCGATGGACCGCGTCCTTGACCTGGTGGCAGAAATCGAAGCCGCAGGCATTCCGATCCACCACATCGATTTTGGTGGCGGCTTAGGGATCAACTACAACGGCGACACACCGCCCGAGGCCGATATGCTGTGGGCACAGCTCTTGGCCAAGCTCGATGCGCGCGGCTACGGCCAGCGCCAGCTGATGATCGAGCCCGGCCGCTCCTTGGTGGGCAACGCAGGTGTGTGCCTGACCGAGGTCATGTACCTCAAGCCTGGCGAGCAAAAGAACTTTTGCATCGTCGATGCCGCCATGAACGACCTGCCCCGCCCCGCCATGTACCAAGCGTTTCACCAAATCGTGCCGGTCACACCGCGATTGGGAGCTGATGCTGGGGACAGTGTGCTGTACGACGTGGTGGGCCCTGTGTGCGAAAGCGGCGATTGGATCGGACGTGACCGGCAACTGGTGGTGCAAGCCGGCGACACGCTGGCCGTGTTGTCGGCAGGCGCTTACTGCATGAGCATGGCCAGCAACTACAACACCCGGGGGCGTGCGGCCGAAATTTTGGTCGATGGCACCCGCGCCCACCTCATTCGCCAGCGCGAGTCGGCATTTGACACCTTTGCGCTGGAGCAGTTGGTCTAAACACCTTTTGTTGGCGGTCTTGGCTTCATCAGCAACCTGGACAGCCGCCAGCCCAGCAAACCCGCCAATAGAGCGGCATACAGCAGCACTTCATCAAAGTCCTGTTTGCCGGCACGCATCCACCAAAAGTGCAAAACCGCCAACACGGCGACCGCATAGACGCCCCGGTGCAACATCTGCCAACGCTTGCCACCCAGCCAGCGCATAGCGCTGTTAAATGAAGTCGCGGCCAGTGCCAACAAGATCACGAAGCCACTGAAGCCCAACCAAATAAAGGGGCGCTTGACGATGTCTTGTAAGGTGTCGGCCAACTCAAACCCCATGTCAAACCAGGCATAACTCAGCATGTGCAAGCTGGCGTAGAAAAACACCAGCAGGCCCAACAAGCGCCGAAACTTGGCCAATTCGGGCCAACCCGCCAAGATGCGCACGGGGGTCACAGCCAGCACGACACACAAGCCTCGGATGGTCCAGTCGCCCGTAGCCCGGATCAAGGCCTCTGCGGGGTTGGGGCCCAATTGGTCTTGCAGGGTCAGCAACACCAACCACGCCAAGGGCATCAAACCCATGAGCAACATCACCCACCAAGCAGCGGGGTGACGCAGCGCCGCTCTCATGACCTCAAAACACGGGCTGTCACCGACATCAGAAAAACTTTTTCAAGTCCATGCCAGCGTACAACTGACCCACTTGCGTTTCGTAACCATTGAACATCAGGGTCTTGCGTTTTTTGGCCAACAAGCCGTCTTCGCCAATGCGACGCTCGGTGGCTTGACTCCAACGCGGATGGTCGACGAGAGGGTTCACATTGGAGTAAAAACCGTACTCTTGAGGTGCCGATTTTTCCCATGAAATCACCGGTTGTTTTTCCGTGAAGCGGATCTTGACCAAACTTTTGCCACTCTTGAAGCCGTACTTCCATGGCACCACCAAACGCAGGGGTGCGCCGTTTTGCTTAGGCATGACTTCGCCGTACATGCCAAACGCCAACATGGTCAACGGGTGCATGGCCTCGTCCATGCGCAGCCCCTCCAAATAAGGCCAATCCACCACGCCACCCCGCACTCCGGGCATGGTTTTCGGGTCGGCCAAAGTCACAAATTCCACGTACTTAGCGCCTGGCAGGGGCTCGACACGGCGAATCAAATCGGCCAGCGAGTAGCCTATCCACGGGATCACCATCGACCATCCTTCGACACAACGCAGGCGGTAGATGCGCTCTTCCATGGCACCCCACTTCATCAAGTCCTCCAGATCCACTCGGCCTGGCTTCTTGACCAAACCCTCAATCTCCACGCTCCAGGGGTCGGTTTTGAGCGTGTGCGCCCGTTTGGCCGGATCGGCTTTGTCGGTGCCAAACTCGTAAAAATTGTTGTAGGTCGTCGCATCCTTGTAGGGCGTCAATTTATCCATGACCACCCCACCTGCCAGCTTGGTGGGCACAGAAGCCATGGGTGGCAATTGCCCCGGCCTGACCATCTGGGCCCGTGCATCGCGCACGCCCCATGCGGCCAAGGCCAAACCTGCCGAGCCCGTGGCAGCCTGACGAATCAGCGCCCTGCGTTGCAGGTACACCGCTTCTGGCGTGATTTCACTGTTGACAGGGTGCTGAAAACCAGAGCGGGAAGATAAGAAAATCATGGTTGAACCTTTGAAGTCACGAAGCAATTGTGAACTTTTCGGCCGTCAGCTGCAGAAACCAGTCATTTCAAAGATCATTGGATCTGCCCTTCGTGGCTCAGGACAAATACGCGCAGATTTGAACCAACGGGGCTTCGCTTGATGCTATTGGCTCTGCGAATGCCCCATGGTCAATCAGAGCGTGCCGTAGCTGTGCAGGCCGCTCAAAAACATGTTCACGCCCAAGAAAGCAAAGGTCGTGATGCCCAAGCCCACCAAGGCCCACCAAGCAGCCACCGTACCGCGCAGGCCTTTCATGAGGCGCATGTGCAACCAGGCCGCGTAGTTCAACCAAACGATCAGGGCCCAGGTCTCCTTCGGGTCCCAACTCCAATAACCTCCCCAAGCCTCTGCCGCCCACAAAGCGCCCAGCACCGTGGCGATGGTGAAGAAGGCAAAGCCCACAGCGATGGATTTGTACATCACATCGTCCAGGATTTCAAAGGACGGCAAGCGCTCGGCAATGCGTCGACGGCCGAGCAAAATACCCGCCACGATGAAGGCGGATATGCCGAAGTAAACCATCCAGTAGCTGCTGGTCTGGTCGTTGGCCGATTGGCGGAATACGACCGGCTCAAAGCACAGCACAATGCCCAGCAACCACAGGGGTGCCAGCTTGTACCAGCGGGTCTCGGTCGCTTGTTGTTTGATCAGGTAAGCAAAAGCCACCATGGCCGCCAAGGCAAATGTGCCGTAACCAATGAAGTTGGCCGGAACGTGCAATTTCATCCACCAGCTCTTGAGGGCGGGCACCAAGGGCTGAATCTCGTGGGCTTCACGCACCAAGGTGTACCAAAGCAAAAAGCCAACGGCTGCACTCACCACCAACATGACGAATGCGCCCAGAGCACGGGTTTTGTACTGCGCTTCGTAGTACAGGTAAAAGGCCGTCGTCATCCAGCAAAACATGATGAAGACTTCGTACAGGTTGCTCACCGGGATGTGCCCGATGTCTGGGCCTAACTGGTGGCTTTCGTACCAGCGCACCAAGGTACCGATCAGGGCCAAGCCCACCGCCACCCAAGCCATGCGCGAGCCCAAGGACTCCATCGCGTCGGCCTGACCCCGGATGAATATGCCCGCCCAATAAAAAACAGTGCTGATGAAAAACAGCATGCTCATCCACAGGATGGCCGACTGGCTCGACAAAAAGTACTTGAGCAAAAACACCTGCTCTGCCCTTGCCAGGTCGCCTTGGTAAAGGTAGATCGCCAGCAAGGACAAACCCGTCACCACCAAAATCAAGGTGCGCAAAGGACGCCAAAACCAGGCCAACCAAATCACTGCAGGCAAGCTGCCGATCAAGATGGCTTGCTCGTAAACATCCATCGCTTGTTGATAACGGCTGAAGGCGAATACGGTACCCAACAAGGCCAGCAAAGCAAAGCCCCAGTCCAGTGCCGAACGGCTAGAAAAGTAGCCTGGATTCAAAGTGACAGTGGTCATGTTGTTTTCTCGGAGCGGCCCAACAATCGGGCGGTCAATTGGTCAAATTCACGGTCCACGTCCATGGTCTTGCGGTTAGAGGACAAAGCCATGTTCGCTTGGGCACCATCGCCTTGCGGCGATAGCCAGATCCACAAGCGACGATCACGAACATACAGCATTGCAAAAATACCCAAGATCAAAAGGGCACAGCCTAAATACACGATGGACTGGCCCGGCGCTCTGGCCACCTGGAACACGCTGGCTTGCACCTGCTTGAAATCTTTCAGCAAAAACGTCATGGGCGCAGCATAAAACGGCGCATCTGACAGCGCCAACACCGCCTGCGTCATGAAGCCTTGCACCTGCTCTGAAGGCATCGGTTTGGCACCGGCTTGCTCCCGGGCCACCGCGTCAAGCTCAAACAAGGCACCGTTCAAAATGCGCACAAACATTTCGCCCGCACGGGCTCGTTCGGCCTCAGGCACATTCGACTCCAAAAAATCCGCCAAAGCCTGCAGTCCAGAGACCTGTTTGCCCTGCACCTGCTCCAAACCGGCAAACAAACCCAAAGAACGGGCAGCCGAATCGGCCAACTGCTGCGTTAACTCAGGGCGCTGCGGGTCAACGGCCTTGCGGGCGTAACGCTGCACTGCACGGTTGCGCAACTCGGGCGTATCAAGCGCGGCGCGCAAACGGATGAAACCGGTCAACTCGCTGTTCTCATCGGCGGGTGGACGCAGGTAACGGAATGGCTCACTGGGCGTCTCGCGCATGCCCAACAAGAACACGGGCACACCGTCGCCCGTGTCCACGGGTAACATGTAATTGTTGTATTCGCGGGCTTGGCCAGCGCCATCGCGCAGTTTGTAACTCACACTGGGGCCCACATTGCGCAATTCTTTGGTTTGGGTGGTTTTATTGCCCGCACCCAAACGCTCATCAATGGCGCTGCGCAGATCCACCTTGCGCACATCCACCGCCGTGCCTTGAGGGCCTTCGCCACCCGACATGTTCTCCACGTTGATCACGCGCAGGCCGGTGAACTCCAAGCTCAGTTTTTCGTTGCCATTGGTCAGGTCGGTACTGCCGCCAATCGTGCCTTCCACCTCAAACGACTTGGTGGCGGCCGACATGGGCACCGCTTGCAAGGTGACCTGAGAGCCACCGTCGTCAAAGCTGGACTGGTAAATATTGATGCCCTTGAAGCTGGCCGGATGGTTCACCTCGACACGGGCTTCTTGTTTTTCACCCGTAGCCTTGTCGTGGATGATGATGTCGCTGGCAAACAGCTTGGGCATGCCAGTCGAGTAGTACTCGACGATGAATTTTTTCAGTTCGATCACAAAGGGTAACTCTTGCAACAAGATGCCATTGGATTGGCTCAAGATCGCCGTTCCCGAGGCTGTGTCTTCGGCCACCAGCAAATTGCCCCGGAAAGCCAGGTTGCGTTCGGACAATCGGTGCTGCGCAGGCACATCGGCAATCAAGCCGCCACCGTTGTAAATTTCCTTGCCGCCAAACCACATCTGGGCGCGCACCATCAAGTCGCCATCCAGCAAACCGCCCACACACACCAACACGATGGCCGAGTGCGCTGCGATGTAACCGATCTTGTTGGCCGCACCCGCTTTGGCCGCCAACATCCAGCCCTTGCCTGCCGGTGTGTCGCGCTCTTGCAGCTTGACCTTCCACCCCCCTGTGGCCAGCAAGGCCCCCAGGCGTTTGGCGGCAAGCTCAGGCGCTTCGTTCAAATGGCCTTCGGCCTTGTGGTGGAAGGCCTTGAGGCTTTGTTCGCGGATATTTTCTTTGTAGTTTTTAAGATCCACCAAGATCTTGGGGGCATTGCGGGCAATGCACAAACTGGTGCTGATGACCAGAAAAGCCAGGATCAACAAAAACCACCAAGCGCTGTAAACCGAGTTGAGTTTGAGGGTGGCGAACAATTCAGCCCAAAATGGTCCAAATTGATTGATGTAGTTGTTGGTGGGCTCGTTTTGTTTGAGCACTGTGCCAATGACCGAGGCGATACAGATGACCGTCAGCAAAGAGATGGCAAAGCGCATGGACGACAGCAACTCGATCACGGCCTGCCTGCGGGAGGAGCCGTGCTCGGAGTCTGGGCTGGAAGCAACAGTCGTCATGGGGTGTTTGAAAAAAGAGCCGCGCCAGAAGGGGCAAGGAGGTGAGCGTTGGAAACAACAAAGGCCGGAAAGCCGGCCTGTGTGCATGTCATATCAGCCGATTCTTAATTGTGCCGCAGGCTCAAGGCCTTCAGGACAAAACCCCCAGATGGCTGCAGGGCAAAACTGCAGCAACCCAGGAACTCGGCTGACAAGCGGTCAGCGAAGACCTGCGATGTAGTCAGAGACCGCTTTGATTTCGCGGTCGTTCATCTTGGCGGCCACTTGGGTCATTTGCAAATTGTTCTTGCGAACACCTTCGCGGAACTGGGTGAGCTGGGCAGCGGTGTACTCTGCGTGCTGACCGGCGAGGCGCGGGTACTGTGAAGGCATGCCAGCGCCATTGGGCGAATGGCAGCTCACGCAAGCCGCAATTTGACGGTCTGGAATACCGCCGCGGTAAATGCGCTCACCCCAAGCCACGGTCTCTTTGGCACTGGCAAAACCGGGCTTAGCCTGCTTGGAAGCCAACCAAAAAGCGATGTTGCGCATGTCGTCATCGCTGAGCGCTGCGACCATGCCGCTCATGACGGCATTGGCACGCTTGCCCGATTTGTACTCTTGCAATTGCTTGAGCAGGTATTCAGGGTGTTGTTGGGCCAGCTTGGGGTTGGATGGCGTGCTGGAGTTGCCATCGGCAGCGTGGCATGCCACACAAGCTTGGCTGAAGATGGCTTCGCCTTTGGCCAGGTCGGGCTTGGCGGCCTTGGTGGCGGGGCCAGCGGCCAGTGCAGAACCGGCCACCAAGGCGGCCGACAGAGCGGTGATCAAGAGAGAGGAAATCGACTTCATGGCGTGATCCAAGAGTTGGCGCAAAACCCAAGGATTCTACAATGAGGTCCGCGTCAGTTTCCTGACGACCCAAGGTATCCCTGATTTATGAGCTCCCGCCCCCCAGTTCGCGTTCCAGCAAAGCCCGCAAAAGTCCCCAAAGCCAATGCGGCCGCGACTTCGGTGGTTCGCAATAACCCCGCATCTGTCACGCCCATGGGCTGGATGCACACGGCCCGCTTTTTGACCACCGCCGCGCAATTGCACCATTTGCCCGCGATGGACACCCCCGAAATCGCCTTTGTAGGCCGCTCCAACGCCGGCAAATCCACCTGCATCAACACCCTGACACAAAAGAAGCAGCTGGCTTTTGCCTCGAAAAAGCCTGGCCGCACCCAGCACATCAACCTGTTTGCTCTGGGCAAGCAAGGCATCACCGATGCGGTGCTGGCCGACCTGCCCGGCTACGGCTATGCCGCCGTGGCCAAGATGGACAAGCTGCGCTGGCAGCAAGTCATGGCCAACTACCTGGTCAGCCGCGACAACCTGACCGGTATCGTCATGATGTGCGACCCCCGCCACGGACTGACCGAGCTGGACGACATCCTGCTGGAGGTGATCCGCCCCCGCGTCGAAGAGGGCCTGAAATTTCTGATCATCTTGACCAAAGCCGACAAACTCACCCGCGCTGAACAAGCCAAGGCCTTGTCGATTGCGCGGCTGCAAGCTGGCGGCGGTGAAGTCAAACTCTTTTCCGCCTTGAAAAAACAAGGCGTAGACGAAGTGGCGCAACTGCTGTGGGACTGGACCCACCCGGCCGATGGCGCTGTGGCAGCACCCCAAGCCGCCGAGCCACCCGAAGAAGAAACTGAGGCCGTGGATGAATGAGCGCGTGCTTCAAAGCACCTCGGACCCGCGCCACCGACCAGGTCAACCCAAAGTGATCCGCTGTGCCCCAAGTTACACCCTCTCAGCCTGAGATCCAGACCTGGCAACAAAACCTGCCCCATGGCATCGATTTGAGTTGCCGGGCGTGTGGGGAACCCGGTCGCCCCGTGCTGCTGTTTTTGCACGGCTTTCCAGAGGGCGCCTGGGTCTGGGACCCCTTGCTGCTGCATTTCTCAAAACCTGAAAACGGCGGCTACCGCTGCGTGGCCCCCAACCTGCGGGGCTACGAACGCTCCAGTGCCCCCGATGACGTCAAGGCCTACCGCGCCAAGCACTTGGTCCAAGACATCGCAGCGCTCATCGACACCGAATGCAAAACCCAAGGTGGTCGTGCGCCGTTGGCCGCCTTGATCGCCCACGACTGGGGCGGTGCCGTGGCCTGGAGCCTCGCCAACCAGCACCCAGCGCTCCTGCAAAAACTGGTCATCGTCAACTCGCCCCACCCCGGCCCCTTTTTGCAGGCGTTGCAAAACGACCCAGCTCAAAAAACGGCCAGTACTTACATGAACTTTTTGGTCCAGTCCGATGCAGCGGCCCAATTGACGGCGAATGACTTTGAACGACTGTTTGGTTTTTTAACGGGCCAAGACCCCTCGCTGCAATCGCTGACCTCCCAAGCGATGGCTGGCCAAGCCGACTGGCTGACACCCGCAGTCAAAGCGCAATACCGCCAAGTTTGGCAGCACGGCCTGCAAGGCGGTCTGAATTACTACCGCGCGTCGCCCCTGCGTCCGGCAACCCCTACCGACCCGGGGGCAAACGCCGTGCAAATCCCGCCCCAAGGGCTGCGCATCGAGGTCCCTACCCTGGTCCTGTGGGCTCAAGACGATGTGGCCCTGCTGCCCTGCCTGACCGAAGGCTTGGACGAACACATCGCCGATCTGAAAACAGTGCCCATTGCCAACGCCACCCACTGGGTGGTGCATGAGCAGCCCCAAAGGGTGATCGAGGAAATCTCTGCCTTTTTAAAAACGTGAGTGAGCCCTAGGCCCCTTCAATAAAAGCCAGGCTCACCCTCAGGCCGGGTCTTGAAACGCTTGTGCACCCAGTAATACTGCTCGGGCATGGTTTCAATCACTGCCTGCAAGGCCCGGTTCATCTGGGCTGTGTCTGCCAGCGCATCCGCCGTCGGGAAATCTGGCCAAACAGGCCCCACCTCCAAGCCATACCCCTGCGGCGTCAACCGGGTGGCCACCATCAGCACTCTGGCACGCCCCAAACGCGCAAAACGTGACAAAGACGGCACCGTGGCCGCTTGAAGGCCATAAAAAGGCACGAAAACCGAGTCCTCACGGCCAAAATCCATATCGGGCAAAAGGTACAACTTGTCGCCCTCTCGCAGACCGGACACGATTTGCTTGACCCCTTGTTGCCTGAAAAACAACTTGATGCGCCCCGACCGGTTGCGCCCTTGCCGCACCCACTCGTCCAGAATCGGGTTGCGCTGCCGCGTGTAGATGCTGGCCATGGACACGCCCTGCAACATGGTCAATACGGTCCCGCCTGCGTCCATGCCCACAAAATGCGGGGCCAGCATCACCACGGGCTCGGCCCCCTGCAAAGGACTGACATCACCCTTGACCGACAAGCGCCTGCGCAACACCTCCTCAGATCCATGCCAAAGCCATGAGCGATCTATCAATGACTGCATCAAAACCACAAAATGACGCCTGGCCAGGTGCCCACGCTGCGCTGCGCTGAGTTGCGGGAAACACAAGCCCAAATTGACCTGAACAATGTGCCGTCTTGAATGGGCGAAGGCAAACAAGACATGGCCCAACAACCACCCCAAAGTCCGCAAAAGCGGCAAAGGCCAAATCGCCAAAAAGCGCATGAAAAGAGGGACCCAACGCATCACGAATCCTGGCGCGGGGCCTTGTAACGGGCATAGCCCCACAAATGCTGTTGTGGGCAGGCCAGCACCATGCCCTCCATCGCTTGGTTGATTTGCACCACCGCCGTGTTCAGATCGGACGACAAATCGTGGCCCAAGGTGCGTGTGTGCAACCGATACCCACGACCCCAAGGCAACCGCTCACCCCAAATCAGCACCACATGGGCACCGGTTTGCAAAGCCAGCCTCGCAGCCAAGGTCATGGTGTAGGCCTGTTTGCCAAAGTAAGGGGCCCACTGTCCCATGCCCTCAGGTGGCACCTGGTCAGGCAACAAGCCCACCGCTTCGCCAGCCCGCAAAGCCTTGATCATCTGCCGCACACCAGCCAAGGTGGTGGGCACGGCCTGCAAACCCGGCCGATTGCGGGCCAAAGCCA
This sequence comes from Akkermansia muciniphila, assembly GCA_943331105.2. Lineage (GTDB taxonomy): Bacteria > Pseudomonadota > Gammaproteobacteria > Burkholderiales > Burkholderiaceae_C > Limnohabitans_A. Next base: position 90,645 of record CALQKH020000008.1, read on the forward strand.
TCACCTCATTCAAGGCCGCGTAGCGTGCAGGGCGGTACAGCACCGTCAATTGGCCGTGTTGGGCGCCAAATCTCAGCGCCAAAGCCTGCGCCGTGATTTCAAAGCAACCCATGTGAGGCGTCAAAAACAACACCCCCTGCCCTTGTGCATAAGCCTCAGCTGCAGCACGGTCATCGGCCCACTCCAAAGGCGGCGTGCGCCCGAGCCACAAACGCGGCAACTCGGCTGTCATGCGGCCCGCTTGCCCCACAGCCCCCCATACGGCTCGCCAGTCAAGACCTGCCTGTTTGGCGTTGTCCAAAAAACGGCGACGGTAAGTTCCCGAAAAAATCCAGGCCAGCCAACCGCCCACACCCCCAAGGGCATGCAAGGCCCAAAGAGGCCAACGAGAAAAAAAACGAAACCAACTCAACATGGGGGAGATTTTGCCTTGAACCCACGCAAAGCCCTGAACGCTCAGCCTCAAACGCTTTACCGGTTTTCTTCTGCCCGACTACCGGTTCAACAAGGCACCTTGCCAACGTGGCTTGGCCTACGATTCAAAAAGGCCAAAAAACCCAATTTCAACGAAGCTCACAACCTTGGGAACAAGCACATGAAAACACCACAAAATCCACAAAATTACTTCAGCACGAGCCAAGCCGCCAAAGTTCTCGGCCTGTCGGTGGGCACCGTACAGCGCATGGTCCAAAACGGGGTCTTTAAAGCCTTCGTCACCCAAGGTGGTCACCGCCGCATTCTGTCCACCTCCCTGAACGACTATTGCCAAAAGCAGGGCGTCAGCACCATCGGCTTGGTGCCTGCGCACCCCGTTGCACAAATTTATGTGCTGCACGACGGCGCACACATGACACCGGCCCTCAGCCATCTCAGCACATGGTCCTGCGTTACCGTCATGACCCACCCACTGGATTTGATGGAGATAGGCCCAGAACTCGCGGTTTTGTTTGTGGACGCGCGCATGGCCTGGCTGCACACCTCCCCCGCGCATCTGCACAACGCCCGGATGCAAAACACGCACATCATTCTGTATAACAGCGAACATTTACCCGTCAACAGCCTGTTCACCGAAAGCCAGAACCTGCACCTTTTTGCGGGTGACATCAGCACCGATTTGGTGGACGGCTACTTGCTCTGCCTGCAGCAACAGCAGCCCGAAACCATCCGTTGCCACTAGAAACCCTCGACTTGTTTGCGACCGGGGTCTTGAAACGCCCCAAAAAGCCCTTATCATTAGCACTCGATAGGGATGAGTGCTAACAATCACACGCCCTTCAGATTTCAGCAGCACCCAAACAGGTGCTTTTGTTTTTCAACCCTTGTTTCAATTCAGGAGATTCCATGAAACTGCGTCCTTTGGGCGATCGCGTGATCGTCAAGCGTATCGAAAGCGAAACCAAAACAGCCTCGGGCATCGTGATTCCCGATTCGGCTGCAGAAAAGCCAGATCAAGGCGAAGTCTTGGCCGTTGGCCCCGGCAAAACCAATGACAAAGGCGAGACCAAAGCCCTGAGCGTCAAAGTCGGCGACCGCGTGTTGTTCGGCAAGTACAGCGGCCAGACCGTCAAGGTCGGTGGCGACGAGCTGTTGGTCATGAAAGAAGAAGACCTGTTCGCAGTAGTCGAATAACTTGCGGGACAGAGCGAACGATGCGCGATGCGCCCGTTCGCTCTGTCCTCAACTGATCAAATCAATTTAATTCAGGAGCTATCAAAATGGCAGCAAAAGACGTAATTTTCGGCGGCGAAGCCCGCGCACGCATGGTTGAAGGCGTGAACATTTTGGCCAACGCGGTCAAAGTGACTTTGGGCCCTAAGGGTCGCAACGTGGTTCTGGAGCGTTCTTTCGGCGCCCCCACCGTGACCAAGGACGGTGTGTCCGTGGCCAAGGAAATCGAACTCAAAGACAAACTGCAAAACATGGGCGCGCAGATGGTCAAGGAAGTCGCTTCCAAGACTTCTGACAACGCAGGTGACGGCACAACAACCGCCACCGTGCTGGCCCAAGCCATCGTGCGCGAAGGCATGAAGTACGTGGCCGCCGGCATGAACCCGATGGATCTGAAGCGCGGCATCGACAAGGCAGTGACTGCCCTGATCGAAGAGCTGAAGAAGGCCACCAAGGCCACCACCACCACCAAAGAAATCGCCCAAGTCGGTTCGATCTCTGCCAACAGCGACCACAGCATCGGCGACATCATTGCCAAAGCCATGGACAAAGTGGGCAAAGAAGGCGTGATCACTGTCGAAGACGGCAAGTCTTTGGACAACGAACTCGACATCGTCGAAGGCATGCAGTTTGACCGCGGCTACCTGTCGCCTTACTTCATCAACAACCCCGAAAAGCAAGCCGCTTTGCTGGACAACCCCTTCGTGTTGTTGTTCGACAAGAAGATCAGCAACATCCGCGATCTGCTGCCCACACTGGAAGCCGTTGCCAAAGCTGGCCGTCCTTTGTTGATCATTGCCGAAGAAGTCGAAGGCGAAGCCTTGGCTACTTTGGTGGTCAACACCATCCGTGGCATCTTGAAGGTTGTCGCCGTCAAGGCTCCAGGCTTTGGTGACCGTCGCAAAGCCATGTTGGAAGACATCGCCATCCTGACCGGCGGCAAAGTGATCGCTGAAGAAGTCGGCCTGACGCTCGAAAAAGTGACTTTGGCAGATCTGGGTCAAGCCAAGCGCATCGAAGTGGGCAAGGAAAACACCATCATCATCGACGGCGCTGGCGCTGCGATCGACATCGAAGCCCGCGTCAAGCAAGTGCGCGTGCAAATCGAAGAAGCCACATCTGATTACGACCGCGAGAAGCTGCAAGAGCGCGTGGCCAAGTTGGCTGGCGGTGTGGCCGTGATCAAGGTTGGCGCTGCCACCGAAGTCGAGATGAAAGAAAAGAAAGCCCGCGTTGAAGACGCCCTGCACGCCACCCGCGCTGCTGTGGAAGAAGGCATCGTGGCTGGCGGCGGCGTGGCATTGCTGCGTGCACGTCAGGCTGCTGGCACCATCAAAGGAGACAACGCTGACCAAGACGCCGGCATCAAGCTGGTGCTCAAAGCCATCGAAGCGCCTTTGCGCGAAATCGTTTACAACGCTGGCGGCGAGCCATCGGTGGTCGTTAACGCAGTCATGGCTGGCAAAGGCAACTTTGGCTTCAACGCGGCCAACGACACCTACGGCGACATGATCGAAATGGGCATCTTGGACCCCACCAAAGTGACACGCACTGCATTGCAAAACGCAGCGTCTGTGGCCTCTTTGATGTTGACCACAGAGTGCATGATCTCCGAAGCCCCGAAGGACGAGTCCGGCGCTGGCGGCGGCGGCATGCCTGACATGGGCGGCATGGGTGGTATGGGCGGCATGGGCATGTAAGCTTGGGCATGTAATTGCCCCGCTGTCCGGACTGAGGGTTTGCGCCCTCACCCGGCCAAAAACAAAGCCCCGCAAGGTGAAAGCCTTGCAGGGCTTTTTTGCATCTGCACGGTGGATTTCGCTTGTGCCTATAAGATGTGCGCATGCGTTTTTGTTCATGGTGCTTGATGGGTTCGTGGCTGCTCAAGTTGAGCCTGGCTTTGGCCATGGGCTTGACCGCCTTCGCTTCGCCCGGATGGGCCAAGCCAGAGGGCACCGCCCCGCAACAAGAACAGCACCACGGCGCCCATGCCCAGCACCACATGGCTGCTGATGACGCTGACAACAGCCTTGACAGCACGCCCGACAGCACCCACTGCACCGCACATGCCGACTGTCACCACTGCTGCCCGTTGGCCTGGGGCAGCTGGGCGGGTTTAGGCGTGCAGGCCGCACCTACCCAGCCACCTGCTCGGCAAGTGGCTCCCTGGCACAGCGCCAGCTGGTTGCCCGCTCTGCGTCCCCCCAAGGCCTGACACCTGTTCCCTCACAGGTTCCGCGATGGCTCAGGCCATGCGCGGCTGATGGTTTTTTGAGCGCGGGCAAAGCCTCGCGTAAGGATGCACACATGACTTCTAATTTTCAACAACACCACGGCGCGATGCTGCTCAAGTACTCGGGCATCAGCTTCATTTCGGGGGCCGTCAACCACGGTTTTTTCAGTGGCGAACGCTCTTTGTGGACCGCCTTGGTCGGCATGGTTTTGTTTGTGCTGGGGGCTTGGCTTGAACACCGCTGGCAGCCTGCCAACGATGACACCCCGCGTTCGGGCTTGATGAAGACCCTGGCCATCGGCAGCTTGCTGTCGATTGGGTTGGGCTTTTTTACGGGCGGTTTGCAGCATTTCCCGGATTCGCCCGAACGCAGCGCTTGGGTGGTGCCGCTGGGCTTTTTTGTGTCGGTCCTGGCCTTGGGGCTCAGTGCACCACGCAACTGGACTCGCGCCGCCAGCGTTTACGTTTTGGTGCTGGGCGCCCTGACGAGCGCTGGCAGCTGGGGTGCCTGGCAATGGTTGAAGCACCACCCCGAATGGGCCGCCACCGGTCATGGGCACAGCCACGGGGTTAGCGCCGATCATGGCGCTTCACCTGACGATGCGCACAGCAACGAACCCGTGGCCCAAGTCGTCAGCCGCAGCATCGAAGTGCGCATGGACGACCAAATGCGCTTCACGCCCAGCCAAATTGAGGTGAAAGCGGGTGAAACCATCCGCTTTGTGGTGCACAACGCCGGCAAGCTTGAGCACGAGATGGTGCTGGGCCTTGACGAGGACATTCGCGAACACGCCGAAGCCATGAAACGCGATGCCGCTCAAGGCAAAGCGCATGGCCCCGACCACCACCACGGCACAGGTGCTGCCATCACGGTGGCCGCAGGGCAAACGGGTGAGTTGGTGGTGACGTTCCCCAAAGCTGGCAGCTTGCAAATGGCTTGCCTGATTCCGGGGCACTACGAAGCCGGCATGCGCGGCCAAGTCAAGGTGACCAGCGGTGCGGCCTCACCCTCCCCGGCCAAAGCCAAGAACCCGGCTCACGACCACAGCACCCACAAACACTGATCAGCGCAAACGCCCCAGCAGGCCTGCGGTGGAAGCATCCAGGCCTGCCCCGTCGCCCGAGGTCATGCGGGCACGAATATCTTGAGCCAACACCTTGCCCAGCTCAACGCCCCATTGGTCAAAGCTGTTGATGCCCCAGACCGAACCGCTCACGAACACGCGGTGCTCTTGCAAAGCCGTCAGCGCCCCCAAACTGGCAGGCGTGAGCTCATCCAGCAGCAAGAACGTGCTGGGCCGGTTGCCCTCAAAGTGCTTATGGCCGCCTGTGTCGGCTTTGCCGCACATCAGCGCCTGTGCCTGCGCCAACGCATTGGCCAGAGTCAAAGCATGGTGTTCCAGCAATGGGTGTGCCGGGTTTTTAAACGCCACAATTTCCAGAGGCACCACGTCGGTGCCCTGGTGCAGCATCTGAAAAAACGCGTGTTGCCCATTGGTGCCCTGTTCGCCCCACAGCACAGGCGAGGTGCCATGCGTCAAAGCCTGCCCGTTGCGGTCTACCCGCTTGCCGTTGCTCTCCATTTCCAGCTGCTGCAAAAAAGCCGGCCAACGCCGCAAGCCACTGTGATAAGGGGCGATGGAGCGGCTGGTGTAGTGCATAAAGTTGCGGTACCAAACGTCCAGCAGCCCCAAGCGCACAGGCAAATTGGCCTCAAGGGGCGTCGCCAAAAAGTGCTGGTCCATGGCGTGGGCACCGGCCAGCAGATCTTTGAAACCTGCAGACCCAATGGCGATGGCAACAGGCAAGCCAATGGCCGACCACATCGAATAACGCCCACCCACCCAATCCCAAAAACCAAAGGTGGTGGTGGCGCCAAAGTCGGCTGCCGCCGACACGTTGCTGGTCAAGGCCACAAAATGACGGGCCACATCCAGACCACCTTGCGCCTTGAACCATGCCAGCGCCGAATGGGCGTTGGTCATCGTGTCCAAAGTCGTGAACGTTTTGGAAGCCACCACAAACAACGTGTTATCGGGCTTCAGACCCTTGAGCACGCCCGTCAACTCGTGGCCATCCACATTGGACACAAAGTGAAACCGCTTGCCTGGAATCACAAAATCTTGCAGCGCCAAGACCGCCATTTGTGGCCCCAAGTCAGACCCCCCGATGCCAATATTCACCACATCGGTGATCTGCGCATCGGCGCGCACCTGCTCGGCATAGGCCAACATGGCCTTCAAGGTGCCATGCACCAGCGCCAGCGGTTCGGCCAAAGCACCTTGCAAACTGCCTTCGGGTTGGCGCAGCAGCCAGTGCATCACAGCGCGGTCTTCGGTGGTGTTGATGTGCTCACCCCGGAACATCGCATCGCGGTGCGCAACCAGGCCGGTTTGGCGGGCCAATTCAATCAGCAAGGCCTCTGTCGCAGCATCGGTGTGGTTTTTCGACAGATCGGCGAACACATAGGGCGCAGTCTGGCTAAGCACCTGAAAGCGCTCAGGGTCTTGCGCAAAGGCCGTGCGCAAGTCAAAACCCGCAAAGGTTTGCGCGTGCTCTTGCAACGCCTTCCAGGCGGGGGTCTGGTCGCAGCGCATCTCAGGCCTTTTGCATCAACACTTCAAGCTTGACCGCATCGGCGCAAAAAGCGCGAATGCCTTCGGCCAGCTTTTCGGTGGCCATGGCGTCTTCATTCAACGCCAAACGGAACGCAGCTTCGCCGTAGTTCACAACGGGCAAATCCATAGACTGCGCGGCTTTGGCGTCGAGTGCCAAACCCAAAGGCGCATCGCTGGCCGCCAGTTGCGCCAACAGCTCGGGGCTGATGGTCAACAAATCGCAACCCGCCAAAGCGGTGATCTGACCAACACTTCGAAACGACGCGCCCATGACTTCGGTGGCCATGCCATGTCTTTTGTAGTGGTTGAAGATGGCCCGAACCGACTGAACGCCAGGGTCGTTGACGCCGGACATGGCCGTTTCGTCCCAAGCAGCGCCTGCGGTCTTTTTATGCCAATCGTAAATACGGCCCACAAACGGCGAAATCAACTGCACACGGGCTTGGCCACAAGCCACCGCTTGGCAAAACGCAAACAGCAGCGTCAAGTTGCAGCGGATGCCCTCGCGCTCCAGCGTGGCTGCTGCCTGAATGCCTTCCCAGGTCGAGGCGATCTTGATCAACACCCGCTGACGATCAATGCCTTGCGCCTCATAGAGCGCCATGATGCGACGGGCCCGCGCCACGGTGGCGTCGGCGTCAAAGCTCAGGCGTGCATCGACCTCGGTGGACACACGGCCGGGAATGGTTTGCAAAATCTCACAGCCAAAGCGCACCAACAGGTGGTCCATCACCACATCGAGTGGCTGGCCCCTGTGCGCAGCCACAACCTCAGCCAACAAGGGCGCGTAATCGGGTTTTTGCACCGCCTTCAAGATCAAAGACGGATTGGTCGTCGCGTCTTGCGGTTGAAACTGGGCCAACTGCTTAAAGTCCCCAGTGTCCGCGACCACGGTGGTGAGCTGCTTGAGGGCATCGAGTTGGTTCATGGCGATCGTTGTGAAAACTGAATCGAATTATCTCCGAAACCAGTTACATTGACGCCTTTGAAGCAATGCGATCCAAGACCCCATGGCGTTTGATCTGGTTTTCTTTGGCGGCACAGGCGATTTGGTCTGGCGCAAACTCATGCCGGCCCTGTTTCAGGCCTTTCGCCACGGCAGCCTGCCCGAAGGGGGCCGCATCATCGGCGTGGGGCGCGACGACCTGAGTGACGCGCAATACCGCCAACACATCCAATCGCGCTTTGAGCGGGTGGATGGCGACAAACGCCCTCAAGCCGAAGAATTTGCCCAATTTGCCAGCCTGCTTTGCTATGTGCGCATGGACTTGTCGCAGCCCTCAGCCTACGCAGCGCTGTCTGCCCGCTTGGCCGAGCGCGAGACCGACAACGTGGTCATGTATTTGTCCACTGCACCCAACCTGTTCACCACCGTGTGCGAGCAACTTGCCGCCCACGGCCTGAACACGCCCCAAACCCGCATCGTGCTGGAAAAGCCGCTGGGCCACGACCTGGCCTCCAACCGGGCCATCAACCATGCGGTGGGGTTGGCCTTCAAAGAACAACAGATCTTTCGCATCGACCACTACTTGGGCAAGCCAGCAGTCCAAAACCTGTTTGCCATGCGCTTTGGCAACGCTTTGTTCGAGCCCCTGTGGCGGCGCGAACACATCGCCAACATCCAGATCACCATCGCCGAAGAGCTGGGCGTGGAAAAACGCGGCGGTTTTTACGACGGCACCGGGGCCTTACGCGACATGGTGCAAAACCACGCTCTGCAACTGCTGTGCGCCATTGCCATGGAGCCGCCCATCAACGCGCATGCCGATGCGATTCGCGACGAAAAACTCAAAGTGCTCAGGGCCCTGAAGCGCTGGACACCCGAAACCTTGGGCCAACACGTCGTCCGAGGTCAATACAGCGCAGGCAACGTCGAAGGCCAAGCTGTGTCAGGCTACTGCGATGAGCCAGGTGTAGGCCAACAAAGCAACACCGAAACCTTTGTCGCTCTGCGCACCGAAATTGCCAACTGGCGTTGGGCAGGCGTCCCGTTTTACATCCGGACGGGCAAGCGCATGGCTGGTCGGGAAGCACACATCGAGATCAACTTCAGGCCCACACCCCACGAAATCTTCAAGAGCCCCATGGGCCAGGCCAACAAACTGGTCATTCACCTGCAACCCAAAGACGGGCTGGAGCTTCACCTTTTCGCCCAAGGCCAAAGCAAGCGCGGCCAAGGCAGCGGCAGCGCCACCCTCAGCCCAGTGCACCTCGATCTGGACTTTGACAAACGCTTTGGCAGCCAGCGCGTAGGCGCCTACGAACGCCTTCTGCTCGATGTGCTCGACGGCCGACTGAACCTGTTTGTGCGCAGCGACGAACAGGAAGAAGCCTGGCGTTGGGTTGAACCCATCTTGCAACACTGGAAAAACGACACCATCGGGCCCCGCCCTTATGCCGCAGGCAGCTGGGGCCCCAGCGCGTCCAGCGCCATGATCGCGCGCGACGGCTTTTGCTGGTCCGAAGAAGCCTAAGGCCGACTCAAGAGGTCTGGTGCTGCACCTCGCCTCGCCACACAGGCACCCCGGTAAAATCTCCCCTTTCGCCAACCCTCCAACGGGCTTGGCCTGCACGATCTTCAGGACCCCTTGTGACCTACGCCCACGAAACCCGGCGCCGCCGGACGTTTGCCATCATTTCGCACCCCGACGCCGGTAAAACCACGCTGACCGAAAAGCTCTTGCTGTTCTCCGGCGCGATCCAGATCGCCGGCTCGGTCAAGGCCCGCAAGGCCTCGCGCCACGCCACCAGCGACTGGATGGAAATCGAAAAGCAACGCGGCATCTCGGTGGCCTCGTCCGTGATGCAAATGCTCTACCGCGAGCACGTCATCAACCTGCTGGACACGCCCGGCCACAAAGACTTCAGTGAAGACACCTACCGCGTGCTGACTGCGGTGGACTCGGCGCTCATGGTCATTGACGCGGCCAACGGTGTCGAAGCCCAAACCCGTCGCCTGATCGAGGTCTGCCGCCAGCGCGACACGCCCATCATCACCTTTGTGAACAAGATGGACCGCGAAGTGCGCGACCCTCTCGACATCCTCGACGAAGTCGAGCGCGAGCTGGGCATGCCCTGCGTGCCCATGACCTGGCCTGTGGGCCAAGGCAAATCGTTTGGCGGCATCATCAACCTGCGCACGCAAGCCATGACGGTGTTTGACTCTGGCTCTGAACGCCTGCCGCAAGACTTTGAAACCATCCCGATCACCGAGCAAGGCCAATTGGCCGAGCGCTTTGGCATGGAATGGCAGACGGCCATGGACAGCATGGAACTGGCCACCGGCGCATCGCCCGCCTTTGACGAAGCAGCCTTTCTGGCGGGCAAACAAACCCCCGTGTTCTTTGGCTCTGGCGTGAACAACTTCGGCGTGATGGAAGTGCTGGACGCACTGGTCGACCTGGCACCGCCACCCCGCCCCCGCACCAGCTCGGTGTTGGTGAACAAGCAACCCGTGGTCAAAGAAATCCAGCCCGAAGACAGCGCATTTTCGGGCGTGGTGTTCAAGGTGCAAGCCAACATGGACGCCAACCACCGCGACCGCATCGCCTTTGTGCGCATGGCGTCTGGCAAATACACCCCAGGCATGAAGCTCAAGGTGCAACGCACCGCCAAAGAACTGCGCCCCACCAGCGTGGTCACCTTTTTGAGCCAACGCCGCGAGGCGGTGGACGAGGCCTATGCGGGCGACATCATCGGCTTCACCACCCACGGCGGTGTGCAGCTGGGCGACACCATCACCGACGGAGCCAACCTGCTGTTCACGGGCCTGCCGTTTTTTGCGCCCGAACTTTTCATGACGGTGATTTTGAAAAATCCGCTCCGCACCAAACAGCTGCAACAAGGCCTGGACCAACTGGGCGAAGAAGGCGCGATTCAGGTCTTCAAACCTGAAATCGGCGGCCCCATGTTGCTGGGTGCGGTAGGCCAGTTGCAGTTTGAAGTGGTGCAACACCGCCTCAAAGCCGAATACGACTGCGACGTGAGGTTAGAGGGCTGCCAGTACACAGGCGCCCGCTGGATTACCGCAGACACACCGGCCGAGCTGCGCGAGTTCACCAACGCCTACCCGCAGCGCATGTCCCTGGATGCGGCAGGCACCCTGGCTTATTTGTGCACCAGCCCCTACGACGTGCGCTTGGCGCAAGAGCGCTTTCCCAAGATCCACTTTCACCCCCTGCGCGAGCACGCGGGTCTGGCTTTGGGGTCGGCAGGCTGAAGTGGCAAGGAATTAAGGTGTGAATTGGGGTCTGACCCCGTGAATTGGGGTCTGACCCCGAATAATTCTCACCTCGTCACTTCATACACCCACAACCCCAGCCACTCGTGCAAAGCGGTTTGCCACAGCAGCAGGCTGCGCGCCAATGAATACTCGGTCCAGGGCGTGGTATCGCCTGTTCTGAAGTCCACCGGGTAGGGCGTGACCTGGCAACCCACTGCCTCGAACTCGGGCACAGAGCGGGGCATGTGCCAGGCCGAGGTCACCAACAACCACGTCTGGCGGCATCGCTCGCCCAGCAACGCCGCCACTTGTTGCGCGTTTTCGCGGGTGGTGCGCGAGCCGCCTTCCAGCACCACGCGGCCCATGTCCACGCCCTGCTGCTGGTAAAAAGTTTTGGCCAATTCGGCCTCACTCACGCCCGTGGCCAGCAGCCGCCCTTCACCACCCGAAAACACCAGTTGCAACTTCGGGTGCTGACGCAGCAGCCCCACCGGCACCGACATGCGCTCGGCCGCTTCGCCCAGCGGCACCTGGCCATGCGCCTGGTAAATGCCGGGGTGCTCTGTGGCACCACCCAGCACAATCACGCCCACATGCCGACCCACTGCCTCAGCCGTCGGCGCGGGGTAGCGGTTTTCCAGCGAGCGCAACAACGCGTGGGGCGCAGCTGCAAAGCCCAACAGCCCCAACATCACCAAGCCGCTCCACAGCATGGCCATCGCCAGCTTGCGCCAACGCAGCAGTATGAGCAGCGCGAACGCCCACCACAGCGCCAGCCAAAACATGGGCTGGGTGATGGCGGAGAGCAATTTAGAGATGAGAAACATAACGACAAGTATCTCCTGATCTACTCAGTACCTCTTTGCCAGCCCCAAAAACAAAAACCGCCCGAAGGCGGTTTAGTTCAAACAATTGGGGTCTGACCCCAATTAAATTTAACGACTTGGGTCAATCCATCGCCCACTCTTCCACTGCCAAGCCAGGCACGCGGTGAAACTCCCTGGCATTGTTGGTGATCAGCACACTGTCTTCTGCCAAAACGTGAGCTGCGATCATTAAATCCATACCCCCAATAGGCTTACCTGAACGCTCGAGTGAAGCTCGGATTTGAGCGTAGTGGTGGGTTGCGTTCAAGGGCCAAGGACGCACATCAAATCCCGCCAACCAAGCCTCGACCGCAGACTGAAACCGTGGCACGCCCAATTTGCTGGCACCAAAACGCAATTCAGCTGCAACGATGGCCGACAACCACAATTGCTCACGATCCAGCGTTGCAAACCGCTCAATCATGTTCAGGGGGTGTCGCCGCAAAATATAGCTGCAAATGTTGGTGTCCAGAGTGCGTCGCATCTCAAGATCTCAAGACCAATCACGCTCTTGGGCTGGCACATCCAGACGGTCCGCTAGGTAATCAGAAGGCAAAGCTTCTGCCGTGGCGTAAAACTGCTGCAACCAACGCCCCATGTCTTTTTCAGGGGGCATTTCGGGGTGCAACCAAATGTCGCTGCCAATCTGCTCCAACCTGACCTCTTGCGCCTGTAAGCGCAACTTCGCAGGCCAACGCAAAGCTTGGCTGCGCCCACTCATGAATACCCGTGCGGTGATCGTCATCCCATCCTCCATGTCATATGCATACGAGATATTACATTAAATCAATGAATAAAATCAACAAAGGAGCCCAAGGCTCCTTTGTTGCAAAATAATCGGGATCTGACCCCAATTAAAAATTAAGCGCCATTCGCCAGCGCTTCGCGCTCCTGGGCCATGTGCACCCAGTCGACCACTTCGCCGCTGGGTTGGTAGCCTGACACCAGCTCTTGCAGTTGGCCGCGGATGACCGGGACGTCGTTCACGCTCATGGCGATTTTGAGTGCGTTGAGCTTGCCTTCCAGCTGGGGCCAGCTCAGGTACTGCTCGTGCGCTTTCATGATGCGTGGGTGCTGGGTCGGCTTGGGGTTGTCGCCAATCAGCAGCTCTTCGTAAAGCTTTTCTCCGGGGCGCAGGCCGGTCACGACCAGCTCAATGTCTCCACTGGGGTTCAGCTCATCGCGCACCGTCAGTCCCGACAGCTCAACCATGCGGCGGGCCAGGTCGATGATCTTGACGGGCTGCCCCGAGTTGAATGCCCGCTTCGCGCAATTGCTCAGCGGCCAAGAAGCGATGTTCTTCACCACTGACGATGAATGGCGCTGAGACTTGAATACCGTCTTGGCCCAATCCAGCCAAGCGCTGGGCGGCTTGCTGAAACAGACTTTCGTTGCCCGTGAGGCACATAAACTGTTTGGGGAAACCCGTGCGAGACAGTGGCCACAAACGCGTGCCGGATCCGCCGCAAAGGATGACAGGTGTAACTTGAATCATGGGTTGGTCGAGTTTGGCAGGAGTCAGGCAGCTCTGCCCACGGCTTTGCGCCAGCTGGCTTTAAGGGCGGCCATCTTTTGTGCGGATTCGCTGTCTTGGCTGGCGTTACGCAGGGCTTGGCGGATGAATACGAAAAGAAGCAAAGCAAAGCCAGCGGCCAGGGTGGCGATGATGGCGATCAGGGCCTTCTTGGGTTTGCTCTTGCGCTCGGGCGGCTGGGCAGCGTCGAGCACCTGGATGACGGCGCCTTCGCGCGATTCGTCCACCTTGGCCATTTCAAACTGGCGGGCAAAGAGTTCGAACAGTGTTTCTTGGTATTTGAATTCGCGGAACTTGGCCACGTAGTCGCCCTGCCCGGCTGCTGTGGCGGGTTCGTCTTTTTCTTGTTTGGCCAGTTGGGCGCGCAGGTTGGCCAGCTCGGTCATGGCTTGTTTGAAGTCGGGCGCAGTCTCGGCCAAATAGCCGCGCATGGCGCCCACTTTGACTTCTTGCGCTGTGACTTGGGCCTTGAGTCCCGCCACGGCGGCCAGTGCCGATGTGGGGTTGGATTTGAGCACGCTGCTGCTCACGCCCGTGGCGCGCAGGGCTTGCTCTGCCTCGGTGAATTTTTCTTTGACTTGGCTGAGCTGCTTTTCAAAGAAGGCACGGCGTTGCTGAGCCTCGGTCACGGCCAAGCGGGCCAGCAGTTTTTGCAGCTCGTCCACATGGGCGTTGGCCAGGTCGGCCGCAAACTTGGGGTCTTTGTCGTCAATCTGCACTGTGATGATGCCGTCTTTGCCGCTGGAGGCGCGGGTGTTTTCGGTCAATTCTTTTCGGGTATCGTCTTTGAACTTTTCTTCATAACGCTCTTGCAGCTTGAAGCGCTCGATCAGCGCGTCTTGCACGCTGTTGCTTTTCATGAAGGCCATGTATTGGTCAGCCGGGCTTTTGAGGCCCGCAGCCGCCCCGGCCAAACCACCCAGCCCGCCCAGGCTGGCCAGCATGCTGGCGGCGGCGCTTTGCTGTTGTTGGGGGGGGAGGAATTTGACGGTGGCTGTGAAGGTGGGGGGCACGGCAAAGCTAATGCCCAATGCGGCCAGGCCCACCACCAGCGGGCCGATGATCAGCAGGCGCAGGTTGTCGACGATGGTTTGCAGCAAGTCAAGCAGGCTGATTTCGTCGTCTTCTGCGGTGTCGGGGATGTGTGTGTTGTCGGTCATGCGTTTGTTTCAAAGCAGTTTTTTCAGTTCCAGATATTTCTGGATGGACTTGAACGTATCGATGACGTGTTCGGCTTCGGCCGGCAGCATGTTCAGTCGCTCAATGCGAGCCTGAACAACTTCGGGGTAGTGATGCGCGAATTTGTTGCACAGCATGGCTGCAGTGCCAAATTCTTCGGCTGAACGAATAGCGCCGAGCTTTTCCATGAGCAGTGTTTTGTCCCGATTGGACTTGTCGCTGATGTCTTCCTGCTCCAGATAAGCAACGCCCTTGAAGAGCTGCTCCTGGATCATCGTGACACATTGCGAGTAACGCAAGATCAAGGCATCCACGGATTCTTCTTGCTCTTCGCTCCAATGCTCAACGGTCTCGACATTCACAGGAAAAAGCTGACCGATTTTGCCAAATGAATACGACAGCTTGTCTACCAGCTGTTGACAAGCCTGCAGGCTCTGTACAAGCAAACGTGTTTCAGGCTTCACAACACAATCCCTGTTTGGCGGGCGATTTGAATAATGTCATGGTCTGGCTCACCCGGAGTTTGCACCAACAGGTCCACCCGGGTGTCGCACGACACTTGCAATTGCCATTGCGCAGTGAGCTGGGTCTTGAGGTCGATCGGCCGACTGGTGCGCCAGAGCAGATCAATATCGCCACCTTTGCGCTGGTCATCCACCCTAGAGCCAAACAGCAACACCTCGCCTTGCGGATCAACAGACCGCAGGATACGGGTAATGGTTTGGTGTTCTGCAGGGGTCAGGCGCATTTTTGTTGCTTGAACTGCGCGCCCTCACCCAACACCGCGTGCACGGTGCTTTGGATGGTGTCGATTTGAGCGGGGGTCAGGCGCATGGAGGATCAATTTCGCAGTGTACGAATGGCGGCGGCGCCTATGCCCAGATTGCTGAAAATTTGCGTCCAGTCGCGCAGGCCACGGACCAAGAAGTTGTAGCCAGTTTCGCGGTCCACCTTGGGCGGCACGACCAGCGTGTCGCCAGGCATGATTTTGGTGGACTCAAAATTGCTGAAGAAACCTGTGCGGGTGCGGCTTAAAACCGAGCCGTCGGCCCGCAGGATGAAGGCATCGCTGGGTTTGGCGTCTTCTGTCAGGCCTGCGGAGCGGATGAGGTCACCCACTGTTTTACCGGGTTTGTAGACCAGCACGTTTTCGTTATTGACGCTGCCCACGGCGGCAATGAAGGCGGGCTGGCTGGGCACCAAGAAGGCATCGCCGTCTTCAAGAGGCAGATCGGGCAGGGACGTCAGGATTTGGCTGGTGGTGGTGCCGGCCGTCGCCGCGCTCATGGTGCGCAGGGGGTCGAGTTCTAGAGAGACACGGCCTTTGCTGCGCAGGACCTTGAGACGGTCAATTTGTAATCGCATTTGCTGCTGCTGCTGCTGGATCAAAGCGGGCGACTGCAGGGCCCGCTCGCCCGTCAGGTTGGCGGCCAATGTGGCGCCAGCGCTTTGCATTTGTGTCTCAAGACGGCGCACCAGTTGGTCCAGGTTTTGTTGCTGCTGTTTGCGCACCGACTCGCGGGTGAATTCGGCGCCATACAAATAGGCCTGAGGCGTGACGCCGCCAATGCGGGTGATGATTTGCGCCAGGGTTTCACCCGGCAGGGCTTGGTACAGGCCAGGCGCGACGACTTCGCCCTCCAGACGGACCACGCGGGTTTGCCTTTCAACGGGCAGGCGCAGTTCGGCGCTGCTCATGATGGTGACGATGTCACCCTCTTGCAGTTCGAGGTTGTGTGCGGGGTCTTTTTGAACGATGGCTTTGCCCAGGTTGAAGGGGATCAGCTGGGTGCGCAATTCGTTTTTGTTCAGGCGCTCGATGACGGCATAGTCCCAGTTGATTTGGTCCTGAAAACTGCGCACGCGGTCGGTGACATTGCGCTGCACGCGGGCTTCGCGGTCACGCTGAAGTTGCTGCTCTTGCTCTTGGGGCGTCAACAGGTTGATGCTGTTGGCCATGCTTGCATTGACAGCTGGATTGTTGTTGAACTGACCGGCTGGCAGACTGGGGTTTTGTGGCCCCATTTGACCGGGGGCCAAAGCTTGACCTGGCTGACCTGGCTGACCTTGGGGGCCAAACAGGCCAGGTTGGCCAACGAGGTTGTTGCGACTGATGATCTCGGAGGTGAGAGAGATGTCTTCTGGCAGTTGCTGGGCCCGATCAAGGGCCTGGATTTGCTCTGGCGTGAAGCCACGGGCGCGCAGTTGGGCAATGCGGTTTTGCACCAAGTCGTTGCGCCGCTTGAAGAAGTCAGGCGTGAGCAAAGCGGCGCGGTCGGGGATGAGGTCTTGGATGCGCATACCCGGCGTGAATGGGTGGCGCAAGGGCTGGGCTATAGCGCCTTGCAAGGTGACCACGTTGCCAAAGGCCTGAATCATGGGCAACAAGGTGATGACATCGCCATCACGAAGCGGCTGGGCCAAGCCTTGGGCGTTGAGTGCGATGTTTTGAACTTGACGGGGCGCGTTGGCATTTTGAGGGTCAATGCGTTCAAGCAGTGCTTTTTGCGTGCTGGCCAAGGTGGGGAATCCACCACCCAAGCTCAGCAGGTTTTGCAGGTTGGTACCTTGCTTCAGTTCATAAATAGCGGCATGGTCCGTGGCACCCGTCAGGGCCACACGGGGGCCGACGGGCGGGATCATGATGACGTCGCCAGGCTGCAGGGACACGTCTTTGGATTTGTCGCCGCTCACAATGAAGTCGTACAGGTCGAGCGTAGTGACGGTTTGACCGTTGCGTTTGAGTTCGATGGCGCGCATGCTGCCATTGACACCGGGGCCGCCACTCGCAAAAACGGCGTTGACCAAGGTGGACAAGCTCGTGAGGTTGTAGGTGCCTGGCTGCTGGGCTTGGCCCACCACAAACACGGTGATGCCGCGCAGTTTGCCCAAAGCGGCATTGACTTGGACGGTGTTAAAGACGGTGGCGATGCGTTTGCGCAGGGTGTCTTCGAGGTCTTTAACGCGCACACCACTGAGGTTGATGGTGCCTATCTTGGGCAGGTTGATTTGGCCGCTGCGGTCCAAGGTTTGGCTGCCCGCAAAGTCAACACCACCCCAGATTTGGATGCGAACTTCGTCGCCAGGGCCCAAAACATATTCTGCCGGAGCAGGCGCTGCCGTGTCTGCGGCGTAAGCCAAGGGGTTTTCAAACAGGCTGCTGCCAAAGTGTGGCAGCAGTTTGCCTGTGCTTTCTTGCACAAAGCGCTGAAACTGGCTGGGTGCTTGGGGTTTGGCGGGACGGAATTGCACCATAGGGGAGCGCTGCGCGTCTGCTGCACCGATGTCAGGGCGCTGGGGCATGAGGGGAGATGGCACCAGGCCCATTGGGGGCTGGGCGGGAAGGCCTGTCGCAGCCGGAATAACAGCTGCTGTTCCCGCTGATGTTCCCACTGGTGTTCCCGCTGGGACGCCTGCTGTTGCACCTGTTGGCAGACCGAAGGGGAGGTTCTGAGCTTGAGCTTGCCAGCCCCAAAGGGCGAGGCCAACAGCCAAGCATAAGCTGGCTGTTTGACGGTTAAATTCAGGGGTTATATTGAGCATGGGTCTTAGGGTGGTGCGCGGAACGGGCAGGCTACCGCAGTGCCAGTGGCTGCTGGGCAGGGCAACACTGATTAATGCAGGGGACTTGAAATATTACAATTTCAACAACCTTATATTGTATCGCTTCAAGTTGACATGAATCTTCTGAAAAAAGAGAACGATCAAAGTCAATACTTTTTTAAAATAGATTTTTGTTTATAGATTCGTCGAAATACCTTTATTGTGAGTTTCTGATCTGGTCATTGTGGTTTATAAAAATTTATCTATTCAGGGGATATTCATGTTTACGAATCAATTTTTGCGATTTTGCAAGTCTGCGGCATGCGTCTTGTCGGCGGCGTGCACCATGGGTGCAGCTTGTGCAGACAACGGCCTGAACTGGAAAAACGGCTCGGACTTGCTGGCTGTGGGTTTGCCTGCTTTGGCGGCTGGGGCGGCGTGGGGGCAGCAAGACACTGAGGGCATGAAGCAACTGACGCTGACCATGGCGTCGACCGTGGGTGCAGCGGAATTGCTCAAACGGACGGTCAAGGCCACCCGGCCCGATGGTTCGGATGACAAGAGCTTTCCGTCTGGCCACACGGCTGTGGCTTTTGCCGCGGTGCGGTTCATGGACAAGCGTTATGCCCAGCAGGTAGCGCCCTACACGCCTTGGTTGTATGCGGCTGCAGGCCTGACGGGTTTGGCACGTGTCGAGGCGGACCAACACTATTGGCGCGATGTGGCGGCGGGTGCGGTGCTGGGTTGGGGTGCAGCCACTTGGTGGGCCGAACCGATTCAGGGCGGACAGTTGAGTGTGTTGCCGTCGCCCCGGGGTTTGGCCATGTTTTGGCAGCGAGGCTGGTGATGTCGGCCGGTCTGGGCGCTATTACCTCTATGGTGCGGTCTTTTGGGCATGCGTTCAGAGGCTTGCGTGTGCTGATGGGGCAGCGCAATGCCAGGGTGCACGCGGTGGCCGCAGTGCTGGTGGTGGCGCTGGGGGCCTGGCTGGACTTGAGCCCTTTGGAGTGGGCGGTGGTGTCTTTGGCCATGGCCCTGGTGGTGGGAGCCGAGGCGCTGAACACAGGCATTGAGCTGGCGGTGAACTTGGCACAGCCCGAGTGGCATGCCTTGGCACGCGATGCCAAGGATGTGGCGGCAGCCGGGGTGTTGATTTGCAGCTTGGGCGCGGTGGCTGTGGGGGCTTGGGTGTTGGGACCCAAACTTTGGGCGCTTTTTTAGGCGCCGGCTGTGGCCTGTTGGTTACAACGGCGCCGAAGAACCAAAACGACGGTCTCGTCCGGCAAACCAGACGATGGCTTCTTGCAGGCGAGCGGGCGAAAAGTCGGGCCACAAATCGTCGGTGAAGAACAACTCGGCATAGGCCGCTTGCCAAAGCATGAAGTTGCTGACGCGTGACTCGCCGCCGGTGCGGATGAGCAGGTCGACCTCTGGCGCGTAGGCGGTGCTGAGGTAGGGCGCCAAGCCTTCTTCGGTGAGGCGTTGCAGGGTTTGGCCGGGGTGGGCTTCTTGCCAGGCGCGGGTGGCTTGGATCAGGTCCCAGCGGCCACCGTAATTGGCGCACACCGTCAGCGTGATGCGGGTGTTGTTGGCGGTTTGCGTTTCGGCACGCGCAATCAGGTCTTGCAGCATTGGCGCAAAACGGGTTTTGTCACCCACCACTTTGAGGCGCACGCCGTTTTGGTTCATGTTGTTGACCTCTTTTTGCAAGTAGGTCATAAACAGGTTCATCAGGCTGGTGACTTCATCGGCAGGGCGTTTCCAGTTTTCGGTACTGAAAGCAAAGATGCTGAGGTGAGCCACGCCCATGTCGGCACAGGCTTTGACAATGTCGCGAACGCGTTTGGCTCCGGCGGCGTGCCCCACAGCGGCAGGCATGAACTTGTTTTTGGCCCAACGGCGGTTGCCATCCATGATGATGGCGATGTGCTGCGGCAGTGTGGGGTTGGCAGTTGGGGTAGACAAGGGCGTTGGCAAGAAATGGGTGTGCTGGGTTCGTCCGGACTCAGGGGGTGACTTCGACTTGGTGGTGCTCCATCTGCACAACCGTAGGGCGCCCAAGGATTTCGAGCAACACCGCCACCCTTTTGCTGGACACACTTTGAATGAGGCCTTCAACGCCGCCCAGAGCATTGTGCTTGAGGCGCACGGTTTGGCCTGCCTTGAGGTTGCTGAGCTCTTGCAAGGTAGCGTGGTTGCGGTCTTGTTCGAGCTGGCGGATGCGTTGCACCAAATCGTCATGCAGTTGGGCCGGCTCAAACCCGAAGCGCACGATGGTGGCAATGCCTTTGGTACTGCGCACGGCCGAGATGCTTTGCTCTGGCTTGCTGGGTTTGAAGAGGATGTAACGCGGAAACATGGGTTCAAAAAGCGCCACAGGGCCTTGCTCGGTTTTTTTGAATTTTTTGTAGAGCGGCAGGTAAGCGTCAAAGGCTTGTTGCACCAAGTTGACTTGGGCCATGGCTTCTTGGCGGGGCTTGGTGTACGCCAAGTACCAACGGTCATAGGGCGTGAGGGCCGGCCTATGGGGGTCTGAAACAGGCGGGTTCTGGGTCATGCAGGCTTATCGAGGTGTGTCTCTTATGCTTTTGAAAGTGATTCTACGGTCTGCCCGAGCACTTGGCGCGCCCTGCGATAATAAAGTCATTATTTTTAAAACGATCTCATGCGCCACTTTTTTACTTTGACTTGTTTGGCAGGTTTATTGATGGGTGCTGGGCAAGTCCAGGCTGGGCCAGCACATCCATCGGCCGCCAGCGTGCCCTACACCCCCAGCTGGACAGCGCGGCATTATTTGCAGTGGCTGGGTGACCACGCGAGCTTGCCTTTGACAGGCAGCCACTGGCCGCTGCCAGCCGCTGCGGTTCGGCAGGCGCTGGACAGTATTGCGCCCGCAGCAGCCCAGGCCAATGTGCAAATAGCCCGCGACTTTGTGCTGAAAGAGCTGGACATGGCACAGAACCAAGGGCGTGCCCAAATGCATTTGCGCTCGGAGTCTGAGGCGCTCAATGGGTATGGCGAGAACTACACACCGGGCAGCAGTGCGCAGCTGAACTCGGCCGAGTTGCGCCGGTCGTGGGGCGATGTGTCGGTGGCGGGCCGCTTGGGTGCGCGGATAGAGGCCAGCCCGAATTCGCTACAGTCGAAATTCAGTGGCATGGGTGCCGAGGGCGAGTTTCAGGCGCGGCTCGATGGCAGCGCGGCGGTGCTGGGCTTCAGCGGCTGGAATGTGCAGGCGTTTTCGCACCGCCAGTGGTGGGGGCCGGGCTGGCAAAGCAGTTTGGTCAGTGGGCACAACAATCCGTCTTGGACGGGCGTTGGCATTCAACGCGCCAGTGTGGCACCTTCAGACAGCGCTTGGTTGAGCTGGATGGGGCCTTGGAACTTGGATGTGTTTGTGGCCAAGGCGCAAGACCCCCGGGTCGTCACCAACCAGCCACAGGGCTTTATGTTTTCGGGCATGCGCCTGACCATGAAGCCCCAGCCTTGGCTGGAGGTGGGCTTGAGCCGTGGTCTGCAGACCGGCGGTGCTGGCAGGCCCAGCGGCGCGTTGAACTTTGCCAAGTCATTCTTGGGTCAAGAGGTCAACAAACTTGATGACGATACTTTCAGCGACAGCAGTGGGCAAATTGCCGGCTACGACGTGCGGGCGCGTTGCCCCAAGTCGTGGTCAGGGATGTTGGGGTCTTGCGCTGCTTATACCCAGTGGATGGGCGAGGACGCGGCGGGCAGCGTCATCCCGCTGCCCTTCAAGTTCATGAGTTTGTGGGGTGTTGAAAGCACTTATGGCCAGGGCCAATACCGGGTGTTTGCCGAATGGGCCAACACCAACGCCTACAGCTTGCCGTGGGACACCAAAGAGCCGTTTCCGGGCTATGTGAACGGTGTTTACAACCAGGGCTACACCCAAGGTGGTCGATGGGCTGGCTCTGCGCAGGGTTCGGGTTCTGAGATGTTGACCGTAGGCTGGATGGATGCCGCACGCCAACGCATGGTGAAAGTGCATGCGGGCAAAGTGCACACCAGCTTGGGGGCTTACGACCCGCGCACAAGACCCGAGGGCCCACGAGCAGGCGCCCCACGCGGCGACCTGTGGGGCGTGAGCGCCAGTCAGGTGTTTTCTTGGATGGGCATGCGCCTGACGCCCGAATTGGCCTACACCGAGTTGACAGACGGCCAAGACCAGCGGGCCAACAAACGCCAAAATTTGCGAGTGGGCTTGGTGATGGCAGTTCCGCTCTGATGACCGTTCGGCTTGAACGACCCGCTCAGCTGAGACAATAGCCCGCACCGGGCCTCAGGGCCCTCTTTTTTTTACACAGGCGCCCTCGGGCGGTATGGCATGACGGGGCTGAGCGAGTTGCATTGGACGGAAAAAGGCGAAGCCCGTTCGGCTTTGTGGCGCATGGATTCGGGTGCGGTGATGCCCAAGACGGTGGTGTTGGCCGATGACACGCTAACGGCCGATTCGGCCTACCGACTGGCCTGCGCAGGAACGGGCTTGATCTGGCGCAGTGACTTTCAAAATGCGCGGCAATTGCTGCAGGCCATGGCCCGGCGCATCGACCAACCCAAAAAGACCCGTGCCAAAAAGGCCAGCGCCGGTGCGGCCCCTGCCCCTGCTCCTTCCCCGGGCGCGGCTTTTCATGCGCACCGCTTGGCACAGTCGCAGCGCAACCGGGTGCTCAATTCGATCCTGATCGAGCTCGATGGTGACTACGGCATGGCTTTGCGCCGCGCCCCCGATGTGCGCCAAGCCTGTGTACAGGCTTTTGGCCCAGCGCAGGGCCAGCGCTCGGTGGTGTCGCTGCGCAGTTTGCAGGGCGCAGTGGGCGCTTTTGAGTGGCGTAAAAACGGGGTGGAAGTACCCGGCATGGGCGAAGCGCTGCGCATTTACCCGCATTACGGGGTGTTTTCTCCGGTGCGGGGAGAGTATGTGGATTTGGTGGCCCAGGCCCCACTGCCACAAGCGCTGATGGCGCAGTCGCTGGCTTTTGATGTGGGTGTAGGCACTGGCGTTTTATCGGCGGTGTTGGCGCGCCGTGGCGTAAAGCAGGTGGTGGCCACTGACCTGTCTGAGCGGGCTGTGGCCTGCGCGCGCGACAATTTGCAGCGCTTGGGCCTGCAAAACCAAGTGACTTTGGTGCACACGCATTTGTTCCCGCCGGGGCAAGCGCCTTTGGTGGTGTGCAACCCGCCTTGGTTGCCCGCACGCCCGGTGGGTTTGCTCGACCAGGCCGTGTACGACGAAGGCAGCCAAATGCTCAAAGGCTTTTTGGCGGGCCTGCGCGAGCACCTGTGCGAGGGCGGCGAAGGTTGGCTGATTTTGTCAGACCTGGCCGAGCACCTGGGCCTGCGCAGCCGCGAGGCACTGTTGGGCTGGATCGGCGATGCGGGGCTGGTGGTCATTGGGCGGCTGGATGCCAAACCGGTGCATGCCAAAGCGCAAGACAACACCGACCCTTTGTACGCGGCCCGATCGGCCGAAGTCACTTCGCTTTGGCGGCTGGGCGCAGCAGGCTGAGTTGGCCCCCCACCCCGCCCCAGTCATCAGACCTTGCTGAAGTCAGGCTTGCGCTTTTCCATGAAGGCGCCAAAGGCTTCTTTGGCGGCAGGCTCGCGCAGCATGCGGCCAAAGCTTTGGCCTTCTTCGTCCATTTTTTGCAGGACTTCTTGCTGGCTGCTCCCTTTCATGAGGCGTTTGGTGGCGATGAGGGATGTCAGGGGTTTGGCCGCCAACTTGCGTGCTTGTGCCTGCGCATAGCTGTTGACCTCGGTGGGCGGCACGACGCGGTTGACCAAGCCGACTTCTTGCGCAGCTTCGGCAAAAAACGGCTCGCCCATGAGCAGGGCTTCAGCCGCGCGGTGGTAGCCAAACATGCGCGGCGCCAGCAGGCTGGACGCGGCCTCGGGGCACAGACCTAGGTTGACAAAGGGCATGGAGAACGCCGCGTTGTCACCGGCATAGACCAGGTCGCAATGGAACAGCATGGTGGTGCCGATGCCCACCGCAGGCCCGGCCACGGCGGCAAGCAGGGGCTTGTCAAACGTGGCGATGCCGCGCAAAAAACGGAACACGGGCGACTCTTGCGTGGTGGGTGGTTGGTTCAAAAAGTCGCCAATGTCGTTGCCCGCACTGAAGATGCTTTCATGCCCCTGAAACAGCACCACACGCACGCTGGCATCGGCCGCGGCCTGGGCCACGGCGTCGGCCATGGCAGCGTACATGGCCGAAGTGATCGAGTTCTTTTTGTCCAAACGGTTAAAGGTGATGGTCATCACCCCGGCGTCGGTGTGGGTCAGGATGTCAGACATGAAGGTCCTTATGGTGTCGTGTTGTCTTACTGGGCGAGAAGGTTTACTGCACCCGTATCCAGGTCTGGGTGCGGCCCAGCAGGGGCGCACCGATGAAACCACGGACTTCGAGTTTTTTGCCGCCGTCAATCGGGGTCAGACGCAGGCTGTAGTTTTTGCCATTCTCGGGATCGAGGATTTTGCCTCCCTCCCACACCGCTTTGCCGTCACTTTGTTGACCGCCTCGGATGATTTCCATGCCGATTTTGGGTTGACCCTTGCGGTCATCGGTGCACAGGGTGCAGTTGGGTTCGGGGTTGGGGGTGGTGGCCAATGAGCGCTCGACCACGCCGGACAGGCCACCACCGGCTTTTTGGGTGATGCGGATTTCGGCTTTGGGTTGCTGGGTGGCGTCGTCGATGCTGCGCCACAGGCCCACCGGGCTCATTTGGGCATGGGCGGCCAGGCTCAGCAGGCCCGCGCTCAGGGTCATGGTCAGGGTCAAAGCGGTTTTGATCATGGGGTTGTCCTCCGGGTTGGGTTTGAAGGGTGGGATTGACCTGGCGTGTTATGCCAAGGCCGCGTCGGTGTCCATCAGCACGTCGCTGCCCGCACGGATTCGGCGCATCAGTGTGGATGTTTCGGGCATCAGGCGGGTGAAGTAAAAGCGCGCGGTTTGCAGTTTGGCTTGGTAGAACGGGTCGGGGCGCTGCGCCTCTTCTTCGGCCTCGGCCAATTTGGCCAAGGCAATTTGTGCCGAACGGGCCCAGAAATAACCCAGCACCAGGTGGCCCACCACACGCAAATAATCCACCGCTGCAGCACCCACTTCGTCGGCGTTGCTCATGGCTTTCATGCCGACTTCGCCTGTGAGTTGCGTGAGCTTTTGGCCCAGATCGGCCAATGGTTTGATGAATTCGCCCATGGCTTCGTTGGCCATTTCGGCCTTGACCAATTGCTCCACCAACTTGCCGAACTTCTTGAGCGTGGCACCTTGGTTGCCCAGCACCTTGCGGCCCAGCAAGTCAAGCGACTGGATGGTGTTGGTGCCTTCATAAATCATGTTGATGCGGGCATCGCGCACGTATTGCTCCATGCCCCACTCTTTGATGTAGCCGTGGCCACCAAAGACTTGCTGGCAGGCCGATGTGGCTTCCCAGGCGTTGTCGGTGGTGAAGGCCTTGACGATGGGCGTGAGCAGGGCCACGACTTCGGCGGACTCGGCACGCACAGCTTCGTCGGGGTGGTTGATTTCTTTGTCGAGCAGCAAGGCGCAATAGCAAGCCAGAGCCCGGCCACCTTCGGCATAGGCCTTGGCGGTCATGAGCATGCGGCGCACATCGGGGTGCACGATGATCGGATCGGCCGGCTTGCCAGGCGCTTTGACACCCGTGAGCGAGCGCATTTGCACGCGGTCTTTGGCGTAGGCCAAGGCATTTTGGTAAGCCACTTCGGTCAGGCCCAGTGACTGGTTGCCCACACCCAGGCGAGCGGCATTCATCATGACAAACATCGCTGCCAAGCCCTTGTTGGGCTGGCCCACCAAGGTGCCCACCGCGCCGTCCAGCACCATCTGGCAAGTGGCGTTGCCATGGATGCCCATTTTGTGCTCGAGGCCGCCGCAGTAAATGCCGTTGCGCTCGCCCATGCTGCCATCGGCGGCCACGTTGAACTTGGGCACGATGAAGAGACTGATGCCTTTGCTGCCGGGAGGCGCATCGGGCAGGCGGGCCAAGACCAGGTGCACGATGTTCGGGGTCAGGTTGTGTTCGCCAGCGCTGATGAAAATCTTTTGGCCACTGAGCTTGTAGGTGCCGTCGGCCTGTGGCTCGGCCTTGGTGCGCAGCATGCCGAGATCGGTGCCGCAATGCGGCTCGGTCAGGCACATGGTGCCGGTCCATTCGCCACTGGTGAGCTTGGGCAGGTACAGGGCTTTTTGCTCAGGCGTGCCATGCGCGTGCAGACACTCGTAGGCACCATGGCTCAGGCCAGGGTACATGGTCCAGGCTTGGTTGGACGAATTGAGCATTTCGTAAAAGCACTGGTTGACCACAAAGGGCAGGCCTTGGCCACCAAAGTCGGGGTCGCAGCTGAGCGCGGGCCAGCCACCGGCCACGTACTGGGCATAGGCTTCTTTGAAACCGTCGGGTGCTTTGACTTCGTGCGTGTTGCGATCCAGTTGACAACCCTGGGTGTCGCCCGAGATGTTGATGGGGAAAACCACCTCGGCCGCGAATTTGCCGCCCTCTTCGAGCACCGCGTTGATGGTGTCGGCATCGGTATCGGCATGCTTGGGCAGGGCTTTGAGTTCGGCACTGACATGGAGCAGCTCGTGCAACACAAATTGCATGTCGCGAAGCGGTGGGGTGTAAACAGGCATGGAAGACTCCTTGAATCGGTGGAAATGGGGTCGGAGAGAGGGGCTGAGAAAATCGGGTGCGCTTGAACAATCAATGGTCGGCAGGCTTGCGGCGGGTCTTGGGCACAGCCACCAATTTGGCCGCCTTGGCGCCCGCAGCGGGTACGGCCGAAGGGGGCATGGTCGGGGCGCCATATCGCGCCAAGATGTGCAAAAAGCCCCGACGCGCCCGCTCAGTGGCGCTGGGGTTGCGCAAGAAACGGGCTTCGTAGTGCAGCGCCAGAATCAGGCCGTGGATCTCAAACGCGATTTGGTGGGCGTCGGCCTCTTGGCTGAGCTGGCCTTCGGCCTGCGCCAGCTCCACCGCTCGGCGCAAAGCCGTTTGCCAGGTGGCCACCGAAGAAGCCAGCGCATCGCGCACCGGGCCACTGCGGTCATCAAACTCCACAGCGCCACTGATGTAGATGCAGCCTGAATCGATTTCGGCGGAGGTTTGCACCATCCAGTTGTCAAACATGGCGTGCAGGCGGGGCAAGCCACGGCTCTTTTGCATGGCGGCATAAAAAACGCTGGATTCGAAGCGGTCGTGGTATTCGCGGATGACCGAAATTTGCAATTCTTCGCGCGAGCCAAAGTGCGCGAACACACCCGACTTGCTCATGCCGGTGACTTCGGCCACAGCGCCAATCGACAGGCCTTCGAGGCCGATTTGCGAGGCCAAGCCAAGCGCCGCATCGATGATGATGGCTTTGGTTTGCTGGCCCTTGATGAGCACGCGCCGACCCGGCTCGGGGGAAGGCAGGCTTTCGACGTTGGAGGGAATTTGGCGGTCGGTCATGGTGCACAAAATAGAACGATCGTTCTATTCTGCACCAAAACTCTCCATCAACACCAAGAACCCGTCAGATCGAGGGTAATTCAGGATCTGACGGGTGGGGCTGAAAGCGATCAGGCCTTAAAAGCCACAACCTTTTGGGTTTGCTCGCCCAGACCTTCGATGCCCAAACGCATGACATCGCCGCGCTTGAGGTACACCGGCGCGGGTTTGCCATCGACCTTGACGCCCATGCCCACACCAGGTGGCGTGCCAGTGGTGATGATGTCACCGGGCTCAAGGGTCATGAACTGGCTGACATAGCTCACCAACTTGGCCACGCCAAAAATCATGGTTTTGGTGTTGCCGGTTTGATAGCGCACGCCGTTCACATCCAGCCACATGCCCAAGGCCTGTGGGTTGGGCACCTCGTCGCGGGTGACCAACCAAGGGCCCACGGGGCCAAAGGTGTCGCAGCCCTTGCCCTTGTCCCAGGTCGCGCCGCGCTCGAGTTGGTATTCGCGTTCGCTCACGTCGTTGACCACGCAGTAACCGGCCACATGGTTCAAGGCGTCTTTTTGCGTGACATAACGGGTACGGGTGCCAATGACGATGCCCAGCTCCACTTCCCAGTCAGACTTTTTCGAGCCTTTGGGCAACATGACGTCGTCGTTCGCGCCCTGGATGCAAGAGATGGCTTTGGTGAACACGATGGGCTCGGCTGGGATGGCCATGCCCGCTTCGGCCGCGTGGTCGGCGTAGTTGAGGCCAATGGCGATGAATTTGCTGGTGTAAGAGATGGGCGTACCCAAACGCTTTTTGCCACGCACCAAGGGCAATTTGTCGGTTTTGACTTTGGCCAGCTTGGCCAAGGCTTTGTCGTTCAGTTGGTCAGGCGAAATGTCTTTGACCACGCCGCTGAGGTCGCGCAAGCGGCCTTCGGCATCGATCAGACCAGGTTTTTCTTTGCCAGGTTGGCCATAGCGAACGAGTTTCATAATTGCCTTTCAGTTTTCAAAACATCAATAAGTAGAGCGCCCCCCCGACAGGTCAAAGACCGCGCCGGTGGAGAAGGAACATTCTTCGGTGCTGAGCCAGGTCACCATGGCGGCGACTTCTTCAGGCTCGCCAAAACGGGCCATCGGGATTTTGGAAAGCATGAACTGGATGTGCTCGGGCGTCATTTGATCAAAAATCGCGGTCTTGACAGCCGCCGGGGTGACACAGTTGACACGCACCCCGGTGTCGGCCAGCTCTTTGCCCAGCGATTTGGTCAGGCCAATGACTGCAGCCTTGCTCGCACTGTAAGCGCTGGCGTTGGGGTTTCCGTCTTTGCCCGCGACCGAGGCGATGTTGACGATGCGGCCGTAGTTGCGGGCCTTCATGTGGGCACTGAGTTCACGGCAGCAATAAAACAAGCCATTCACGTTGACATCGAACACCTGCTTCCAGGCGTCGACCGGGTAATCCCAGACCTTGACGTTGGGACCGGTCACGCCTGCGCTGTTGACCAGCACATCCACAGCCGCCAATGCTGTGGTTTGCGCGGTGGCCTGAGCCACCGAAGCGTGATCGGTCACATCGACCTGCACGGTGTTGACCACCGCACCCAAGTGCCCTTGGCGCAGTTGTTCGGCGGCTTTCGTCATGCCTGCCGCATCACGGTCCCAAATGCTGACCCGTGCGCCCGAGGCGAGCATGCGCTGCGCGATGGCCAAACCCAAACCAGTGGCTCCGCCGGTGATGACCGCATGGCGGCCTTTCATGTCAAGCAAATTCATGTGTTTCTTTCTGCGTGGAAATTTTGCAATTCAAATGGTCATGCCACCGTCGACCATGTAGGCGTTGCCAGTGGCAAAAATGGATTCATCGGACGCCAAGAAGGTCACGATGGGGGCGATCTCGTTGGCCTGCGCCAAACGGCCCATGGGCTGGCGGTTGATGAAGTCCTGCCGCGCTTGCACCGGGTCGGCGTAGCTGTTGATACGGCCCTGCAGTGAGGGGGTGTCCACGGTGCCCGGACATATGGCATTGCAACGCACGCCTTGGCGCACATAGTCAGCGGCAACACTTTTGGTCAGGCCAATCACGGCTGCTTTGCTGGTGCCGTAAATGAAGCGGTTGGGCAAGCCGCGCACGCTGGAACACACGCTGGCCATGTTGATGATGCTGCCGCCATGGCCGTCTTGCGCAAACTGTGCCAACATTTTGGGAATGACCGCTTGGATCATCCAAAACTGTGAGCGCACATTCAGGTTGAAGGCAAAGTCCCAGTCTTCGTCGGTGGCCAACTCGATGTTGCCGTTGTGCACAAAGCCCGCACAGTTGAAGACGATGTCGATGCGCGCGAGGCTGGCGACTTGGGCGGCAATCGCTTGCTTATCGAGCACATTGAGCACGGCTGTGTGCACATTGGCAACGCCTTGATAAGACTTGAGCAGTTCGGCATTGACATCGGTGGCGTACACGGTGGCGCCTTCAGCGGCCATGGCGAGCGCTGCAGCTTGGCCAATGCCTTGTCCGGCTGCGGTCACGAGCGCGGTTTTTCCTTTGAGTCTCATGGTGCTTGGATCTCCAAATAGGTGGTTTGTCTGTTTGAAATAGCGGCCCAGTCCCAGGCGATGCCCAGGCCAGGGGTTTCAGGGGGCAGGGCAAAGCCGGCTTGCACTTGCATGCGCGAAGTGGTGATGTCGTCGAGCTGCGGGATGTACTCCACCCAAGTGGCATTGGGCACGGCTGCGCACAAGCTGACATGCAGCTCCATCAAAAAGTGCGGGCAGACCGCCACGTCAAAGGTTTCGGCCAGGTGGGCGGTTTTGATCCAGGGGGTGATGCCACCAATGCGCGCCACATCGGGCTGCACGATGGAACAAGCGCCCTGTTCCAGGTACTCGCGAAACTGCATCGGGTGGTACATGGACTCACCCACCGCCACAGGCGTCGCGGTGTGCTCGCGCAGCTGGCGGTGGCCCGACACGTCTTCAGCAGGCAAGGGCTCTTCTATCCACGCCAAACCCAGACCGTCGAAAGCCCGCGCGCGGCGCACGGCCTCGGCCCTGTTGAAGCCTTGGTTGGCATCGGTCATCAACTCGAAACCTGGGCCCACCGCATCGCGCACAGCACTCAGGCGCGCCACGTCTTCGCTCACGTGCGGGCGACCGATTTTGATCTTGGCCCCCTTGAAGCCTTGGGCTTGCGCTTCCAGGGTTTGGTCCACGAGCGCCTCGGGTGACAAGTGCAACCAGCCGCCTTCGGTGGTGTAGAGCGGCACCCGCGCCTGCGCTCCGCCCAACAACTGCCACAACGGCAGACTCTGGCTTTGGCCACGCCAGTCCCACAAGGCTGTGTCGATGCAAGCCAGTGCCAAACTGGTGATGGCGCCCACGGCGGTGGCATGGGTGTGAAAAAACAGATCTTTCCAAATGGCCTCAACCAAAACCGGGTTGCGACCAATCAGGCGCGGTGCCAAATGGTCTTTGAGCAAGGCCACCACAGAAGAGCCGCCGGTGCCAATCGTGTAGGCATAACCCGTGGCCGCGATGCCGTCACTGCAATGGAGAGTGAGCAGAACAGTTTCTTGCGTCACAAACGATTGGATGGCGTCGGTGCGCAAGACTTTCGGCGGCAAATTCACTTGCCGAATGCTCACGCGGTTGATGGTCACTGAAGGCATGGTTTGTTGAAACAGATGGGGACCCGTCAAGGCCGACGAAGCCTTTAAGAATGCATGCAGCGCACAAGAGGCTGAGTCATTTTTGCGACAACCGGGATGCGGGTTTGTGTGGAGATAAAAGCGCTTGACCTGACAAATCTGGGCATGTGATGATTGTGCAACTGGTATGACCACTTGTCCAATTCACGTTATCCCTGATCGACCCCATGCCTTTGCAAACCGTGGCCCCGCAGCGTCTGTACCGCCAAATTGCCGAGCAACTCAGGCAACTCATGGTGTCGGGCGAATTCGCGCTCGGTTCGCGCTTGCCCGCAGAACGGGACTTGGCCTTGCAATTGGGCGTGAGTCGCCCCTCGGTGCGTGAGGCGCTGATTGCGCTTGAGGTCGAAGGCATGATCGAAGTGCGTACCGGTTCAGGCATTTACGTGCAGCGCACCCAAGCGGTGGCCAAGTCCAAATCTGCACCCAAAGCCAAACACCTCGCCGCCCACGACACGGACACACCTTCCGAATGGGGCCCTCTGGAAGTGATGAGCGCCCGTTTGCTGATCGAAGCCGAAGTCGCTGCATTGGCCGCCACACATGCGCAAAAAGCTGACATCAAAGCCATCAAAGCCGGTTTGCAACAAATGAAACTTGAAGCCGCCCGCAACAAGGAACCACGCGATGGCGACGAAGCCTTTCATGCGGGCATTGCCAAGGCCTGCGGCAACAGCGTGTTGCTCGACACCGTACAGCGCTATTGGCAAGCCCGCAACGGCCCCCTGTTTGAGCGGCTGGGCGACTATTTTGAACACCCCGAGTCTTGGCAAACCGCCATCGCCGAACACCAACAGGTACTGTGGGCCATTGAGGCGCACGACGCGCCTGCTGCCCGCAAAGCCATGCAAAAACACTTGAAACAAGCCCACAAAAGATACAGCGCGAGCTGGCGCCGCGCGCCTGCCCGTTAGCTCGCCAGTGAGATGGTCAGCCAAAGGCATGCAGTTTTTTTTCGCGTCAGCATTTTTTCAAAACCAACGAGGAGACTTTGATGAGCAAACGATTCACCCTGAAGACCCTGGCCACC
Source organism: Akkermansia muciniphila (assembly GCA_943331105.2). Classification (GTDB taxonomy): domain Bacteria; phylum Pseudomonadota; class Gammaproteobacteria; order Burkholderiales; family Burkholderiaceae_C; genus Limnohabitans_A. The sequence goes on from CALQKH020000008.1 coordinate 122,717, forward strand.
TTAGGCGCTTTTGCTGTGGGGGCCATGACCGTGCTGGGCAGCACGGCTGTGCAAGCCCAACAAAAACTCAAATGGGCCCACGTTTATGAAACGTCCGAGCCCTTCCACACCGAATCGGTCTGGGCAGCCGAAGAGATCAAAAAACGCTCCAATGGCAAGTTCGACATCCAGGTATTTCCAGCTTCCACACTGGGCAAAGAGACCGACATCAACCAAGGCCTGACCCTGGGCACAGTGGACATGATCATCAGCGGCCCCTCTTTTGCGGCGCGCACCTACCCCCGTTTTGGCATCGCCTACTACCCCTTCATCTTCCGCGATGGCGACCACCTGCTGGCTTACGCCAAGAGCCCTGTATTCCAGGAAATGATTGGTGAATTCCGTGCCCGCACGGGCATTCAGGTCACGGCCTACACCTACTACGGTGCACGCCACACCACAGCCCAGAGACCCTTCACCAACTGCGCCGGCATGAAGGGCATCAAGATCCGCGTGCCCGATGTGCCCGCCTACCGCGCCACACCTGAGGCCTGCGGTGCCAACCCCACACCCATTGCTTTTGCCGAGGTGTATCTGGCCCTGCAAAACGGCACCGTGGAAGCCCAGGAGAACCCCTTGACCACGATCGAGGCCAAGAAGTTTTTTGAAGTCCAAAAAGCCATCATGCTCACCGGTCACATCGTGGACGGCTTGACCACACAGATTGCCCCTCACCTCTGGAATCGCTTGAGCGATGCCGAAAAGAAGATCTTCACCGATGTGACCCAGGAAGCTGCGGTGCGCGCATCGGCCAAGGTCAAGGCCCGCGAAGCCGAGTTGGTGGAAGAGTTCCGCAAGAAAGGTTTGCAGATGGTGCAAGTCGACCGCAAATCCTTCCAGGATGCGGTGCTGAAAAACAAGCCTCTGACAGGCATGGGCTTCACGCAGTCTGACTTCGACAAGATCCAGGCCGCCAGGTGATCTTGAGGCTGCGCCCAAAGCACAGCCGACTCCACCACGCTGGGCCATAGCCCAGCGTGCATTGGCATGACCGGACCCACGGGTCCGATCATCCGCTTTTCAATTCCGAAAGATTTGCCATGAGCAAGCTGCAAGACCTGGATGCCCTGCCCAAAGTCATGGGCGATGACGGCCAGTTCCACGCCACCGATGAGGCTGTGGATTTGTCCGGAACGCCCATCGAGGCTTGGGTGGCCTTGCTGTTTTTTTGGGCCTTGGGCCTGACGGTTTTTTACCAATTTTTCACCCGCTATGTGCTCAACGATTCGGCTTCGTGGACCGAGGAGATCGCCCGGTATTTGTTGATTGCCACGGTCTTCACGGGCGCAGCCATTGGTGTGGCCAAGAACAACCACATTCAGGTTGATTTTTTCTTCCGCTTCATGCCCGCCAGGCTGTCCTACGCGGTGGCCTTGTTGGTGGATGTGATGCGCATCGCATTTTTTGGCGCCGCCACCTTTTTGACGGGCCAGATGATGCAGAAATTGGGCAGTTACAAGATGACGATCATCGACTTGCCCATGAACTGGGTTTACGGCGTGGTGATGGCCGGTTTTGCCGCCATGTGCTTGCGATCCATCTGGGTCATGCGCATCCACCTGCAGCGCGGCTACACCGTGCTGGAGCGTCCTGAATCCGAAATGACGGACCGCTGAACAGCCCTCCCCCGAACGACAGAAAGCCCCTGCCATGTTGAAAATCATTTTCCTGCTGCTGATGAGTGGCGGCATTCCGGTGGCCATTGCCATGGCGGGAGCCTCGCTCATTTACCTGTTTTTCGCCCAAAGCTCGCCGCCGTTTGTGGTGATTCACCGCATGGTCTCGGGCATCGACAGTTTTCCGTTGCTGGCTGTGCCTTTCTTCATCCTGGCGGGCAACTTGATGAACAACGCCGGCATCACCAACCGCATTTACAACTATGCGCTGGCCTTGGTGGGCTGGCTCAAGGGCGGTTTGGGCCACGTCAACGTGGTGGGCTCGGTCGTGTTTGCGGGCATGAGTGGCACAGCCATTGCCGATGCTGCAGGCTTGGGCACCATCGAAGTCAAGGCCATGAAAGACCATGGCTACAGCACCGAATTTGCCGTGGGCGTCACCGCTGCTTCGGCCACGCTGGGCCCCATCATTCCGCCCAGCTTGCCGTTTGTGATCTACGGCATGATGGCCAACGTGTCGGTGGGCGCCTTGTTCCTTGCGGGCATCTTGCCCGGCATTTTGATGGCGCTGTTGATGATGCTGACGGTGGCTTTCTTTGCGCACAAGAACGGTTGGGGCGCTGACATCAAATTCGAGTGGCCCCGCGTCATCAAGGCCTTGACGGAAACCGCCGTGGTTGTAGGCTGGCCTCTGGCCATTTGGTGGACCGTCAAAACCTTTGGCACACCGCCCCAAATGACGGTGTTTGTGGCTTTGGCCATTTTGTTTGTGGCCGACAAGCTGTTCAAGTTCCAAGCCGTCTTGCCCATCATGACCCCCATCATCCTGATCGGCGGCATGACCACAGGCGTGTTCACGCCGACCGAAGGGGCGATTGCTGCCTGTGTGTGGGCCTTGATTTTGGGCTTCTTCTGGTACCGCACCCTGAACCTGAAAATGTTCGTCAAAGTCTGCTTGGACACGGTCGAGACCACCGCCACGGTCTTGTTCATCGTGGCCGCAGCCAGCATTTTTGGCTGGATGCTCACCGCCACAGGTGTGACCACCGCCATCTCTGCCTGGGTGCTGGGCTTCACCCAAGAGCCTTGGGTGTTTTTGTTGCTGGCCAATGCCTTGATGCTGTTTGTCGGCTGCTTCTTGGAGCCGACTGCCGCCATCACCATTCTTGTGCCGATCTTGGTGCCGATTTGCCAACAGCTGGGCATTGACCTGGTGCACTTCGGTCTGGTCATGGTGCTCAACCTGATGATCGGGTTGCTGCACCCGCCCATGGGCATGGTGCTGTTCGTGCTGGCCAGGGTGGCCAAGCTCAGTGTGGAACGCACCACCATGGCCATCTTGCCCTGGCTGTTCCCCTTGCTGGGCAGCCTGGCCATCATCACCTACTTCCCTAACTTGGTGCTGTGGTTGCCCAAACAATTTTATTGAGACCTTGCCATGAGTTCATTCATTCGACTGCACCCCGCCGACGATGTTGTCATTGCTCGCGCCCAACTGATGAGCGGGAGCACTGTGGACGGCGTGGCCGTGCGCGGCCTGATCCCGCCAGGCCACAAAATCGCCACCCGCGCCATCGCCGTGGGCGAGCCAGTTCGCCGCTACAACCAGATCATTGGCTTTGCGCATCAGCCCATCGCGCCCGGAGAGCATGTGCACACGCACAACTTGAACATGGGCGCTGAAAAAGGCAACTTTGAACGTGACTACGCCATCGGGCAAGACGTCAAACCCGAGCCTGCGCGCCAACAAGCCACCTTCATGGGCTACAAGCGTTCGGACGGCCGCGTGGCCACACGCAACTACATCGGTGTGTTGTCGAGCGTCAACTGTTCGGCCACCGCCGCACGCGCCATTGCCGACCATTTTTCCAAACGCAACAACCCCGCAGCACTCGCCAACTTCCCGAATGTGGACGGCGTGGTCGCTTTGACGCACGGCACTGGCTGCGGCATGGACAACGAGGGCATGGGCATGCAATTGCTTGAGCGCACCTTGGCCGGCTATGCCACGCACGCCAACTTTTGGGGTGTGGTGGTGGTGGGTCTGGGCTGCGAAACCAACCAGCTCAACACCTGGCTGGCACACAGCAGCTTGCGCGAGGGCGACACACTCAAGGTCTTCAATATCCAGGACACGGGCGGCACACGTTTGACGGTGGAAAAAGGCATCCAGCTGATTGCAGAAATGCTGCCCCGCGCCAACGCGATCAAGCGCGAGCCTTGCAGTGCCGAACACATCACCGTGGGTCTGCAATGCGGCGGCTCAGATGGTTATTCGGGCATCAGCGCCAACCCGGCGCTGGGTGCGGCGGTGGATCTGCTGGTGCAGCACGGCGGCACCGCCATTCTGAGCGAGACGCCTGAGATTTATGGCGCCGAGCACTTGCTCACGCGCCGTGCAGTGAAGCCTGAGGTGGCGCACAAACTGATCGAGCGCATCCGCTGGTGGGAAAACTACACCGCCATCAACGGCGGCGAGATGAACAACAACCCCTCACCCGGCAACAAGGCGGGCGGCCTGACGACTATCCTGGAGAAATCTTTGGGGGCTGTGGCCAAAGGCGGCACCAGCAACCTGCAAGCGGTCTATGAATACGCCGAGCCGGTCACGGCCAAAGGCTTTGTTTACATGGACACCCCCGGCTATGACCCCGTGAGCGCCACGGGCCAAGTGGCGGGCGGGGCCAACCTGATCTGCTTCACCACCGGGCGTGGCAGCGCTTATGGCTGCGCGCCCTCGCCCAGCCTGAAGTTCTCGACCAACTCGGCGCTTTGGAAAAAGCAGGAAGAAGACATGGACCTGAACTGCGGTGAGATCGTGGACGGCGGAGTGAGCATTGCCGAAATGGGCCAGCGCATCTTCGAGATGATTTTGGCCGCTGCTTCGGGCGAACCCACCAAGAGCGAACGCCACGGTTATGGCCAAAACGAGTTTGTGCCATGGCAAGTTGGCGCGGTCATGTAATGACTTTCGGGACAGATCTTTAGCGCTGTCCCCAACCAATTAAACAGCATATGAGCCACACCATTTCTGCCCACGACCTGCGCACCAAGGTCACCCGCATCATTGAACAAGCGGGCAGCCTGCCTGCTGAAGCCGCGCAAGTGGCCGACAACCTGGTCATGGCCAACCTGAGCGGGCACGACTCGCACGGGGTGGGCATGGTGCCGCGCTATGTGGACGCAGTGCTCGAGGGCGGCCTGTCACCCAACACCGGTGTGAAAGTGCTGCTGGACACCGGGCCCCTTTTGAATCTGGACGGCCAGCGTGGCTACGGACAAATCACCGGCGTGCAGGCCATGCAGATGGGCATTGAGCGCGCCAAACAGCACGGCGTGTGTACCGTGGCGCTCAGCCGATCGCACCACTTGGGCCGCATCGGTCACTTTGCCGAAATGGCCGTGGCGCAAGGCCTCGTATCGGTGCACTTTGTGAACGTGCTCTCGCGCCCGGTGGTGGCCCCCTTTGGCGGGGGTGACGGCCGCTTTGGCACCAACCCTTGCTGTATCGGTGTGCCCATGGGCAGCAGTGCCCCCTTTGTGCTGGACTTTGCCACCAGCCGCGTGGCGCAGGGCAAGATGCGCGTGGCGCACAACAAAGGCGAGCAAGTGCCGCCGGGTTATTTGATCGACGAACACGGCCACCCGACCACCGACCCCGGCGTGGTGGTGGTGCCGCAGTCCAACGGTTTGTTTGGTGCGCTCATGACCTTTGGCGACCACAAGGGTTTTGGCATGGCCATGGCCTGCGAACTGCTGGGCGGCGCGCTCACCGGAAGCGGCACCTGGCACCGCGAAGCGGACCACCAACGCGCCGTGCTCAACGGCATGCTGACCATGCTGATCGACCCCGTGCGTCTGGGCACTCAAGCCCTGTTCGAGCAAGAAGCCCTGGCTTTTGCCGACTGGTTGCGCCAAAGCCCCGATGCTCCGGGCAGCGACGGCGTGAAGCTGGCGGGCGAGCCCGAACGCACTGCACGCGCTGAGCGCGAGCAAACCGGCATCTGGATCGACGACGCCACCTGGGCCGAAATCGAGGCATCTGAGAAAAAGCTGGCAGGGCGTTGAGCATTGTCTGACCCCAACTTCCCGCTTGGGAGCCCACTCCTCTGACACCCATGCACCTGTGCGCTCTGAACCTGGCATCGCTGCCGGCTGACATCCACACGCCCACTTACGACCGCCGCCGCCATGCGCCTGGTGTGGTGCACCTGGGGCTGGGCGCCTTTCACCGGGCGCACCAGGCCATGGTTTTTGACCGACTGCTGAGCGCAGGCGATACGCGCTGGGGCATCCACGGGGTGGGCATGACACGGCCTGATTTGGTCAACGCCTTGCGTGCGCAAGATGGCCTGTACGCCGTGCGTGTCGCCGATGATCAAGGAGTGCAGTGGCATGTGCCTGGCGCGCTTTGGCGCATGCATGTGGCCGCCACTGAGCGCGACGACGTGGTTCAAGCCATTGCCGCACCCAGTACCCGCTGGGTCACCCTCACCGTCACCGAAAAAGGCTATACACCGGCCTTGGCCCAGCTGCTGCTTGACGGTTTGCGCCTGCGGCAGCTCGCAGGTTTGCCGGGCATCACGGTGGCATCGTGCGACAACCTGCAAGGCAATGGCCACAGGCTGCTGGCTTTGGTGAAAGGCGAGATCGCCACCCAAGACACCACGCCGCAAGGCGCGGATTTGCTGAGCTGGATCGACACGCACTGCGCCTTTCCATGCAGCATGGTTGACCGCATCGTGCCTGCTGCCACCGCCGAAGTGCTGGCCGCCGCCAGTCAGGCGCTGGGTCTGCGTGACGACGCAACGCTGAGCACCGAGGGCTTTTGGGAATGGGTGATCGAAGACCGCTTTGCCGACCCGCTGGATGCCGCCCTGCTTCAAAGCGCGGGCGTGCGCGTCACGCCCTATGTGCACAGCTACGAAGAAGCCAAGCTGCGCATGCTCAACGGCAGCCACTCGGCCATGGCACTTATGGGCGCAGTCACCGGCAGGCCTTTCATTGCGAGCTGCATCGGTGAGCCACACATCCGCAGTTTCGTGCACCGCCTGATGAGCCGCGAAGTCGCACCGCACTTGGCCCGAAGCGACTGGGCCGACTACCGGGACGCACTGATTGCCCGCTTTGGCAACCCTTACCTCAAGCACGGCGTGCACCAGATCGCCACCGACAGCTCGCAAAAAATTCCGCAACGCTGGCCACCCTCGGTGCTGGGGCAAATCACGCAAGGCGCTTCATTTGAACACCACGCGCTGGCCGCCGCTGTTTTTTTGCGCTACACGCTGGGCGTGGACGAACAAGGTCAGGCTTACAGCCTGAACGACCCGCAAGCCGAGATCCTCACAGCCCTGGGCGCCGCGCAACGCACCGAGCCCGAGGCCTGCGTGCGCGCTCTGTTGGCCCGAGAAGACCTTTGGGGCAAGGCACTGCCAGACAACACCACCTGGACAGCCAGCGTGACACACTGGCACCAACAGGTTTTGCAACACGGTGTGGATGCAGCCATCCAGCAACTGCTGCAACAAGAAATCTGAACACGGGATACGCCCCATGAAAATCACCGCCGCCCGTGTCATCGTCTGCAGCCCCGGCCGCAACTTTGTCACGCTGAAGATCGAGACCGACCAAGGCGTCTACGGCGTGGGCGACGCCACACTCAATGGCCGCGAGTTGGCCGTGGTCAGCTACCTCGAAGACCATGTGATCCCCTGTCTGATCGGTCGCGACCCGCAGCAGATTGAGGACATTTGGCAATACCTCTACAAAGGCGCTTACTGGCGGCGCGGCCCGGTGACCATGAGCGCGATTGCCGCCGTGGACACCGCCCTGTGGGACATCAAGGCCAAGATGGCGAACATGCCGCTGTATCAGCTCTTGGGCGGGCGCAGCCGCACGGGCGTGATGGTCTATGGCCATGCCAACGGCCGCGACACCGCCGAGACGGTGGACGAAGTCTTGCGCCACAAGGAAGAAGGCTATTTGGCCATACGCGCCCAAAGCGGCGTGCCTGGGCTGAACAAGGTCTATGGCGTGAATGGTGTGAACAGTGCGAACCGCCTGTACGAACCCGCTGATGGGAACCTGCCGAGCGAACACGACTGGAGCACCGACAAGTATTTGCGCCACACGCCCGGCCTGTTTGAAGCTGTGCGCGAAGCCGTAGGCCCCGACATCCATTTGCTGCACGACGTACACCACCGCCTAACCCCCATTGAGGCGGGCCAGTTGGGCAAAGCGCTGGAGCCCGTGCGAATGTTCTGGATGGAAGACCCGACACCTGCCGAAAACCAAGATGCTTTCCAGTGGATACGCCACCACACCACCACACCGATTGCGGTGGGTGAGATTTTCAACAGCATTTGGGACTGCAAGACGCTGATCGAGAAACAGCTGATCGACTACATCCGCACCACCGTGGTCCACGCGGGCGGCATCACGCACCTGCGTCGCATCGCCGACTTGGCGAGCCTGTACCAAGTGCGCACCGGCTGCCACGGTGCCACCGACTTGTCACCGGTGTGCATGGGTGCGGCCCTGCACTTTGACACCTGGGTGCCCAACTTTGGCGTGCAAGAGTTCATGCCGCACAGCGAAGAAATGTTGTCGGTCTTCCCACACGACTACCGCTTTGAGCGCGGAATGATGCACTGCGGCGAATCCCCCGGCCATGGGGTGGACATCGACGAGAAGCTGGCGGCCAAGTACCCGTACCAAAGGGCTTATCTGCCGGTGAACCGGCTGCAGCATGATGGGACCTTGTGGAGCTGGTGAGGGCCTTTGACTATCCGGGGTCTGGTGTGCAGCGAAAGAAGTCGTCCGCATAAAGCAGCTAATCCTCTGCTGTCGGCCAATCTGTTTCACTCGGTATCAAAGCGTCAATGTCTGCCATCGCTGCTTAACATTCTTTGGCTATATTGGGAATCATAGTTTTTGCTCCGGCTTCAAACAAGCCATGGGTATTCAAAGAAATGAAACTCAAATTACGGATTTACGGGTTGACACCTATTTGTTGGCGCTGGCACCTCCTCAAAATGACCCTATGAAACAACAAATTCAGCTCAATCAAATTGATGCCAATGGCATCCATTTTTCTTACCTTGAGTGTGGTTCTGGTCCTATCGCTTTGTGTGTCCACGGATTTCCAGACTCTGCCCACACTTGGCGATTCTTGATGCCAGCACTAGCTAAAGCGGGCTTTAGAGCCATCGCACCATTTACCCGGGGCTATGCGCCCACTTCACTTGCCCCCGATGACTGTTACCAAACTGGCGCACGTGCAGCTGATGTCAATGCATTGCATGAAGCGCTGGGTGGTGATGAAAATGCGGTTCTGATTGGCCACGATTGGGGTGCTTCCACGGCTCTGACTGCTGCGGCCAACGCACCTCAACGATGGCATAGGGTGGTTGCCATGTCGGTCCCCCCCGTACTTATTTTGCGCAAAGCATTGGATGGAAATCTTGCTCAAATTAAACGAAGTTGGTACATGTTTTATTTTCAGTCTGCATTGGCGGAAATAGCCATCCCAGCGAACGATTACGCGCTCATTGAGATGCTGTGGGAGGATTGGTCTCCCGGTTTCAAATCAAAAGATGACCTCGAAAATTTCAAAAAATGCGTCTCGAGTCCCAGCCATCTCAAAGCAGCACTTGGATACTATCGCGCCTCTTTGGGCAATGGAAAAAAGATAGAAACGTACAACGCGTTAGAGACAAAAGGTCTTGAGCCCTTGATCCAGCCAACACTTTATTTGCATGGCAAAAATGATGGCTGCATTGGCGTCGAATTGGCTCAAGAGGCTCGAAACACTTGCCCATAGCTTGAGGTCAGGGTTCTGGATCAGGTCGGACATTTCATGCAACTTGAAGATCCGAAGCTGGTGAACCAACACATTATTGAATGGGTATCTGGCGGGAAGCAGTGAGAGATCAAGAGAGGCATCATGATCACTGGATGTCCTTCTGACCTTTAGGCACTGCTAATCCAATATCTATCCCAAATTATTTGATTTTCATGAAATTACAGCGAGCAATTCAAAGGCTGCTTTTCATTGCGGCCTCGATTGTTCGCTACGGGTGGCATCGACCGGTTGAATCCGCCGCCTGAAGCTGTCCTTGATCTGTCTTGCGCAACATGACAGAAAATCTTTCAACGAATCAGCGTCATCCCAGCATGCTTGGCGGCACCTGCGTCAAAAGTCATGGTCTGCTTGCAGCCTTCCGATTCGGCTGTGCGTTCGATCAAGCAATCCGCGAGATCCGCCTTGCCCGCATCAAAAACTCGCAAGGCGCGCAGCACTTGGTCAGCACGGTCCACGATGATTTGCTTGGTACGGAGCAGCGCTTCCAATGCCTGTTTCACTTGCTGACCACTCAGGCCATAGCAAGATGTCAGCACCCAATACAACTCCACCACAGAAACCAAAGTGATGAAGCCGGGTTGTTCTGAATCCAAAGACTCGATCAGTGCCGTGGCCTTGGGTGATTGCTTGGCGTCATCTTGCATGATGTAGCGCACAAGAACATTGGTATCCAGTCCAATCATCGTGCAGCCGCTCCGCGCTGAGCAACGGCCTTGTTCATGTCATCGATTGAAATCTTTTTCGTCGGTTTACCGAACATGCCTTTGAGCTCGGTGACGTTCTGTGTAGCGGCCACAAATTCATACCGACCCGGTGCGATCAGGATAAATTCGACACGATCACCTGCATCGACCTTCAGGTCGTGACGAACATTGGCGGGGATGGTGATCTGTCCTTTGCTTGTGAGCGTAGCGGTTGTCATGTTGAATACCTCCTGCTTCACCTTACCTTAAAGTAAGGATAACCCAAAGTCAACACAAAACGTGTTTACAAGATCCGTCCCAAAGCCGCCTGCAAATGCTCTGAGGGCAAGCGCTTGAAGCCCGAACGGGCAAAGCGCTGCAAACGGCCTTGCATGAAGGCCACCAGCAAAGACGCCGTGACATGCAGGTCTGCTGTCGGCGTGGCCGATTCGATCCCTTTGAGAGATTGGCGCAACTGCGCTTCGATCTTGTCAAACAGCAAATTGATGCGCTCTTGCAATCGCTCGTGCTCAAAGGCAAGCGCCTCGCCATTCATGACACGGCTCATGCCGGGGTTCTTTTCGGCAAATTGGAGCAGCAAAGCCACGATGCGTCCGGCTTGCTGAGGGCCTGCGGGTTCGCGGTCGGTGACTTGACGGATCAAGCCCATGACGGACTGGTCCACGAAGTCAATCAAGCCTTCGAACATTTGGGCCTTGCTGGCAAAGTGGCGGTACAAAGCCGCTTCACTCACGCCAATTTGGGCGGCCAGGCCTGCGGTGGTGATGCGCTCGGAGCCAGGCTTCTCCAGCATGGCGGCCAGTGTTTGCAGAATTTGTAAACGGCGCTCGCCAGGGCGGGGTCGCTTGCGTGCTGGAGATGCTTCTTCTTCGGAATCGTCTGCGTGGTCTGGGCGGGTGTCGCTCATGTTGTCCTCTGAGTCAGGTGCGGGGCTTTGGCAAAGCCGGCTTTAGCGGCTGCGGATCATGGTGCCAAAGGCTTGCTCAGACAAGACTTCGAGCAGCATGGCGTGGGGCACGCGGCCATCAATGATGTGCACAGCGTTCACGCCGCTCTTGGCCGCGTCTAAGGCGCCCGCAATCTTGGGGATCATGCCGCCGCTGATGGTGCCATCGGCGCACAGCTCGTCGATGCGGCTGGGCGTCAGTTCGGTCAGCAGCTGTCCTTCTTTGTCAAGCACGCCACGGATGTTGGTGAGCATGAGCAGTTTTTCGGCTTGCAGCACGGTGGCCAATTTGGCGGCGACCACGTCGGCGTTGATGTTGTAGCTCTCGTTGTTGACGCCAAAACCAATGGGGCTGACCACCGGAATAAAAGCGTCGTCTTGCAGGCACTTCAGAATGGCCGGGTCAATGCTTTCGATCTCACCGACTTGGCCCACGTCGTGTTCTTTGTTGGGATCTTGGGCATCCACCAAACGCAGTTTTTTGGCGCGGATCAAACCGCCGTCGCGGCCTGTCAGGCCCACGGCCTTGCCGCCTGCGCGGTTGATCATGCCCACAATGTCTTGCTGCACCTCGCCACCCAGCACCCACTCCACGACCTCCATGGTCTCGGCATCGGTCACGCGCATGCCTTGGATGAATTCACCGCTTTTACCCAAGCGCTTGAGGGCGGTTTCAATTTGCGGGCCGCCACCGTGCACCACCACCGGGTTCATGCCCACCAACTTGAGCAACACCACATCTTCGGCAAAAGCTTGCTGCAAAGCGGGGTCGGTCATGGCGTTGCCGCCGTACTTGATGACCAAGGTTTTGCCGTGGTATTTACGGATGTAGGGCATGGCCTGCGCCAGAATTTGGGCCTGGTCATGCGGTGCAACAGCCAGGCCAGTGGCGGCAGGTGTGGAGGTGTCGGTCATGGTGATGAACTTCAACAAAGCGTGATGAGGCAGATAACAAAGAGAGTGAGTACCAACGATTGTGCCGCAAGCCAAAAGCCGATCAGAGGATCTCGGCCAACAGCCGGTTGACTCCGACTTGCCATGGGGGCAACACCACCCCAAAGGCCTGTTGCAGCTTGCCTGTTTGCAGGCGGGAATTGAGTGGGCGCTTTGCAGGCGTTGGGAATGAAGCGGTGGGTACGGGGGCGATCTCGCTGACTTTCAGGGCCAGCTCGGGCCGAAGGATGCGGGCCTGTGCAATCACATGGCTGGCATAACCGTGCCAGCTGGTTTCACCCGAAGCCACCAAGTGGAAAACGCCTGACAAGGCAGGTTGTTGGAGCGCATGGCGAATGGCGTGCGCGGTGACATCGGCAATCAGGTCCGCACCTGTGGGGGCACCGTGTTGGTCATCGATCACCGTGAGGCGCTCGCGCTCGGCGGCCAGGCGCAGCATGGTTTTGGCAAAGTTGCCGCCTCGCGCCGCGTAGACCCAGCTGGTGCGAAAAATCAGGTGCTTGCAGCCGCTGGACACGATCGCTTGTTCACCCTCGAGTTTGCTTTGGCCATAAACACTCAAGGGGCCCGTAGCGTCAGCTTCTTGCCAAGGCTTTTCGCCTTCGCCGTTGAAGACGTAATCGGTGGAATAGTGCACGAGCAAAGCGCCCACTTGAGCAGCCGCCTGCGCCAGCGCAGCGGGCGCGGTGGCATTGAGGCAGCGGGCCAAATCAGGCTCGCTCTCGGCTTTGTCCACGGCGGTGTGGGCTGCGGCATTGACGATGACATCAGGCCGGAAGGCCAACACCGTTTGCGCCAAGCGCTCGGGCTGGCTCAGGTCACCGCAAAAGTCGGCGCTGCGCCGATCCAGCGCCAACACCTCGCCCAAGGGGGCCAAACTGCGTTGCAGCTCCCACCCAACTTGGCCGTTTTTCCCCAACAGCAAGATCTTCATGTTTGGCGCTCTGCGTAGTTTGTGTTCACCCACTCGCGGTAAGCGCCGCTTTGCACATGGCTCACCCAATCGGGGTTGGCCAGATACCATTCCACGGTTTTGCGGATGCCGGTCTCAAACGTTTCGGCGGGCTTCCAGCCCAGCTCGGCTTCGAGTTTGCGGGCATCGATGGCGTAGCGGCGGTCATGGCCGGGGCGGTCGGTCACGTAAGTGATCTGGCTGGCGTAAGTGCCGCCGTCGGCTTTGGGGCGCATCTCGTCCAGCAGTTGGCAGATGGTCTGCACGATCTCGATGTTGGGCTTCTCGTTCCAACCGCCCACGTTGTACACCTCGCCCAAGCGACCGGCTTCGAGCACGCGGCGAATCGCGCTGCAATGGTCTTTGACGTAAAGCCAGTCGCGAATCTGCATGCCGTCGCCATACACAGGCAAGGGCTTGCCCGCCAAAGCGCTCACGATCATGAGCGGTATGAGTTTTTCGGGGAAATGGTAGGGCCCGTAGTTGTTGCTGCAGTTGGTGGTGAGCACCGGCAAACCATAGGTGTGGTGCCAGGCACGGACCAAATGGTCGCTGGCGGCCTTGCTGGCGCTGTAGGGGCTGTTGGGCTCGTAGCGGTGGGTTTCGGAGAAAGCCGGATCGCCCTGGGCCAAAGAGCCATAAACCTCGTCGGTTGACACATGCAAAAACCGGAAAGCCAATTTTTCAGTCTCGGGCAAGTCGCCCCAAAAGCCCCGCACTGCTTCGAGCAGGTTGAAGGTGCCCACGATGTTGGTCTGGATGAACTCGCCCGGGCCGTGGATGGAACGGTCCACATGGCTTTCGGCCGCGAAGTTGACCACCGCACGAGGCTGGTGTTCGGCCAGCAGGCGACTGACCAGGGCGCTGTCGCCAATGTCGCCCTGCACCAACTGATGACGCACATCGCCTTGCAAGCTGGCCAAGGTTTCGGGGTTGCCCGCGTAGGTCAGTTTGTCGAGGTTGACGATCGGCTCATCGTTGGCAGCGAGCCAATCCAGCACAAAGTTGGCGCCAATAAAACCCGCGCCGCCGGTTACCAAAAGGGTCATGAGATGAAGGAGGGTTAAGGCGCAACGAGGGGCCGCGCCAGATTCACATGATTTTAGGAGCAATGCGCCTTGCTCTTTGCCTTGTTCTTTGCATGGCACGCCACTTTGCATTCCACGTGAACCAGCCAGCAGGGCACTGAGGTGTTGCATGGTCACAGGCAGCGGTTAAAGTGATGGCTTGTTCAGGACGCAACCATGGCCACCTCAGACTCTTCAAAGCGCAAAACCGCCAAACCCTCATCCGCCAGCGAAGCCCACACGCCACCCGCTCAGCAGGTCTGGCTGGCAGGCCTCGGAGCCATGGCCAAAGCCCAAGAGCAAGGCAGCAAAGCCATCGAAACTTTGCTGAACGATGGGCTGGCGTTTCAACGCAAAAGCCAGGCCGAGGCCCAGCAACGCCTTCAGGAAGCCACCGAGCGCCTGAGTCATATGGCCAGTGATTTTGGCCAGCAGGCCACCGGGCGTGTGGACAAACTGGAGCACTTGTTTGAAGACCGAGTGGCCAAAGCCTTGCATCGTTTGGGCATGCCTTCGCTTTTGGACATGCAGATGTTGACCGAGCGAGTGGCACAACTTGAAGCTCAGCTGGCCAGCTTGCAAGGCAGCAAACCTGCCGCAGCCGCCAAAAAGCCTCGCAGCCGGTCGGCTTGAGGCCCCACGTCAAACCGCAAACATGGCCAAGAAAGCCCCCCGCCGAACCGCAGAGCGCATCGCCGAGGTGACGCTGGAGCTCTTTAACCGGTTTGGCGAACCCAATGTGTCGACCACTTTGATATCGGCCGAGCTGGGCATCAGCCCCGGCAATTTGTACTACCACTTTGCATCCAAAGATGCCTTGGTCAACCACTTGTTTGACCAGTACGAAACAAGCATGTTGGGTTTGCTGGAGGCTGCCCCTGATGTGAAGGATGTGGAGGACACCTGGTTCTTTTTGCACTCGCTGTTTGAACAGGTCTGGAGCCACCGGTTTTTGTACCGGGACCTGAACAACCTTCTGTCTGGCAATCGCCACTTGGAAACGCATTTCCATGCGGTCTTGGAACGCAAGACTCGCGCCTTTCGGCAGATGCTCGAGTCATTGGCTGCGGCCGGACTCATGCGCTTGAGCCCAGACAACATCGAGACCTTGTCGGCCAGCATGTCGGTGATGGTGACCTATTGGTTGAGTTATGAATACGTGCGCAACCCACGTCAGGCGATGGAGCCTGCCAATGCCGGACTGGCCCTGACACGGGGTGCGCAACATGTGCTGGCCCTGCTGACACCGCACATGGCCAACACCGACTTACAAAGCCATTTGCAGGCCTTGACTGCGGCCTACAACACGCCCCATCAAGACTGATGCTCAGTTAAAGCGCTGAGCGGCCAACGCCAGCAGACCATCAAAGATCAGGTTGTCCACCAATTCGAACTGCACAGACATGCTGGGCGCCATTTTCCAACCCGCGCCGCCGGTCATGACGCACAGGGGCTCTTGCCCAGTGCGCGCGCGCAGGTGCTGCACCATGCGTTCACAGGCCCCCGCAATCGCATAGGTGCCGCCACTGGTCAAGGCGTCGCTGGTGTTGGTGGGAAAAGGCGTGACCTCGCCGGTGGGCACATGCAACCCGGCCGTGCCGGACTCCAGCGCTCGCAGCATGATGCCGTGGCCGGGCAAAATCAGGCCTCCTAAAAAACGACCCTCGGCATCGATCGCCTCGACTGTGACGGCTGTGCCCACCATGACCACCACCAAAGGACGCGCCGGACCTTGGGCCAACATCCGTTGGCGAGCACCCACCATGGCCACCCAGCGGTCAGCCCCCAAACGCGAGGGGTGGTCGTAGCCATTGGTCAGGCCCGCCTCTTGGGCACTGGGCACCACCCATTGAGGGGTAAAGTCCCAGATGTCCATTTGCTCTTGCACGCGGCGCTTGATGGCGTCACCCGCTACCACGCAGCCCAGCATGTGATCGGGTTTGGGCAGTTCAGCCCATGCGCCATCGGACAAGCGGTCAATGTTTTCCAAAAATTCGGCGCCTTGCGCCATTAATTGCCCGCTGGGGTTGGGTCTGTCGTACAGCGCCCACTTCAGGCGCGTGTTGCCCACGTCGATGGCTAAAAATGTCATCCGCTGATGATAATGATTTTTAGCGGCTGACTTCCCCGGCTGGTGCTCACTCAGCCTGGCCAGTGGTTTTGGCTTTCCGAATCACCGCCTTGGCATCGCGGTCGATGCCCGCGCCTGTCTCGTGGGTATCGACCTGGAGCATCAAGCCCAGCAAACGAGCCCCATGTTCGACGGCCATGGAGGCGTACTTGATATCGCCTTGCACCAGTGCGCTGGCCATGAGCTCCACCCGCTCAAAGCCATGCAAATTACCCGATACTTTGCCAGCCACAATGATTCGACTGGCGATCACATCGCCATGGATCTCACCGGTGGTGCCAATCACCACCGAGATGGCGCTGTCTTTGGGCGCCTCGATGTTGCCCACGACCTTGCCGTCAATCCGCACGCTTTCGTGCAACTTCAGGCAACCATGTATCTCGGCGTTGCGGCCAATCAGGGTGTCAAACTTTTCCTGCCCCATGACAAGGGGTGTGAGGTTGTTCTTTTTGGATCCGAACATGGGAGTCTCCTTTTGTCGATGAATTTGCGCCGTTTCAGGAGCGGCTCCAGGCGGCCAATGCCTTGACAGGGTGCAGGGCTCGCCCATTGAAGATGACTTCGTAATGAAGATGCGGGCCGGTGGAGCGACCCGTGTTGCCCAAAGTGCCCACGGTTTGGTGCGGCGCAATGATTTGCCCGGCTTGCACATGAATGGCCTGCAGGTGTGCATAGCGGGTCACAAACCCTTCTGCATGCTGGATGTCCACCATCTTGCCGTAGGCCCCCGAATATTCAGCCACCAGCACGACGCCGGGTGCGGTGGACAACACCGGGGTGCCAACGGGTGCCACAAAGTCAATGCCTTCATGCATGCTGGGCAAACGTGACAAGGGATCGACCCGAAAGCCAAAACCACTGGTGACGGCAAAATCACCCGCAATGGGGAGCAAGGTGGGCAACAAGTCGATGCGGCCCAGGTCTTTCTGCCAACGGTTTTGCATCTCCTGCATGGCTTGGTCAAAGCGCTGTGCTTTTTGCAAGGACTGGTCGATCTGGGTACCAAGGGCGTCGTCGTTGGAGCGCCACAGAGGCAACAAGTTCATGGGGCCACCCCGGCCGAGCCAACCATCGGTTTGCACCGAAGAGGAAAAAGACAAGAGTTTTTCAAGCCCCAAGCGTCCGAGTGCCTTGTTTTTGATCTGCTCCAATTGCGACATGCGGTCGGTAACGCGGGCCAGCTGTTGGTTCAGTTCGTCGAGTTTGCCCCGGTAATCGGCTTCGATTTTTTGCTGCTCACTGTGGCTGGTGACGCCGCCCATGCGATGGGCCAATTCGGGCACGTATTCCACTGCCACCCGCAAGCCGATCAAATTGAACACAAAACCCAACAGCACCAAAAAACCGGACACCGCCGCAACGGCCGTCAACACCGTGCGGGTGGTGATGGACACAGTGACCACTTTGGCGGCAGGCCCTGAGACCCAAATCAATTGCATGGCTTCCCCACATGAATGCGATATGCACCCAAGCGCTTGAATCTAGGGTGAACCGGCTATTACACCAAAAGATTAGCTCGCAGCCAACAGGGCAATACCGGGTAGAGCATTCAAGGCAAGAGAGGAGCCACTTCAGAGCTTGGGACGCACGACAGGCTGCACCGACTCGTAGGCACGCGCAGCACGCAACACCAAGGCATCGCCAAACATCGGGCCCACGATCTGCAGGCCCATGGGCAAGCCGCTTCGGGTCAGGCCGCAAGGCACCGTGATGGCAGGTTGCTGGGTCAGGTTGAAGGGGTAACTGAAAGGCGTCCAGCCCAGCATGCTGACTGGGTCCATCGGCACCGAACCCGCCGGGCGCGCCTCAAAAGCTGTAATTGAGACCGAGGGTGTAACCAAGAGGTCGTAGCGCTGCATGAACTGTCGCATGTGCGAGCCCAGCACACCGCGGCGCTGGTTCAATTGCTGCACTTGTAAGGCGGTCAGTTGGGCGCCCAGTTCGGCCTCAGCCCGGAAATCCGGGTCAGCCACGGCCTGCTGGGCAACGCTCAAGCCTTGCCACACGGTGTGTGCGCCCAAAAACCACAGGCCAGTGGTGATCTCCAGCGGGTCTTCAAAATCCGGATCAACCTGCTCCACATGCGCACCCAAGGCCTGCAGTTGCAAAACAGCCGCGTTCACCGCAGCAGCGATTTCGGGGTGCACATTCTTGGCATAACCCAAGGTGGGCGAATAGGCGATGCGCAGGCCCCGGATGCCATCTTCAAGGCCCACGGTGTAGTCACTCGCGTCCGGCGGCAGCGATGTCCAATCGCGGGCATCGGGCTGTTTGAGCACGTTGGTCATCAGGGCGGCATCGCGCACGCTCATGGTGTGGGGCCCCAAATGCGCCACCGAGCCAAAAGGCGACAAGGGGTAAGCAGGCACCCGGCCAAAACTGGGTTTCAGGCCCACGTTGCCGCAAAAAGCTGCTGGAATGCGTACGCTGCCTGCACCATCGGTGCCCACACTCAAGGGCCCCAGACCTGCGGCCACCGCAGCAGCCGTTCCGCCCGAGGAGCCGCCGGGTGTGTGGGCCAGGTTCCAGGGATTGCGCGTGATGCCAGTGGCAGGCGAATTGGTCTCGCCTTTGCAACCAAATTCGGGGGTGGTGGTTTTGCCCAGCAGCACCGCACCCGCTTCGCGCAAGCGGGCAGTGGCCGGTGCGTCCACATCCCAAGTCTGGTTCGGGTCGATCGTGCGGCTGCCACGCAAAGTGGGCCAGCCTTGGGTCAAGATCAGGTCTTTGATGGAAGTTGGCACGCCGTCCAAAGCGCCCACGGGCGCACCTTGCTGGCGGTGCGCCTGCCAACGGGCTTCACTGGCACGGGCACTGGCCAAGGCGGCTTTTTCATCCACCAGGCAAAAGGCATTGATTTGCGGGTTGACACGTCCAATGCGCTGAATCACGGCCTGCGTTACCTCTACCGGCGAAGCCTGCCCGCTGCGGTACAACGCCAGCAGTTCATGGGCTGGGGCTTGGGTCAGGTCTTGCGAAGCTGCTGCTGCAGATGCTTGGGGTGCTGTGCGCATGGTCGTGCCTCTGAGGTGGTGATTCAAAAACCCTTTGCCTGCGGTCGGGTCAGGTCAGGGTCATGGCCGGGTGCGGGTATGGGGGCTGAGCTTTTTCCAAGGCAAGTCCGCCGGGTCGGCCGCCATGGGGCCAGCCGCTTTGGCCACCAACACACGGCTGGCAATGGGTGTGAAGTCGGCGCGAAAATGGTTAGAGCTTTTGACCACCAAGAGCTTCATCTGCTCAGGCTGGATGCCCACGGCGCGAAAGAGTTCTCGGTCCAGCATTTGCATCTTGCCGCTGGCCACGGCGATCAGCACACCGTCGATTTCAAGGCAGGCGCAGGGGCCGATGTGGGCTTTCATGCCGGTCATCATCGGGCCTTTGAGTTCGCAGTCATCTGCCCCCAAAGCGCGCACCGTAAAGCGCCCCTGCAAAGGCGAATCACTGTCCTCGCCGGTAAAGGTGGGCACAGCTTTGCCCAAAGCCAACTGCAAACTGGCCCCCACACCGGCCTCATGGGCCATGCGGGCAGCTGCGGGGTCATAAAGCAAGCCCACAGCCACTTGGCCTGGCCAGCGCTGGCCAGCGCCTTGCTGCAACAAGGCATGCAGCATGCCGGTGGTGTTGCTGTCGCCGCCAGCGCCCGGATTGTCTTGCGTGTCGGCCATCACCACGGGGGCTGAAGACACTTCGGCTGTGGCCAGCGCCTGCGCCACGGCTTCACGGGCGGGCAACACATCGGGGCGCCATTGGCTGGGCTCGGCCACGCGTTCAAACAAGCGCTGGACAGCAGATTCGGCGCCTGGGCCACAGCCCCAGACCACCGGTCCACACTCGTCAAAATCAGAGGCCGGAAAACCCATGCAAAAACTCAACATGCAGCCAGTTTGTGTCTCGAGCGCCATCATCTCGTCATAAAGCCCTTGGGCAGGGGCCATCCAGGTGCTTTGTGCGTTGAGTGGAATCAAAAACGGCAGGCGACGTGCCTGCACAGAGCGCTTGGTGCCTGCACGCAAATGTTCGCGCAGCAAGATGGCGGCCCGCTCGCCGGTGTCGGCCATGTCGATGTGTGGGTAAGTGCGGTATGCCACCAGACCATCGGACACGCGCAGCATGCGCTGGGTCACGTTGGCGTGCAGATCCAAGCTGGCCACGATGGGCACGCGGGGGCCCACCACCGCTCGAATGCGAGCGATCAATTCACCCTCGCTGTCATCGGCGTTTTCGGCCACGGCGGCACCATGCAAGTCCAAGTACACGCCGTCCAAGCCCTGCACCATGGCGGCGCGCACGTCTTCCAAGATGGCGCTGCAAATGCGCTCAAAAGCGTCGCGCGTGACATAAGACGATGGCGTGGCCCCGGCCCAAGCCGAAGGTACCAATTGCCAACCCTCGCGGCGCGCCGAGTCAATGAAGCCTCCCGCAGGAATGTTCACGCCGGTCATCTGGTCCAGCATGGCCTGCCCCCGCACATAAGCAGGAAAAGCCTCACCGGTTTGGAAAGCAGCCCAATCGGCCAAGCTGGGGGCAAAGGTGTTGGTCTCGTGCTGGTAACCAGCCATCAGGATACGGGTCATGGATCAAAGCACTCAGGCAGGGGACAAGTTTCAAAGTGCCTCAAGAGGCGGCAATGCAGCGGGTGCAGCAAAAAACAAACGGCGTGTGTAGTCTTGTTGGGGGTTGGCATACAACTCGGCCGTCGGACCTTCCTCGACAATGCGGCCTTGGTGCATCACGATGACGCGATCACACAACTGGGCGGCCACACGCAGGTCATGCGTGATGAACAACAAACCCAAGCCCAAACGGCCCTGGATTTCTCGCAACAAATTCAGAATCTGCGCCTGCACGCTCACATCCAAAGCGCTGACGGCTTCGTCGGCCACCAACACCTGGGGCCTGCATGCCAGCGCACGCGCAATGGCCAAGCGCTGCCGTTGGCCACCACTGAACTGACTGGGGTAGCGCTGCAAAGCTTCAACCGGCAAACGCACCTGGGCCATCAGCTCGGCGGCCAAGGCTTCAGCCTGAGCGCGGGTTTGACCAAAGTTCATGGCGCCCTCCACCATGGACTGGCCCACGGTGCGGCGCGGGTTGAGCGAGCGGTTGGGGTCTTGAAACACCACTTGAACCCGGTTGCGCAAGGCCCGCAAGCGGGCCTCAGGCAAGTTCGCCACTTCGTGTTCACCCCACAAAATCTGGCCCTCGGTCGGATCAATCAAACGAATCAGGCAACGGGCCAACGTCGATTTGCCCGAACCCGACTCACCCACAATGCCCACGGTCTCGCCGGCACGCACCGCCACATGGGCGTTTTGCAAGGCAGCGGTCGCGCGGTTGCGGCCCATCCAGTCGCGGCTGGCATAGGTTTTACCCACAGCTTGTCCAGTCAGCAACGCGGGGCCACTGAAAGCAGGTTTGGCCGCTGGCGGGGTCATGCCGGGCACGGCCGACAACAGCTGGCGTGTGTAATCGGCTTTGGGGCGGCGCAAGACCTGTTCACACAGACCGCCCTCAACGGCTTCACCCTGGTTCATGACCAACACCTCGTCGGCGATCTCGGCCACCACGCCCATGTCATGGGTGATGAAGAGCACGGCACTGCCTTGCTCGGTTTGCAGATCGGCGATCAAACGCAAAATTTCTTTTTGTGTGGTGACATCCAACGCCGTGGTCGGCTCGTCACAAATGATGAGTGCGGGCTTGAGCACCACCGCCATGGCGATCACGATGCGTTGACGCTGCCCACCGCTGAGCTGGTGCGGGAAGCTGCGCAGCATGCGCTCGGGGTCGGGCAGGCGCACCCGCTCAAAAATGCGCAAAATTTCAGCGCGGCGCTGCGCCGCCGGCCAATCGGTGTGGGTCGAGAGCAACTCATCGACTTGGTCACCACAGGTCATCACCGGGTTGAGCGCGGTCATGGGCTCTTGGAACACCATGCCCATGCTACGGCCGCGCAAGGCCCTCAAACGCGCAGCCGATGCGCCCAGCAAAGACTCGCCTTGCAACACAATCTCGCCACCACTGGGTTGGAGTTCTTTGGCCAACAAGCCCATGACCGTGGTGGCCATGACCGACTTGCCCGAACCCGACTCACCCACCACGCACAAGGTCTTGCCGGGAAGGATGTTGAGCGACACCCGGTGCACCGCATGCGCACGGTCACCCCCTGGGGGCAAAGACACCGACAAATCTCGGACCGACAAAACTGGCACTGGGACAGTGTTCATCACGCCCCCCTTTTGGCAAACTTGGGGTCAAGCACATCGCGCAAACCATCGCCCAACAAATTCACCGCCAGCACCGTAGGCACCAAAAACAAAGCGGGGTACAGCACATTGCCCGGGTACTGGCTGAACTGCACACGGCCCTCGGCCATGATGTTGCCCCAGGTCGGAATGTCGGCCGGCAAGCCCAGCCCCAAGAAACTCAAAATCGCTTCAGTCAGGACAGCACTGGCTGCAATGAAGGTGCCTTGCACGATCAGGGGCGCCATGGCATTGGGCAAGATATGCCGCCACAAAATAACGGGCGTGGGCGTGGCCAAGGCACGCGCGGCCTCGACAAAGGGCTCTTCGCGCAAGGACAAGACCAAAGACCGAACCAAGCGGGTCACACGTGGAATTTCGGGCACCGCGATGGCCACCACCACGGTCCACAACTGCGCGCCCAAAGCGGCCACCAAAGCAATGGCCAACAAAATGGCGGGGATTGCCATCAGCCCGTCCATGAAGCGCATCAACACCGCATCAAGTGCCCGGAAATAACCGGCCAACATGCCCAAGGTGCCGCCCACCAACAAGGCGGCCACGGCGGTGAACAAGCCCACCAACAAAGACACCCGCGTGCCGTACAAAACCCGGCTGTAAATGTCGCGCCCGAAGTTGTCAGAACCCATCCAGAAAGTGTGGGCCACGCTGGTACCGTCCAGCAGCGCAAACGCCCCCACCGTGCCCGACAAGGTGTTGATGTGGCCCGAGTCCATGGCCGCCGGATCGACCGTGCCCATCCAAGGGGCCAAACCTGCGATCAGGATCAAAAGACCCAACACCGCCGCCCCAAAACGGATGGAGGTGTTGGCCAACAATTGGGAAGCCAAGGGTTTCATGGGCATCAGTACCGAATACGCGGGTCAAGCCACAGATAGCTCAAGTCAACCAGCAAATTGATCAGCACATACAGGGCACTGAAGAACAAGACCACCCCTTGAATCACGGGAAAGTCCCGGTTGAGCACCGCGTCCACGGTCAGCGACCCCAAACCCGGGATGGCATAGACCGTCTCGGTCACCACCACACCGCCAATCAGCAAGGCCACGCCGATGCCAATGACGGTGACGATGGGCACGGCTGCGTTGCTCAGGGCGTGGCGCATCAAAACAGCTTGCTCGGTCACCCCTTTGGCACGCGCCGTGCGGATGTAGTCTTCGGTCAAGGCCTCTGAGACACTGGCCCGCGTGACCCGCGCAATCAAGGCCACATAAATGGTGGCCAAACTGAGCCAAGGCAAGACCAATTGCCAAGCCCAAGCAGCTGCACCCTGAGAAGAAGGCCCCATCAGCCGCTTGTAGCCCTGCACCGGGAACCATTTGAGCTCAATGGCAAAGATGTAGATCAGCACATAACCGATGACAAACACCGGCACCGAGAAACCGGCCACCGCAAAGCCCGACAAGATGCGGTCCAGCCAACCGCCCATGCGCCAGGCCGCCAAGGTGCCCAAAGGCACCGCCACCAACACAGCCAAGAACATGGTGCCCGCCGCCAGCGACAGGGTCGGCTCGATGCGCTGGCCAATCAACTCCAAGACCGGCTTGCCCAAGTAAAAGGAATACCCCAAGTCACCCTGCAGCACGCCGCTGAACCAGATCCAAAATTGGGTCCAAAGGGGCTCACTCAAGCCCAGTTGCTCACGGATCCGGTCAATGTCCTCGTTGGTTGCGTTGTTGCCCGCGATCACCGCCGCCGGATCGCCCGGCGTGAGGCGCAAGATCAGGAAGACCACCACAGCCACCGTCAACAAGACAGGGATCAGCGACAGCAATCGCTGCATTAAAAAACGCAACATGAGGGCTTTCGTGACGCCGCAAAAAGTTCGAAGTCAGCACGCTGGCGTGCCGACTTGAATCAATTTTTCTTGATGTTCCAGTAAACCTGCGCACCTGCAGGTACCAAGCCAGAGATGTTTTTACGCAGCGCAGCCGGGTTGAAATACTGACCCAATGGGACGTGCGAAGCGGTCTCCATGGCGCGCAGCTGAATTTGCTCAGCAATCTGCTTTTTCTGCGCATCGTTGGTGGCCTGAGCAAACTTGACCTTCAAGTCCTCGATCTGCTTGTCATCCTGCCAACCAAACCACCCCCGGTCACCGGCAGCATTCATCATGGCCATGGTCAAGGGGTTCAAGATGTCGCCAGCCGTCCAAGCCGTCATGAAAGCGTTCCAGCCGCCTTGCGCTGGGGCATCCTTTTTGGCGCGGCGTGCCACCAGTGTGGCCCAGTCCATTTGCTGCATGTCCACCTTGAAGCCCGCAGCTTCCAGTTGCTGCTTGGCCACCAAAGGCAGTTTGGCAATCGAGGCCAGATCGGTCGGGCGCATCAAGAGCACAGGGGTGCCGTCATAACCGGCTTCTTTCAGCATTTGGGCGGCCTTTTTGGGGTCGGCCATGCCGGTGTAGATGCCCATCTTGTCGCTGGCCAGCGGTGTACCGCAGGGGTAAATGCTCTTGCAAAAAGCAAACATGCCCGGTGCGCCCACCTGGGTTTTCAGGTGCGCTTCTTGACCCAAAGCAACCATGGCCGCTTGGCGGATCTTGACGTTGTTGAAAGGCGCATGCAGGTGGTTGAAGCGGAAAATGAACTGCAAACCGGCTGGCTGTGCATCCACGATCTGGATGTCTTTTTGCGCCTTCAAAGAGGAGTACTGCTCAAAGGTGGGTTGCTCGACGATGTCGACCTCACCCGCCACCAAGGCATTGAATTGGGTCTGGGGGTCACGGATGATGACCCACTCCACGCGGTCCACATGCACAGACTTGCCGCCCGTGGTGCCGTCTGGCGCCTCGGTGCGCGGCTTGTACTTGTCGTTTTTCACATACACCAAGCGCTCACCCGGCTTGTATTCTTCGGCCACAAAGCGGTATGGGCCAGAACCCACATGCTCTTTGATCTGCTCGGTGCCCGGTGTGGCTGCGATGCGGGCGGGCATGATGAACAGCACGTTGGATGAGGGCTTGCCCAAGGCTTCCAGCATCACGCCAAAAGGCTGCTTGAGTTTGATGACAAAGGTCTTGGCATCGGGGGCGCTGTAGTTGTCCACGCTTTTGGCCAACACACCGCCAAAGCTGTCTCGGCTGGACCAACGCTTGATCGAGGCCACCACGTCTTCGCTGGTGACGGGCTTGCCGTCATGGAACTCCAAGCCATCGCGCAGTTTGAATGTCCAGGTCAGGTTGTCTTTGCTGACCGTCCACTTGTCCACCATCTGAGGCTTGACCTTGCCGGCCAAATCAGTGCCGAACAAGGTGTCGTAAATCATGTAGCCATGGTTGCGGGTGACAAATGCCGTGCTCCAAACCGGGTCGAGGATGGTCACGTTGGCGTGGGGCACCACCTTGAGGGTCTTGGTTTGCGCCTGAACAGCCCACGGGCTCAAGAGGGCGACAGACAAGGATGCCAAGGCAAAAAGAGAACGACGCTTCATAAATCTACTCCAGTCAATAGGGTGACATGATCAGGTGAACGGTATCACTAAAAATCCAAAGATGAACCCATCAGCCACAAACATTATCGACTTCAGCGCCAAGGACTTGTCACGCGCGATACACCAACGCCAGGTGTCGTGTCACGAACTCATGCAAGCCACCTTGACGCAGGTCGACCGGCTCAACCCCGAGAGCAACGCCATCGTCAGCCGAGTTGACCCCGAGGTGCTGTTGCGCCAAGCCCACGATCGCGATGCGCAACTGGCGCGGGGCGAATCCATGGGCTGGATGCACGGCATGCCCCAAGCCATCAAGGATTTGGCCAATGTGCAGGGCTTGCGCACCAGTTTGGGCAGCCCGCTGATGAAGGACTCTGTGGCCGCTGAAGATGGCCTGATGGCCCAGCGCATGAAGGCATCGGGTGCGATCGTGATCGGCAAAACCAACACCCCCGAGTTTGGTTTGGGTTCGCACACCTTCAATGAAGTGTTTGGAGCCACACGCAACGCCTGGAACCCGCACAAGTCCGCCGGCGGCAGCAGCGGTGGCGCGGCTGTGGCCTTGGCCCGGCGCATGTTGCCGGTGGCCGATGGTTCAGACTTCATGGGCAGCCTTCGCAACCCGGCGGGATGGAACCATGTGTTTGGCATGCGCCCCTCACAAGGGCGAGTGCCGATGCAACCCGTGCCAGACGCCTTCATTGCACAACTGGCCACCGAAGGCCCCATGGCCCGTCATGTGGCCGACCTGGCTCAGCTCTTGTCGGTGCAGGCCGGCCCCCACCCAGCCAGTCCGCTCAGCCTGGCCGATGACCCCGCCCTGTTTGCGGGCAACCTGGACAGTGACCCCAAAGGCCAACGCGTGGGTTGGTTGGGTGATCTGCAAGGCTACTTGCCCGTCGAAGACGGCATTTTGGAAGTTTGCCAATCTGCCCTGAAGAGTTTCACTGACATGGGCTGTGCGGTGGACGAAGCCCAGTTGGGCATGCCACCCGAGCAAATTTGGCAGACCTGGTTGGTGTGGCGCCAAGCCTTGGTGGGGCCGCGCATCGCGACTTTGTTGCTCAACCCGGCCAACCGTGCCCACATCAAAGCCGAGGCGCTATGGGAGCATGAACAATTCCTCACCCTCACGGGAGCGCAGCTCATGGCCGGCAGCGCCAGCCGCACACGCTTTCACCACAGCATGCTGGCATTGTTTGAAAAGTTCGATGTGTTGGCGATTCCGGTATCTCAGGTTTGGCCCTTTGACGTCACCCAGCGCTGGCCGCAAAGCGTTGCGGGCCGCACCATGGACACTTACCACCGCTGGATGGAGGTGGTGATTTACGCCACCTTGGCAGGCTTGCCGTCCATCAGCTTGCCGGCCGGTTTTGGCACCAACGGGCTGCCGATGGGATTGGCGCTGATTGGCAAGCCACAAGGCGATTGGGCGCTCCTTAAGTTGGCGCACGCTTACGAAAAAGCCAGCCAAGAACTGATCAACCGGCGCCCGCCAGGCGTTTGAGGCTGGACCCGAGGCCAGGCCTCAGTTTTGTTGCCAAGGCAGCCCGCGAACGCGCCAGCCGCCTTGGACACCCCGGTGCGCCTGGTCGTCCGGGTCGCCCTCAAAGCCCTCAAGGATGTTGTAGGCCTGCAAACCCAGCTCGGTGGCCCGCTGGGCAGCGGCGATCGAACGCACACCGCTTCGGCACAGCATCAAGAGTTTTTGCCCCTCTGCGCCCAAAGCCTGCACGCCCGCGTCAAAGTCAGGGTTCACCGCCATGCCGGGCCACTGCTTCCAGGCCACAGCATGGGCACCGGGCACAAAACCCACCCAAGCCCGTTCAGCGTCAGTCCGCACGTCCACCAATTTGGCCTCGCCCGATTGCACCCAGGCCCAAGCCTGTTCAGGCGAAATATCGCCGGCATAGCCAATGGCCGCTGGGATGGCCGGAAATGTGGGTGCAGGCGTGGCGGATGAGGTCATGGGGTGTTCAATCAAAAGGGTATGGGTCAGTCAAGGCACCGTTGGCAGAAGCCTCTGGCTCAAATCATAGCTTTCCGCTTGGCTGTCCAAGTGTCAGTGACAGGACAGGCCGCAACGGCTAAGATGCGGGTTTTGGTTGACGTTTACGTCAACGTCAAAGCCACAAGACCGCCCTGCTACCGGAGACCCCCATGACCGACCTGTCCGCCGAATTCAAAGCCTTGGCCGAATACCGACCCACCCACAAGGTGCGTTTTGTCACTGCCGCCAGTCTTTTTGACGGGCACGACGCTGCCATCAACATCATGCGCCGCATCCTTCAAAGCATGGGCGCCGAAGTGATCCACCTGGGCCACAACCGCTCGGTGGACGAGGTGGTGACCGCCGCGCTGCAAGAAGATGCGCAGGGCATCGCCATCAGCTCTTACCAAGGCGGGCACAACGAATATTTCAGCTACATGGTGGACCTGCTCAAAGCCCGAGGCGGCGAGCACATCAAGGTGTTTGGCGGCGGCGGCGGCGTGATCGTGCCGTCCGAGATCCGCGCCTTGGCCGACAAAGGCGTGCGCATTTTCAGCCCAGAAGATGGCCAAAAAATGGGCTTGGCCGGAATGATCGGCGAGATGGTCATGCGCTGCGACCAAGACATCAGCCCCCTGGCCCCCAAGACCGTGGATGCGATTCAAGGCCATGGCGAAATGCACTGGCGTGCGCTGGCGCAGTTGATCACAGCGCTTGAAAACGACAAAGCCGATGCCAGCGTTGTCAAAGCCGTGCGCGAACAAGCCGCACAAAAGAAGGTGCCCGTGCTGGGCATCACCGGCACCGGCGGTGCCGGCAAGTCGAGTCTGACCGACGAGTTGATTCGACGCTTGCGGCTGGACCAAGGCGACGCGCTGCGCGTGGCCGTGATCTCCATCGACCCTTCGCGTCGCAAGAGCGGTGGCGCGCTGCTGGGCGACCGCATCCGCATGAATGCGATTTCACCTTGGTCGCAGGGCCCGCGCGTGTTCATGCGCTCGCTGGCCACGCGTGACTTTGGCTCTGAGATCAGCAAATCGCTGCCCGATGTCATCGCTGCTTGCAAGGTGGCCAATTTTGACGTGATCGTGGTCGAAACCTCCGGCATTGGCCAAGGCGACGCCGCCATCGTGCCGCATGTGGACGTGCCCATGTACGTGATGACCCCCGAATTTGGCGCAGCCAGCCAGCTCGAAAAAATCGACATGCTCGACTTTGCCGAGTTTGTGGCCATCAACAAGTTCGACCGCAAAGGCTCATCCGATGCCCTGCGCGATGTGGCCAAACAAGTGCAGCGCAACAAAGAAGCCTGGACCGTGCCCACCGAGCAAATGCCCGTGTTTGGCACCATGGCCGCGCGCTTCAACGACGACGGTGTGACAGCGCTGTACCAAGCCCTCAAAGCCCGCTTGGCCGAGCTGGGCATGCAGACCACCGAAGGCCGTTTGCCTGTGGTCAAGGTGCGCTACAGCACCCACCAAAACCCGGTGGTGCCCTCCTCGCGCACCCGCTACTTGGCAGAGATCAGCGATACGGTGCGCGGCTACAAGAAACGTGCCCGCGACCAGGCCCGCCTGGCCCGCGAAATCCAGCAACTGCGCGCTGCCGCCCGCATGCTCGAAGTGGGCAAGTCCGGTCGCGCCAAAGCTGCAGAGGCCGCCATTGACCTGGCCGTGAGCCGCGAACAAACCCAAGACCCAACAGCCCGCAAACTGCTGGCCCAATGGCCCGACATGCAAAAAGCCTATGCCGGCGACGAATACGTGGTGAAGATCCGCGACAAAGAAATCCGCACGGCCCTCACCACCCAATCTTTGTCTGGCACCACCATCCGCAAAGTGGCGCTGCCCCAATACGAAGACGACGGCGAAGTGCTCAAGTGGCTGATGCTGGACAACGTGCCCGGCAGCTACCCCTACACCGCAGGCACCTTCGCATTCAAGCGCGAAGGAGAAGACCCCACCCGCATGTTCGCCGGCGAAGGCGACCCCTTCCGCACCAACCGCCGCTTCAAGCTGGTGTCAGAGGGCTTGCCCGCCAAGCGCTTGTCCACCGCGTTTGACTCGGTCACGCTGTACGGCAACGACCCTGACCTGCGCCCCGACATCTACGGCAAGATCGGCAACTCGGGCGTGAACGTGGCCACGCTCGACGACATGAAGGTGCTGTACTCGGGCTTTGACCTGTGCAACCCCACCACCTCGGTGTCGATGACCATCAACGGCCCCGCGCCGTCCATCTTGGCCATGTTCATGAACACGGCCATTGACCAAAACCTCGACAAGTTCAAACTTGAGAACGGCCGCGAACCCACCGAGACCGAAGCCGCCAAGATCCGCGAATGGGTGCTGGCCAACGTGCGCGGCACGGTGCAAGCCGACATCCTGAAAGAAGACCAAGGACAAAACACTTGCATCTTCTCGACCGAGTTTTCATTGAAAGTGATGGGCGACATCGCGCAGTACTTTGTGCACCATGACGTGCGCAACTTCTACTCGGTGTCCATCTCGGGTTACCACATCGCTGAAGCCGGAGCCAACCCCATCAGCCAGCTGGCGTTCACGCTGAGTAACGGTTTCACCTTTGTCGAGGCGTATCTGGCGCGCGGCATGCACATCGACGACTTCGCCCCCAACTTGTCGTTCTTCTTCAGCAACGGCATGGACCCGGAGTACACCGTGATGGGCCGCGTGGCGCGTCGCATCTGGGCGGTGGCCATGAAAGAAAAATACGGCGCGAACGAGCGCAGCCAAAAGCTCAAGTACCACATCCAGACCTCGGGCCGCAGCCTGCACGCGCAAGAGATCCAGTTCAACGACATCCGCACCACACTGCAAGCGCTGATCGCAATCTACGACAACTGCAACAGCCTGCACACCAACGCGTTTGACGAAGCCATCACCACGCCCACCGAAGACTCGGTGCGCCGCGCCATGGCGATCCAAATGATCATCAACCGCGAGTGGGGCTTGGCCAAAAACGAAAACCCCAGCCAAGGCGCCTTCATCATCGACGAGCTGACCGAGTTGCTGGAAGAAGCTGTGCTGGCCGAGTTTGAAAAAATCGCCGAGCGCGGTGGCGTGCTGGGCGCGATGGAAACCGGCTACCAACGCGGCAAGATCCAAGACGAGTCCATGCACTACGAGATGCTCAAGCACACCGGCGAGTTGCCCATCATCGGCGTCAACACCTTCCGCAACCCCAAGGGCGACGAAGTCATGGAAACGCTGGAACTGGCCCGCTCGACCGAAGAAGAAAAGCAGAGCCAACTCCAGCGCCTGAACGACTTCCACGCCCTGCACGCCAAAGAGTCGCCGGCCATGCTCAAACGTTTGCAGCAGGCCGTGATCGACAACGGCAACGTGTTCGAAGTACTGATGGACGCGGTGCGGGTGTGCTCTCTCGGCCAGATCACCAATGCGCTGTTTGAGGTGGGTGGTCAGTACCGACGCAACATGTGATTTGAAAGGCATCGCCCATGGTTAAACGTCACTCAATTTTGACGCTGGCTCTGCTGTTGGTGGGGGCTTGGGCGCACGCCGACACGGCGGCCTTCCTGCGCGAGCGTGAGCAAAAATTCAAGCCGCCCGCTGCAGCCAAGGACTTCCACACTTTTGCGCCGGTCAGGGTGGCCACGTTTTCCAACTGGGCCAAGTACTTCAACTCCTGCACCATTGAGCCGGGGCCACAAAGTCGCAACTTGGGACAAGGGCAGTTGCCTCGCCCGCTGAGTTATTCACGCTTCCCTGTAGGCGGAACCCGAACCCTGGATGACTTTGTAGAAACCTACCAAGTCACTTCCTTGATTGCCGCGCAAGGTGACACAATTCTGGAAGAGCGCTACCCGCGCATGCGTTTAGCTTCGGATAAATTCGCGTCCTTTTCCATGGCCAAGTCCATCACCGGTTTATTGGTTGGCATTGCGCTGGACGAAGGCAAGATCGCCTCGCTGGACGACCCGGCCAGCAAGTATGTGCCAGCCATTGCTGACTCGGCCTATGGCGCCATCAGCTTGCGGCACCTGCTGCGCATGAGCTCAGGCAGGATCTACAGCGAAAACTACTCAGGAGCGGATGACAACGCCCGTACCTTGTCCAGCCTAGAGTCACAGGGCGCCATCACGGCCATCAACATATTCACAGGAAAACCCTTTCACACGCCCGGCACCAAATTCAACTACGCAGGGATTGAATCCATCGTGCTCAACCAGGTGGTCTCTCACGCCACAGGACAATCCATCTGTCAGTACATGCAGGAAAAAATTTGGGGCCCCATTGGTGCTCAAGACAGCGGCACGTGGCAACTGGACGGTGCGGGTCAAGCCATGGGCCAAATGGGGTTTGCTGCCACAGCCCGCGACTGGGTGCGCCTGGGACTGATGATCGTCAACGATGGCAAGGTCGGTGATCGACAAGTCATCTCCAAATCGTATCTGGATGAGGCCACGCGCATGAGCGCTCAACCCGAACAGTTTCACAAAGGCAAGGGGGTCAATCGTCTTTACGGATATGGCTACCAATTCTGGCTGCACGGTGAAAACCAGCCGGTCATGTTGGGGGTATATGGTCAACACTTGTTTCTGGATCGCAGCCGCAAAGCCGTTTTGCTGATCACCAGCGCCTGGCCCAGCACAGTCATGCCCATGTACTCCATGAATTACAGCCGCTTGTTTGAAGCTTTCACCGAAAGTCTGGATACGCCGCCCACCAAGCCTTGACGCACTTGACCTAGCGCATCCCAGTCAGCAGGATGGCAAGCCTCATTGGGTCTGCGCCCAAGCATCATGTGAACGCTATCGCGTGACAATTATCCTTGTATTTTTAATATGACATGTTTAAAATGCAAGGATGTTTCAAAGAAAATCTGCGCTTGAAATACGCCAACAACTGGGCTTGAGCCCTGCTGTGGCCATTTTGGGCGCCCGTCAAATCGGCAAGACCACGCTGGCCAAGCAAATCGCTGCTGAGTTTCCTGACTCGATTTACCTTGACTTGGAAAACGCCCAAGCTCGCGCCAAGCTGGATCAAGCCGATGTATTTTTCGAAGCCAACCGTCACCGCTTGGTGGTTTTGGATGAAATTCAAAATGTCCCGGAGCTGTTCAGCACCCTGCGTGGGGAGATTGATGCAGACCGGCATCCTGGTCGATTCCTGATCCTGGGTTCAGCCTCATTCAAATTGCTCCAGCAATCCCAATCCCTCGCGGGGCGTTTGGCCTTGGTGGACATGGCCCCCCTGCTGTTGAGCGAAGTGCATCAAAGTTTTCAAGACATTCAAACCCTGTGGGTGCGTGGTGGATTTCCCGGCAGCTATACCGCGCCTCAAGACGACGCCTCTTGGCTCTGGCGCGATGCTTTTGTCAGGCACTTCCTCCACACCGATCTGCCCGCCTTGGGCATCAATATCGAGCCCGAATTGATGCGGCGCTTTTGGCGCATGGTGGCGCACCTGCACGGCCAGCTGTTCAACGCGTCCAGCATCGCGGCATCACTGGGCGTCTCGTCACCCACAGTCACCCGGTATTTGGACCATTTGGTGCAGTCGCTCATGCTGCGCCGCTTGGAGCCGCTCCATGCCAACTTGGGCAAGCGGCTGGTCAAATCACCCAAAATTTATGTGCGCGACAGTGGTTTGCTGCACTACCTGCTGGGCATGCGCAACGTCCATGATTTGATGGGCCACCCCAACACGGGCGCTTCATGGGAAGGCTTTTGTATCGAGCAAATTTGCAACCATTTGCCCACAGGTGCCAGTGTTTCTTTTTACCGAACCGCCGCGGGCGCTGAGTTGGATGTGGTGGTTGAGACAGGCCATAAAACCACCGGGTTTGAAATCAAATTTTCGTCTGCCCCCAAAGTGTCCAAAGGCTTTTGGCAGGCCTGCGAAGACATCGGGGTCCACAAAGCCTACGTCGTGGCGCCTGTGCAAGAGGGTTGGGCCATGCCAAACAATGTCCAAGTCGTCTCGCCTTTGGACATCCCCAGGCTTCTGAGCAACTGTTGAATGACCTTAGGATACGCCACCGCCTTGCCGGTGAATGTGTTTGTGCAAGACTTCGATAACCCGTTCCAGTGAAAAGGCTCACCGCCATGACCCAACGTATTCCACAAGCCCTGATGGGCCTCATTTGCATGGGGTGCATCTCTGTCGGAGCTCAGCCCCAACAACCGCCCACACCACCCGCCGCCATTGCACCGCTGATGACGGAAGCAGAACGTCAACAGGTTGCATTTGGTACGGGGTTTTCAATCGGCAACGGCTTTGTTCTCACGGCCCAACATGTGGTCAAAAACCTCAGCAAGGTGTTGGTGGGTTCAACCCAAACAGGCAAATGGGTCAGCTCAGACGTGGTCAAAATCGATGCCGTTCTCGATTTGGCGCTGATCAAAACCTCGCTCGAGCTGCCCGCACTCCAGTTGGCCAGATCTGACAAAGTGCCGATGGGCTTAGAGGTGTCGGTGATCGGTTTCCCTCAGCCCAAAATCCAGGGTCTGACGCCCAAAATCACACAAGGCATCATCAACGGCTACCCGAACCACAAACAACAAGCAGAAGACCGGGGTTACTTTCAAATCAGCGCCGACATATCGCAAGGCAACTCAGGCGGCCCCTTGATTGGGCCCGACGGATCCGTCATCGGCATGGTCCAACGCAAGCTCAACTCGCAACGGGTTCTGGAGCGCACACAAGACTGGACCGTCAACGTGGGCTTTGCGCTGCGGTCATCGCATATTTTGGGATTTCTCGAAGGGACTGCGGCCACGGTGCAAGTCAAACCCCTTGAAACACAAACCCTCCTGCGCCCCTTTCAAATCTTTGAAAAGGTCAACCCAGGCGTTGTGTCCATCATTGCCAGAACAGAACCCGTCAACAGGTGATCGCCTGCTTAAACTCAGCAGCCCCCGTCAACGCGCACCCTCAATCCACAGAAAAACCTAAAAACTGGTTCAGCAAAGCTGCCGAAGCCAGCAACTTGTAAGACGCCAAGGCTTTGTCCACCTCTGCATCGATCAAATCCCTGCCCGAAAAATACAAAGCTTCTTGTGCGGTCAGCAAATCCAGCAACGTACCCCGGCGATAAGCGTACTGCTCTCGCACCATGCGCAGCGAATCGGCGGCCAACCCCGCCGTCAAACGGCGAGAGTTCAACAAGGGTTGTGCAAACTGCGACTCCATGATCAATTGCTCAATCTGCCGCTTGTACTCCAGCTCTGCGGCCTGCAACTCTTCTTGAGACTGCATGACTTTTTGCACCGCTTGATCAATTCGCGCCGTATCTGCACCGCCGGTATACAAGGCCTGCCTCGCCACCAAGGCAACCGTCCTGTCCGTACCCGGCGTTCCAGGCGCAACCCAATCACGGCGGGTCGAACTCAACTCCAAATTAATGCTCGCAAAAGACTTGGCCCGCGCATTTCTCGCATCGGCTTCTGCCACAGCGCGAGCGGCCTGCGCCACCCTGACCTTCCAACTCACCTGACCTGCCAAGCCCACTTCAGACATCAAGTCGCCAGTGGCATTGATGTCAAACACGGGGCTGTCAAATCTGACATTCGACCCATCACCACCAAAATACTCGCGGTAGCTCGCCTGCACAGACCCCAAATTTTTGCGGTACGTGGTTTTATTCGCTGTCGCTTCTGCCAATCGCGACTCCGCCCGAACCACATCACTGAGCGTACCGCCACCAATTTCCTGCCGCTGCTTGACCAGGTTCAAGATCGCTGCGCGCGCATCCTCGTTCCTTTGAGCCAATTCAAATTGCCGCAGCGCCCTCACCAGTTCATGGTAAGCCTGTACCGCCTTGAACGACACATCCGACTCGGTTGAAAACTGCCTGTAAAGACTCTGCTGGTCTTTGGCATTGGCCGCCTCGATCAAACTGTTGGTGGCACCAAAGTCATACACCAGCTGCCGCACCGTCACATTGAAACTGGCATTGTCATAAACGCGTGAAGGTGTCCCCAAAATCGCACTGGGATCGTTGTTCACCTTGCCATTGTTCAACTGGGTGGACACCTGCGGCATCCAGCCCGCACGCGACTCTCGGATCGCAAATTGATTGGCCCTGCGCGCAAACCGAACCGCTTTGACGTCAGGGTGTTTGAGCGCCGCATCGACCACCACGCCACGGAACGCCTCCAACTGAGCCTCACCCCAAGAGCGTCGATCCACTGACACAAAAGACTGCATGAAAGCAATCTGTGACTCCCCCAAGCCCATGACCAGAGAGTTCACCTCGTCAGGCAATGGCGCCAGTGGGGGCTGATTTTGCGCACACACGCCCCAAGAAGCCAAGGACAAACCACACGCCATCAAAAGACCAGCCATTGATTTCATCGATCAGCGCTCCCTGAATGCATTTTCTTTGACCGCCACCAAGGGCTTGGACAAATACTCCCAAATGGTTCTGTGCCCGGTGATGATGTCCACCTGCGCCTGCATGCCCGGCATGACCTCAAACTTGTTGCCACGCACCTCCATCGTGGAAGACGTCTCGATGCGGGCCACGTAAAAGCTCTCACCTTTTTCATTCGTCACCGAATCGGGCGCAATGCGAACCACCTTGCCCATCAGCGAACCAAAAATCGAATAGTCGTAGGCAGTCAACTTCACATTGGCCATCTGCCCCACCTTGACAAAGCCAATGTCACTGGGCAACACATTCGCCTCCAGCACCAACTGCTCATCCACAGGCACCACTTCCACAATCGGCTCACCCGGCTTGACGACACCGCCCACGGTGTTCACCATCACCCGGTTGACGATACCCGCCACGGGCGAGCGCATTTCTGTTCGGCCTTTTTTGTCCTTCAAGCTGGGCAATATTTCTTTGAGCGAGCGGTATTCGGCCAAGGTCTTGTTGGACTCTGCCCGCGCATCCGAACGGAACTGCCTGACGGCACTGTCCTTTCGCGCCAAGGTCTCATCCACACCCGACTGCAAGCGTTTGATGGCCGATCGCGCCGTCTCCTCACGCCCCTCGGCATCGGCCAAAGTGCGGTCCAACCGAACCAGCTCCAGCTTGGGCTCCAGGCCCTTGGCCACCAGTCTTGACAAAATTTCCCGCTCCTCACGCCCCAAACCCAACATCTTGCTGGCCGTGGCCAAAGCAATGCGGTTTTCTTGCAGCTCTTGTGTCTTTTGCTCAATTTGTGCCTGCAACATGTCCAGCTGAGACTTCAACTGTCCAGCGCGTGTCTCAAAGGCGTTGCGCTCCAAATCCACAAACTCCTTGCCGGCTTGCATCACCTGCGCATCAAACACCGGCAAAACCCCCTCACTCTCTGCGTTCAAACGGGCCAGCCGCGCGGCCAGGGCATTGGCCTGTTGCAAGCGCGATTGCAGATCCGAGTCAAACTGCGTTTCGCTCAAAGACACCAACAACGTGCCCTCGCTCACCCTTTGCCCAGCTTTGACATGAATGGCCGACACAATGCCGCCCTCCAAGTTTTGGATCAGCTGAATCTTCCCAGACGTGATCACCCGCCCTTGGCTGCGCGCCACCGTCTCCACAGTGGCAAAGTAAGCCCACAACATCAAGCCCACCGTGATGGCAGAGATCACATAAAGCAAATAGGTCGACGCCTTCTTCACCTCACCCAATTGACCCGCCTCGGCCACACTCAGCTGCTTGGGATCTGCAACACCCCTCAAAGCAGCCAGTTTGTCTTTCCAGCTCATGGTGCGGTCCCCTTGCTAGCCGCAGGGCCAAACACCAACGATTTGGGGCCATCGGCCACCACTTTGCCTTGGTCCACCACAATCACCCTGTCCACCAAATCGAGCAACGAAGACTTGTGCGTGATCACCACCAAAGTCGAAGCCGTCAAATGGCTCTTGAGCCGATCGATCAGCGCTTTTTCTGCATTCATGTCCATCGAACTGGTCGGCTCATCCATGATCAAAATAGGCGGCTTGCCCACCAACGCACGGGCAATGCTCACCGCTTGACGCTGCCCGCCCGACAACCCCTCGCCGCGTTCTGCCAGCTTGAGGTTGTAGCCATCTGGGTGGGGCGCAATGAAATCGTGCACCCCGGCAATTTGAGACGCCCACAACACATCCTCATTGCTCGGACGCATACCACCCAAGGCAATGTTGCTGCCCACCGTGCCCGAGATCAGCCACACGTCCTGCAAAACAGTCCCGATGTTTCGGCGCAAATCGGCCTTGTCAAACTGCCTCAGGTCACAACCATCCACCAACACGGCCCCCTCGGTCGGCACCCGCAGGCCCTGCATCAATTTGGACACCGTGGTCTTGCCCGACCCCAGACGTCCCAGAATCGCCACTTTTTCACCCGCTTTGATGGTGAAAGAAACCTTGTCCAAGCCCCCCGACTGCTGACCGGGGTATTGAAAACTCACGTTGCGAAACTCGATGTCGCCCGCAATCCTCTCGCGTGGAATGAACGTGGTTTGAGGCGGGTGCTCGCGCGGCGACTCCATCAAGTCTTTGAGCGCCTTGTAGCTCGACAAGGACTGGTTGATCCGGGTCACCAGCTGTGCCAACTGCGACAAAGGCGCAATGGCTTTACCCGCCAACATCGAACACGCCACAATCGCCCCGGTCCCGATGCTGCCATCACGGGCCAAGAAAACGCCATAAGACACGATGGCAATGGTGGCCGCCTGCGACCCAAAATTCGCCACGTTGCCGGCAAACTGCGACAACATGCGCGTTCTCAAACCAATCTGCGCTTGGTGCGCAATCGCCTTTTGCCAACGGTGGCGCATCTGCGCACCGGCACCGATGGCCTTCACGGTCTCCAAACCGTTCAAGGTCTCCACCAACACACCATGTTTGGTTTGGCCATCCTCAAAACTCGTCTGCACCAAACGCTTGAGCTCTGGCTGCACCACCAAACTGGCAGCGATCATCACAGGAATGATGATCACCAACACCCAAACCAATGGGCCACCCACCATCGCAATCACCACCAAAAACAAAATAGCGAACGGGATGTCGATCAGCGTGGTCAAAGTGGCCGATGTCAAAAAGTCCCGAATCGACTCGTACTCTTTGAGCACGCTGGCCATCGCACCCACCGACCCCTTGCGCGCAGCCAAATCGATGTCCAAGACCTGCTCAAACAAACTGTCGGCAATGATGGCATCGGCCCTGGCGCCCGCCACATCCAGGAAATAACCCCGCACAGTCCGGATCACAAAATCACTGAACAACACAAAACCCACACCCACCACCAAAGCGGTCAGCGTGTCCATCGCGTTGTTGGGCATCACCCGGTCATAGACGATCATCGAAAAAATCGAGGCCGCCAGAGCAAACACATTCGTCAAAAGTGCCGCCACAGCCACCTGCCAATACATCGACCGCGCTGCAAACAAAGGCCCAAAAAACCAATGCCCCATGCGCCCTTGTGGCAAATGCGCCTCATCTTGTGGGGGTCTGAGAGGGGGTTGCACACGCATGCACAGGCCAGCACTGGCCTCCATCAGCGCACCCAAGTCGCAGCGCTCCAAAGCGCTGCTGCGCGCGGGCCACATCACCATGGGCTCATCCCACTCGTGCGATGGCAGCAAAGCCGCGCAGCCACCCGACTTCAGCCTCACCAACACCGGCTC
Organism: Akkermansia muciniphila; assembly: GCA_943331105.2. Lineage (GTDB taxonomy): Bacteria > Pseudomonadota > Gammaproteobacteria > Burkholderiales > Burkholderiaceae_C > Limnohabitans_A. The sequence goes on from CALQKH020000008.1 coordinate 162,265, forward strand.
GACCGCTTGCGTCAGCAACGTCAAGGTGCAAGGCTCCAACTGCACCGACAAGCCCAGGCTCTGCAAGCTGTCGCTCACCAGATCCCAAGTCCAGCCTGCGTCCGGGTCGGAAACCCTGGCGCGCAAGGCCGCCTCGGACATCGGCTTGTCCAAGTGCGCCAACACCGATAACAGACAAGGCAAATAGTAGTCTGGAGCGTCTTCTACAGGAGAAGCAAGCTCCACAGACTGCTGCATCATCTTGGTAAGAATGGAATCTGGAGAGTTCAAATCAGCGTTCCTGCCAAATTTGTTGGTTTAACGAGATTTCAACTGAAATCTCTAAATACGGCGATTACCTAGGTAATTTCCGAATTTAAACACAAATCAAACAGATCGTCAATTTTATCAATTAAGGCCGAACCATCGCCCGGTTTTCCGCGCTGAAAGCCCTTCACCCCTGGCACCAAGTGCACAGGGGTGAAGGCTTAAACAACGGCTCTCTCCTCGTTCAGAGGTATCACACGTTGTTGTGCTCAAACAAGGGCAGCAACCTGTTGACTTCTGCGCCCGCTGAGGTCATTGCATTGGTCACATCGGTGGCCACGCTCTGCCCGTACACCGTCAGAGGAGACAGTAGTTGAGGCGTGGTTTCGACCGCTGCCACAAAGGCTTGAGCCACGTTGGTCTCGGTGGTCATCTCCACCCTCAAGTTACCCAGCAGATCAACCACAGCCGCACTCGGTGTGCCGTTGTCGCTGACCACTTGGTTATTGAAGGTAAAGATCTGGTTGCCCGAAGCGTAGGTCTTGTTGAGATCGCCCAATGCAACAGCTTGACCAGTCTTCAGCACTTGGCTCAAGTCCAGATCATCACCGGCACGAGCACTCAGGTCGTTGATCACGGCCTTCAAGTAAAGATTGCCGTTGCCTGCGTCCAGAGAACCCACCTTGAAGGTGTCACCACCGGTGCCGCCCGTCATGACCACCGTAGCAGCCACGCCGCTTGTGTGACCTGTCGTTGCTGCCACCAGCAAGTCGTTGCCGGCACCGCCGCTGAGCAAAGCCGTCTCACCGTTCAGACCCTTGTCGGCCACCAGCAAGTCATTGCCAGCCTCGCCAAAGATCCTGTCGTCGCCACCGCCGGTGCTGACCACGTCGTCGCCGTCACCCGCCAAAATGGTGTTGTCACCCCGGTTGCCGACAATCACGTTGGCCAGGGCGTTGCCCACCACCTTCATGTCCGCATTGCCGAGCAGCACGATGCTCTTGACCTGTGCGTCCTGACCTGCCGGCATGTTTTGCCCTGGTGCCAGATCCACATAGCCCAACTCCAGCGTCAGCAAATTGGCGCCACGGTCCGCACCACCGATGGTGCTGCTGTTGCCCATGAACACCATGCCTTCCTTTTGCACCACATAAGTGGTGGGCGAGGTGATGGCGTTGTCGGCAATGTAGATCACATCGCCGCGGCTGGCCAAGGCCATGGCTTGGTCGATTGAGCCAAAGCCATCGGCACCCACCACCCACACACGCACTGGCTGTGAGGGATTGTTGGACGCAAACACCAACTCTTGCAAACCGTTCACAGCCACAAAGTTGCCGTTGAGGTTGACCTCCACATCGTTGCTGACGTTGGTCCTGAACATGCCATCGAGCCTTGCAATCAGGCTGTTGGCTGGCAATGCCGAGAGCGTCGGATCAAACACCATCACCACCTGTGTGCTGTTCGCGTCGGCGGCCGCAGCAGTCAAGCTCGCGTAGCCGTTGGTGGTCTTGCCCACCACTGAGGTGGTATTGGTTCCCACCAAGGCCACATCCACAGTACCCGACAGCGTCTCAAAGCGCAGACGCTCCACCCCTTGCAGGGTATCGGTCTGGCCTGCTACTGCCACTGAGAAGGTGTTGTCAGACGTGCGGGTCACCACATTGCCCAACGTTGCCAGCAAAGCATCCTGGCTGGCCAATGGATGGTTCGCTGGGACTGCACTGGTCACACCCAGCGCAGCAGCGTTGTAGACCACGGTGTCCGAACGACTGTTCCAGTCGGCCGAATCCACGATCACATCGTTGCCCCTGCCACTGCCGATCGCGATCGAATTGGCGCTACCCAAGAGTTCGGTGTCAATGTTCAGCGTCTGACCCAAAGTGCCACCAATCTGGAGCACACCGTTGCCCGTCACGCCAAACGCCGTACTGCCCACATTGATCTGCTCGGCCTGCACGTAAGCCATGGCAAAGTCGCCGGTGGCCTTGGCGAAGCTGAACACTGGGGTGCTGGCCGTCGTTACAGACTGAACAAAACCAGGCAAGGTCGGATCGCTGTTGCTGCGCCACGCGCCAATCAGCCAGTCTGCTGCTGACCCGTTGGTGCTGCCAGCCACCGTCACGGTGTCAGTACCAGCGCCGCCCACCAGATACTCCACTTCACGTGATGCATCGAAGGTGAAGCTGTCATCACCCGAACCACCCAGCTTGCCTTCGGCAAACACACGGGTCTGGCTCAAGCCACTGGTCACATCCGTCACGTTCGAAGTGTTGCCCGGACGCAGGGCAGTGGCACCGGTAGTCGCCAAGTCGTTGCCCGCCAGATCTTGAACAGCCACTTCGTTGGCTGTCACCATGCCTACATCGGCACCAGGGTTGGTGTAGCGCAGCTGCACGCCCAAGCCCTTGGTCACCATCTGGCTCAGCGCCAAGATCACCGAGGTACCTGCAGTGTTCAGGCTGACCGATTCCACACCAATGGTGTAGCCAGCAGAAGTCACAGTGAACGCATTCTTGAGTGCGTCGCCATGGTTGGCCAGATTGAGGGCCTCGTTCAGGCGCAACTCAATCACCTGCCCCGTCACTTGACCACCACCAGAGACCACGTCCCTGAGTTGAGCCGTCCAGCTCGGGTTAGAGCCACCCACTGCAGCCAATGACGGCGCCACCTTGTCGATGGTGATCGCCTGCGTCTGCACCGTCTGGTTGCCCGCAACGTCGGTCGCGGTCAATTCCACGGTGTATGCCCCATCGGCCAAACCAGACAAGTTGCCGGTCACGTTGCCGCTGGCATTCACGCCATTGGTTGCCAAGGTGTGCACCACAGCACCTGCTGCGTTCTTCACCACAGCAGTTGTGCTGGCGATACCGGTCAAGGCATCACTGACCGTGTAGGCTTGGCTAAAGCCTGTGGCTTGCGCCAGGCTCAAAGCGGTGTCAGTCAAGGCCGGCAAGTTCAGCGTCGGGTTGGTCTTGTCAACCGTCACGGTCTGGGTTTGCACCGACTGATTGCCCGCCTTGTCCGTGGTCGTCACTTCTACGGTGTAAACACCATCGGCAAGGCCAGAGAGGTTGCCAGCCACCTGACCATTCGTGGTGGTCAAGGCCGCACCGCTCACCACCGTGCCGCCCGACTTGACGACGGCCACCGTGTTGTCCACACCCGCCACGCCCACGTCCACAGCTGTGTAAGTCTGGGTGTAGCTGGTCGCCTCTGCGGCAGTCAGCTTGTTATCGGTCAGCGCGGGCAGGGTCAAGGTCGCTGCAGTCGCATCGAACTGGACCGTCAGGCCCGAGCTCGTCACGCTGTTGCCTGCAGCGTCCAGATGCTTGGCCACCAGCGCATTGGCGCCAGGGGTCAGTGCCGTTGTCAGGGTCACATTCACTGTGCCTGCGTCCACCTGCGCTTGCGTCGTCAGCACGACGCTGCCCAGCACTGCACTGCCTTTGAGCACTTGGATCGTATCGCCCAACTCTGCACGGTTTGCATTGAATGAAACCGCGAAGGTCGACAAAGCAACATTGGTCAGGTTGTCCGTCGTGTCCGCACTGTCAGAGGTCAGGTCCAAAGCCACTGCCGTACTGATCCGTGTGTCCACAACCTGATCAACCTGTGCTGCGTTGGCCACCGTCAGCGACATGACGCCATCAAAGCCCGGCGTTGGCGTCACCGCCATGGTGAACACTTTGCCTTCTTCACCAGACACCGTGCTTGGTACCAAGGTACCGACAGTGCCGTTGGTCACTGTCACATCAGCATCAGTGAAGTTGGTCACCGGTGTTGCAAATGTGAAGGTGTACACCACTGCACCACCGGCAATGTTGGCCACATTGGGCTCATCCTCATTGATGGAGACCACCACTGGCAAGACCAGCGAACCGGCTGCGCCTGTGAAGGCAACCAGACTGTCGTATTGCGCCTTGCTGACCACGTCCGTGGTGATGAAGCTGTCGACGCCCATGGTGCGCATCAAGCCCAAATCAGCACCTTTGGCCAACAGAGCCGCAGCCGAAGCGTTGATCACCACCGTATCCGCGGCATAGAACGTCAAGCTCTTGGTCAAGGCAGCCGAAGCGTCTGTCAAGCTCACATCCAGTGGCCCAGCTTTGACCAACACCGAGCCGTTAGGCGCAGCTGTAATCGCCGCTGCCGTGCTGGCAAACGCATCCAAGATCACGAAGTTCTTGAGCAGCGTTCCGTTGACAGCTTGCAATGCCACAAACTCAACACCAGACAGCGTGTCAGTGCCCGTAAGCGGTGTGCTCACCGTCAATGCATTCGTGCCAGACTGACGTCCAAACACCGCATCTGTGGCGACCGTTCCGCTGATCAGCGCTGTGTCGGTACCAGCATCACCAAAGAGCCTGTCGTTGCCTGCACCGCCAACCAGGGTGTCATTGCCTTCACCACCGTTCAAGGTGTCGTTGCCAGCCACAGCGTCATACAGCACATCGTTGCCTGCAGTTCCCGTCAGGGTGTTGTTGCTGGCCGGTGCCGTGTCCACACCCAATTGCGTGTAATTGCTGCCCAACACCAAGCCCAGTTGGCTGGCGTCATAAGAGGCACCAATGCCACCGATCGTCACCGCCTGGCCCCATGGTGCAGGACCATTCTTCGACCCGCTAACGTCAACGTTCTCACCGGTCACGTAGGAGATGTCGATGTAGTTGTATACACCCACCGCGCTCTTGGCAAACGCACCAGTCACAGTCACGTCAGTCAAGGTCACCACGCCGGCAGAAAGACCAACAGCTGGGTTGTAAGCATCTGTGGAGCCCTGCAACAAGATACCGTAGTGCGGAGATGTCGTCGTTGCCGACGGCACACCCATATCACCCTGGATCGTCACATTCGTGATCGTTGCATCGCCGTCAAAGCCCCAGGCCACAATGCCCTGGTGCTTGGCCGTACCGCTGGTGACCGCATTGTCTTGGCTGATCTTCACATTCGTGATCACCAGATCACGCAAGCTAGATGTACCGCTTTGCACGTCCACAATCACGCTGCCGTTGCTCTGACCCACAAACTCACTGTCGGTGACCGTCAAGCTCGTGACTTCCGTACCACCTTGAGGGCCGAACACGGACACAGCCTCGGTACCACCCACAACCTTCACGCCGCTGATCGACACGTCACCGTTGCCCACAGCCGCAATGTTGCCCTGCAACACGAAGGTCGCCGATGTCGTGCTGTTGATCACCACATCAGGTCCAGTGGTCTCAGCATCACCGTCAGAACCACCCACAATCTCAATCGCCTTGGTGATCGTGATCTGGCCGTTGTTCTCGTACTGGCCTGCAGCCAAGTCCAAACGCGTCACCGTCGCTGTCGTGCCCATCGCCAACTCAGCAGCCGCCTTGAGCGTCTCCGAGCCTGCCGACACATTCAGCGTCATCGTCAACGCACTGTCGTTGCCCACTCGAGCCAGCAGTGCGGCAGCATTGGCCACCGTCACAGAACCCGCGTTCAAGTCCGTGCTGACCACCGACACACTGTCAATGTTCAGGCCAGCGGCCGTTGTGCCGTTGACATTGAACAGACCTTGGGTGTTGCCGTAGATCGCTGCAGCCGTGTCCACGATATTGACCGTGTCACCGCCATGGAAGCTTGCGCCCTTGGTCAACACAGCCTGCGCCTGTGCCACTGTCAGCGTCACAGCCTGGCCAGCCACCAACACATCGCCAGCGCCTGCAGCGGCAATCGCCGCATCCAGCGTCAAACCTCCGTTGGCCGCATCAATGACCACATACTTCTGGCCACCGTGTTGTACCGCTTCCACGCCGTCCAACACCGTGTCTTTGCCCTCGGCACTGGTGATCGTCAATTTGCCGCCTTCGCGTGCAAATGTAGGCGCAGTAGCAGAAACAACCACCACCGTGTCGATGCCGGTACCGCCGCTCAATGCGTCGTCGCCTGTACCACCGGTCAGGGTGTCGTTGCCTGCACCGCCACTCAAGGTGTCGTTGCCTGCACCACCCACCAAACTGTCGTTGCCGCCAACAACGTCATACAACACGTCAGCACCTGCAGTTCCGGTCAAGGTGTTGTTGCTTGCTGGTGCAGTATCTACGCCCAGCTGGGTGTAATTGGCACCCAACACCAAGCCAAGGCGGCTGGCGTCATAAGAGCCCTCAACGCCGCTGATCGTCACAGCCTGACCCCATGGCGCTGGGCCATTCAGGGTTGCACTGACATCCACACCAGTGCCGGTGACATTGTTAATGTGGGTGTAGTTGTAAATACCCACCGCGCTCTTACCAAATGCGCCCGTCATCTCCACATTGCTCAGCACCACTGTGCCTGCAGCCATTGGCGCAGAGTAAGCCGCCGTCGAGCCTTGCAACAACACACCGTAATGTGATGCCGCCGCTGTGGCGGTCGTGACACCCGCATCACCCTCGATCGTCACGTTCGTGATAGTTGCATCGCCATCAAAGCCCCAGGCCACAATGCCTTGGTGTTTCGCAGCATTGCTGGCCACCGCGTTGTCTTGGCTGATCTTCACATTCGTGATCACCAGGTCACGCAAGTCAGAGGTAG
>CALQKH020000009.1 GCA_943331105.2 Akkermansia muciniphila
CTGACCAAGCCGATTGGCACAGGCACCTTGTTTGCGGCGCACGCACGCTTCGCCGCCAAAGGCCGCTGGATCCATGCGGCGCTGCAGTCGATGGTGCTGTCCAACCAAAGGGGCGCTGAGATTTTGCGCACCCACGGGGCCACCGCCTGCACCGATTTGACCGGCTTTGGCCTGCTGGGCCACTTGGTGGAGATGACACGCCCCTCTAACGTGGATGCCGAGCTGAACATGAGCGCACTCCCCCTACTGGACGGCGCGGTGGACTGCGTCCAGGCAGGTATCGTCAGTTCCTTGCAGCCGGCCAATGTGCGATTACGCCGTGCCCTGCGCAACGCCGATGAGTTCATCAATGACCCCCGCTACCCTCTGTTGTTTGACCCTCAAACCGCTGGCGGCCTGCTGGCCAGCGTGCCTGCCGCGCAAGCTGCGGCTTGTGTGCAAGCACTCAAGGCCGCAGGCTACGCGCACACCGCCATCATCGGCCGCATCAACGCGCAAGGCGAGGCCATCGAGCCGGTTCTGCTGAAAACCTGAACTGCTCCAACGACATGACCACCGAAAACCTCACACACCCCATCAAACTGAACGCCGACCTGAACCAGCGCTGCATCGTGCACAGCCCCTCGCTCGACTGGGTGGACTCACCCGCATCGGGCGTATCGCGCCGCATGCTCGAGCGCGACGGGGGCGAAGTGGCGCGCGCCACGTCCATCGTGCGCTACGCGCCCGGCTCGGCTTTTGCCAGCCACACGCATGGCGGCGGTGAAGAAATTTTGGTGCTCGAAGGCACTTTGCATGACGAGCACGGTATCTACGGTCCCGGCACTTACATCAAGAACCCGGTGGGCAGCGCGCACGCACCGTCCTCTCCTGAGGGCTGCACCCTGTTTGTGAAGCTGCGCCACCTGGACGCACGCGACAACGAACGCGTGGTCATCGACACACACCGCAGTGAATGGCGTCAGGGATTGGTGGAGGGCCTGAAGGTTTTGCCCCTGAACACCTTCGAGACACAAAACACCGCCTTGGTGCGCTGGGCGCCACAAACTTTTTTCAACCCGCACCGGCATTGGGGTGGCGAAGAAATTTTGGTGGTCGAGGGCGTGTTTTCTGACGAACACGGCGACTACTCAACAGGCAGTTGGCTGCGCAGCCCGCACATGAGCCAGCACCAACCCTTCAGCCGCGAGGGCTGCTTGATCTTGGTGAAAACCGGGCACTTGGTCTGAACATGACATCATCCACAACCCCCATTCGCGCCGTCGTGTTTGATGCCTACGGCACACTGTTCGATGTGTATTCGATCGGCACTCTGGCCGAAAAACTTTACCCCGGCCAAGGCGCGGCCCTGTCGGTGCTGTGGCGTGACAAGCAAATTGAGTACACGCGGCTGATCTCGCTGAGCGACCCCAACCCCCAAGGCAGTCGGCATTACCTGTCGTTTTGGGACATCACGCGCGCAGCGCTGCGCTATGCACTGGCGCGTTTGGGCTTGGTGCACACCAGCCCGAATGAAGACGCGCTGATGGCGCAATACGCCCAACTCACAGCCTTCCCAGAAAACCTGGGTGTGCTGCAAGCCTTGCGCCAACGCGGCGTGGCCACAGCGATTTTGTCGAACGGCAGCCCTGAGATGCTGCAATCGGCTGTGCACAGTGCGGGCATGAGTGAGCTGCTGGGGGCCGTGCTGTCGGTGGACAGCGTGCGCCAGTTCAAGACCACGCCCACGAGCTACCATCTGGTAACTGAGCACTTTGGGTTTGAGCCAGTCGATGTTTTGTTCGTGTCGAGCAATGCCTGGGATGCACTGGGCGCCACTTGGTTTGGCTTCACCACACTGTGGGTCAACCGTCAGGGCCTGCCGCCAGAGGCCATGGGCCCTGCACCGCACCACACGGGACGCGACTTGAGCGAAGTGCTGAAGGTCTTGGGCTAAAGCCTAGGCCAGACAAATGCTGTAAGCCACTTGCACGGCTTTGATTTTGAAGATGCTAACGTGTTTCACTGCCCACCTCCCAAATGTCCATGAACACCCCGATCCAAGCTTCACTCACCCACCTTTTAGCGCCTCATGGCGTCATGCGCGTGGCCATCAACCTGGGCAACCCGGTGCTGGCAAGGCTTGATGCGTCGGGCGAGCCCTCCGGCATTTCAGCCGATCTATCGCGCAGATTGGCCAAACAGCTGGGCTTGAGCATTGAATGGCGTGTCTTCAAAAAAGCCGATGAATCGGTACAGTGCGTTCGCTCTGACGCGGCCGACATTGGCTTTTTTGCCATCGACCCGGTGCGCGGTGAGGGCCTGCATTTTTCACCGCCCTATGTGCAAATTGAAGGGGCCTACATGGTGCGCAACGACTCGCCCCTGCAAAACAACGATGAAGTGGACCAAGCCGGCCATCGCGTGACTGCAGGCGCGGGCAGTGCGTACGATTTGTTTCTCACGCGGCACCTGAAACACGCCACCATCGTGCGCGCACCCAGCTCACCCGCCGTGGTCGACATGTTCATGGCCGAGCAGCTCGATGTGGCCGCAGGCGTCAAGCAGCAACTGCAGGCAGACGCCATGCGCCTGCCGGGCCTGCGCCTGCTGCCCGGCCGCTTCATGGTCATCCACCAAGCCATGGGCATTCCTGCAACACGCAGCGCACAGGCCCGCGAGCACCTGAATGCGTTTGTCGAAGAAGCCAAGCGATCTGGTTGGGTGGCCGAGGCCTTTGTGCGGCACCAGATCCAGGGTGCAGCTGTGGCCCCCCCGGGCTATCCCGCACACGACTGATCGTCGCCAAGTCCGGTGATAAATTGAGACTTGATCTTTCAACCCCCCAAGAGACAGACCGATGACCGCACCCAAAACAGACCGCCTGCCCGAAATTCCCCGCGAACAAATGACCGAGGCCCAGCGTGCGGCGGTGGATGAACTGGTCAGCGGTCCACGGGGCAAGCTCTCCGGACCGTTTGTTCCCTTGATGCGAAGCCCCGAGCTGATGCGCCGCTTGCAAAAAGTGGGGGAGTATCTGCGTTACGACAACACCGTGGGTTTGCACAACTCGGAATTTGCCGTTCTGGTGGTGGCTCGCCACTGGTCTCAACCGGTGGAATGGCACATCCACAAACCGATTGCCATGAAGGCGGGCGTCAGCGAAGAAACCTGCGATGCGATTGCTGAAGGCCGCCGCCCGCCCCGCATGACAGACCAAGAGACCGTGGTCTACGACTTCTTGCAAGAGCTGCTGCACAACCAATCGGTGAGCGATGTGACCTGGGCGGCTGCACACCAAATGTTTGGCGATCAAGGCGTCATCGACATGACGGCGCACTGCGGCTATTACAGTTTGTTGGCCATGGTCATGAACACCACGCGCCGCAGCTTGCCGGACAACGCCGCACCGGGCATTGCGCCGTTTCCGCACTGAAGGCCTGAACGGCGCTTCAGAGCACGCTCAACCAAAGGCGTTGAGCGTTTGCCCCCCCGCCTCCACCGGGTGTGCATGCACCAGCACCACGGCCATCACACAGGTTTCAGTACCCCGGTTGATCCAGTTGTGCACCGTGCCGCGCTGCACCATGACGTCGCCAGCCTTCAGGTGGACTTCCTCGCCGGACTCCAGCTCCATGTCGATTTCACCCGACATGACCACGATGTAATCCACCGAGTCGGTGCGGTGCACCCGTTGCTGAACCCCGGGATGGAAGTCGAGGATGCGGAACACTGTACCGTTCTCGATCACCGAAAATTTGCCCTCACGCCTGCCTGCGTCCACATGGCCGTTGTTGTTGGCGGGGTTGGTGTCGGTGGTCCAGACGTTGCACACAAAGCCGTTGGGGCGGCCTTGGCGGTAACGGCTGCAGACTTCGTCGATTTCAACGATGGCTCTGCCTTGGTCGTCGTGACCGGTGACGACGCGGCGAATGGACGGGTTGATCGGGTTGGACATTCAATGGGCTCCTTGGAAATCGGTTCAGTGCTCATCATGGCCCACGCGGTCCATGAAATCGGTCATGGCTGTCGCCAGGGTTTCTTCATGTGCGGCCCAGGCAGAAAACGGCAAAGCGGGCACGTCTTCGTCCGCCACCGGCAGCTCAAACAGTTCGCAGCCGGGGATCAGGGCCGCCGCTTCGCGGCCGTGGCGGGACACATGGGTTTTGTCGTTGCCGGGCACCAACCAGGCGGGCACACGAATGGCCTGCAGGGCCTCGGTCGTCATGCCCAGCACAGGTTCCCGCGGGCCTTGCAAAAAAATCTGAAGCCAGTGGCGCATGACGGCGGTGTATTGCTGGGGGTCCATGCCCATCAGACGGCCCAGGTTGCTGGGATCGGCGGCGATCAGTTCCTGGTAATAGGGCGTGGCACACACGGCGGCCATGCCACCTTGCTCTGCGGCACGGATGAACTGGCCGTAATAGTTCTCTGGCAAGCGGGCTGCTGTGAAAGCGCCGCCCGTGATGCGCAGCAGCAGCAAGCCACGCACCACCTCGGGGTGACGCAAGCTGGTGAGCAAGGCCAGCCGCGCCCCTGAAGAGCCACCACCCAAAAACGCAGGCACCGCATTCAGGTGCTGCATCAGCTGCACCCAGTCATCGGCCCAGATGTCTTCTTCACCGCGATCGCCTGCGATCAAGACCTGAGAAGCCCCGGTGTTGCGACGATCGTGCAGCAACACCCGAAATCCCCGGGCCGCGATGCGGCGCGCCAAGGGCAGAAATTCTGCCCCACTGCGCCGTCCGCCCGAGACCAGCGCCAACCAAGGGCCTTGGTCGCCAACAAGGTCGTAATGCAGGCGCACGCCTTCGGTGTTCACAAAGTCCATGGCTCAATCCAGCAAAACGGGCAAACGCCAGCCGATGGCCGATTCCACGGCATGGGCCACCTGCAGCAAATGGCGCTCTCCGTGCATGGCAGCGCCCATTTGCAAAGCCATGGGCAAGCATTGGGTCGAGACGCCCATGGGACATGTCAAGGCGGGATGACCGGTCAGGCTGAACAATCGGTTGCAGGCACTGCGCTGCCCGGTGGGGTTGGCCATCAAGGCTTGCATGGTTTCGGGCAAAGCCTCGCGGCCTGGCCACATCAACACATCGACCTGGTCGGCTAGCAAAGCGCTGACCTGCTGTTGCCACACATCGGCCTGCACGCGGGCGGCGTGGTAGTTGTTCAAACTCAGCTGCGCTGCACCCACCAGTTTTTGGCGCAAGCCCTGTCCCAGCTGGTCCGGGTGGTTGCGCCCAATGTGCTGCAGTTGTTGAAATGCTTCGTAAGCAATCAGGGTGTTGGCCACCTGCACCACAGCGGGCTGCGGCGGCCAATCCACCGTCTCCACCGCCACCACGAGGGCGCCTTCCGCTTGCAGTATTTGCAGTGTCTCATCAAAGCAGGCCTGGATTTGCGGGTCGTGCGTGGCCTGGCCGTTTTCGGCGTTGTGCCACAGACCTGCTGGCACCCCGATACGCAACCCCTGAAGCACCGAACGCTGCACATCGGCAGTGCATGCAGTGGTCACATCGCTGCCGTGCCAGGCATCCCAGATCAGTGCCTGGTCCAGCGCGGTGCGCGTCAAAAATCCAGCCACGTCCAGGCTGGGGGCCAAAGCGATCACGCCCGACACAGGGTAAGCATGGCGCGTGGGTTTGAGGCCTACCACACCGCAGGCCGCCGCCGGGTGACGGATCGAGCCACCGGTGTCAGTGCCCGTGGCCGCCATGCACAAACCTGCTGCCACCGCCGCCCCCGAGCCGCTGCTCGAGCTGCCCGGCATGTGTGCCAGATGCCAGGGGTTGCGCGCAGGCGGAAACAAGTCATCTTCGGAGGGCGAGCCAAAGGCAAATTCATGGCAAGCCGTTTTGCCCAAACTGATCACACCCAAACGTTCCAAACCTGTCACCAGCATGGCGCTGACCGTGGGCACCCAGTCGTGCAAATGCCGCGAATGCGCGGTGGTGCGCACGCCTTGCGTGAGGTAAACATCCTTGTGCGCCATCGGGATGCCATGCAAAGCGCCCCGGTATTGGCCTTGTGCGATCTCACGGGTGGCCTGGTGCGCTGCTTGCAAGGCGGTCTCGAGCGTGGGCGTGACGAAGGCATTCAGTTGTCCATCGAGTCGCTCAATGCGGTCGATGTACGCCAGCACCAAGTGCGTCGGCGTGATCGTCTGCTGACGAATCAGGGCACTGGCTTGCGCCAGAGACAGCGCATGCAAAGGCGTGTCGGAAAAGCTTTCAGCGCAAGGATTCAATGGCGTCTGACGGCTCATGCCTCAAGGCGCTGACAATGGGCTGGCTTGCTGAAACCATTGGCTGATTTCCGCGCCGTTCCAGAACACCACACCGGGCTGCTTGGCCAAAAATTCCAACATCATTTCAAAATAGCGGATGCGGTGCGCAGCACCCGAGATGTATGGATGCACCCCAAAGGCCATGATGCGCGCGCTGTGCGCCGACTCAGCATACAGCCGCTCAAACGCATCTTGGGTGCGCAGCAGCATCGCGTCCGAACGCTCGTGCGAGGTGAGCATGATGTTGATGTCGTTGAGCTCGATGGTGTAGGGCACCGACACCAACGGCCCATGTTTTGTATGCACATATTGCGGCTGGTCATCGAGCACCCAGTCGCCAAACCAGGACATGCCCAGCTCCTTGATGAGGTCAGGCGTCTCCAGCGTCTGGCTGCGACCCGGACCCAACCAGCCTTGCGGACGCTGGCCAGTGAACCGGGTCAGCACGTCCAGTGTCTGCTGCATCATGGCCCGCTCATCCGGGATTTTCTGGATCGGAATTTGCTCGTAGCAATGGGCCATGAATTCCCAACCTGCTTCCAGTGCAGCTTGCGTCACACGAGGACGGGTTTCACACACCTTGGCATTGATCGACAGCGTCGGGCGAACGCCGACATTTTTGAAGGCGTCCATGAGGCGCCAAACCCCTACCCGCATGCCGTACTCATGCCAGGTCCAGTTGGGCACATCGGGCACCGGCGCTTGCCCGCCGGGCGGCGGCGAAACCATGCGCGGCATGGGGCGCGCAATGTCCCATTCTTCGATGTTGACCACCGGCCAGACCACCAGCCGCACCCCCTCAGGCAGGCGCAAAGGGGGACGGTCAATGATCGCAGAAAATGGCAGACGGTCTTGGGGGCGCAGTGCTTGGCTCATGTTCAGTTCACCCCGCCAGGAATCGACGCGGCAATCTGGCGCAGCTTGGCGGTTTCGCTGCGGATTTCCTGCACCATTTGCTCTGGGGTGCTGCCGACCAGACTCATGCCCATGTTGTTGAGTCTGCGTTGCACATCCGGATCGGCCAATGCGGTTTTGACCGAAGCATTCAAACGCGCCTGGATGTCGGCAGGCAGGCCTTTGGGGGCAAAGATGCCCACCCAATAGGTCAGGTCGTAACCCGTCAATCCCGCTTCACTCAAGGTGGGCACATCCGGGTAACGCGGGTCACGCACCGAGCTGGTGGTACCCAGGAAATTCACCTTGCCTGCATCGATGTGCGGCTTGGCTGCGCCGTCAAAAATCACCTGGCACACCCCCGCCAGCACATCCTGCATGCCAGGGCCAGAGCCTTTGTAGGGCACATGCACCATGTCAATCTTGGCCATCGCGTTGAACAACTCGCCCGCAAAATGCAAACCGCTGCCCATGCCCGAGGTCGCGTAATTGATCTTGCCTTTGTTTTTAGGGTCACGGGCATAGGTCAAAAATTCCGGCAAGGTTTTGGCGGGCACTGAAGGGTTGACCACCATCAACAAACCATATTTGCCCACCAATGAAATCGGCGTGAAGTCATTCACCGGGTCATACGACAACGACTTTTCCACCACCGCCATGTAGGTCTTGGTGCCGTTGGTGGTCATGAGCAACTGGTAGCCGTCGGGGGCCATTTTGGTCACCGCCTCGCTGCCAATGCGGCCACCGCCACCCGCACGGTTTTCGATGACGATGTTTTGGCCCAGATTGCGCGACATGGCCTCGGCAATGATGCGGCTGGCCTGGTCTGAAAAACCACCCGCCGCGTAAGGCACGATGGCTTTGATGGGCCGCTGCGGGTAGGTTTGCGCCTGAGCAGATGCCATGCCGGCGCTGAACAACAGGCCGCAGCCCAGCCAGGCCAGAATTTTGCGCTTGGATGTCGTCATTGGAATGACCCCTTCAGTTTTCTCTTGGTCGGTTGGATGTTTTGGGGTTTTGGCGACCCCGTGTTGCACAAGAAAAATCAGTATGCGTACCGTTTTTTAGCTTGGCAATCGGGGGATCCCGCTTTGACGCCCGCAACAGGGTTTCTTGCTGCAATATTCCGAATCATGGAATACTTCAGCTGTTTGACCCGCCGGCGACACTTGGGCGCTCAACGCTTGACACCTTTCATGCCATGAATCCTTCCCTGAAAAACGATGGCGCCCAAAGCATCGCGCGAGCCGCCTTGCTGCTGCGAACCTTGTCCACTTTTGGCTCGCAAGGCGCGGCCCTCATGCAAATCAGCACCTTGACGCAATTGCCCAAAGCCACCGTGCACCGCATCCTGTCGGCCATGCTCGATGAGCACCTGGTCGAGCGCCCCTGGGGCACACGCCATTACCGGCTCGGCCCGGAGGTTTATGCCTTGGGGATGTCGGTGCTGGATGTGCACGACATCAAAAGCATTGCCCAGCCATCGTTTGAACGTTTAGCGCAATCCACGGGTGAAACCGTGTACCTGGGCATACGCTGTGGCTACGATGCCGTATGCCTCGACAAGCGTCAAGGCCACCTGCCGCAAAACGCCGAAATTCTGCAGGTACACAACCGCTGGCCCATGGGTATCGGCTCTTTCAGTCTGGCCATTCTGTCGTTTTTGCCCGAGGATGAGACCGCCGACATCCTGGCCTTTAACCGCCTGCGCAGCGGCCAGGACAAGGCCTTCAGCAAAATGGCCAGCGGCATTCAAAAGACACGCAAAAACGGCTACGCCTTGACCAAAACCCGTTCCGGGCGTGGCATATCGGGCATTGCCGTGCCTGTTTTTGACCGTCGTCGCTACCCGATTGCCTCCTTGTGCGCCGTGTCAACGCTCGAGCGCATGACGGGCAGCTACCTCAGCGACCTGGCCGCCACCCTGGCCCATGAGGCCAATATCATGTCGGCACAATATGAGTTGGCCCGCATGAACCCCACTCAGACCGAAACTTGGCGTACGGCCATCAAGGACCCGCAAAGCCTGCGCATCCCCTTTTGAGTACATGCGGCTTCTCCTTGGGCTGCAAGTCAGCCCAAGCATCCCCAGCACAGGTCAGCAATTCCGCATGTCGGAATTTGGGGCTTGGTCAATTCACTCCCCCCACCTAGAATTCGCCCACGATAACCAACGATGGAGACCTGTGTATGCAAAAGTTTGTCCGATTTCTCAAGTGGAGTGTGCTGGCCCCTTTGAGCCTGTGCGCAGGCATGGCCAGCGCGCAGGGCTTTCCCAACAAGCCGATCAAGATCGTGGTGCCCTTCGGGCCCGGCGGTTCGGGAGATATCACCGCTCGCGCCTTTGGCCAATACCTGGAAGCGCAGTTCAAACAAGGCGTCGTGATCGAGAACAGGGCGGGCGCCAACGGCATCTTGGGTACCGAGGCCGTCAAGAATGCGCCTGCCGACGGCTACACACTTTTGTTGACCACCAACACCACGCTGGCAGCGAACCTGAGCCTGTACAAAAAAGTCCCCTATGACCCTCTGAAAGACTTTGAACACCTGGGGCAGTTCGGCACAGCCGCATCGGTGGCCATGGTCAGCAAAGACTCGGGCATCCGCACAGCAGCCGATCTGACGGCTTACGCCAAAGCCAACCCCGGCAAGGTGTTTTTTGGCCACTACAACTCGGCCTCGCAAATGACCGCTGAAATGTTCAGGGTCAAAACCGGTGCGCCGATGACCGGCATCCCCTACAAAAGCATCGGCTCGGCCCTGCAAGACTTTTACGGTGGCCAACTGCAGGTGCTGTTTCTGGAGTACCTGCCGGCCATGGCCCACATTGACAACCCCAAAGCCACCGCCATTGGCGTGACCGGCGCCACCCGTTTCAAGCCATGGCCCAACGTTCCGGCCATTGGCGAAACCTACCCTGGCTATGAATTGGGCTTCTTCTTGGGGCTTGCGGCACCCGCTGGCACCCCGCCCGACGTGGTGCGCAGACTGGACGGGGCCATCGGCTCTGCCCTGAAAGATGAGGCATTTCTGGCGCGTTTGGCGCAATTGGGTCTGGAGCCTTCTCGGGTATCCAAGGCCGATTACCCTCGCTTCATCCAAAGTGAAATCACCCGCTGGTCACAGGTCATCAAGGACGCTGGCATCAAGCCCGAGTGAGTCTTCATTTTCCAAAAATCAACGACAGGATCCATCATGCGCTTAGGCTACTTCACCATGCCCCTGCACCCCTTCGAGCGGGACACCACAGAGACCTTGCATGAGGACAGGCAGACCATCATCCTGGCCGACAAGCTGGGGTTTTATGATGCGTTCGTGGGTGAACACCTCACTGACAAAGCCGAAAACGTGACCAACAGCCTGTTGTTCCTGGCCACTTTGATCCCAGAAACCAAGACCATCAAACTGGGCAGCGGCACCTCCAACTTGTCGCACTCGCACCCCACACTGCTGGCCTCACAGGCGGCCATGTTCGACCATCTGGCCAAGGGCCGTTTCATCTTCGGCATCAGCCCCGGGGCATTGGCATCCGATGCCGAAGCCTTGGGCATCCTCGATCAGGACCGCAACAAAATGTTTGCCGAGGCCATTGATGTGATCCTGGCCATTTGGGAGCGTGAGCCACCCTACAACATCGATTTTCCAGACAACCGCTTCAAAGTCAGCACGCAAGTCACCTCTGTTCCCTCGATCGGTCGGGGCTACTTGATGAAACCTTTCCAAAGTCCCCGACCAGAAATTGTCGGCACGGTGGTGGCACCCCACTCCAAAGGCGTGATTGCCATGGGCAAGCGGAACTTCCACCCCATGTCGGCCAACTTCTTGATGGACCATTGGCTGGCCAGCCATTGGGACAATTACTGCGAAGGCAAGAACGCCGTCAATGAAGTGGCCAACCCTGCCGACTGGCGAGTGGCTCGCACCATTTTCGTGAGCGACGATGCCGCAACGGCCAATCGTTATGGCCGCGCAGACGCCAACAGCCCTTACCGTTATTACTACCGCCAGATGCTGACCAAGATGATGATGTCCAAGCGCCACGTCATCTTCAAAAAACACGCCGACGAGGATGACAGCCATGTCACGCTGGACCGCCTGCTCGATGAGTTGGTGATCACCGGCACCGTCAATGAGGTGACCGACAAAATTCTGGCTTTGCGTGAGAAGGCGGGCCCCTTTGGCGAAATCGTTTACGCGGGCATGGACTTGGTCGACCCCCAGTTGGGACGCCGTTCCATGGAATTGATGGCCAACGAAGTCATGCCCCGTGTCAATGAGGCGCTGGGCCTGGGCTCGGCCATCAACGTGGACGCACCCCTGGAAACTGCCGCGGCATGACCCCTCAAGCTTTCAGACAGTTGATGCGCTTGCACCCGGCAGCGGTGAACATCATCGCCACTGGCCAAGCACCTCACCGCACAGGCATGACGGTTTCGGCCTTCATGTCGTTGGGCGTGGAGCCGCCCACCGTGGTGTGTGCCATCAACCGCAGCGCCTTCACCTACACCCACATGGCGGACAACCAGGTGTTCAGTGTCAACACGCTGGCGGTCGAGCACATCGATCTGGCCAAACTGTTTGCCGGCCAAGTCCCATTGTTTGGCGATGAGCGCTTTGATGCTCAGCAATGGGGCGAGTTTGATTCGGGTTCACCTTGCCTGCACGGTGCCGTCATGAGCCTCGAGTGCCGTTTGATTCGGCAGGTACAAGAGAGCACACACTGCCTCATGGTGGGCGAGGTCATCTCTGGCCGTTACAGGGACGCCGCCTTACCCTTGCTGTACCGCGATGGCCAATGGGTCACCACCAGCGATGACCTGATGATGGTGCCTCTTGAGCGTTGAACAACAGACTCTGGCAAGACCCACCATGTCGGACCTGAAGGTTCAACCACCGCTTTCAAGCACGTCCTGAGCGCGCCGCTCGCTGCGTTCAGGCTGCCGTGGCATCCAGACCTACTGTGTCGAGCCCCATTGCAACTGGCAGCGCGACAGCAACCAGACCTTCAACGGACTGCTACACGAAGACATTTCCAAGAAGCGTCAACCTAGGAGATGTCACCGAAGAGGCGTGGACACGGATCGAAAACAGCTGGAACCACCGGCCCAGAAAGCCGCTCGGATTCAAGACACCCTACGAGGGGTTTCACCCCTCATTAAACCGTGTAGCACTTCGCCCTTGATTCGCCATGCTCCCAGCATCAAATGGGGTTGCGTTCCACCAGTTGCCGGGCGATGATAATGCGCTGCATTTCGTTGGTGCCTTCGCCGATGCACATCAGGGGCGCATCGCGCAACAGGCGCTCGATCGGATATTCCTTAGAGTAGCCATAGGCGCCATGAATACGCATCGCTTCCATGGCATTTTCTAGGCCAGCTTCGGATGCGAAGTATTTCGCCATGCCGGCCTCCATATCGCAGCGCCGGCCTGCATCGTAGGCCTGCGCCGCAGCCTCGACGAGCAAACGCGAGGCTTCCACGCGCGTAGCCATCTCTCCTAGCTTTAGCTGGATCGCCTGATGCTGGGCGATCGGCTTGCCGAAGGTCTTGCGCATTTGGGCATACTTGACGGATTCGTCCAGCGCAGCCTTGGCGATGCCGGCGCCGCGTGCAGCAACGTTGATTCGACCGAGCTCGAGCCCACCTACTGCGCAGTAAAAACCATCGCCCTCGGCTGCAATCAAGTTGTTGGCCGGCACCCGATAGTTATCGAACACCAATTCGGCCGAGTCGATGCCCTTGTACCCCAACTTCTCGAGCTTGCGCGAAACCGTAAAACCCGGCCCTTTCTCCATGATGAACATCGAAAGGCCGCGACGCGCCGGTTCCGCGGCCGCATCCGTCTTGACCAGCACCGCAAAGCAGTTTCCCTCGATGCCATTGGAAATCCAGGTTTTGGTGCCATTGATCACATAGTGATCGCCGTCCCTTACTGCACGGGTTCGAATGCCCGCCAGATCTGTACCGGCATCAGGCTCGGTCAAGCCGATGCCACCGCGCAATTCACCTGTGGCCATGCGTGGCAGCAATCGCCGCTTTTGATCTGGCGTGCCGTACTTTTCGACCAGCATGGCCATCATCAGATGCGAATTGAAAATCCCGGTCAGTGACATCCAGACCGTGGAAATCTGCATCACGATCTTGGCGTAAGTTGACGACGACAGACCAAGGCCGCCCCATTCGGGATCCAGTACCGCACCAAAGAGGCCCATTGCCTTCATGTCCTTGACCATTTCATGCGGGTAAATGTCGTCATGCTCCAGTTTCATGACTTGCGGTCGGACTACCTTGTCTAGCCAGCGTTCGATGGCATCGAGCAAGGCCGCCTCTTCAACAGGATCAGTGTGGCGCATTGGACGTTGTACGGTGGGCAGTGCCATGTGAGTGTTCCTTGGTGTCGTTTGGATTGAATGGTCTAAAGCGAAAGGGCGTCAAAAAACTTAAGTTGGGGAGTGAAGACAGCAAGGTCAACTGATCCCCTATTTTTTAATAATTTGCACGTTCCTCGACGTCATTGCCGCGCTTCATGATCAGCATGGTGCGGCTGAATTCGCAAACCTTGACGTTGTTCTGGTTCAAGCCGATGGTCTTGACTGAAACCAAACCAGCGTTAGGCCGGCTTTTCGATTCACGCTTGTCGAGCACTTCAGATTCGGCATACAGCGTGTCATCCGCAAACAAGGGGTGGGTCAGCTTGATTGCATCCCAACCGAGATTGGCGATGGCCTTCTGGCTCACGTCAGTGACACTCATGCCGACCATCAACGCGACCGTCAAGGGGCTGCAAATGATGCAGCGTCCGAATTCGCTGTGCTTGGCATATTCTTCGTCAAAGTGCATCGGATGCGTGTTCATCGTCATCAACGTGAACTGTATGTTGTCGTACTGCGTGATGGTGCGTCCGGGACGATGCTGATAAATATCGCCCACATGAAAGTCTTCAAAATAACGACCGAAGCTTTCCCTGTAGATGCGCTCACCGACTTGCTTGACTTGACCGGACATAATTGGTTTCTCCGTTTTGTTGGATGCGTCAATTGTACGGACAAAACCAAAAAAGAATAGCGGATGGTTTTTTCGAAATAGGAAATCAAGCCATACTTGCAACAAGTGGATGCTTCTGGTAACAGTGCGCCATCTAGGAATCACCGAATGAAGACCACCAGTACCACGCCGGTCCAGAAAATTTCAAAAGCCGGAAAACCCCCGAGTGCCGCAAAAATTACGAAAAGCGATGCATCCGCAGTCAAAGTGAACGCAAAGGGGAGATTGCCCAAAGATGCTCAAGCGAAGGCGCTCAAGACACGCCCCACGGCCAATGAGGGAACGCCACGCTACCTGCAAATCGCGCATGCTTTACGCGAGGCAATTGCCAGCGGTCGCTACCCTGTGGGCGCGCAAATGCCGACTGAGCACGAGTTATGCGAGCAGCTCAATGTATCGCGCTTCACAATACGCGAGGCCATCCGCGTTCTATCCACCGCAGGTTTGGTGCATCGTAAGCCGCGTGCCGGCACGGTGGTCGCGGCGCTACCCGATGACACCCGCTACACCCAGGGCATCTACTCCTTGCGCGATCTGTTTCAGTACGCCGAGACGACTGATTTCAAATACGTTTACATCGGGCGGATCGCATTGTCCAAGACTCTGGCGGGGCGCGTGTCAGCCCCTACCGGAGAAGAATGGATTTACGCCATAGCGATACGTTATGAGATCAACGGCGAGCGCCCTTTCGGCATAACACGCCTTTACCTGAACCCTATGCTGGAAGGCATAGAAAACGCCCTTCGCAGCAACCGTGGTCCGGTGTATGCGCTCATCGAGCGCGATTACAGCATGCGCATCGATCGGGTCGAACAGGCCATCATTGGAATCATCCTTGACGAACACGATGCAGCCAATCTCGGGGTACCGGCAGGTACGCCTGGCTTGTCCATCACTCGCAGCTATTTCGACACCAGCGGCCGATTGATCGAGCTTACCGACAACATCCATCCAGCCGATCGATTTACCTACCGAATGGTCTTAAGCCGTTAGACGCAGCCATCTTTGTCAACCTGATCTGGCCGGACAAAGCTGGAATCACCTTTAAACGACACGCCTTGAAACGACTGTTGACAGGCGAATTTCTTGGTCATATATTGTCCAGACAAATCGAAAGGCATTGAAAGACGCCTCAAGGTTTCAACAAACATAGGAGACCACGCAATGAAACTGCTTCACACTTTCTCCGTCACCATACTTGCCCTTTTTCTCGGCGCCGTGCTACCGGCTGCCCATGCCCAGTCCAACTCCGCGCAAGATTACCCCAATAAGCCTGTACGGATTCTGCTCGGCTTCCCCCCTGGCCAGGCCACCGATGTGCTGGCGCGTGCTGTAGCAGTCGAACTGACCAAGAATCTTGGTCACCAATTTTTTGTAGACAATCGGCCCGGCGCTGCCGGCATCATCGCCACCGAAATGGCCATCAAAGCAGAGCCGGATGGCTATACATTGCTGGCCACATCCAGTGGCCCGCTGGCAGTCAACCCCGCGCTTTACACCAAGTTGCCTTACAACGTTTCGCGCGATTTGGCCATGGTGTCCGGTCTCGGCATCGTGCCGTATGCGGTCGTGGTCAACACCAAGTCACCGATCAAGGATATCGGGGGACTGATTGAAGCTGCTAAAGCCAATCCGGGCAAGTTGAATTACGGTTCGGGCGGCAGCGGTGTGACCAACCACCTTGCTACTGAGAGTTTCAAGATCGCAGCAGGCATCAACATGCAGCATGTACCCTACAAAGGCGGGCCGGCTGCAATCAGCGACTTGATTGGCGGTCAGATCGACGTCATGTTCGAAACCCTCGCGGGAACCATTTCTTTAATCAAAGACAATCGCCTGCGGCCGATTGCGGTTTCGAGCATTGCGCGCACCGGGGTTCTGCCAGATGTCCCTACCATTTCGGAAAGCGGTGTCAGCGGTTTTTCGGCCGTGCCGTGGGTGGCCATGGCGGCACCGGCAAAAGTGCCGCGCGCCATCATCGAAAAACTCAATTCCGAGATCAACAAAATTCTCAATTCAGCTGAAATCCGTACCCGCTTTCAGTCACTGGGAACCGAACCGATGGTCATGTCACCGGATCAGTTGACTGAATATCTGAAAGCAGAAACCACCAAGTGGGCTGTGGCGGTCAAGGCATCGGGCGCCAAGGTCGATTGAGGTTAAAGAAGTGCGACAGGAACTGGAACAGGAACAGGATCTTTTATGAGCGCCGTATTGCGTCCAGCACCCGAGCCAGTTGCTCCGGCAATTTCACAGCAATTGGCGGAATTTGCTGCCGCTTTGTGCATAGCTGACGTACCGCAAGCCGTCGTCTCACGGGCCAAATATCTGATGCTGGACGCGATCGGTTGCGCTTACGCGGCGCGTGAAGAAGCGTTTGCAACGCGTATTGCCGCATCGGTTGCCAGGCTGGCCGGAGCCGGTTCGCGCGGCGTGATTGGCATGCCGCTTCAGCTGCCCATGCGTGATGCAGCTGTGATCAATGGCATGCTGATGCACGGTCTCGATTACGACGATACGCATGCCGCAGGCGTTACGCACCTGACCGTGAGCACCTTGCCCGCAGCGCTCGCCAGCGCAGCCCAATTCGGCAGCTCGGGCGCGCAAATGTTGATCGCTTACATTGCCGGTGTCGAAGCTGGCGCGCGTCTGGCCTGCGTGGTCAAAGGGGCTTTTCATCAGGTCGGCTTTCACCCGACAGGCTTGATCGGCACCTTTGCCTCAGCGCTGGTTGCGGGGCGCCTGATGCGCCTTACGCCGGCGCAACTGGCTGGCGCACAGGGCATCGCCCTGTCGTTTGCGAGCGGCAATTTGCAGTTCATCGAGGACGGCTCCTGGACCAAACGTATCCATCCAGGTTGGGCCGCCGCCAGCGGCATCACGGCTGCAACACTTGCCGCCGACGACTTCCCCGCACCGAGCGAGGCCTACGAAGGTCGCTTCGGGCTGTATCGCAGCCACTTGCCGCCCGCAGAATTCGCCGCTTCCGATCTGTCGCTCGCGACAGCAAACCTTGGCAGCGTCTGGGAGCTCGACAACGTTGCCATCAAACCCTTCCCCGCCTGTCACTTTGTGCATGGTTGCGCCGATGCGGCCATCGCCTTGCATGAGGCAGGCATCGATACCACACGCATCCGATCGATCCGTGCGCTGATCCCGGCAGGCGTGGTCAAGTCAGTCGCAGAACCCGTTAGCGCCAAGCGCAGACCAAAGAATGATTACGATGCGAAATTCAGCATTCCTTACGCCGTTGCCAGTGGCCTGATGCGCGGCAAACTCGGGCTGGCAGAGATGTTGCCGGCCGCCTTTGTCGAGCCTCGTATCTTGGCTTTGATGGATAAGGTCAACTATGAGATCGATGAAGCATCCACCTTCCCGGTCCATTACACCGGTGAAGTGGTGGTCACGCTCGACGACGGACGCATCATGCGACATCGCGTTTCGGTCAATCGCGGCAATCCGGAACAACCACTCAGCAACGCAGAAATCGAAGCGAAGTATTTTGACAACTGCGCCCTGAACCTGCCGCACGCCCATGCGCTTCGGGTGCGCGACATGGTGCTCAATCTGGAGTCGGTGACCAGCGCCGCGCAATTTGAAGCAGCACTGGCATCGAACTGAATTCCCCTTAAGACCTATGAACACCGGCACCTCAAACACTCGCCCTTTACCCCTTGCCGGGGTTCGCATACTTGCAGTTGAACAGTACGGAGCAGGCCCCTTCGGAACCCTTTATTTAGCTGACTTGGGCGCAGAAGTCATCAAGATCGAAAATCACCGGGATGGCGGTGATGTTGGACGCAGCGTAGGTCCTCATTTTTTCGGTCCTGGTGATAGCCATTTTTTTCAAACATTCAATCGCAACAAGAAAAGCGTCACCCTTGACCTTAAACATCCGGATGGCTACGCCGCTTTTCTGGCATTGGTCACCCAGGCCGATGCAGTGCTCGACAACCTGCGCGGCGATCTGCCGGTGAAACTTGGTCTGACCTACGATGACCTCAAAGCAAGCAACCCGCGCATAGTCTGCACACACCTGTCTGCCTATGGGCGCAATGGTTCGCGTACGGCCTGGCCTGGCTACGATTACTTGATGCAGGCCGAAGCCGGGCACATGTCGCTGACCGGCGAGCCGGATGGCCCGCCGACACGTTACGGCTTGTCGATCGTTGATCTGATGACAGGCCTGGCCGCAGCGTTCGGCTTGCTTGCGGGGGTGGTCAGTGCCCGCAGCACCGGTCAGGGCATGGATGTCGATACATCTCTGTTCGATGTGGCCCTGCACAACCTCAATTACCCTGGCACCTGGTTTCTCAATCAGGGGGTGGTCACCGGGCGTAGCCCGCGTTCCGGACATCCTAGCCTGACGCCCAGCCAACTTTATCGCACCCAAGACGGTTGGATCTTTCTGATGTGCAATAAGGAAAAATTCTGGGGAGTGCTTGTCGACTTGCTGAGCAAGCCCGAATGGAAAACCGACCCCGATTTCGCCACTTTTGCCAAGCGCCTAGAAAATCGTGAGCGCGTCACGCAAATGCTTGACGGCGTGCTGATGCAACGCGCCACAGCCGACTGGATGACACTGTTCGCCGGCAAGGTGCCGGCCTCGCCGGTCTATGACATCGCGCAGGCTCTTGAAAATCCGTACCTGGCCGAGCGTGAGGCGCTGGCCGACTACCTTTATCCTGATGGACGCTCTGCGCGCATGGTTGCCGGACCCATCCGCGTCGCAGGCGTTGACTTACCTCACGTTGCAGCGCCGGCCATGGGAGCTGATACCGACGCCATGCTGCTGGACGCGGGCTATTCTGTCGATCAGATCGATGTCTTGCGACAAGCCGGCGTGATTTAGGTGTGATTTTGGTCTGACTCAGAGGGCATGTCGCTGCAAAACGCCTTGCGTACAGCCTGCATGAATTGGAGATATGAATGAAACGCAGTTATCTGTTCGTACCCGGCAACCGTCCCGAACGCTTCGCTAAAGGCATCGCCTCGGGAGCTGGCGGCGTTGTGTTCGATCTAGAGGATGCCGTGCAACCAGAAGAGAAGCTCGCGGCACGCAGCGTTGTTTGCAATTGGCTGACGCAGCGTCAGGACGATGCACCGAACGTCTGGGTGCGCGTCAACAGCGTCGACACCGAATACTTCGAAGAGGACATGCGCGCCGTCGTCGCAGCCCGGCCTTTGGGAATCATGCTACCGAAGGCCGAATCGATCGCTGACGTCCAACGGGTTGTTAGCTTGCTCGGGGCACTCGCATTGCCCATCATGCCGATCATTGAATCGGCCGCTGGACTTTTGAATGCGCTGGAAATTGCGCGCGGACCGCACGTGCAGCAACTTGTTTTCGGCTCAGTCGACTTTCAGCTTGATACCGGCATCATTGCGGAGGGTGATCCCTTGCTGTTTGCCCGTTCAACGCTGGTGATCGTCTCGGCTGCCGCGCGCATTGCCGCACCGCTCGATGGCGTGACCGTGCAAATCAGCGAAGAAGCGCAATTGCGTAGCGATGTGTCGCGCGCACGCGATCTGGGTTTTGGCGGTAAGCTTTGCATTCATCCGAATCAGGTCCCATGGGTTGAAAGAGGCTTTAGTCCCAGCGCAGAAGAATTGCGCTGGGCGCGCGCCGTGATTGATGCGAGCGATGCCGCGAAAGGTCGGGCGATACGCCTTGAAGGCAAGCTGATCGATCTGCCGGTTGTCCAACGTGCAAGGCGCATGCTGCAGGATGCTTGACATGCTTGGGGCTCTGCGGCCCGCGAGCATTTTGCTTAAGGGACGGACTCCTTCAGCGGGTCTTAACGGATAAAGGGGGGTCTGCCACGCCTGATGACCCTGTTGAGCACACACTCACTTTGTGGGGCCTGATCCAATGCCTCTGCCCTCCGGTCGTTTGAAGGTTCGTTTCATGCAGACAGGGGCAGGCCAATCAAATCAGAAAGCGCTTGCAGGCTCAAGCCCTCCACCATGTCGATCACCGTCAGTCCCTGTGGCGTGCAGGCCAACGTGGCCAGATCGGTGTAGACGCGTTTGACACAGCCAATGCCGGTCAGCGGGTAGCTGCAAGCTTGCACCAATTTGCTTTGGCCTTGCTTGGTCAACAGGTCCATCATGACCCAGGTTTGTTTGGCACCGATCGCCAAGTCCATGGCACCACCCACGGCCGGAATGGCGTCTGGCTCGCCCGTGTGCCAGTTGGCCAGATCGCCCGTGGCGCTGACTTGAAAAGCCCCCAACACACAGATATCGAGGTGCCCGCCGCGCATCATGGCAAAACTGTCGGCGTGGTGAAAATACGCGCCACCCGGGAGCAAGGTCACCGGTTGCTTGCCCGCATTGATCAGGTCGTAATCTTCCAGCCCTTTGGCTGGTGCCGGGCCCATGCCCAAGATGCCATTTTCGCTGTGCAAAAGCACTTCACGGCTGGCCGGGATGTGGTTGGCGACCCAAGTGGGCTGACCAATGCCCAAATTGACGGTGGCGCCTTCTGGAATGTCTTGCGCCACACGGGCGGCCAGTTCGTCTTTGCTGCGTCGGGTGTAAGTCATGCCTTGATGCCTCCAGCCTGAGTGGCTACGCGGTCGATTTTGACCACCGCTTGTACAAAAATACCGGGTGTGATCACCGTTTCGGGGTCCAGCTGGCCCAACGCGACTTGCTCATGCACTGTGGCCACTGTTTTGCGTGCTGCCATGGCCATGATGGGTCCGAAATTGCGTGCCGCCTTGCGGTACGTCAGATTGCCCCACCGGTCGCCTCGCTCGGCCTTGATCAAAGCCAAATCGGCGTGAATAGGGGTTTCATAGACGTACATGCGGCCATCGATTTCGCGGGTTTCTTTGGGCGAACCATCCGCGTGCTTGGCCAACTCGGTCCCATAACCCGTGGGGGTGAAAAAGCCACCAATGCCGGCGCCCGCTGCCCGAATGCGTTCGGCCAAATTGCCCTGCGGTACCAACTCCAGTTCAAGCTGGCCCGATCGGTAAAGGCCATCAAAAATATACGAATCGGCTTGACGGGGAAAGCTGCAAATGATTTTGCGCACCCGGCCCGCTTTGAGCAAAGCGGCCAGCCCTTGCTCGGCATTGCCTGCGTTGTTGTTGACCAAGGTGAGTTCGCGCGCTCCTTGCGCAATCAAACCCTCAATCAGCTCATCTGGGATGCCGGCCGTGCCGAACCCACCGATCATGACAGTGGCCCCATCGGGGGTATCGGCCAGTGCCTCTGCGACTGAATCCACAAACTTGTTGATCATATTTTGCGTACCCTTTTGAACCCTGGAGCATAGTCTGAGCTTATCGGTGCTTTCAGCAACTTGTGGCAAAAAACAGGCACATTGGCGACTGATGACGTCCGAATCACACCCAAAGGGTGTCGCGCACAAGGCAGCACATTTTTGCACTTCCGGTCAGCATTTGACATCTTTGACAGGATTAAATATGTTGCCATTTTCGCAAGCGCTTACACCGAAAAGTCCAGTGAATCGTCGACGCTTTTTGAACCAAACCTTGCTCAGCGGCCTTGGTTTGGTGCTGGCTTGGGGTGGTGCACACGCCCAATCCGCTTACCCTCAACGCCCGATTTTGATGGTGGTGCCCCAAGCGGCCGGAGGCACCAATGACATTGTGGGGCGCTTGGTCAGCCAAAAACTCTCCGAAGTTTTGGGCTCGCCCGTGGCGGTCGAGAATCGCCCTGGCGCCGGTGGCAACATCGGCACCCAGTTTGCAGCCAAAGCCCCCAAAGACGGCTACACCTTGCTGATGACCATCAGCAGCAGCCAGGCCATCAACCCGGCTTTGTATAAAACCCCCGGCTTTGACCCTGTGAAAGACTTCAAACCGGTGGCCTTGATTGGCTCGGTTCCCAATGTCTTATTGGCCAACCCCAGTTTTGCCGGCAAAACAGCGCAAGACCTGATTGCTGCAGCCAAGGCCAAACCAGGCCAGCTGCAATACGCCTCTGCGGGTAACGGCACGCTCAACCATTTGCTGGGTGAAATGCTCAACAGCATGGCGGGCATCCAGTTGCAACATGTTCCTTACAAAGGCGTCGCACCAGCCATGAACGATGTGCTGGGTGGTCAATTGCCCTTCGTATTTGCCAGCCTGCCCGCCTCACTGAGTCACATCAAGGCCGGCAAGCTCAAGGCTTTGGCCGTGAGCAGCCCCAAACGCTCTCCAGCCCTGCCCGATGTACCCGCACTGGCCGAGTCTGTACCTGGTTATGCCGGTACCCTGTGGATCGGTTTGTTCAGCCCTGCCGGCGTGCCTGCAGAGGTGTCAACCAAACTCAACGAAGCCATGGCCAAGACTTTGGGTGCCAAAGACTTGCGAGACAAATTGGAGCAGCAAGGCGTTGAGTTGGCTGCACCCACCACCCCTGAACAATTTGCCGTGTTGTTGAACGAAGACATTGCCCGCTGGGGGCAAATCGTGAAGTCATCCGGGGCTTCCATCGACTGACTCTCACAACAAGCCTGCCCTATTCACGGTCACACTTTGAACACCATGCACTTTTCGAGACAGCATCAAGACTGCTTTTAATGCGCTTGAATCACTTTAGTTTTTGCCTTCGCCACTGCTCAGGCTCAGAACCACGCCATCAGGCCCATCTTCTAAAAGGGCACTAGGCACTCCCGCATCAGTCCTGGCCCAGATCAACACCGCCATGCGCGCTGCCATGGCCGAACCTTCCACCGTGCAACGCCTAGGCAAACTCAGGCCTGAAATGCCATCGGTCGACATGATGACAGGCCTTACTTGACGGCAGACCAGATAGCGGTTGAATAGCTCTTGTGGATTTGGCAAGCCACTTCCAAGAGTTGGTCCACTCGGCGCCCCCATGTTGTGGCTCGATTTGTTTGAAATTAGCAGTTTCTGCTGATGCCCTTTACCCCTCTTGTTTGACTTCTGTCCATGTCGCTTCAATGGAGCATGGGAGACAAGCGCAAGGCCAATTCTTTGAGTGAGGGCGCCACCTCATTGAGCAGCTTTTCCCGCGTCACAGAACTCTTGGCACCACCACTTGTCAATGCCATCACTTTTTTGCCATCCGGAGAGACCACAGGCACCCCTATGGCATGGATGTCTGAATGCGATTGACCCAGATTGAACACCATGCCCAATTGAGCGAACTCTTTCATGGCACGCGTTAAATCGCTGAGCACCCGGGCAAAGTTTTCCGGATCGCGTTTTTTCAGCTGCATCAATGCGGCTTCTCGAGTGGCCTCATCCACTGCGCACAAATAGGACCAACCCAATGATGAACGGCCAAGATCAAGGTTGGTGCCGACGTGCAAATTCAAACTCAAGATGCTGGGGGCTTCTATGCGCTGCAGGATCAACATGTCCGTTGCGTTGCGCTCTGCCAGCGTGACCGATATTTTGTGTCGCTCCGCCACCTGTCGCATGAGCGGTAGCGCAAATGCGCTCAATCCTGTGCGGGTGATCGCTGCATGACCCAGCAGCAAAACCCCTGAGCCCACACGTAACCTGTTTGGCGTGAGCCCCGGCACAAGATAGCCGAGTTTCAAGAGCGTATGACAAAGACGCCAAACGGTCGGTTGCGGCAAGCCTGTCAGCCTGGCTATTTCGCGGCTACCCAAGTCTTCACGGTCAGGCGTAAAACACCTCAGGATGTCGAGCCCCCTGGCCAAAGCCGTGACAAACAGAGGGTCTCGGGCTTCAACACCATCGAGCTCAGTCTCTGTGGCGGCGCTGTCCTGCATGCCCTTGACACTCGAAGAATTGACTTTCATAATCATTTCACGATTCAATTCGTTGATTCATATGGTGAATCATACACAAGCTCGAAGTCCAGCAAAAGCACATTCAATTCACTTTGTCAGAAAGAGCATCCTATGATTTTTTCTCTGCCTCAACACAGGTCACTGCTGCGCCAACTCGGCCTGGGACTTGTCACACTTGCTGCGGGTCTGGCCATGGCTGCCGATCCCTATCCAACCAAAAGCATCACCATCGTGAACCCTTGGGCTGCCGGCGGGCCTTCGGATGCCATCATTCGTCCCATTGCTCAGCAATTGTCCGCGCGACTGGGGCAAGCAGTCGTCGTGGACAACAGGGCAGGTGCCACCGGAACCATTGGTGCTGCTGCCGTGGCCAAGGCCACGCCTGATGGACACACGCTGTTTTTCGCACATGTGAACCCTATTGCCATCAGTCCTTCTTTACCGCAGAAATTGCCCTACGACCCCATCAAGGACTTTGCACCCATCACCTTGATTTCCTCTGGACCTGCGGTGCTGGTGGTGAGAAGCGATTTCCCGGCCAAAAATCTGGCCGAATTCATCGCTTATGCCCGCGCCAACCCTGGCAAAGTCAGCTATGGCTCGGTCGGCATCGGCAGCAACACCCACTTGGCGGGCTCCCTGCTCGGGCACATGTCCAAAACAGACATGCTGCATGTTCCCTACAAAGGCTCAGCCAACATTCAAACCGACATTCTGGGCGGATCATTGACCACCGGCTTCGTGACCCTGAGTGGCGCTCAGGGATTGATTCAGGATGGCCGTATGCGAGCGCTGGCTGTGAGCACCGCCAAACGCTCGAGCGTCTTGCCCGATGTGCCCGCTGTGGCCGAAATGCTGCCGGGTTTTGAAATCAGTGGCTGGTATGGTTTGATGGCCCCGGCCAATACCCCGCCACAGGTGATTCGACGGCTCAACGCCGAGGTGACCGCCATTTTGCGCACCCCCGAAATGTCTACGCGCTTGCGTGATGGTGGCATGGAGTCCACACCCACAACGCCAGAGGCCTTTGGCGAATACATCAAAGCCGAATTGGTCAGGTGGGTCAATGCGATCAAAGTGGCCAACATCAAGGAATGATTTTCAGGGTGTACCGAACTGATGGTTCAAACACCCCCGACTTTTGATTGATGGCCGCACGGATCGACCGTGTGGCCAAACCAACTGACTTCCATGAAAACTTACGACATTCCGGCCATCGATGCAGTGGTCAACCTGTGGACGCCGGAGATGCTGGCCATACGGCCCAATCGTGATGCGTTTTATGGTGGCAAGATGAAGGTCACTGCGCATGACCTCAAAGGTGTGAGCCATGAGGAAATGCTGCGGCGCATGGACGCTGCTGGCATTGAGAGGTCTTTTCTCATCGCCGCCAAAGTCGGGCCCATCATGCACAAGGCCAGTTACCACACGCCCTACGCCATGGTGGCCGAAGCCGTGAACCGCTATCCAGACCGGTTTTCTGGCCTCGCTGGCCTGGACGCAACAGAGGGCATGGACGGCGTGCGTCAACTTGAAAAAGCGGTCAAGGAGTACGGCTTCATCGGGGCCCATTTTTACCCCCACTGGTTTGAGTTGGCACCCGACCATGCCAAGTGGTACCCCTTCTACGCCAAATGCGTGGAATTGAATGTGCCGGTGCAATTGCAGGTGGGGCAGTCCATGCTCTATGACCCTCAGCACAGATTGCGCAGTGTGGGTCGCCCGATCGCACTGGATGCCGTGGCCTGTGATTTTCCTGAGCTCAAGATCATTGGCATTCATGTGGGCATTCCATGGACCGATGAGATGATCGCCATGGCTTGGAAACACCCCAATGTTTTTATCGGTACCGATGCCCACAGCCCCAAGTATTGGCCAGAAAGTTTTGTGAAATACATCAACTCCTATGGTCAGGACAAAGTGATCTTTGGCACCGATTTTCCAGTTCTGGAGTTTCAACGCACACGCGATGAAATCGACAACCTGAACCTTCGCCAGGAACCCAAACGCAAATTGCTGCGTGACAATGTTCTGCGCATTTACGGCTTAAATCCCGAGACCTGAGCCATGCACATCGCCAATATCGCAGACATGCTGGCTCTGCATGGCCGCCAGCGACCATGGCAAACCGCCATCGTTCATGGCACAGACTCGATCAACTACCAAAATCTGGACCTTCAAGTCAGCCGCCGCGCGGCCATGCTGCAGGTTCTCGGAGTTGAACCTGGTGACATCGTCGGCATCGCCTTAGAAGACTCCATAGAACACCTGTTGATGCTGTATGCCGTGGCACGGGCCGGTGCCGTCATCTTGCCACTGGACTGCCGCTGGAAGGCTTTTGAAAAGCAACGCGTCGCCCAGCACTTCAAGCCCATGCTGGTGATGGTCGAACCCGGTCAGGGTTTGGACGAAGTGCCTTGCATTGAAGTCAATAACGCTTGGTCGATTTCCGTTGAAGCCGCACAGATTCCCGATTCGTTTCCGGACGGAAATCGCGGACTTCTGATGTCCTTGTCGTCCGGCACCACTGGTCGCCCCAAAGGCCCCATGCTGACGCACCAGCAGCTGATTTATCGTTTTTACATGCACTGGGCTGAACTCGGTTTGGGCAGCCGTGAGCGCTACATCAACGCCACACCACTTTACTTTGGTGGTGGGCGGGCCTTTTCGATGTCTTCCCTGTATGCCGGATCGACCGTGGTGTTGTGCCCACCACCCTACACACCTGCGGAACTGGTCGCCGAAGTGGCACGCACAGAATCCAGCGTACTGTTTCTGGTCCCCACTTTGTTGCGCCGGTTGCTGGAGGAGGATCCCGCCACACTGGCCCCGATGCGAGCGCTCAAGACACTGATCTCATCAGGCTCTGCCTTGACGCCAGACGATCGACACCAAATTCGCACGCGAATTTGTCCCAATTTTCTTGAGTATTACAGCTCGACCGAAGGCGGTGGCGTGTCTACACTGTCACCCGAAGATCAACTGCGTTATGCCGATTCGGTCGGTCGACCCGCCCTGAGCGTCGAAGTGGAAATCGTGGATGATCAAGACCAACTGCTGCCCAGAAACAGCATTGGCCGCATACGTTATCGTGGCCCTGCCGTGGCCCATGGTTTTTATGCTGACCCCGAAGCCAGCCAGGAGTCTTTCAAACATGGCTGGTTCTACCCGGGTGATCTGGGCGCCATGAACGACGAGGGTTACCTGTTTCTGAAAGGGCGCTCCAAAGACATGATCATCCGAGGGGGCGTGAACATTTATCCTCAGGAAATTGAAGCGACACTGATGGCACATCCGGCCGTTGCAGAAGCAGCAGTGGTCGGATGGCCTTCCAAAGAGTTCAACGAAGAAATTGCAGCTTTCGTCATCCTGAAAATAGAAGTAGATGCAGCCGATTTGATCCATTGGTGCAACGACCGGCTGGCACGCTACAAAGTGCCCAGGCAGATTTACACCCTGAAAGAATTTCCGCGCACCTCACTGGGCAAGGTCATCAAAGCCGACCTGAGCCATCGTCTCGATCCTTTATAAGACAAGCTCATCGTTTACTTAACCGCTTTGATACTGGCATGATCGATTTTGAAATTCCCGAAGAAGACAACATGCTGCTGGCTTCCATCGATCGCATGATGGCACGGGAGTTTCCACCGGAAGCCTACCGCGCAGCCGATCATGCGCACCAAACACCCTGGCACTTGTTGCCCCGCATGGGTGAGTTGGGCTTGCTGGGCCTGCCGTTTCCAAACCGGTACGGCGGCATGGAACAAGACTGGCGCAGCGTGGCCTTGGTGAATGAGCGTCTGGCCTATCATGCGGGCATTGCCTCCACGCTCTTTGCCACCACCGTGAGCTTTGGTGGCATGTCACTGATGACATTTGCGAGTGAGCCGCAACGGCAAACCCTTTTGCCGCGCTTGGTTCAAGGCCAAGCCAGGTTTGCATTGGCACTGACGGAATCAGGGGCAGGAAGTGATGCTGCAGCCTTGAGCACACATGCACAGCGCATCCAAGAAGGGTGGCGCATCAATGGCCGCAAAGTCTGGATCAGCAATGCCGAAGCTGCCGACCACTTGGTGGTGGCTTGCAGAACCACCATTGGCAGCACGGGCACCGACGGCATCTCTCTTTTTCTGGTGCCACGCCACACTGCCGGCATCCACATGAGCCTGCTTGAAAAGGTAGGCCACAACTGTATGCCTTCTTGGGACATCGGTTTTGATGATGTGGTGGTGCCAGAAGATGCGCTTTTCGGACAAGAGGGCATGGGGTTCAAGCACGTGTTGTCAACCCTTCAATACAGTCGCGCAGGACAAGCCGCCAATTCAATCGGTCAGGCTCAACGTGCCGTTGAACTGGCGCGGGATTTCGCCCAAGAGCGCACCCAATTCGGCAGACCGATTGGCAACTTCCAGGTCATTCAGCACAAACTGGCCGACATGCAAGTGCGGGTGAACCAGGCCCGCTTATGCCTGTACCAACTCGCTTGGTTGATTGCCCGCAAACGACCCTGCAGATTGGAGGCCGCGCAAGCGAAACTGGTCGCCAGTGAGGCATTCCAGTTTGTCACACGCGAGGGTTTACAAATCATGGCAAGCCATGGTTATGCCATGGAGAGCGACATGCAACGGATGTGGCGGGATGCCGGTCTGTTCACTTTCGGTGAAGGCTCCAGTGAAATCCAGCGCAATCTCATTGCACGGGAGATGGGACTTTGAAGCACTCGGCCATTCAGATTGTTCGGGGATTTGTGGACATCGCCGAAGGTCAGGTGCACTACCGCCAGACCGGAAGCAGCCAACCGGGTCAACCGCCGCTTGTCATGTTTCACGCTTCGCCAGGCTCAGCCAAGTCACTGGAACCCCTGATGCAGGTCTTGGCCTCCCGTCGCCGCGTGATCGCTCTGGACACCTTGGGCAACGGTGATTCTTGCGCACCCCATCCAGAACACCCTGATTTGGCGTACTTCGCTCAAGCCCATCTGCGCGCGATCACAGCCTTGGGCATTGCCCAATTTGACGCTTGGGGTGCACACACAGGTGCAAACATCGCCTGCGAATTGGCCATTGAAAACCCCGAACGTATTCGCAGCCTGATCATCGATGGCATTGGTTTGTACAGTCCACAAGAGCAAGCTGAGTTGCTGCAACACTATTTACCGCCCGTTCACATTGACCAGCAAGGCAGCCAGTTTCACTTGCTCTGGCATTTTGTGCGGGACGCTTATTTGTTCTGGCCGTGGTACCAGAAAGACAGCCAGCACCGCCGTCCAACGGGCTTACCCAATGCTTCTGACCTTCACGACAAAGCCGTTGAGGTATTCAAGGCTGCCCGTACATTTCAGCAGTCGTACAAAGCTGCTCTGAGCTACCCCAAAGAGCAAAGACTGCCCTTGCTCAAAGTGCCGACATTGCTGACCTGCGCTCAACACGACATGCTGCATGTGTATTTTGAAAAAGTATGCGCATTGGTCAAACCTACCAAGGCAGAAACCACAGCGGGCATGGGAACACCTGAGGCACTGCACGAAACAGCGGCCGTATTTGAGCGTTTTTTAGAAGATTTGGCAGAGCCCTGACGAAGGCATTGCCATCGAATGCCTGCCAGAGCATCGGAAACACATCAAACGATGTGCAAGCCGCCATCCACCACCAAGGTGCTGCCGGTGATGAACGATCCCTCCGAAGAAGCCATCCACAAAATGGGCCAGGCAATTTCTTCGGGCGGGGCCCAACGGCCCAGCAAGGATGTGTCTTTTCGCTCGGCATTGAGTTGCTCCACGCTTTTGCCGATTTTTTGCGCACGCCCCACATGAAAATCCGTCAGAGTTGAACCGGGGCCCACGGCGTTGACGCGAACGCCGTGCACCGCTTCTTCACACGCCAAGGATCGGGTCAAAGCCAGCTGCGCGGCCTTGGTGGCGTCATACAAGGCCATGCCTTTGCAGCCTTTGACGGCATAAGAAGACGACACGTTGACGATGCTGCCGCGGCGGCCGCTGCGTAGGTGCGGCTGTGCAGCATGGCAGTAATTCGTGATGCCCACCAGGTTGACGCCCACGATCGCATGCCATTCGGGCGCGGTCGCTTGGCCTGCCGCCGAATAGTTGCGCATGGCGGCGTTGTTGGCCAGGATGTCCAGGCCACCGAGTTCATTGACACAATGCGCCAGGGTTTGCAGCGCCAGCGCGGGATCGCTCACATCGGCCTGGGCGCACAACACACGGGCCCCGGGCGCAGCTTGAACAATTTTCTGGTGCTTGCGTTCCAAACCCTGGGCATCGGCATCCATCAAAAAAACCGAAGCGCCTTCTTGGGCAAAAGTGCGCGCCATTGACGTTACCAAGACCTTAAATCGTCAACCCAATGCCCATTTGGCGGCGTGGATGTAGGTGGGAATTCCCAGCAAAATGTTCATTGGAAAGGTGATGCCTAAGGACAAGCCAAAGTACAGGGAAGGGTTGGCCTCAGGGATGGCATAACGCAATACCGCAGGCACTACGATGTATGAGGCACTGGCCGACAGGACCATCAACATAGCGGCATCGGCAACAGGCATCTTCAACACCACCGCCAAGCTCAATGCGATGCTGGCATGGACCCATGGCCCCACTGCTGCATAGAGCAGTAAAAAACCAGAAGTTTTGCGCGCCTCGGCAAAATTGCGCGCCACCATCAGGCCCATGTCCAGCAAAAAGAAGGCCAGCAAACCTTTGAACAGGTCGCCTGCAAAGGGCTGCATCATGGTTTTACCGGCTTCGCCGCTGACATAGCCAATGATCATCGAGCCAATCAAGAGCAGATGCGCGCCATCTGTGAACGATTCATGCAATATTTTTCGCAAAGAAAATCCACCGGCTGAACCTTGCCCCTGTTGGGCCAAACGTTGGCGGTTGGCATTGGCCAGCAGCACAGCCATGATGATTGCCGGTGATTCCATGATGACCATGGCCACCGTCATGTGCCCACCAAAATTCAAACCACCGGCCTCCAATAATTGGATCGCCGTTACAAACGTCACCGCGCTGACTGACCCATAAGCCGCAGCCACAGCCGCCGCATCAAATCGCGCAATGCGATTTTTCAGCAGGGCATACCCCAGTGTTGGAACCAAAAAAGCCATGGCCAAAGCCGCTCCCAAGCTGATGGCAACAGACGTGTCCATCCCCGACTTGGCCAAAGCAAAACCACCCTTCAGCCCCAAGGCCATCAGCAGGTACAACGACAAAAATTTAGCAATCGACCGAGGAATTTCCAAATTGGATTTAAAGATTCCTGCGGCAACACCGAAAACGAAAAAAAGAATCGCTGGGTCTAACAATGTGTTCATTTGACACCTCCTTGCAGGAGATCCTATGAACAGAACATTGAATTGTAAAATTGATTTTCAAGTGTTTATATATAGATCTAAGTCTATGTTTTTTGAAGTTGGTCTTGCACTTTTCGACGCTGTCCAGCCCAAAAAAATGCGGTGAGTCGAGCTGATGAATACCCTTAAAAATAGGGGGATTGGCGGAAATTACAATGAAGAAATGAATACATCTGCCCCTGCAAACACCCCCACAGGCACGCCCTTAAACGCCCATACCGCCTGCCCTTGCTGCGGTGAACGTTCAGCACAAGTCATTGCCAACAAGGATGGCAAAACAGGCGATGCCTTGCTCACCGTGTCTTGCAACGGTTGCGGCTTGGGCCGCATAGACCCTCTGCCCAGCGATCAGGAGTTGGCCGACTGGTACGCTAACCAATACCGACAAGCCTACAAATCAGCTGTTCAACCAGCCTTGCGCCATGTTTTGCGTGCAGGTCGAAATGCGCAGTGGCGTTGGCAGTGGTTGTGTCAGAACACGGATGCACGCTGGTCCGACACCGACCTCACATCCCAACGCAGCTTGGACATCGGTTCGAGCAGTGGAGAGTTTGTGTACCTGTTGCAAACACTCGGATTTCAGGCCAAGGGCATTGAGCCGCACGCAGGCTATGCCACCTACGCCCAAAACATGCTGGGCATCCACGTCAACAACAGCACCTTGCAGCAAGGCTTGTCCCATGAACCAGTGGGTGCTTTGGATTTGATTTCGATGTTCCATGTTTTGGAGCATCTGGCTGAACCCGTTTCAGCCTTGCGCACCATGGGCGAAAAACTCAAAGCCACCGGTTTGTTGTACATCGAGGTGCCCAACGCCACGCGCTTGTGCTCACCGGATTACATGTTTTTCAGGGCACACACCTTGTATTTCACGGGCCCCACCTTGCGCAAATTGTTGGAGACCGCAGGCTTCAAGTTGCTGGCTCAAAGCCCTGACGATTCGGACAACCTGAGTGTGGTGGCGCAGTTTGTCGGCGTTGAACGTGCGGAGTCGGGCGCTGAAGCAGGCACCAAGGCAGACACCGATGCCTCCCACTGCCTGGTGACGGCCCATCGCGCGCGCCGCTGGGTGCCCTATTTGGTGCAGCAATTGCAAGATGGCCAACCACTGCGCAAATGGCGAGTCCGTCAAGAAGAGAAACGCAGTGCGGCCCAATACGCGAACGGCTTAGCGCTGTTGGATGATTTGTACGGCAAAAAGGCCGCCTGACACTGGACGCATCCTTTCGGATGCAGGCCCATCAACCCGGCAAAGCCCTCGACCCGTTCAAACGCACCAAACCTTCAGCGTGTCCAGTCCATCGCCTTGACCCAGCCCACACTCTGACTGCCCGTGTTGTCGCTGTCTGCGCCAATCAGCACCGCACGCACTTTGGGCACAGCTGAACCTGCAGGCAACTCTTCGGCAAACAGCCTGGCAAAGTCGGCTGCCACGTCGCGGGTTTCGGCTTGCCATTGGGCCAAGGGCGCATCCTTGCCTTGCAGCGTGATGAAACGCACGCGTTGGGTGTAGGGGTTGGCGCCTTGCAGGCCCGCAGGGTGAACGCCATCCCACACGTAGCACAGCGTGGCGGCTGGCAGGTCTTCGCCACTCACGCTGCGGGCAATGCGCAGCAAAGTGCGCTCCACGAACGGCACACGGTCCAACGGGTGGTCGAACATCACACACACTTTGAGCGCCGCGTCGTCACCCGCTTTGGTCAGGATGTCGGCCACAACTTTGCCGCCTTTGTCTGTGGTGAGCGGCTGGTCCAGACGCCAACGCCATTGCAGCCGACCCGCGTAGACTCTGGGCAGATCATGCACCCAGGTGCCATACGAAGCGCGGGTGCTGACCTTGAGCGCTCGCTCGCCTTGCACCTCGGCCAACTCAAATCGCGTGGCCGGAATGTCGGCCTTGGACTTGGGAAAGCCCACGAAACGCCAAGTCCTGGCGGCTGCGCCATCGGCGGGCACCAAAGGCGACAAACTTTGTGCGAAGGCAGGTGTGGTGGCACAGGCCATGCCCAGCGCCAGCAGCGCAAGAGCCGGATTCAAAAAAGGGTTCATCCGCGCCGCCAATCGTGGAACTTCTTCACCCAAGCCAATAACTTCTGTGGCGCGTGCGCACGCTTCCATTCACCCGCCGCGTACTTGTTGGCCTCGGCCATGGTCGGGTAGGTGTGGATGGTGCCCAGGATCTTGTTTAACCCCAGGCCATGCTTCATGGCCAGCACGTATTCGGCCAGCAAATCGCTTGCGTGTGAGCCCACGATGGTCACGCCCAAAATGCGGTCCTTGCCGGGCACAGTGAGCACCTTCACAAAGCCATGAGCCTCACTGTCTGCAATCGCTCGATCCAAGTTGTCGATGCCGTACTTCGTCACCTCATACGCGATGCCTTGGGCTTGCGCCTCTTGCTCGTTCAGACCGACACGCGCCACCTCGGGGTCGACGAAGGTGGTCCAGGGAATCACCCGGTAATCCACCTTGAAGGATTTGAAATCGCCAAACAGCGCATTGACCGCCGCATACCAAGCCTGATGCGCGGCCACATGGGTGAGCTGGTAAGGCCCAGCCACATCACCTGCGGCATATATATTGGGGTAAAGCGTTTGCAGGTACTCGTTGGTGTCCACCGTGCGGTGCGTGGGCACACCCATGTCCTCGAGGCCATAGCCTTGCAGGCGTGCCACACGGCCCACGGCGCAGACCAAGGCATCAAAGACGATGTCGACTTCTTGTCCTTGCCCTTCTCCTTGTCTGCTGACCACCAAAATTTTGTCCTCACCCCGACGCTCGCAGCGCAGCGCCTTGTGTCCGGTAAGCACCTGCACGCCATCGGCCTGCAACGCGTCACGCACCAACGCAGACACCTCTTCGTCCTCGCGCACCATGATGCGCTCGCCCATCTCGACCTGTGTGACCTGTGCGCCCAGCCGGACGAAACTTTGCGACAGCTCACAACCAATCGGCCCGCCACCCAGCACCACGATGCGCTTCGGAATGTCATCCAACTTGGCAAACTCGTCCCACAGGGTGTCGCTGGTGACGTAGCCCACGTCATCGAGGCCCGGCAAGGACGGCACCATGGGGCGTGCGCCCGCCGCGATCACGATGCTCCGCGCCGTCAGGCGCTGCACCTGGCCGTCGTTCAAAGTCACTTCCACTGTCCACGGGTTGACCAACTTGCCAAAGCCCTGCAGCACTTCCACGCCCAGGCCGTTGTAGCGCGCCACACTGTCGTGGGGCTCGATGGCGCGGATCACGTCGTGCACACGCTGCATCACCGCTTTGAAACTGAAAAGCGGCGTGGTGTCGCTCAGGCCGTACTTCGCGCCGTGGCGCATCTGGTGCGCTATTTTTGCGCTCTTGATCAAGGCCTTGCTCGGCACGCAGCCGTAGTTCAGGCAGTCACCGCCCATCTTGTGCGCTTCGATCAACGTCACCTTGGCTTTGACAGCGGCGGCAATGTAGGCCGACACCAAACCCGCCGCACCCCCACCGATCACGATCAGGTTGCGGTCAAAGGTCTTGGGGCGCACGCTGGCCCAGCGAGCGTAGACTTTGCGCTTTTGCACCGCTGCCACGATGCGGCGCGCGATCAACGGAAAGATGCCCAGCAACACAAAGCTGCCCAAAAGCGCCGGGCTCAAAATGCCCTGCACCGACTCAAGTTGCGCCAGTTGCGTGCCCGCATTCACATACACCGCCGTACCCGCCAGCATGCCCAGCTGGCTCACCCAGAAAAAGGTCCAGGTCTTCATGCGCGTCAGGCCCATGAGCAGGTTGATGAGGAAGAAAGGCACCACCGGGATCAAGCGCAAGCTGAACAGGTAAAACGCCCCCTCTTTGTTCACGCCAGCGTTGATGTCGGCCAAGCGCTGACCGAAGCGGGCTTCGACCCACTCGCGCAGCACAAAACGCGAAACCAGAAAAGCCAAAGTAGCACCGATGGTGGAAGCAAACGAGACCAGCAACAAGCCTTGCCACAGGCCAAAGACAGCGCCGCCCGCTAGGGTGATGATGACCGCCCCCGGTATCGACAAAGCTGTGGCCAGCACATACAACACGACGTAAGAAGCCGCGACCGTGAAAGGCTGCTGCGCATGCAGCTGCACGAATCCGGCCTGGCTGGCCTTGAGTTGCTCAAAGCCAAGGTAATGCCCCAAATCCAGGTGGACAAATGCACCGATGGCCAGGATCAGCAGCAGCCACACAAAGCTTTGGCGAAAACGCATGGATTGACCCCAAATACCTTCGGTTGAAAAATGCCGAAAACCCTGCTGTATTCAAACCTCGTGTGCCAACGGTAAATTCAGCAGCAGGTTTTGCGGCTTGAGTTTGAGCAAACCCTGCTCGTTCATGGCCACACCCAGATAAACCGTTTTGCCACGCACATCAGCGCGCATGTCATCCGGGTTGTCAAAACGCAGCTTGAACAAGCTGATGAGTTGCTGCTGACGCTTGGCGTCCAGCTCAACGCCTTGGTAGAGGTCGTTGAGCAAAGCGGTGGCTGTGGCGTCCAAGCCCACGTGCCAACGCCAAGCAGGGTCGTCCACCTTTTGCACTGGCTCGATGCTGACGGCGACCCCCAAAAAGTGCTGTACCCAGCGGGTCAACACCACCGACAGGGCCTTGAGCCCAGAGCGGGCATTGACCATGCTCAAAATCAAACCGTGCGGCAATTCGTTTTGGAGCTCGTGCGTCATGTCGAGCAAAAACGCGTACCGGCTCAAGCCTTCACGCTGCGCAAAATAACGCTCAGCGTTGTCTGGGTGCAGCACCTTCACGTCCACGGCCTTGAGCGTGGCACCACCCTCCATCAACAAACGCCCCATCTCGCCCAAACCGCCGGTGGCTTTGAGGCTGTCCAGTGTGTCGCTGTCCCCCGACAAAACGCGGCCCCCTTCGATGGTGATGCGCTGGCGGCGAAACAGCAACTCGGCCGCCCGCCAAACCCAAGCATCTTGCACATCACCCAGCACATTGCACACGATCGCTTGCACCACCACGTCGATGAAAAGCGGTGGCATTTGGATGTTGCCGGACTTTTGCCACGCTGTGTACGCCGCCTCCAGAGAACCGGCACTTTCCACTTCGTCTCGAAAACGCAAAAACAACTCGTAGTTTTCACGCGCATCATCGTCCTTGAAGGCCTTGAGTTGTGCAGGCGTCACCTGCAGCAAAGGTGCGTCCAACAGCGCTTGGTGCAAGCGCTTTTCGGCTTTGCACGACTCTGGAACCAGCGCCAGCTCTGGACGCTCTAACCACAAACGCCAGTAGTCGGGCGTGGCAGTCATCCAGCCGCGCTCATTGCGCGTCAGATGCTGATGACCACAGGATGTCCAGAAATTTTGCATGGGGCCTTACAGGTTGGGGGCCAACAAGCGCTGCAGGTCTTTGACCTGCACGCCACTGCGCTCGGCCAAATTGTGCACCTGGTCGTCACCCACTTTGCCCACGCTGAAATACTGCGCATCTGGGTGTGCGATGTAAAAACCAGACACGCTGGCTGCGGGCGTCATGGCCAGGCTTTCGGTCAGGCCCATGCCAATGTCTTCGCATTGCAGCAACTCGAACATGGCCTTTTTGGCACTGTGATCAGGGCAGGCAGGGTAACCAGGTGCAGGGCGAATGCCTTGGTATTTTTCGGCAATCAACTCTTCGTTGCTCAGCGACTCCGCTGCCGCATAACCCCACAGGTCGGTGCGTACCTTTTTGTGCAGACATTCGGCCAGCGCTTCGGCCAGTCGGTCAGCCAGTGACTTGAGCATGATCGCGCTGTAATCGTCGTGCGCGGCTTCAAAAGCCGCAGCGCGTTTGTCGGCACCGATGCCCGCTGTAACGGCAAAAATACCCACATGATCTGGTGCGCTGCCTTGTGGCGCGACAAAGTCGGCCAGGCAACGGCTGGGGCGCATGACCCCATCGATCATGTGCTTCTCGGTCTGCTGACGCAGGCCGCGCCAAGTCATGGCCACTTGGCTGCGCGATGCATCGGTGTACAGCGCGATGTCATCGTCGTTCACGCTGTT
The DNA here is from genome assembly GCA_943331105.2 of Akkermansia muciniphila. GTDB lineage: Bacteria > Pseudomonadota > Gammaproteobacteria > Burkholderiales > Burkholderiaceae_C > Limnohabitans_A. The sequence goes on from CALQKH020000009.1 coordinate 37,339, forward strand.
GGCGGGGTAAAGGCCCAACACCGCATTGGCCGTGACCCAACGACCATCGATGATTTTTTGCAACATGGCTTGTCCGTCTGCGTAGACCTTGCGCGCCTGCTCGCCCACCACGTCGTCGTCGAGGATCGCGGGGAAAGGCCCGGCCAGGTCCCAAGTCTGGAAGAAAGGGCCCCAGTCGATGTACTTCGCGATCTCGGCCAGGTCGTAGTTCTTGAACAGGCGGCGGCCAATGAATTTGGGTGCAGCGGGCAGGCCTTGCGACCAGTCGATCGGTGTCTTATTCGAGCGGGCCTGCGCCAGCGTCCACATAGGGGTTTGCTTTTTGTTGGCGTGCTGTTCGCGCACCTTGTCGTAATCGGTGTTCAGGTCGGCAATGAACTTGGCCGCTTGCTCGGACAACAAACCCTGGGCCACGCCCACGCTGCGCGAAGCGTCGGGCACATAAACCACGGGGCCGCTGTAATGGGGCGCGATCTTGACGGCCGTGTGCACGCGGCTGCAGGTGGCGCCGCCAATGAGCAGCGGCATTTGGCGCTCGCGGAAATACGGGTCTTTTTCCATCTCGCTGGCGACGTACTGCATCTCTTCCAGGCTGGGCGTGATCAAGCCGGACAGACCAATGATGTCGGCGTTTTCTTGCTTGGCTTTGGCCAAAATTTCGTGGCAGGGCACCATCACGCCCATGTTGACCACTTCAAAGTTGTTGCACTGCAAAACCACCGTGACGATGTTCTTGCCGATGTCGTGCACATCGCCCTTGACGGTGGCGATCACGATCTTGCCCTTGGCCTTCACGTCTTCGCCAGCAGCTTCTTGTGCCAACTTTTCGGCCTCGATGTAGGGCAACAAATGCGCCACGGCCTGCTTCATCACGCGGGCGCTTTTCACCACTTGCGGCAAGAACATCTTGCCTTGGCCGAACAGGTCTCCGACCACATTCATGCCGTCCATCAACGGGCCTTCGATCACATGCAGCGGACGACCGCCTTGGGCCAACAGGTCTTGGTAAGCGGCTTCGGTGTCTTCGTTGATGAAGTCAGTGATGCCGTGCACCAGCGCGTGGCTCAAACGCTGCGCCACGCTCACGGGCACCTCTGCGGTGCCGCGCCACGCGAGTTTGGTGCTCTCGTCTTTGGCTGCGCCTTTGGCGCTGTCGGCCACTTCGATCAAACGCTCGCCCGCATCTGGACGACGGTTCAAAACCACGTCCTCCACACGCTCGCGCAGCACCGGTTCAATGTCGTCATAAACACCGACCATGCCCGCGTTCACGATGCCCATGTCCATGCCCGCCTGAATCGCGTGGTACAGGAACACGGTGTGGATGGCCTCGCGCACCGGGTCATTACCCCGAAAGCTGAAAGACACGTTGGACACGCCACCGCTGACCTTGGCACCAGGCAGGTTCTGTTTGATCCAGCGTGTGGCCTCAATAAAGTCCACGGCGTAGTTGTCGTGCTCTTCGATACCGGTGGCGATCGCAAAAATATTGGGGTCAAAAATGATGTCTTCTGGGGGAAATCCCACCTCGTCCACCAGCACGCGGTAAGCGCGTTCGCAAATCTCCACTTTGCGTTGGTAGGTGTCTGCCTGGCCTTTCTCGTCAAAGGCCATGACCACAGCCGCAGCGCCATAACGCTTGACCAGCTTGGCCTGGCGCTTGAACTCGTCCAAGCCTTCTTTCATGCTGATGGAGTTGACGATGCCCTTGCCCTGGATGCAGCGCAAACCGGCCTCGATCACGGTCCATTTGCTCGAATCCACCATCACCGGCACGCGGGCGATGTCGGGCTCACCCGCCATCAGGTTCAAAAACCGCACCATGGCCGCTTGGCTGTCCAGCATGGCTTCGTCCATGTTGACGTCGATGATTTGCGCACCGTTTTCAACCTGCTGACGCGCCACGGCCAAGGCCTGTTCGTACTCACCGTTCAAAATCATGCGGGCAAAGGCTTTGGAGCCGGTGACGTTGGTGCGCTCGCCCACGTTGACGAAAAGAGACTTTGTGCCGATGGAGACAGGCTCCAGACCGGACAGCTTCATGGGGGCGACAGAGACGGTTTCAGACGCGACAACGGACACGGGCTCACCTTGGATCATCAGGTGAGCGTCGTTGTGCAAGATCATTCAGACATTGAACGGCCCCAAGCCTGACCTGCTGCGCCTTGACGGCGGCGGGCTGCAACGCTCCTTGGGGGTTGGTTAGATTTTAACCGGGTGAGGTCTCACCCCCAACCATCAGGTCATCAAATGGCTAGGCCGCCCTCAGCATGGTCCAAAGTTTGCTTACCCCAAAAGCATGCGCACCACCCCCATTCCAGACCCCACACCTTCCGAGGCCCATTGGCGCGAGCAAGAACTCTTGCTCATGCGCGAGGTCATGAAATGGGTAGGTCGCAGCCTGGCCTCAGACGAGGTGTTGCGCGAGATGCTGCATTTGATGAGCGAGTTGCTGGGTCTGAACCGGGGGCGCATTGTGCTGCGCGACACACCGGCTGTGGGCGCCGCCCTGGGGCCGGCCACCGCTTCGATCCGCCATGCCTATGGCTTGACCGGTATGGAGATGCGCCGGGGGGTGTATGCCGAGGGCGAAGGCATCACGGGGCGGGCGCTGCAAAGCGGTTTGCCCGCGATTGTTCAGGACATTGCCCACGAGCCCTTGTTTTTGTTCCGCTCAGTGGCCGCAGAGCAGTTTCCTGCCGAGACGGTGGCCTACCTGGCCTTGCCCATCACCCTGGGCAATACCACGGTGGGTGTGCTGGGCTGCCACCGCATTCGCAGCCGCCAGCGCCATTTGAACGACGACCTGGCTGTGTTGAAGGTGCTGGCCACCTTGGCCGGGCAAGTGCTGCACATGGAGCAACTGGTCAACGAGCAAACTCGCCACCTGCGGGCCCGCAATGCGGCCTTGTCGCAAGCGCTGAGCACGCACGCCGCACGCTATGGGCTGATCGGCAGCTCACCCGCTTTGTTGCAGGCCTTGTCCGAGCTGGAACGGGTGTCGCAGTCACAAGCCACCGTTCTCTTGCTGGGCGAATCCGGCACGGGCAAAGAGTTGTTTGCCAGAGCGGTGCACCTGGCCAGCCCGCGCTCGACCCAGCCCTTCATCAAGGTGAACTGCTCGGCGATTCCGGACACGCTGTTCGAGTCGGAGCTGTTTGGCCACGAACGTGGCGCTTTCACCGGGGCGCACCAAGCGCGGCCCGGCTGGTTCGAGCAGGCGCATGGCGGCACCATCTTTCTGGATGAAATCGGCGAGCTGCCTTTGTCCCTGCAGTCGAAACTGCTGCGCACCTTGCAAGAGGGCGCGGTGGTTCGGCTGGGCAGCCAGCGCGAGGTCAAGGTGAATGTGCGCCTGGTGGCCGCCACCAACCGCGACTTGGCCGCCCAGGTGCAGGCCGGCCTCTTTCGGCAAGACCTGTATTACCGCCTGAACGTGATCCCGATCCGGCTGCCGTCACTGGCCGAGCGCCTTGGCGACATCCGCGAACTGGCTCTGCACTTTGTCAACCGGGCCAACCAGACGCACCAGAAAAACGTGTACCTCAGCCCTGAGGCACTGGACACCCTGACGCAGCAGCCCTGGCCCGGCAACATCCGCGAGCTGGGTAATTGCATCGAACGCGTGGTGTTGCTGGCCGATCAAACTTTGCTCACCCCCGGGCAGTTGAAGCCCTTTTTGCCTCAAGCTTCGGCCACGCCAGCCCTCACGTCCGCTGCGCCAAAGTCCGCAGTTGCCATGGCAGACGTTCCAGGGCCCACCACGGGTCAGCCTCCGGCACTCGAGCGACCTGGCTCAGCGGCGTTGGGCGTGCGGCCTTACGAAAGCGCGCACTCGCACACGGTGCAGGTGTTGCAGCAAGCCCTGGACCAGCATCAGGGCAACCAATCCCGCGCCGCCCAAAGCCTGGGGCTGACTTTGCGCCAGTTTGCCTACCGGCTGCGCAAAGCCGGTTTGCGCTGATCGGACATTGTGTTGACACATTGTCAACACAATGTTCAAGCCCTCGACCCATGGCAGCCCGGTCATGCCACCACTACACAAAGCTACAAGCCTCTTGAAAGCCAAAATCCCTTGTAAATGAAGCACTTGCGTGCTTCAAATCTGCACCAGTCCGCTGACACACGGCCCTGGCACGGCCTTTGCAAAGTCATGGTCACAGGCATCGCTGCATGCCCTGTTTTACAACCCTCAATGCCCAAGGACTTGCCATGACCGACGCTGCCACCCTCGACAACCCCACCACCATCAAAGCCTATTTGCGGCCCATCGACGCCCAGGGCCTGGCCACATTTGCCGCTGGCGGCAAAGCCAACCCGGCGCGGCGTGGCACCAACAAGGTCCACACCGTCATGGAAGGGCAGTACCGCTCCTTGTCTTCAGTGGGCGACCAACACACCGTGGTGGTCGACGAGCCGCTGCACCTGTTTGGCGAAGACACCGCACCAGCACCCGGCGAGATCGTGCTGTCGGGTCTGGGCGGCTGCATCGCCGTGGGCGTGACTGCCGTGGCCACCTGGAAACGCGTCAAGCTCAGCAAGCTCGAAGTCTTTCTGGAGGGCGACATTGGCAACCCCGCCGCGTGGGGTGCAGGCGGTGCTTTGGAGATGACGCCCCCTCAAATGGGCTTTCAGGCCATCCGCGTGAAGGTGTTGGTGGAAGGTGATGCCCCGCGCGAAGTGCTGGACGAGATCGTGCAACACGCCAACTTCTACTCGCCCGTGGCCAACAGCATGCGCAACCCGATCCCCTTTGAGATCTCGATGGTCTGAGGCGTCCACAACGGCAGGTCTGGCTCTGACGCACCCGCCCATTGATCCTTGTCTTTGACCCTGCGGCCTGTGCAGCAGGGCTCACCTTCTTTCTGGAGCTTTCATGAACCCCGCCGACCTGCCCCCCGAACTTGCTGCCCGACCCAAGCCGCTCATTGAGGCCGTGCGCGCCATTGCCCAAGGCCCGCTGGCACAGCAGGCACACGCCATCGATCGCGGTGCTTACCCAGAAGCTGTTCTGAAACAGCTGGCGGCAGCGGGCGCGATGGGTGCGCATTTGCCCCAAGCCGACGGCACGCCCGGCGACTTTGGTTTGGCCATTGTGGCCATGGCCGAGGCGTCCAAGGTGTGTGGGGCCACCGGCTTCATGATGTGGTGCCAATCCGTGGCCGGGCTGTATATGCAGGCTTCGGGCAATCCGGCACTGGCAGGCGAACGCCTGGCGCGCCATGTGCGCGGCGAGTCGCTGGGCGGCACCGGCCTGTCCAACCCGATGAAAAGCTTCGCGAAAATCGAAGCCTTGCTGCTCAAGGCCACGCCGGTAGAGGGCGGTTACCGCATCAACGGCACTTTGCCCTGGGTCAGCAACCTGGCGGCAGACCACTACTTTGGCGCGATTGCCGCAGTCAGCACGGCAGACGAAAGCGCCAGCCGCGAGATCATGTTCATGCTGCGCTGCGATGCGCCAGGCGTGACGCTCAAAGCCTGCCCGGAATTTTCGGGAATGGAGGGCACAGGCACCTTCAGCGTGCATTGCAAAGACCTGTTTGTCGGCACCGACGACCTGGTGGCCGACCCGGCCAAGCCCTTCATCGCGCGCATTCGCGGCGGCTTTGTGCTGCTGCAATGTGGCATGGCGGCCGGCATCATCCAGGGTGCCATCGCCAGCATGTGGGCCGTGGAAGGCCAGCTCGGCCATGTCAACCAGTACCTCGAAGACCGGCCCGCCGATCTGCAAGCCGAATTCGACGCGCTGCTGGCCCGCATCATGAAGCTGGCCGAAACCCCGTTCGACGCCTCGACCGACTACTTCATCAGCGTGCTGGACGCCCGCAGCCACTGTGCCGAGCTGTCCCTGCGGGCCGCCAACTCGGCCTTGCTGCACCAAGGCGCGCGCGGCTACCTGATGCAGTCGGAGGTACAGCGCCGCGTGCGCGAAGCGCAGTTTGTTGCGATCGTCACGCCCGCCATCAAGCACCTGCGCAAAGAAATGGCCCGCCTGAGTGCCCAGGAGATGCCCGCATGAGTGTCGCCACCCCTCGCGCCAGCCTCGCGCCAGCCGATGGCGCCTGGCAGCTCTACATTTGCCACGCCTGCGGCTACATCTACAACGAGCAAGATGGCGACCCCGACAGCGGCCTGTTGGCGGGTACGCGCTTTGCCGACATCCCCGAAGACTGGGCATGCCCCTTGTGCGGCGTGACCAAGTCGGACTTCGAGCTGTATGTTGCGCCAAACCTGAGCGCCCTTCAAAACAGTTCGGCCAGCATGGCGGGCACGCATTTGGCTAGCCCACGCTCGGCGCCCGGCATCGTGGTGGTGGGGGCGGGCAAAGCGGGCTGGCAACTGGTGCAAAACCTGCGCAGCCAATTGCCCGACACACCCATCACGCTGGTCACCGCTTGCGCTGGTGATGTGTACGACAAACCCCTGTTGTCGGTCGCCATGGCCCGCCAGATCCAACCCCAGGCATTGGTCAAAGAAACCAGCAGCGAAGCCGCAGCGCGCTGGCAAGTGCGGCTGCTGGCGCACACCCAAGCGCTGCACATCTGCCCCGAAAGCCGCACACTGCGCACCACCCAAGGGCCCCTGCGCTACGCCCATCTGGTGCTGGCCCACGGCGCCGAAGCCGCTTTGCCTGCGCCCTTGCGCGCCGACCTGTGCTGGCGCATCAACCACCTGCAGGCCTACCAGCGCTTTCAGGCTGCGCTGGGCACCACGCCCCGGCATGTGGCCATCGTGGGGGCCGGATTGATTGGCAGCGAACTGGCCAACGACCTGGCCCTGGGCGGACACCGGGTGACGCTCATCGACACCCAGGCGCGGCCTCTGGCGCGCTGGCCAGCCGACCAGGCGGGAGAACCCTTGCTGGCCGCGTGGTCTGGTTTGCCCATCCACTTCATGGGCGCGGTGCAACTGCAAGACCTGCAGCGGCAGGGCGACCAGTACCGGCTGACCACCAGCGATGGGCAAACCGTGATGGCCGATCAGGTGGTCGCCGCCACCGGCTTGGTCACGCCCACTCGCCTGGCGCGCAGCGCGGGCTTGGTTTGGCAAAACGGCATTGCCGTGGATGCACAAACCCTGCAAACCAGCGTGCCGCAGATTTACGCCCTGGGTGACTGCATCAGTGTGAATGGCCAGTCCAGCCGTTTCATTGAACCCATCTTGCGCCAGGCCCAGACGCTGACCGCAGCCCTGGTTTGCGCTGCTCAGTGCCAGGCGGACATGCGCGACAGCACCGTGCAGCCCTGCGCCCAGCCTTACGCTGTGCGTGATGCGGTGGTCCGGGTCAAGACCACTTCGTTGCCTTTGTCATTGCACTGATCGGCCCACAACAAAAAGCCGTGGTGACAGTGTTCACCACGGCTTTGGAATGCCCCGCAGGGCACAGCAGCTCAGTACTGTTTGTATGGCAGGAACTTGCCCGACAACACCACATTCACCCGGTCACCCTTGGGGTCGGGTTGGCGCACGATGTCCATGCTGAAGTCGATGGCACTCATGATGCCGTCGCCAAATTCTTCGTGGATCAGCTCCTTGATGGTGGTGCCGTAGACGCTGACGATTTCGTACCAGCGGTAGATCAGCGGGTCGGTGGGCACCTGGCTGGGCAAGGAGCCTTTGTAGGGCACGACCTGCAGCCATTTGATCTCGTCGGCCGTCAGACCAAAGATCTTGCCGATGATTTTGGCTTGCTTGGCGTCAAACGTCATTTGGCCCAGGCAACCTGCGGTGACCCATTCCTTGGACAAGCCGACTTTCTCGGCGACATCGCTCCACTTGATGCCTTTGGCGACTTTGGTGGTGATGATTTTTTCGGTGACTTCTAAACGGTTCATGAAAGACCTCTTGAGGGGGTTGATAAAAAAAGAAATGGCATCAGTGGGCTTTGGCGCGGGACACCAAAAAGTCGACGATGTGGTTGCGCATGTCGTAATAGCCAGGCAAGTGGTGCAGCTGGGCACGGGTGCGTTCGCGCGGCAGTGGGTTGACCACCACTTCGGCCAGACCGCCGGGCACATAGCCGCCGACTGAGTCGTTGCCGTTGCTCATGAGCAGGATGCGGTCGGACAGCAAAATGGCCTCATCCACGTCGTGCGTGATCATGAAAACAGTCTGCTGCGTCTGGCGCACAATGCCCATCAGCTCGTCCTGGATAGTGCCGCGCGTGAGCGCATCAAGCGCCCCAAAAGGCTCGTCGAGCAGCAGCATCTTGGGCTGGATGGCAAAGGCCCGGGCAATGCCCACGCGCTGCTTCATGCCACCCGAGAGCTGACTGGGTTTTTTGTCGATGGCGTGCAGCAGGCCGACCATGCCGACGTGCTTTTCCACATGCGCGTTGACCTGCGAGGTTTTCCATTCGGGCCACTTGGACCGAACAGCAAACGCGATGTTTTGCCGCACCGTGAGCCAGGGCATGAGCGCATGGCTTTGGAACACCACACCGCGCTCGAGGCTCGGGCCTGCGATCTCGCGACCGTCCATGAAGGCATGGCCTGCAGACGCAGTGTCCAGACCGGCCAACACGTTCAGGATGGTGGTCTTGCCGCAGCCCGAATGGCCAATGATGCAAACGAACTCGCCCTTGTCGATGGTGAAAGACACGTCCGAAAACACCGGCTTGTCGCTTTGGTAGGCCTTGCCCAGTTTTTCGATTTGCAGGAAAGCATTCATGGCTTTGGCCTTGGTTGGGGATACGGTGAAGTGGGTCGGCAAAAGTGCCTTCAGCGAGCGTTCCGAGGTGTCACTCCACATAGGTCACCGCCTTTTGCAATTGCGCAAATGCCAGATCCAACAGCATGCCCACCAGGCCGATCACCAAGACGGCAAAGATCACGTTCACCAGCGAGAGGTTGTTCCACTCGTTCCATACGAAATAACCCACGCCTGTGCCACCCACCAGCATCTCGGCGGCCACAATCACCAGCCAGGCAATGCCCATGCTGATGCGCATGCCGGTGACGATGGTGGGCGCTGCGGCAGGCAAGATGACCCTAAAGGCTTTGCGTAACGGAGTGACTTCCAGCGTACTGGCGACATTGAGCCATTCACGCTTGACGGAAGCCACGCCAAAAGCGGTGTTGATCAACATGGGCCAGACCGAGCAGATGAAGATGACGAAGATGCCGCTCACATCCGAGTCTTTCAGCGTGTACAGCGCCAACGGCATCCAGGCCAGCGGGCTGATGGGCTTGAGCACCTGCACAAAAGGATCGAACGCCTTGCGCATGAGGGGCGACATGCCGATCATGAAACCCACGGGCAGCGCCACCAGCACGGCCAGGAAAAAGCCCAGCGCCACGCGGCCCAGCGAGTGCGCCAGCTGAATGCCAATGCCCTTGTCGTTGGGGCCGTTGTCATAAAACGGATCGGCCAGGTGCCCCACGATGGCTTTGCCCACCTCCAGGGGTGGCGGAAAGCCGGTGCTTTTGACGGCGCCCGGATCTTTGCCCATCATCTTCTGGTACTCGATTTCTTCGGCCGTCATGCCTGCCTTGGCGGCACCAGCCACCGTGGGTGCGGTGGCCGACAGCTGCCACGCCCCCAGAAACACCAGGAACATGAGCAGCGAGACCATGGCGGCCCGCAAATTGAGGTGCGTGGTTTTCATGGTGCTTCAACCCATCTTGTGAATCGCAAAGGTCTTGAGGTATTCCTCGGGTTTGGCCGAGTCAAACTCTTTGCCCATGATCTTGTGCTTGGGGTAGGGCGTGGTCGCCGCAAAACTCTGACCCAGCTCTTTCATGTGCTTGCGTGCATCGGTGATCAGGAACACCTTTTCGGCGATCTGCTTATAGTCCACTTGACCCTTGATGTAGCCCCAACGCTTCATCTGCGTGAGCATCCACACGGCCATGCTTTGCCAAGGCATGGGATCAAAGTCGGCGCGGTCGGGCACGTTCACGACCTTGCCCAGGCCGTCGGCAAATTTGCCGGTCAGCACCTGGCTGAGCACGGCTTCAGGCTGGTTCAGGTACTGCGCAGGCGAGATCACCTTGGCGATCAACTCCCGGTTGCCCGGCTGCCGCGCCATGGCCGCAGCGGTGAGCACGGCGCGATAAAGCGCAGCAAAGGTGTTGGGGTTCTTCTGGATGAACTCGGTGCTGGTGCCAAAAGCGCAGCAAGGGTGACCGTTCCACAAGTCCTTGGTCAGCACATGGATGAAGCCGACTTCGTCGAACACCGCACGCTGGTTGAACGGATCGGGGCCGAGGAAACCGTCGATGTTGCCGGCACGCAAATTGGCCACCATCTCGGCGGGCGGGATCACGCGGATCTGCACATCGGTGTCGGGGTTCAGGCCGCTTTCAGCCAGGTAGTAGCGCAACAGGAAGTTGTGCATCGAGTAGTCAAAGGGCACGCCGAACTTGAAGCCCTTCCAGTTCTTGGGATCGCGGTTGTCCTTGTGGCGCAGGCTCATGGTGATGGCCTGCCCGTTGATGTTCTGGATGGTGGCCACGTTCATGGGCGTGGCGTTGGCGCCCAGCCCCATGCTGATGGCCAGGGGCATGGGCGAGAGGAAATGCGAAGCGTCGTATTCCTTGTTGATCATCTTGTCACGCACCAGGGCCCAACCTGCGGTCTTGGTGACTTCAACATTCAGGCCTTGCTTGCTGTAAAAGCCCAAGGGATGCGCCATGATCAGCGGGGTGGCACAGGTGATCGGGATGAAGCCAATCTTCAAATTGGTTTTTTCCAGCGGGCCTTTTTCCTGTGCCATGGCTTGCAGGCTGGCCATGGGCAGCACACTGGCAATGGCGGCCATGGCGGTCTTTTTGCCCACCGCGCGCAAGAACATGCGGCGCTCCTGATCCTGCGGAAACAGGGCCTTGACCAAGGTGGCCTCGATGAATTCCTGACTGTAGGCCTCGAACTCGGCCGTTTCCGAGCGCGCACGCAACTGGGCGGCAGCGGCATCGGCAGCCACCGCTGCGTGGTGGTCGGCAGGCGCATGATCTCGACCGCAGCTGCACTTGAGCATCAGGGGGCGGTCGGCGTTGTACGGATCAAAAAATTCAGACATGGCAACCTCGTTAGTTGAAGATGCCGAGGTCTATGCAAGCAGCGGGCCAGAAAACAGCGGATGTAGGCCATCGGTGCTGCTCGGCTTGATTTAGCGGGTCGCTTATCGACGCCTTGTAGGGCTGGCCCTACAAGGCTCATACCCGTGGCCTGTTCAGGCCTTCAACGAACTCCGCCGGCTTGTCCGCCAACCAGACTTTGCGCGTAAAGCGCCAGCTCCACATCGTTCTTGGTGCCGGTCTTTTCCAGAATGCGTGCACGGTAAGTGCTCACCGTGTTCGGCGCCAGACTCAGTTGTGCACCAATTTCGCTCACGGTGTGGCCTTGCGTCAACAAAATATAGACCTGGTGCTCGCGGTGCGAGAGCAGTTCGATCCCACTTTTGGTGCGGCCCGGGCTGATGAGGCTGGCCAACACTTCGGCCGTAGCGGGTGAAACATGCATGCCCCCCGCAGCCACGCGCCGCAGCGCGGCCGTCAAGGCGTCGGTGTCGGTGCTTTTATTCAAATAACCCGAGGCACCCAGTTGAATGCAGCGCACCGCATATTGCTTTTCAGGATAGGTGCTGAGCATCAGCACGGGCAGACTGGGCCAGTCACGTCGCAGGTTTTGCAACACGTCCAGGCCGTCCATGCCGGGCATGGCAATGTCGAGCAAGACCACGTCGAGGCCTTGCGTACCTTGCAGGGCTTGCACGGCCGCCAGCACTGCAGGGCCAGTGTCGGCCTCGGCCACCACCTGCAGACCTGGGTCGTCAGCCAGCACCATCTTTAGGCCTTCGCGGACGATCTTGTGGTCATCGCCCAGCAGCACACGAACAGGTCCAGTCATGGCGCTTCCTGGTCAAGGGACAAGGCCATGGGTAAGGGCATGGACAAGCGCATGCGGGTGCCTCGGCCGGGTTGGCTGTCGATGTCGATCACGCCGCCAAAATGCCGCGCCCTCTCTCGCATGCCCATGATGCCGTAAGCCTGCGCCGATTCGAAGGCATGCGCCTCGGCGCCGCAACCGTCATCCTCGACCGACAGGTGCAGCCAGCCCTCGCGCTCCACCATATCGACATCGACCGTGCGGGCTCGGGCATGTCGGCCCACGTTGCTCAGCATTTCCTGAAAAATGCGGAACACCGCCATGGCCATGGGCTCGGGCAACACACGTTGCTCATCCACTTCCATGCACCATTTGAGTTCTTGTTCGGCGGACTGCACAAACTCTTGCGCTTGCCATTCCAAAGCACCCCACAGCCCTTGGTGGTCCAGAATGCTGGGGCGCAGGTCGGTGATGATGCGGCCCACATTGACCACCGCGTTCTCGATCAAGCGGCTCATGTTCTGGCACTTCTCGCGCATTTTTCCGTGCATGGTCTCTTGCATGGTTTGCGCCTGAACGGCGGCGCGCTGTTCTTGTTCTGACAAGCGCTTGTCCAACCAGCCCACATCCATCTTGAGCGCCACCAGCAAACTGCCTAATTCGTCGTGCACCTCGCGGGCAATGCGGGTGCGCTCTTCTTCACGCACGGCGTCAGACCAGGCCGCCAACTCGCGCAGTTGCTGCAGGGCGGTTTCGAGCGCTTGGGTGCGTTCGGCCACACGCTGCTCCAACTCGCTTTTAGCTTGGTGCAATGCGTCTTCTGCCCGTTTTCGCTCAGTGATGTCCACAAAGGTGACCACCGCACCGCGCACCTGGCCTTGGTCAAACACCGGGTAGCTTGAGTACTCCACCGGGAAACTGCTGCCGTCTGCGCGCCAAAACACCTCGCTGTCGATGCGGCAAGGCTGGCCTTTTCGAAAAGCGTTGTAAATCGGGCAATCGTCCATCGGGTAGTGTGCCCCGTCCCCATGCGAGTGGTGGGTCAGAACATGCATGTTCTGGCCCAGCACCTGCTCAGACTCAAGACCGATCATGCGGGCTCCGGCCGGATTGATGAAGACGCACAGACCGTCCAGATCCACCCCGAAAACTCCCTCGCCCGTAGAGGCCAGCATCAAGCCCAAAGGGTTGCGCCAAGCGTCGGTGACAGCCATCAGCCCCGGCGTGATGGGCCTAGGGTTCAAGTGAAGCGTTGATTCGGGCTGCATGAGCATCACAAGCAATCCGTGTGCCACCTGTTTGATTTTTTTTCTGGTTACAGCGCTGACCTGGCTTGCCCATGGTGTCCAAAGGCTTGTCGCATCGGGCAACGGATGCCCCTTTGCGGGCACACGACAATAGCGCTTTGATTTACGCGAATTGATCGTTGATTGGATGACCATGAACCCGGTACCCACTGCTTTGCTGCAAGGCGCCTCAAATTTCCGTGATCTTGGTGGTTACCGCAACACCGAGGGTCGACGCGTGCGGCGGGGTCAGGTTTTTCGATCAGACCATTTGGCAGGGCTCACGCCTGAAGACCACCGCCAACTGCAAGCACTGGGTGTCAGGCACAGCTTGGACTTTCGCGGCATGGCCGAATTCACCCTCACCCCTTACGCGATTCCTGGCGTGCAGCGTTTGGCATTGCCCATCGAGCCCACAGTGATCGCACGCATGCAAGCGCTGGTGGCGCAAGGCGTGGTGCCCACCACCGAAGAAACTGTGGACCTGATGCGAGAGACCTACCGGGATTTCGTGAACCGCAATGCGGATACTTTCGGCCGCTTTTTGAAGCACCTGCTGGAACAGCCCAACCCGCAGGTGTTTCACTGCACCGCCGGCAAAGACCGCACGGGTTTTGCCGCGGCACTGCTGCTGTCAGCCCTGGGTGTGGACCGCGCCACCATCGAACACGATTACTTGCTCACCAACCAGCTTTACAAGCGAGATACCCGCTTGGAAGGTCAAGGCCATCCACATGTGATGAAAGTGTTGTGGCGGGTACAACCCGAGTTTTTGCAGGCGGCTTTTGATGCGGTAGATGCCCAGCACGGCGGCATGCGCAACTACCTGCACGGGGCCATTGGCCTGACCCCCCATGAAACCACCGCCTTACAGCAGCTGTTGTTGGAAGATGAAGACGCTGGAGCCAAACCATGAACGAGTCGCAAGCCCGTGAAGACATCTGCCGTGTCGGGCAAAGTCTGTTTGCGCGGGGCTACGTGCACGCCACGGCTGGCAACATCAGCGTGCGCCTGGAGGATGGATTTCTCATCACCCCCACCGACGCCTGTTTGGGCTGGCTGGACCCCGCCCGTTTGGCCAAATTGGACTTGCAAGGCCAGCAAATCAGCGGTGACAAGGCCAGCAAAACAATCGCCATGCACCGCCAAATTTATGGCGCTGCCACAGTGCAGTTACCCACCACACGTTGCGTGATTCACACCCACAGCACCCATTGCGTGGCGCTCAGCTTGACTGCCACCGGGCCAGAGTTGCTGCCACCCATCACCCCTTATTTCGTGATGAAAGTCGGGCATGTGCCGATCGCGGCCTATCACCACCCCGGCAGCCCCGCTGCGGCGCAAGAAGTGGCCGATTTCATCGCCCAATACGCCGCGCGCGGCACACCCATCCGAGCCGTGATGCTGCCGCGTCTGGGCCCCAACGTGTGGCATGACTCGCCGGGTGCGGCCATGGCCACCTTGGAAGAACTGGAAGAAACGGCCCGTTTGATGGTGCTGCAACCTCAAACTACCGCACTGACTGGGCAAGAACTGCAAAATTTGCGTGACACCTTTGGGGCGCGATGGTGAAATAACCTGCCAAGCGGGGTCAGGAAGCTTCCGTTTTTTTCAGACTCAAGGCCAGGTCGTAAAGCTGGTTTTTGGGCTCGCCTGTGATCTCTGCTGCCAGTTTGACGGCTGTTTTCAGGGGCAGCTCGGCCAGCAACACTTGCAAAACCCGATGGCCCTCGCCCTTTGAAGCCACCACTGGTGCATCGTGCAGCACCAACACAAACTCACCGCGCTGGCGGTCGGGTTTTTCAGCCAACCAAGCGGGCAAGTCTTGCGCAGCCAAGGTGTCAATTTGTTCAAACTGCTTGGTCAATTCGCGACCCACGGTGATGCGGCGCTCCCCCAGCACCGACAAGGCTTGGGCCAAGGCTTCAATCCGATGCGGCGCCTCCAGCAGCACCACGGCGCGGCTTTCTTGCGCCAAAGCTTGCACCGCGAGCTGCCGCTCAGCCGATTTGCTGGCCAAAAAACCTCTGAAAACAAAGCCGTCATCCCCCGTCATGCCCGAAGCGCTGAGTGCGGTGGTGACACTGCTGGCGCCAGGCAAGGGCAACACCCGGTAACCCGCTTCTCGTACCACCGAAACCAAACGGGCACCAGGATCGCTGATGGCGGGGGTGCCCGCGTCGCTCACATAGGCCACACGCTCCCCTTGGGCCAGGCGAAGCAGGACGTTTTGCGCAGCTTCGGTTTCGTTGTGCTGGTGCACCGCCAAGAGCTGTGAGCCCGGGCGGTCCAAGCCATAGGCCCGCAACATTTGCTGGGTGTGGCGGGTGTCTTCGCAAGCCACCGCGTCAACCTTGGCCAACACATGAAGCGCACGCAGGCTGATGTCCGCCAAGTTGCCAATCGGGGTGGCCACGACATACAGTGTGCTGGTCGGGTGGTTTTGCGATCCGGCAGCGTCGTGCGCCGCCTCCAAGGCTTTGGCGAACGAGGCAGACAAGGGAGACGGAGTCAATGCAATTCCTCAAAAAAGACGGGCTGGGCCAGACCACCAAGGCCCGCGGTGATGCGGGCGAAGACGAGGCGCTGGCCTATTTGCAGGCGCGTGGTTTGCGCTTGCTGCAGCGCAATTATCGGACGCCCGGCCGCGGCGGCGGCGAAATCGACCTGATCATGCAAGAGAGCGACGGCACGGTGGTGTTCGTCGAGGTGCGCCAACGAAGCCGAACGGACCACGGCGGCGCGGCGGCCAGTATCGGCTACGCCAAGCAGAGGCGCATCATTTTTGCAGCCCAACACTACCTGTTGCGCTGGCGCAGTTTGCCCCCCGCCCGCTTTGATGTGGTGGCCATCGAGGCCCGTGGGCCACAGTGGTTACAGGCGGCCTTTGACGCCAGCTGAAGCACCACTGAAAACAACCAACACACCTTGTTGGGATGGGATTTGACATTAGCCGGGTGAAACAGCATGGAGGTCGGGGTTATCATCGCCAGCGCATGCTTGACCTTCGAATCCAACAACATTTCATTGACAGCGCAGATTTGCACTACCAGGTGGCCGAAACTTTGGCCAAGCCGGTGGATGCGGCTGTGCAAGCGGTTTTGGCTTCCGTCACCGGCGGTGGCAAAGTGTTGGTGGGGGGCTTGGGCCCATCCACCGCCTTGGCCCAGTACTTGGTGAACCTCTTGGTCGGTGGTTTTGAGCGAGACCGGCCGGGTCTGGCTGCTGTGTGCTTGTCCTCTGACGCACTCATGGCCACCCGCTGGAGCGAGGGTCAGGCCATGGCCAAACAGGTTTTGGCGCTTGGCCATACGGGCGACGTGTTGGTGCTGATCAGCATGGATGGCAACGAACCTGCGCTGATTCAGGCCGCGCAAGCGGCACATGAGCGGGAAATGAGTGTACTGGGCTTGACCGGTCACCAAGGCGGCGCGTTGGCTCGTCAACTGCGTGAAACCGATGTTCACGTGTGTGTGCCCCATGAACGGGCAGCACGAATTTCCGAAGTGCAGCACTTGGTACTGCACTGTCTGTGTGATGGTATTGATACCCAATTATTGGGCGAACAGGAGTCTCTTTAAATGAAACGCAATCTTCAATCTCTGGTGTTTTCGGGTGCCGTTTTGGCCGTGGCCGTGACGGGTCTGTCGGGTTGTGCACCTTTGCTTTTGGGCGGCGCAGTCGCCACCGGCATCATGGTCACCGACCGCAGGACCTCGGGTGCACAAGTGGAAGACCAAGCGATTGAAATCAAAATTGCCTCCGCTGTGCGCCAAGAATTGGGTGACCGCATCCATTTGAACGTGACCAGCTTCAACCGCAAAGTGCTGCTGAGCGGCGAAGTCACCACTGCGGCAGAAAAAGAGCGCATCGAAAAAATTGCCCAAAGTCAAGAAAACGTTCAATCGGTGGTGAACGATTTGGCACAGATGCCCGCCAGTTCGCTGACGCAGCGATCGAAAGACACCGTGCTCACCAGCCGAGTCAAGGCCGCCTTCATTGACGCCAAAGACTTGCAAGCCAATGCGGTGAAGGTGGTCACCGAGCGCGGCATCGTGTACCTGATGGGCCGCGTGACCAGCCGTGAAGCCAAACGGGCCACCGACATCGTGCGGGGCATGGGTGGGGTGGTGAAGGTGGTTCGGGTATTTGACGAAATCTCGGAAGAAGAACTCAAGCGCTTGAGCCAACCGACCACCTCGCGCTGAAGCGCTTAATCCCCATCAAAAAAACGACCCTTGGGTCGTTTTTTTGTTTTCAGACCCCACGACGTGTGGGGTGCCCTCAGCGATCAGCGCAAACGGCGGATCAGACTGGATGTGTCCCAACGGCCACCGCCCATTTTTTGCACATCGGCGTAAAACTGGTCCACCAACGCGGTCACGGGCAGGCGAGCACCGTTGCGCTTGGCCTCGTCCAACACCAAGCCCAGGTCCTTGCGCATCCAATCCACGGCAAAACCAAACTCGAACTTATCGTCGGCCATGGTCTTGCCGCGGTTGTCCAGCTGCCAGCTTTGCGCAGCACCTTTGCCAATCACGTCCAGCACTTGGTGCATGTCCAAACCGGCTTGTTGACCGAAAGCGATCGCTTCAGACAGGCCCTGCACCAAACCCGCGATGCAAATCTGGTTGACCATCTTGGCCAACTGACCAGCGCCCGATGCACCCAACAGGGTGAAAGCACGCGAGAACGCCATGGCCGCTGGCTTGACGCTGTCAAAAGCCGCCGCGTCACCACCACACATCACGGTGAGCATGCCGTTTTGCGCGCCCGCTTGACCGCCTGAAACAGGGGCGTCCACAAAATGCAGGCCTCGTTTTTGGGCTTCGGCGTACAGCTCGCGGGCCACTTCGGCCGATGCCGTTGTATGGTCCACAAAAATCGCGCCGGGTTTCATGCCAGCAAACGCACCATCAGGGCCCAGCACCACGCTGCGCAAATCGGCGTCATTGCCCACGCAAGCGAAGACGATGTCCACACCGGCCACGGCCTCGCGCGGGGTTGGCGCTGTGGCGTTGCCAGGGCATTCGGCAGCCCAAGCTGCGGCTTTGGCGGCGCTGCGGTTGTACACGGTGACGTGGTGGCCCGCACGGGCCAAATGGCCCGCCATGGGGTAACCCATGACGCCCAAGCCCAAAAAGGCCACTTTTCGGGCAGGTGCGGTTTCGTATGTTTTGGCGGCGATTTGGCTCATGGTCGTCTCTTTGTAGAGTGAATAAAAAGACTAATTTAGCAGCCTGTCGGTGTTCTGGCGCGCAGCGGGTGCTTTAGGCTGACCGCTGGGCGACACGGGCGGGTTTGGTACGCTCGACGCCATGAACACTTCGATCGCCGACAACATCGCACGGGTGCGGGCACAAATGGCTGCCGCATGCCAATCCGCCGGTCGCGCGCCAGACAGCGTGCAACTGCTGGCCGTGTCCAAAACATGGGGGCCCGAGGCGGTCCGCCAAGCCCATGCTGCCGGACAGACCGCCTTTGGCGAAAACTACATCCAAGAAGCGGTGGACAAAATCGGCGCCTTGAAAGATTTGCCTTTGCAATGGCACTGCATTGGCCCCATCCAAAGCAACAAAACCCGTCTGGTGGCCGAGTACTTTGACTGGGTACACAGCATCGACCGCCTCAAAATTGCCCAGCGCCTGTCAGACCAGCGCCCGGCCCAATTGCCCCCTTTGCAGGTGTGCATTCAGGTGAATGTGGATGGTGGCGAGACCAAATCTGGGGTGAACCCGCCAGACTTGGCCGCGCTGGCGCAGGCTGTGGCCGCTTTGCCACGGTTGCAGTTGCGCGGCCTGATGACCATTCCCGAGCCTGCCGAGACCGATGCGCAGATGCGCGCCGTGCACCGCCAGGCCAAAGACCTGTTTGAACAATTGCGCGCGCACGGCCTGCCGCTGGACACCTTGTCGATGGGCATGAGCGCCGATATGGCGGCCGCCATTGCCGAAGGCAGCACCATGGTGCGGGTGGGCACGGCGATTTTTGGCAAACGCTGAGGTACCTGTCTCAGCGCTTCAGAACGAGCGGCTCTGACCCTTCAAGCTTGCGCGTCCATTTGCAGCTTGAACACGCTGCGCCGCTCCCCCACAGGAACACCCGCCACATTGAGCAGCACCTGGGCGCGCCAGGGTGCCAGTGCTTGGCGCTGCGCATCGTCCAACCAACCCAATTGGTCCATCGCTTCGACGGTGGCGGCAAACAAAGCGGCCTTGTTGCCGTCCATGATTTTGATGGCCAATGCTTGTCCACGTGAGCGACTGCCCACCACCTGCACGCCATCTGCGCCCACTTTGGTCACCCAATCGCCTTGGCCAGCCCGCATGAAGTCGGCGTCGTTGCGGTCCGTGCCCGAGACAAGCTCTGGGTGGGCGGTCATGGCCTCACCCAATTGTTTCAAGCTCTCACCATAAAGACCGTCCGACTCAGGCTTGGCCAAGCGTGCATAACTGCGAGCCAGTCGCGACAAGGGCATGGCGTAGTTGGGGGCTGAGCAACCATCAATGCCCAGTGCCAGTTGTTCTTCGGTCAACCCCGCCAAGTGCGCCACCGCTTGACGAATTTGCTGTTGCAGCGGGTGATCCACCTCGGTGTAATGGTCGGTGGACAGACCGTGCTGCACGCAATACGCCAAAAAGCCGCTGTGTTTACCGCTGCAGTTGTGGTGCCGCTCGTCGTAGGCAAATCCTTCGGGCATGGGGCGGTCAAGAAAAGTGAAGCGGTAGGGCACATGGCAGCCGCAGCGCATCTGGCGCGTGCTGCTGCCGCTTTTGCGCAGGATAGATGTGACTTGCTCGACATGCATGTCTTCGCCGTTGTGGCTGGCGCACATCATGGCCAGCTCTGGCGGTGTCAAGCCAAAATGCGCGACCCCGCCCGACTGGATCAGCGGCAAGGCTTGCATGGCCTTGAGGGTAGAGCGTGTAAAGCACAGCCAATGCGGATTGCCCACTTGGGCCAGCACGCGGCCTTCGGTATCGGTCACTGCCAATGCGCCCATGTGGACGCATTCTTGGATGCCGTTTCGGGTCAGCTCGATCAAAGGTTCAAAGTTCATGGCTTGGGTTTTGTGACGAGAAAAATCCAGTTTAATTTGTCGCGGACTTGACCCGCTGTCGCACGGGCAGCCCCGCACAATGAATGGATGCAAAACATCCATTCCCCTCTTCAGGCGCAACTGGTTCAATGGTTGGTGGCCCCCGGTTCGAACGTTGCCGCTGGCGACGTCTTGTTGATTCTGGAAGCCATGAAGATGGAGCACGAAGTCAGGGCCAACCAAGCTGGGCGTGTGGGCGAACTGTACTTTCAGCCAGGCGAGGCGGTGGGTGAAGGCGAGGTGCTGGGTGTGCTCATGCCCTTGACCGAAGATGCCCCCCAGCCAGAGGCGCGTAAGGTCAACACCCAAGCTGCTCTTTATTCAATGGACCGTGCCGACCTGCAAAAGCTGCTGGCCCGCCTGGCTTTCACGCAAGATGCTCAACGCCCAGAAGCCGTGGCCAGGCGCCATGCCTTGGGGCTGCGCACCGCCCGAGAAAACATTGCCGACCTGTGCGATGCGGGATCATTTGTCGAATACGGCGCTTTGGCTGTGGCCGCGCAAAGCCGCCGCCGCAGCGCCGACGATCTTGTACGCAACACGCCAGCGGACGGCATGGTCACGGGCATCGGCTGCATCAACGGTCAGCGCATGGTGGTCATGGCCTACGACTTTACTGTGCTGGCAGGCACTCAGGGTATGCGCAACCACCAAAAGACCGACCGCATGCTGAGCGTGGCCTTGCAAAACAAGCTGCCCGTGGTGCTGTTTGCCGAAGGCGGTGGCGGCAGACCGGGTGATGTGGACGTGGCCATCGTGGCGGGTCTGAACCTGGCCACCTTCGCCTCGTTTGCCCGTCTCAACGGCCGGGTGCCGGTAGTGGGCGTGGTGGCGGGGCGCTGCTTTGCAGGGAATGCGGCTTTGCTCGGCTGCTGCGACGTGATCATCGCCACGAAGGGCAGCAACATCGGCATGGGCGGCCCGGCGATGGTCGAAGGTGGAGGCCTGGGCGTGTTCAAGCCCGAGCAGATTGGCCCAAGCGAGGTGCAGCATGGCAACGGTGTGATCGATGTCTTGGTGGATGATGAAGCGCAGGCCGTCACGGCAGCGCGGCATTACCTGACGTTTTTTCAAGGGGTCACCCAGACCTGGCAAGCGCCTCCTGCCCAGGCCCTGTGCCATGTGGTGCCCGAAAACCGCTTGCGCGTGTATGACACACGCACGGCCATGCAGGGCATTGCCGACGAGGGCAGCCTTTTACATCTGCGCACTGCTTTTGGCACAGGCATCCACACCGCGCTGGCCCATATCGCAGGCCGCCCGGTGGGCCTGATGGCCAACAACCCGCTGCACTTGGGCGGTGCGATCGACGCCGATGCCGCCGACAAAGCCGCCCGTTTCATGCAGCTGTGCAACGCGCATGGCCTGCCCATCGTGAGTTTGGTGGACACCCCTGGGTTCATGGTCGGGCCCGACACCGAAGCCACGGCGCAGGTGCGCCACGTCTCTCGCCTGTTCGTGGCGGCGGCGCATCTGCGGGTGCCGCTCTTAAGTGTGGTGCTGCGCAAAGGCTACGGCCTGGGTGCGATGGCCATGACGGGCGGAGGCTTTCACGAAACGCTGGCCACGGTGGCCTGGCCCACCGGCGAGTTTGGCGGCATGGGCCTCGAAGGTGCGGTTCGCCTGGGTTACCGCAAGGAACTCGAAGCGCTGCCCGAAGGCTCAGAGCGCGAAGCGCTGTTTGAGCAACTGCTGGCGCAACAGTACGACAACGGAAGCGCCATCAACATGGCGGCTACGCTGGAGATCGACGCGGTGATCGACCCAGCCGAAACGCGTGCGTGGTTGATGGCGGGGCTGGAGGCTGGGTGTGTGAAGCCCTTGACAGGTTCACTGCCCATCGACACTTGGTGAGTCTGCTGCAGCCTGACCCAGTGCACTCACAGGTCTTGCAAAGCTGAGCTGATCTGCTGCTGAAAAAGCTGGGCATCGCCCAGAGCATTGGCGTTGAGCAGGGCAAGTTTGACGAGGAACAAGTTCGCTTTGTCCGGGCCAGCATCGTCGATGGCGGTGGCCAATGCGTCGTAAACGGCCTCAAGACCGTCGATGGTGAGTGTGGGTTGTGACATGGAACGTCCTTATTGGGGCAAGGCCGTGGCCAGCGCGGCTTGCAGTCGGGTGGCGTCGAGTGTGAGCCAACGCGCACAGATGTGTTGGTCGGGGCGCAGCAGGTACGCGCTGCCGTTGGCGGTGACGCCATAACGCTGTCGCAGATGACCCTCTGCATCAGGCAAATGCTTGTCGGCCCCGGCCACCGGCTGGGCCGCGCCGACCGCGATCACTTTCAAAGGCATGCCTTGTTGTCGTGCGGTTTGGATCACTTGCTGCAACGCTTCAGGCAAGGCCATGTCGGTGAAATACAGCAAGTCGAAGCCACCACCCAAGTGGTCGAGCAGAAATTCATCCGCAGCCAGGCGAACGTTTTGCGGTGGTGCCCCGTGTGCCGGACCGCTCTTGAACAGGCCATTGTCGTCATCCCTGCAGTTGAGCATGGAGTGGGTGTATTCGTGGGGCCGAGAGGTACGCCAGTGGTAGAGCGGTCGCACAAATTCGTGTGTCAGCGATAGCGACAAGACCGCATCGCGCAGAAGTCGGAAGCCGGGGCTCGGCGGCGCCATGAAACGGGTGCTTTTGCCCGCCTCGGTGATGATCTCGCGCGCCGCGCCCACCCGCTCGGTGCTGTGGTTGGTCAGCAGCTGTGGGCCCCCCAGTCCTTTGACCACAAAAGCCAGGTGCCAGCCCAGCGACTGCGCATCTTGAAAAGCGGTATTGGCCCCGCGTACACCAAAGATGGGCAGCAGGTGCGCGGCGTCACCGGTGAAGATGACGCTGCCGTTGACAAAGTCGGGCAGCGTGAGTGTGCGGGCCGAGTAGACCGAGGACCAGTCCATCTCCCACTTGGCCCCAGCGTGGCCGATCATGGCCAGCTGGGCGTCAATGCGGGTCTTGAGCGACTCTGGGCGCAGTGCCTCGTCGGGCGTTTCACCCGGGGGCAGCTGGTAGTCCACGCGCCAGATGCCATGGGGCTCGCGGTGCATCAAGATGGTGTTGCCGGGGTTCCACTCGGGGTCAAAAAAAGCCAGACGCTCGGTAGGAAAGGGCAAATCAATTTGGATGTCGGCGATCACGAAAAAGCCTTCGTAAGACGCGCCTTCCATCTGCAGGTTCATGGCGCTGCGGATGCCAGAGCGGCCCCCGTCAGCGGCCACCACCCAGTCGCTTTCCAGCGCATACGGCCCTTCGGGTGTGTCAACTTCAAGTACCGCATGAGCTTCTTTCTGCTCGATCTGGGTCACCTTGTTGCCCCAGCGGAAATCGATCAAGGGATTTGCTTTGCAGGCGTCGTGCAAGTACTCCTCCATGAACTGTTGCTGCACGTTGATGATCGGGAAAAAGCGGTCATCCGGATCGTGCGGTGCTTCCATGCGAAACACACGTTGGCCCCGGAAAAAAGAATTGCCAAAACGCCAGGGCAGCCCGCCTGCCGTCATGCGGTCGGCGACACCCACTTGTTGCAGGATTTCCATGGAGCGGCGCGTGAAGCAGATCGCCCGGCTGCCCTGCGAGAACTGCAATTCGGCCGACAGCACCACGCTGGACACGCCGTGGCGTGCCAGCTCCAGCGCGGTCACCATGCCAGCAGGGCCTGCGCCGACGATCACGACTTTTTTGCGGTCTTGCTTCGGGTGTGACGAGGCCAGCCAGGGCTGAAAGACCTCATACTGGTAATAGATCGAAGGCCGGGCTTCAGTGGTAGGGGTGTGCATGGTGTGGTGTCGTTGTATGGGCTTTAGCGAGGCCGCTTGCTTGGCTCGAGGGCGGTACGGACGTCCGTCGCACCGTCAACACCAGGCGCCTTGCCCACACCCGGTCTGGCATGGGCAATCAAACGGTCAAAGAGGGTGCTCAAAGTGCTTTGCTCCTTGTCCGTCAAGCAACCAAAAATGTCCTTGTTGCGCTGGTGGATCATGGCCATGGCGCGCTCAAACACTTCGCGTCCGGCAAGCGTCAGCGTCAGAACCACACCCCGAGCGTCGCCCGGGTGGTCGGCTTTGAGCACCAGCCCCTGATCGACCAAGGCCTGCGCGGCGCGGCTGGCCTGACCTTTGTTCAGGTTGGCTTTGTCAGCCAACTCCTTCACCGACAAGGGCTCAAAAGTGCCAATCGTGGTCAGGCACCGCCCATCGCTCATCGACAAGCCTGTGCGTTCAGGATAGACCGCCTGGCTGTCCATGTCCGTCATTTTGTGCAGCTGGTGCAGCCGGTAGGTCAGCGTGCGGTCGAGAGGCGTGGGCATTCGGCTCATCCGTCTGAAGGGGTTGAAGAAGCTGATATCTTAGGTTTATTTGGTTGCGCACGCAACCAAATAGATATAAAAAAGCCTGAGGCTTGCTCAGGCTTTTGGGGGACGTGAGGGCTCAAAAACGTGGCAAATCCGGGTGCTTGATCGCCCCCGCTCGCACCAACATGCGGCCATATTCGGCGCAGCGGTTCAGGGTCGGGATCACCTTGCCGGGGTTGAGCAAGCTTTGCGGGTCAAAGGCGCGTTTCACCGCGAACATCTGCTCGTTTTCTTCCGGACTGAACTGCACGCACATGCTGTTGACCTTCTCGATGCCCACGCCGTGCTCGCCTGTGACGGTGCCGCCCATGGCCACGCTGGTTTCCAGAATGTCGGCACCAAACAACTCGCAGCGGCGCAGCTGGTCGGCGTCGTTCGCATCGAACAAAATCAAAGGGTGCAGGTTGCCGTCGCCCGCGTGGAACACATTCAGGCAGCGCAGTGCGTATTTGGTTTCCATCTCCGAGATGGCTTGCAGGATGTCGGCCAAGCGCTTGCGCGGGATCGTGGAGTCCATGCACATGTAGTCGGGGCTGATGCGGCCCGAAGCGGGGAAAGCGTTTTTGCGACCGCTCCAGAACTTCAAGCGCTGGGCTTCATCGCGGCTGACCGAAATGGCCGTGGCACCGCAGTTGCGCAGCACCTCGCTCATGCGGCCAATTTCTTCTTCGACCTCTTCGGGCGTGCCGTCGCTCTCGCACAGCAAAATCGCAGCCGCGCTCAGGTCGTAGCCTGCATGCACAAAGTCTTCTACGGCAATCGTCATGGGGCCGTCCATCATCTCCAAGCCTGCGGGGATGATGCCTGCCGCAATGACAGCAGCCACCGCGTCGCCCGCTTTGCGCACGTCGTCAAAGCTGGCCATGATGCAGCGCGCCAGCTGCGGTTTGGGCACCAGCTTGACGGTGACTTCGGTCGTCACCGCCAGCATGCCTTCGCTGCCCACCAGCACGGCCAGCAGGTCGTAGCCCGACGTATCCAGCGCATCGCTGCCAAATTCAATCGGGTCACCTTCGACGGTGAAACCGCGCACTTTGAGCACGTTGTGCACCGTGAGGCCGTATTTGAGGCAGTGCACACCACCCGAGTTTTCAGCCACGTTGCCGCCAATCGTGCACGCGATTTGGCTAGAGGGGTCGGGCGCGTAATACAGGCCGTAAGGCGCCGCCGCTTCGCTGATGGCCAGGTTGCGCACACCGCACTGCACCACGGCCGTGCGGCTGACCGGATCCACGGTTTTGATCTGGTTGAAACGCGCCATCGACAGTGTCACGCCCATGCGGTGCGGCATCGCCCCGCCCGACAGGCCGGTGCCTGCGCCGCGTGCCACCACGGGCACCGCCAAGGCGTGGCAGGCCTTGAGCACAGCTTGCACCTGCGCTTCGGTCTCGGGCAAGGCCACCACCAAAGGCCGCTCGCGGTAGGCGGTCAGGCCGTCGCACTCGTAAGGCGTGGTGTCTTCGGGCGTGTAAAGAATGGCGTCAGCGGGCAGCACCCGACCCAAGGCCTGCACCACAGCGCGTTGGCGCTCGGCACGTTCGGTGGCGGTCAGTTGCTGGGTTTCGGCGGGGGTGTTGGCGCTCATGGCATTCAAAACCTTGAAATGAAGCCCCCAATGTACGCCCATCCGGACGCGGATGGGCTGAATATTCTTTGACGGGCTTGTGAAATCAGGCCAATGCTTTTTTCAGCCAGTCGGCAAAGGTGGCGCATTCCCAGCGCTCCATGGTGCCGGTGCGCCAGCACAGGTAGTGGGCATGCGGGCTGGGCACGCTGCGCTCAAACAAGCGCACGAGTTGCCCACTTTCGACCCATGGTGCGCCCAGCTTGGTGCGGATCAGGCCAACGCCCAAACCTTGGGCAGCGGCGTCGCACATCAGGCCAATGTCGTTGAAAGACGAGCCATCGGTGGGTTCGGGCCAATCCAGATCGTGCGCCGCAAACCAGGTGCGCCAGGGCTCCAGAGGGCTGCGCAACAGAGACACGCCGTTCAAGTCCTCAGCACTGGCAAAGGGGCCGTTCTCGCGCAGCCAAGCGGGTGAAGCCAGCGGGGTCACATCGTCTTTGGCCAAGCAAACATGTTCCACGTCCGAATAGCGGCCGGTGCCAAAACGGACCATCAAATCGGCGTCTTCGGCCACCACGTCGAGCAAAGGAATGCTGACCTGGAGCGTGATGTCGATCTCGGGGTAGGCGTCCAGAAAGTGCTTGAGCCTTGGCATCAATACCGAGCGCGCAAAAGTGGGCGTGACGGCCAGGCGCAGCTTGCGACGGCCAGGGGTGTTGCTGGCGCTGGGAAAGCGCTGCAACGACACCAGGCCTTCGCGCACATGGGCCAGGTATTCGTTGCCTTCGGTGGTCAGGGAAAAGTCGGCCCGGCCAAACAGCTTGGTACCGATGATCTGCTCCAGCTGTTTGACCCGGTGGCTCACCGCGCTGGGCGTCACGCACAGCTCTTCGGCCGCCTGGGTCACGCTGCGCAAGCGGGCCAGCGCCTCAAAGGTCAAGAGACATTGGATGGGCGGAATGCGAGAGGTGGCGGACATTGTGAATCAGTTGGGGACAGAGCTGAAGATCTGTCCCACAAAAACATTTATTTAAAAATCACGGTCTTGTGGCCGTTGATCAGCACGCGGTGCTCGCTGTGCCACTTCACGGCGCGGGCCAGCACTTGGCTTTCGGTGTCTCGACCTTGGGCTGTCAGGTCTTCCACGGTTTTGCTGTGGTCCACACGCGCCACGTCTTGCTCGATGATCGGGCCTTCGTCCAAATCGGCCGTCACATAGTGGGCCGTGGCCCCGATCAGCTTCACACCCCGGTCATGTGCCTGGTAATAGGGCTTAGCCCCCTTGAAGCTGGGCAAAAAGCTGTGGTGGATGTTGATGGCGCGACCGGCCAGTTTGCGGCACAGGTCGTCAGTGAGGATTTGCATGTACCGCGCCAGCACCACCAGTTCGGCCGCCTCGGACTGGATGATTTCGTATTGTTTGGCTTCGGCCTGCGCCTTGTTGTCCTTGGTCACCGGAATGTGGTGAAAGGGCACGTTGTAACTGGCTGCCAATTGGTAAAACTCGCGGTGGTTGCTCACGATGGCGCGAATGTCCAGAGGCAGCAGACCACTTTTCCAACGAAACAACAGGTCGTTCAGGCAATGGCCTTCTTTGCTGACCATGATGACCGTCCGCATGGGCTGGGCGGTGGCGTGCAAATCCCACTTCATGTCGAAGTTCTTGGCAAACGCAGCCCACTGAATGTTCAAAGTCTCGCCATCGAGCTGATCACACGCAAACTGAACCCGCATGAAAAACAAACCCGTGTCGTGGTCGTTGTATTGCGCCGCTTCTTCGATGTTGCCGCCACGCTCCAGCAAAAAACCCGACACAGCATGCACGATGCCGGTGCGGTCTGGGCAAGAGAGGGTGAGGATGTAGGTGGTGGTCATGGGGCATGAGCAGGGGAAAACAAAGTCTGCGGCCTGAGCACAAGGCAACGCACGGTGGGTCGTTTTTTAAACTTCTATTGTAAAGACCCCTCTCTTTGCAACAGGCGAACTGTCACGCCCGGGCGCTCACACGTCAATTTGCCCATTAAACTGAAAGGGTTTACCGATCCAAAGGAGTAACGACTGTGGCCCACACCGACTTCAACATGGACAACCAGTGGTTGCCCTTCACGCCCAATCGCACTTTCAAGCAAGACCCGCGGGTGTTTGTGGGGGCCGAGGGCATGCACTTCACGACCCACGACGGCAAAAAAGTCATCGACGGCATCTCCAGCTTGTGGTGCGTGGGCGCGGGCCACAACCGCCGCCCGATCAACGAGGCCATCAAAAAGCAGTTAGATACGCTGGACTACGCCACAGCGTTCCAGGCCAGCAACGACAAGGCTTTCAAGGCTGCGCAAATGATTGCCGACATGGCACCCGGCGACCTGAACAAGGTGCTGTTTTGCAACTCCGGCTCTGAGGCGGCCGACACCGCACTCAAAGTGGCGCTGGCCTACCACCGTGCCCGTGGCGAGGGCCACCGCAATGTGTTCATTGGCCGGGAAAAGGGTTATCACGGCGTCAACTTCGGCGGCATGAGCGTGGGCGGCTTACCCGCCAACCGCAAGGTCTACGGCGCGCAACTGCTGCCGCGTGTGGACCACATGCGGTTCATCCACGATCCGGTGAACCACGCCTACATTCACCACGAGGAGCCCGTGTGGGCGGAAGACCCGCTGCTGGAGCTGGAAAACCGCATCTTGGTGCTGCACGACCCGAGCAATATTGCCGCAGTGATCGTCGAGCCGATCGCGGGCAGTGCGGGCTGGTACATCCCGCCCAAAGGTTATGTGAAGCGCTTGCGCGAGATTTGCGACAAACACGGCATTTTGCTGATTTTTGACGAGGTCATCACCGGCTTTGGCCGCTTGGGCGTGAACTTTGGCGCTGATTTTTATGGCGTGGTGCCCGACATGCTGAACTTCGCCAAAGCGGTGACCAATGGCGTGATTCCCCTGGGTGGCGTGATTTGTCGCGATTTCATTTACGACGCGATGATGAACGCCAACTCGCCCCAGCATGCCATCGAGTTTTTCCACGGCTACACCTATTCTGGCCACCCGGTGGCCTGCGCCGCAGCCATTGCCACGCTCGATTTGATGAAAGAAGAGAACCTGTTTGCCCGCGCAGGACAAAAGGGTCGGGTGCTGGGCGACGCCCTGCACAACACCATGAAGGGCTTGCCCAACGTGGTGGGCATCCGTACGCTGGGCCTGGCGGGTGCGGTAGAGCTGGCCAGCATCCCGGGCTCGCCGGGCAAGCGGGCCTACGACATCTTCATGGACTGCTTCCACCACGGCGTTTGGGTGCGCCCCGCTGGAGAGAACATCGTCATTTGCCCGCCCTACATCGTGGAAGACGCCCACATCGACCAAATCGCACAAACGGTGGCCGACAGCATCCGCAGGCATGCCTGAGCTGACCCTCGCGGGTCGCAGCATCAGAACCGCATTCACTTTGCTGGCGGCACTGGCCGCCGCCGAACTGTGCGTTTGGCTGCGCACACCCATTCCCTGGATGCTGGGGCCACTGATGGTGACGGCATTGGCATCCATGGCAGGCGCGCCCACACGCAGCTCTAATTTGCTGCGCAACAGTGGGCAATGGGTGATTGGCTCAGCGCTGGGGCTTTATTTCACGCCACAAGTCAGCGCCTTGGTGCTGGCCCAATGGTGGGCCATTGCCTTGGCCGTGGTTTGGGCACTGGCATTGGGGGGTTTATTTGGCCTGTGGCTGCAACGCCGTCATGGGGCCGAATTGGCCCACATGTCCCCTCGGGCTTTGCTGGCGACCACGTATTTTTCTGGCGCCATTGGGGGTGCCTCCGAGATGACCTTGTTGGCCGAACGCTATGGGGCCCGCACTGATTTGGTGGCCGCCGCACACAGCATGCGCTTGGTGCTGGTGGTGATCGCCGTGCCCTTTGGTATGCAGTGGGCGCAACACCAATGGGGCTTGACGGTCGACGCCTCTTTGTTACCCGGCCCTCGCGAAGCCCAGTGGCCAGGCTTGCTTTGGCTGGGCTTGGCGACCGCAGCGAGCAGTGGGTTGATGACCCTGATGGGCCGCACCAACCCTTGGTTCATGGGGTCTTTGTTGGCGGCGATGGGTTTGACTTTGGCAGGCTGGGAAGGCTCGGCCGTTCCCACGGTGCTGACGAATGCGGCCCAACTGGTGATTGGCGTGAGCCTGGGGATTCGCTTCAGGCGGGAGTTCATCCAAACCGCACCCCTTTGGCTGAGTTCTGTGGCCTGGGGATCCTTGTGGATGATGGGCGCTTCTGTGCTTTTTGGCATGGCGATGGCATGGGGCACTGGATTGCACCCGGCGACACTGATTTTGGGGACTGCGCCCGGCGGCATCACCGAAATGGCCATCACGGCCAAAGTGTTGCAACTGGGGGTGCCCGTGGTCACGGCATTTCAGGTCTGCCGCTTGGTGGCCGTGCTCATTTTGGTCGGACCAATTTTCAAGTGGGTGACCAGGCATCCATAAGCCGCCTTGATCAAACCCGAGCCAGCGGTGGCTGATGGTCAGCGGTTATCTGGCAAGAGACTGTTTGAAGGCGAAAGCCGCTGTGTCAATGCACCACCACGGGTTGCTGGGCCAAACCGGTGTAGCCCTCCAGCGTGTCTTCAACTTCTTCTTGCGTCGGTGTGTGCTGCTGCCAGGCTTGGATCTGTTGTTGGAACATCTCTGCCCAAGAACCGTCCAAATAGACCTCTTTGCCAGAGCGCTTGTCCACGATTTCAAAACCATGCCGCTCCAGCACAGGCTGGCTGCTGGCCGGGGCCGTCTCACTGGGCGCATTGGCCAAAACATGCATGACAGCAAAAGTTTCAGATTCGTACAACAAGTTCATGCACTCATTCTCCCTTATCTTGTCGTTTGCACATGGGTCCGCATGCAACAACTTCAAGTGGCTGTGGTTTTTAGGCCGTGAATTAACCGGGGTTGGGGGTCAGGGACAAATCGGGCAAGGCCACACGGCCCGTCAACAGCAAGTCAATGAAACTGCCGCTGACTTGGGTGATGCGGATGCGAACGGGTAACCAGTCATAGGCAGCGGCCACCCAGAATTCCACTTTGGCATCAAAACGGTTGCGCGGTTGGCACACCCATTTGGTTGCAGCCAGCTTTTGTCCATCCATTTGCAGCGTCTCCTCTTGTTCCAAGGTCAACAGCCAAGGCAAGGCATCACGCACTGTGGCAGTTTGCACCTGCAAACGCGCGCCAGGCTGCAAACGCCCAGCCTCTTGGGCCATGAACGCCGCCAATTGGGGGTACAAGCTGATTTGGTCTTGAGCGCCGGGTTGCAACGTGGCGGCTGGGGCATTGCTGCTGAACACAATCCGGTTTTGAGCCCCCTCAAAATGCGTCGCCCTCTCGCTGCGCCAGCTGTCTGAGAATCGCACAGGTGCTAGACCTTGTGCCGTGATCAGGCCCTGACTTCGCCATTGCCTTGACCCCAACAAAAAAGCCCTGACCGTCAAAGACATGGCGTATGCACCTGCGTTGCGTTCCCAACGCAGCTCACCTGTCGCTTGGTAGGAAATGCCCTTTTCTTGACCATTCAAGCGATAACTGAGCAGCGCCGGTGCGGGCATTGCAGCCAAGCCCAAGGGCGGGAAGGCCATGGTGACTTCAGTCAATCCTGTGGGCTGTGCCGGTGCAACGGGTAGTTTGTCTGCGGTCGCTTGCAACAGGCTTTGTGCGCCATCTGCCAGTGCCTCTTGTCGCTCGGCGCCTGCCTCTTCCGGTTCCCTTGCCTTGTCCGTTTGTGCACGCTCTGTCAAATCCAAAGACTGTTGGGTGGGCTCAGCCCTGCGTTCGGTCGGTGCACCGGCGTGGGGTGACACAGGGCTTTGCACCGGCAAGGACTCGTCTGAGGGCCACAAAGAAGAAGGCGCTGATGACGATGCTGTTGGTGACGCAGCCGATTGAGGCACTATGCCTAAGCGCGTTTGGCGCTCCACTTTGGCTTTGGGTGCAGGGACCCGGGCAGTAGGCGTTGGCTGTGGCGCCAACAATCGGGTTTGCACAGGGCCCACACGCAGGGACTGAGGTCCTTGAATTTGCCAAACCGTTGCGCCCACCATCGCCATCCCCAAAGCCCCATGCAGCGCCAGCACCACCAAACCCCAACGCCACAAAGTCCCTGCTGCCGGGCCACTGGCCTGGGCATCAAGCCTTGGGACGGAGGTTGCAGCCATCGGCATGTTGAGAACGGACTTAGGCGGTACAGGACTGGACGGGGTTCAGGCTGAAGACCAACCCAAATCGAACGAGAGTTGCACCGCGAATGCGCGCAAGGCCTGCGCCACGGGGCCATTCCAATCGGTGTCCAACGTGGCTGTCGAGCCGAGCGACACCACACCCAAAGCCAAATGCCCATCCGCGTCAAAAACGGGGGCACAAAACCCGGAAATACCGGGCAACAAAACATTGACCACTCGGCCCAAACCTTGCGCTCGGGTTTCGGTGTTCATCGCCTGCACTTGAGCAGCCGTCGAGGGCAGATCGCTGCGTCCGAGTTTGCGGGCAAGCGCCAGCTCGGCCTCCATCATGGGCTGGGCCTTGTCGGCCGCACCACCATGACCCATGAAGGCGGCAAAACACCGACCCGTGGCCGAAGACAGCAGAGGCATCACATCGCCCAAACGCAAGCTGACGGGCATGGCCAAAGGGGCTTCTTGCCAGTGCACCAAGGTCGGGCCGCGGTTGCCCCAAACTGCCAAGGCCAGGGTGTGGCCCGTTTGATCCATTAAAGTTGGCAAGCGCTCACGCGCCAGTTTGACGGCGTCAAGCCTGGACAGTGTGGCCAGCCCTAAACGCAAAGTGGCCGGACCCAGCTCATAGCGGGTGTTGGCATCCTGCACCACCAAATTCAGGCGCTGAAAGCTCACCAGATAACGGTGGGCCTTGGCCGCACTCATGCCGGCCGCACTGGCCAGGTCGCGCAACATCAAAGGACCCGGCGCTTGGGCCAGCACATCCAGCAAGGCAAAACCCACCTCAACCGACTGGATGCCAGCGCGTTCTTTGTCCCCGTCTGGGGTCGTGTCCAAGGTGCTTTCGGTGGCCATATGCTCTAGAATCAGGTTTCGTTTAGTTAAACGAGTTTAACAATGCGTAATTTGCTGTGCCATTGAATTCATCATTGAATACAGCATTCAACCCGTGATTCAGCCCAGATACACTCGGCTTCAAATCACGGAACCAACAGGCAAACATCATGAAATTGGCGACCTATAAAGACGGTTCACGCGACGGACAACTGGTGGTGGTCTCGCGCGACCTGTGCACTGCACATTATGCGACCGGCATCGCCAACAAACTGCAACAGGTACTGGACGACTGGAACTTTGTGGCCCCGCAACTGGAAGACCTTTACAGCACCCTCAACCAAGGCAAAGCACGTCACGCTTTTCCTTTCGACCCGGAGCGCTGCATGGCCCCCTTGCCACGCGCTTACCAGTGGGCAGACGGCTCAGCCTATATCAACCACGTCGAGCTGGTCCGTGCGTCACGCAACTCCGAAGTACCCAGCAGCTTTTACACCGACCCCCTGATGTACCAGGGCGGCAGCGATGACTTCATTGGCCCCTGCGACCCGGTGGTTTGTGCCAGCGAAGCCTTTGGCATCGACTTCGAGGCCGAAATCGCGGTCATCACCGGCGACGTGCCCATGCAAACCAATGCCGACGATGCGATCGAAAGCGTGCGTCTCGTCATGCTGGCCAACGACGTGAGCCTGCGCAACCTGATTCCTGCCGAGCTGGGCAAAGGCTTTGGCTTTTTACAAAGCAAACCCGCCACCGCCTTCAGCCCCGTGGCCATCACCCCCGATGAGCTGGGCGACGCCTGGCAAGGCGGCCGGGTGCACCTGACGCTGCAATCGACTTGGAACGGCCGCAAAGTCGGCATGTGCGAAGCCGGCCCCGAGATGACCTTCCATTTCGGCCAGCTGATCGCCCATATCTGCAAGACACGCAACGTGCGTGCCGGCTCCATCGTGGGCAGCGGCACCGTGAGCAACAAGAGTGTGGAAGTGAATGGCCAGCCCGAGTGGCCCAAAGGCTACAGCTGCATCGCCGAAAAACGCGCCATCGAAACCATCCTGGACGGCAAGCCCTCGACCGAGTTCATGCAATACGGCGACACCATCCGCATCGAGATGAAGGGCCAAAACGGTGAGAGCTTGTTTGGGGCGATTGAGCAGGAAATCGTGCCATTGGCTAGCTGAGCCAGGGGTTCAAAAGCGCCACACCCGTTGCTTCAAAATCTGGCACGTTGCGGGTCACCACGGTGAATCTGTGTTCAAGGGCTGTGGCCGCGATCATCGCGTCCCGGTCTGAGCGCGGGTTGGGGCTGTGCAGTGATGCGCACACGGGTGCTGTGTTCTCTGCAAAGGGCAAGATGCGCCCGGCAAAAGCGGCGCGAACGCCTCCTAGCCAATGGCGCTGTGCGCTGCCCTGCGGCGGTGTTCTGCGCTCCAGCGCTTGAACACCCAATTCCAACTCAAGCAGCGTGATGGCGGACAAAAAGAGTTGGCTGCTGGGCTGGCCTGCGGCCCATTGACGCACCGCCATGGAAGGGTTGGGTTTGCCTTGGTGCAGCTCGAAAATGACGTTGGTGTCCAGAACGAACATGGATGCGAACAGCACCCGCAACTCACACCAACACAAGCGAGTCACACACTAAGGCTTACGGGGAACTCTCCGTGCTGTACGAGATGGGGGTGTTGGTCCAGACAGGCACGGAGCGGAGATGCGGCATCAGCTCACTACGGTGTCACTGGAAAGTTGGGCTGTGATCTCGCGACCTGCATGAGCCACTTTCCAAGTTTATGGTTCACGCAGCTCCGCTTTAACCGCCCAGCTTCGTCATCAACAGCGCATTCACCTGCCCCGGATTGGCCTTGCCCTTGCTGGCTTTCATGATCGGGCCCACCAGACCGTTCAGGGCCTTGGCGTTGCCGGCCTTGAACTCTTCCACGTTCTTGGGGTTGGCGGCCAGGACTTCGTCAATGATCTTTTCCAGTTCGCCGGTGTCGTTCATCTGCTTGAGGCCTTTGGCTTCGATGATGGCGTCGACCTCGCCTTCTTTGTTCCACAAGCCTTCAAACACCTGACGCGCTGCGTTGTTGCTGATGGTGTTGTCGGTGATGCGGCTGATAAGAGCCGCCAGTTGGGCGGCGCTGACCGGGGCTTGTTCAATCGACAACTCGCTGGCGTTCAAGCGGCGCGACACTTCGCCCATGATCCAGTTGCTGACCAGTTTGGCTTGGCCGCAGGCTTTGGCAGAGGCTTCAAAGTAGGCGGCGATTGCTTTGCTTTGGGTCAGCTGCGTGGCGTCGTATTCGGGCAAGGCGTAGTCGCGCACAAAACGCTCGGCCATCACGCGAGGCAACTCGGCCATCTCGCCTTTGACGCGCGCGACCCAGTCGCGGCCGATCACCAGCGGCGGCAGGTCGGGGTCGGGGAAATAGCGGTAGTCGGCGGCGTCTTCCTTGGTGCGCATGGCGCGCGTTTCCCCAGTGTCGGGGTTAAACAGCACCGTGGCTTGCTGGATGCTGTGGCCGTCTTCGATCTGGTCAATCTGCCAACGCACTTCGTAATCGATGGCCTGCTGCATGAACTTGAAGCTGTTCAGGTTCTTGATCTCTCGGCGCGTGCCCAAGGGGCCACCGGGTTTGCGCACCGACACGTTGGCATCACACCGGAATGAGCCTTCTTGCATGTTGCCGTCGCAGATACCGATCCAGGTCACGATTTTGTGCAGTTCTTTGGCATAGGCCACGGCCTCCTCGCTGCTGCGCATGTCGGGTTGGGTCACGATCTCCAGCAGCGGTGTACCGGCGCGGTTCAAGTCGATGCCACTCTGTCCAATGAAATCCTCGTGCAGCGATTTGCCCGCGTCTTCTTCAAGGTGGGCACGCTCCAGGCGCACGGTTTTGCGCACCGTCTCTTTGCCTTCTTCGAGGAAGAAAGACACCTCGCCGCCTTGCACCACCGGGATTTCGAACTGGCTGATCTGGTAGCCCTTGGGCAGGTCGGGGTAGAAATAGTTTTTGCGCGCAAAGATGCTGCGCTCCGCAATGTGCGCGTTGATGGCCAGACCGAATTCAATGGCACGTTCGACAGCACCGATGTTCATCACGGGCAGCGTGCCGGGCAGGGCCATGTCCACCGCGCAGGCTTGCGTGTTGGCTTCGGCGCCAAATGCTGTCGGAGCGCGGCTGAAAATTTTGCTGGTGGTCGAGAGTTGGGCGTGTGTTTCAAAGCCGATGACGACTTCGTAGCCTTGGACAAGTTTGCTCATGGTGTTCAGACTCCTGCCGGTTTTTGCAGGTGGAAATCGGTCGCTTGCTGCAAGCGGTGTGCGGCGTTCAGCAACTGGGCTTCCTTGAAGTAGTTGGCAATCAACTGCAAGCCCACGGGCATGCCGCCCGCCCCAAAGCCTGCGGGCACGCTCATGCCGGGCAAACCGGCCAGCGAGGCGGGCAGGGTGAAGATGTCGGCCAAGTAATCGGCCACCGGGTCATTGGCGTTTTCGCCAAACCTCCAGGCCACGCAGGGGGCTACAGGGCCAGCGATGACGTCGCACTCTTTGAAGGCGTTTTGGAAGTCGTCGGCGATCATGCGGCGGATTTTTTGCGCTTGCAGGTAGTAGGCGTCGTAGTAGCCGTGTGAGAGCACATAAGCGCCCGTCATGATGCGTCGTTTGACTTCGCCGCCAAAGCCTTCGGCGCGGGTTTTTTTGTACATGTCCACCAAGTCGGTGTAGTCCTTGGCGCGATGGCCGAACTTCACACCGTCGAAGCGGCTGAGGTTGGAGCTGGCTTCGGCCGGCGCAATGATGTAATAAACCGGAATGGACAACTCGGTGCGCGGTAAGCTGATGGGCACGAGCTTGGCACCGAGCTTTTCATATTCGCGCAAAGCGCCGTCCACAGCGGTTCGCACATCGGCGTGAAGGCCTTCGCCAAAAAACTCTTTGGGAATGCCAATGCGCAGGCCTTCAAGTGAGTTGTTCAGCGATGCTGCAAAGTCTTCGGTGGGCATCTCCAGCGAAGTCGAGTCGCGGTCGATGTCACCTCCGCACATGGCGCTCAGCATCAAGGCGCAGTCTTCGGCCGTGCGGGCCATGGGGCCGGCTTGGTCCAGGCTGGAGGCGTAGGCGATCATGCCGTAACGGCTGGCGCGACCATAAGTGGGCTTGATGCCGGTGATGCCGCAAAAGCTGGCGGGCTGGCGGATCGAGCCGCCCGTGTCGGTGCCGGTGGCCGCAGGCGCCAGGCCAGCGGCCACAGCGGCGGCGCTGCCGCCCGACGAGCCGCCGGGCACGCGGGCCATGTCCCAGGGGTTTTGCACCGGGCCGTAGGCCGAGTTTTCGTTGGCCGAGCCCATGGCGAATTCGTCGCAGTTGAGCTTGCCCAAAGTGACCATGCCCGCTGTGCGCAGGCGTTGCACCACGGTGGCGTCAAACGGCGAGCGGTAGCCGCTCAGGATTTTGGAGCCCGCGGTGGTGGCGAAATCGCGGGTGACGAACACATCCTTGTGCGCCACGGGCACGCCTTCCATCGGACCCGCAGTACCGTCCGCCAGTTTGGCGTCAGAGGCGCGGGCTTGGGCCAGCGTCACTTCGCTGTCGATGTCCAAAAAGGCATTGTGCGGATTGCCACCCATGCGGGCCAGAAAGCGTGTGGCGACTTCAACAGCGCTGACCTCTTTGGTGTGCAACAGGGTGGCCAGCGCTTTCACGCTTAAGTTGTGCAATTCACTCATGGCTTACTCGATGACTTTGGGGACCAGGAACAGGCCCCGCTCGACGGCAGGGGCGCTTTGCTGGTTCAGGTCGCGTTGGTTGGGCTCGCTGGCCACGTCGGGTCGCAGACGCAGCGTGATGTCCTGAATGGCCGCTACTGGGTGAGCCATGGGGGTGATGCCGGTGGTGTCCACCGCTTGCATGGCTTGGACAATGCCAAAAAAGCCATTGATTTGCGTGAGCATGCGCTCACTTTCTTCGGGCTGCAGCTCCAACCGGGCAAGGTTGGCGATCCGGGCAATATCCTGCGTGGTCAGGGACATGGTTTGCAAACAGTTGTAAGTGGCCGTGTTTTCCGGGCCTAACAAGGCGACGGAGCACCTGTTTTACCGGGGGATCGGGTATTATCCTGTGTTTGGTGCCGCTCGCCCTGCAGTCCTAGAGCCCGCCCTGACAACACCCCTGATTGACCGCCACACTCAACCCCTCAAGCCGCCATTTGGCAAGGTGAGAGTGCGTGCAAGGACCCTCGAATGTTTTCCTCTTTCCGCCGCTATTTTTCCAGTGACCTGGCCATTGACCTGGGCACTGCCAACACGCTGATTTTTGTACGCGACAAGGGCATCGTGCTGGACGAGCCCTCGGTGGTCGCCATCCGACACGAAGGCGGCCCCCAAGGCAAAAAGACCCTGCAAGCGGTGGGCCACGAAGCCAAGGCCATGCTGGGCAAAGTGCCCGGCAACATCGAAGCCATCCGCCCCATGAAAGACGGCGTGATCGCCGACTTCACGGTGACCGAGCAGATGCTCAAGCAGTTCATCCGCATGGTGCATCCCCGCAGCACCTTCCGCCCCAGCCCCCGCATCATCATTTGCGTGCCTTGCGGTTCCACCCAGGTTGAGCGCCGCGCCATCCGCGAGTCGGCGCTGGGTGCAGGCGCGTCTGAGGTGTATTTGATCGAAGAACCGATGGCAGCCGCCATCGGCGCAGGTCTGCCCGTCTCCGAAGCCTCGGGCTCCATGGTGGTGGACATTGGCGGCGGCACGACCGAAGTCGGCGTCATCTCTCTGGGCGGCATGGTCTACAAAGGGAGCGTGCGCGTGGGCGGCGACAAGTTTGACGAAGCCATCATCAACTACATCCGCCGCAACTACGGCATGCTGATCGGTGAGCCCACCGCTGAAGCCATCAAAAAGAACATCGGCTCGGCCTTTCCAGGCAGCGAAGTCAAAGAAATGGAAGTCAAAGGCCGCAATCTGTCCGAAGGCGTTCCTCGCAGCTTCACCATCAGCTCCAACGAAATCCTGGAAGCCCTGACCGACCCGCTCAACCAAATCGTCTCGGCCGTCAAAACTGCGCTCGAGCACACCCCGCCCGAATTGGGCGCCGACATCGCCGACCGCGGCATGATGCTGACCGGTGGCGGCGCTTTGCTGCGCGACCTGGACCGCCTGCTGGCCGAAGAAACCGGATTGCCCGTGCTGGTGGCCGAAGACCCGCTGACCTGCGTAGCGCGCGGTTGCGGCATGGCGCTGGAGCGCATGGACCAGCTGGGCAGCATCTTCACCAGCGAATAAACACGGGTTAGTCCGCCGCCCCGCATCCGGAGCACTCACCGCATGGCCCTGGATACTTATGAGCGCAGCGCCCCGCCGATTTTTCGGCAGGGCCTGTCCACCACCACCAAAATCGTTTTGCTCAGTTTGCTGTCGCTGATGTTGATGGCGGCAGACCATCGGCTGCAGATTTCACAACCCTTGCGGGCGGGCGTGGCCATCGCCTTATCACCTTTGCAATGGCTGTCGCTGCAACCCGCCCGTTTGTGGGATGTGGCGGGGAATTACCTTGGTGGTGTGGAGTCGGCCCGCGATGCCGCTTTGTCGTACGAAGCCCGAACCATTGCCCAAGCCCAGCGGCTTCAACAAGTCGAACAACTGAGCCAAGAAAACGCCGACCTGCGCCAACTGCTTGAGCTGCGCTCCAGCGTGGCGGGGCCGACCAAAGCCGTTGAAGTGTTGTACGACACAGCAGACCCTTACACACGCCGCGTGGTGGTAGACCGTGGCAACCTGGCCGGTATCCAAGCAGGTTCGGCTGTGATCGATGCCGCCGGGGTAGTAGGTCAAGTGACCCGCGTGTACCCCTTGGTGAGCGAAGTCACCTTGCTCACCGACCGCCAGCAAAGCATCCCTGTCATCAACGCACGCACAGGCACCCGGCACCTTGTCAACGGCAACCCCATGGGCGTTGGCGGCACCTTAGAGCTGAAGTTTGTGCCCTCGGGCACCGACATGCAAAAGGGCGATCTGCTGACCACCAGCGGCATCGACGGCATTTACCCACCGGGCTTGCATGTCGGGCGCATCTCTCAAATCGACCGCCGGGTCGATGCCTCTTTTGCCACCGTGCATGCCGAACCCACCGCGGTTGAGCGCGGACGTCATTTGTTGGTGCTGTTGCCCGTCAAAGATTGGCCTGCCAAGCCTGTGGCCGAAAAGACGCCCACGCCCCCCAGCAAAAGCAAAGCGGCCAGCAAGCCACCACAAAGCGCGAACACGGCAGGAGGCACGCCATGATCATGCCGGCTGGACGCCCGCTGCTTTTGCCTGCCAACCCGCGCTTCATCGGTTTGAGTTTGGTATTGGCCTTGTTGCTGCACATGTTGCTGGGCTTGTGGGGCCAAGACTGGGTGCCTGATGTACTGGCGATTGCCATGGTGTTTTGGACCGTGCACCAGCCCCGCAAAGTCGGTTTGGTTCTGGCTTTTGTCATGGGCCTGATGGTCGATGTGCACGAGTCCGCCTTGCTCGGTCAAAACGCGTTGTCTTACGTGGTGCTGTGCGGTTTGGCCACGGCCACCCAAAGGCGCATGCTGTGGTTTCCGTTGGGCGAGCAAGCCCTTCAAATTCTGCCTTTGTTCATCGCCGCTTCGGTGGTCGAATGGCTGACCCGATTGTTGGTGCATGACGCTTGGCCCAGCTGGTCGATGCTGTTGGCGCCATTTTTGCAGGCCGGCCTTTGGCCCTTGATCGGCGCCATGCTGTTGGCACCTCAACGCCGGGCATTTGAGCGCGATGACATTCGGCCACTTTGAGCATGTCACTGCACCTGCCTTCTCTTGCGGAATTGCGCGACACCCGCGTCGAGATTGACCGCTTTCAAACCCGGGTCGTCATCGTCCAGTGGGTGATTTTGTTGTGCTTCGTCTTGCTGGCCTCGCGGCTGATTTACCTGCAGGTGATCCGCCACGATGACCTCTTGACGCAAGCTGAAAGCAACCGCACGGCCATCTTGCCCACAGTGCCGCCGCGTGGCAATATTTTGGACCGCAACGGCGTTGTGCTGGCCAACAACTATTCGGCCTATACGCTGGAGATCACACCTTCCAAGGTGAAGGACCTGGAGGCCACTATGGACGCGTTGGCCGAATTGGTGGAAATACAGCCCAAAGACCGTCGCCGTTTCAAGCGTCTGCGTGAAGAGTCCAAGAGTTTTGACTCCTTGCCGATTCGCAACCGTCTGAGTGACGAAGAGGTCGCCCGCTTCAGCGCCCAAAGCTACCGGTTTCCTGGGGTTGAAATCAAAGCCCGCTTGTTCAGGCAATATCCCTATGGCGAGTTGGCAAGCCATGTGATCGGCTACATCGGCCGGATCAACCAGCGCGACAAAGAGATGCTGGAAGAAAACGACGACATCGGCAACTACCGAGGGACCGAATACATCGGCAAGCTGGGCGTTGAACAGCGCTACGAGCGTGAATTGCATGGCATCACGGGCGTCAACCAAGTAGAAACATCTGCCGGTGGTCGGGCCATTCGCAGCCTCTCCAACCGGCCCGCGACGCCGGGTCAAAACGTGGTCTTGTCGATCGACATCCAGTTGCAAAAAATGACGGAGGACCTGTTCGGCAATCGCCGAGGTGCCTTGGTCGCGCTGGACCCACGGACCGGTGAGGTGCTGGCGTTTGTGAGCAAACCCACCTTCGACCCTAATTGGTTCGTCGATGGCATTGACGTAGAAAACTGGCAAATGCTGAACGGCTCGATCGACAAGCCCTTGCTCAACCGCGCCTTGCGCGGAACCTACCCGCCGGGCTCCACCTACAAACCCTTCATGGCGCTGGCCGCTTTGGCCAGTGGCAAGCGCACTCCCAGCGCCATCACCCAGGATTCGGGTTCATGGACCTACGGTGGTCACACCTTTCGCAGCCACGGTGACCATGGCTTGGGTGCGGTGGACATGGTGCGCTCCATCGTGTCGTCGAGCAACGTCTATTACTACTCATTGGCCAACGACATGGGGGTGGACGCCATCCATGACTTCATGAAGCCCCTGTGGTTTGGGCAACACACGGGCATCGACTTGCCCGGCGAAGTGCGCGGCATCTTGCCCAGCACCGAATGGAAACGCAATTACTTCAAGAAACCAGAGCAAAAGAAATGGTTTGGCGGCGAAACCATCTCACTGGGCATTGGCCAGGGCTACAACACCTTCACCATGTTGCAACTGGCCTCGGCAACGGCCACTTTGGCCAACCGGGGCCTGCAGTTCCACCCGCGCGTGGTCACCGCCACGCAAGACGCCCTGACCCATGCGCAAGCCCAAGTGGGCGCGCAAGCACCACGGGATTTGGGCTACAAACCCGAGCACCTGGATGTGGTGCACAAAGGTTTGGTGGGCGTGGTGACCTCGGGCACCTCGGCCCGTGTGTTTGCGGGTGCAGGCTACACCAGCGCCGGTAAAACCGGCACGGCGCAAGCGGTGACGATTGGGCAAAAAGACAGATACGACGCAGCCAAGTTGTCGGAATACCAACGTGACCATGCGCTGTACATGGCCTATGCACCGGCCGAATCTCCGACGATTGCGGTGGCCGTGATCGTGGAAAACGCTGGCTTTGGCGCTGCGTCTGCTGCGCCCATTGCACGGCGGGTCTTTGACTACTGGGTGCTGGGCCAATACCCCAGCGAAGAGGACATGGCGGCCACACAAAGAGGCCAATCGTCCAGCCCGATTGGCAGGCCTCGCGCCAAGAAAGATGTGCCCTTGTTGAATCCCAAAGCTTTGGGGACAACTG
Organism: Akkermansia muciniphila; assembly: GCA_943331105.2. Lineage (GTDB taxonomy): Bacteria > Pseudomonadota > Gammaproteobacteria > Burkholderiales > Burkholderiaceae_C > Limnohabitans_A. Next base: position 80,287 of record CALQKH020000009.1, read on the forward strand.
ACATGCGCGAAGTCACTCCACGTTGAGTTGAGGCGCTGTCAGGTGTTGTAGACCGTGTCCAAGTTGGCGAAACCCTTGACCTCAATCGGATTGCCAAACGGGTCCATGAAAAACATGGTCCATTGCTCACCCGGCTGACCCTCAAAACGCAAATGCGGCGGCACCACAAAGGCCATGTGGACCGCTTGCAAGCGATCGGCCAGATGCTGCCAGTCGTCTTTTTGCAAAACCAGACCAAAGTGCGGCATGGGCACCAAATGCTCGCCCACATGGCCCGTCAAAGTGGTCTTGAAGGGCTCACCCAAATGCAAAGAAATTTGGTGCGTGAAAAAGTCAAAATCCACCCAAGTGGATGTGGATCGCCCCTCCTGGCAACCCAGAACGCCGCCATAAAAGCGACGGGCTTCGTCCAAGTCGGTGACATGAAATGCGAAATGAAAAAGGCTGTGCATGCCCGAAAGCATATCAGCCCGTCAGGCTCAGGGGCAGCCGGAAGAACCCGAATCCACGCATCAACTTGGACCGGGCTGCAACAAGCGCTCAGGCCTGAGAGGGGTCTGCCGCCATCGTGTCAAATTTCTTGAAGTACTGCTTGGCCATGGCCACCAATTGTGCGTCCGAAGGGTGATCGCTGACGATGCTGTCGACCACTCCCGCTGCAATGCTTTTATGGTGGCGGGCACACCAATCTCGGAATTCGTTGCGCGCCAAGCCTGGGCCCGTCAACAGCACTTCGCGTGCGCCAGCCAGCGCTTTGGCCACCTCGGCGTAAAACGCAGCCGTGTCATCGGCCTTGCCTTGGTGTTTGTGGTGGCTGCGCGATGGGATGCGCTGGGCTTGAATGTGCTCACGGTCAAACATGACCACATGGGCTTCTTGGTGGTCCAGCCAGACCACCGCGTGAAAAGTGCTCATGAAAATCCTTGGTTAAAACATCACCGGCGCTGCTCGGCCAAAGTCTGGCAATCGATGCAGCGTTTGGCGGTGGGGTAGGCGCTCAGGCGTGCAGGTGGAATGGTCACGCCGCAGTCGGTGCACTGGCCATAGGTGCCCGCATCCACGCGTTCCATTGCGGCTTCGATGTCTCCCAGTTCGGCGGTTTCGTGTTCGTTGATGGCGAACTCGGTTTGTCGCTCAGTCCGGATCTGGGCGCGCGACTGGAAGCTGTTGTCAAAGTGGTCGGCGGCCATGTCAGCGCGCGAGACCAAGCCGCCGCGCTGCTCGGCGATGCGCTGCAACAGTTGCGTACGCTCGTGCAAAAGGCGCTCGCGGTGGAAGGAGAGGCTGGGGGTACTGGATGAAGTCATGGCTTCATCCTAGGCGCCTGGGGTGACGCGGTATTGATGTGGGTCAACCCCGATAGCCGCATGGCATCGACCATGGGACGGGGTTGATTTGTTTCAAGTGCTCAAGCGCACAGACTCAGTTTTTGGCTTTCATGCGCGACATCATCAATTCCATGTTGGCTTTGCGGTCCGCATTGACTTTTTGCATGTGGGGGCGTTCGCCCATCATCTTGAGGTAATCGCGCACAGGCAGCTCGGCCAAAAAGTCTTTGCCATAAACCAACTTGGTGGCGCCCGAAACCAAGGGCAGGTGCGTCACGGCGGCGCAATCGGCCAAGGTCAGGCTGTCGCCGGCAATGAATGGCGAGAACTTGACCAACTTGGCAAAGGCGGCCACGTTCTTTTCGAGTTGCGCACCAATTTTCTCTTTCACCGAGTCGCTCACCTTGCCGCCAAAAAAGGCTTCGGGGTACAGGTTGCGCGCGACCAGCTCCAGATGCAAGTCCAGAAACAGGGCCAATTCGCGCACTTTGGCAGCCGCAAAAGGGTCGGCAGGGATCAAGGGGTTTTGCGGGTACTTTTGCTCGATGTATTCCAGCATCACGGCCGACTCGCACATGGCGCCCTCTGGCATCTTGAAGTACGGCACTTTGCCCAAGGGGCTGGCCGAGGGATCGGTCTCACCCACCCAAGCGATCTCTTCTTCAAAAGGCACGCCTTTTTCAAGCAGGGCCAGTTTGACTTTGTTGTGGTAATTGCTGGCTGCAAAGCCGCAGAGTGTGAGCATGGGGGTCTCCAGTTGCGTGACAAAGACCCAAGATTAGCCCATGGCCCCGGGCCAAAGAGTCACCAAGATGCTTGTCAGGTCCATCCGGTGCTTTTGACGGCAACGGCCATACAGCGTGAGCCTTCGGTGCCATAATTCGCGCCATGTTCAGCCTGCAACCCCTGCGCAACGCCCACCACCTCACCCGCTTCGTGCTGGTGTGGTTTGCGTTGTTTGTCGGGGCGGCCGTGGCTTCGCCGCTGGTCAAGCCTGAAGCTGTTCACCTGGTTTGCAGCGCCATGGGCGGCGTGAAACTGGTGCCGCTGGATGCTGCAGGTGACGATGTGGATGGGACGAGGGCACACACCGCGCTCGACTGCCCCGCCTGCTTGCCCCTGATTGCGCCCCCAATGGCCGACGTGCTGGCCGAGTTGCCAACGGGTCATTTGTCCCATGTTCTGCAGCCTCTGCTTGCGGCTCGGCTGGCCAGTTTGCTGGGTCAACCCTGGCAAGCCCGCGCACCCCCCTTCTTTTTCGCCTGAAACACCGCCCCTTGATGCGCTGACGCGCCGGGGCTGAGTCGGTTTCGGCATCCCCCTGTGCCTGTGCACCCCGCTTGATGGGGTTTGCCGTACGCACTTTCTCTTCATCGTTCGATAGCCTTCAGGAGTGATCCATGTCCCGTTCCGCTTTGTCTGTGTCTGCCCTTGTTTTGGCCATGACCGTGTCCCTGGCTGCCCAAGCCCAAGTGACCGTGAAAGACGCTTGGGTGCGCGCCACCGTGCCCCAGCAAAAGGCCACTGGCGCCTTCATGCAGCTGCAATCGGCGCAAGACGCCAAACTGGTCTCGGCCCAATCGCCTGTGGCGGGTGTGGTCGAAGTGCATGAAATGGCCATGGACGGCGGCGTGATGCGCATGCGTGCTGTGCCCAACTTGGATTTGCCAGCAGGCAAAGCCGTCGACCTCAAGCCGGGCGGTTACCACGTCATGCTGATGGACCTGAAGGGCCAAGTGAAAGACGGTGACACCGTGCCCGTGACCCTGGTGGTCGAAGGCAAGGATGGCAAACGCCAGTCGGTGGAGCTGAAAGTGCCCGCTCGCAGCGCCGCCGCACCGACCATGAAGCACGGCGAAGGCCACAAGCACAAGCACTGATTGCCCATTCACTGCTTGATACCCTCTTGATCAGCCCATGACTTGGACTTCTGCCCCACTGCACCGCCTGGCCCGCCTTGTGCTGGCCTGGTACGTGCTGTTTGTGGGCGTCTCGGTTTTGGCTTCAACGCTGCAGCCCAAAACCATGGAAGTGGTTTGCTCCAGCATGGGCATCATGAAATTGGTGGTGCAGGGCGAGGAGAGTGAAACCCAAGTGCGCAGCAGCATGGACTGCCCGCTGTGCGCTCACGCCACGCCCGCCTTACCGCCGCCCACGTTGGCCGATCTGGCCCATGTGCCCAATGCACTCGCGCTCATTGTTCAGCGTCTGTCAGAGGCTGTGCTGATCGCAAGCACGGCCCCGCCTTTGCCCTCTCGCGGGCCACCTGTTTTGAATTGATCCATTCCACAACGTGTTGAACACCGTTTGGTGCTCGGTACGTGTCAATGCCTTTGGCCTGAACGGCTGATGGGGTCCGATCGATTGAAAACTTGTCATGAAAATTTCCCTTGCACTTTCTCCTTTGTCTTTGGCCATGCTTGGCCTGTTCGCCAGCCTGAACAGCCATGCAGTGGCCCAAACCACCAAAGCGCTGGACACCATCGTGGTGTCGGGCTCCCGTTCAGAAACCAAACTGTCTGAAACCCCTGTGTCCATCGGCTCTGTCAGTCGTGCCGAATGGGATGCGGATAAGCCCAAAACCATGGGCGAGATCATCAACCGCATTCCAGGCGTGTTCTGGAACGACCTGGGCAACGAACAACACAGCATGGGCATTCGTCAACCCATCAGCACCCAGTCGGTTTACCAGTACCTGGAAGACGGCATCCCAATTCGGCCTTTGGGCGTGTTCAACCACAACGCGCTCAACACCATCAACACCAACGGCGCCAGTGGCGTCGAAGTGGTCAAAGGCGCCGCATCTTCTCTGTATGGCAGCAATGCGGTGGGGGGCGCGGTCAACTTTCTGACCCAGCGTTCATCTCTCACCCCAACGGGCTACATGGGCATTCGCCATGACAACACCGACGGCTTCACCCGGATCGATTCGGGTGCCAGCAACACCTGGGGTGATCTGGGTCTGCGGTTTTCGCATTACAGCTCTCAGCGTGACAGCCTCAATTGGCAGCAACACAGTGGTGGCACCAAAGACTCTTTCTCTTTGCGCGGCGACTACAACCTGAGCGCCACTTCATGGATGCGGGCTTCCTTGGTACACACGAACCTGGACTCCGACACCCCTGGCAGTTTGTTTGAAAACGACTTTCGCACCCACCCCGGCAAGAGCATCAACACCTTCACCTGGCGCAAGGACAAGACCACACGCGCCAACGTGGCCTGGGAAGGCGAAACCACCCGTGGCGGCCTGACCACCGTCACGCTGTTTGCCCGCAACAACGACCACGCCCAGCTACCCAACTACACCATCACCGGATGTCAAGGGGCCAGCTGCAGAGGTACGATCAACAACAACCACGTCCAATCGCTGGGCGTGGACATCAAACACACGCAGAAACTGGACAGCCTGCGGGCACGGCTGGTGACAGGTGTTTACATCGACCGCAGTCAGAATGACTTTGTCTCTGACAACCTGGCCATCGTGCGCGATGTGCCCACAGGGCGTTACACGGGTTATAGCCTCAACAGTGTCAACAACCCCAATGGCGTACGCAACTACGGTGTGGGCATCGCCAACGATGCCGCATTTGCGCAGCTGGAATTCAGCCCGAGCGAGAAAATTCGGGTGGTTGCAGGCGGGCGATACGACAGCATTCGCTACGATTTCAAAAACAACCTGACGCCCGGTGCCAACTTTGGAGCACCCAATGAGGTGCGAAACTTCGGCCAATTCAGCCCCAAACTGGGCGCCACCTATGCCCTGAGCGCCAGCAGCAGTCTTTACAGCAACCTGAGCCTGGGCTTTACACCACCGGAAGTCAGCCAGCTCTATGGCCGCACCGCCATTCCTGAATTGAAGCCCGCCACTTACGACAACATTGAACTCGGCTGGCGTGCTGTCTTGGGCTCCGGCGTTCGCATCGACTCGGCGCTGTACCAACTCAGTGGCAAGGACACCATCGTGTCTTACACGCCAGAGGTGGGCAACAGCTTTAACAAAAATGCGGGTGACACCCGCAGCCGTGGTTTTGAATTGAGCCTGAACCAACAACTGCGCTCATGGGACTGGCGCATGGGATCGACTTGGGCAGAGCACACGTATGTGGATTACCGCCTGAGCGATGCCGCGGGTGCCATCGAAGACTATTCGGGCAAGGGCATGCCCCAGGCCCCGAACCACACCCTCAACGCCCAAGTGGCTTGGAATTTCACGCCAACATCTCGACTGGCATTGAACGTGGTGAAACAAGGCAGCTCCTGGATGAACAACGCCAACACGGTGCGCTACGCAGGCCACACCTTGCTCAACCTGACGATGAGCCACAAGCTGCAGGGCGGCTGGGAAGTCTGGGGCCAGGTACGTAACTTGACCGACAAAAACTATTCGGACAATGCGGCCAGCCGGTTCATCCCGGGCAGGGGCGCCTACAACCCCGACACCCAGAACACCTATGCCGCAGGTGCGCCGCGCAGCATCATGGTGGGCTTGAACAAGTCGTGGGGTGGCCGATGAAGCAATGGACACACTTTCGTTGGCCCCTTCATCGTGGGTCCATTCATTGGCAGCTTTGGCTCTGCGCCCTGACGATCTGGTGCATTGCATCGATGCCACAGGCCATGGCGCAAGACGCCAGCGCATCGGCGGGTCATGCCCGCCACCAGCGCCCCCAGCTGGCCACGGGCGCGGCCATTGCGCCCGATGGTCGCTTGTGGGTGGTGGGGATCAATGCACAGGCGCAGCTCTTTGTGCAGACAACGTCATTAGATCGTCCTGCTTTGGGCGGTCCTGTGCAATGGAGCGAACCGCGCATCTTGAACACCGGCCAAGACCCGGTCGCCGCCGATGGCGAAAGCCGCCCCAAAATTGCTTTTGGTCCGAACGGCTGGGTGGTGATCAGTTACACCATGCCGCTGGCCAAGCGCTTCACCGGCTTTGTGCGCATGCTGCGCAGCAGCGATGGCGGTGTCAGCTTTGGTGAACCCTTCACGGTGCACCAAGACCGGCAGGAAATCACGCACCGCTTTGATGCCATTGCCTTCGATGGCCAAGGTGTTTTACACACCCTGTGGATCGACAAGCGCGATCAAGCACCCAAAGGCGCTGCACAACCCTACGTTGGGGCCGCCATCTACCGCAACGCCTCCACGGATGGCGGTGCCAGATTTGGCCGCGACACCAAAGTGGCCGATCACTCTTGCGAATGTTGCCGCATCGGGCTGGCCCGTAACGCCCAAGGTGAACTGAAAGCCACTTGGCGACACGTGTTTGACGGCAATACGCGCGACCATGCGTTTGCCAGCGTCAGCGCTGCGTCCAACCGCATCACACGCAGCACTTTTGATGGCTGGCAAATCAACGCCTGCCCGCACCACGGACCAGGCTTGGCTGCCGATGCCCATGCCGGCGCCAACGGTTTTCACACCGTTTGGTTTGGCATTCGCAAAGTCAATGGACAAGACCAAGCGGCCGTGCGCTACGCACGGCTGAATGCCCAAGGTGAGCCGCTGCGCAAAACCGAAAGGGTCTTGCCCGACCCGCGTGCCGAACATGCCGACGTGATGGCCCATGGCGCCAAAGTAGCCGTGATCTGGCGCAGCAGCGAAGGGACCGCCACAACACTCAAAGCGTGGCTGTCGCAAGACGGCGGGCAAAACTTCACGCTCAAAACTCTGGCCCAAACCACGGGCCACAACGACCACCCACGTCTTGCCCAATACGGTGAACGGATGGTGGTGGTCTGGCGCAACACCCAGGAGATACAAGTCCATGAACTCCATTTTTAAATCCACTGGCCGCTTGAGCGCAGTCCTGGCGATCGGCGCACTGGCACTTGGCCTTAAAGCCCCACCGGGGCTGGCGCAAGCACACCCGCATGCCGGAGCGCACAACCATTCAAGCCGGACGCAGGCGGCTGGCACGGTCCTGCCTTTTGACGAAAAAACCTGGGCACATCTGTTGCAACACGGGCCGCGCCCGGCCGCTTATGTGTTCACCACCTCATATTGCAGCACTTGCCCAGCGGCATTTACAGCAGTGCACCAGGCCGTGAAAAACCGCAAAACCAAACCCGAGCTCCATGCGGTGGTGATGGATGTGACGGGCGCACAAGCCTGGCGTCACGCCGCGCACTTTGAGGGCATGACCCGCATGTACGCGTTTGACGGGTTTGAGCCCGCCATCCGGCAGGCCATCGATCCCAGCTGGCCCAATGTGACGCCCTATGTGGTGCTGCTGGACGCCAAGGGCCAGACTCAACGCGTGATTGGCCCTCCCAGCGCAGCCGCGCTGAAACGGTGGTTGTCACCGGCTTGATGTCTCTCATCTTGATGCTCATGACACATCAGCAGCGCTGAATAGATTCGATAGAGATTAGGAAATAGAAAAACAGTCGTTTGAGTTTGAGCAAGCCACTTCCAAAATTCATCCCATCAGCTTTTTGATGTGTGTTTTTTTGGAGTGATTCAAATGAAAACCAAACGCCAATTTCTGAAGTTCGCAGCGCTGCTGGCCTTGACCTGGTCGGGTCTGACCGCGCAAGCCCAGACCCCCGTCAGCCTTCTCAACGTGTCGTATGACCCGACCCGTGAGCTGTACACCGAGTTCAACCAGGCTTTTGCCAGGCACTGGAAAGCCCGCACCGGTCAGGACGTGACCATTAAGCAGTCACACGGCGGCTCGGGCAAGCAGGCCCGCTCCATCATCGATGGACTGGACGCCGATGTGGCCACGCTGGCCCTGGCCGGTGACACCGACGCCCTGCACACCAACGGCAACCTGATTCCCAAAGACTGGCAAAAACGCCTGCCGCACAACAGCACGCCTTACACCTCGACCATCGTGCTGGTGGTGCGGCAAGGCAACCCCAAAAACATCAAGGACTGGGACGATCTGGTGCGCCCGGATGTGAAGGTCATCACGCCCAACCCCAAAACCTCGGGCGGCGCACGATGGAACTATCTGGCCGCGTGGGAGTTTGCCAAGCGCAAATACGGTGGTGATGACAAGGCACAAGAGTTTGTGAAAAAACTCTACCAAAACGTGCCGGTGCTGGACACAGGTGCCCGGGGCGCGTCGGTGACCTTTGCCCAGCGCAACCAGGGCGATGTGTTCCTGAGCTGGGAAAACGAAGCCTATTTGCTGGAGAAGGAATTCGGCAACAAGGTGGATTTTGTCTACCCCTCGATCTCCATCCTGGCCGAACCCGCTGTGGCCTTGATCGACAAAAACGTGGACAAAAAAGGGACCCGGGCGGTGGCCCAGGCCTACCTGGAATACCTCTACACCGAAGAAGCGCAGGACCTGATTGGCAAGCACTTCTACAGACCCCGATCGGCCAAAGCCCAGGCCAAGTACGCCAAACAGCTGCCCAAGCTGAACCTGTTCACGATTGAAGAGGCCTTTGGCGGTTGGGACAAAGCCAGCCAGATGCACTTTGTTGATGGCGGCAAGTTTGACCAAATTTACACCCGCAAGTGAAAAGCTCCTTAGCCGCTTATTCACATAAGCAAACAACAAATGATTCGTTTGAGATTTAACGGTCCGATCCCACAATCGCAGTCATGAAGGGGTACTGGTCGGTCAAGGTGATCGACCCCAAGGTCCCAAAACCTCCATTGCTCGGACCCAATCACCATGAAAAAACTCACACACATCGCTTTGGCCGCCACCCTAGCCTTATCAAGCCTGTCGGCCAGCGCGCAAACCTTGCTCAACGCCTCGTACGACGTGGCCCGCGAGTTCTACAAGGACTACAACGCCGCGTTTGTGGCGCATTACAAGAAGACCACCGGCAAGGACGTGAAGATTGACCAAGCCCACGGCGGCTCCAGCGCCCAGGCGCGTGCCGTCAACGACGGGCTGGACGCCGATGTGGTGACCATGAACACCACCACCGACGTGGACTTTTTGGCCGGCACCGGTGTGGTGGCCAAAGACTGGAACAAGCGCTTTGCGCACAACGCTTCGCCCACCACCTCGACCATGCTGTTCCTCACGCGCAATGGCAACCCCAAGGGCATCAAAGACTGGGACGACTTGGTCAAGCCCGGCATCAAGGTGATCATGGTCAACCCCAAGACCGGCGGCAACGGCCGCATGGCTTACATGGCTGCTTGGGGCTATGTCAAAAAGAAAGGCGGCTCGGACACCGAAGCTTCGGAATTTGTGAGCAAGCTCTACAAAAACGTGCCGGTTCTGGCCAAAGGCGGACGCGATGCGACCACCATCTTTTTGCAGCGCAACATCGGCGATGTGCTGATCACTTTTGAGTCCGAGGTCATCTCGGTAGACCGCGAATTTGGCACAGGCAAAGTCGACGCCATCCACCCATCCATCAGCATCGTCGCTGAAAACCCAGTGGCGGTTGTCGAGCGCACCGTGGCCAAAAAAGGGACGGGCGAGCTGGCCAAAGCCTATTTGGATTACCTGTATTCCGAAGAAGCCCAAGAAATCGCCGCCAAGCACGCCTTGCGTCCACGCAACGCTGCGGTGCTGAAAAAGCACGCCAACACCTTCAAGCCTTTGCAATTGTTCACCGTGAACGAGGTGTTTGGCTCCTTCGCCGATGCACAGCGCGTGCACTTCAACGACGGCGGTTTGTTCGACAAAATTTACACCGTCAAATAAGTTTTCCCCATGTCTGCTTTGCCCATTGCGGCGACCGCCAAAAGGCGGTCGCCAGCCAGGGTGTTGCCCGGGTTCAACCTGACCCTGGGTTTCACCATTTTTTACTTGAGCCTGATCGTGCTGATACCCTTGTCGGCGCTGGTCTTCAAAACCTTCACCCTCACCTGGGAACAGTTTTGGGCCGCTGTCACGGGGCCCCGCGTCATGGCTTCGTATCGATTGACCTTTGGGGCATCGTTCATTGCAGCGCTGGTGAACGTCTTCTTTGGCCTCCTGATCGCATGGGTGTTGGTGCGCTATGACTTTTTTGGCAAAAAAGTTGTGGACGCACTGGTGGATTTGCCCTTTGCACTGCCCACTGCGGTGGCAGGCATCTCGCTCACCGCGCTGCTGGCGGGCAATGGTTGGGTGGGCCAATACCTGGAGCCGCTGGGCATTGAGCTGGCCTTCAACCCCAATGGCGTGGTGATCGCGCTCATCTTCATCGGTCTGCCCTTTGTGGTGCGCACGGTGCAGCCGGTGCTCGAAGACGCCGAAAAAGAACTGGAAGAAGCCGCCACCTGCCTGGGTGCGACGCGCTGGCAAACCTTCAGCCGGGTCATTTTCCCGACCATTGCACCCGCGTTGCTGACGGGCTTTGCCATGGCATTTGCACGCGCCATCGGCGAATACGGCTCGGTCATCTTCATTGCGGGCAACATGCCCATGGTGTCCGAGATCACGCCGCTCATCATCATCGGCAAGTTAGAGCAGTACGACTACGCAGGCGCCACCGCCGTGGCCCTGGTGATGCTGGTGGTGTCGTTCATCTTGCTGCTGGTCATCAACGGCTTGCAAACCTGGCAACGCCGCCGCTCGGGAGCTGCATCATGAGCACCACACTGAACTCACTGACTTCACCCCCCGCCAACAAAGTCCAAGCCGGCACCACCGAGGCCCGTTGGATTCGCCGCGGCCTGATTGGCCTGGCCCTGTGCTTCATGTTTTTGTTTTTGGTCTTGCCGCTGGCTGCGGTGTTCACCGAAGCTTTGCGCAAAGGACTGGGCGCTTACCTCGAAGCACTGAAAGAACCCGATACATGGTCTGCGATCCGATTGACCTTGATCACGGCTGCAGTGGCTGTGCCTCTGAACTTGGTGTTTGGCGTGGCTGCGGCTTGGGCTATCGCCAAATACGAGTTCTGGGGCAAATCGCTCTTGACCACATTGGTAGACCTGCCGTTTTCAGTCTCGCCCGTGGTGGCGGGCTTGGTGTATGTGCTGATGTTCGGGGCGCAAGGCTGGTTTGGCCCTTGGCTGCAAGCCAACGACATCAAGATCGTGTTCGCGGTGCCCGGCATCATTTTGGCCACGGTGTTTGTCACCTTCCCCTTCATTGCCCGCGAGTTGATTCCGCTCATGCAAGCCCAGGGCAACGACGAAGAACAAGCGGCCATCGTGCTAGGCGCGACCGGTTGGCAAACCTTTTGGCGCGTGACGCTGCCCAACATCAAATGGGGCTTGCTGTACGGCGTCATCTTGTGCAATGCGCGGGCCATGGGCGAGTTTGGCGCGGTGTCGGTGGTGTCGGGGCACATCCGAGGGCAGACCAACACCATGCCGCTGCACGTCGAGATCCTTTACAACGAATACCAGTCAGTGGCCGCGTTTGCGGTGGCATCGCTGCTGGCCTTGCTGGCCTTGGTCACCTTGGCCGTCAAGTCCTTCATCGAATGGCGGCATGAAAAAGAGCTGAGCGCTTCGGCCAACACGCCGCCTGAGCGGCCTACACCCTGAAACACCTCTTTGACAACGGTTTGAACCATGAGCATCGAAATTCGCAACATCGACAAACAGTTTGGTGACTTCACGGCACTGAACAACGTCAGCCTCGACATCGAGTCGGGCGAACTCGTCGCCTTGCTGGGGCCGTCTGGCTGCGGAAAGACCACCCTGCTACGCATCATCGCGGGGCTAGAGACGGCCGACCAAGGCACCATCGCATTCAGTGGCGAGGACACCACCCATGTGCATGTGCGCGAGCGCCAAGTAGGCTTTGTGTTCCAGCACTACGCGCTTTTCCGCCACATGACGGTGTTCGAAAATGTGGCCTTTGGCCTGCGCGTCAAGCCGCGCCACCAGCGCCCCAGCGAATCCGAAATCAAGCGTAAAGTGCATGAACTTTTGAGCTTGGTGCAACTCGACTGGTTGGCTGACCGTTACCCCTCACAGTTGTCCGGCGGTCAGCGCCAACGCATTGCATTGGCGCGTGCGCTGGCGGTAGAGCCCAAGGTGCTGCTGCTCGACGAACCGTTTGGCGCACTGGATGCCAAGGTGCGAAAAGAGCTGCGCCGCTGGTTGCGCCGTCTGCACGACGAGTTGCACGTGACCAGCATCTTTGTGACCCACGACCAAGAAGAAGCGCTGGAAGTGGCGGACCGCGTGGTGCTGATGAACAAGGGCAACATCGAGCAAATCGGCTCGCCCCAGCAGGTGTGGGACCACCCAGCCAGCCCCTTTGTGTATGGCTTTTTGGGCGATGTGAACCTGTTCCATGGCCGCGCCCACGAAGGCGAGATGCTGATAGGCGCTGACCAGCATGCCATCCGCCTGGCAAGTCCGGAACACGGCCAAGTGCAAGACGCCAAGGCCTTTGCCTATGTGCGCCCGCACGACCTGGATGTCACGCGTTTCACGCCGGGCACCGCCCACACCGGCATCGTGGCCAAGCTGACCCGCGCCATCGTGGTCGGACCCGTGGCACGCCTTGAACTCGAACCCGTCGAAGCTGGCATGTTCGGCAAAGATGCGGTCATTGAGGCGCAGTTGTCGGCCTCGCAATTCCGCCAGCAAAACTTCAAAGAAGGCGAGACGCTGGTGCTGACACCGCGCAAAGCACGGGTGTTTGTGGAAGGGTGATTCCAAAACAGCCACGCCTTTGGACGCGGGTCAGTCCGTTTTGAAAGCGTCTTCGGGTAAGCTTTGCAGATCACTTTTTAAGGATCTGCCATGAGCGAGCCTTCTGCCTTCGGCTTTGGCCAATTTGTGCCGGGCTTTGACTTTTTACAAAACCTGTCCAAAACCGCATCGGCTGCCCAACCCTCTGCAGCTGGCGGCATGCCAGGCATGGCCAGTTGGGTCGCCCCCACGCTCAGCATCGAAGACATCGACAAGCGCATCCAAGAATTGAAGTCGGTGTTGTTTTGGTTGGAACAAAACACCACGGCGCTGAAAGCCACCATCCAAGCGATGGAAGTGCAAAAGATGACCTTGACCACCCTGCAAAGCATGAACGTCAACATGGCCGATTTGGCCAAAGCGTTCACGGCCAAGCCCCCGGTCAGTGAGCCCGCACAGGCCGCACCCTCAGGCACCGCCAGCGCAGCCAAGTCTTCGCTGTTCAGCCCCAAGCCTGAGTCTCAAGCGGTCCCCCCACAGTCCGCGCCAAGCGAAGCCCCCAAGGAAGAGGCAAGCCCGGCCAGCGAAGCCAAGACCACTGCCTCTGCGAGTGAGCCTGCCGTGGACCCGATGCAATGGTGGGGCGCGTTGACACAGCAGTTTCAGGGTATTGCCGCCGCCGCTTTGAAAGACGTAGCGGGCGAAGCCATGAAGGCCGGCATGCGCGCCAAAAACGCCACGGCCAAAGCGCCCCGCAAGCCCGGTGCGTCTTCGGCCACCGCTCGGGGGCAAGGCGCCAAGCCCTCGTCTGCGAAACCTGCCAAACCAGCTGTGACTGCCAAATCGGTCAGGCCCGTCTCGGTCAAAAAATCAGCGGCCAAGCCAGCCACTCGGGCTGCGCGCAAAACCGCTCTGAAATGAATTGCCTATGAAGTTGTTTCCCTGTGGCCACGCCACGCACCCACAGTGGCGCATGGCTACGGGCTTGGTATTGGCTCAATTACAAGCCCAAATGGCGCTGCCCGACTACGCCACTCAGCCTCGCTTGGGCCTGTTGTACATCACCGACCATTACGCGCCGCACGCGCAGGCGCTGCTGGACCATTTGCGGCAGGCCTTGCCCGGTGTGCCCGACTGGGCGGGCACGGTGGGCATCGGTGTGGCGGTCAACAACGCCGAATACTTTGACGAACCCGCCATGGCACTCATGCTGTGCGACCTGACGCCCGAGCAATACCGGGTGTTTTCTGGCGTGTCGCCTCTGCCTGCGGCATGGGCCGATGCGGCACTGGTGCACGCAGATCCGAACACCCCCGACCTGGCCGAGCTGATCACAGAAATGGCGGGCCGCACGCAGCAAGGCTATTTGTTTGGCGGCCTCAGTGCCAGCCGCACGCGCAACATGCAGTTCGCCGTGCGTGCCGAAGATGCCGGCGGATCAGAAGTCAACGGCGGCGTGCTCGAAGGCGGCTTGAGCGGCGTCGCTTTTTCGCGAGATGTCTCTTTGATCTCTCGCGTCACGCAGGGCTGTCAGCCGGTTTCCCCTGAGCGGGAAATCACCCAATCCGAAGGGCATGTGGCGCTGCAACTGGCGGGCCAACCTGCACTCGATGTGATGCTGGCCGACTTGGGCATCAGCCTGAGCGAGCCCCAAAAAGCCATTGCCGTGGTGCGCTCCACTTTGGTGGGCTTGAGCGCGGCCGGGCATTCTGGCGTGGGCCGAACCGGCCATTTGGGCAACGATGTGCGTGTACGGCACATCATTGGGCTGGACCCTTTGCGCCAAGGTGTGGCTGTTGCAGAAAACCTGGAACCCGGCATGCTGCTCACCTTTTGCCGCCGCGATGTGCAGGCCGCACGGGCCGACTTGGTGCGTGTGTGCGCCGAAATCCGCGAAGAATTAGAACCCGAGACACTGTCAATCGAAGCCATCCATGCACTCAGCGACAACCCCTTGCCCACACTGCCCACTTCGGGTTCACGCATCGCCGGGGCGGTGTATGTGAGCTGTACCGGGCGCGGCGGCCCGCATTTTGGGGGGCCAAGCGCCGAGTTACAAATCATTCGCCACGCTTTGGGCGATGTGCCCTTGGTGGGCTTTTTCGCTGCAGGCGAAATCGCCCGCAACCAGCTGTACGGCTACACCGGGGTGTTGACGGTGTTCACGACCCCCTGAGCCAAGGGGCCGCTCAGACCCATAAAGCTCAAATCACGCCTGAGGCCATTTGCGGCGGCCCACTTCCTGGATCATGTGCTTTTTGAAAGCCAGCGCCAAAGGCGATAACTTTTTACTCGCCGGGTACACGATGTGCCAAGCCGACGACACCGGAAAGCCTTCGATGTCAATCACACTCACACCGTTTTCTTTTTTGTGCCCGTGCAAAGCATGGCGTGACACCACGCCCAAGCCCAAGCCTCCGGCCACCGACTCCTTGACCGCTTCGTTGCTGCCCAACTCCAATCGGATGTCGGGGCGGAACTTCATCTTACGGAAAAACTGATCGGCGGCCATGCGGGTGCCTGAGCCCTTTTCGCGCACGATGAAACGGCGCTGCGTTAACTCATACAGACCCACCTGTGTGCGTTTGGCCAAAGGGTCGGCGTTGGGTGCGATGAGCACAATCGGGTTCGGCATGAAAGCCTCGTCGCCCAAATCCATGTCTTTGGGAGGCATGGACATGATGTACAGGTCATCGAGGTTTTCACGCAATCGGTGCACCACGCCATCGCGGTTCAAAATTTCAAGAGACACGTCGATGGCCGGATGTTTGGTGCAAAAACTGCCAATCAAATGCGGCATGAAGTACTTGGCCGTGCTCACCACCGCCACCCGCAACTTGCCCCGAGACAGGCCCTTGGCCGCATCGACGTTTTGCTCAAAAGCGTCCCACGTCTGGGCCACCGCACGCGCGGTGACCGCCAGTTCTTTACCCACCTCTGTGAGGTAAATCTTTTTACCAATCACCTCGTAAAGCGCCAGGCCCACCGACAAGCTCATCTCCTTGAGCTGCATCGAGGCGGTGGGTTGGGTCACATGCATCACCTTAGCCGCCGCACTCACACTGCCCGTTTCGGCCAAGGCCAAGAACAAACGCAATTGACGAAACGTGACATTCATAGACTTTTACCTATAGCTGAGCTTATAAGAATCGATTTTACAAGACGCCTACAAGTTTTTAAGATCGTGCCAAGGAATAACCAATGCAAAACCTGATCGATCCTGCGATTCTCTTTTTCATCTTTGGCGTGCTGGCTGGCACCGTCAAATCGAATCTTGAAATCCCCCCCGCCATTTCCCGCTTCTTGTCGCTCTACCTGTTGATGGCTTTGGGCCTCAAAGGCGGCTTTGCACTTTCACAGTCAGGCTTGACCGCCAATGTGGGCATCAGTCTGGCCGCCGCCGTCGGGCTGGCCATCGTCATCCCCTTGATCGGCTACGCCATCTTGCGCCGCTTTGTGTCTGGTTTTGATGCCGCTGCGGTCGCCGCCACCTATGGGTCGGTCAGTGCGGTCACTTTTGTCACCGCTGTTCAATTCTTGGAAAATCAAGACATTGCCTATGGCGGCCACATGGCTGCGGCGATGGCCTTGATGGAGTCACCCGCCATCATCTTGGCCGTGGTGTTTGCCAACTCGTTGCGACAAAAAGCGGCCAAGGGCTCAGTGCCCTCAGCCGACAGCGCACCCGCACCCAAAACCGGTGTCTCGGTCGGCAAAATCCTTCACGAGTCCTTCACCGACGGCGCGCAATTGCTGCTGCTGGGCGCGATGGCGATTGGCATGATCACTGGCGACGCAGGCAAATCCGCCATGCAACCCTTCTCGGTCGACTTGTTCAAGGGCATGCTGGCTTTCTTCTTGCTCGACATGGGCTTGATGGCGGCCCGCAACCTGCCGCAGGTCAAAGGCAAGTCGCCTGTGTTGGTGGCCTACGCCATTGTGGGCCCCATCGTGCACGCCACAATGGCTTTGGGCCTGGCATTTCTGCTAAATTTATCGGCTGGTGATGGTGCCCTGCTCATGGTCTTGGCGGCCAGTGCGTCTTACATTGCGGTTCCAGCGGTGCTGCGGTACGCACTGCCCGAGGCCAACCCTTCCCTTTATTTCGGTTTGAGTCTGGGCATCACCTTTCCCCTGAACATTGTGTTCGGAATCCCCATTTATGTGGCTGTAGCCCAAGGGGTTCTGATGTAAGGTTGGCATGAGCAGATTGAAAGAGAGCCCTTATCTGGCTCGCCGCGTTGCGTTTCTCACGCAACACGGCAAACAAGATTTGGTCAAAGCCCCCCTAGAGTTGGCGTTGGGCTGTGAACTGGTTCACACCGACGCCTATGACACCGACCAGTTGGGCACCTTCACCCGCGAAATCGCCCGGCCAGGCTCCCAACTGGATGCAGCACGCCGCAAAGCCGAGATCGGAATGGCCCTGACCAGCGCACCAGTCGGCTTGGCCAGCGAAGGCACTTTCGGCACGGATCCATTTGGCGGCTTCATGCCATGGAACACTGAACTTCTTTTATGGGTCGACCCCGCACACCAACTCGAGGTGACCGGCATTGCTCAAGGCCCTGCTCAAAGCCTGCACAGAACCGTCACCAGCTTGGAAGCGTTGAGGCGCTTTGCCCAAGACGCCAAGTTTCCAGAGCACCAGTTGGTGATGCGCCCAGAACACGAGGACCATTTGCAGATCGTCAAAAACATCCATGACGAACAAACACTCGTTCGGACATTTGCAGAGCTTCAAGCCCAGTCGGCCAATGGCATGGTGTTTGTCGAAAACGACTTGCGCGCGTTTTGTAACCCCACAAGGCAGGAACTCATCCGCAAGGCTTGCGACGATTTGATCAGCAAGCTGCAGTCTCAATGTCCACAATGCCAAAGCCCTGGCTTCTGGATTCAATCTCGAATAGCGGGTTTGCCATGCAGCGCCTGCGGCCAAAAAACGCGGCTGCCGATTGCACAGGTGTGGCACTGCAAGACTTGCCAACACGAAGAGCAACGCCCCTTGTCTTCAGCCGCCTGGGCTGACCCAAGCCGCTGCGACTTTTGTAACCCTTGATGCCTGGCGCCTAGGCCAAGCTCAAAGGGAACGCATCAGACCACCGTCGATGCGAAGACTTTGGCCCGTGATGTAGGCCGCGCCCTCAGACACCAAAAAGGCAATGGTGGCTGCCACTTCTTCGCTCGTGCCATAACGCTGCATGGGCACGCTCTCACGACGCTCTTCTTTGGCGGGCAGGCTGTCGATCCAACCAGGCAAGACATTGTTCATGCGCACGTTGTGCACGGCATGCTCGTCGGCAAACAGTTTGGTGAATGCGGCCAAGCCCGCACGGGCCACGGCCGAGGTCGGAAACATCGAACTGGGCTCGTCCACCCATGCGCTGGAGATGTTGACGATGGCCCCCGTCTTTTGCTGAACCATGATGGGGGTCACCACCCGAACAGCCCGCACCACATTCAAAAAGTACATGTCCATGCCCAAATGCCACTGCGCATCGGTCAACTCCAGCACGGGGCCTTTGGGGCCGTGGCCAGCACTGTTGACCAACACATCGATGCGGCCCCAACGGGCCATGGCTTGATCGGCCAAGGTTTGCAAGTCTTCGGGCGATTGGTTAGAGCCAGTCAAACCAATGCCCCCCAAATCGCGCCCCAGCGCCTCACCCTTGCCGGACGACGACAGCACCGCCACTTGAAAACCATCCTGTGCCAGCTTGCGCGCCGCAGCTGCACCGATGCCGCTGCCGCCACCGATTACCATGGCCACTTTGTTGCTCATGCTTTGCTCCTTGTTTGTGTGAATCTTCGAAACATCCGGCCAGACCATTGGCCCAAATCATCCAGGTAGGTGAACACCACCGGGATCACCAGCAAACTGAGCACGGTGCTGGTGAGCAAGCCACCGATCACAGCAATCGCCATGGGCGAGCGAAAGCTCGCATCGGCCGCGCCCCAGCCCACTGCAATGGGCAGCATACCCGCGCCCATGGCGATGGTGGTCATGACAATCGGGCGCGCCCTTTTGTGGCAAGCGTCCAACATGGCGTCCCATCGGTTCATGGCAGGCACAGCAGGGCGGTCCCCCTCAGCAGGTTTTCCGCGCCGCGCTTCAATCGCGTACTCCACCAACAAGATCGAGTTTTTGGTGGCGATGCCCATGAGCATGATGAGACCAATCAGCGAGGGCATCGAAAAGCTCTTGCCCGCGATCAAGAGACCGACAAACGCGCCACCCAACGACAGCGGCAGCGCCGCCAAGATGGTGATCGGATGCAAGAAACCCTTGAACAGCAAGACCAGCACGATATAGATGCA
Organism: Akkermansia muciniphila; assembly: GCA_943331105.2. Classification (GTDB taxonomy): domain Bacteria; phylum Pseudomonadota; class Gammaproteobacteria; order Burkholderiales; family Burkholderiaceae_C; genus Limnohabitans_A. The sequence goes on from CALQKH020000009.1 coordinate 99,435, forward strand.
CAACACACCGATCGTCATGGCCAGGCCAAAACTGGCGAACAGTTCGCCCATGACTTCGGCGTCACCCACCTCCACCACCTTCACGCCCGGCGGCAGGCTTTGCAAGGCGGGCAGCTTTTGCACTGCCTGCGTCACATCGCCCAGCGGCATGCCCGACAACTCAATCTCAAAGTTGATGTTGCGCTGGCGGTCGTAGCGGTCGATCACGGCCGGGCCGCCAGCCACCTCGATGCTGGCGACCTGGCCCAGCATGACAGGGCCTCGGCTGCCGGGCACCATCAGGCGCTCAAGTGTGGCCAGGTCATGCCTGGATTCGTGGCCCAGCTTGACCACGATGGGCACTTGGCGCTCGGACAAATTGAGTTTGGGCAGCGCCTGATCGTAGTCGCCCAGGGTGGCCACGCGCAAGGTGTCGCTGATGGCTGCGCTCGTCACACCCAGGTCGGCAGCCTTGGCAAAGTCGGGCCGCACGGCGATCTCGGGGCGTACCAGGCTGGCCGTCGATGCAATCGAGCCCAAACCTGAAATGGTGCGCAAATCGCGCTCCACCGCCATGGCAGCGGTTTGCAGGGCTTGCGGGTCCTCGCCGGTGAGCACCAGCACGTATTTTTCGCCAGACCCGCCCAAACCCACCTTGGTGCGCACACCGGGCAATTGCTGCAGCGCGGTGCGAATGTCGTTTTCAATCGCTTGCTTGCGGGGGCGTGTACCGCGCTCGGTCAACTGGATGGTGAGCGTGGCCTTGCGGACCTCGGCTGCGCCGCTACCGGTAAAAGGATCACTGCCCGCACTGCCGCCGCCAATCGTGGTGTAGACGCTTTTCACATCGTTCACCGCCATCAACAACTTGCGGGCGTGTTCGGCGCTGGCTTGGGTCTGCACCAAGGTGGAGCCGGGGGGCAGCTCCACATACACCTGGGTTTGAGAGTTGTCATCGGGCGGAATGAAGCCCTTGGGCAGCAAAGGCACCAGCATGATGGAGCCGATGAAGAACAGCGTGGCCAGGACCATGGTGACCAGGCGGTGCCGCATGCACCAGGTGGCCCAAACCATGTAGCGCTTGAGCCAGCCCGGCTCATGCGCGGCCGTGACGATGGGCTTCAAAATATAAGCCGCCATCATGGGCGTGAGCACCCGCGCCACCACCAAAGAGGCAAACACCGCGAGTGACGCCGTCCAGCCAAACTGCTTGAAGAACTTGCCCGGAATGCCGCTCATGAACGCCGTGGGTAAAAACACCGCGATCAAGGTGAAGGTGGTGGCGATCACGGCCAAACCAATTTCGTCGGCCGCCTCCATGGCCGCCTGATACGGAGACTTGCCCATGCGCAAATGGCGCACGATGTTTTCCACCTCGACAATCGCATCGTCCACCAACACACCAATCACCAAAGACAGCGCCAGCAAAGTCACCACGTTGATGGAAAAGCCCAAGTAAGCCATGCCAATGAAGGCGGGAATGACCGACAGCGGCAACGCCACAGCCGACACAAACGTGGCCCGCCAGTCGCGCAAAAACAGCCACACCACCAGCACCGCCAAAATCGCGCCTTCGTAGAGCAAGACCAACGAGCCGCTGTATTCCTCTTCCACCGGGGTCACAAAATCAAAGGCCTCGGTGATCTCGATGTCCGGGTTTTGCAGCCGATAGTCGGCCAAGGCCTGACGCACCAAGCGGCCCACGGCCACTTCGCTCTCGCCCCTGCTGCGCACCACCTCAAAGCCCACCACCGGATTGCCGTTCAGGCTGGCCGCCGAGCGGGCATCGGCCAACGTGTCGCTCACCATGGCCACCTGGTCCAGCCGCACTCGGCCACCACGCGATGTGGCCAGCTCGATCTGGCCCACCTCTTGCGCTGTCTTGACAGTCGCCAGGGTGCGCACGGGCTGCTCACCCACGCCCAAATCCATGCGTCCACCCGAGCCTTCTTGCTGCACCTGCTTGAGCTGACGCGACACCTCGGCCGCCGTGATGCCCAGCGCCTGCAAGCGGTTCACATCCAACGCCACGCGCACCTCACGCGTCACGCCGCCCACCCGGTTGACCGCGCCCACACCGCGCAGTGACAAGAGCTTGCGGGTGATGTCTTTGTCCACCAGCCATGACAGGGCCTCGTCGTCCATGCGCGTCGAACGCACGGTGTAGGCCAGGACGGGGGTACCCGCCAGGTTGAGCTTTTTGACCACCGGATCGCGCAAGTCGCTTGGCAAGTCGGCGCGCACGCCCTGAATGGCCGAGCGCACATCGTCCACCGCCTCCTGGCTGGGCTTTTCCATGCGGAACTCGGCGGTGATGGACACCACGCCGTCTTGCACCTTGGTGGTGATGTGTTTGAGGCCTTGCAGCGGGGCCAGCGCGTTTTCAAGCTTGCGGGCCACATCGGTTTCAAGCTGCGTGGGTGCAACACCGGGCAGGCTGGCGGTCACCGTGATGGTGGGGACATCCAAGTCCGGAAAGTTTTGCACCTTCATCGAACCGAAAGCGATGAAACCTGCCACCGTCAGCAGCACAAACAGCATGACGGCGGGAATAGGGTTTCGAATCGACCACGAAGAGACGTTGAACATGGCGTCCCTTTATTTGACGGCAGTGGCGGCTGGTGCAGCTTGGGCGGCTGGCGCGTCGACCACACGCACCGTGTCGCCGTGGTTCAAAAACGCGCCGCCACTGGCCACCACGCGTGCATCGGCTTGCAGGCCGCGGGTCACCTCAACACGGTCAGCATTTTGGCGTCCGGTTTGAACTTTGAGTTGACTGACTTTTTGGTCGGCCCCGACCGTGTAGACATAGCTGAACCCATCGCGCACCACCACAGCGGTTTGGGGCACCGTGAGCGCCTGACTTTGACCCAAACTGATCTCACCCTGAGCGTACATGCCCGCTCGGGCGCTGCCGATGGCGGCAGGCAAATCCACATAAACGATGGCATTTCGGGTTTGCGCATCCACCGCAGGCGCGACCACACGCACCTTACCCTGCAGCACCTGCCCACTGGCGGCCTTGATTTGTGCGGGCGCACCCACCTGGATGCGGCCAATTTCAGAGGCGGTCACCTCAGCACGCCATTCGATGCGCCCTTGGCGAATCAACCGGAACAACTCGACTCCTGCACCCACCACACTGCCCACCGTGGCTTGCCGTGCTGAGATCACGCCCGCATCCGGCGCACGCACCTGGGTTTGCGACAGGCGCACGTTTTGCAGTTGCACCAAGGCCCGGGCCGATTGCACGCGCGCCACGGCAGATGCCTCCGCGGCCAACGCTTGGCTCAGCTGTGCGTTGCTGAAAAATCCTTGCTGCTGCAGACTGCGCGCCCGCTCGGCCTGGGCCTTGGCCTCTTGGGCGCTGGCCGCCGCTTCAGCCAGTGTGCCCTCGGCCTGAGCCAGCTCGGCCCGCAAACTGTCGGCCTGCAAAACGGCCAGCACGTCGCCGCGCTGAACCCTGTCGCCCACATTGACCCGTACCTCGGTGATCTTCAAGCCATTGGCTTCGGCGCCAATGATGGCCTCTTGCCAGGCAGCCAGGCTGCCGTTGGCGTTGATCTTTTGGGCCAGGTTGACAGTTTGGGGCGTGGTGACGGTCACTGTCAGACTGGGTTTGGCGCTGTCTGGTGGCTTGGGCGTGGTTTGAGCCTGTACCGTCCCGCCCAAAAGCAAAACCAAGCCGCTGATCTTCGTGAGCCACAGAAAAGACTTTTTCATTTCACAAAACACCCATAACTGATTCGTTTGAGTTTACGTTCGTTTTAGTCTCCATCCAAATGAGGCGAACTAAAAATGCCCTTCGAGATTGGTCTTTCCTGAGCCTGCGCAACAAATGTCGGTTTGAAGGCATGCCGCGCCTTGCAGACGTGCTGGACTGGGTGGGAAGATTCGGGGTGAATCAGCCCATCACCCGTTGCCAGAGCAACAAAATTGCAGCGCGCTCTTCAACCCAAAGGTTCACGGGAACATCGGTCGGCTCCTCGTTCAAGCGTGCTTGGTGCTGGATACGGCGCATTTCCCGATACGCGTTGGCTGACGACGCACCCATGCCCAAGGGCAATAAGCCTGCTTTTTCAGCCCGTTGCAGCAAGGCAATGTTGCCCACGTTATCAGCCAGCTCAGGGTGGTCAGCGGTATGCAGCAAGACCAGGTATTGCACGGCAAACTCGGCGTCCACCATGCCGCCAAGACTGTGCTTCACGTCAAAACGATCGGCCTTGACCGGATGGCCTTGTCGCACGCGTTCGCGCATGGCCACGATCTCGGCCTTCAGACTGACCGCATCGCGTGAAGCGCTGATGACCGCATGGCGCACAGCATCAAAACGCGAAGCCAAACTGGGCAAGCCCATGACAAAACGCGCACGGGTCATGGCTTGGTGCTCCCAAGTCCAAGCGGTATTGCTGCCACGTTGTTGCTGGTAATCGGCATACGCCTGAAACTGCGTGACCAACATGCCTGCACTGCCATTGGGGCGCAGGGCGGTGTCGATCTCATACAAGTCACCCTCGCCGGTTTTGACGGTCATCCAATTGATGAGCTTTCGCACATAGTTGGCATAGACCTCTTGGGCGCGCTCATCACTGTCTTCGTAAACAAAGACAATGTCCAAATCGCTGCCGTAGCCCAGTTCTTTGCCCCCCAACTTGCCATAACCAATGATGGCAATCGCTGGCGTTTCACGGTGACGAATTTTGAGACGATCCCAACACCAACGGGCGGTCACGCGCAATACGGCATCGGCCAAGGCGCTCAGGTCATCGGCCACTTGCTCAACCGTGAGCACCCCCTCCACATCCCTTGCCAGCGTGCGAAACTGCTCCGCATGGTGCGCACGTCGCAGCAAGTTGAGCAAGCTTTCTTCGTCGTCCTCGCCTGTGCGCTGCAAGGCGATCAAACGCGCTTGCAACTCGCCCTCAAACTCAAGGGCATCAAAACGGCTGCTGAAAAGATTGCCCCCGGCCAATTCGTCGATCACACCGGGGTGCTGCAGCAGATAACGTGCCGGCCATTTGGCCGCACCCAACAAGCGCAGCAAGCGTTCGTGCACGGAGGGGCGCTCCAGCATGAGCGCCAAATAACTTTCACGGCGCAACAAGGGCTCAATCCAATCCACCATGCGCAAGACGGCGTCTTCGGTGACGCGCCCAACATCAAGCCACTGCGCTGTGCGCTGCAACAAGCGCACCAGGCGACCGCGTGCGTCATCCCGCAAAGCTTGTACCCGCGCGTTATCGGCCCACAAAGCCAACCGGGCGCGAACGGGCCCTTTGAAATCGGTCAATACCGCTTCCAAGTCAGCATGCTCGCGTGCATTTTTTCCGGTTTTGCCGTTGCATCCCTTGCAATCTCGATCGCCACCCAACAGGGTGTCAAACTCCTGCGCGACCACTTCACGGTGGGCGTCCAACTCGGACAAAAAGGCGCAAGCCGTGGGATGGCCCAAAGTTTTCGCGATCCAAGCCAAATCGTCGTCTCGGGTGGGCAAAACATGGGTTTGCTGGTCGTCCAAGTACTGAATGCGGTGCTCGACCTGGCGAAGAAACACATAGGCTGCGCTCAAGGCCTCGGCGGTGGCTTGGGGCATGAGGCCCGCTTTGGCCACACGCTGCAAAGCGTCTAAGGTAGGCCGTGTGCGCAACTCGGGGAATTGCCCACCACGCACCACCTGCAAAAGCTGCACGGTGAACTCGATTTCGCGGATGCCGCCTCGCGACAGTTTCACGTCATTCGCGCGTTCTGGGTGACCGGCACTGCGTTTGGCTGCGTGGTCTCGGATTTGCTGGTGCAGGGTGCGCAGCGACTCGAACACGTTGTAATCCAGATAGCGACGGAACACAAATGGCAAAACCACGGCACGCAGTGCTTGGGCGGAACCATTGAGCGCAGCACTGCGTGGGGCCACCACACGGCTTTTCATCCAGGCAAAACGCTCCCACTCGCGCCCCTGCACCAGCAAATACTCTTCAAGTGCGTCCAAAGAAACCACACTCGGTCCAGAATTGCCATTTGGGCGCAGCGCCAAATCGACACGGAACACAAAGCCATGCTCGGTGGTGTCACCGATCAGGGCATACATGCGTTTGACGGCACGGGTGAAGTAGTCCTGACACGACACTTTGTTGCGGCCCTCGCTGTTGCCCAGCGACTCGCCGTCTTCGTCGTAGACATAAATCAGGTCAATGTCACTCGAGACGTTCAGCTCGCGTGCGCCCAACTTGCCCATCCCAATGATCCACATCTCTGCGCGCTGACCATCGGCCTTGGTGGGCGCACCGTGCAAGGCGTCCAAATCGGCAGAGACTTGCTGCCAAGCAATGTCCAGCGTCACTTCGGCAAGCCAGGTCATGCTGCGGGTCACGCTGTCCAAAGAGGCCTGACGAGCGCAATCGAGCTGGGCCAAACGTTCCAGGGTGAGTTGACGCAAAACCCGCAGCGCTGCAGGGATATCAAGACCCGTGAGCGTCAAAGCCATGAAGGCTGCCGACAAGGTTTCTCGCGTCGGGGCACCCGGCGCGAGCAAGGGCAGAACATCCACGTAACGGCGATGCAAACGTTGCACGAAGCGCGAATACAGGTGCTCATGGGTCGCATCCAGCGCCGACGCGCCATGACCCAACGGGGCCACGGCGGGGTGACTGACATCCATCGACGGGCTGCGGGTCATAATTCCTGCTGACTTTCTAATCGTATGTTTGTGCCGCATCCACCCGTTTTGTCTCCCGTAGAACCCCGTCTGCAGCGCTGGCTGACCAGACTGGTTCGACTGTTTTTATGGGGCTTACTGGTCACAGGTCTGGTGCTGGGCATGACCTGGGCTGGCTTGCATTTTTGGATTGTGCCGCGAATCGACGAATTCCGCCCCGCCATGGAACGGCTTGCCCGTCAATCTTTGGGTATACCCGTTCGGATTGGCTCTGTCACCGCGCAAAGCACGGGTTGGGTGCCATCCTTTGAGCTGCGTGATATCGAATTGCTCGACAGCGTCAACCGTCCTGCACTGCTTTTGCCCAAAGTCATCGTGGCCCTGAGTTTGCGCTCTGCACTGCTTTTGAAGCTGGACCAACTGGTGTTGGATGCCCCCGAATTGGACGTTCGGAGAACGGCCGATGGGCTTTGGCAGTTGGGTGGAATAACTTTAGGACACCCGGGGGAAATCGACTCGGCCGCTGCAAATTGGCTGTTTTCTCAACGCGAAGTTATTGTGCGATCAGGGGTGGTGCGCTGGCATGTGGGCGGTGTCTCAGACCCCCTTGACGCCACAACAGCACCTGCCGTTTTGAAAGAGATGGATCTGGTCATCCGCAACTCGTCGCGAACGCACAGCTTGCGCGTGGACGCAACGCCACCAACCGCCTGGGGGGAGCGTTTTGTCCTGATGGGTCAATTCAAACGCAAAGTTTTGTCAACAGACGCTGGCCGATTTGCCGATTGGTCGGGACAAACCTATGCTTTTTTTCCAAAAATCGATTTGGCCCCCATTCGCACAGCGGTTGAAGCGGATGGGACCGGCAATCTGGGCCAATTGCAGGGCCAGGGCACTTTGAGGTTATGGGCAGACGTGGACAAAGGGCAATGGCAAAGTGCCATGGCCGATGTCAGCTTGGTGGGTCTGAAAGCTCGGCTGAGTGAACAGGGCTTGCCTTTGGCTTTTGAACGCCTGTCTGGACGTTTGGGCGTGCAGGTTCACAAAGAGGGCTTTTTGGCCAGCACACAAGGCCTGTCCTTCGTCAACGAGGAAGGCCTGCAATGGCCTGGTGGCAATGTCTCGCTGGACTACACCCAAGCTCAGGGCTCGCGCCCGGCACGAGGTGTTTTACAGGCCGATCAACTGGATTTGCACGCGCTGCGTGAACTGGCCTTGCGCCTGCCACAGGCCTCGGCCATTCACCCGGCTTTTCAAGCGCGCGAACTTTCAGGCTTGGTCACCCACCTTCACCTGCGTTGGCAAGGTCAATGGCCGCAGCCCGAAACCTACGAGGCCAAAGCCAGCATTCAAGGGCTACGCTGGCAGCCCGATGCACGGGGCTTGGCCACCACGCCCACCACGCAGTGGGGCAAATGGCCGGGGGTGCGCGGCGCCGATGTGAATTTGGAGGTTGGCCACGATGGCGGGCAACTGGATGTGCGCATGGGCCAAAACAGCGCCATTTGGTTGCCAGGCGTGCTGCTGCCCGCTGAAGTGCCCCTGCAAAATCTGCAAGCCAATGCGCGCTGGGTGCGCCTGTCTCGCCCAGAAGGCGACGCTTGGGAAGTGCCCGCATGGACACTAAAAATGGCCAACACCGACCTCCAAGGCGAATGGCGCGGCCAATGGAAAAGCACTCCCGATGGACCGGGCGCATTGACGCTGGACGGGAAATTGAACACCTTGAACGCCGCAACGGCGCATCGGTATTTGCCCCTTGTTCTGCCCGTTTCTGTTCGTGAATACCTGCGAGACGCCTTGGTCAAAGGCACTTATTCGGACGTCAACGTCAAGATCAAAGGCGATTTGGCCAAAATCCCATTCACCAACCCTCAAGACGGTGAATTTCGCTTTTCGGGACGCGTCCAAGACGTCCTGCTCGACATGGTGCCCCCCGCCCTGTTGCCCGCAGGCGGCGCACCATGGCCGCGCCTGAGCGGCTTGCAAGGTCGGCTTTCATTTGACCGTGCGGGCATGCGCCTGAGCGAGGCCAGTGCACGCGCCGGCGAGGGGAATCAGGCCATCGTGCTGACCGCCCCGCTGGTTGAAATCGCAGACATGACCCAGCAACCCTTGCTGAAAGTGCAAGCCGAAAGTCAAGCCAAGGCGCCCCAGTTGTTGGAGTTGATTCGAAAATCGGCCTTGAACGACTTGTTGTCTGGCGTGCTGAATGATGCCCAAGCGCGTGGCGACACGCAAACACGGTTTGAATTGCGTTTGCCATTGCAAAATCTGAAACAAACTCAGGTGCAAGGGTCTGTGGCCCTCAAGAACGTGGATTTGCGCATGCAAGCCGAAACGCCTTGGCTTGACAACATACAAGGCCAATTGCATTTTCATGAGTCAGGCTTTGAACTGCGCCAATTGCAAGCCCAGCTTTGGGGCGGGCCGCTGTCATTGGAAGGTGGCATGCGCCCTTCAAGAAGCAGCCCCGCCTCCCCATCGCTCATCGAGTTTCAAGCCCGTGGCCGCGTCAATGCCGAGGGCTTGAGAGCAGCCCACGAGTTTTACCCTTTGGACTGGCTGGCGCAGCATGCCCAAGGCAGCACCAGTTACACCGCCCAACTGGCTTGGCGAGATGGAAAGCCTGATTTGTCCGTCAACAGCAACCTGGAGGGCATGGCTGTTCAACTGCCCGCGCCGCTGGGCAAATCTGCGGCCAGCACCCGGCCACTGAACATTGTTTTGCGCTCACAACAGGAAAAGTCCGGGCCGCATGACCACATTCAAGTCACTTTGGCCGACACGGTGCGTCTGGCCTACCTGCGCAACTTGACGGGCAAAGTGCCTCAGGTGGTACGCGGTGTTTGGGGTGTGGGTATCCCTGCCCAACAAATGCCGACATGGCCTGATTCAGGCGTCTCCGCCCAACTGGTGGTCGACAAACTGAACGTCGATGAATGGCTGGCCTTGCTGCCAAGCACGACATCCCCAGCACCAAACAACGCACCCCCTGCATGGCAAAGCTACCTGCCCAACCGCATGGGTCTCAAAGCCAACACCCTGACGATGAACGACCGCAGCTTGCACAAAGTAAGCGCCGGTGGCACCCGCGATGGCGCGCAATGGCGCGCCAACATCGAAGCCCAAGAAATGTCAGGCCACTTGGGGTTTCAACAGTCGTACACGGGCCAAGCGGGCCTGCTGTTCGCCCGCTTGAGTCGACTGAACCTGCCGCCTTCAGAACTGGCGGAGGTTGAAGCCTTGCTCGAAGCACCCCCCACCAAACTGCCTGCACTGGACATCGTGGTGGACGCAGTGGAACTGCGCGGCATCCAACTGGGGCGTGTTGAAATCGAAGCCGTGAACCAAGAGGCCAGCCCCGGCCGTCAATCGGCTGGGCCTGAATGGCAGCTGAAGAAGTTCAATGTGCTGCTGCCGGAAGCACAGCTCAAAGGCACTGGGCGGTGGTTGCCAACTCGTGACGCCCAAGCGAAGCGTAAAACCGAAATGAATTTCGTCCTGGACATTCAAGATGCTGGTGCCTTGCTCAGCCGCTTGGGCACGCCCAATGCTTTAAAAGGTGGCGTGGGCCAACTGGCGGGCGCCGTCAATTGGCAAGGCTCCCCTTTGGCACTGGACTACCCGAGCATGAATGGTCAGTTCGAAGTCCGCATGGGTCGCGGTCAGTTTCTCAAGGCCGATGCGGGTGTCGCCAAATTGCTGGGTGTTTTAAGCCTGCAGGCCTTGCCCAGACGCTTGTTGCTGGATTTCAGGGACGTGTTTGCCGAGGGTTTTGCTTTTGACTCTGTGCGCGGCGATGTGGGCATCACCCAAGGCACGGCTCACACCAACAATTTGCAAATCAAAGGCGTCAACGCCTTGGTCTTGCTGGACGGACAAGCCAACATCGCGCAAGAGACGCAAAAGCTCCGCGCCCAAATCTTGCCCACTGTTGACACCAACACCACCTCTTTGCTGGCAGGTCTTGCATTGAACCCTGCCGTGGGACTGACCGCTTTTGTCGCGCAATGGCTTTTGAAAAACCCGTTGTCACGGGCTTCAAGTCAAGAGTTCATCATCGATGGGAGCTGGGGCAATCCCCGCGTCACCCGGATAGACAACCGCCCATGACTGCCAACACACGGGTCCATTTGGCGCCTTCTCAATTCGGGCGAATCACTTCTTGGTGGCACGCCTTTGAAGAAGCCTTGCCCGGGGGACGCGGACGGCGCACACTGTGGTTGGCCTTGATCGCTTTGGTGATGGGGGTTTTGATCACTTTGGTCTGGTTGGCAGGACGTTACGAAGCCAGTCAACTGCAATCCGAACTGGAAAGCGACACCACAGAGGCTGTGAGTGATTTGCGGCGTCAACTGGCACGCCAAACCCAAAGCCTTCTAGGCTTGCAATCCAACACGCCCATTGAAACATTCTGGAACACCGAAGCCCAAGCGCTTTTGCGTGAACACCGGGAGTGGCTGCGCATTGAATCGCGTGATCCCGAACTGAACCTGAAAAACCAGGTCGACACGCCCTTGCGCAAACCGATTTTCAAACGCGTTTCGCGCACAGACTCGCTCAATGAAACTGTGCAAGCGTGTGCAAAAGCACGTCGCAGCAATGGTCCCAGCTATTCCAGCTCTTACTTTTTGCCTCAGAACGATGGCTTGGGTTTTGAAGTCATGGAAATGTGTTTGCCCCAAACACAAGATGGTGTGTTGATCGGCTTCACCATCGTGACCTACGGTTTGCAAGAGATGCTCAATGAACTCTTGGGCGACAGTTTCGGCCGCCGCAACGAAATCTCATTCACCGAACCCGATGGCACCCGACTGGCCATTGCGGGCAGTCAAAGTCGAGGGCTGCGGGTCTTCACCTCACAACAATTGCTGAATCTGCCTGGCAACACCTTGGTGCTGCGGATGGACGGACGGCGCGGCGAGGCCAATATTTTTCCAAATGTCTTGACCGCATTGGTCACCGCCATGTCCATCGCCTTGGTGACGGTGATGGTGCTGTTGGTCAAAGACTCCCGTCGGCGCTTGAAGGCAGAGCGCGACTTGGCAGAGGCCTTGGCCTTTCGCAAAGCCATGGAAGACTCGCTGGTGACCGGTCTTCGGGCGCGTGACCTAGAAGGGCGCATCACCTATGTGAACCCCGCCTTTTGCCAGATGGTGGGCTTTGAGGCAGAGACTCTGAATGGACGCAATGCGCCCATGCCGTATTGGCCACCCGAGATGGTCGACGAATACCGGCAACGCCAAGCCATCCGTTTGGCGGGCAACGTGCCACCACGCGAGGGGTTTGAATCGGTCTTCATGCGCCAAGACGGCACACGGTTTCCGGTGCTCATCATTGAGGCGCCATTGATCAGCGTGCAAGGCGAGCAAACCGGCTGGATGGGCGCCGTGATTGACATCAGCGAACAACGCCGCATCGAAGAAGTCTCTCGCGCCAGCCAGGAGCGCCTTCAGGCCACGGCCCGTTTGGCCACGGTGGGCGAAATGGCGTCTTTGCTGAGTCATGAACTGAACCAACCCTTGGCCGCCATCGCCAGCTATGCCAATGGCTCTTTGAACCTGCTGCAAAACCCATCGGCCGTGCCGCAAACCCTGGACGATGTGCACATGGCGCTGCGCCGAATCGCCGAGCAGGCCGATCGTGCGGGGCGGGTCATCAACAGCGTGCACGATTTTGTCCGCCGCCGCGATCAAGACCGTGAGCCCTTGCCACCCAAAGCCTTGTTTGACGCGGTATCGCCATTGGTCCAACTGCAAGCGCGCAAACTGCGGGTCACGGTTCAAACCCAAATCGACCCTCAATTGCCAGACGTGATGTGCGACCGCACCATGGTTGAACAGGTTTTATTGAACCTGGCACGCAACGGCATGCAAGCCATGGACAAACCCGACTGCACAGACCGAAGACTGCTGCTCAAGGCACGCCGAGCGGCCTCCAACGCCGAACAAGCCTGGGTGGAGTTTTCAGTGACCGATGTGGGCGAAGGCATCAGCGAAACCGTGGCCAGCCAGTTGTTCACACCCTTCTTCACCACCAAAGAAGAAGGCATGGGCTTGGGTCTGAGTCTGTGCCGGACGGTGGTGGAGCAGCACGGTGGCCATTTGGAGTTTGCGGCGATGGAGCCCAGAGGGACTGTTTTCCGTTTCACCTTGCCTGTCAAGACCGCCTTGCTTTTGGATAAGATCCCCGCATGAATTTCACCGACACGCCCACCGTTTTCATTGTGGACGACGACGCGAGTGTGCGCGAAGGCATGGCTTGGCTGCTGCGCACCCGGCGCTTGCTCAGCGAGTCCTTTGAAAGCGCAGAGTCTTTTTTAAGCATGCTGCAAAGCAACTTTCAAGACACCGGCAATGGCCCATCCTCTGGACAACACTGGCCTCGCCAAGCGGCATGTGTTTTGCTGGATGTGCGCATGCCCGGCATGAGTGGCTTGGCCTTGTTTGAGCAACTTCTAAGCAGCGGCATGGCCCAAGCATGGCCTGTGATTTTTTTGACGGGTCATGCCGATGTGCCCACCGCTGTCGACAGCGTCAAGCGTGGTGCTTTTGACTTTTGCGAAAAGCCGTTTTCAGACAACGCTCTGGTTGACCGTATCGAACAAGCACTTCATTTGTCACAAGAGCGTTTAACGGCCCGAAAAGAGCAGCAACGTCTGCAATCGCGCTTGCTGGAACTGACCGAACGTGAGCGGGATGTGATGCAACTGGTGATCGAGGGTCTGCCCAACAAACTCATTGCCGACCAACTCGACATCAGTGTGCGCACGGTGGAAGTTCACCGCGCCCGTGTCTTTGACAAGATGGAGGTCAAATCGGCGGTAGAGCTGGCCAACTTGATGCGGAGCCTGTCGTGAACAAGGCTCACGCCCCAGACCCCTTGACGCATCGCCGGCACCTGTTGACAAGCTTGGGGCTGGCTTGGCTGAGCCTGATCACCGCATGCTATACGGCACCGGTTTCGCGACCTACCGAGCCTGCAGCTCAAACCCCTGCGCCTTACAACAAGGTGCGCAACGACTTGGCTTTGTTTGCTTTGTCTTTGCTGGACACGCCCTACAAATGGGGCGGTCGTGGCCCCGCCACAGGCTTTGATTGCTCGGGCTTGGTGGCACACATTTACCGCGAAGGGGGCGGCATTGCCGTCAAAGGGACTTCGGCCGAGCTGGGCCGCAAGTCAAAGCCCATTCACCGCTCGGCACTTTTGCCGGGAGATTTGGTTTTTTTCAACACCTTGGGGGCGCGCCACTCGCATGTGGGTGTTTATGTGGGTGGTGGCCGATTTGTTCACGCCAGCAACCCGCGCACGGGCGTGCGGGTAGACCACCTCAGCAGCCGGTACTATGCGCAACGCTTTGAAGGGGCGCACAGCTTGCTGGAGTGAGCTTACGCCATTCACGCTCAGGGTCCTTTCAGGCTTAGGGCCTCAAAGCTTCGGTCCTTCAGAGGGTGGCGTTGGGGCCTCTTTTTCAGCCTCAGGCAATTCACCTTTGTTGCGGCCGGAAAACATGGTCCACCAGACAATACCCACCAAAATCACCAAGGCCAGCAAAGCTTCCAACAAAATCAGTCCCATGCACGCACCCCGTTTTTTGAGTCACCGCCCGCGATGGATCGGCTTGTTTGTGGCCGCGATTGTAGGCACCCTGAGCGCTTGCTCTGTGGCCCCGGTGCTGCATGCCCCTGAACCTGCAAGTCCATCGGTCCAAGCGCCGGCCCCCGCCGAGATCGCCAGCACTTTGCCCGCAGCCCCTTTGCCCGCGCCCATCATGCGCGAACAAAGCCGCTGGGTTCCCGTCCCTTGGTCTGAACTGCCAGGGCTGAACACCGACGCGATCAACGAGGCTTGGCCCGCTTGGTTGCAAAGCTGCCAACGACCCGGCCCCACTTGGAAAGCCCTGTGCCCCGAGATCGCCCAACTGGCCAACGCCCCGGTTGAACAGCAACGCCGCTGGATACGCGACAACCTGCAGCCCTACCGCGTAGAGTCGCATGAACAACGTCCATCAGGCTTACTCACGGGCTATTACGAACCCGCCTTGGTCGGTTCGCGCAGAGCACAAGGCGATTTCAAAGTGCCCCTGTATGCGCCGCCCGCCCAATTGGGCCAACGCAAGCCTTGGTACACCCGCCAAGAGATTGACACCTTGCCCGCCGCCCGCGCCGCCCTGCGCGGCAAAGAGCTGTTGTATTTGGCCGACCCGGTGGATGCGATGGTGCTGCACATCCAAGGCTCGGGCCTCGTGAATGTGACCGAGCCCGATGGAAAAAAACGCTGGGTGCGCATGGCCTACGCCGCCACCAACGACCAGCCCTACATCAGCATTGGCCGCTGGCTGCTCGACCGCAAGCTCATCACCGACGCGAGCTGGCCCGGCATCAAGGCATGGATCGACCGCAACCCATCACGCGTGAACGAGCTGTTATGGCAAAACCCGCGTGTGGTGTTCTTCCGCGAAGAAGCCTTGCCCGTGGGCACCACACCGCCCGGCCCCAAAGGTGCACAAGGCGTGCCGCTCACGGCCGAGCGCTCGATTGCGGTGGACCGCCGCAGCATTCCCTACGGCACCCCCGTGTGGATGAAGTCCACCGGACCCCAAACCCATTTGGACCGCTTGGTGCTGGCCCAAGACACCGGCACCGCCATCGTGGGCGCGGTGCGGGCCGACTATTACGCGGGCTCTGGCCCAGCAGCGGGTGAATTGGCCGGGCGCCTCAAGCAACCCTTGCAAATGTGGGCCTTGTGGCCACGCTGAACCGGATGCCTAAAACCGGATGACTTTGACCTGCCGCCCCGGCTGCGCCGCTTGCTGCACCGCGCCATCCATCTCCTCGCCCATCCCCGGCATGCCCCAAGGCAAACCAACGGGCGTGCCTTGCGTGCAACTGGACGAACAACTGCGCTGCCAAATTTTTGGGCAGCCAGAACGGCCTGCGGTGTGCGGGCAACTACAGGCCTCGGTGGAGATGTGCGGGGCTGTTGAAGATGGCGGCGTTCACGCCCGGGCTTGGCTGATGCGGCTGGAAGATTTGACGCGGCCCAACTCTTGTATGACAAATAAAGTCACCAACAAGTCATCCCCCCACCCCTCTTGCCGCTAAGCTGAATCCCTTTTGCTGACCTGCGGAGCATGGCCATGGCGTTTGAGACTCCCTCTTTGAAAGACAGCGTTCACCCCGACGAATGGCAGCTGCGGCTGGACTTGGCCGCGTGTTACCGGCTGGTGGCGCTGTACGGCTGGAGCGATTTGGTGTTCACCCACATCACCGCCAAATTGCCGCACTCGGTGGCGGGCGATGACCATCAGTTTTTGATCAACCCCTATGGCCTGATGTTTGACGAGATCACCGCGTCCAGCCTGGTCAAGGTGGACATGCAGTGCAACAAGCTGCACGACAGCCCCTTTCCGGTGAACCCAGCCGGCTTTGTGATCCACAGCGCAGTGCACGAGGCGCGGCCCGATGCCGGTTGCGTTTTGCACACCCACACGCGGGCGGGCGTGGCCGTCAGCGCACAGGCGCATGGCGTGTTGCCCATCAGCCAGCAAAGCACCTTTGTGCTGGCTTCGCTGGCCTACCATGGCTACGAGGGCGTGGCGATTCACGACGAAGAAAAGCTGCGCCTGCAGGCCGACTTGGGCGATGCCAATTTCCTGATGCTGCGCAACCATGGCCTGCTGACGGTGGGCAAAACCATTGCCGACGCGTTCTTGTCGATGTACACCTTTGAGAACACCTGCCGCATTCAGGTGGATGCGCTGGCAGGGCAGTCGGGCCCGAAAGACCTGACGGCGGTGGACCCGCAAATCCTGACCGGCGTGGCCCACGCCTTGCGTGTGCAAACCGGCGGCTTGGGCGGCGCGTTTGTTTGGCCTTCGCTGCTGCGCAAGTTGCAACGCGAAAGCCCGGACTACGCGCTTTGAGCGTGTGCGCATACGATGCTTCTAACGCCTTTGAATGGACACCATGACCTCCTTGTTTGAACCCTGCCAGGTCGGCAGCATTTCTTTGGCCTCACGCATCGTGATGGCCCCACTCACGCGCAACCGCGCACCCGGCGCTCTGGCCAATGCACGCATGGCCACGTATTACCGACAACGCGCCAACCCGGCCACGGGGGCGGGCCTGATCGTCACCGAGGCCACCGCCATCAGCCACCAGGGCCAGGGCTACGCCGATGTGCCCGGCATCTGGAGCGCCGAACAAGTTGCTGCGTGGAAGCAAGTGACCGATGCAGTGCACGCCGAAGGCGGCAAGATCGTGGTGCAGCTATGGCATGTGGGCCGTGTCTCGCACACCAGCTTGCAGCCCGCCGGCGCTGCGCCTGTGGCGCCATCGGCCCTGACGGCCCAAACCAAAACTGTGCTGCTGGTCGACGGCCAAGCCAAGTTCGTGCCCACGTCCGAGCCACGTGCGCTGGAGGCCGCCGAGCTGCCGGGCATCGTGCAAGACTACCGCCGCGCAGCGGCCAACGCGATTGCTGCCGGGTTTGATGGCGTGGAGGTTCATGCGGCCAATGGTTATTTGATCGACCAGTTTTTGCGCAGCAGCAGCAACCACCGCACCGACGCGTATGGCGGCTCGATCGAGAACCGCGCCCGCTTTTTGCAAGAAGTGATTCAGGCCATCGTGGCCGAGATCGGTGGCGCACGCACGGGCATTCGCCTCTCGCCCGTCACACCCGCCAACGGGGTGAATGACGACCAACCGCAGACTTTGTTTGAGCATGTGGTGCGCGTGCTGGCCCCGATGCACTTGGCCTTCTTGCATCTGATTGAAGGCTCGACGGGCGCGGCGCGTGACCACCAGCAAGGCGACAAGCCCTTTGACTACGCCGCTTTGCGCAGCGCCTACACCCAGGCGGGCGGGCGCGGCGCATGGATGCTGAACAACGGCTACGACCTGGCCTTGGCTGACCAGTCACTCGCCAGCGGTGCTGACCTGATCGCCTTTGGCCGCCCCTTCATTGCCAACCCCGACTTGGGCGCACGCCTGCGCCAGGGCGGCCCCTTCAACACGCCCGACCGCGCCACTTTTTACGGCGGGGGCGATGCGGGGTACACCGACTACCCGTTTTTGCCCACAGCTTGAGGCAACCCTTGCTGGACCAGCACGGCGCGGTTCATGGGGTTTGAAACAGAAGGCCTGCTTTCAACCCACGGCCTTCGTCGGCCGTCTCCAAAAACAATTGCGCCCCCATGATGCGGGCATATTCAGACACAATGGCCAAGCCCAAACCGCTGCCATGTTGAAACGCGGGCCCCTCGTCGCCCTGAACCCAGCGTTGCAGCAAGCGCTGGCGTTGAAGGGGTTCAATGCCCGGGCCGTTGTCATGCACCCAGACGCCGCATTGCCCCAGGCTGGGGTTTGAAAACAGCTCCACCGTGACGCGCCTGACCGTACCGGCTGGCGTCAAGCCATAACGAAACGCGTTGTCGATCAGGTTGTCCATCACGCCTTCGATCAAGGCCCTTTGGGCTAAGACAGACACGGCACCGCGCTCGTCCAAACCACTGGCGCCCAGATCAATGCCCAAGGCATCGGCGCGGTGCAAATGCCGCATGATGCTGTCGCGAATGACCTCGTCGAGCTTGACGGGTTCTGCCATGGATTCTTGCGCCTCTTGAACCAGAGCGATGGCCAACAACTGGTTCATCAAGTGGCTGGCCCGCTCTTGACTGAATGCAATTTTTTGCAGTTGTTCACGCCAGACCGCAGGGTCTGACTGAGAAAGCGCGTAGTCGGTCAAAGCTTTCATGCCCGCCAAGGGTGTGCGCATTTCATGGGCCACATTGCCCGCAAATTCTTTTTGTGAACGAACCCCTTTTTCGATGCGCAACAGCAATGCGTTGATGGCCTCACTCAGGTTTTGCATCTCTGCCGATCTGTTGGACACGAACACCGGCTTCAGGTCACGCACGTCACGCAGGGCGACGGCGTTTTGCAAATCGGTGAGCGGTTGCACGTCTTGCTGAATCTTTCGCCGCAACCACCAAGCCAAGCCCAGCAACAACAGCAATTGCGGCACCATGGACAAAACCAACAAACGCTGAAAAAAAGCCACTTGGCTGTAGGTGGTTTGGGCGACCACCACTTTGAAGGCTTGCGGCACCTGGCGCATCAAAACGACGGCGCGCAAGGTTTTGTTGTTGAACTCAATTTCAGTGAATGTGAAGCTTTTCAAATCGTCCAACTGGGGCATTTGCAATCCGGCATGGCCCGCCAAAAAACGGCCGTCATTTGAAAAGACAGCAAAGTACAAACGCTCACTTTGGTCGAACAACAAGGTGCCCATTTCATTGGCGGTCAAGCCCAGCGCCAAACCACCACCATCGGTTTGCCGAACATGGCTTGCCACCGCATAAGCATCGTCCAACAACGCGCGATCAAACGCTTGCTGCGTGAAGAAACGTGCCACCGCAAACGCCAACAAGGTGCCGATCAACCAAGTCAACGCCAAGGGCACGATCACGCGCCGGAGCAAACGCTGCAGCAAGGACCGAGCGGGGGTGGTCATGGCCGTTCTTCTTCCATCAAGTAACCCAAGCCCCGCAATGTTCGAATGGTGGCACCCGAATTCAAAATCTTTTTGCGCAAACGGGAAATGAAGGTTTCCAGGGCGTTGTCCAACAAGACTTCGTCAAAGCCAGAAAGCTTGTCCGACAGTTCTTTTTTGCTCAGCGTGCGGCCCGGTGGCGACATGAGTTCTGACAACACCTCAAATTCCCTGGCTGGCAGGGTCAATGGCTCGTCATGGACCAATACCCTTCGACCTTTCCGATCCAGCACCAAATGGGCCAATTGGGTGGTGCTGTCTTCTCCTTGACTGCGCCTGACCAGGGCACGCAGCCTGGCATCGACTTCTGCCAAGTCGAAGGGTTTTCCGAGGTAGTCGTCTGCACCGGCATCCAAACCGGCAATCCGCTCATCGGTTCGATTGCGTGCTGTCAAAACCAGAACGGGTGTTTTGTCGCCTTTGTGCCGCCTTTCTTGCAGCAAATGAAGACCATTGGCCGGGACGGCCGTTTGGCTGTCGCTGCTGGGCAAATTCAAATCCAGCAAAACAGCGTCATAAGGTTGCACATGCCACATGTATTTGGCGGCTGACAAATCCCCTGCCACATCCACACGGTGCCCCTTGTCCGTCAGGCTTTGCTGCACAACGCCTTGTAATACCTTGTCGTCTTCAATCAAAAGAATGCGCATGTGGGCTGTGTCTTTGGTCAGGTGCTGGTCAGGCTTGGTCAGCGATAACCGAGCCATGAGCATACGACATAGATTTTGCGTGAAGGCTTCGTGGGTTGGGTTTGCTGTTTTGGTCAGCACGGGCACATGGGCCAACGAACCCCTGAGTTTGGAAATGGTTTTGGAAGCCGCGCGTCAGCACCCTGATGTGCAAACGAGCGCTCGTCTTTTGGACGCTGCGCGTGCCGATGTCTTGGCGGCCAATCGTTCACCTGCCCTGGCTTTGTCTTCCTCTGCTTCGACGGTGGATGTCAAAAATGGCCAATCTTTCGGTTCGTCCTTGAGTCCTGCAAAACTGAACAAGTCTGTGGGCGTTGACGGTCTATGGGAGCGAGGTGGCAAACGTGTTTTGCGAACAGACAAAGCCCAAACCATGGTTCTGGTGGCACAAGCCGAAAGACAAGAAGCGCTGGTCATTCAGCAAATGGCGGCGCAAATGGCGTTTTATGAGTTGCTGACCGCCCATCAGCGTTTGGAGGTCTTTCGTGATTTGGCGCAAAGCGCCGAACAGTTGGCCAAAACGGCCGACTTGCGACTGAAAAATGGTGATTTATCGGCCCAAGAAGCCGCTCGAACCCAAATTGAGGCTGCGCGTGCCCAAGCCGAGACACAAGTGGCCATGCTGGAATACCAGCAAACCAGCCTCAGCATCGGGACATGGACAGGTTTGAAACGGCCAGCAAGTGGCTGGTCGGTACAAGTGCAGTGGCCAAACACCAAGCCATGGGGTGGCTTGGCCATGACAGACATTGTCAATGGGCCTTGGCTGGAAGCGCGAAGTGATGTGACCGCTGCGCGTCTAGGGGTCCTCGCTGCCAACCAAAATGTGGCGCTGGCACAGGCGCTGCGGGTCACAGACCCCACTTTGGGAACCTCGATTGAAAACACACCCGATGGCTTTGGCAACACCGCCAAAGTGATGGGGGTTCGGATCTCCATACCCCTGGTTCAATCGAACCGATTCGACGGCGAAATTGGGCGGGCAACAGCCGAAGCAGCTGCCAGTCAAAACATGCTGGACCGGACCCGCCAGCGCGCCCAAATCGAGATGCTCAACTGGTTTGAGAACAGCCAAGCTCAAGCAGAACGTCTGCAAATTTACGAAAAAGACCTCTTGCCACGCGCCCTTCGCGTGGCGGAGCAAACCGAAATGGC
The DNA here is from genome assembly GCA_943331105.2 of Akkermansia muciniphila. Lineage (GTDB taxonomy): Bacteria > Pseudomonadota > Gammaproteobacteria > Burkholderiales > Burkholderiaceae_C > Limnohabitans_A. The sequence goes on from CALQKH020000009.1 coordinate 120,471, forward strand.
CTACCGACAAGGTGGCTTGTCTTTGACCGAGTTGTTGGATGCACGGCGAACCCTCCGAGCTGTGCAATTGGATGTTTTGAATGCTCGCAATGCCTATGCCAAAGCTTGGACCTATTGGCAACTGCGCATGTCTACAGCGACACCCTGATCCACCACGTCCTTTTTGAAAAGCCCATCCCGTGATCGCTCATTCCCGCTCTGTCATCTGCACCTTATTGCTGGTCACCTTGGTGATCGGTGGTTGTTCTGAACCCGTCAGCCCCACGCCCAGTGTGGCGGGGCCGGTCATTCAAGGCGACCAGCTGCAATACCCGCCAGACCATCCCCAAATTGCGCTATTGACCACCACGGCCGCGGTGATGGCCACCGAGATCCCAGTGGATTTGCCAGCCCGCATTGTGTGGAACGAAGAACGAACACAGCGCGTGTTTTCGGCGTTTTCAGGGCGCGTGAGCAGCATCGATGTGAGCCTAGGGCAAGCGATTGCCAAGGGGCAAGCCTTGGCACACCTCTCCTCGCCGGAGTTTGGTGCAGCCCAAGCCGAGACGTCTCTGGCTCAAACCAACTTGAACTTGGCCACGCAGGTTTTAGACCGACAGCAATCCCTTTTTGATTTGGGTGTGGTTGCCCGAAAAGATGTTGAACAAGCTGCAGCGGAGGCGGCCAGGGCGAATGCTGAATTGAAGCGAGCGCAGGCCAAAACCGACCTTTACGGCAGCAGAAACACGGCGAACCAACAATTGGTTTTGCGCAGCGATGTTGCGGGCGTTGTGGTGGAGCGCAACATCACGCCAGGACAAGAAGTCCGGCCCGACAACGCAAGCCAAGCTTTGTTTGTCATCTCTGACCCCAGCAAACTGTGGGTACAGATCGATGCGCAAACGCCAGACATTGCCGATTTAAAACCCAACGCACAAGTTCAACTGGTGGTGCCCTCCTTGTCTGAACAGGTTTTCAAAGCCACCGTGCTGGCGGTGGCAGACCAGATCGATCCGGTCAGTCGCTCCATCAAAGTTCGCGCATTGATAGACAACAGTTCTCGTTTGCTCAAAAGTGAAATGCTGGCCCGCGTTCGTTACGCACGCAAGATTGGCCAAGGTGTTGAGGTGCCGGCCAGCGCTCTTTTCCTGATGGGCAAGCAGCACATTGTTTTTGTGCAGACGTCAAAGGGCGTTTACGGCCCGCGCCAAGTCACGCTGTCTCAAGAGGGGCCCGTCAAAGTGGTGCTGAGCCAGGGTTTGCAAATCGGCGAGGAAGTGGTGGTTCAGAACGGTTTGCTGTTGGCGCGTGAACTGCGCATTGCCAAGGAATCAGCCGCCATCACGGGTGCAGCCAAGCCATGAAAAAGCTGATCCATTACGCGCTGAATCAGCCCCTGTTCATCGTTCTTGGCACCTTGCTGTTTGTCATGGCGGGGGTGATTGCCTTCAAAAATCTATCTGTGGAGGCCTTTCCGGATGTGACCGACACACAGGTCACGGTGATCGCCTTGTATCCTGGGCGTGCTGCCGAAGAGGTCGAAAAACAAGTGAGCTTGCCGATTGAAGTGGCGCTGGCAGGTTTGCCCAACGCCATCCGGGTTTTTTCTCACACCCAGTTTGGCCTGTCTTTCACGGTGGTCACCTACAACGACAATGCCGATGTCAACATCGTCCGGCAGCAAGTCAATGAACGACTCCGAGGGATTGATTTACCCCCGGGCGTCGAAGCGAACATCGCACCCAACGCAACACCTGTCGGTGAAATCATGCGATACCGCCTGCGTGGCGACGGGTTGACCACCACCGAGCTGCGAACTTTGCAAGACTGGGTGGTTGAACGTGGGCTGCGCCAAGTCGCGGGCGTGGCCGATGTGGTCGCCATGGGTGGGTTCATCAAGCAATATGAAGTTCAACCCGATTTGGAGAAACTCCGGTCACAGCGCCTCACTTTGCAAAATCTTTTGGATGCCCTTGGCAGGGGCAATGCCAACGCGGGTGGCAGCTATGTGGCACAGGGTCAGCAACAATTTGCAATTCGTGGGATTGGGTTACTGCGTTCCCCTGAAGAAATTGGCCAAATCGTTTTGGCCACGCGAAATGGCACACCGGTGTTGGTCCGCGATGTGGCTCAGGTCAAGATAGGCGCAGTGCCCCGACTGGGCACAGTGGGCCAAGACCAAGACAACGACATCGTGACCGGCATCATCATCATGCGCAAAGGTGAAAACCCCAGCGTTGTCTTGAAAAATGTGAAAGAGCGACTCGAAGAAATCAATGCGCGCGGTCTTCCCAAGGGTGTTCAGGTGGTTCCCTTTTATGACCGTTCTTGGCTGATGGAGAAAACACTCAAGACGGTTTTCAAAAATTTGGTCGAAGGCGCCCTGCTGGTTTCGCTGGTGCTCTACATTTTTCTTTCCAACATGCGCGCCACGTTGGCGGTGGTGGCGGTCATTCCGTTGTCTTTGTTGGCCACATTCATGGGCTTGAAGTTCATGGGTGTGCCGGCCAACTTGCTGAGTTTGGGGGCCATGGATTTCGGCATCATCGTTGACGGCGCCGTGATTGTGGTCGAGAACATCATGCACAGACTGTCTGAACGCGGTGAGGGCATGAGCGAAAAAGAGCGCAAAGCACTCATCATTGAAGCCACCAACGAGGTCGGACGCCCCACTGTGTTTTCGATGCTGATCATCATTGCGGCACACATCCCAATCTTTGCATTGCAACGCCATGAAGGCCGTATTTTTCAACCCATGGCCTTGTCGGTCACGGCCGCGCTCATCGGCGCTTTGATCATTTCTTTGACCTTGGTGCCTTTGTTGGCGTATTGGATGCTGCGCAAAAAACTGCCCCACAGCGACAACAAGGTGGTGGCCAAAGCCAAAGAGATTTACACGCCCACCCTGAACTGGGCACTGAACCACCGTCGTCACGTTGTCGCCATTGCCCTGTGTTGTTTTGGCCTGTCCATGGTGGCCGCCTCCCGGCTGGGGTCGGAGTTTTTGCCTGAATTGAACGAGGGCACCATTTGGGTCAACGTCAGGTTGCCTGCCAGTGTTTCCAATGAAGAGGCGGCCAAGGTTTTGCGTCAGGTCCGCGATGCCCTTCAACGCATTCCTGAAGTCAAGACAACGGTTTCAAAAGCAGGCCAACCTGAAGACGGCACAGACCCCAAAACCATCAGCATGGCCGAAGTTTTTGTGGACTTAAAGCCCCAGGAAACCTGGCGCACAGGTTTGACCCGCGAGCAATTGATCGACGAAATGAATGACGCTGTTTCTGCACTGCCCGGCATGGAGCCCACCTTCTCTCAACCGATTCGCGACAACGTGCTGGAGTCCATCTCGCAAATCGATGGGCAAATTGTGATCAAGATTGCGGGGGATGACCTGACTGTTTTGAAACAAACCGCTGAAGCCATTGAACGGGAGGTCAAACAAGTCAAAGGGGTCAGCCGTGCGGCCATTGACCGTCAGGGCGATTTGCCACAACTGCTGATCCACATCAACCGCGAGCAAGCGGCGCGCTATGGCTTGAACGTGGGCGATGTGCAAGATGTCATTGAAACGGCGCTGGCCGGAAAAGCAAGCACCACCTTGTGGGAGGGCGAAAGAAAGTTTGACGTGACGGTTCGTTTGCCCCAAGAGCGTCGAAGCATTTCAGAATTGGGCGCCATACCTGTTCCTACGTTTGATGGTGGTTCGGTTCGGTTGGACCTGGTCAGCACCATTGAGCAAACCAGTGGTGCCATGAACATTGCCAGAGAGTCTGGACAACGGACTGCGGCCATTGGTATTTTTATCAAGGGCCGTGATATGGGCTCCATCGTCAACGACATGAAAGCCCGCATTGCGAAAAACGTCAACATTCCTGCCAATTACACCGTCAAATGGTCTGGTGAGTTTGAAAACCAAGAGCGCGCCATGGCACGCTTATCGATCGTTGTTCCCATCTCCTTGTTGTTGATTTTTGTGCTGTTGTTTGACGCCTTCGGTTCCATCAAAAGCGCCGTTCTCATTCTTGTGAATGTTCCCTTGGCCATGATCGGCGGTTTCGTTGCCTTGTGGCTGTTCAACATCCCCCTGTCCGTCTCGGCCGCCATTGGCTTCATCGCCCTGTCAGGCCAGGCTGTGCTCAATGGGGTGGTGATGCTGACGGTCTTTCAGCAGCTGCGCAATGCAGGCTGCCAGGTTTTGGATGCGGTGAAACAAGGCGCCTTGCAACGTTTGCGCACCGTGTTGATGACGGCGATGCTGGCGGCTTTGGGTTTGTTGCCCATGGCCATGAGTCACGACATCGGCTCTGAAACGCAACGTCCCTTGGCGATTGTGGTCATTGGGGGTTTGATCTCTGCTACCTTGCTGACATTGCTGGTCTTGCCCGTCCTGTATGCCTCTTGGTATGGCAAAGACATGCCCGCCGGAAAGTCCGTCAGCAAGGCCTAAACCACCCAGCCCATCAAGGTTTCCACCTTTTGAGCAACAAAGCATTGGCCATGACACTCACCGAACTGAGGGCCATGGCGGCACCCGCCATCATGGGGTTCAGGTAACCCAGTGCCGCCAAAGGGATGCCCGCCACGTTGTAGGCGAAGGCCCAAAACAGGTTTTGCCGGATCTTGGCCACGGTGCGGGCTGATATGTCGAGTGCCGCACCCACCAAAGCGACGTCGCCGCGCATGAGGGTGATGCCTGCGGCGTGCATGGCCACATCGGTGCCGTTGCCCATGGCCATGCCCACATCGGCGGCGGCCAAGGCGGGGGCGTCGTTCACCCCATCGCCCACCATGGCGACAACTTGCCCACCCGCACGCAGTTTTTGCACCTGCGCCGACTTGTCGCCGGGCAGCACATCGGCCAGAACCTCTCCCGCTTCGGGGCGCAGGCCCAATCGGCGCGCCATGGCCTCTGCGGCGGCTTGGTTGTCACCCGAAATCATCACCAGCTTCAGGCCGCGATCGCGCAGCGCGGTCAAGGCTTGCGCAGCGCCCGTTTTGGGTTCGTCGCCAAACCCCATGAGCAGCAGCGCTTGCAGACCTGTGTCGGTGCGCTCGGCCAAGGCCGACAGACTCGCGCCTTGCGCCCGAAAAGCTTCGATGTCTGGCTGCCAAACGCCCACATCCAAGCCTTCTTCTTGCAGCCAGCGCAAACTGCCCAGCAACAGCGGCCTGCCATCCACATGGGCCAACACGCCTTTTCCGGGCACCGCTTGCAGCTCTTGCGCGGCGGGGCCTGCCAAGCCCTGCGTTTCAGCCGCGCTGACCACCGCACGCGCCAAGGGGTGTTCGCTGCCGCTTTGCACGCGTGCGGCCAAAGCCAAAGCAGTTTGGGCATCGTGCCCGGGTGCGGGCACATGGGCCAGCAAGCGCGGTTGGCCCACGGTGAGTGTGCCTGTTTTGTCAAAGGCCACCGTTTGCACGCGGTGCGCCAACTCCAGTGCTTGCACGTCTTTGATCAAGATGCCGTGCTTGGCCGCCACGCCCGTGCCTGCCATGATGGCCACGGGTGTAGCCAGGCCCAGGGCGCAAGGGCAGGCAATGACCAACACGGCCACCGCGTGGATGAGTGCTGTTTCAAAATCGGCGCCTGTCATCATCCACGCACCCAAGGTGAGCAGGGCGATCAACAGCACCACGGGCACAAACACTTCGGCCACTTTGTCCACCAGCCGCTGAATGGGTGCTTTGGCTGCCTGTGCGTCTTCGACCAAGCGGATGATGTGTGAGAGCACGGTTTCGTGGCCTACCGCCGTGACGCGCATCAGCACACGACCTTCGCCATTGATTGACCCACCCGTCAAGGCTGCCCCCGGTGCTTTGGCTACGGGCAAGGGCTCGCCAGTCAGCATGGACTCGTCCACCTGGGTTTGGCCTTCGACCAATTCGCCGTCGAGCGGAAAACGCTCGCCAGGTCGCACCACAATCCGGTCGCCCACCAGAATTTCGTCCACAGGCACATCGACTTCGCCGTCTACGCCCAACCAATGGGCTTTGTCTGGACGCAAGGCGTGCAAGGCGCGAATCGCTTCAGTGGTCTGGCGCTTGGCACGCGTCTCCAGCCATTTGCCCAGCATCACCAAAGTGATGACCACGGCCGAACCTTCAAAGTACAGGTGCGGTGCGTGCCCCACGTGCGCCGTGAGCCACAGCCAAACCGACAAAGCCCAGCCTGCGGTGGTGCCCAAGGACACCAGCAAATCCATGTTGCCCGTGAGCGCCTTCAAAGCATGCCAACCGGCTTTGTAAGAGCGTGCGCCCAACACAAACTGCACAGGCGTGGCCAGTGCAAATTGCAGCCAAGCGGGCAGCATCCAATGCTGGCCCCAGAGCTCCGCCAGCATGGGCAGGACCAACGGCGTGGTCAGCAGCAGGCCCACACCCACCGGCATGAAGCCTGCCCAGGGTGGTTCACGGCCCGCATCGGCTTGTGCTTCGGGGGTGCGGGGTTCATACCCGGCGTCGCGCACTGCGCGGCGCAAGCGTGCGTCGGTCACGTCATTGGTGGCCACTTCGATGCGGGCCGATTCGGTGGCGAGGTTGACCGTGGCGCTGAGCACGCCGGGCATTTTTTTCAGGGTTTTTTCGACACGCGCCACGCACGAAGCGCAGGTCATACCGCCGATGCCGATGTCGTAGGTGATGGAAGGCTCAATCTTGATCTGTGTCATGGCATGAAGTCCTTGATGGTCTATGCTCAGACCAGACCCTAATGGGTCATGTTCAGTTCATTGGAGAGGATGCATCATGAACCAAATTTTCACAGTTGAGGGCATGACATGTGGCCATTGCGAAAAAGCAGTCACCAAAGCTTTGTTGGCTTTGGATGCACAGGCCAAAGTTGTGATCGACCGCACACAAAACAAGGTGCATGTGACTTCCGAAAAAACCCGCGAAGCTTTGGCCCAAGCCATTGCCGATGAAGGTTACCGCGTCAGCGCTTGAGTTTTTTTAACCCACCGGGAGTTTCACATGACCAAAAACATTGGCGATATTGAACGCATCATCCGCATCGTAGGCGGTCTTGTCTTGATCGCACTGGCCGCCACAGGCACAGTCGGTATTTGGGGTTGGCTGGGTCTGGTGCCTTTGGCCACAGGCTTGACGGGTTGGTGCCCGCCTTACAGCTTGTTGGGCATCAACACCTGCAAAAATAAAAACACCTGATCGCGTGGCACAAGCTTCGCCGCTGTCCGACCCCCCAGAAACTCCTGAGCGTTTGAACTTACCCGGCGTTTTGCCCATCGACGGCAAGCAACCGCTGTATTGGCTGTATTGGGGTCTGAAAGACATCTGCCATTCACCTTGGCTAAGCTTGAGCCATGGCCTGGTCATGGCCATAGGAGGCGGCCTGATCACTTGGCTCGCACATGACCAGTTTTGGTTGTTGGCCGGTGCAGTATCGGGTTTTCTGATCGTGGCTCCGATTTTGGCGACCAGCTTGTATGCCATGAGCCGCGCCATCGAAAGAAACGAGGCTGTTGACCTGCGGTTGTTGTTAAAAACTTGGACGCAATGGCAAACGCTGCATCACAACGAAACGGTGAGTTACTGGTGTTTGGTGCGTTTTGGTTTGTTGCTGGCCCTCGCGGGCACAGGATGGGTCTTGACCTCATCGGCCTTGATCACGTTGCTGGCCCCGGTGCCGATCCACACCCCCATGGATTTCATCCACCATGTGGTGTTGAGCCCAGACAGTTATTTGTTTGAGCTGTGGCTGATGTTGGGCGGCCTGATGGCTGCGCCGGTTTTTGCCTCCAGCGTGGTGGCTATGCCCTTGCTGCTCGACCGCCAACTCACCACCTTGCAAGCCGTGCTGACCAGCTGGAAAGTGGTCTTGACCCATCCCATGCCCATGGTGCTGTGGGCATTTTTGATCATGGGCTTGAGCATGCTGGGCTTTTTGAGCTTTTTCATCGGCCTGGTCGTGATCGTGCCCATGCTGGGGCATGCGTCTTGGCATGCCTACCGCCACCTGGTGGACACCCGTGATGTTGCCGAACGCATGCCCAGTCAGAAAGCTGTGTGATGTGGCAGATCACAGAAGAACAATTTGCTGGGTTCGGCTTGACCATCGGTGTAACAACTTTCATGCTGTACATGCTTTTCATCGTCTTGCAGTTGGCTTGGGAGTCAAAAGCTGGCAAATTCGGAACCTTTGTTATTTTTCTTGGTTTGGCTTTTGGCATGCTGGGCTTTGTCGCCAAAGGCATCATCCAATGGTGGCTTGACGCTTGAATTCAATGTTGAATAAAGCTGTGGATAAAAGAACTGGAATTCATGACTTATCCACAACTTGATCTATATTTAAAATGTTGTTCATTTTTGGGTGACAGTACAAAAGCTGACCCACACACATGTTTGGATATTCAACAAGTCTTTGTCATCATTGAAAAAAAGAAGCTTGTCCACAAAAGAAGCTGCCCTTTACTACTACGACTATTTAAAGATATAAAAGAATAAGAAGATAAGAAAGAAGAAGTGCGCTGTTAAGATTTGCATCTTTCCAAACACCCAATCACCATGGCGAGCGTCAACGAAGTTTCGACACTTCACTGTTACGACATCAAGAGCGCTGAGCTGTCTTTGGTGTCTTTGGTCCTCAAAACAACCGACATCCAGATGCTTGCTGCAGCCCTGGCTCAGCATTTGGGTGAGAGTCCCGGTTTTTTCGACCACGACCCTGTGGTGATCGACGTCACTTCTTTGGATTTGGCCGATGGTTTGTCTTTTGATCTGACAAATTTAACAACGGTTCTGCGTGGAAATGGCTTGGTGCCTGTGGCCATCAAAGGCGCCCATTCTGAGCTTTTGTCGATGGCCAAGGGTCTTGGCTTGGTGGATGGCTCAGACGCCCGTGTGCGCCGCGCTGTGACCCTTGCTGAGGCCCAAGAACAAGTTGCCATCAGTCAACCCAGCAACTCACAGCAAGAAGCCCAGCAAACGGCGTTGATCATTGATAAGCCGCTGCGGTCTGGACAGCAGGTTTACGCCAAAGGGCGAGACCTGATTGTTTTGGCCATGGTCAATGTCGGCGCCGAAGTGATTGCCGATGGGCACATCCATGTTTATGGCGCATTGCGTGGCAAAGCCATTGCGGGTGCGCGTGGCAATACGCAAGCGCAAATTTTTGCCCAGGTGATGGAGCCCGAACTGATTTCCATCGCGGGTGTTTACCGCACCAGCGAAAATGCATTGCCCAAAGATGTTTTGGGTCAAGTGGCCCAAGTGTGTTTGCAATCTGGCCCCGATGGGGACAAATTGCTCATCACGCCTTTGAAGTCCTAATTTTTCAATCGAGTCCAAGAAAGTTTTTCCATGGCAAAAATCGTTGTTGTGACCTCTGGCAAAGGCGGTGTGGGCAAAACCACAACCAGCGCCAGTTTCGCTACCGGCTTGGCCCTCAGGGGTTTCAAGACCGCTGTCATTGACTTTGATGTGGGTCTGCGCAATTTGGACTTGATCATGGGCTGTGAGCGGCGTGTGGTGTACGACCTGATCAATGTGATCCAGGGTGAAGCCAACTTGAACCAAGCCCTTATCAAAGACAAACAGTGTGACAACCTGTTTGTGTTGGCAGCTTCGCAAACACGCGACAAAGATGCTTTGTCTCAAGAAGGTGTTGAAAAGGTCTTGAATGACTTGAGCGGCATGGGTTTTGAGTACATCGTGTGCGATTCGCCTGCAGGTATTGAAACTGGTGCTTTGATGGCCATGCACTTTGCCGATGAGGCTTTGGTGGTGACCAACCCCGAAGTGTCTTCGGTGCGCGATTCGGACCGAATTTTGGGCATGCTCGGCAGCAAGACCAAACGGGCAATTGAAGGTTCAGAGCCGATCAAAGAACACCTGCTGATCACCCGTTACAACCCCAATCGGGTGGAAGAAGGGCAGATGCTGTCGCTGCAAGACATCCAGGACATCCTGCGCATCAAGTTGTTGGGTGTGATTCCTGAAAGCGAAAACGTCCTGCAGGCTTCTAACCAAGGCACGCCCGCTATCCACATGGCCAACAGCGATGTGTCGGAGGCCTACAAAGATGTGATTGACCGTTTCTTGGGCGAAGACAAACCGATGCGCTTTACCGAAGCAGAGAAACCCAGTTTCTTCAAACGTTTGTTTGGAGGCAAGTGAGCCATGTCCTTTCTTTCCTTCCTGTTGGGTGAAAAGAAGAAAACAGCGAGCGTAGCCAAAGAGCGCTTGCAGATCATCTTGGCCCATGAACGCAGTGGCCGCAATGTGGCCGAGCCCGATTACCTGCCCGATTTGCAGCGCGAGTTGGTGGCGGTGATCAGCAAGTACATCAAGATCAATCCGAACGACATCAAAGTCAATTTAGAGCGTCAGGACAATCTGGAAGTGTTGGAAGTCAAGATCGAATTGCCCGACGCACGCTGAAGATGGACACCTTTTTGTAGAGTGTCCATTTCCAAGACCAGATGGTTTTCCCAACAAGCACCTTGGGCCGTGTCACACAGTAAGAAAGCCACCTTTGCAGGTGGCTTTCTTTTGGTCAACGTGTGTTCAATGAGGCCCACAATGACCGCGCTGCGCGAATATTGCGCTCTTTGACATGGCCAAAACCCTTGATGGTCTCAGGGACACGGGCTACGTCCAGTGCATGCGCGTGGGTGCTGTCGGAGAGGTTTTCCAACACGCGGTCGATGTGCTGCATGTATTCCCGGATCAAAGCGCGTTCGGTCACCCGCTCTTCGGTTTTGCCAAACACATCCAGTGCGGTGCCACGCAGGCCTTTGAGTTTGGCCAGTAATTTGAAGCCAGTCAGCATGGCTGGGCCAAATTTTCGTTTGAGCAATTCACCTTTGTCATTGCGCTTGGACCACAGAGGTGGCGCCAAATGGTAGTTCACTGTGAAGTCGCCTTCAAAGCTTTCCTTGATGCGGTCTAAAAAACCAGTTTGGGTGTGCAGCCTGGCAACTTCGTACTCGTCTTTGTAGGCCATGAGCTTGAACAACTGGCGTGCTACGGTTTCGGTCAGGATGGTTTTGCCCAAAGGCGCCTCGGTGGCGTGCACACGCGCCACAATGTTTTGGTAAAGCTGTGCGTAAGCGGTGTTTTGATAGTCCGTCAAACGCGCCATGCGGTTGGCCACAATGTCTTCCAGGTTGTCACGTTTTTTGAAGTGGATGACCTGCGCCGGACGAATTTGCTGCATCAGTGCATCAAGGTGCTGCGCAGCATGTCGCCCCCATTCAAAAGCAGCCAAATTGTTTTTCACCTGCACGTCGTTGAGCTCGATGGCGCGCACCAGCGATTCGCGGTGCAAAGGCACCCAGCCTTTTTGCCAGGCATAACCCAGGATCATGGGGTTGACGTAAATCGTGTCGCCCATGAGCTGCTTGGCCAGGGCGTCGGCGTCAAAAGCGCCCACACCTTCCACGCCCACTTGCGCGGTGATTTCGGCCACGCATTGCTCGGCTGGGTTTTGCCAGTTGCCGTTTTTCACAAATGCGGCGGTGGGCGTGCTGCTGCTGTTCATGGCCACATGGGTGCGGCCTGGGCGCATGCGCAAGGTGGTTTCTTTGGAGGCGCTCACGATGGGGTCGCAGCCGATGATCAAGTCGGCTGCGGCCATGCTCACGCGGGTGGTGCGGATCTCGTTTTGCGTGTTGGCAATCAAGATGTGGCTCCAGGTCGCACCCCCTTTTTGGGCCAGGCCTGCCGAGTCTTGGGTGACGATGCCTTTGCCTTCCATGTGCGCGGCCATGCCCAGCAATTGCCCGATGGTGATCACCCCAGTGCCGCCGACGCCCGCGACCACGGTGCCCCAGGGCTCGCGGATGGTGGGCAAAACCGGTTCAGGCAAAGCGCCTAAGCTGGCGGGGTTGATCGTGGTGCTGGTGGTTGACGATTTCTTTTTGAAGCTGCCGCCTTCTACGGTGACAAAGCTGGGGCAAAAGCCTTTGAGGCAGCTGGTGTCTTTGTTGCAGGTGCTTTGGTTGATGGTGCGCTTGCGACCGAGTTCGGTCTCTAAAGGTTCTACCGACAAGCAATTGGATTGCACGCCGCAGTCGCCACAGCCTTCGCACACTTCTTCGTTGATCATCACGCGCACAGCAGGGTCCACCATGGTGCCGCGTTTGCGGCGTCGGCGTTTTTCGGTGGCGCAGGTCTGGTCGTAAATGATGACGGTGGTGCCCAAGATCACCCGCATTTCGCGTTGGATGCGGTCGAGTTCATCGCGATGGAACACGCGCACGCCTTCGACCAAAGCCACGCCCGCGTATTTTTCAGGTTCATCGGTCACCACCACGATGCGTTGCGCGCCTTCAGCCTTCATGCTCATGGCGATTTGCACCACACTGTGGCCTTCAGAACGCTCACCGACAGGTTGTCCGCCCGTCATGGCCACCGCGTCGTTGTACAAAATCTTGTAAGTGATGTTCACACCCGAGGCCACGCTTTGGCGCACCGCCAAAATGCCACTGTGGAAATAGGTGCCGTCGCCGATGTTGGCAAAGATGTGTGGGTCGGTGATGAAGGGTTGCTGGCCGGTCCACGGCACGCCTTCGCCGCCCATTTGGGTGAAGCCCGTGGTGCTGCGGTCCATCCAGAGGCTCATGAAATGGCAACCAATGCCGGCCATGGCACGTGAGCCTTCGGGCACCTTGGTGGAGGTGTTGTGTGGGCAGCCGGAGCAAAACCAGGGCGTGCGCTCGCCAGCGGCACCCAGGGTCAGGGTTTGCAGGGATTTTTCTTTGGCGTCCAGCACCGCCAGGTGCGCGTCAATGCGTGCGGTGGTGTCGGCATCCATGCCCAGCTTCTTCAGCCGTTTGGCGATGGCCCGCGCAATCAAGGCGGGGGTCAGGTCAGCGTTGGCACGCAGCAAGGTGCGCTCCGTCGGATTGGGTACAGACCACTCACCGCCAGACGTGTCGCCTTCGGTTTCGTCAAACTTGCCTAAAATTTTTGGGCGCACCTCGTCACGCCAGTTGTAGAGTTCTTCTTTGAGTTGGTATTCGATGACTTGGCGTTTTTCTTCGACCACCAAAACCTCGCGCAAACCGGAGGCAAATTCGCGGGCAGTTTGCGCTTCCAGGGGCCACACCACGCCCACCTTGTGCACCCGGATGCCCAGGCGTTGGCAGGTGGCGTCATCCAGCCCCAGGTCCAGCAGGGCTTGGCGCGTGTCGTTGTAAGCCTTGCCGCTGGCGATCAGTCCAAAGCGATCGTTGGGCCCTTGAATGACGTTGTGGTTGAGCTTGTTGGCGCGGATGTAGGCCAAAGCCGCGTACCACTTGTAATCAAACAACCGCGCCTCTTGCTCCAGCGCGGTATCGGGCCAGCGGATGTGCACGCCGCCGGGCGGCATCACAAACTCAGGCAAGACAATTTGCACGCGTTCCGGGTCGATGTGCGCGGTGGCACTCGATTCCACGATTTCTTGGATGGTCTTCATGCCCGACCAGATGCCGGCAAAACGGCTCAGGGCCAAGGCGTGCAAGCCTTGGTCCAGGATGTCTTGCACGCTGGCCGGAAAGAACACGGGCAGGCCGCAGGCCTTGAAGATGTGGTCGCTTTGGTGCGCGGCAGTCGAGCTTTTGGCCACATGGTCGTCGCCCGCCACCGCCAGCACGCCGCCCCAAGGCGTGGTGCCTGCCATGTTGGCGTGTTTGAAGACATCCGAGCAGCGGTCCACGCCCGGGCCTTTGCCGTACCAGATGCCGAACACGCCATCGAATTTGTTGGTGCCGGGCGGGGCAAAGCCCAGTTGCTGTGTGCCCCACAAAGCAGTCGCTGCCAGCTCTTCGTTCACGCCGGGCTGGAACACGATGTGCTGGGCCTTGAGGTGGTCCTTGGCTTTCCACAGGGACTGGTCGTAACTGCCCAGCGGCGAGCCCCGGTAGCCGCTGATGAAGCCCGCGGTGTTTTTGCCTTGCAAGGCGTCTCGCTGGCGTTGCAGCATGGGCAGCTTGACCAGAGCCTGCACGCCACTCATGAAAGCGCGGCCCACATCGAGGCTGTACTTGTCGTCCAGCGTCACGGTTTCAAGCGCTTGGCGAATCGAATCGGGCAAGGGGGCGTTCATGGTCTGTCCTGCAACTGAGATGGATGGCACAGTGTAGGGTGGCCGAGACGGCAAGTGCTTGCTTTCGGAGACAGGATTTCCCCTAGGATTGGAAAGAGCCCAGCCATTCAGCCGCCAATACAAGGATGGCGGTGTGTTTCTTGTCGAGGCTGAAGGCGTTCAGTCGATGGTTGCGCCGGAGTCTTTGACGATCCTGGCCCAGCGGGGCAGGTCGTCACGCACCAGCTGGGCGAACTGCTCAGGCGTGGATTTGAAGGCTTCGCAGCCCACCCCGGCCAGGCGCTCCTGCACGTCTTTGGAGTCAAGAGCCTTGGTGATTTCTGCGTTGAGCTGGTTGATGATCGCCCTGGGGGTTCCCGTTGGAGCAAACACGCCATACCAAGGGGTGGCGCCAAAGTCCTTGAGGGTCTCGCCAATGGTGGGGGCATCCGGCAGCACGGGCAGGCGCTTGGGGTTGACCACACCGAGTACCTTCATCCTGCCAGAGCGTATGAATGCGATCGAAGAAGGCAGGCTCTGCACCGAGACTTGCACCTGTCCCGCCACCAGGTCGGTGGCTGCTGCTGCGGCCCCCTTGTAGGGGACATGGGTCAAATCAATGCCGGTGGCTTTGCCCAGCATCTCGCCGATCAGGTGGTTGAGCGTGCCGTTGCCCGCTGATCCGATGTTGATCTTTCCGGGTTGCTGTTTGGCCAGTGCGACCAGTTCGGCGGTGTTCTTGGCGGGGAAGCTCGGGTGGGCCACCAACACATAGCCGGCCGTGGCGACGCTGCCCACTGGCTCGAAGTCCTTGACCGGGTCGAAGCCGGTGCTCTTGTAAAGCGCTGGATTGATGACCATCGCGCTGTCGGCGGTCAGCAGCAAGGTGTAGCCATCGGGGCGGGTTCGGGCTGCAGCCGCCGTGCCCACATTGCCCCCGGCGCCAGTGCGGTTTTCCACCACAAAGGACTGCCCCGTCTGCTCGGAGAGCCTTTGCGCAATCACCCGCGCGATCGTGTCGTTCGCACCACCGGCCGCCTGGGGCACGATGATGGTCACCGGTTTGGAGGGGAATTTGTCTTGGGCGTGCGCTGCGGCGCACATTGAAAGACACACAATGAAAGCAGTTTGGATGAGCTTGCGCATGACTTGTCTCTTTGTATCAACCGGGTTTCACGCAGAATGGCGGGACCACCGAGGGCATGATCGAGAAAGAAAAGGGCCCTGTCAATCACGCATGGGCAGCACTTGTGCCCGCTAAGAGGCGGCGCAATAGGCAGCGCCTGCCTGTAAAATAAGCAGCTTGAGCCCACCTCCAGGTCGGGCGGCACCAAGGCGCAGGCGGCGCCCATTTTGGCCTTCTTTTAAGGCGGACTTTTTCATGCTTTACCCTCAAGAATTTGATGTGATTGTGGTCGGTGGCGGCCATGCCGGAACCGAAGCCGCGTTGGCGGCTGCCCGCATGGGCAGCAAAACGCTGCTGCTCACGCACAACATCGAGACGCTGGGGCAAATGAGCTGCAACCCCAGCATTGGTGGCATCGGCAAGGGCCACTTGGTCAAAGAGGTGGATGCTTTGGGTGGCGCCATGGCCTTGGCCACCGACGAGGGCGGCATCCAGTTCCGCATCCTCAACAGCTCCAAAGGCCCGGCCGTGCGCGCCACGCGCGCCCAGGCCGATCGCATTTTGTACAAAGCCGCCATTCGCCGCATGCTCGAGAACCAAGCCAATTTGTGGTTGTTTCAGCAAGCGGTGGACGACCTGATGGTCGAGGGTGACCGGGTGGTGGGCGCTGTCACTCAGGTCGGCATCCGCTTCCGCTCGCGCACTGTGGTGCTGACGGCGGGTACTTTTCTGGATGGCAAGATCCATGTGGGCTTGCAGAATTACGCCGCGGGCAGGGCAGGCGATCCGCCTGCCGTCAGTTTGTCAGCGCGCCTCAAAGAGTTGAAGCTGCCGCAAGGGCGCCTGAAGACCGGCACACCACCACGCTTGGATGGTCGCACCATTGATTTTTCACAATGCACCGAGCAACCTGGTGACGGCATGCCCGGCGGCATGAACGCGACCGATGGCATACCCGTGTTCAGTTTCATGGGCCGCACCGAGATGCACCCTGAGCAAATGCCCTGCTGGATTACCCACACCAACGAGCGCACGCACGACATCATCCGCTCTGGCTTTGACCGCAGCCCCATGTTCACCGGCAAGATCGAGGGTGTGGGGCCGCGTTATTGCCCGAGTGTGGAAGACAAAATCAACCGTTTTGCCGACAAGGACAGCCACCAGATTTTTCTGGAGCCCGAAGGCCTGACGACCCACGAGTACTACCCTAACGGTATCTCGACCAGCTTGCCGTTTGACATCCAGTACGACTTGGTGCGCTCGATGAAGGGGCTGGAAAACTGCCACATTCTCAGGCCTGGTTACGCCATCGAATACGACTACTTTGACCCCCGTTCATTGAAGAACAGCTTCGAGACCCGCCAAATCAGCGGCCTGTTTTTTGCGGGGCAGATCAACGGCACAACCGGTTACGAAGAGGCTGCAGCCCAGGGTTTGTTTGCCGGCATCAATGCCGCGCTCCAGTGCCGGGGTGAAGCGGCTTGGATGCCGGCTCGCGACCAAGCCTACTTGGGCGTGCTGGTCGATGACTTGGTGACCCAGGGCGTGACCGAGCCTTACCGCATGTTCACCAGCCGGGCGGAGTTCCGCCTGCAGCTGCGCGAAGACAACGCCGATGCGCGCCTGACCGAAGTTGGGCGACAGATGGGCTTGGTGGATGACGCCCGCTGGGACGCTTTCAGCCGCAAGCGCGATGCTGTTTCACGTGAAACAGAGCGACTGAAATCCATCTGGGTGAACCCACGCAACTTGCCAGCAGCCGAGTCTGAGCGGGTGTTGGGCAAAGCCATTGAGCACGAGCACAACCTGTTTGACTTGCTGCGCAGACCGAATGTGAGCTATCCCGCGCTGATGACGCTGGACGGCGGGCGCATGTCCAGCGCCGATGTTTCACGTGAAACCTTGGGCGACTTGAGCCATTCAGTCATCGAGCAGGTCGAGATCGCTGCCAAATACTCGGGCTACATCCACCGCCAAAAAGGGGAGGTGGAGCGGGCCGCGTTTTACGAACACCTGCGCCTGCCCGAGAGTCTGGACTACATGCAGGTGTCGGCGCTGTCCATTGAGGCGCGTCAAAAGTTGGCCAAACACCGGCCTGAAACCTTGGGCCAAGCCTCGCGCATCTCGGGCATCACGCCTGCCAGCGTGTCCTTGCTCTTGATTCACCTGAAAAAGGGTGGCTTCAAAGGCTTCATGCAAGCTGCAGAGGAAGGCGTGCAGGCATGAGTGTGAATCTGGAGGCGGGCCTGCGCGCAGGTGCGCAAACCTTGGGCTTGGCTTTGTCGGATGCGCAAATCCAGCACTTGTTGGACTATGCGGCGCTGATCCAGAAATGGAACAAGGTTTACAACCTGACAGCCTTGCGCGACCCGGCGGACATGCTCACGCACCACCTGTTGGATAGCCTGACAGCCATTGTCCCCTTGTGCCGACACACCCAGGGCCAGCCCGTTCGCGTTCTGGATGTGGGTTCGGGCGGTGGTTTGCCCGGGGTGGTCTTGGCCATTTGCATTCCTGAGTTGAATGTGAGCTGCGTAGACACAGTGGCCAAAAAAGCTGCCTTTGTCCAGCAAGTGGCGGTGAGCCTGAAGCTGCCCAATTTGCGCGGTCTGCATGCGCGGGTCGAATCCCTGACCGATCCGTACCAAGTCATTTGCTCCCGCGCCTTCGCTTCTTTGCCCGACTTTGTGACCTGGTCCCGTTCGGCGCTGGCCGAGGGTGGTGTGTGGATGGCCATGAAGGGCAAACATCCACAGGGCGAAATTGACGCCTTGCCTGCCGATGTGAAAGTGTTTCACGTGGAACCATTGACGGTTCCCGGCTTGGATGTCGAGCGTTGTATGGTTTGGATGAAGCCCGAAACCATTTGAATCAGGGGGTGTTTCACGTGAAACACCTTGAAAAGAGGCTGCATCAGCGGGCGGCCCATCACTTACACTCGCAAGAATCACCCCAGAAAGAAAGCCCATGTTTTTTGGCATTTCAGATTACGGATCCTTTGTGGCTGCGATTGTTTTGTTCTTGGCCATTCCTGGCCCTGGCAATCTGGCCTTGATCACCTCCACCGGCAAGGGCGGAATAGCCGGGGGGCTGGGCGCAACATTCGGCGTGATTGCGGGTGACCAGGTGTTGATGTGGATGGCCGTGGCGGGTGTGGCCACGGTGTTGGCCACTTACCCGGCTGCATTCGTGGCCGTGCAGTGGGTGGGTGCTTTGTATTTGGCTTGGTTGGGTTGGATGATGTTGATGGCCAAGCCGGGCGATGCACCTGTTTTGAACATTCGACCACGTCAGTATTTTCAGCAAGCCTTGGCCATCACCTTGCTCAACCCCAAGGCGATCGTCTTCTACATGGCATTTTTCCCTTTGTTTGTTGATCCCAGCGTTCATCAGGGCTGGGTCAGTTTTGCCGTCATGGCCGCAACCATCGCTTTTCTGACGTTTCTGTATGGTTTGGGCATGACCTTGTTGACATTCCATTTGGCTTCGCGCATGCGTGCAAACCCCCGCATTGGACGCTGGCTCGAAAAGCTCGCCGGCATTTTTCTCATTGGTTTTGGCGTCAAGTTGGCCATTTCCAAATAAATTGGAAGACTCATCACCATGGCCAAAATTATTTGCATTGCCAACCAAAAAGGCGGCGTTGGCAAAACCACCACCACGGTCAATTTGGCTGCGGGCTTGGCCAAACTCGGGCAAAAAGTTTTGTTGGTGGACCTCGACCCACAGGGCAATGCCACCATGGGCTCAGGCATTGACAAACGAGAAGTCGAACTCAGTGTTTACGATGTTTTGCTCGAGTCGGCATCTGTCAAAGAGGCGGTGGTCAAAGCCGACAAATGCGGCTACGACGTGCTGAGCGCCAACCGTGAATTGGCGGGCGCCGAAGTGGAGTTGGTGCAGCTGACACACCGTGACCAGCGCTTGCGGTCTGCCTTGGCCGAGGTGGGTGCCGACTATGACTTCGTGTTGATCGACTGCCCACCCTCTTTGTCCATGCTCACGCTGAATGGCCTTTGTTCGGCGAATGGCGTGATCGTGCCCATGCAGTGCGAGTACTTTGCGCTGGAAGGTCTGACAGACCTGGTCAACACCATCAAGCAGGTGCATGCCAACCTGAACAAAGAACTGAAAATCATTGGCCTGCTGCGCGTCATGTTTGACCCGCGCATCACTTTGCAAGTGCAGGTGAGCGATCAGCTCAAGGCGCATTTTGGCAACAAGGTGTTTGACACGGTGATCCCGCGCAATGTGCGTTTGGCCGAGGCGCCCAGCTATGGTTTGCCGGGTGTGGTTTTCGACCCTTCGGCCAAGGGCAGTCAGGCCTATGTCGAATTCGCTCGCGAATTGGTGCAGCGCGCACCATCGCTTTGAATGTCCACCAGCGTGTTGATCTTGCCCGGCTGGCAGGGCAGCGGCCCCGAGCATTGGCAAATGCGCTGGGCCCATCTGCATGCTTACACCGTGGTCGAGCAAAACGATTGGCTCAACCCGCTGCGAGGTGACTGGATGGCCCGCTTGGACGAAGCCGTCATCGATGCGCCAGGCCCTGTGGTGTTTGCTGCACACAGTTTGGGCTGTATTTTGGTGGCGGCTTGGGCGGCGTTGTCGCGGCACACCGAACGCGTGCAGGGGGCTTTTTTGGTAGCGCCAGGCGACACCGAAGTACCGCACATGCGGGACCGTCTGCCGGGGTGGTCGCCGGTGGTGCGTCAGCGCTTGCCTTTTCCAAGCGTGCTGGTCGGCAGCTTGGACGACCCGTATTGTTCGTCAGAACGCGCCCAAGGCATGGCCCATGACTGGGGTTCTCAGTGGTTGAGCTTGGGCCCAGCGGGGCACATCAATGCCGAATCTTCTTTGGGCGATTGGCCACAAGGCCATGCCCTTTTGCAAACACTCTTGAAGGATTGACCATGGTCACCAAAAAACCCAAAGGTCTTGGCCGAGGACTTGAGGCCTTGTTGGGCCCAACCGTCGAAGACGCACCGAACACCGCTTCTTACGCCGAAAGTGGCTTGCCCAGCCAACTCAAGCTGGACCAAATGGTGCCCGGCATGTACCAGCCGCGCACCCGCATGGACGAAGGGGCCTTGTACGAGTTGGCTGAATCCATCAAGGCCCAAGGCATCATGCAGCCGATCTTGGTGCGCCGGCTCACCGAGGGTGAGAATGCGGGCAAGTACGAGATCATTGCAGGCGAGCGCCGCTTCAGGGCTTCGCGCTTGGCGGGCTTGGACGCTGTCCCTGTTTTGGTGCGCGACGTGCCCAACGAGGCGGCTGCGGCCATGGCTTTGATTGAAAATATTCAACGCGAAGACCTCAATCCCTTGGAGGAAGCCCAAGGCCTGCAACGCTTGATCAAAGAGTTTGGGCTCACTCACGAAGCTGCGGCGCAGGCCGTGGGCCGTTCGCGCAGTGCCGGCAGCAACCTGTTGCGCCTGCTCAATTTGGCCGAACCGGTGCAGGCCATGCTGATGGCGGGCGACTTGGACATGGGCCACGCCCGCGCGCTGTTGTCCCTCGAAAAAGCGACACAAATCACCGCTGCCAACCAGATTACTGCCCGCAAGATGTCTGTGCGGGAGGCCGAAAGCTTGGTCAAAAAACTGGGCGCCGAGTTCAATTTGGTCACGCAAAAGCCCAAAAAAGAAAAGTCCCGCGACATTCGCCGCATCGAGGAAGAGTTGTCGGATTTGCTCATGGCCGAGGTCGAAGTGCGTGTGAAGAAGCGCGTCAAACGCCTGGGCCGGATGGAAGAGTTGGGTGAACTGAGCATCCAGTTTGGTTCGCTGGATGAGTTGAATGGATTGATTGACAAACTGCGCGGCTAAAAGCAGTGCCCACAACCGGTCAAACATGGTCAAAAACACTGTGGCGAAGCCTGTTTCGCCAGGGTGGTTTTTTGCGTCAAAAGATGCTGACCATTTATTTGATGTTGGTTTCTTTGACCACTTTTTTTGGTTTTTTATTCACGCCCGTTGACGCTGTGGCACGCGCCAACTTGGTGGTTTCGGTGTTGTCCCTGTGTTTGCTTGCGGTGGTGGGCATTCGGGCCATCTTTTCGTATCTGGTGCACGCCGTCACAGCCTTGACGGCGCTGCTCGCGATTTACACAGCCATGCAAATGGGTGGCATCAACTCTACCGCCGTCATTTGGCTGAATGTGCTTTCTGTGCCTGTGTTGTTGATGCTGGGGCGTACCGCCACGTTGGTGTGGATCGCCATCATGTTGATGTCGATTTTGGGATTAACCGGAATAACCTGGATGGGGTCAGTGGGCAGTCGTGTAGAGGCCTCGTCATCGGTGGTCACTTGGGCTTTTTTGAACCATGTTTTAGCGCTTTTGAACCTCATGATGGGCGTTCGCATTTATGAGTATTTGCACAATGGGCAGTTGCAAAAACTCAAGCTTCGCAATGAAGAGCTTGAGGCGACCCATGCGGCGCTGATCCGCGCCCAAGCGCATAAAGACGAATTTGTTGCAGCCGTTGGTCACGAGTTGCGAACCCCAATGAATGTGATTTTGGGATTCAATGGTGTCTTGCAACGCGAGCTGTCTGATCAACCAGAGAAATTGGCGGTGGTTGGCCACATACGCCGCTCGACTGAACACCTGCTTCAGCTGGTCAATGACATCTTGGACTTTTCTGAGCTGCAGGCGGGTGAGCTGCATTTGAACCGCGTGGACTTTGTACTCAAGTCCTTGCTGGACGAGCTGCAGCAACGCCACGGCGAGAAAGCCAAAGCCAAAGGCATCACCTTGCGTGTGTCTTTGGCTGCGGCATTGCCATTGCGTGTCCATGGTGATCGCCAGCGCTTGCTTCAGATTCTGAGCAACCTGGTGGACAACGCCATCAAATTCACAGACCATGGCGCGGTGCATGTGGGGGTGATGGCGCAGGGTGAGCGGTTGATTTTTGAGGTGCAGGATTCAGGCCGGGGCATCCCCCTTGAACGGCAGGCGCATATTTTTAGACGCTTTGAACATGCAGATGTACACACCAATCGGGCATATGGCGGCACAGGCCTGGGCTTGACTTTGTGTGAAAAACTGGTGGCCTTGCATGGCGGGCACATTGGCGTCGACAGCCATGAAGGGCGGGGCGCATGCTTTTGGTTCGACATCCCCTTGCAAGAGGCGCAAGAGTCGGACCCCGATGGCCGTTTGGATGACGATGGTTTAGCGAATGAGCCACTCCGTATCTTGGTGGTGGACGATAACAAAGTCAACCTGCTGGTGGCGCAGTTGCAGTTGCAAAAATGTTGGCCCAACGCCAGCATCACCACGGCGGACAGCGGCGCCAAAGTCTTGACTTTGTTAGAACAACAGGTGTTTGACGTGGCCTTGATCGACATGTTCATGCCAGACATGGACGGCGCGCAAGTGGCACAGCAAATTCGTCAACACTTTCCCGCCATGGCAAACCGCATGCCTATTTTGGCCCTGACAGCCAATACCAACCCGGTAGATCGTGGACGTTGTTTGGCGGCGGGCATGCAAGAGGTCTTGCACAAACCCATGGACACCGTGGCATTGATGGCGGCTGTTGGGCGGCATGTTTCTCGCGCTCGAAGGGGCCCGTTGTGAGCCTCTTTGGCAAGATTCGACAAAGGGCGTCACGCTTGGGCGTGTTGCTGTGGCTGGTCAACCATGGGTTTTCGTTGAGCCTGGCTGTGCACACAGGCACGGCGCTTGGGGCGGGTGTCTTGTTTTATTCGGCGTGGGTGACTGGCGGCGTTTATTCACCTCTGATGGCTTGGTTGTTGATTTTGCCGGTGACGCCTTTTTATGTGCTTCACCGCAGAGCCGGTTTTCTTTGGATGTGGTTGGTGTTGGCCATGCAGTTGGTCATGGCGGTGTCCAACCAGCTGGCTTGGATTGAGCCATTTGAAACGGGCATGGCGCATGTCCCATCGTCTTTTTTGACATACAGCTTGGTCACATGCGTGCTGATTGTGGTGCCCTTGATGTATGACCGCCTGTACCGCCAAGCACTGGAGGAAAGTCGCAAACACCAGCGTGAACTGGAAATTCAACGAGAGGAGCTAGAGCACACGTCGCTCATGCGCGAACATTTCATTGCCACCGTGAGCCATGAATTGCGCACACCCATGAACGCGATACTGGGCTTCAATGCCTTGCTCTTATCTCGCGTGCAGGACAAGCCCGAAGCCCTCAAGGTTCTCAAGCACACCCGCCAGTCAGCAGATCACCTGATGACCGTGATCAATGACATCCTGGATTATTCTCAGTTGCAGACCGGGCAATTGGTCATCCAACCCGAAACATTTGAGCTCCGATCTGTGGCTGAGCGCGCGTTTGAGTTGTTCAAGCCGCGTATTGACAGCACGGGTCTGAATTACCGCTTGGTGCTGGATGAACACTTGCCGGTTTGGGTCACCACCGACCGACACCGCCTCATGCAGGTGTTGGTCAACTTGTTGGGCAATGCGCTCAAGTTCACCCACCAAGGCTCGGTGGAGTTGCGGGTGGATTGGGCCAATCCTGGCGTTGTGTTTTCTGTGCAAGACACAGGCATTGGCATTGCCAAAGAGCGGCAAGATCAGATTTTTAAACGTTTTGCCCAGGCCGAGAACGATACGCAAGCTTTGTATGGCGGTAACGGTTTGGGTTTGGCGATTTCGCAAAAAGTAGCGCATCTTTTGGGTGGGGAAATCGGTTTTGAAAGCGAGCCTGGACAAGGGTCACGGTTTTGGCTTCGCTTGCCCTTAACGGCGGCACCAGCACCAGCCAAGTCTGCAGAGCAACAGCAGCTGCCATTGCAAAGCGCAGAAACGGCGTGGACCTTTTTGGTGGCCGATGACCATCCTCTCAACCGTTTGTTGCTCAAAAATGTGCTGCAAAACGCGTGGCCTCAAAGCACGGTCTTTGAAGCTGTTGACGGGCAAAATACGCTGGATGTGTTGTACCAAAATCCAGTAGATCTGGTGTTCATGGACATGGTCATGCCTGTCATGGATGGCATCGAAGCCACAGCCCTCATCCGACAAAATGCTGCCAAGCGCATCGCACATGTCCCTGTTTTTGGCTTGACGGCCAATGTCAATTCTTTGGATTTGGGGCGATTCAAGGCCGCAGGCCTCAATGACGTGATGCTCAAACCTTTTGAGCCTGTTGAGTTGTGCCACCGCGTGGAAAGCCTTTTGTTGGCGAGAGGTGGTGTTTCATGAATGGTCTTTGGCGAGACTTTTCCGTGTCCACATGCGTGGCTGGTTTTGTGGCCGTGTTGGTGGGTTTCACCAGTTCTGCGGCGATCGTGTTTTCGGCCGCACAAGCCTTGGGGGCGAGTCCCGAACAAATGGTGTCTTGGATGTGGGCCTTGGGCATTGGCATGGGCGTGACCAGTTTGGCCTTGAGCCTGTGGTACCGGCTGCCGGTTTTGACGGCTTGGTCAACCCCGGGGGCGGCGGTTTTGGCCGTCAGCCAAGGTGTGAGCTTGCCTGAGGCCACGGGGGCTTTCATGGTGTGCGCGCTGATGATCGTGTGGGTGGGTTACAGCGGCTGGTTCGAACGCCTCATGTCCAAAATTCCTTTGGCTTTGGCCAGCGCCTTGTTGGCTGGGGTCTTGGCCCGCTTTGCGCTGGATGCGGTGGGGGCGGTGGCACACGCCCCCGTGTTGGTGGTGACCATGACATTGAGTTATCTGCTGGGTCGGCGCTGGTGGCCGCGCTGGTCGGTGCCGGTTGTGTTGCTGGTGGGCATGGCCGTGGCAGCAGTGCAAGGCCAGTTGCATGTGTCCAGTGTGGTGTGGTCTTGGGCCTTGCCTGTGTGGGTGGGTCCCACATGGAGCTGGGCGACCATGGTCAGTGTGGCCTTGCCACTTTTTGTGGTGACCATGGCATCGCAAAACCTGCCCGGCGTGGCCGCACAACGTGCCTCGGGCTACGACATCCCGGTGTCACCCGTGGTGGGTGCGACCGGTTTGGCCAGTCTGTTGTTGGCCCCATTTGGCGGCTATGCGCTCAACTTGGCGGCGATCACCGCGGCCATTTGCATGGGCAAAGAGGCTCACCCTGACCCCAGTCGTCGCTACACCGCCTCGGTCGCGGCGGGTTTGTTGTACATCGGCCTGGGACTGGCGGGCGGCACGATTGTGAGCCTGATGGCGGCGTTTCCGCAGGCGCTGGTGTTGGCCGTGGCGGGCTTGGCTTTGCTCGGCACCATGGCCTCGGGTTTGTCTGTGGCCTTCAAGGACGAGCAGCACCGCGAAGCTGCGCTGCTCACATTTTTGGTGACCCTGTCGGGCGTGACGGTGGCCGGGGTGGGTTCGGCCTTTTGGGGTGTGGTGGTGGGTGTTTTGGCGCAGTGGTTATGGTCTCGGCGCCAAACGCCCTCACATTGAAAAAATCTTCCCAGGGTTCATGATGTTGTGCGGGTCCAGCGCCCGCTTGATGGTGCGCATCATGTCGACGGCGCCTTCGCCGGTTTCGGTGCGCAAGAAGTCCATCTTGTGCAGGCCGATGCCGTGCTCGCCCGTGCAGGTGCCGCCCAGACGCAGAGCGCGGCTGACCAGTTGTTGGTTCAGCGCTTCGGCGGTTTCGCATTCTTGCGGGTTGTTCGGGTCGATCAAATAGCCAAAGTGGAAATTGCCGTCGCCCACATGGCCGACCAAAAAGTAGGGCAGGCCGCTGGCGTCGGTTTCGGTGATGGAGTCGAGCAGGCAATCGGCCAGGCGGCTGATCGGCACGCAGGTGTCGGTGCTGATGGCGCGGCAGCCGGGCTTGCTCTGGATGGCTGCAAAGTAGGCGTTGTGCCGTGCTGTCCACAAGCGCGTGCGCTCCTCTGGCGTGGTGGCCCATTCAAACGCGTTGCCGCCAAATTCGCTGGCGATTTCTTGCACCGTTTCTGCTTGCTCCTTCACGCCCGCAGGCGAGCCGTGAAATTCCATCAGCAGCATGGGCTCTTCGCGCAGGCCCAGCTTGGCATACGCATTGACCATGCGCACCGTGTTGTGGTCGATCAGTTCCACGCGGGCGATTGGCACGCCCAGCTGGATGGTCTGGATCACGGTGTGTACCGCTGCCTCAATGCTGGGGAAGGAACAAATGGCCGCCGAGATGGCCTCGGGCAAGGGGTACAGGCGCACGGTGACCTCGGTGATCACGCCCAAAGTGCCTTCGCTGCCCACCATCAGGCGCGTCAGGTCGTAGCCAGCGCTGGATTTTTTGGCACGGGTGCCGGTGCGGATGACTTCGCCCGCAGCGGTGACCACTTCCATGGCCAACACGTTTTCGCGCATGGTGCCGTAGCGCACGGCGTTGGTGCCGCTGGCGCGGGTGGCGCTCATGCCGCCAATCGTGGCGTCAGCACCCGGGTCAATCGGGAAGAACAGGCCAGTCGATTTGATTTCTTCATTGAGTTGCTTACGCGTCACGCCGGGCTGCACCGTCACCGTCAGGTCTTCGCCGTTGATGGCCAAAACTTTGTTCATGCGCGTGAGGTCAATGCTGATGCCGCCTTGCACCGCCAGCAAATGGCCTTCAAGTGAAGAGCCTACGCCAAAGGGGATGACCGGTACCTTGTGCTCTGCACAGAGCTTGACCGCGTCGGCCACGTCTTGGGTGTTTTCGGCAAACACCACGGCGGCGGGTGGCGGCACATGGGTGAAGGCCGATTCATCACGCCCATGCTGCTCGCGGACCACCAGCGCGGTTGAGCAGTTGGTGCCAAAGCGGGCTTTGAGGGCCGTCAAAAACGCTTCGGGCACAGCACGTTGTGCAATTTCGGGGGCCAGGTGAGCTGCGGCGATGGGGGCGTTCATGGTGTCTCCAGGGGTGGCTGAGGCGTCCGCAGGTGGGCAGCAGGTCCTGCCGCCAAACATGCGAAATCGCAGTTTACGCCGCAAACCATGGCCTTGCTGTCCTTTGTCAGACAAGTTAAGGGGACTTGGCCGACAATCAAGCATCTCTGTAGCAGCCCACCTGCTGGGCGATTTTTGCAGACCCTGCACGCTTGAGCGAACCAAAAAGAAAGCAATACCATGGGCAACCGACTCACACAAATTGCCACCCGTACGGGTGACAACGGCACCACCGGCCTGGGCAACAACCAGCGCGTGTCCAAAAACAGCCTGCGCGTGCACGCCATGGGCGAGGTGGACGAGCTCAATTCCAACATTGGCGTCTTGTTGTGCGAAGACATGGCCGCTGACGTGCGCGATCTGCTGGTAGAGGTGCAACACCAGTTGTTCAACTTGGGGGGCGAGCTGTCGATCCCCGGTTTTGAGTTGCTCAAAGAAGAAGCTGTGGCGGCCCTCGATGAGGCGCTTGAAAAATACAACGCGCAGCTGCCTAAGCTGGAAGAGTTCATCTTGCCCGCGGGCACGCGGGGTGCCTCGCAAGCCCACGTGTGCCGCACCGTGGCGCGCCGTGCTGAGCGCGCCTGTGTGGCCTTGGGCAACGAAGAGGCCATCAACGAAACCCCGCGCCAGTACCTCAACCGGTTGTCTGACCTGATGTTTGTACTGGCTCGCGTGCTCAACCGCATCAATGGCGGGGACGATGTGTATTGGAAGAGCCAGCGCATGGCGAAAGACCCTGTCGCCTAAGTGCGTGTTTTCAGGGTTTTTGGGGTGACAGCGCGATGTGCCCACTGCTACGCTGTTCCCCATGAACACCGACAAACCTGTATCGGCCCCTGCGCCTCACTTGCCGCAGATCCGGCTTTACCAAAACTGGCTGCGTGACGAGCGCGGCTTGAGCTTTGCCACCTACAACGACCTGTGGCGTTGGTCGGTGACCGAGCTGGACGCGTTCTGGCAAAGCATCTGGGATTACTTTGACTTTCAGTCGCCCACGCCGCACACGGCGGTGCTGGCCAACAACGTCATGCCCGGGGCCAAGTGGTTCACCGGGGCTCAAACCAATTACGCCCACCAAGTGCTGCGACATGTGCAGCCTGCGCACACGGCGGGGTTTTTGGCCGTTGTCAGCCACAACGAAAAAGGTCTGCGTCGCGAGATGACCTGGCCCGAGCTGCGCCGTCAAGTGGCTGCCATGGCCTTGCACCTGCAAGCCAAAGGGGTGAAGCCCGGTGACCGGGTGGCGGCTTACATGCCCAACATCCCTGAGGCCATGGTGGCGTTTTTGGCCACGGCCAGTATTGGCGGTGTGTGGAGCATTTGTGCGCCCGACATGGGCACCAACGCGGTGTTGGACCGTTTCAAACAGATCGAGCCCAAAGTGCTCGTGGCTGTGGATGGTGTGAGTTATGGCGGACGTGACTTTGACCGCATGGCCGTGGTGCAAGAGCTGCAAAACGCATTGCCCAGTGTGCAACACGTGGTCATTCATGAGAACTTGGGTACGCTGGACCTGGCCAGTTGCGATGTGGGGGCCAGCGTGCAGATGTCGGCCATCATGGCGCGGGACGACGCTGAGGTGCAGGCCTTTGAGCCCATGTGGCTGCCCTTTGACCACCCACTGTGGATTGTTTATTCGAGCGGCACCACTGGCCTGCCCAAACCCATCGTGCATGGCCATGGCGGTACCGTGATCGTGGCGTTGGCCAACAAGATCTTGCACAACGACATTGGCTGCAGTTATCAACCCAACAGTTGGGGCGAGCGCTTTCATTGGTACAGCTCCACCGGTTGGGTGATGTGGAACGCGCAAGTCGCCGGCCTGCTGAATGGCGTGACTTGCGTGATTTATGACGGCAACCCCGGTGGCAGCAAAGACAAGCCGGACTGGGGTATTTTGTGGCGCATGGCGGCCGAAGAAAAGGTCACTTTTTTTGGTGCGGGTGCGGCGTTCTTTGCCAACTGCCAAAAGTCCGGTGTGGACATTGCGCGCTGTGGTGATTTGTCGTGGGTGCGCGCCTTGGGCACCACGGGTTCGCCCTTGTCGCCAGAAACCCAAAGTTGGGGCGTCGATCAGTTCAAGGCCATCGGCACAGACATTTGGTGGTGCAACATCTCGGGCGGCACCGACTTTGCGGGCGCCTTTGTCGGCGGTCACCGCGAGCTGCCGCAAGAGCCCGGCGTCATGCAATGCCGAGAACTCGGCTGCGCGGTCGAGGCCTGGAACGAAGCCGGTGAGCCTGTTTTGGGTGAAGTGGGCGAGCTGGTCTGCACCCAGCCGATTCCGTCCATGCCGCTGTACTTTTGGAACGACAAGGAAAACGCCCGCTATCTGGCGAGCTATTTCGAAATGTACCCCGCAGGTCACGGCCGCATGCCCGGTGGCGGGGATGGTCCGGCCAGCATGGGCGGCGTCTGGCGACACGGCGACTGGTTGCGCATCGGCAACGCGCAAGGCGAGGGCGAAGGCTGTGTGATCTTTGGCCGCAGCGATGCCACCATCAACCGCTACGGCTTGCGCATGGGCACCAGCGAGCTGTACAGCGCCGTCGAGGCCTTGCCCGAAGTCATGGACTCGATGGTGGTGGACCTGGAATATTTGGGCAAGGAAAGCTACATGCCGCTGTTTGTGGTGCTGCGCCCCGGCGCCACGTTGGATGATGCCCTCAAGGCCAAACTCAACAACGCCATCAAGGTGGCGCTCAGCCCGCGCTTCATTCCGAACGACATCTTTCAGGTGGCCGAGATCCCGCGCACCCTGTCTGGCAAAAAGCAGGAGCTGCCGATCAAGAAGCTCATGCTGGGCCAACCGCTGGAAAAAGTGGTCAACAAAGACGCCATGGCCAATCCGGGGTGTCTGGATTGGTATGTGGATCTGGCCAGGCGGCATTTGGCCAAAACCTGAGTTGTCACTCAATTGCGCCAGACTCGGGCGCTAACAGGGGTGCGGGGCTTCGACGAGAACCCACCCCAGCGGCCTGGCTCAAAGCGATGGCGCGTCTGTATCAGGCAGACGTATTTTTGTAGGAGCCCACCCCTGTGGGCGAATGGCTGCGCGCCCACCACCAAGGCCTCGTTGGGATACATCAGAGGCTTTTAGACGACTTTTATTCCGACAAATGAAAAAAAGTCGCGACTAAATTCCAAAGTGATTCAAAAAAGTCGCAAAATGACGGGTATGAAACGCTACCTTGATGCCCGTGTCCAGGCTGATCTGGCCCACAAAATGGTGTTCCTCACAGGGCCGCGCCAGGTGGGTAAAACCACCCTCAGCCGCCAATTGATTGCGCAGCAAGGCGGTCAGTACCTCAATTACGACGTTCCCGCCGACCGTGCACTGATCACCCACCAGCGCTGGAGCCCCCAAGCGCCTTTGCTGGTACTCGATGAAATCCACAAAATGTCCGACTGGAAAGCCTGGCTCAAAGGCGTGGTCGACGGCAAACCCGTTAACCAGCAACTGCTGGTCACGGGAAGCGCCCGAATGGACACCTTCAGACAAAGTGGGGAATCCTTGGCGGGGCGCTTTTTTGGTTTGCGCTTGCACCCACTTTCGGTGCGCGAATGGTGTGAACAAACCGGGGCCACGCCTGATGCCGCGCTGAACCATTTGCTGGAGCGCGGCGGATTTCCCGAGCCCTGCCTGGCGCCGGACAATGAACAGGCCGAGCGCTGGCGCAGGCAGTATTTTGATGGCTTGGTGCGCAACGACGTGCTGGAGTTTTCGCGCATTCAGGAGGTCAACGCCATCCGTCTGTTTGCCCAAATGCTGCGTTCGCGCGTGGGTTCGCCCCTGTCGCTGGCCAGTATGGCGCGCGACTTGGCCGTGTCGCCAGTCACGCTCAAGAAATACCTCGACATTCTGGAGGCGCTCTACATCGTATTTGTGGTGCGCCCCTTCCACGACAACATCGCCCGCGCCACGCTGCAAACGCCCAAGGTCTACTTTTACGACACGGGCCTGGTCGAAGGCGACGAGGGCCTGCGCTTTGAAAACCTGGTGGCCACCGCCTTGCTCAAGCATGTGCAATGGCAGCACGACGTGCAGGGCAAAGAGACGGGACTGCATTACATCCGCACCAAAGACGGTGCCGAGGTGGACTTCGCCCTGAGTGAAAAAAACCAGCTCACGCAGCTCGTCGAATGCAAGTTATCCGACGAAAAACCGCACCGCGCATTGCAACGCTTCGCCTTGGAAAAAGCACCGGTGCAGGCCGTGCAGGTGGTGCGCAATGCCCGACACAGCTACACGCTGGGAGACATTCAAATTGCAGTGGCGGCGCAATACTTGTCTGGACTCGCTGCTTGAGTGAAAACGGCGCGCCGCTCTCGCGTGCACGCCGTCTACCCAGACCAGAACCCAAAATCAGTTCTTGTGCAGTTCAGCGTTCAACTCGCCCCAGCTCTTGTTGCGCGGGATGGCGTGCAAGGCGCCCGACTGTGAATCGCGGCGGAACAGGATGCCGTTTTTGCCGGACAGCTCTTTGGCTTTCATGACCGAACCGTCGGGCATTTGCACGCGGCTGCCACCGGTGATGTAGCAGCCAGCTTCGACGATGCAGTCGTCGCCCAGCGAAATGCCGATGCCGGCGTTCGCGCCCAGCAAGCAGCGCTTGCCGACTTTGATGACTTCTTTGCCGCCACCGGACAGCGTGCCCATGATGGACGCGCCGCCACCGATGTCGCTGGCGTCATCGACCACCACGCCTGCGCTGATGCGGCCTTCGACCATGCTGGCGCCCAAGGTACCCGCGTTGAAGTTGCAAAAGCCTTCGTGCATGACGGTGGTGCCGCTGGCCAAGTGTGCGCCCAGGCGCACACGGTCGGCGTTGGCAATGCGCACGCCCGATGGGATCACGTAGTCTGTCATTTGAGGGAACTTGTCCAGGCCCTTGATCTCCAACACGCGGCCGGTCCCACGGGCTTTCAGGCGGGCGGCAGGCACATCGGCCAGGGCGCAGGGGCCAAAGTTGGTCCAGGCCACGTTGGGCAGCAGGCCAAAGATGCCGGTCACGTTGGCACCGTGTGGCAACACCAGGCGGTGGCTCAGCAGGTGCAGGCGCAGGTAGGCGTCGTGCGTGTCGGCGGGGGCGTCGGCCAGGCTTTTGATCTCGGTGCGCACGGCCACCACGGTGGCGTTGCGCACGCTGCAGGCGACCAGGGCTTGGGCCACGTCAGCGCCCAAAGCGGCGACGGCTTCGGCCTGGGTCAGGCGGGTGCTGCCGCTGGCGGCCACGTCGGCTGCCAGTTCGGGGGCGGGGAACCAGGTGTCTAGCACAGTGCCGTCAGCGGCGATGGTGGCGAGGCCTGTGGCGCGTGCGCCGGTGGTTTGGAATGTGCTCATGGGGTGTTCTTGGGTCTAAAAGCTTTAAAACCTGAATTATCGTGGAGGATATTTGTTCTGCCCACCGAGGGTGTTTTCAGTGAGCCGCGTTGGTGCGCAAAACCGAGGTGTCACTTGCGGGCATCCTGTTGCGCCGGGGGGGCTTAGGATGGCATGAAAAGATTCAAGGCCCGGTTTCGGACTCAGGCTGTGGTGGTGGTCAAAGTGCCGCAGTTGGGTTCTTCGCAGGGCCACGTTGGGGCGTTTGGTCACCTATCAAGCGTGGGAATAGGGTCCGCGTCATCCGACTTCAAAAATTTGGAGGTGAACCATGATTGACCGTCGGTACATAGGCCATCAGATGCCGGGGTTTGAGGTGCTCGTTGAAAAAGGCCGGCTGCGTTTTTTTGCCAAAGCGACCGGCCAGACCGACCCTGTGTACACCGACGAAGAGTTTGCCCGTTCACAAGGCCATCCGACTTTGCCTGTGCCGCCCACTTTCTTCTTTTGTCTGGAGATGGAGTCGCCCGATCCGGCCGCCATCCGCAACTTGTTGGGCATCGATTACCGCCGACTGTTGCATGGTGAGCAAGGTTTTACCTACCACCGCATGGCTTACGCGGGGGATGTCCTGCGCTTTGAACAACGCATTGAGGACATCTATGACAAAAAGAACGGTGCCCTTGAGTTTGTCGTGCGCCGAACTCGGGTGAGCAATCAGCACGGCCAGTGCGTCGTCGATTTGCGCAATGTCGCGGTTCTGCGCAACAGCGAAGGGTAATGGGATGAAAACACCAGTTTTTGACGTATTGAAGGTGGGTGATGACATTCCCGCTTTGACAATGCCCTCCCTGTCGCGCTTGACGTTGGCGCTTTACTGCGGCGCATCGGGCGACCACAACCCGATCCATGTGGACACCGATTTCGCACACAGTGCAGGCATGCCCGATGTGATTGCACACGGCATGTTGTCCATGGCGTGGTTGGCACACGTCTTGACCCACTGGGTGCCGCAAAACGCCATTCGAGATTACAGCGTGCGTTTTGCGGCCATGACGCATGTGGGCGAAAAAATCACTTGCAGCGCAAAAGTGACTGAAAAATTCGAACTTCAGGGAGAGCGCCGCGTGCGTTTGGCCTTGACCGCGGCCAATGCCGAAGGCCAAACCAAGTTGTCCGGAGAAGCCGTGATTGCGCTCACTTGACCATGACCCACACATCCTTGCTCCAATTCGAGGTGAGCGAACAAGTCGCCACCCTCATCTTCAACAGCCCGACCAAGCGCAACGCGCTGGAGCCGGCCATGCGCGAAGAACTGGCATTGGCCTTGCAGCAAATCCAGCAAGACCAGAGCATCCGCGCCGTGGTCTTGACGGGCGCTGGCGGGCATTTTTGTTCGGGCGGCGACCTGAAAAACATTGCCACGGCCAATCTTGACAATGGCGGTTGGCTCCTGCGCATGCAAACCCTGCATGCCTGGTTGCAGGTCTTGCTCACGCTCGACCGACCGGTGATCGCTGCGGTGGATGGTGCGGCCGCTGGTGCGGGCTTCAGCCTCGCGTTGTCTGCAGACTTCGTGCTGGCCACGCCGCGGGCCTGGTTCAACATGTCATTCCTCAAGGTCGGGCTGGTGCCCGATTTGGGCGCGCTCTATACCTTGCCCCGCGTGGTGGGCGTTCAGCGGGCCAAAGAAATCATGCTCTCGGCCCGCGACATCGACGCCCAAGAGGCCCTGCGTCTTGGCATCGTGATGGAGCTCCACGAACCCGAGCAACTGTTGCCCCGTGCGCAAGCCTTGGCCCGCAGCTTTGTGGGTGCGTCGCCAGCGGCAGTGGCGCTCATCAAGTGCAGCCTGGGCACGGCCCTGGGCGGCGGTCTGCAAGACATGCTGAGCTCAGAAGCGCAGGCGCAGGCTTTGGCCGCAGGCACCGCCGAGCACCGCGAAGCCGTGAGCCGTTTTCTGAACAAGCAGCCGCCCTTGTTTGTTTGGCCATCCCAAGACAAGCGGTCCTGAACCAAGGGGAATCCCGGGGTTAGGCAATTCAAAAGACCCGGTTCAGCAATCGCAGATTGATGAGAACTGGGGCGCGGCACAAGATACACCCACCCATGGTGTCGCAGGCGGTGCCCAGTCCTGCAACGACCCCATGAATTGAAGGAAAGCAAACATGAGCATGACTGGATTGGTTCAAGACAAGGTGGTGGTGGTCACCGGCGCAGGTGGTGGCATTGGCCGCGACATCGCGTTGGCCATGGCCCGCGAGGGTGCCAAGGTGGTGGTCAACGACATTGGCGCGTCCGTCTCGGGCGAGGGCCAAGACGCCGGTCCCGCACAAAAAGTGGTGGACGAGATCCAAGTCATGAGCGGCCAGGCGGTGGCCAACACCGACAGCGTGTCTGACGCCGCAGGCGCAGCCCGCATCATCCAGACGGCCATTGACCACTTTGGCCGCATCGACGTGGTGGTCAACAACGCAGGCATCTTGCGCGACCGCTTCTTTCACAAGATGAGCATGGACGAGTGGGACGCCGTGCTCAAGGTGCACCTGTACGGCGCTTTTTATGTCAGCCGCGCCGCTGCCCCCCACTTCAAAGAGCAGGAAAGCGGCAACTACATCCACATGACCTCCACCTCGGGGCTGGTGGGCAACTTTGGCCAGGCCAACTACTCGGCGGCCAAGCTGGGTGTGGCCGCGCTGTCCAAGTCAATCGCGTTGGACATGCAGAAGTTCAATGTTCGCTCCAACTGCATCTCGCCTTTTGCCTGGAGCCGCATGATCGGCTCGATACCGACCGAAACGCCCGAAGAGCAGGCCCGCGTCGAGCGCATCAAGCAGATGACACCCGCCAAGATCGCGCCCATGGCCGTGGCCCTGGCCAGCGATGCATCGGCCCATGTGAACGGCCAGATTTTTGCCGTGCGCAACAACGAAATTTTCTTGATGAGCCAGCCGCGTCCGGTGCGCTCGGTGCACCGTGGCGAGGGCTGGACGCCGCAGAGCGTGCTCGACCACGCCATGCCCGCGCTGCAATCGAGCTTTTTTGACCTGGAACGCTCAGGTGACGTGTTCAGCTGGGACCCGATCTGAGCAATGACCATGACTGCAGAGAACAACAACACCGGCGTCCTCGCCCAGCACCAGGCGGCCTTGGCCGAGGGCCAATTCCTGATCCAAAAATGTGGTGGCTGTGGCCAGAACATTTACTTTCCCCGTGAGGTCTGTCCGCATTGCGGCTGCGACCATTTGGCCCTGGTGCCCCCCACGGGCCTGGGCACGGTGTATTCGGTGACCATCGTGCGTCGCAAGCCCGATGCGGGCGGCGATTACAACGTCTGCCTGATCGACCTGGACGAAGGCGTGCGCCTGATGAGCCGCGTGGACATGGACCCTGTCGACGCCGTGCAAGTGGGCCAGCGGGTGCAATCCCGCGTGGTGGTCGACAAGGGTCAAGGCCTGGTGGTGTTTGACCCGGTCAGCACGGCCGCTGCCTCGGCCCAAGCTGTGCCCCGTGGCCCGGCTGCATCGGCAGCGGTGCACACCTCATCTGGCCTGAAAGCCTTGCGTGGCAGCGCCGCCATTGTGGGCGTGGCCACCTTTGGTTGTGGTGAAGCCACGGGTTTCACCGATATGGAAGTGCTGGCCCGCGCCGCGCGCGCCGCCGTGGCCGATGCCGGTTTGAAGATGAGCGACATCGACGGGCTGTGCACCGCCAGTGTGCTGTCCACCATGTGGCCCATGCCCGTGACCGAGTACTTGGGCATCAACCCGCGCTACACCAACGGCACCATGCTCGGCGGCTCCAGTTTTGTGGCGCACCTGCTGCCCGCCATGATGGCTTTGCAGTCGGGCCAGTGCAATGCCGTGCTGGTGTGCTACGGCAGCACGCAGCGCACCTCAACTTTTGGCCGCGCCGAAATCGCGCAGGCGCGCCGCGTGATGGACCCGCAGCCCTACGAGACGCCCTACGCCCCGATACAACCCTTGAGCGCTTATGCGCTGGCCACGCAACGGCACATGCACGAGTACGGCACCACCCGCCGCCAGTTGGCCGAAGTGGCCGTGGCCGCGCGCGCTTGGGCGCAGCGCAACCCCGAAGCCTTCATGCGCGATCCGCTGACGATTGACGATGTGCTCAAGGCCCGCATGGTGTCTGACCCTTTGTCTGTGCGTGACTGCTGTTTGGTGACCGACGGCGGGGGGGCCTTTGTGCTGGTGCGCGCCGACCGTGCGCGTGACCTGCCCCAAAAGCCGGTCTACGTGCTGGGCAACGCCACCGCCAACTGGAACCGCCAGATCTCGTCCATGCACGACCTCACCGTCACTTCTGCCAGCCAGTCGGGGCGCGAAGCCTTTGCCATGGCGGGCCTGGCGCCAGCCGACATGAACGTGGTGCAGCTGTACGACGCCTTCACCATCAACACCTTGCTCTTCCTCGAAGACCTGGGCTTTTGCAAAAAGGGTGAAGGCGGCGCCTTTGTTGAAGGCGGTGCGATCGCGCCCGGAGGCCGCCTGGCGGTCAACACCAACGGCGGCGGTCTGTCGTGTACGCACCCGGGCATGTACGGCATCTTCACCCTGATCGAAGCCGTGCGCCAGTTGCGCGGCGAGGGTGGCGAGCGCCAAGTCGCGGGAGCCCAAACCGCGCTGGCCCACGGCAACGGCGGCACGTTGTCCAGCCAGTCCACGGCGATCCTGGGCACTTTTGAAACCTTGTGAGCAAGCCATGATCCGAGACCCCGAAACCTTCGAAGCCTTGCTCGACTCGGTGCGTCGTTTTGTCTGCGACCGTTTGGTGCCTGCCGAAAACCAAGTCGCCCTGACCGATGAGATTCCCGAAGCCATCGTGCAAGAGATGCGCGAGATGGGCCTGTTTGGCCTGACCATCCCCGAGGCCTATGGTGGCCTGGAGCTGACCATGGAAGAGGAGTCGCGCTTGCTGTTTGAGCTGTGCAAGACCTCGCCCGCGTTCCGCTCGGTGATCGGCACCACGGTGGGCATTGGCTCGCAGGGCATCCTGATGGACGGCACCGATGAACAAAAAGCCTACTACCTGCCCAAGCTGGCCACCGGTGAGTTGTCGGCTTCGTTCGCGCTGACCGAGCCCGAGGCGGGCTCTGACGCCGCATCGCTGCGCACCACGGCCATCCGGGGCACAGACAGTGAGGGCGACCACTACATCGTCAACGGCACCAAGCGCTACATCACCAACGCGCCGCACTCCAAAATCTTCACGCTCATGGCGCGCACCAACCCGGCTGACAAGGGCGCAGGCGGCGTCTCGGCCTTCATCGTGGATGCCCAGTCGCCCGGCATCAGCTTGGGCAAAAATGACCAAAAGATGGGCCAAAAGGGCGCTCACACCTGCGACGTGATGTTTGACAATGTGCGTGTGCCCGCTGCCAACCTCATTGGCGGCCAAGAAGGTCAGGGTTTCAAGACCGCGATGAAGGTGCTCGAAAAAGGCCGCATCCATCTGGCCGCCGTCTGCGTGGGCGTGGCCCAACGCATCCTGGATGACGCTTTGCGTTACGCCATTGACCGCAAGCAGTTCGGCCAGCCTATCGCCGAGTTCCAGTTGGTGCAGGCCATGCTCGCCGACAGCAAGGCCGAGCTGTATGCGACCGAGTGCATGGTGATCGACGCCGCACGCAAGCGCGACGAAGGGCGCAGCGTGTCGACCGAGGCCTCATGCTGCAAGATGTTCGCGTCCGAGATGTGCGGCCGTGTGGCCGACCGGGCCGTGCAAATTTTGGGTGGCGCGGGCTATTTGTCGGAATACGGCATCGAGCGCTTTTACCGCGATGTGCGCCTGTTCCGTTTGTACGAGGGCACCACGCAGATCCAGCAAATCATCATCGGTCGCAACATGGTGCGTGAAGCACGCGGCTGACTTGGGCACAAGACCATGAAAACCCGCGTCACCGAAGCCTTGGGCATCCGCTACCCCATCATCCAAGGCGGCATGCAGTGGGTGGGCAAGGCCGAGCTGGTCTCGGCCGTGTCCAATGGCGGGGGCCTGGGCGTGCTCACGGCGCTCACCCAGCCCACGCCGCAAGCCCTGGCGCACGAGATCGCCCGCACCCGCACACTGACCGACCAACCCTTTGGTGTGAACCTCACCATCCTGCCTTCGATCAACCCGCCGCCCTACGGCGAGTACCTGCAGGTCATCATCGACAGCGGCGTGAAGATTGTGGAAACGGCGGGCAACAGCCCCAAAGACTTCATTGGCCGCATGAAGGATGCGGGCATCACCATCGTGCACAAATGCACCTCGGTGCGCCACGCCCTGAGCGCCGAGCGCAACGGCGTGGACATGATCAGCATCGACGGATTTGAATGCGCAGGCCACCCCGGCGAGGACGATGTGCCTGGCTTGATCCTGATCCCCTTGGCTTGTCAGGCGCTGCGTGTGCCGGTCATTGCCTCGGGCGGCATTGCCGACGGGCGCGGCATGGCCGCCGCCATGGCGCTGGGCGCCGAAGGCGTGAACATGGGCACCCGCTTTCTGGTCACGCAAGAAGCGCCGGTGCACGACAACATCAAACAAGCGCTGGTGGGTGCCACCGAGCGCGACACCAAACTGATGTTTCGCACCATGCGCAACACCACGCGGGCTTGGAGCAATGCAGTGTCGCAAGAGGTGGTGACCACCGAAAACCGCGCAGGCGGCTGCAGCTTCGAAGACATACGCCACCTGGTGGCCGGCCAGCGCGGCAACCAGGCCCTGCAGTCGGGCGATGTCGATGGCGGCGTGGTCGCTGCCGGCCAGGTGATTGGCCTGATCGACGACATCCCGCGCTGCGCCGACCTGATCGAGCGCATGGTGGCCGACTGCCGTGCCGCTTTGGCGCGTGCGCAGACCTGGGCACTTCCCTCTTGAGCGACGGCCCCACCGATTCCCCCAAGCCAAAACCGATGACAACCCTAGGAGACAAACCATGACAAAAACCCCATCCACCCAGCGCCGTTTGATGATGGCCCTTTTGGGGGCGGTGTGCACAGCATCCGCCCTGCCCCTGTGGGCCCAGTCCACAGGCAACAACACCGTCAAGCTGATTGTGGGTTATGCCCCAGGCGGACCCGTGGACTCATCGGCACGCGTGTTTGCGCCCGTGCTCAGCCGCGAACTGGGCCAGCCGGTGATCGTGGAAAACAGACCTGGCGCGGGTGGTGCATTAGCGGGGAACACCGTGGTCCGGTCGGCACCCGCGAGCTTGGAGATTTTTTATGCCGCCAGCCCCACCATGACCATCAGCCCCCATGTGCTCAAGTCCATGGCCTTTGACCCGCTCAAGGACATGACCCCGCTGGCCACCATCCTCAGTTATGCCAACGTGCTGGTCGTCAACCAGAACCAGCCCTTCAAGACATTGCCCGAGTTGGTGGCCTTTGCCAAAGCCAATCCGGGCAAACTGGCTTATGGCTCGGCTGGCATGGGCGCATCGAACCACTTGAGCGGTGAGCTGTTTGCGCGCCGTGCGGGCATCAACATGACCCATGTGCCCTACAAAGGCAATGCCCCTGCCATGACCGACGTGATCGGCGGGCAGATCCAGATGATGTTTGACATCGTGGGCGGGGCCAAGGGCCACATCGACGGCGGCAAGGTGAGACCCTTGGCCGTGACCTCCAAAGACCGCAACCCGGCCTTGCCGCAGCTGCCCAGCATGACCGAGTTGGGCATTCGCGATTACGACGTGGGTGGTTGGTACGGCCTGTATGGCCCATTGGGCATGAGTGCAGAAGTGAGCCAGAGGATCACCGCTGCGACGGCCCGCGCCTTGCAAGACCCCGAACTGAACAAGCGCTGGGTGGACCAGGGCTATGTGATTTGGAATGCCAAACCCGCAGACCTGGCCGAGCGCATGCGCCGCGAACACGCGCTGTGGGCCGAAGTGACCAAAGGCATGACCTTCGAATAAAACATGTCTTTGCATTTGACAGCACCCCACACCCGCATTCACCAGCTGTTTGACGAACGCGCCGCACAGGCACCTGCGCACCCCTTTTTGTATTTGACGCATGGGGTCATGACGCTGGGCCAGCTGGCCCAGAAGGTGGATCTGCTGGAAGACGAGCTGCGCGAAGCGGGTGTGCGTCTGGGTGACCGGGTGTTGGTGGCCGCCGAAAACTGCCCCGAGCATGTGGCGCTGGTGCTCGCCTGCAGCCGTGTGGGGGCCTGGGCCTGCGGCGTCAATGCCCGCATGACGGCCTCCGAAGTGGCCGCATTTGCTGACAAGGCCGATGCCCGCGTGCTGTATTTCACGGTGGGTGTGTCCGAGGCGGCGCGCCAGCACGCGGCGCAGCGCGGTACCCAGGCCAGTGTGCTGCCCGGCCTGCAACGCACGCGCGTCAGGCCGCAAGCTACGGCGCAAACCGGTGAGCTGGCTGAGCAGGTCGCCGCAATCATTTTCACATCGGGCACCACGGGACAGCCCAAGGGCGTGATGCTCACGCACGCCGGGTTGTTGCAATTTGCCCGGGTGTCGGCGCAGTCGCGCCAGCTCGGGCCTTCGGACCGGTCTTACGCCTATTTGCCCATGACGCACATCTTCGGTCTGGGCACGGTGCTCATGGCTTCGCTGCACGCTGGCTCAGGCCTGCTCATGCGCAGCCAGTTCGACCCGGCCGATGTGTTCGACGCGCTGGCCCACCAGGGCATGACGCAGCTGCAAGGCCCGCCCGCCATGTTCACCCGCTTGTTGGCTTGGCTCGACCTTCAAGGCATTGCGCAGCCGGTTGCACCTGCTTTGCGCTATGTCTATACGGGCGCTGCACCGCTTGACCTGAGCGTCAAGCAAGCGATTGAAGCGCGCTTTGGCAAACCCCTGCACCACGGTTATGGCCTGTCGGAATACGCAGGCGCTTTGACGCTGTGCCGCCTGAATGAACAGCGCGCCGACACCAGCGCGGGTTACCTGGTCGAAGGCGCTGAGCTGCGCATCATGGGCCCCGATGGGCAGGACCTGCCTAGAGGGCAGACGGGCGAGATCTGGATGCGCGGCGTGGGCCTGATGCCCGGTTATTTCCGCGACCCCGGGATCACCCACCAGGTCATGAAGCCTGGCGGCTGGTACGCCAGCGGCGACTTGGGCAGACAAGATGTTGACGGTGCTTTGCAGGTGGTGGGTCGTCTCAAGGAAATGATCATCCGCTCGGGCTTCAATGTGTACCCCGGCGAGGTCGAGGCCGTGTTCCTGGCTTGGCCCGGAGTGCAAAAAGCGGCGGTGGCCGGGCGCAAAGCGGCCGATGGCAACGAGGACATCCTGGCCTTCATTGAAGCCAAGCCCGGCGTGCAGTTGGACCTGCAGGCCCTGAAGGCCCATGCCCACGAACACCTGTCGCCCTACAAGCGACCCTCGGTGGTGACGCTGGTGGCCGAGATGCCCATGACCCTGAGCGGCAAAGTGCTCAAGCGCGAGTTGGTTGAACAGTGGAGCGCCGCGCAAACCGGCAGCGCCTGAGCGCTCTTCTTGACTGACAAAGGCGGACTTTCAAAAACACAGATGGCCTCTTGCCCCCGACTCGGCGAAGATCGACCCCATGAACACCACCACCACCTTAGACGCGAGCCAAGTCGCGCACCTGCGCAGCTGGGAAGGCCGCAGCGAAACGCTGACCGACGAGATCGTGGCCGCCCCGCTGCGTGGTCAAAGCGCCCTGCTTGACCGCGATGACCCCCGCCAAGCCGCGGGCAGCGAAGTGCCGCCGCTGTGGCACTGGCTGTACTTTTTGCCACAGGCCCCGCAAAGCCAGATCGGGCCCGACGGCCACCCCTTGCGTGGGGGCTTTTTGCCCCCCGTGCCGCTGCCTCGCCGCATGTGGGCAGGCGGCCGCCTGCAGTGGCAAACCGGCAACCCGCTGCGTGTGGGCGAGGTTGCGCAAAAGCAGTCGCGCATCGCTTCGGTCAAGCACAAGTCCGGCCGCACGGGCGACTTGCTGTTTGTCGAAGTCGAGCACGCTTTCAGCAACGCCCAAGGCCTGTGCCTGACCGAAACCCACGACATCGTTTACCGCCCAGCGGCGGTGCCCGGTGCGCCTGAAGTGCTACCCACTGCGGCCGAGACCGGCGCGCCCTGGCAGCGCGAGTTTGTGCCCGATCCGGTGTCGCTGTTTCGCTATTCGGCGCTCACCTTCAACGGCCACCGCATCCACTACGACCGAAGCTACGTCACGCAAGAGGAGGGCTACCCCGGCCTTATCGTGCACGGCCCACTCATTGCTACTTTGTTGGTGGACCTGGTGCGCCGTCAAATGCCGGAGGCCCGCGTGGCCTCGTTCCAGTTCCGCGCCGTGCGACCCACCTTTGACCTGCACCCTTTCCGCTTGAACGGCCGCCCGTCTGCTGATGGAAAAACCGTTGACCTGTGGGCCTGCGACCACGAAGGCTGGCTCACCATGCAAGCGCAAGCCACCTTGGCCTGATATTTTTTGGCCTGAAACTTTTTACCGACACAAAACCCATGCACACCTCCACCGACCAATACCAAGACATCCGCGACGCCGTGCGCGCCCTGTGCGCCCAGTTCCCTGACGAGTACCACCGCAAGGTCGACGAAAAACGCGGCTACCCCGAAGAGTTTGTGGACGCCCTCACCAAAGCCGGTTGGATGGCTGCGCTGATCCCACAGGAATACGGCGGCTCGGGCCTGTCCATGGCCGAGGCCTCGGTCATCATGGAAGAGATCAACCGCTCGGGCGGCAATTCGGGCGCTTGCCACGGCCAGATGTACGTGATGAATTCCATCGTGCGCAGCGGCTCTGACGCCCAAAAAAACACGCTCTTGCCCAAGATCGCCACCGGCGAGTTGCGCATCCAGTCCATGGGCGTGACCGAACCCACCACCGGCAGCGACACCACCAAGCTCAAAACCACCGCCGTGCGCAAGGACGGCCGCTGGGTCATCAACGGCCAAA